>NZ_JAALAA010000002.1 GCF_011045035.1 Nocardioides turkmenicus
CAACCGAGATCGACACAATCGCAGTAGTCGGAAGCGTCAGATGCGTATAAGAGACAGCGACGTAGGTCACCAGCATCGCCAGCAGGCCTCCGGCGACGTTGCGGAGCGCTGCCCGGATCGGTGGTGCGTAGCCGAGGCGGGCGCTGGTCCAGCCGGTGACGGCGAGCGCGGCCGTGACGGTCAGGATCGTCGCCCAGACGCGGGCGCCGTCGGGGAAGAGCGTGATCGCAAGGAGCGGCACCAGCGCCCCGAGCGTGAACGCGACCATCGAGGCTGCGGCCGCGGCCCAGGGCGAGGTGAGGTCGTCGACGTCGATCCCGAGCTCCAGGGCGGCGTGGGCTCGCAGCGCGTCGCGCTCGGTGAGCTGCTGGGCGACGTCGGCGGCGGTGTCGGGCTCGAGGCCGCGGGCTCGCAGGAAGCCCTCCAGCTCCTGGAGCTCCTCCTCGGGCATCTCCCGGAGCTCGCGGCGCTCCTTGGCGATCAGCGACTCCTCGGTGTCGCGCTGGGTCGAGACCGAGACGTACTCCCCCGCGGCCATGCTGATCGCGCCCGCCACCAGGGCGGCCACGCCGGCGATGAGGATCGTGGAGTCGTCCGTGGTCGCACCGGCGACACCCATCACCACGCCGGCGGTGGAGACGATGCCGTCGTTGGCCCCGAGCACGCCGGCGCGCAGCCAGTTGAGCCGGTTGTTCAGGCCCTCGGCCCGCTCCTCGGCGTCGTCGTGGCCCGCGTGGGCACCCTCACTGGGGAGCGTCACTGCTCCCCTTGCCGGGGACGGGCTCCTGCGGGTTCTCGCAGTAGGTGACCGGGCCGCTCTCGCCGCCGTGGTATTCGTAGGTCTTCCCTGCTGCCTCGAGCACCACGCGCACGCCGTCGGTCAGGACGGTGGCGTACATCTTCCCGGGCTCGGGGCAGCCGAGGCTGCTGTCGCGCCAGGTCACCTTGTCGTGGGAGACGACCGTGATCTCCTCGCTCTTCACCCCCTGACGCCTGGCCAGGTCGGCGATCGCGGCAGCGACCTTCGGGTCCTCGGCGGGCGTCGGACTGGACGATGTGGGCACGTCAGACACGTTAGCGCCTGGGTCGGTCGCCTCGGAGCCACATCCGGCGAACATCGGGGCCAGGGTCAGTGCCAGGACGGGCAGCAGGTAGGCCGTGCGGCGGTCGTTGTCGGTGGGGGTCATGCCCTTGGGTACGTCCTCGGTCCGGAGTTCGTTGCGTATCGCTGGGTCATGGCCGTCATCATGCCGGGGTCCGGCGTCCGGTGTGCTGGAAGAGGGACGCGTACGCGTGGGCGGCGATCGTCAGATCGGCGATCGCGACGCTCTCGTCGGGGTGGTGGGCCTGCTCGGCGACGGATCCGGGACCGAGCACGACGACCGGGATGCCCCGGGCTGCGACGAAGCCGCCGTCGCAGGCGGCGGTCCAGCCGGTCGGGATCGGTGAGGGCGCGCCGGCCGAGGTCAGGGCCACAACGATGTTGTCGACAATCGGATCGTCGACCGGCGTCTCGAAGCCGGGCATGTCCATGGTCATCCGCACCTCGGTGCTGAGGCCGCGGCCGGCGAGGTCGAGGGCCGCGAGCCGCTCCTCGACCTCGATCCGTACGTCGTCCGCCGACTCGCCCGGGAGCAGGCGGCGGTCCGCGGTGATCCGGCAGTGTGCGGCGACCGTCGAGGTCGCCTGACCGCCTCCGATGGTGCCGACGCTCCAGGTGGCCGGGCCGCACAGCGGGTGCGGGCTCGCGGCCAGCTCGTCGTGCCACCGCTCGATCTCGGTGATCACCCGGGCCATGCCGTGGATCGCGTTGCGGCCGTCGGCGGGGTTGCCGGAGTGGGCGGCCAGGCCGGTGAGGGTGATCTCCAGGTAGGCGTCGCCGCGGGCGGCGATCACCGGTCGGAGGCTGGTCGGCTCGATGACCAGGCAGGCGGAGTGACTATTTGTCGACAAATCGCGCACGAAGCGACGGATGCCGAGGCCGAGCTCCTCCTCGTCGACCAGCACGGCGAGCGCGATCGGCGTCTGGTCGACGGTGTTGTCGACTGTGGACAATGCGACGATCGCCGCAGCCAGGCCGCCCTTGGTGTCGGCGCTGCCGCGGCCGTGCAGCCGCCCGTCGCGTACGTCACCGGAGAACGGGTCGCCGCTCCAGCCGTCGCCGGGCGGCACCACATCGGAGTGGCTCACGACCAGGAGGCCCGGCCCAGGACCACGTCCGACCGTCGCGGTCAGGTTGGCGCGCCCCGGCGCGACCTCGTCGAGGGCCACCTCGAAGCCGCGCCGGCGGCACTCGTCAGCAATCACCGCGACGGTCGCGGCCTCCTCCCCCGGCGGGTTCTGGCCACGTGCCCGCACCAGCCGCTGAGCGAGCTCGACGACCTCGTCGGTGTCGACCGGACGGGCCCTCACCGACCCTCCTGGGCGAGGCGGTCGACAGCCCGCCGCAGCCGCGCGACGCCCTCGGCGATCCGGTCGGGCGGGGTGGAGGCGAAGCACAGGCGCATCGAGTGCGGGAATAGCCCGCCGGGCGAGAACGCGTTGCCCGGGATCAGCGCGACCCCCTCGGCCAGCGCGACCTCGAACAGCGCGGTGGTGTCGACCGGCGGGTCGAAGGTGACCCAGAGGAAGAAGCCGCCGTCGGGGGCCGTCCAGGTCGCGAGGCCCTCGAAGTGCTCGGTCAGCGCCGCATGCATCGCCTGCTTCCGCTCCTTGTAGACGATCCGCTGACCGGCCACATGGGCGTCGAACGCACCCGAGTCGAGGAACCCGGCGAGCTGCCGCTGCGCCGGCAGGTTGGTGCAGGTGTCCATCGCCTGCTTGGCGTTGATCAGCAGCTGTCCCAGCGACGGGTCGGCGTCGACCCAGCCGACCCGCAGCCCGGGCGCGACGGTCTTGGAGAAGGTGCGCACCGAGAAGACCAGCGGGTCGCCCTCGGCGAGCTCGTGCAGCGTCGGCAGCGGGTCGCCGGAGAACCGCAGCAGCCCGTAGGGGTCGTCGTCGATCAGGATCGAGCCCCACTCCCGGGCGAGCTCGATCAGCCGGGTCCTTCGCTCCAGCGACAGGGTCGCGCCGGACGGGTTCTGGAAGGTGGGGATGGCGTAGATCGACTTCGGGCGGCGGCCGGTGCGGCGTACCTCTGCCTCCAGCCGCTCCACGTCGAGGCCCTCCTCGTCGACCGGGATCTCGCGGAGCTCGGCGGAGTAGGAGAGCGCGGTCGCGCTGCCGTTGGTGTAGGTCGGTGCCTCGACGACGACCAGGTCACCGGGGTCGGTGAAGAGCTTGTGGACGAGGTCGAGACCCTGCATCCCGCCGGAGGTGATGGTCACCCGGTCCGGGGTGGTCGCGTCGCTGGTGCCGGCGAGCTGCGCCAGCAGCGCCTCACGGAGGACCGGGTCGCCCTCGGTGGCGGCGTAGTCGAAGGCGTGCGGTTCGAGCGGGACCGCGGCCAGCGCGGCTGCCGGGATCGCGTCCTGGGCCGGGCTGCCCATGGCGAGGCGGACGATGTCGTGGGTCTGCTGGGCCAGCAGCGACGTACTGGAGTCGATCACCGAGCCCACGAGCTGCTCGCTGCGTGCTGCCAGGGGCAGCCGGGACTCTGCGCGGATTGTCGACATTCGACATTCCCTCCTTGGTGGACTACTCGTTGACGATCAGCTGACGCGGCATCGAGGTCAGCGGCTCGGGCAGGTGCTCGGTGACCAGGACCGACTCGGAGAGCTCATAGGCCCAGCCGTCCATCCACATCCCGAGGATCACGTGGAAGGCCATCCCGGGCTCGAGAACCGTCTCCTCGCCGGCCCGGAGACTGACGGTCCGCTCGCCCCAGTCGGGCGGGAAGCCGATCCCGATCGAGTAACCGATCCGGGAGTCCTTGCTGAGCCCGTGTGCGTTGATGACCCGGGTGAAGGCGGCATGCACGTCGGCACCGGCCGCCCCGGGCTTCATCGACCCGAGCGCGGCCTCCATGCCCTCGGCGGTCGCGGTGGCGCAGTCGAGGAGCTTGGCCGACGGCGGCCCGAGGCAGACGGTGCGGGCGAGCGGGGCGTGGTAGCGGTTGCGTACGCCGGCGAGCTCGACCGTGGTCGCCTCGCCGCGCCGCAGGACCCTGTCGGTCCAGGTCAGATGGGGTGTGTCGGCACTGACGCCGGTCGGCAGCAGCGGCACCAGCGCCGGATAGTCGCCGCCGACACCGCCGACGCTGACCGTCTGCGCCGCCTGGATCTCGGCGACGACGTCGCACTCACGACGCCCCGACCTCACCCCCGCCAGGGCTGCGGTCATCGCCCGTTCGGCCACCGTGCCTGCGGCCCGCATCTCGTCCTGCTCGGCCGGCGACTTCACCAGGCGCACCCAGTTGACGAGCTCCTCGCTGTCGACGATCCGCGCGTGCCGAAGAGCTCGCTGGACCGCCAAGTACCCCCGCACCGGCAGGTAGTGTGCGTCCAGCTCCATCGCGACGACCGCGTCAGGATTGTCGACAAATACATTTAGCTCTCGGGCCAGGGCGGCGATGTGGTCGTAGGGATGGACGTCGGGCCGGTGGACCAGCTCCTCCGGATAGGCGTGGATCCGCTCCTCGGGCAGCACCGCCGTGTGCCGGGCCCCATGGGCGTCCATCGCCCGCAGGAACAGGTGGGGCTCGCCGCTGGCCGGCACCACGGCGCACTGCGGCACGTAGAACGACCAGGCGTTGTAGCCGGTCAGGTAGTAGAGGTTCGCCGGGTCCGCGACCACCAGCGCCGACCAGCCCCGCTCCGCCATCCGTTGCTGCACCTTCCCCAGCCGCTCCGCGAACTCCTCGGGGCCGAAGACGCTCACCACACCAACACCGTCACCCGATCATCGTGACCGAACGCGCTGATTGTTGACAATAGACAAGCCGAAGATTTCGAACGGCCGTAGCGCCGCCGAAACACGGGGAAATACGCGAGCGGGCGCCCACCCTGAGGTGAGCGCCCGCCACGGACGTACGAAGAGGCTCAGAAGCCGAGCTCGCGGCCGATGAGCTCCTTCATGATCTCGTTGGAGCCGGCCCAGATCTTGGTGACGCGGGCGTCGCGCCAGGCGCGAGCGACGCGGTACTCGTTCATGAAGCCGTAGCCGCCGTGGATCTGGACGCAGTGGTCGAGGACCTCGGACTGCGCCTGCGAGGACCACCACTTGGCCTTGGACGCCTCGACCGGGGTGAGCTCACCACGGGCGTGCGCGGCGACGCACTTGTCGACGTACGCCTCAGCGACCTCGATCTGGGTGACCAGCTCGGCGAGCAGGAACTTGTTGTGCTGGAAGGCACCGATGGACTGACCGAAGGCCTTGCGGTCCTTGGCGTACTGGATGGTCTCCATCAGGATCTGCTTGGCCTGAGCGACGTTGGCGACCGCGCAGGAGACGCGCTCCTGCGGGAGCTCCTCCATCATGTGGATGAAGCCGCGGTTGAGCTCGCCGATGATCTCGGCGTCGGTGACGCGTACGTTCTCGAAGAAGAGCTCGGCGGTGTCGGACTCCTCCATGCCGACCTTGTCGAGCTTGCGGCCGCGCGAGAAGCCCTCCTTGGTCGCCTCGATCGCGAAGAGGGTGATGCCCTTGGCGCCCTTCTCCGGGTCGGTGCGGACCGCGGTGATGACCAGGTCGCAGGAGTAGCCGTTGGTGATGAAGGTCTTGGAGCCGTTGATGACCCACTCGTCGCCGTCGCGGACGGCGGTGGTCTTCAGCGCGGCCAGGTCGGAGCCGCCGGAGGGCTCGGTCATGCCGATCGCGAGCAGGATCTCACCCGACGCCACGCCCGGCAGCCAGCGCTGCTTCTGCTCCTCGGTGCCGAGACGGACCAGGTAGGGAGCGGTGATGTCGGAATGGATGCCGACGCACGTCGGGTAGGCCGCGCCGATCTTGGCGAGCTCCTCGGCGAGGACCGCATTGAAGCGGAAGTCGTCGGCGCCGGCGCCGCCGTACTCCTCCGGGATCGCGAGCCCGAGGAAGCCCTGCGCGCCGGCCTCCAGCCAGAACTCGCGGGGCAGCGCCTTGTCGGCGATGTGCTTGTCGGTGTGGGGCTTGACCGAACGCTCCAGCCACTGCTGGACGGAGGCTCGGAAGTCCTCGTGGTCTTCCTCATAGTGGTCGCGCTTCAGCATGCGTCGGAGTCTACGACGCAGTGGTTACTCGGTGGTAACCACTGTTTCAAAACGGCGGAGTCACCTGCTGATCCGGACGGGCGTACGCCACGCCACCACCAGCAGCGGGAGCGAGACGACCAGGCCGACGACGAAGACGACGTGCAGCGCCGGCGCGAGGACGTCGGCCGGCAGAGACTCGAGGGGAGGCACCTCTCCCCCGGCGTACTCGCTCCGGACCAGCCCGTTCGCGACCGCCCCGAAGAGCGCGACGCCCAGGGCCGAGCCGACCGAGCGGGCGAACATGTTGGACCCGGTAGCCACCCCACGCACCTCCCAGTCGACCGCGGAACCAGCCGCGACGACGCCGGGGTTGACCGACCAGCCGAAGCCGAGACCGAGTACGAAGCACGGGATCGCCAGGTGCCAGAACGACGAGCTCTCGCCGACCGTGACCAGCACGAGCCCGCCGATGATGACGAGCAGCGCCCCGAGCGCGACCGCAACCCGGAACCCCTTCGAGAGGTAGATCCGGCCGGCCGTGGCGGCGGCGATCGGCCAGCCGATGCTCATCCCGGCGAGCGCGAACCCGGCGACCACCGCCGAGTGACCGAGGACGCTCTGCGCATAGAGCGGGACGTACGTCGTCAGCCCGAGCATCACCACGCCGACGATCAGGCTGGCGGCGTTGGCTGGCGCGAGGACGCGGTGACCGAGGACCCATGGCGGCAGCACCGGGTCGACGGCCCGCCGCTCGACGAAGCCGAAGGCGACCAGGGCGACGATGCCGACCGCGAAGATCAGGTAGGACGGCCACGAGGCCCAGGCCCAGGCGTGCCCGCCCTCGAGCAGCCCGAGCAGCAGCGCGATGCCGCCGACGGTCAGCAGTCCCGCCCCGGACCAGTCGATCGCGGTCGTCGCGGCGGGCCGGCGGTCCTCGCGGAAGTGGCGCAGCAGCCACAGCGCGACCGCCCCGATCGGCAGGTTGATCAGGAAGATCAGCCGCCAATCGAGGTAGTCGGCGAAGACACCGCCCAGCGTCGGCCCGACGATGGCGGCGGTGGCCCAGACCGAGGCGACGTACGAGGTCGCGACCGCCCGCTCCTCCAGCGTGTAGATGTCGGAGACGATCGTCATCGCCATCGGCTGGATCGCCCCGGCCCCGATGCCCTGGACCGCCCGGAAGACGATCAGTGCAGTCAGCGACCACGCCAGACCGCACAGCAGCGACCCGACCAGGAACGCCACGATCCCGGCGATCATCACCGGCTTGCGCCCCAGCCGGTCAGCCACCTTGGCGTACAGCGGCGTGGTCACCGCGGTGGCCAGCACATAGATCGAGAAGAGCCACGGGAACTGCTCGAAGCCGCCGAGGTCCTTCACCACGCTCGGCACCGCCGTCGCCAGGATCGTCATGTCGATCGCGACCAGGCTGAGCGACACCATCACCGCGAGCAGGATCGGCCCGCGTTCGCTACGTAGTCCTACCGAGCTGCGCGTTGGTCTGGTCGTCGAGGTGGGCACATTACTTAGCAAGCCTCACGACCGCGGATTCATTCCTGGAGTCACTTCTCCAGCTCGGCCAGGTCGAAGACCTCGTCGGGGGCTGGCTCCTCGACCCGGAACTCCTTGTCGAAGTCGGAGAAGGTGAGCTCGCCGGCGCTGCCCTGGGTCCACTTCACGATCCGGTGGGGCTCGGCGGCCAGGACGTACGTCCGGCTCTCGGTGTCGCCGTGGGTGACGTCGAGGCGCACGGACGGCCCGTCGGCGGCCATCGCCGGGCCGATCGCCTGCGCCTCGGCCTCCGCCGGGACCATCTGGGCAGTGAGGCTGTCGATGCTGCAGAAGGCACGCAGGCTGGCCATCTCACCCTCGAGCTTGACCCACTTCTTGCCGACCCGCTTGGCGATGCGCTCACCCTCGCCCTTGGCCGGTGCGATCGACTTCCAGAACGCCTCGTCGCCCTGGTACCAGGCCGAGCCGGCGATGGAGCGGAGCGAGATCTCGCCGTCGCCGATGCTGACCTTGCCGACACAGCTGTCCTCGGCGGAGACGTCGAGGTCGACGGTGATCTTGGTGCCCTGCGGGTCGAGTACGTCGCCCTCGACGTGGACGGTGTCGAGGTCGTGCATCGCGGTCCGGGCGTGCTCGGCGATCTGGTTGCCGGGCTGCTTCGCGTACTCGCGCGCCTGGGACAGGGTTCCCTCCGGGTCGCCACAGCCGGCGAGAGCGCTGGTCAGCGCGACGATGAGGACGGTCGTGGGCACGGCATGGCGAAACACGCGGCCTATCGTGACAGAAATTACGAGGGGGTCAACGCGACAGCGCCTGCACGTCGGCAACCCACTCGGGCACCAGTTTGCCGGCCGGTCCATGGCGGGCGTCGTCGAAGAGGTGCGAGGTCTCGGACGGGTCCAGGTTGAGCTCGAGCGTCTTGGCTCCGGCGAGGGCGGCCATGCGTACGAACCCCGCGGCCGGGTAGACCGCGCCGCTGGTGCCAATCGCGACGAAGAGATCGGCCTCGACGAGAGCGCGCTCGATCACATCGAGGTCGTAGGGCATCTCGCCGAACCACACCACGTCGGGCCTCAGGGTGTCGTTGCCGCAGCCCGGACAGGCCGGCGCGTCGCCGAGGTCGTCGTCCCAGGCGAACCGGCCCTGGCACGAGTCGCAGAGGGCCGAGAGCAGCTCGCCGTGCATGTGCACGACCCGGCGGGAGCCGGCTCGCTCGTGGAGGTCGTCGACGTTCTGCGTGACCACCAGCAGCTCGTCGCCGAGGACCTGCTCGAGCCTGGCCAGCGCGAGGTGGGCAGGGTTGGGCACCACCGACCGCAGCTCGCGGCGGCGGTCGTCGTAGAACCGGTGGACCGTCGCCGGATCGCGATGGAACGCCTCGGGCGTGGCCACGTCGTCGACATGGTGGCCCTGCCAGAGGCCATCGGCGTCCCGGAAGGTCGCGAGACCGCTCTCTGCGGAGATCCCGGCTCCGGTCAGCACGACAACTTTCACAAGCATTCAGGCTACCGAGGTTGACGAAGCATCCGCTGCCCCCGGACGGCCATTTTGGTCACACGATCGGTATGGACTTTTTCTGTAAAGGCCCCTTACTGTAATTCGGGTTCCTACAGTTCCCCACTCGGGAGGTCCCATGCTGACCAGACGATCTGTACTGACCGCCACCTCTGCCGCCCTCGCCCTGCCGCTCCTCGGCGCGACCCCGTGGCAGGCCCAGGCGATGCGGACACAGGGCGCCAGCGCCCAGGCCGCGATCCGACTCCGCTTCGTCAACCGGACCGGTGCGTACGACAACGCCTCCATCCACTTCTACGTCGTCGGGACCAACCTGGCGACGGGCGAGCAGTCCCGGGTCACGCCCGAGGGCACGCTCGTTCCGGTCTCCCTCGCCGACAACGGCGCCGACGGCTACGCCGACTACGCGATCCCGTTCTCGAGCAGCGGCGACACGCTCTCCCAGATCCCCGCCGACATGTCCGGACGGATCTACTTCTCGCTCGGCGACAAGCTGAAGTTCAAGGTCAACGAGGGCAACGCGCTCGCCTACCCGGCGGCCTGGGTCGAGTCCGACCCCAGCTACGGCGTGCTGCACGACTGCGTCGAGTTCACCTACAAGAGCGGCCGGATCTACTGCAACACCACCATGGTCGACATGTTCAGCGTCCCGCTCTCGATCGCGCTGACCGGCGAGCAGTCGCCGACCACCGGCACCCTCGTCGAGGGAGGCCGCGCGAAGATCTTCTCCGCCGTCTCCGCCTCGCCCGACTTCGCCTCGCTCGTCGTCGACGACCGCCGGATCATCGCGCCAGGACACGGGCTGGACGCCGGGAGGTTCTCCACGACCTACTTCGACACCTACATCGACCAGGTCTGGTCGAAGTACGCCGGCGAGCCGCTCGTCGTGAAGGCCAACAACACCACCTTCACCGGCCGCGTCAGCGGCGACCAGTTCGTCTTCGACGGCGGGGTCAAGGCGTTCAGCCGCCCCTCGACCCGCGACGTGCTCTTCTGCGACGGCGCCCTGGCCGCGCCCAACGACGGCATCACCGGCCCCGTCGCCGCCGTGCTCGGCGCCGGCTTCAACCGGACCACGCTGCTCGCCTCCGCCGACCAGCCCACCGGCGACCCCGCCGGGTTCTACCAGGGCTCGCCGGTCCATGCGTACTGCAAGGCGATGCACGACAACACCGTCGACGGGAAGGCCTACGGGTTCGCCTTCGACGACGTCGGCGGCTTCGCCTCGTACGTCGAGGACAACGCCTCCGAGATGGCGGTGACGCTCACCCCGTTCTGACCTGTCGCCTCCCCTCTATCGGGGATCGCCGGCATCACACGCCCAGCACGCCACGAGGGCCCGTACGGTCGCACCATGACGTACGTCGTCCTCGTGGCGTGGCTCGTCCAGGCAGCGGTCGGGGTCCTGCTGCTGACGGGCTGGCTCCGGCGCGGCCGCGGCCGGACGCCGATCGTCCTCAGCCACGTGGTGGCCTCCGTCCTCGGGGTCGCCTCCTGGATCACGTACGTCCTGACCGACCGGGTCCTGTGGGCGTGGGCCGCCATCGTCCTCATCACGATCGGCAACAGCTTCGGCGACATGATGCTGCTGCGTCGTGCGCGAGCGATGGGCGGACGCCACCTCTCGACGGTCAACGCCTACATGGTCGCGCTGCGTTCGATGTTCAAGGGCCGGCTTCCGCTCCGGGTCAGCTTCCATGCGGTGTTCGCCGGGGTCGTCTACTTCTCCACCCTGGCCGTCTGCATCGTCGACACCGTCGGGTGACGCATTGTCGGTGCGGGGCGCCGTTGCTGTCGGGATACTGACCCCATGGGTGCAGGGGGCGCGGTTCTGATCATCGTCGTCGGCGCAGTGCTGCTGTTCCTGGTGGCGGTCGCGCTCGTCCTGCTCGTTGCGGCCGCGGTGGTGCGGGCGTCCGGGAAGAACCCGAGGCCGCTGGCGTGGACCGGGGTCGGCGTGCTCGCGATCCCGGTGCTCTTCGTCGCGACGCTCGTCGTGTGGGCGCAGACCGTCCGAGACCCCGACACCATCGAGCTCGACCTGCGTGAGCCGGTCCTGCTCTCCAGCCTGCCCGAGGACAACGAGGAGTTCCCCGGGATGCGCGACTACGACAGCAAGCACGTCGACCTGGTGCTGCCCGACGGCGAGCGGTTCGAGGCCGAGGTCGACGGGGTCCTGGTCTGGTCCGACGACGGGTACGTCACGCGGGTCACCTTCGACCGGCGAGCCCGCGAGCAGGGCGAGGCCGAGTCGCTCGGCGAGACCTGGGAGGCCGCGCTGGGCGGCTCCGGCACCGTCGAGGTCCAGCCGGACTACTCGGACCACGGGCGGGTGCGCGGCGAGGTGCTCGCCGCGCCCTAGCCGCCCCACGCCACCCGGTCATCGCCCCAGCCGGCGCAGTCGGGCCATGGCCAACGGCAGGCAGATCGCGATGATGGCGACCGGCCAGAGCACGGCCATGGTGAGGGCGTGCTCGCCGACCCAGGAGGTGGCCGGGGCGGCCATGTTGCCGAAGAGCTCGCGGGTGGCGATGACGGTCGAGGAGAGCGGGTTCCACTCGGCGGGGACGGCCAGCCAGCCCGGCATCAGGTCGGTCGGCACGATCGTGTCGGCGACCATGGCGAGCGGGAAGACGAGCGCGAAGTACTTCATCGCCGCCTCCGGACCGCTGACCAGCAGGCCGAGCAGGATGCCGACCCAGGAGAACGCCATCCTGAGCAGGACCAGGAGCCCCAGCGCGGCGATCACCGCGCCGACCCCGAGATGGGCCTGCCAGCCGAACAGGGTCCCGAGCGCCAGCAGGATGCTGAGCTCCACGACCGCCAGGATCACGTCGGCCAGAGCGCGCCCGGCCAGCACGGCCACCGGCGACATGGGGAGGGATCGCATCCGGTCGAGCACCCCGCCGCGTACGTCCTCGGCGACGGAGATCGTGGTGTTGCCGATGCCGAACGCCATGGTGAGCGCGAAGAGGCCGGGGAGCAGGAACTCGCGGTACTCGTCCCCCGGCACGTTCATCGCGACCCCGAAGGCCTCGCCGAAGACGAAGCCGAACATGGCCACCGCCATCACCGGGATCATCAGCGTGCCGAGGAGCTCGTCGGGGCGGCGTACGAGATGGAGGAGGTGGCGTTTGGCCACCACCCAGGTGTCGACCGTCGCCCACGTGATGCGTGATCCGTGGACGGTGGGTTCGGTCACTGTGGTCATCTCAGGCCCCCTCGGTGATGAGCAGGAACGCCTCGTCGAGGTCGCGGCCACCGACGCTGGACTTGAGCTCGGCGGGCGTCCCCTCGGCGACGACCCGGCCGCGGTCGACCATCGTGATGCGTGAACACAGCCGGTCGGCCTCCTCCAGGTACTGGGTGGTGAGCAGCACGGTCGTGCCCGAGTCGGCCAGCTCGCGGACGGCGTCCCAGACCTCGATCCGGCTGCGCGGGTCGAGGCCGGTGGTGGGCTCGTCGAGGAAGAGCACCCGGGGGCTGCGGATCAGGCTGACCGCCAGATCGAGCCGCCTGCGCATGCCCCCGGAGTAGCCCCGCACCGGACGGCCGGCGGCCTCGACGAGGTCGAAGCGCTCGAGCAGCTCGTCGGCTCGGGCTCGAGCCTCGCGGGCTCGCATCCGGTGCAGGCGGGCGAACATCTCCAGGTTCTGGCGACCGCTCAGGATACCGTCGACGGCCGCGTACTGGCCGGCGATGCCGATCCGCGCCCGCACGCCCGCCCGGTCGCGAGCCACGTTGCGGCCGGCGACCCAGGCCTGGCCGGAGTCGAAGCTCGCGAGCGTGGCGAGGATGCGTACGGTCGTGGTCTTGCCGGCTCCGTTCGGGCCGAGCAGGCCGTGGACCGTGCCGGCGGGGACGGCGAGGTCGATGCCGTCCAGGGCGGCACCGCGGCCGGGGTAGCTCTTGCGGAGTCCCTGGGTCCAGATCGCGGGCTCGTCGGTGATCATGCTGCTGCCTCCAGTTCTGTCGGTCGAGCCGACGTGGTGAGGGACGAACGGCGGCGCGTCGGGCCCGACGCGTTCGTCACCTCGTCGTAGCGGCCCAGAGCGATCCGGGCGATGTTGAGCAGCGACTCGCTGCCCTCGGTGTAGTAGCCGCAGTGGCCGGGGATGTCGCCGGTCCCGAAGCGGGTCGCGCCCAGCTCGGGATGCAGCGGGCCGCGCCCCAGACCGAGTCGGCCGAGGCGTACCTGCGGGACGAGCCGAATCCGGTCGGTCTCGCCGTACGCCGCCCAGAGCCGGGTGCGTGACCCGAGCTCGGAGCGGTGCACCACGCCCATCCCGGGGCTGCCCAGCGCCACGCAGTCCTCGGCGCGGGCGCTCGCCAGGGCGAGGCCGGCGACGGTCGAGCCATAGCTGTGCCCGACCAGGGTGAGATGGGCGGCGCGCGGCAGGTAGTGGGTGAGGGCGGCCAGGTCGCGGGCGCCGGCGTAGGCGGGCCCGTTGGTGATCGCGTTGTACCACTCCGGCGGCGAGTGGTAGCCCAGCCAGACCACGACGGCCGACCGGCTCTCGGGCGCGATCTCCTGCATCGTACGCAGCAGCAGCTGCCCCCGGGAGCGCGGACTGTGGGCCTCGGTGCTGGTGAAGTAGTTGCCGAGGTGGTGGCCGTTGCCGGGCACCAGGACCGCGACGTGGTCGGCGGTCACGACATCCCCGAAGGCCTCCACGACCCGTGCCCCTCCGGGCGGGTCGCAGGCGAGGAGGCGCCCACCGATTGTTCCGTCGATGGTTCCATCGGCCTCGTTGAGGCCGTACCTGAGCGGCGTCACAACTGTCATGGCTGTGACGCTAGGTTTCAGGTCCCCCGCCGCGCGTCACTCTGGGGAGCCAATCGACCCCCTACCGGGGTAGTGCGGGATGACCCTGAGGGCCCGGTCAGGCTAGACGTGCGGAGCGACCAGGCCGCTCTCGTAGGCGAAGACGACGGCCTGGGCTCGGTCGCGCAGGCCGAGCTTGCCGAGGATGCGGCTGACGTGGGTCTTCACGGTCTGCTCGGCGAGGAAGAGCTCGGCGGCGATCTCGCTGTTGGACCTGCCGCGGGCGATGTTCTCGAGTACCTCGCGCTCACGCTCGGTGAGCTGCTTGAGGCGCGGGTCGGCGCGGCGGCGACGGGGAGCGCGGGCGAACTGCGCGATCACCTGCCGGGTCACCGACGGCGAGAGCAGCGCCTCGCCGGCATGGACCACCCGGATCGCGGAGGCGAGCTCGTCGGGCGAGGCGTCCTTGAGGAGGAACCCGCTGGCGCCGAGGCGCAGCGACTCGTGGACGTACTCGTCGGCGTCGAACGTGGTCAGCATGACCACCCTGGTCTGGGCCGTGGTCGGGTTCTCGGAGAGCTGCCGGAGCGCCTCGATGCCGTCCATCACCGGCATCCGGACGTCCATCAGCACCACGTCGGGATGCGTACGCCGCACCACCTGCAACGCCTCGGAGCCGTCTGCCGCGGTGCCGACGACCTCGATGTCCGGCTGGGTGCTGAGCAGCGCCACGAAGCCGGAGCGCACCATCTCCTGGTCGTCGACGACCACGATTCTCACCGTCACGGGGTCTTCCTACCGCGTTCGATCGGGGTGCGCACAGCCGTTTCGACCGGGAGTCTCGCCTCGACGACGAACTCGTCGTCGACCGGTCCGGCAGTGAGACTGCCGCCGACAGCAGCGGCTCGTTCGCGCATCCCGATCAGCCCGTGCCCACCACCAGTCGCCTCGATGGCGGGAGCGGCGCCGTCGAGCCGGTTGGCGATGCGTACGGTCAGGTCCTCTGCTTGGTCGATGTCGATGCTCACCGCCTCGCTGGGGGCGTGACGGCGGGCGTTGCTGAGCGCTTCCTGCACGATCCGGTAGGCCGCGGTGCCGACCTCGGGCGCCACGTCGGCGAGCTCGGGAAGGTCGCCGCGCACCTCGACCCGCTGGCCGGTCCCGCGGGCAGACTCGAAGAGCTCGCCCAGCCCGTCGATGCCCGGCACCGGGACCCGGCCCGACTGCCCCTCCTCCGTACGCAGCACGTCGAGCACCCCACGCATCTGCCGCAGCGCCGACGCCGCCAGGTCGGCGATCTCGGCGAACTCGGCCTCAGCCGCCGGGCTGACGTCGTCGACCCGGTGCGGTGCCGACCTGGCCTGCACGGTGATCAGCGACATGTTGTGGGCGATCACGTCGTGGAGCTCTCGGGCGATGCGCGCCTTCTCCTCGACGACCGAGCGGCGCTCGTGCTCCTCGCGCAAGGCGCTGCGGCTCTCGGCGAGCCGGCGAGCGACGGTCGCGAGCGCACCGAGGATCAGCGCGAGCGAGGCGAAGTTCGCGACCTCGCCGAGAGCGGGGACGAAGTCGTTCCAGGCCAGTCCGACGACCGCCAGCGCCACCCCCGCGGCGACCTGGATGCCCAGGGTGATCGCCGCCAGCCGCCAGCCCGCGACCAGGGTCAGCACGATCAGCACCAGCACCTGCGTCAGCGTCGGCGGCGGCACCATCCACGGCCAGCCGTCCTCACCCCGGCCCATGATCGCCACCGCGCAGAGCGTCACCGCGACCAAGGACAGGCCGGCGGCCTCGACCGGGCGCCACAGCGCGAGCGCGATCGACCCGGCATGAGCACCGCCCAGCAGCAGCGCGACACCCCCGGCGACCGAGTAGGCATCCGCCAGGACGGCCGACTGGACGATCCCGAGGACGATCGCGGCGACGTACACAGCCAGTCGTCCGCGCCCCGCCCAGGTCTTCAGCATGATTTCAGTAATACCAGGGCGATGCCTGGCACATGCCCCTGTGAAGCCCTGCACGCTGAACCGAGAGCTTGTGGCTTCCTCCTCCATGGCCAGGCGATGGAGCGAAAACCTGCTCCTCCCTTCTCGATGAGGTGAACGAAGGTTCGTTCACGCGTCCGGGACGAATGAAAGTTCGTTCGTCCGCCGAAGGTAGGGGCACGGCGCGATCCAACCGAACGGCGGGCCAAG
The DNA here is from genome assembly GCF_011045035.1 of Nocardioides turkmenicus. Lineage (GTDB taxonomy): Bacteria > Actinomycetota > Actinomycetes > Propionibacteriales > Nocardioidaceae > Nocardioides > Nocardioides turkmenicus. The sequence goes on from NZ_JAALAA010000002.1 coordinate 16,101, forward strand.
AGCGTCGCGTCACGAGCAAATACTGGATCTGGTGAAGGGCATCCCGACTCTGTCGCTGGTGAAGTGGTCGATCTGGGCTCTCTCGAGCGCCTCCGGCTGACCCGAATCGACCACTTCTCACCAGTGGAAGCTCCCTCTGGCCGGAGCCGACGATGGGCGTGGCGAAGCCGCACACCGGAGCGCTGCTCGTCCGGACGATCGAGGAGATCCGGGGCATCCTCGCCTGAGCATCACCGGCCGACGGCGGCCTTGTCCTCGTCCTGCGTCCGGATGGTGCCTTCGCCGGACTCGATCCGGCCCTTGAGGCTGACGGTGATGTAGTGGGTCCAGGCGTCGTAGCAGACGTCGAAGCACTCGTCGCCGCGGCCGAGCCCCTCATGGGTGAAGGTCACGCGGGTCTGATCGCCGTCGACGGCGATGTCGAAGCGGCCCGTCGTGCCGATCCACTCCTTCTTGTCGGCGATGAAGTCGAGGTAGCCGTCGGTGAACTCCCACACGACGCGCTCGCCCGGCACGAGCTCCTTGACGAGCTGCTTGGAGTAGTGGATGTCCGGCACCAGGTAGAACCACTCGGCACCGACCTGGTCGGTGGGGCCGGCGATGTGGTGCCCCCACCAGGAACGTACGTCGTTGATGGCCTCGTACGCCTCCTGCGGGGTGGCGTCGACGGTGAAGGTTGCGGTCAGGTCGCTCATGGTCTCCCCTTGAGGTCAGCTGTGACTTGCATCATGCAAGCACCACCGTAGACACCAGCACTTTCATCATGCAAGTGGTTTGTTAGAGTCGTTGTCGTGCTCGGAAAGACGTACGACGGCCAGATCTGCTCCATCGCCCGATCCCTGGAGGTGGTGGGCGAGCGATGGACCATGCTGATCCTGCGGGACGCGATCCTCGCCGGGGTCACGCGCTACGGCGACTTCCAGCACAATCTCGGCATCGCCACCAACGTCCTGAAGACGCGTCTCGCCACGCTCGTCGAGGCCGGACTGATGACCCGCGACGACGCCGGCGACTACCGGCCCACCGCGATGGCCCAAGGCCTGCGGCCGACGCTGATCGCCCTCACCGAGTGGGGCGACACCTGGTTCGCCCCGGACGGGCGACCGATCGAGTACCTGCACGCCGACTGCGGCGAGCCGGTCCACATCGAGACCCGGTGCGAGCGGCACGGCGAGGTGCCGCCGGACCAGGTCGCGGTGCGGCCCGGGCCGGGCATGCCCGCCGACTACCTGGCAGCTCGCCGACCGGCCCGGGACAGATGAGACAGCAGAGCCCGCCGTGACTCGCACGGCGGGCTCTGCTGCATGGGGCCTCAGGCGTCGACGAGTTCTCGCGAGCTGGTCTCCCCCAACCTGATCAGGGAGAACACACTCAGCAGACAGAACCCCGCGATGACGGTCGAGAGCATGACGGTGCCGGCTCCAGCCTTCTGCAGGGAGGCGAAGAGCAGCGGGGACAGACCCGCGCCCATGCCGGCGAGCTGGTAGCCGAGCGAGGCGCCGGTGTAGCGCGAGGAGGTCTTGAAGACCTCGCTCATCAGCGCGGCGAGCGGGCCGTAGAAGGCGGCATGGATGACCGACTGGCCGAGGACCACCGCGAGCACCAGCAGCGCGACCGACCCGCTGTCGAGCATCGGGAACAGGATATAGGCGAAGACCGCGGTCGTGACGGCGGCGGTGAGGACGACAGGCCGACGGCCGACGCGGTCGCTGAGCGCTGACCAGCCGAGGATGCCGACGACCGCACCTGCCGAGGAGACCGTCAGCGCGTTGAGCACGGTCGGGCGTTCGAAACCGGCACCGAGGGCGTAGGAGATCAGGAAGGTGGTCAAGGTGCCCTGCACGACGAAGGCGCCGAGGCCGACCCCGACAGCCAGCAGGAGCGTACGCGGGTGGTTGCGGAGGACCTCCAGCAACGGCGTCTTCGCCTCGGCCCGACGGTCCTTCATCGCCTCGAAGGCCGGCGACTCGGTCACGCTCAGGCGGATCCACAGACCGACCCCGAGCAGGACGATGCTGAGCAGGAACGGCACCCGCCAGCCCCACGCGGTGAACTGCTCCGGGGTGGTGACCGAGGCCATCACCGCCATCACGGCAGTGGACAGGACCATGCCGGCCGGGGCGCCCGCGTTGGTGAACGACGCCCACAGCCCACGCCGGGAGGTGGCGTGCTCGGCGGTGATCAGCACCGCGCCACCCCACTCGCCGCCGATCGCGACGCCCTGGACGACCCGGAGCAGGACCAGGAGAACCGGCGCGGCCGCCCCGATCTGGCCGTACGTCGGCAGGCAGCCGATCAGGAAGCTGACCACGCCCATGATCAGCATGGTGAGGACCAGCATCTTCTTCCGCCCGAGGCGGTCGCCGAAGTGGCCGAAGACGACGCCGCCGAGCGGGCGCGCCAGGTAGCCGGCGGCGAAGGTGCCGAAGGAGGCGATCGTGCCGGTGACCGGGTCGAGGTTGGAGAAGAAGACCTGGTTGAAGACCACCGCCGAGGCGGTGGAGTAGAGCAGGAAGTCGTAGTACTCGATCAGGCTGCCCGTGAAGCTGCTGGCGACGATCCGGCCCATCTGCGTGCGTGGGCCGGTCGTGCTACCGCCGGAGGTGAGGGTCATGGGGGCTCCATTCAGGATTCCTGTTTATCAGGATTCCTGTCGATTCTAGTGATGCACGTCACCCCGTCAAGGGCCTGGCGGCGAAATGTGAGGCTCAGGCCAGCCCGAGCAGGCGCAGGGCGTTGTCCTTCACCAGCAGCGGGCGCACCTCGTCCTTGATCTCGAGCGTCCGTAGGTCGGCGAACCAGCGGTCCGGCGTGATCACCGGGAAGTCCGACCCGAAGAGCACCTTGTGGCGCAGCGGGCCGTTGAGCTGCTTGACCAGCTGCGGCGGGAAGTACTTCGGTGACCAGCCGGACAGGTCGATGTGCACGTTGGCCTTGTGGGTGGCGATCGAGATCTGTACGTCCACCCACGGCACCGCGGGGTGGGCCATCACGATCTGCAGGTCGGGGAAGTCGGCGGCGACGTCGTCGATGAGCAGCGGGTCGGAGTAGCGCAGCCGGATTCCGCGTCCGCCGGGGAGGCCGGCGCCGATCCCGGTCTGGCCGGTGTGGAACAGCGCGACCACTCCGAGCTCCTCCAGGGTCGCCCACAGCGGGCTGTGCTCGGGGTCGTTCGGGGAGAAGGCCTGCAGGCCGGGATGGAACTTGAAGCCGCGGACGCCGTGGTCCTCGACCAGCCTTCGGGCCTGCTTCACCGCCGCCTCGCCCTTGCGGGGGTCGACGGACCCGAACGGGATCAGCACGTCGGCGTGCTCGGTCGCGCGCTCGGCGATCTCCTCGCTCGACAGCGGCGGGTGGTCGAGGCCGGTGGAGGCGTCGACGGTGAAGATCACCGCGGCCATGTCGCGCTCGCGGTAGTAGGCGGCGAGGTCGTCGACGGTCGGGGTGCGTGGGTGGTCGCCGCGGAAGTACGCCGCCGAGGCGTCCATCAGCTCCTGGTCGAGCGAGAGGTGACCGTGGTGGTCGGCCTCGACGTGGGTGTGCATGTCGAGGGCTCGGATCGCGCCGGTGTCGATCCGGGGCTGGTAGCGGCCGGTCATGGGGTGGCTCCTTCCGGGGTGCCGTACAGCTCGCGCACCCGGGACTTCAGCAGCTTCCCGGAGGCGTTGTGCGGGATCTCGTCGACGAAGACGACCGACTTCGGGATCTTGTAGCGGGCGAGCCGTCCGTCGAGGTGTTTCAGCAGGTCTTCCTGAGTGAGGACCGAGTCCGGGCGGCGGACGACGACGGCGCGGCCGACCTCTCCCCAGCGCTCGTCCGGGACGCCGATGACGGCGGTCTCGGCGACGTCGGGATGGGTGTAGATCGCCTGCTCGACCTCGGCCGGATAGACGTTCTCGCCGCCACTGATGAACATGTCCTTCACCCGGTCGACCACGTAGAGGAAGCCGTCGTCGTCGAGCACCGCGACATCTCCCGTACGCAGCCAGGGTCCGTCGAAGGCAGCCTCCGTCGCCGCGCCGTTGTGCCAGTAGCCGGGGGTCACGTTGGGGCCGCTGACATGCACCTCACCGGCCTCCCCGGGCGCCGCGTCCTCGCCACCGGGGGCGACGACGCGTACGTCGGTGAAGAAGCACGGGGTGCCGGCGGAGCCGAGCTTGTCGAGACCGTCGCCGGCACGCAGCATCGTCGTCCCCGGCGAGGCCTCGGTCAGGCCGTAGCCCTGGATGATGTGCAGGCCGCGGCTCTGCCAGGTGTCGAGGAGGGTGCGCGGGATCGGGGCGCCTCCGCTGAGGGCCGAGCGGAGGCTGTCCAGGTCGGCGGTCGCCCAGGTCGGCTCCTGGGCGAGGGCCTGGTACATCGAGGTGACACCGAAGAGGAGCGTGACCCGCTCGCGCTCGATGGTCGCGATCGCCTCGGCCGGGTCGAAGCGCGCTGCGATCAGGGAGGTACCACCCTTGAGGAAGGTCGGCAGCAGCACCTGGTTGAGCGCCGCGGTGTGGAACAGCGGGGCGGTGACCAGGGCGATCTCGTCGGAGCGGATGTCGACGTCGACGAGCAGGTTGAAGGCGTTCCAGGCGATGTTTCCGTGCGTCAACATCACGCCCTTGGGGCGGCCGCTGGTGCCGGAGGTGTACTGGATCATGAAGACGTCGTCGAGGCCGACCTCGACGTCGATCCGTTCGGCCCGCTCCCCCGCCGCGTCCACGGCCAGCGTGTCGAGCCCGTGCCCGGCGGCGGCGGTGAACCGGTGGCTCGGCAGGCCGAGCGTCGCGACCGCCTCCGCGGAGACCACCTCGTCGAAGTCGTCGGCGTGGATGAGCAGCGCAGGCTCGGCGTCGGTCAGGATCCAGGCCAGCTCGGGTGGCGCGAGCCGGGTGTTGAGCGGCAGGAAGACCGCCCCCAGCCGCGCGGTGGCGAAGAGCGTCACCGCGAGCTCGATCGAGTTCAGGCCGAGAAAGGCGACCCGGTCGCCGGTCGTGACGCCACGGGCACGCAGCCCGCGGGCGACCGCCTCGACGAGACGGTCGACCTCGGCGTACGTCACCACCGCCTCGTCCTGCACGAACGCCCGCGCGCCGGGGGTCATCCGGGCCCGGCGGGCGGGCCACGATCCGATGCCGCTGTCCAACATGTCGATCCTCGTTCGTCGTCTTCGGATGCGTGGGGCTCAGCTGAGCCCGAGGTCGGTCTTGATCTCCAGCAGCCGCCGCAGCGCCTGGTCGCGGCGCGCGACCAGGTCCTCGGCGGAGGTCCCGTCGAGCTCCTCGTCGACCCCGTAGACCAGCTTCTCGATCAGGCCGTCGGTGAGCTCGGGGTGACCCAGGTCGTCCCACCAGTCGACCATGGGCGGGCCGAGGTGCTCGAGCACATGGCCGAGACCGCCGGGGCCGCCGGAGAGGTGCTGGGTCGCGAAGGGTCCGAGCAGCGACCAGCGCAGCCCGGGTCCGTCGGCGATTGCGGTGTCGATGTCCGCGACGGAGACGACGCCCTGGTCGACGAGGTGGTAGGCCTCACGCCACAGGGCTGCCTGGAGCCGGTTGGCGACGTGGCCGGGCACCTCGCGGCGGATGTGGATGGGGCGTTTGCCCAGGTGGCGCAGGGTCACCAGGGCTGCCTCGACGGCCTCGGGCTTCGTCGCCGCACCGCCGACGACCTCGACCAGCGGCACCAGGTGCGGCGGGTTGAACGGGTGTGCCACCAGCACCCGCTCCGGGTGCCGCGTGCAGGCGTCCTGGAAGGTGCTCGGCATCAACCCCGAGGAGCTGCTGGTCAGGAGCACGTCGGCCGGCGCCGCCGCGTCGAGCGCGGCGAAGATCTCGCGCTTGACGTCGAGACGCTCGGGTCCGCTCTCGAGCACCAGGTCGGCGTCGCGCCCGACCTCGGCGAGACCGCCCGCGAACCGCAGCGACCCCTCCGGGACCTGGGCGCGCAGCCGTTCCTCGGCACCTTCGGCCGGGTCCCAGGCGACCACGTCGAGACCGTGCTCGAGCCCGAGCACCACCCAGCTGACGCCGATCGCGCCGGTGCCGACGACCCCGAGCGTACGAACGTTCTCACCGCTCCTCATGCGTCCACCTTCCGTAGGGCGCCGGACCTGGCCAGCGCGACGAACGGGTCGAGCGACGTCGGGTTCGCAAGAGCGTCCCGGCTGGCCACGTCCTCCATGCGGGCTCCCTGCAGGATGCGCTTGGCGGGCAGCTCGAGCTTCTTGCCGGTGAGGTTGCGCGGCACCGCCGGCACCTCGATCACCTGGTCGGGGATGTGCCGCGGGGAGAGGGCCGACCGCAGCGCACCGACCAGGCGGGCGCGGAGCAGGTCATCGAGGCGGACGCCGTCGTCGGTGACGACGAAGAGCAGCAGCTCGCCGTTGCCGCCCTCGGGATCCTCGAGGTGGACGACCAGCGAGTCGGCGACACCGTCCACCTCCTCGGCGACGCGGTAGAACTCGGCGGTGCCGAGGCGTACGCCGCCACGGTTGAGGGTGGCATCGGACCGGCCGGCGACGTGGCAGCTGCCGTTGTCGTGGAAGAGGATCCAGTCGCCGTGGCGCCAGACACCGGGATAGTGGTCGAAGTAGGCCGCGCGGTAACGGGAACCGTCAGGATCGCCCCAGAACCCGACCGGCATCGACGGCATCGGCGAGGTGATCACCAGCTCGCCGAGGGTGCCGGTGACCGGGCGGCCGGACTCGTCGTAGGCGTGGGCGTCGACGCCCAGGCAGCGGCCGGAGATCTCGCCGGCGTACACCGGGAGCAGCGGGTTGTTCTGCACGATGCCGGAGCAGACGTCGGTGCCGCCGCTGCCGACGTTGATCTGGGCTCCCGGGAGCTGGTCCCGGAGCCAGGCGTAGCCCTCCGGCGGGAGCGGCGCGCCAGCCGAGCCGAGGATGCGAATCCGCAAGTCACCAAGGGTTTTGAGATCGACGTCAGCTTTGCGGCAGGCCATCACGAACCCCGGGCTGGCACCCATCACCGTGGCCCCGGTCGACGCCGCCAGCCGCCACTGCCAGGTCAGATCGGGGTGCATCGGGTTGCCGTCGACCATGACGATCGAGGAGCGCACCAGGAGCGAGGAGACCAGGGCGTTCCACATCATCCAGGCGGTGGTGGAGAACCAGAGCATCCGGTCGTCAGGCCCCATGTCCCACGACAGCGCATGGTTCTTGAGGTGCTCGAGCAGGATCCCGCCGTGGCCGTGGACGATCGCCTTCGGCCGGCCGGTCGTGCCGGAGGAGAAGAGCACCACCAGCGGGTGGTCGAAGGGCACCGGCTCGAAGGCGAGCTCGGCCCCTTCCTCCGCGTCGAGCAGAGAGGTCCAGGAGAGGGCGTCGTCGACCCGGTGTGCCCCGTACTCCACGTCGATCACATGGCGCACCGCCGGCAGCTCGGCCCGGATCTCGGCCACCTGGCCCTGCCGGTCGACGTCCTTGGCGCCGTAGCGGTAACCGCCGGCGACGAGCAGGACGACCGGCTCGATCTGGGCGAAGCGGTCGATCACGCTGCGCGGCCCGAACTCGCTCGCACACGATGCCCAGGTCGCGCCCAGGCTGGCGGTGGCGAGGTAGGCCACGAGGGCCTCGGGGATGTTGGGGAGGTAGCCGGCTACGCGGTCGCCGCGGCGTACGCCCAGCCTCTGCAGCGCCGCTCGCGCCCGAGCCACCTGGTCGCGCAGGTCGCCGAAGGTCAGCTCGACGTCGGCACGCGTCTGCGACCGGCCGAGCACGGCGACCCGGTCGCGATCCTCGTCGGTGCCGAGCGCGTGCTCGGCATAGTTGAGGGTCGCGCCCGGGAACCAGCGCGCGCCGGGCATCTCGCGGGAGGCGAGCACGGTGTCGTACGGCGAGTGCGACCGCACCCCGAAGAACTCCCACACCGCCGACCAGAATCCGTCGAAGTCGGTCACCGACCAGCGCCACAGCTCCTCGTGGGAGGTCATCTCCAGGTCGCGCTCGCGGGCCAGCCAGGCCAGGAACTCACCGACGCGCGAGGTCTCGAGGATGTCCGCGGGCGGGGACCAGACGACGTCACCCTGCTCGATGCTCACTGGTCCGTCACCTTCTTCGCCCGTCCGGCGAGGAAGTCCTGCATCCGGCCCTTCGCGTCGTCGGTCCCCTGGGCGATCGCGGCCATCAGCGACTCCATCAGGAAGCCGTCGCGAGGGTTGGCCTCGGCGATGCGCGGCAGCGCCTGCACGACGGCGAAGTTGGTCTGCGGCGCGTTCTGGGCGATCCGGCCGGCCAGCTCGAGGGCGGTCTTGCGGCCCAGGCCGTCGGCGACGGCGTACTGGCTCAGTCCCAGGGCCAAGCCCTCCTGGGCGTCGTAGCGCCGGCCGGTCAGCATCATGTCGGCCATCCGGGGGACGCCGATGAGCCGCGGGACGCGCACCGAGGCGCCGCCGCCGACGAAGAGTCCACGCTGCCCCTCGGGCAGGGCGTAGAAGGTCGAATCCTCCGCGACCCGGACGTGCGCGGCGGCGGCGAGCTCCAGCCCGCCCCCGACCACGGCACCCTTCAACGCCGCCACGACCGGCACCGGGCCGAACTCGATCTTCTCGAAGACCCGGTGCCACATCCGCGAGTGGGTGACCCCGGCGAGGGTGTCGCGCTCAGTCATCTCGGCCAGGTCGAGCCCGGCGCAGAAGTGGTCGCCGTCCGCGTCGATGACGACGGCACGTACGTCCGGCTCCAGGCCGTCGAAGAACCGCTCGATCCCGAGCACCGCCTCGTCGCTGAGCGCGTTCCGCTTCTCCGGACGCGCGAGGGTCAGCACCGCGACGTCGTCGATGCGCTCGGCTCGCAGGGGCATGGTGAACTCCTCATGATTGACAGGAATCCTGATAATTGCAGAGATGTGCGCCTCCCGCAAGCGCGGCGATGCTTGAATGACCGCATGACCGATGCACCCCTGTTGCTCTACGTCGTCAAGCAGCTCGAGCTCGCCACCCGGGCCCGGCTCGACGCCGTGCTGAAGGAATCAGGGGTCACCGCCCTGCAGTACACCGCCCTATCGGTGCTCGAGCGCCGCCCCACGATGAGCGCCGCCGACCTCGCCCGCGCCTCCTTCGTACGCGCCCAGTCGGCCGCCGACCTCATCGGCGCCCTCGAGCGCCGCGGTCTCATCGAGCGCCGCACCGACCCCGACAACCGGCGCCGCATGCTGATCAGTCTCACGGCCGAGGGCCGCGCCTTCCTCGACACCTACGACCCGCGCGTCGAGGAGCTCGAGGAACAGATGCTGGCCGACCTCGGCCCGGACGACCGCAAGTCCTTCCGTACGTTCCTCGACACCGCCCGCCGCGCCCTGTCCTGACCCGCCGACCCGGCGCGTCTGTCCCGAAAACCGCCGCCGACCCGGCGCATCTGTCCCACGAAATGCCGCCGAGTCGGCGTATCTGTCCCAAGTCCGGTCGAGGCTTGGGTCAGACGCGCCGACTCAGGCCTTGTTGCCGGGACAGACGCGCCGACTCGACGGCTTGAGCTGGGACAGACGCGCCGAGTCGGCGTTCGGTGAGCTCAGCTCACCGCGATCTCGTTCGGCTGCTCGTCGAGCTCGACGGAGGCGGTGATCAAACATCAGGTGAGATGCCACCAGTCCAGCCGGCCAGGGGCGTCGGTCTCGGGGACGACGCCGTCTCCGGTTGCGACCTGCAGACCGACCAGGCCACCGTCGGCGACGACCTCGAGCACCGGTCCGTCCACGACGATCCGCACGGTCGGGCCGGTGTGGTCGACCACGACCGGCTCTGCACCGCCGGCCACCGCCAACCGCAGCTGACCGTCGCGCAGCTCGAGCTCGGCGACCTGGCTGTCACCGACGAGCCGGAGTGTTCCATCGCCGGTCGGGCTCCACTCGATGTCCAGCGCCGTGCCCGGACGATCGTCGACCCTCCGGGCCTTCTCCACACTGGGGTGCGGGGTCAACCGGATGCGGTCATCGACGGAGACGACGTACGGCACACTGATCACCCCCGCCCACTGGTCACCGTCGCGAATCCCGCGGATCCAGAAGATCAGGCATTGGCGTCCCTCCGCGTCGACGAAGGCAGAGGCGGCGTAATGTCCCGGGGCCGCCGTGATCTGCTGCCAGCGATCGGCGGAGAAACGCCCGTCGGCGTACATCCCGTGGGCTGCGACCACGTGGTGGGTCGTGCCTTCCTCCCAGGCCGAGACCACGAGCACGTCGGAGTCGCCGAGGCGGGCGAGCTGCGGGCACTCCCACGCCGTCCCGGTCCAGGGATTCTTCTCCTCGTGCGACCGGGTGGCGAGCAGGCCGTCGTACGTCCACGAGTCGAGGTCGTCGGAGCTGAAGACCTCCGCACCCCCGACCCCGTCGCGGTTGCCATGGCCGACGATCATCCGCCACCGGTCGCCATCGCGGAAGATCATCGGGTCCCGGAAGACGTCGGTGTCGTCGCGCTGCGCGGTGGCGAGTACGTTGCCGTGGACCCATGAGGTCAGGCTCGGGTCCTGCGGCCGGGCGACCCGTACCTTGCCCAGTCCGAGGTTCTCCTCGCGGGCCGAGGTGTAGATGATCCGCGGCGTACCGTCCTCGCCGACGACGACCGCGCCCGACCAGCAGCCGGCCTCGTCATCGCTGGGGCGCAGCGCGACGGGCTGCTCCTCCCAGTGCAGGAGGTCGGTGCTGGTCGCATGGCCCCAGTGGATGTCCTGACGCCATTCCAGCGAGTCGGGCACGTGCTGGAAGAACAGGTGGTAGCGGCCGTCGTACCAGGTCAGGCCGTGGGGGTCGTTGATCCATCCGGCCCTCGGTGCGAAGTGCACCCGTGGTCGTGCAGTCATCCCTGTCGTTCCTTCCCTCCCGCGGGAGATGTCGAGTGTTTCGGTCACTTGTTGATCCCGGCGGTGAGGCCCTCTCGGAGGGACCGCTGGCCGAAGACGAAGACGGCCAGGGCCGGGAGCATGGACAGCACGACCCCGGCCAGGACGGTGGACATCGATCCGGTGCCGAGGTTGCCCTGGAGGCTCACCAGGCCGAGCGGGAGCGTGAAGTTCTCCTCGGAGACGGTGAGGATCAGCGGTCGGAAGAACTCGTTCCAGTGATAGTTGAAGGCGAGCACGCCGACGATCGCCATGCCGGGCAGCGCCAGCGGCGCGTACACCGAGGCGAACGTACGGAACGGGCTGGCACCGTCGATCGAGGCGGCGTCGGCGAGATCACCGGGCAGCCCCAGGAAGAACTGCCGCATCAGGAACGTCCCGAACGCCGTGGGGATCGCCGGCAGGATCAGCGCCATCAGGGTGTCGGCGAGGCCCATGCCGCGGATGAGCATGAACACCGGCACGATGGTCACCTGCAGGGGCACCATCATCGTGCCGAGGACGACCGCGAAGAGCAGCTCGCGGCCGCGGAACTCGATCCGTGCGAACACGTATCCGGCCATCGCTGCGGTCACCATCTGTCCGACCGCGATCAGCCCGGTCACCAGGACGGAGTTCCATACGAGCAGGACCATGTCCACCTGGGCGAACACGTCACGGAAGGCCGAGAGGCCGAAGCCCTCGCCGGAGGGCGCGAGGGCCACCCATGCGGTCCATACGACCGGTCCGAGCGTGAGGAAGGCGGCTGCGGCCAGGACCACGGGGCGACCGAGGCCCCGCAGCCGGACCAAGGGGCTGGTTGCGCTCCGCGGCGCGGCCGCGGGAAGGCGTACGTCGACAGTCATCGTGGGTTCCTCACTGGTAGAAGACGAAGCGGCGGCTCAGTCGGAACTGCGCGTAGGTGGCGCCGATGATGATCAGGGTCAGCACGATCCCGATGGCGGAGGCCTTGCCGAACTCGAGCTCACGGAAGGCGGACTGGAAGATCACCATCACGGCCGTGCGTGTGGAGTCGCCCGGACCGCCTCGGGTCAGGACGTAGGGCTGGTCGAAGATCTGCAGGGCGCTGATGATCGCCATCACCGAGGCGACCAGGATGGTCGGACTGATCATCGGGAGCGTGACCCGGGTGAACCGGTGCCAGCCGCTGGCCCCGTCCATCGAGGCCGCCTCGTACACCTCGCGAGGAACGTTGGCGAGACCACCGACGAAGAGCAGGAACGAGAAGCCGAAGTTCTGCCACACGTACACCGCGATCACCACGGTCACCGCACCTGCAGACGAGGTCAGCCAGGGTACGTTCGGCAGGCCCACCCAGCCGAGGATGACGTTGACCAGCCCGAAGTCCTGGTTGAACAGGTAGGACGCGACCAGCGACACCGATGCGGCGGACAGGATCAGCGGGAAGAAGAACGCCGAGCGGAAGAACGATGCCAGCAGCCGCGGCATCTTGGTCTCGAGCAGCACCGCCAGGCCCAGGGCCACGGCGAGCTGGAGCGTGACCGCGATGACGACGAAGAGGATCGTGTTGATGAACGCGACCCGGACCGTCGGGTCCGCGCCTATGTCGACGAAGTTGTCGAACCCGACGAACTCCGGGCTGGTGATGATGTCCCAGCGGAAGAACGCGAGCAGCAGCGAGGCGACGATCGGCAGCAGCACGAACAGTGCCATCCCGATGACCGTCGGCGCCAGGAAGGCGACCGCGAGCAACCGCTCTGCACGATGGGTACGTCGCCGGGTCTGGGGAGCGGCCGCCTTCGGCGCCGCCAGGTCGGTGGTGACCATCACTTCTCCTTCAGGGCGAGCTCGAGGTCGCGCTGCATGCCGCTCAGGCCGCGGCGTACGTTGCCGGCTGAACCCGTCAGGATGCCCACGACGTTCTTGATCAGGGCCGTCTCGACGGCGGCCTGCTGCGGGGGTGCTGGGATCGGCGCGGTCGTCGGGAAGCGGTCGAGGGTGTCGTAGAAGACCTTCCAGTGCTCGGGGCCCTTGCCCTCATAGAAGGTCGCGTTGACCATGGACCGTCGAGTCGGTGTCGTGTTTGGGATCGGTATCGACATCTGCATGCCCTCACGGCTGCAGCAGAACTTGATCCACTCCCAGGCCTCGTCCTTGCGCTGTGAGGTTTTCAGGATGGCGTAGCCCGCGGCGCCGAACTGGTGCCGCTGCACACGTCCGCGCGGGAAGAACTGAACGTCGTAGTCGCCAGGCTTCATCCCGCCGGCGGCCAGGCCGTCGACCCAGAACCCGCCAGCCGGCGTCATCCCGATCTGCCCGTCGGCGAACCGGCCGACGAGCTCGTTGCCGCCGCCCTGGGCTGGGCTGGACGCCAGCCCGTCGGCGACCATCGCGCGCAACATCTCGAAGGTTTCCGCAACCCTCGGGTCCTCCGCGTTCGGTTCCAGCCACTGGAAGCCGCCACCTCGGCTGGCCGACGACGGGTCATCGGGGTAGAACTTGTCCCACAGCCACGAGCCGCCACCGGCCTTGGACTCCGTGAGGAAGCTGGTGTCGTTGGCGTAGAGCCACGGGACGACCCCGCCCCAGAGCCGGTTGGTCCAGTAGAACGGCCGGAACGAGCCCTTCGCGCTGCGGGCCATCCGCCGAGAGGCGTCGAGGAAGTCGTCGACGGTCCAGTCGTCGGCGGGCCGCGCGAGGCCGGCGCGCTCCCAGGCCTTGGTGTTGTAGTAGATGTTGGCGGCGTTGAAGTCGATCGGGACCTGGAACAGGCTGCCCTGGTACATGAACGCCTCGATCAGCGCCGGATGTACGTCGTCGAAGTACTCCTGGATCTCGGCCTGGTCACGGACGACGTACTCGTCGAGTGGATGCGCGAGCCGGTCCGCGAACAGCTGAGCACCCTCGGTGGCCACGAGGACCACGTCGGGCGCGGTCCCTGCCGCGACCAGGGTGAGGATCTTCGCGAAGTAGTCGCTCCAGTCGGTGCCCTGGATGCCCTGCACCCGGACCTTGATGTCGGGGTTCTTCCCGCGGAACGCGTCCACGAGGTTCTTGCGGGCGGCAGCGTCCTGCGCGGTGCCGAGGATGACCACGGTGAGGGCGTCGGTGTCGCGTCCTGGGATGTCCTTGGCGATGAGACGGTCCCAGGAGAACGCGGTGCCGACGGCTCCTAGTCCGGCGAGGGCCAGGAGCCCCCTGCGGCTGAGATCGGCCATTGCTGGTCTCCAATCGGAGGGTGGATGTGACTGCCATCACTTGAAGAAACGATTCTCCAACTGTGATACAACGTTTCTTCAGTGTCAACCTCTGGCCCGGTTGCGAACGAGGCCCGAACCGAGGAGGCGATAGCGATGACAGGGCGACCGACCCTCAAAGACGTCGCACAGCGGGCGGGCGTCTCGGTCACCACCGTCTCGGTGGTGCTCAACGGCCAGCGCGCGGGAGTCCGGGTCCCCGAACCCACCCGGGAGCGGGTGCGCAAGGCGGCCGACGCGCTCGGTTACCGGCCCAACCAGATGGCGCGGGGTCTGCGGCGGCGCACCAGTCAGGCGATCGGCTTCATCTCCGACGAGGTCACGACGACGCCATTCGCGGTGTCGATGCTGGCCGCGGCCCAGGAGGAGGCCGCCCGCAACGATCATCTCCTTTTCGTCGTGAACGTCGGGAAGCCCGCGCGACCCGATGTGATGCAGCGAGCGATGGACTCGCTGGTGGAGCACCAGGTCTCCGCCTTGATCGTCGCTCGGATGTACCACCAGGAAGTCGAGCCGGTCGCGTCGATGCCTGAGTCGACGGTCTTCCTCAACGCCCGCGCCACCAGCGGCAGCTATCGCTCGATCGTGCCCGCCGAGCGCGCCGCGGCCCGGGCCGCTGTCCGCGAGCTGCTCGAGCATGGCCACCGGCGGATCGCCTTCCTCGACGACGACACCAACACCATCGCCTCCGGCCTACGGCACCAGGGCTATCTCGACGCGCTCGCCGAGTACGACATCGCGCCCGACCCCAGACTGCACGTACGGATGCCCTCCGGAGTGAGCGGCGGCGTACGGGGTGGCGAGCTGATCGACCTGCCCGCCGGTCAACGACCGACCGCAATCTTCTGCTTCAACGACCGGATGGCGATGGGTCTCTACCGGGGCGTACGACACCGCGGGCTCAAGATCCCCGACGACCTCTCGGTCGTCGGATTCGACGACCAGGAGTTCATCGCCTCCGAGCTCGACCCACCGCTGACCACCATGCGCCTTCCGCACCGCGAGATGGGCCGCCTCGCGGTCGAGTCCGTGCTCGGTCTCGACACCTCGTACGCAGGTTGGACGGAGCAGGGCGGCGGCGAGATCTCGCTCCTGGAGTGTCCGATCGTGCGGCGCGATTCGGTCGCGTCACCGCCCGACTGACCACGCCGTCGAGTTCAGCCCACCGGGAGCTCCACACGACATCGGTGGTCGAGGAACGACGGGCCGCCTCGCGGTGCCGTTGAAGGTGGCGACACCGGCCACGATGAGCGCCAGCGCGACGGCGAGGCCGAGGCCGATCTGCTCGCCGAAGATCGGGACCGCGACGACCGCGGTCAGCACGGGGCTCACCGCGCCACCGACCGAGGCACGGCCGCTGCCGAGCGCCTTGACGGCGAAGGCGTAGCAGAGCGTCGACATCAGACCGGTGCCGATGCCCTGGAGCGCAGTGAGCGCGAGGACGTCGCCGACCTCGGCGGTCCCGGCGAGCAGGTGCGACGGCATCGCACCGGAGACCGCCAAGACGAGCGCGGCGATGCTCGAGACGGTGCAGATCATCAGCACCATCTGCAGCAGCGACAGGCTCGTACGTTGCAGGCCCGAGGTGAACACCGCCCAGGCGAACCCGCCGACGAGGAGCAGGCCGACCCCGCCGAGCGACGCGCCGCCGCCGACCAGGAGCCCGCTCACCGCCACCCCGGCCGTGATGAGCCCCAGCGCCACCAGCCGCCGCGGCGGCAACGAGGTCCGGCCGCGCGCCATCGCGAGCAGCGTGACGAACAGCGGCACCGTGCCCGGGACCAGCATCCCGGTCAGCGCGGCGCTGGTGAGGTGGGCGCCGAACGCGAAGACGAGGAAGTGCGGGAGCCCGCCGACGAGCAGCAGGGCGAGCACCTGCGGTCGCTCGCGGCGTACGGCCTGGATCGTGCTCGGCAGCAGCGGGGCCAGCAGGACCACGGGCGTCACGAAGCGGAGGAACGCGGCATCGGCGACGGTCAGGCTGGACCCGCCGATGCCGCGCGTGCTGAGTGCGAACGACGACCAGAGAACGACCGTCATCGCCAGCGCCGCCCACCCAGCCGGCGCCCGTGTGCCGCTCTCCTGTCGCATCCCCATGTCGCGCCACGATAGGGAAATCAGCGGCGCATATGATTGCCGGATCTGCCGCGATCAACCGCGCGAGTGGCAGAATCTGCCACCATGCGCACGCTCGACGACACCGACAAGCACATCCTCTGGGAGCTCCAGCAGAACGGCCGCCTGACCAACCAGGAGCTCGCCGACCGCGTCGGCCTCTCCCCCTCGCCGTGCCTGCGGCGCGTACGGGCCCTGGAGGAGGCCGGCGTGATCAGCGGCTACCGCGCGGTCATCGACCCGCACGCCGTCGGCATGAACATCACTGCCTTCGTACGTATCAAGATGGCGACCCACACCAACGCCGCCGTCGAGGCGGTCGAGGAGCACCTACGGTCGATCCCCGACATCACCGAGGCGTACGTCCTGGCCGGCGACCACGACTACCTGCTCAAGATCGTCACCCCGTCCTTCGAGACCTACGAGCAGTTCCTCCGCGACAACCTCCGCACCATGCCGGCCCTCGCCTCCATCGAGACCACGTTCGCCTTCGGCAACACCAAGGAGAGCGCTCCGCTCCCCCTGGGCTGACCTGCGATCAACCGTCGCCGAAGGTGCCGTGACGTCCGGCTCCGCCGGCGAACCGGGTCGCGCCCGCGACGGTGTCGGAGGTGACGGAGACGACGCCGTGGGCGTACTCCGCGGCCAGGGCCTCCTCCTCGCCGAGACCCTCCTGCTCCAGCACCGAGAGCCGGTCGTGACGCAGGCAGGTCTGCGGGAACGCGGCGAGCTGACGGGCCAGGTCCTGAGCCGCCGCGAGGGCCTGGCCGGTCGGCACGACGCGGTTGGCCAGCCCCATCCGCAGCGCCTCCTCGGCGCCGACGGGGCGGCCGGTGAGGATCATGTCCATGGCGTTGCTGGTGCCGATCAGGCGCGGCAGCCGGACGGTGCCGCCATCGATCAGAGGTACGCCCCAGCGACGGCAGAAGACGCCGAAGACCGCGTCCTCCTCCATGACCCGCAGGTCCGCCCAGATCGCCAGCTCCAGGCCGCCGGCAACCGCATGACCGGCGACCGCCGCGATCACGGGCTTGCCGAGCCGCATCCGCGTGGGTCCCATCGGGCCGTGCCCGTCGGGCTCGAACCGGTTGGGGTCCCCGCCCGCGACCGCCTTCAGGTCGGCGCCGGCACAGAAGGTGCCGCCTTCGCCGTGGAGCACCGCGACGGCGGCGTCGGGATCGGCGTCGAACTGCTCGAACGCGGCGACCAGGGCCGCTGCCGTCGCCCGGTCGACGGCGTTGCGTACGTCGGGACGGTCGATCCCGATCGTCGTGACCGGACCGTCCTTGGTGACCGAGACGGTCATGCCGGAAGCGCCCGCTCGATGACCGCGTCCAGGTCGCCCCGCGGCGACAACGTGCCGAACGCACCACCCCAGTCCCGGCCGAGACGCGAGGCGCAGAACGCATCCGACACCGGAGCCGGGGCGTACCGCAGAAGCTGCGAGCCCTGGAAGACCAGGGCCATCTGCTCCACGATCCGCCGGGCCCGGAGCTCGATGTCGTCGAAGGAGGTGAACTCCTTCTTCAGCCGGTCCAGCGCGGCGTCGTAGCGGGCGTCGGCGCCGGAGGCGAGCTCGGCCTCCGCGAGGAACGCGTCCAGGGTGTGCGGCTCCTTCGCCAGCGCCCGCAGGGCGTCGAGCGCGGCCACGTTGCCCGATCCCTCCCAGATCGAGAGGAGCGGCATCTCGCGGTAGATGCGCGCGACGTCGAAGTCCTCGATGTAGCCGTTCCCGCCCAGGCACTCCAGGGCCTCGTTGACCATGAACGGGGCCCGCTTGCAGACGTAGTACTTCGTGACCGCCAGCGCGATCCGGCGCAGCGCGGCCTCGCCCTCGTCACCGCGGACCGCCCGGTCGTTGGCACCGGCGAGCCGCAGCATCGCCGTCGTCGCCGCCTCCGACTCGACCTGCAGGTCGGCCAGGACGTTGCGCATCGCCGGCTGGTCGACGAGCAGCTTCCCGAACGCCGAGCGATGGCTGGCGTGGTGGGCGGCCATGGTCAGCGCGGTGCGCATGCCGGCCGAGGAGCCGATCACGCAGTCGAGGCGGGTCATGTTGACCATCTCGACGATCGTGCGCACCCCGCGGCCCTCCTCGCCGACGAGCCAGCCGACCGCTGCGTCGTACTCGATCTCGGAGGAGGCGTTCGACCGGTTGCCGAGCTTGTCCTTGAGCCGCATGAACCGCATCGCGTTGCGCTCGCCACCGGGCAGCACACGCGGCACCAGGAAGCAGGACACGCCCGCCGGCGTCTGGGCGAGGGTGAGGAACAGGTCGCTCATCGGGGCGCTGGTGAACCATTTGTGACCGCGCAGGACGTACGTCCCGTCGGCCTGCTCGGTCGCCGTGGTCGTGTTGGCGCGGACGTCGGAGCCGCCCTGCTTCTCCGTCATCGACATCCCGGCGATCAGGCCGCGCTTGGTCTCGGGATCACGCAGCCCGAAGTCGTACTCCCGCCGGGTCAGCAGCGGCTCGAACCTCGTCGCCAGCTCCAGGTTGGCCCGCAGCGCCGGGACCACGGCGTAGGTCATGGAGATCGGGCAGCCGTGACCGGCGTCGACGTTCCAGGTGTAGAACTTCGCGGCCCGCGCGACATGGGCGCCGGCCCGGTCGTCGGCCCAGGGGGCCGCGTGCAGACCGTGCTCCACCGCGGTCTGCATGAGCTGGTGGTACGCCGGGACGTACTCGACCTCGTCGACCCGGTGCCCATAGCGGTCATGGGTGTGCAGACGCGGCGGCACCCGCTCGGCGAGGCGCCCCCACTCCTGGGCCTCGGCGCTGCCGGCGAGGCGCCCCAGCTCGTCGATCTGGGGGAGCGCCCAGCCCGCGCCCTCCCGCTCGACGCCTTCGCGCAGGACCGGGTCAGCGGCCGTGTTGTGACCCACCAGCGGTGGGACCTGGTTGGTGACCACATGGGTGGCGTGGGCCTCAGGGGTGCTGGTCATGTCCATGACGTTACAGAAATGGCGACAATCGTGTCCATAGTTGTTGCATGAGAGGATGCGCAGGTGGCTACCGCGCGCGACGAACTGGCTCCGCTCTCCGCCCGCTCCACCATCCTGAGCCTGATGCTCGGCGCGCACCCGAACCCGCTGACTCCCGCCGACCTCGCCCGCGCGGGCCAGTTCTTCGGCATCGCACCAGCGACGGTGCGGGTCGCGGCGGCACGTGCGGTCAGCGACGGCGACCTGCGGCGTACCGACGCCGGCTACCGGCTCGGCGAGCGGCTCGTCCAGCGGCAGGCCCACCAGGGCGAAGCGGTACGCATGGCCGACACGCCCTGGGACGGCTCCTGGGAGATGGCCATCGTGGTCGCGACCGGGCGCCCCGGTCCCGAGCGCGCCTTCCTGCGTGACGCCCTCAAGGCGCACCGCCTCGCCGAGCTGCGCGAGGGAGTCTGGACCCGGCCGGCCAACCTCCAGCGCCCGCGCTTCTCCGACCCGGTGCTGCGCGACTTCACCGCTGTGCCGGACCTGGATCCGGCCGACCTGGCCGCATCCCTGTGGGACCTGGCCGGATGGACCCGCGAGGCCGAGCATCTGCTCGAGCGCCTGGCCGCGACCGCCCAGCCCGCACTCCGGCTCGCCACCGCGGCAGCCATCGTGCGGCACCTCAGCGCCGACCCACTGCTCCCCCGCGAGCTCCGCCCGGCGGACTGGCCCGCCGCAGCCCTGCGCGAGGCCTACCGCGCCTATCAGCGTGAGCTGAGCGAGCTCGCCGCGCTGCCACACTGAGCACCCCGGGGCAGGGCGCATCGGCGTCATCCGCGCCCAGTGAACGCCCGGCGGACGCGGCTGCACCTATGTCTCTTATTAAGTGACAAACGCCCCGACCTCGTGGACCAGCAGGTCATCGACGAGATCCACGACACGCGCGCGTCCCTCGCGGACTACCTGCGCGCGCCTCGACGTTGGAACGGGCTGCTGCGACGTACCTCCACTGCCCGCGCCATCCAAGGGTCCAACACCATCGAGGGCTACACCGTCAGCGAGGAGGACGCCGTGGCCGCCGTGGACGACGAGCCGCCGTTGAGCGCCGATGAGGCGACATGGCTCGAGATCATCGCCTACCGCCGTGTTCTCACCTACGTGCTCAACGTCGCGACCGAGCCAGGCTTCGTGATCGATGAGGCAGTCCTGCGGTCGATGCACTTCATGCTGCTCGACCATGATCTGTCCAAGGCTCCCGGTCGCTACCGCACGAAAGAGATCTTCGTCCGCGACGACAGACGCGACGTCAACGTCTACGAAGGACCCGACTGCGCTACAGTCCCCGAGCTGATGCGTGAGCTGTCGCGATCGCTGGCAACCCCCACCACCACGGACGATCCCTTGGTCCGCGGCGCCATGGCACACCTCAACCTTGTGATGATCCACCCGTTCAAAGACGGCAATGGGCGCATGGCCCGAGCGCTGCAGACGATGGTTCTTGCTCAAGACCAGGTGGTGGAGCCGACCTTCTCGAGTATCGAGGAGTGGCTCGGCAACAACACCCAGGACTACTACGACGTTCTCGCAGCCACGGGGCGCGGCTCGTGGAACCCCGCCAACGACGCGACGTTGTGGGTGAAGTTCAATCTCCGCGCCCATCACATGCAGGCTCAGACGATGCGGCGACGGTTCGACGAGGCCGAGACTCAATGGCGCAGACTCGACGCACTCCTCGACGGCTACAAGCTCCACGACCGCGTCGGGGCCGCTCTCTTCGACGCTCTGATCGGCCTCCGAGTCACGAGACCGTCCTATGTGAAACTCACCGGGCTCGACGAACGGACCGCGACGCGTGACCTGGTCAATGCCGCCGAGGCTGGCCTGCTGGAACCACGTGGCGAACGACGGGGGCGACACTACGTTGCCGGCGAACCACTGCGTCGGATCCACGAGGAGATCCGCTCGCAGCGGGCACCGCTCGCCGACCCGTACCCAAGCCTCCTCAGGGAGATCCGCCGAGCACTCCCCTAGGCCTCGTCGGTCGTGTAGGCCAGGCACGTGGGTTGGAGACTCCGGCTGTTCGTCTGCACGTCACGCATTTGTCGGTCGGTCTCCGTGTCAGCGCGGGGTAGGTTGCGATCGTGCCGTCTGCCGGACGCTCCGCGTCTCAACGTCAGAACAAGGAGTTCAGCATGGACCTGATGGAAGTCACGGAACAGGCTAGGTTGCGTCGTGAGGAAGCAGCGGCGCGCCTGCGTGCCTTGGCCGACGCGCTCGCCAGCAACAACGAGGTCGAGTTCGAAAGAGAAGGACTGCGCTTCAAGGTGCGCGTACCTGACGAGGTCGACTTCACGCTCGAGATCGAGATCGGGGACGACGAGCGCGAGCTCGAGATCGAGCTGAAGTGGTGACCGGGGCAGATCAGTAGTACCAGGGGTAGGGCGACCAGTCGGGGTCGCGCTTCTCCAGGAACTGGTCGCGGCCCTCCTGCGCCTCGTCGGTCATGTACGCCAGGCGGGTGGTCTCGCCGGCGAACATCTGCTGGCCGACGAGGCCGTCGTCGAGGAGGTTGAAGGCGTACTTCAGCATCCGCTGGGCCGTCGGTGACTTGCCGTTGATCTTGCGACCCCACTCGAGCGCGACGTCCTCGAGCTCGGCGTGCGGGACGGCGCGGTTGACGGTGCCCATGCGTACGCCGTCCTCGGCCGAGTACTCCTCGGCGAGGAAGAAGATCTCCCGGGCGAACTTCTGGCCGACCTGGCGAGCCAGGTAGGCCGAGCCGTAACCACCGTCGAACGAGCCGACATCGGCGTCGGTCTGCTTGAAGCGGGCGTTCTCCAGAGAAGCCAGGGTGAGGTCGCAGACGACGTGAAGGGAGTGGCCACCGCCAGCGGTCCAGCCGGGGACGACGCAGATGACGACCTTCGGCATGAAGCGGATCAGCCGCTGGCACTCGAGGATGTGCAGGCGGGCGAGCTTGGCCTTGTCGATCGGGGTGGGCTCCTCCGCGCCGGTCCGGCCGGCGGCGTACGCATCGGTCTCCTCGTACTGGTAGCCGGCCTTGCCGCGGATGCGCTGGTCACCGCCGGTGCAGAAGGAGAACTTGCCGTTCTTCTCCGAGGGCCCATTGCCGGTCAGCAGGACGCAGCCGACGTCCGCGGAGGTGCGGGCGTGCTCCAGCACGCGGAGGAGCTCGTCGACCGTGTGCGGCCGGAAGGCGTTGAGCACGTCGGGGCGGTCGAAGGCGATGCGTACGGTGCCGTGCTCCTTGGCCCGGTGATAGGTCAGGTCGGTCAGATCCTCGAAGCCCTTCACCACGTCCCAGCGGGTCGGGTCGAACGTGTCGGAGACTCCCTCGATGGCGCTCATGGCCCTGAGGTTATCCGGACCGGCGATTGCAGGCTTGACCTTGCCCCCAGGGGCAAGGTCTACCGTCGTACGCGTGCAGATCAAGGAGCTCGCGGATCGGGCCGGCGTGACGGTGAAGGCGGTGCGTTACTACGAGTCGCGCGGGCTGCTCACGCCGCGACGGTCGGGCAACGGCTATCGCGACTACGCCGAGGTGGACGTGCAGGTGGTGCGGGAGATCCGCGCCCTGCTGTCGCTCGGCCTCACCGCCGAGGAGACGCTGCCGTTCGTCGACTGCCTGCGCGCCGGCAACGACCGTGCGGACGTGTGCCCTGCCTCGCTCGAGGCGTATCGGCAGCGCATCGCCGAGATCGACCGGCGGGTCACCGAGCTGACCGCTCTGCGCGGTGAGCTCGCCGGGCTGCTGCACGAGGCCGAGTCGTACCGACCGAACCCAGAAGGAGAGAAGCGATGAGTCAGACCGCTGTGATCGAGGACATCACCGATGCCCGGTTCGTCGACGAGGTACTCATGTCCGACACGCCGGTGCTGGTGGAGATCTGGGCCGAGTGGTGCCCGCCCTGCCGTCAGCTCGCACCGATCCTCGAGAAGATCGCCGCCGAGCGGGCCGGGAGCCTGCGGGTGGTGAAGCTCAACCAGGACGAGAACCCGGCCACCTCTGCCGACTACCGGGTCATGGCGGTGCCGACGATGCTCCTCTTCCGGGGCGGGAAGCCGGTGCTCCAGATGGTCGGCGCGCGGCCGAAGTCGCATCTCGACCGCGAGATCGACAAGGCCCTCGCCTGATCCGATCCTCTCGGAATAGCCACCGTCCCGTGGTGTTGTAGTGGGCATGACCGAACTGCAAGGCGAGTACATCCCGAGCACGGCCGACTGGGTGCGCGAGCAGGTTGCCGCGTTCGAGGCCTCCAACGGCGCCGAGGCCAACGTCCTCGAGCGCGATGGCAAGCCGATCATCCTGATCACCAACCGCGGCGCCAAGACCGGCGCGATCCGCAAGACGCCGCTGATGCGCATCGAGCGCGACGGGCGCTACCTCGCGGTGGCGTCCTGGGGCGGGTCCGACAAGAACCCAGCCTGGGTGGCCAACTTCCGCAAGCACCCCGAGATGGTGCTCCAGGACGGCGGCACCAAGAAGGCGTACGTCGCCCGCGAGCTCTCCGGGGCCGAGCGCGACGAGTGGTGGGACTATGCCGTGAAGACCTGGCCGACGTACGGCGAATACCAGCCCAACACGTCCCGGATCTTCCCGCTCTTCCTGCTGGAGCCGGTCGCCGAATAGCCCGTCAGTTGACCGGTGTGTAACCGGGACAGTGCGACGGCTGTCGGTTCACGACGCTAGGGTCTATGGCCATGCCGTTCCTGCTACGCGTCGAGCTGCCCGATGTCCCGGGTTCCCTCGGTCGCCTCGCCTCCGCCATCGGTGAAGCCGGTGGCGACATCGAGGCGATCGAGATCGTCGAGAAGAACAAGGCCGAGGGACTCGCCGTCGACGACGTTCTTCTCGAGACCTCTCCGGGCACCATGCCGGACTCCATCGTCTCGGCGTGCAACGAGCTCGACGGCGTGCACGTCGTCTGGATCTCCCGCTACGCCGCCGGCGGCAACCTCTTCCTCGACCTCGAGGCGGTCGAGGACCTCACCGAGAACGCTCACGAGGCCCTCGACCGGCTCGTCGACGTGCTCCCCCTGACCTTCCGTGCCGACTGGGCCATCCGCGTCCACCGCGTCAAGGGCATCGCCCGCTCCACCGACGGAGCCCCCGAGAACGTCCCCTTCATCGAGCTCGACCGGCCCGAGCGGATCGAGGTCGAGGGCGAGGACGAGAACATGTTCGCCGGCGCCCGCATCGACGGCAACGAGATCGTCATCATCGGCCGCCGCGGCGGTCCCGACTTCCTCGACTCCGAGCTCGCCCGGCTCGGTCACCTGGCCTCCCTCGCGACC
This sequence comes from Nocardioides turkmenicus, assembly GCF_011045035.1. Taxonomy (GTDB): domain Bacteria; phylum Actinomycetota; class Actinomycetes; order Propionibacteriales; family Nocardioidaceae; genus Nocardioides; species Nocardioides turkmenicus. The sequence goes on from NZ_JAALAA010000002.1 coordinate 40,521, forward strand.
TCGATCGCGCGGTCCTGACCGCGCGACTACTCGTGGCCGAGGCGCTGGCGGAGGCCGGAGGCGCGCTGGGCGCGGTGGGTGATCGCGGCGGTGACGGCGTCGGGTGTGCCGACGATGCGTACCCGCTCCTGGGCGCGGGTGACCGCGGTGTAGAAGAGCTCGCGGGTGAGCAGGGGCGAGTCGTCGGGTGGGAGCAGGACGGTGACCGACCTGGCCTGGCTGCCCTGGGACTTGTGGACGGTCATCGCGTGCAGGGTCTCGATGTCGCCGAGGCGTGAGGGCGCGTACGTCGCGCCGCCGGCGATCGCGACCCGGAGGTCCCCGGCGGCGTCCTGATAGGTGACGCTGGTGTCGCCGTTGAAGAGGCCGAGGCCGTAGTCGTTGGCGGTGACGAGGACGGGGCGGCCGGGGTACCACTCGTGGCCCCAGCCGATGCCGAGCGGCTCGCCGGTGGTCTCGGCGAGGCCGCGCTCGACCTGCCGGTTCCAGTGGGAGACGCCCCAGGGGCCGTCGCGGTGGGCGCAGAGGAGGCGCGACTCGTCGAGCATGCGTACGCAGCCCGCCGCATCGCCCGCGAGGGCGGCCTCGTGGAGGGCGACGGCGTGGGTGACCAGGTCGCGTTCGACGCTCGCCATCGCGGTCTCATCAGCCGGGTCGACGAGCTCGACCGCGGGGTCGCCGGACTTCAGCACGTCGAGCGCCGCGTCGGCGTCGCCGTCGCGCAGGGCCGCGGCCAGCGCGCCGATCGCACCGCCGAAGCGGTGGGTTGTACGGAGGGCTGCGACGGCGTCGGGCGAGCGGACGGCGAGACCGGCGACGAGGTCGGAGAGCACCGCCCCGGCCTCGACGCTGGCGAGCTGGTCGGGGTCGCCCACCAGGATCAGCCGGGCCTCCGGACGCACCGCCTCGAGCAGCCGGGCCATCATCGTCAGCGACACCATGCTCGTCTCGTCGACGACGATCACGTCGTGCGGCAGCCGGTTGGTGCGGTGGTGCTTGAACCGGGTCGAGGATCCGGGCCGCCAGCCGAGCAGCCGGTGGAGCGTCGACGCGGTCAGACCGTTGAGCCGGGCGCGATCGGCCTCGGTGAACTGTGGCGCCCGCTGGGCACCCTCGACCGCTTCCTGCAGTCGCGCGGCCGCCTTGCCGGTCGGCGCGGTCAGGGCGATCCGCAACGGAGTCGCGGACTGCTCGGTGAGCAGCGCCAGCAGCCCGGCCACGGTCGTGGTCTTGCCGGTGCCGGGACCACCGGTGAGCACGGTCGTGGACTGCCGGGCGGCGGCGAGCGCGGCGTCGCGCTGCTCGGCGTAGCCCTCGCCCGGGAAGAGCCGGGCCGCGGTCGCCTCGAGCAGGGACTCATCGGCCACGGGACGGAGTGAGGCCAGGCGGGCGAGCAGGTCGTCGCGTACCTGTCCTTCTTCGCGGTGGTAGCGGTCGAGGTAGAGCAGGCCGTCCTCGACCTGCACCACGGACTGCTCGGCCAGCGGGCTGTCGGCGACGGCCTCGAGCCAGCCCGTTGCGGCCGGCCAGGGCAGCGTCTCCTCGGTCTCCCGCAGCGCGGCCAGGTCGACGCACACCGACCCGTGCCGGACAGCGCGGACCGCCAGCGCAACCGCCAGGCGCACCTCGTCGCGCTCCTCTCCGGCGAGCGCGGCGGCGCGGGTCGCGACATGCACGTCGGCGGCGGTCAGCACGCCTTCCTTGTTGAACGACTCCAAGAGGCCGGTCGCGGACCGCGCCAGGCGGGCGTCGAAGGGGTCGTCGGACTCCCAGCGCTCGATCATGCTGTCGTCCCTCCATCCAGCAGGTCGGACAGGGCGACCGCGAGGGACGCGGGCGGTTGCCAGGTGAAGACGCCGGTCGGGATGCCGTCGACGACGGGGGTGTCCGGGCCGAGCATCCCGCGCACGTAGAGATAGAGCACGCCGCCGAGGTGCTTCTCGGGGTCGTAGCCGGGCAGGCGCCAGCGCAGGAAGCGGTGCACGACCGCGGAGTAGAGCAGCGCCTGCAGCGGGTAGTGGGAGTGCAGCATCGCCTCGGCGAGCTTCGGCTGGGTGTAGTCCATCGCCTCCACGCCCAGGAAGTTGGTCTTGTAGTCGACCACGACGAACCGGCCGCTCGGCAGCCGCAGCACCACGTCCACCGAACCGGTCAGATAGCCCCGCAGGGACTGCTCACCCAGGGGCGGCACCTCCAGCCGGTCGGCGTAGGTCACCATCGGGTCGTCGGCCGGAAGATGAGCCCGCAGCAATGGCGCGAGATCGCTCAGCCGTACGTCCGGCGCACCCGGCCCGCGCCTGTCGCCGCCGGCCAGCGGGATCTCGAAGTCGAGCTCGCGCAGCCGATCGCGCAGCGGGATCCGGGCCAGTGTCAGCCCGTCGGCCAGCGGACCGAGCGGGGTCAGGTTGAGCGGCAGCATCGCGGTCGCCAGCTCCTCGGCGGAGGCCGGGACCGGCCACCAGCGCAGCTGCTCGCGGGTCGTGGTCAGCAGCTCCTCGCCGAGGTCAGGTGCCTCCGGGTCGGTGTGCTCGAGCACGGCGTGGACCAACGAGCCGAACCCGGCGCCCTTGGGCAGCTCGGCCATCGGCGAGAGGTGCTCCTCCGGCACGTCCGCCTCCACGAGGTCGACGTCCTCGGCGACGGGCTCGTCGTCCTTGCCCTCGACCTCCGGCTCCGAGGTTGCCGCGACACCCTCGTCGACCCGGATGAGCCCCGAGTAGGACGTACGCCGCCACTCCGCGTCCACCTCACGGGTGAACGCCCGTGCGGCAAGTGTTCCGGCAGGCGATGGCCGCGGCGTCGCGACCGCCGTTGCCACGACCGAGGGCTCGGCGGTGGGCCCGCCCATCTTCTCGATGAGTCCGAGCACCCGCTCGGCGTAGGCGTCGTCGAAGACCTCCTGCGACGCCGGCACCGCGGTGACCCCGGGCTGCCGTCCGAACAGCAGCCGGTGCAGTCCGCCGGTGGCGGTGTTGGCCGTCGGCGCCCACCACGCGACGACCTGCGACTGCGCCCGGGTCAGCGCGACGTACAGGTCTCGGAGCTCCTCGCCCAGCTCCTCCTCTTGGTGACGGGCCAGGTGTTGCGCCCACTGAGCGCCAGTGCGGGTGACGTCGATCGTGCGCTGCCCGTCGGCGTCGTGGAAGCGGGCGACCTCGGGATCGCGCACGAAGAAGTCGTAGGCGAAGGGCAGGTAGACGACCGGATACTGCAGCCCCTTCGAGCCGTGCACCGTCACGATCTGCACCGCCGCGGCGTCCGAGTCGAGCCGCCGCGGCCGCTCGGTCGCCGCGGATCGCCTCCGCTCGTCGCGGAACCAGGTCAGCAGCGCCGGCAGGCCGAGCGAGTCGCGCACGGAGATGTCGTGGAGCAGCTGCCCGAGATGACGTACGTCGGTGAGCAGCCGCTCCCCGTCGGTGCGCCGCAGCACCCGCGCGGTGAGCCCGCGCTCCTCCGCCGCCTCGATCAGCGCGGCCACACCCCGGCCACGCAGCAGCAGCGCCCAGCCACGCAGTGTGTCGGCGATGCGCGAGGTCAGCGCCTCGCCGCCCGCGTCGAGCTCGGTCGCGGTGTAGCCGAAGAACACGCTCAGTCCGGCCGCGCGCACCAGCGGCGCCCGGTGGGGCGAGTCGAGCGCCTGCAGCAGCGCGAGCCAGTCCTCGCCGGCGGGGGTCAGGAAGACGTCGCCGCCGCCGGCCATCACCGCCGGGATGCCGTGCTCCTGGAGGATGCGCTGGACCAACAGCCCGTGGGAACGGATCGCGACGATGACGGCGATGTCACCGGCCTGGACCGGCCGGTCGCACCAGGTCGCTCCGGAGCCGAGCAGCTCGGCGATGTCGGCGGCGAGGTCGCGGGCGATGTGGTTGCGGGCGTCGCCGGCTGTGATCATCTTGCCGCGGGTGAGCTTGAAGCCGGCGCGGCCGACCCTTCTGATCCGGAACGGTGACAGATGCGGGGCGCCGACCAGCCGGGACCCGGCGTGATGGGCCTTCACGTCGTGGACGACGATCTCGGGCGAGCCGAGCGCCGCGCCGCGCAGGACCACCTGGAGGCTGTCGACCAGGGGCGCGTCGCTGCGCCAGTTGGTGTCGAGCGTCGCCTGCGTCTCGGCCGTTCGGGCGGCGGTCAGATAGGTGAAGACGTCGCCACCGCGGAAGGCGTAGATGGCCTGCTTCGGGTCACCGATCAGGACCAGGGTGGCGTGGCCCTCGAAGGCGCGCGAGAGCACCTGCCACTGCACCGGGTCGGTGTCCTGGAACTCGTCGACCAGCACGATCTTCCACCGCTGCCTCATCCGTGCCCGTGCGGGCGCGGAAGGATCCTCCAGCGCGACCGCGAGCCGGGAGAGCAGGTCGTCGTAGGAGAGGACGCCGCGCATCTGCTTGCGTCGGTCGACCTCGTCCCGCACCGCTTCGGCGAACCGCACCCGGGCACCGGCCACCGGGTCCTCTTCCGGCGCCGGAGCGATCCGCGACTGCGGGTCCTCGACCGCGGTGCGCGCCAGCCCGAGCGCGTCGTCGCGGTCGAACGGCGGACGCTCGCGCGCCTCACCGAACCACTTCAGATAGAGGTCGTCGACGACCTCCACGACCAGCTCGTCCAGCGACTCGACCAGCTCGGCGCCGGCGTCGGTGTCACCGGCCACGCCCAGCGACCGCAGCACGAGCTGGCAGAACTGGTGGGTCGTCGCAATCGTGGCCCCGTCGAACGAGGCGAGCGCGTCGCGCACGCGCTCGTGGCGTACGCGAATCTCTTCCTCGGGCACGTCCAACAGCAGGTCGAGGTGGGCGTCGAGCGGGCTCGGCCGCTGTCCGGCGACCGCGGCTGCGAAGGCTCGCTCGGCCTCGACGAGGTGGGATCGCACCCGGTCGCGCAGCTCCTGCGAGGCGGCGCGTCCGAACGTGATCGCCAGGATCTCGTCGAGCGTCGCCTCCCCCTCGACGACGTAGCGGGTGACCAGCGCGCCGATGGTGAAGGTCTTCCCGGTGCCGGCCGAGGCCTCGATCAGCGTCGTGCCGGTCGGAAGAGGCCCGGTCAGGTCGAATCCGTCCATGCTCACCAGCTCCCCTGCTCAGCCTTGAGCAACGGCGACCAGACCCGCATCGCGAGCGCACCGAAGCGGGAGGTCTCCCCGTCGAACTCCTCGCCGGGCTCCGGAGGATCGCCCAGCCCCGGGATCCCGGACCCAGCGCCCCAGGCCCGCACCTGCTCCACGTCGGACTCCTCGCCCTCGTAGCGTCCGTCGTTCCACTCCCATCCGGCCTTGTAGAGCGCGTCGTCGACACCGGCCTGGGTGCGGCGCTGGCGGGCGTAGGCGAGCGAGGTCTTCAGCGGCAGCGGGAGCGGCGCGGAGAGCCCCTTGTCGCGCAACCGCACCAGGTCACGCAGCACGTCGAGCGCGGTGTGATCGAGCGGCCCGAGCTGGGACAGCCCGAACGGCGTACGCGACCTGGAGTTGCCCGGCCGGCCCAGCGTCCAGGCGCTCCACGCCCGGTCCTCGTCGGAGGCGGCGAGCGCGACCAGCTGCACCCACGACTCGATCCGCTGCTTGGCGCCCAGGCGGGAGTAGGTCACCGGGACGAGTCGGTCCCCGTAGACCTGGGGGACGGTGCCGGTCAGCCGGCGGCCGTCGCCGAGATCGACCTCCACGTCGACCGCTCGCGCCTGGCCGGTGGAGATGCCCGCGTGACGCACCCGCAGCGCCTCGGCCGCGATCGGCTTCGCCTTGGTGATCACATCGGTGAGGATGCGCCAGCCGAGCCACTTCGGCGGGAGTACGCCGCGCCGCCACTCCTGCTGGGTCGCCTGCTCCTCCGACATCCCGGCGAGCAGGTCGTGGAGCAGCCGGTCTCCCACCGACCACTGCCCCAACCCGTCGAGCTCGACCGGCAGCGCGTCGGAGAGCGGGTCGTCGTCGCGCGGCAGCGCCAGCTCCAGGCGGTCGCGGAAGAACGCGCGCACGGGCGCGCGGTAGAAGGCCAGCAGCTCCTCGAGCGTCACATCGCCGGCGGTGCTCGGTCCCAGCGGCGCGGGCAGGAGCTCCGGCGGCTCGACCCGGTCCGACACCGCGGCGACAGCACCGGCCTCGGCCGACCTGTCGAAGGAGAAGGGGTGTCCCGCCACCAGCGCTCCGGGCGTCAGGTTGCGCGGGTCGAACGGCTGCAGCGGATGCCGGGTCGTCACGGCCTCCTTGACCGGCCTGCCGTCTGCGGTGACAGCGGTCGCGTCGAGCGCGTCCAACAGCTCACCGAGCGGCACCGCGGGCGGCCGCGGCTGACCCGAGTATTCGTTGGCGCCCGTGTAGGTCACCACCAGCGTCTCGGTCGCCGCCAGCAGCGCGTCGAGGAACAGCTGCCGGTCCTCGCTGCGCAGGTCGCGCTCCCCCGTCTGCGGATCGCGCGCCAGCAGGTCGTCGCCGTCGGTGACCCCGACCCGCGGGAACACCCCGTCGTCCATGCCCAGCAGACACACCACGCGATGCGGCACCGACCGCATCGGCACCAGTGTGGACACGGTCAGCGTGCCGGTGCGGAAGTTGGCGCGCGTGGCCCGCCCGGCCAGCCGCGCCCCCAGCAGCGCGCGCACGTCGGGGAGCCGCAGCTCGTCCACCTCGTGACCTCGGGCGTCGTCCCGGACCCGGGACAGCTCCCGGGTCACCTGGCCCGACTGCCACTCGTCGTTGGTCGAGACCGACGTCAGTCCGGCGACCCCCTCCTCGATCACCTTCAGCCAGTGCTCGAGCGGATGCACCCCGGCCAGCTCGTCGGTCACCCGCTCCAGCCGATCGACGAGCTCCGCGAACTTCCCCGCCAGCTCGACGCTGCCGCTGCCGACGTCGTCCAACGGCAGTGTCGTGTCCAGCCAGGTCGCCGAATCCTCGGACATCGCCACTCCGGTGAGGATCCGGTCCATGCCGAAGCGCCAGGTGTTGGCGACGTACGTCTCCAGCCCGAAGGGCTCGCGGTGCTCCGCGTCGAAGCCCCACCTGATCCCGGCGTCCTTGGCCCACTCCTCGAGCTGTTCCAGCGCGTCGTCGTTGAGCCCGAACCGGCGCCGCACCGGATCGAGATGAGCGAGATCGAGTACGTCGCTCACCCCCGCCCGGCCGCCGGCCAGGTCGAGCAGCCTGGTGGCCACGTCCAGGAGCGGATTCGTACGCGTCAGCGACCGGTCCGCCAGCTTGACCCGCAGCCGGTGAGCCGGGTGCCCGGTCTCGCCGATCACCTCGCCCAGCCCGAACCCGGCCTCGATCAGCGGCGCGAAGGTCTCGATGTCGGGGCACATCACCAGTACGTCCCGCGGCTCCAGCGTCGGGTCGTCCTCGAGCAGGCCGAGCAGCACCTCCCGGAGCACCTCCACCTGCCGCGCCTCGCCATGGCAGGCGTGCACCTGGATCGAGCGGTCGCCGGGATCGAGCACCCGGCTCGCCGCCTCGCCGAGGGTGTTGCCCCGGATGTCCTCCTGCAGCCAAGACAGCAGTCCCCCGCTGGTCGAGCCGCGAGCGCCAGCGAGCGTGTCGAGACCAACACAGTCGTCAACGGCCGCGAGCCGCGCGAGCCCGCGCTGCAGCTCCCGCGTATCCCGCCCCAAGGTGGCCAGCAGCGGATGACCGACCGCGTCGTGCGACCTGTCGGCGGTGCGGGCCACCGTCCCGCTGAGACCCGCAAGCGCGTCCCACAGGGCCTCGGAGGGATGCGGCAGCCACAGGTGCACCTCCCGGTGCTCCCCCAGCGCCGCGACGAGCTCGACGTCGGTCGCGGACAGCCGGGTGTGCCCGAACAACGAGACCCGCTCCGGCAGCTCGAATGCCGTCGGGGTCTGCCTCAGTCTGGCCACCGTGGCCGCCTGCCGCTCCACCGGCGTCGGCCCGCCGACCAGCTCAGCGACTGCCCGCCACAGCGGCGGCTGCCACGCCAGGTCCTCGGCGATCTCGCCGCCGAGCCCGTCCGTGTCCCGCCCCGCACCCCAGTCGGCGACCACCGCCGGCCGCTGGTCCGCGTACGCCGCCAACAGCCGCGCCAGCCGCCTGGCCAGCGCCAACCGCCGCCCCCGCCGACGTACGCCTTCCTCGGTCGCGTCCCCATGCCCGAGATGCTGCGCGAGCGGCCTTGCCCACGGCTCGTCCAGCGACGCGTCGATCGCCGCCAGCACCGGCCAGGTCAGCAACTCGGGCACCCAAGGATCCTCGTCCCCCGTGCCCGCGATCTCGGCGAACAGCGACCACGGCGACCGGAAGTCCACCCCCGCGCAGATCCCGTCCGACCGACCTTCCGCGGCCCCCAGCCGATGCGCCAGCCGCTGCGACAACCACCGCTCCACCCCCCGCGCCGGCACCACCACGACCTCGGTCGCGAACGGATCCCGGAGCGGCACCGACAACAGCTCGCCGAGCGAGTCGGCGAGCAGATCGGTCCGCGGCGCGCGGTGGAGATGTACGACCACAGACCGCAACCTATCGGGCACCGCCGACAGTGATCCTCAGGGCTCCGCGGCGCCCAACTGGTCCTACGCCTTAAACGTCGGCATGACCTGGTTGATCCACCCGTCAATCTGCTTCTGGGTGGCGAGATCAGGGTTGAAGGACCACGCGACGGAGACCTCGACATCGCCTACCAGCGCTCCGTAGAGGTCATAAGTCTGCGCCTCGCCGGATCCTCGAATGTGGAAGAACGTGGTCCCTCCAAACGTCACGTCCTTCAAACGCTCGACTTTCGAGTAGTCCCCGATGACGTTGTCGCGACTCGTCGTAGCGAGCTCGTCGAGCGAGAGCGCAAGCGACGATCCGGCGTTGAAGATGCCGCGCCCAGCGCGATACCCCTGCTCGTCCTTCGGCGAACCCATGACGTAACTGACGCCATCCTCCAGACTGACAGACCAGTCCGGAGGAGCCTTGAACTGCATCCCTTCCAGTTCCGCGACCTTCCACTCCGAGGCAGGCTCTGTCGAAGTGGTTTCGCTCGGCGAAGCGGCACCACTTCCCGTCGGCTCAGTGCCGGACGGATTCTCATTGCCGCAGGCCGTCAGGCCCACGCCTAGAGCAGCCAGAGCAGCCAGAGCAGCCATCGACTTAAACAGGGGGTACGTCCGAGATCGGCTCATGCCGGAGAGCGTATCGGCTTGCTGGGGCAATGCTGTTCCGGTCGACACCCCGTGGGGTCTCCTGTTTACTTGGAGCAACATCCGGAAACACTCGGGAGGCTGGCGATGACTGGGTCGCGCTCAACCGGGGTCAACAAGCCCCTCGTCAACAAGATCAAACAGGTTCTCATCGACGACACTGTCAAGGTCGACAAGATTCACGTCGACAAGCCTGGCGCTGGCACGTTGGGCGGGAGCAAGACCGCTGAGACCCTTGAGACTCTCATGAACTTGGCGACGGAGCGGATCAACTCTGCCCTCTCAGAGACATCCAAGGCCATGGTTGCTTTCGTCGATGGTCTCGATGACGCCGTCCGGGCCGTCGAAGACGCCGACGAGGACGCTCGGAAGGCCTTCGACAACCAGATGACGACTGCCGTGGACCTGATCAGCCAGCCATTCTTCGACAACCTGGCGAAGGATGCGAGGCTGAATCTGCCTGACGTGAACCTTCCGTTCTTCCCAGATCTCGGCGCGATCGAAGAAGCGGTAACTAGGTCGAAGTTCGGCCAGGATGAGGAGGGATGACCGACATGGGTCCTAGAGGCGCGATGATGAACGTCTTGAAGCAGTACGTGGCCACCGCCAATCCAGAGGAAGTCGAAGCGCGGCTGAACGACTGGGAAACCGCAAAGCGCACCTTCGAAGAACTCGCCCGCGATCTCGACCTTGCGGCCAGGCGGGTGCCAGAGGCATTTGAGGAGACTTCTTACACCGCAAGTGCGGCCCAGGAAGCGTTCAGAACCTCGGCAACCAAGCTGACGAACAAGGTTCAACAGCTCACTGCTGCCATAGACGCTCTCTCCCAAGCGCAGACCACGACACGGAACGCCCAGAAGACCCACGAAAAGCTCGAACAGACGCTTTCTTTCGAACCTGTCTCTGCGCCAGACGCGTCATCGTCAAAGTATGCCCAGTCCGGCCCTGGCATCGATTCGGCTCAGGCGGTTCAGAATCAGAAGGCTCTGCAAGCCGATCGCAATGCGTACAACGCTCAGCAGGCGGCGATCGCAGACGCCGAGGCGGCCGCGGCCAAACAGATCGAGGTCGTCGATCAGCAGAACTACACCTCGCAGCCCCCTGTTCGTGCGCTGACCGAGGAGCCCGGCACTCCGAACGATCCCGCCCCGCAGCCTCCCTCGTCACCCGGCTCCTACAGCGCCATCGCGGCGTCCCAAGCCCGGATGGCGAAGTACAACTCCGGCACGCTCTACCCCGAGGGCTGGGGCCACGAGCTGATCGCCCAGGAGAAGGCGAACATCGAGGCGGCGAAGGCTGAGAACATCCCCGAGTGGAACGGCACGCAGTGGGTGAACGCCGACGGCTCGCCGGCGCCGTCGACGTCGTACGCGATGGTCGAGACGGCTGATGGTCTCGCGCCGCTCGCGGGCGGTGCGGGTGGCATGACCGCGCTCGCGATCGGCGGCGGTGGGGCTCTGCTCGGTGCTGGTGTGGCGAAGGCGCTTGCCAGCAAGTTCGCTGCCGGAGCCTCGGCGAAGGCCGCGACGGCGGGTGCGACGTCGAGGTCTGCGGCCGCCCGGGCCGGTGCTGCCGGTGCCCGCGCGAGTGCTGGCGCAGGCGCTGGAGCGCGCGGGGCCGGAGCAGGCGTACGTGGCGCGGGCGCCGGAACAGGTGCCCGGGGTGCCGGGGCAGGCGCAGGCGCGCGCGGGACCCGAGGCGGTCCGACCGGCGCGGGCAGCCGGGCCGGGCGCGGCGGAGTCGGCGGGGCCGGCGGCCGCGGCGGCAAGAAGAACGACCGGCGCAACGGTCAGGACCAGGACTGGCAGGCCGACTACAGCGACGACTGGACCGAGAGCGCCAGCGACGTTCTGGACCCCAACGCGTCCCGCGGCTGGACCCCGAGCACTCCTCAGGGCGACGAGACCGGCAAGAACGGCCGGAAGGCCTAGCACTACGCGAAACCGGCCGTCGGATGAATCCGACGGCCGGTTTCGTGTACGTCAGGCGACCTTGTTCATCTCGCCCGTGTGCTCGATGTCCTCGTCGAGCTGGTGGCGAGCGTCGGGGTGGCCGTGGAAGTGCTTGTAGGAGTAGCCCAGGACGGCGAGAGCGATGATGCAGGAGCCCAGCAGCGTCACGCCGGTCCACTCACCGCCGAGGAGCCACAGCGAAGCCTCGAGCGGCCACCAGTGCGGCGCGGGCGGCCTGATCAGGAAGACGACGCCGACGGCACCGATCGAGAGCGCTCCGAGCGTGGACAGGATGATCCGTGGCCAGGTCTCGACGCCCTCGGCGGCCCCGCGCAGGGCCCGGAGGCGGACCGGCTCGACGTAACGGCGAGCCCACGCGTACTGACGAGAGAGCACAGCAAGCCCACCGAAGAGCATCAACAGCCCCGGACCCGGCAACACCATCGCCGCGATCCCGGCGACCACGAGCAGCCAGCCGAGGGTCTCCAGGGCGAGCCGCTTCGCTGCGGCTCCTGCGAGGGACTTCATGCCAATAGCCTGCCATTCCGGGACAACCCCGAGAACAACCAGGGGAATCTTACGAGGGGTCATGCGGCCAGGTCGTACTTGACACCCTCAGGGCTCGGGAAGGTCAGCCAGAGGACCGCGAGGACGATGTCGCCGATGATCGGTACGACCAGGATCAGCTGCCACCACCCCGAACGGTTGATGTCGTGCAGCCGTCGGGCGCCGAGCGCGATGGTCGGCACGAACGCGACCAGCGCGTAGAGACCGATCACGAGGCTCACCACGTCGTTGCGTGCCAGCACGAGGACGATGAGCAGCAGAAGGTTCACGAGCATCGGCCAGAGCAGCTCCGTGCGGCTGGCGCGACCCGAGAATGTCGCGTACTTCTTCCAGAACCGCGCGTACGCCTCGGTGATCGAGGCAGCACGAAGCGGCTGGTCAATGGGGATCGTCACGGGCAGGAACCTTAGGTGGGCGGGATCGGCCGCGTAAATGTCTGGCCGGGCATCTGTTCCAGATCAGTACAAAGTTCATCTTCCCGTAGGAAACGGACGCAGACGGAAACATGAAGAGGCGGCGTACGGAACGAAATCCCGTACGCCGCCCCCGGCTGTGGCTCGATCAGGCCTGAGCGGCCTCGTCGATGGCAGCAGCGACGCGCTTGTGCGCCTCCCAGATCTCCTCGGGCAGCTTGAACTGCTTGAGGTGCTCCTCGCGGAAGCCCATCTCCTGCTTCCAGCGGGCGAGGTCGAGGGAGAGGATCCGGTCGAGGTCCTTCTGCGGCAGGTCGAGTCCGCGCAGGTCGAGCTCGTCCTCGGTCGGGATGATGCCGACGGGGCTCTGCTGGCCCTTGACCTCACCCTTCTTGAACTGCAGCAGCCACAGCAGCGCGCGCACGTTCTCGCGGTAGCCGGGCCACAGGAAGTGACCGTCCTCGGCGTCGCGCTGGAACCAGTTGACGTGGGCGAAGACCGGCTTGTCGGTGGCCTCGCCGATGATCTTCAGCCAGTGGCGGGCGTAGTCGCCCTCCTCGTAGGCGAGGAACGGACGCATCGACATCGGGTCGTAGCGGAGCACGCCCTCGAGGCCGTCGGCCGCGGCGGTCGCCTCGGCACCCAGGGTCAGGCCGTCGTAGACGCCCTCGGCCACGTCGGTGATCGCACGGATCAGCGGCTCGCGGTCACGGGTGCGGCCACCGAAGATGATCGCGTCGATCGGCACACCGGCGGCGTCGTCGAAGTCGGGCGCGGCGTTGGGCACCTGCGAGATCGGCGTGGTGAACCGGGAGTTGGGATGGGCCCAGGGCTCGCTCAGCTCGTCGTCGATCCGGTCGGCGATGCGCTCGCCCTTCCAGTCGATCCAGCCGTCGAGATCGTCCGGGTGGTGCTTGGTGAGCCCCTCCCACCAGACCTCCTGGGTCTTCTCGTTGTAGGCGACGTTCGTGAAGATCGCGCCCGAGCCCGGCAGGATCGCCTGGATGGCGCCCGGGTTGGTCTTCTCGTTGGTGTCCTTGGCGACACCGAAGACGCCGTTCTCCGGGTTGAAGGCGCGCAGCTTGCCGTCCTCGCCCACCCAGATCCAGGCGATGTCGTCGCCATAGAAGGTGACCTCGTAGCGCTCACCGAGGGCGTCGGGCGAGAGCGTCATCGAGAGGTTGGTCTTGCCGGAGGCCGAGGGGAAGCCGCCGACGACGTGGAACTCCTCGCCGGTCTCCTTGTCCTTGATGCCCAGCAGCAGGAACTGCTCGGCCAGGAACTTGCCGGAGGCGCGGCCGTCGTAGCAGGCCTGGCGCAGGCCGTGGGCGATCTTGCCCAGCAGCGCGTTGCCGCCGTAGGAGGAGCCGAAGTGGAGGATCGTACGCTGGTCGGCGACCGTCGCGAACAGACGCTGGTCGTCGTCGGTCCCCTGCCCGAGGTTGGGCAGGTCGCCGGTCACGTGCACGGCACGGACGAACGAGTTCGGGTCCTCGAGGTTGTTGATGTAGTCGATGCCGACGCGGGCCATCCGGATCATCTGCTGCACGACCGGGCGGCTGTCGGTGAGCTCGACGCCGGCGGCGTAGGCCTCGAGCGGGCTGCCCGCGGGAGCCATCAGGTAGGGGATGACGTACATCGTCTTGCCCTTGGAGGCACCGGTCATCCGCTCGGTGAGCGTCTTGACGGTCTCGTCGGCCGGCTTCCAGTTGTTGTAGACGCCCTTGTCCTCCGGGTTGGAGGTGGCGACCACGGTGCGCTCCTCGGAGCGCGCGGTGTCCTTGCTGTAGGAACGGCTGTAGTAGCGACCGCCCGTCACCGGGAGCAGTTCACCAGCCTCCAGCGACTCCTGGAGGAGCCGCTCGTCGTCGGCCGCGCTGACAACCTCGATCCGCTCGGCTCCGGTCACCCCTGCCCAGTAGGAGACATACTCCCGCACATGAGGATTCGTCAGCCCCGCCTCATCGAGGACCTTGTCCACGTCAACCATTCCGACACCCTTCAAAGTTTCGCCGATTGCAGGCACGTTACCCCAGTTGAAGAGGCCTCCAACCGGGGTACCGTGCACCAGAGTGGGTCATCGGTCACGGGCCTGGACAATTGATCGATCCAACTGCAGGCGATGTTCCGATAGCCGGTCCCGAGACCCCCGTGACCCCCATGTCTAAGTGAGAAACGCCTCATTTCGGAGGTCGGTCCGTAATGTGGATGTGACGCCCAAGTCGCATGGTGACACGAATTACATCTAAGGTTTCGCGGGTGATCCCCCAACACACTTCCGTTGAATTGTTTCAATTCCTGCGCGGTCCAGAGGTCGGCTGATGGACCTCGTTCTCGGGACCTTCGCCGCGTCCTTCACCGGAGGACTCTTCCCCGTCATCAACTTCGAGACCTACCTCGCGGTGGCCGCCTCGAACCTGACCTTCTCGGCTCTCATCCTCGCCCTGGTGGCGGGAATCGGCCAGACCAGCTCCAAGGTCGTCTGGTACTACGCCGGCCACGGCACCACCTCCCTCCCCTTCGTCCGCAAGAAGATGTCGTGCGAGAAGTGGCAGCGGCGGATGGAGAAGTGGGAGCGACGTACGCAGGGACGACCCGCCTACGCGGGCGGCCTGCTCGCCGTCGCAGCGCTCAGCGGCCTCCCGCCGCTGGCGATCCTCGCGGTCGTCTACGGCTCGCTCAAGGCCAACCTGATGCTCTTCGTCGGGATCACGTTCGTGGGTCGCGTACTCCGGTCCTGGATGATCCTCGAGGCGGCGGCGTTCGCCTGGTTGCGGACATAGGGCCTGCAAGGCATCGACTGGTTCTAGGCTGTGCGCATGCCTCAGCCAGCCGGATTCGTCGGAGTCACCGCCAACCTCGGTCTCAAGGAGGGCGCTGACGACTTCGCCGTCGTCGCCGCCCCCTCGGGCCGGGTCACGAGCGCAGCGGTCTTCACCCGTTCCCGCTTCGCCGGCCCCTCGGTGCTGCTCTCCCGCGCCTCGGACCTCTCCGCGTTCCGCGGCATGGTGACGATCTCGAAGAACGCCAACGTCGCGACCGGCCCGACGGGCGAGGCCAACGCCCTGGAGGTACGCCGCCGGGCGGCCGAGATCGTCGGGGTGCGCCCCGAGGAGCTGCTGGTCGCGTCGACCGGCGTGATCGGTGTGCAGTACCCGATGGACGTGCTCACCCCCGCGCTGGAGAAGCTCGTCGGCACCGCCGGCGAGGCCGACTTCGAGGCCGCCGCGGCGGCGATCATGACGACCGACACGATCGCCAAGATCGAGACCCGGACCGTCGGCGGGGCGACCATCGTCGGGATCGCCAAGGGCGTCGGGATGCTCGAGCCCGACATGGCCACGATGCTGACCTACTTCTTCACCGACGCCGAGGTGCCCGCCGCCGAGCTCGACGCGGCCTTCCGCCGGGTCGTCGACCGCACCTACAACGCCGTCTCGATCGACACCGACACCTCGACCTCCGACACGGCGGCGATCTTCGCGTCCGGTGCGGCGGGCGCGGTCGACCTCGCCGAGTTCGAGGCGGCGCTCTACGACGCCGCGCTCGCGCTGGTGAAGAAGATCGCCTCCGACGGCGAGGGTGCCTCCAAGCTGATCACGGTCTCGGTCACCGGCGCCCGCGACGACGCCCAGGCCAAGCGGGTCGGCAAGGCGATCGTCAACTCGCCCCTGGTCAAGACCGCGGTCCACGGCGCCGACCCCAACTGGGGCCGGGTCGCGATGGCCATCGGCAAGCTCCGCGAGGAGACCGACATCTCCCCCGAGCACGTCCGCATCGCCTTCGGCGGCACCGAGACCTACCCCGCCCAGGTCTCGGCAAATCTATTGGCGGATTTGTCGACTTATCTGTCTGGTGAAGAGGTCTCGATCGAGGTCGACCTCGGCATCGCCTCGGGTGAGTTCACCGTCTACGGCTGCGACCTCACCGACGGCTACATCCGCATCAACGCCGACTACACGACGTAACAGCCGCTCGCTGGTCGAGCCGCAAGGCCGGCCACGGCCGAGCGTGTCGAGACCAACACAGTCCTGTCGACCGCCGAGGGGACCGTGTTGGTCTCGACACGCCTCCGCCTAGCGGCTCCGGCGGCTCGACCAGCGCGGGACGGCGCCTACCCGACCTGGGCCTGGTCCGAAGAGCCTCGGGCGAGGAGCGCCGAGGCGCGGCGTACGACCAGCTCGACCACGTCGGGATGCGGGCCGATGACGTCGGCGACGGTCTCGGCGCCGGCGGCCTCGGCACGTGCCCGGACCATGTCGGAGAAGAAGCCGGGGGCGAGCAGATAGGGGGAGACGGCGTCGCCGGGGCGTACGACCTCGTCGAGGGCGGGGGCGCCGGAGCCGGAGACGGTGGCGACCCGGACCGGGCCGCCCCAGGCCTCCGCCAGCAGCCGGCCGGCCGCGGCGATGTCGGCGCGAGCCGAGGGGTCGTTGGAGCCGGCAGCGACCAAGACGACAGGATGACCAGGCGAAACACCCGCCGCGACCAATCGGGAGACCTGCGCCGAGGCGAGCAGCGGGTCGGGACCGAGAGCGCGGCCCATCGTCACCGGCATCCCCGCGACGGCCTGCGGCAGGTCGACCTTGATGTGGTAGCCGGTCGAGAGCAGCAGCGGGACCACGACCGAGGGCTGGCGGTCGGCCAGGACATCGGTGAGCAGCGGTTCGCAGAGCTCCACGTACGCGGCCCTCGACTCCATCCCCAGAGCGCGGCCCGCGCGCTTGGCGATGATCGAGGCGACCGCGTTGCCGAGCAGCTGCCGGGTGCCGTGGGCGGCGACGACGAGCCTCATCCGGCCACCGCCAGCCGGTAGCCGCGCTTGACGACGGTCTGGACCGCCTTGGTGCCGAGCGCCGACCGGAGCCGGGCCACGGCCATCTCGACGGCGTGCTCGGAGCCGGCGGTGCCGGAGGGGAGCATGGCGAGCAGCGCCTGCCGGGAGACGACGTTGCCGGGGTTGGCGACGAGAGCCCCCAGGACGGCCAGCGGCGCCGGGGAGAGCTTGACCTCCGCGCCGTCGAGGATGACCGCGTCGTCGTGGAGCAGCAGCTGGTGACCGCCGACCAGCTCGATCATCAGCCCGGAGCGGCGCAGCGGCAGCTCGGTCTCGAGCATCTTGACCATGGCGGCGGTGCGGGAGCGGTCGGGGACCATCGTCGGCACGCCCCACATCTCGAAGGCGGCGGCGGTCACCGGGCCGACACAGGCCGCGACCACGTCTGCCTGGAAGGCCGCCACGACCTCGTCGCGCAGCCCGACCGAGCCGGCCGCCTGCATGAACGCGGCCACGGCGGGAGCGGAGGTGAAGGTGACCGCGTCCAGCTCACCGTCGGCCAGCGCCTCGACCAGCCGGAACATCGGCTCCGGGTCCGAGGCCGACTCGACCCGGTAGACGACCACGTTGATGACCTCGGCGCCCTGCCGGGTCAGCGCGTGCGCGACCATCGACAGCGACTGCCCGTGCTCCTGCACCACGATCCGCTTCCCGGTGAGGTCTCGGCCGCGCAGGTGCTCCAGGACGTCGTCGAACTCCTCCGACTCCGGTGCCCACAGCTCCCGCAGCCCGCGCCGTCGGAGCGCCCCGACCGACTTCGGTCCGCGCGCCAGGATCTCGGAGCCGCCGAGCGTCTCCAACAGCTGGTCGAGCAGTCCCCACTCCTCGGCGGCGTCGAACCACGTACGCGTCCCGATGCCGGTCGTCGCCAGGAACATGTCGATCTTCTGGCCGATGATCTGCTCGGTCACCGCGCGCAGCGCACCGGCGTCGACCCGGTTGGGGTCGACGGAGAGCGCGGGCGCCCAGACCACCTGGGAGCCTCGCCGCTCGAGCAGGTTGATCTGCTCCTCGGCCTTCCGCGCCGCGGTCACGCCGACGCGGAAGCCGCTCAGCGCGCCACTGTCCACATCGGAATCGTAGATCTCCTGCGCATTCTGCACCGCCATGCTTCCACCCTGCGGCGACCGCATTTCACCGGAACGCGGGCTGCTCGATCGTGGGCGCAAACTTTCCCTCACGGCCTCACAGGCACGATCTAGGCCCGTTGGGCCCCGATGCGGACCTCGCCGTCGACGACCTCGACCTCGTAGGTCGGGACCGACACCGACGGGTCGTCGAGGCACAGACCGGTCTCGAGCGCGAACGGCTGCTTGAGCAGCGGCGATGCGACGAACGGCACCTCGCCACGCGTACCGACGATGCCCCGGGCGAGCACCGAGGCGTGACCGTACGGATCGAAGTTGGACAGCGCGAAGACGCGGTCGTCGAGCGTGCGGAAGACGGCCACCGCCTCGCCCCTGACCAGCGCGGCGATGCCGGTCTCGGGGTCGATGTCGTCGAGGCGACAGACGGAGATGTACGTCTGGGTCTGCGTCTGGGTCATCGCGACTCCTCCAGGTTGGGTGCGCCGACAGGGATGGTGGCACCGAGCCCCACCGGTCCGACGACAGCCGGGCCGTCCGCGACGTCCGGCACGATCTGGCCACGGGTGGACCCGAAGGAGATGTTGGGGTCCGGGATCTCGGGGGCGTTGACGAAGGAGACGAACCGGCGCAGCTTCTCCGGGTCCTCGAGCGTCGCCTTCCACTCGTCGAAGTACGTCTCGGTGTGCCGCGCCATCGCGGCCTCGAGCTCCGTGCCCAGACCGAGGACGTCGTCGACCACGACCTCGCGGACCCGGTCCAGACCACCGTCGAGGGAGTCGATCCAGGTCGAGGTGCGCTGGAGGCGGTCGGCGGTGCGTACGTAGTACATCAGGAAGCGGTCGAGGTAGCGGACCAGCTCCTCGGTGGTCAGGTCACCGGCGAGCAGCTGCGCGTGGGCCGGGATGGCGCCACCGTTGCCCCCGACGTACAGGTTCCAGCCCTTCTCGGTGGCGATGACGCCGAAGTCCTTGCCACGGGCCTCCGCGCACTCGCGGGCGCACCCGGAGACTCCGCCCTTGAGCTTGTGCGGTGAGCGCAGCCCGCGGTAGCGGGTCTCCAGCATGATCGCGAGGCCGACGGAGTCCTGGACGCCGTAGCGGCACCAGGTGGAGCCGACGCAGGACTTCACGGTACGCAGCGACTTCCCGTACGCGTGGCCGGACTCGAACCCGGCGTCGACCAGGCGCTTCCAGATCGCGGGCAGGTCCTCCATCCGGGCGCCGAACATGTCGATGCGCTGGCCGCCGGTGATCTTGGTGTAGAGGCCGAACTCCTTGGCCACCTCACCGATCACGATCAGGCCCTCCGGGGTGATCTCGCCGCCGGGGATCCGCGGGACGACGGAGTAGGAGCCGTTCTTCTGCAGGTTGGCCAGGTAGGCGTCGTTGGTGTCCTGGAGCTTGCGGTTCTCCTTGGCGAGGACGTGGCCGTTGAGCTGCGAGGCCAGAATGGAGGCGACCGCCGGCTTGCACAGGTCGCAGCCGCGGCCGGTGCCGTGGGCCTCGATGATCTGGTCGAAGGTCTTGTAGCCGTGGATCAGGACCACGTCGAAGAGCTCGGCACGGGTCATGCTGAAGTGCTCGCACAGGCTCGTGTCGACGGTCTTGCCCTGGGCGGTGAAGTAGTCCTCGACGATCTTCTTCACCTGCACCTTGCAGGAGCCGCAGGTCGAGCCGGCCTTCGTGGTCTTGGTGACCTCCGCGGCGCTCTCGCAGCCGTTGTCGACGGCCGCCTCGATGTCACCGCGGGTGACGTTGTTGCAGGAGCAGATCTGTGCCTCCGGAGGAAGCTGGATCCCTCCCCCACCGCCCGTGGACTGGGGGAGGATCAGCTCCTCCGGGTTCTCCGGAAGCGCCATGCCGGATGCGACCATCGGGCGGAGCAGGCCGTAAGCGGAGGCGTCGCCGACCAGGACGCCGCCGAGCAGGCGGGTGCCGTCCTCGCTGATCACCAGCTTCTTGTAGACGCCGGTGACGGCGTCGGAGTAGGTGAGCTCGAGGCATTCGTCGGTGGTGCCGTGGGCGTCGCCGAAGCTGGCGACGTCGACCCCGAGAAGCTTGAGCTTTGTCGACATATCGGCACCGGTGAAGGTGCCGGCGCCGCCGAGAAGGGCGTCGGCGACGACCTCCGCCATGTCGTAGCCGGGGGCCACCAGGCCGTACATCTTCCCGCCCGGCGCGGCACACTCGCCGATCGCCCACACGTGCGGGTCGGAGGAACGGCACTGCTCGTCGACGAGCACGCCGCCGCGCTCGGCCAGGTCCAGGCCGGCCGCGCGGGCGAGCGCGTCCCGCGGCCGGATGCCGGCCGAGAAGACCACCATGTCGACCGCCAGCGGCTCCTCGACGTCCTTGAACTTCAGTGCGCTGACGTTGCCGTCGAGCACGCCGCTCTCGTCCTCGTCGACGACGGAGATGTCGGCGAGCGCGTCCGGCGAGATCGATTCCGTCATCACCCCGGTGTGGACGGTGAGGCCGAGCTTCTCGATGTGACGCTTGAGGGTGGCGCCGCCGGCGTCGTCGACCTGGACGGCCATCAGTCGCGGCGCGAGCTCGACCACGTGGGTCTCGACGCCGAGCTGGTGCAGCGCGTTGGCGGCCTCCAGACCGAGCAGGCCTCCGCCGATCACCGCGCCGGCCTTCGCGGTCTTCGCGGCCTCGCGGATCGCCTCGAGATCCTCGATCGTGCGGTAGACGAAGACGTTCCCGAGCTCCGCACCCGGCACCGGCGGCACGAACGGGGCCGCTCCGGTGGCGAGCACCAGCTCGTCGTACGCCATCTCCTCGCCGTCGGCGAGCATCACCGTCTGGGCGGCGGCGTCGATCTCGACGACGGTGGTGCCGGTGCGCAGCGTGACCCGAGGGTCCTCGTAGGCGCCGGAGGGAAGGAAGGAGAGCGCCTCGGCGCCGACCTCGAAGAAGCTGGTGAGGGCGACCCGGTCGTACGCCGGACGCGGCTCCTCACCGAAGACCACGATGTCGTGGGTCTCGGTGAGACCGCGCTCGATCGCGGCGGTCACGAAGCGGTGACCGACCATGCCGTGGCCGACGACGACGACCTTCTTGCGGAGGTGAGGGCTCATGACGTAGTTCCTTCCAGACTGAGCTGCGTTGCATCGAGCTGATTGCCGCTGGGCCGCGTGGCCAGGAGCTGACGTACGGTCGGCGCGCAGCCGCCGCAGCCGGTGGTGGCGCGGGTGGTGTCGCGTACGTCCTCGAGGGACCGGCACGCCCGGATCCGTCCGGCGCTGACACCGGCGCAGGCGCACACCTCCGCGTCGTCGGGGAGGTCTGCGATCCCGGAACCCGACGAGGACGGCTCGGGCAGCAGCAGCTGTCCGGCCTCGTGCTCGCCGAGGACGGTCTGCCGGTCGAAGGCCTGGGTGATCAGGCCGACCCGGCTCAGGTCGCCGACGAGGGCGCCGGCGACGATGCGGCCGTCGCGTACGACCAGCTTGCGGTGGGTGCCCTTGATCGGGTTGGCGATCTCGACGACCTCGCCGGTCTCGTTCTCGGGCTCGCCGAGGACGCAGACGTCGAGGTCGGTGGCGCGGAGGCGGGCGACGATCCGGTGTCCCTCGTAGGCCGCCTCGTTGCCGGCCAGGACGTCGGCGAGGACCCCGGCCTGCTCCCAGGCGGGGCTGACGAAGCCGGTGGTGATCGCGTTGTGCTCGGCGCAGTCGCCGATGGCGTACACGTCCGGGTCGTCGACGCTGCGCAGCTGGTCGTCGACGACGACGCCGCGGTTGACGGTGAGCTCGGCTCGTCTGGCGAGATTCGCGCGGGGACGGCCGCCGGCGGTGAGCACCACCAGGTCGGTCTCGAGGGTGTAGCCGTTGTCGAGCCTGAGGCCCTCCTCGGTCAGCCGGGTCGCCCGGGCGCCGAGGTAGACCTGGGTGCCGAGCTTGGCCATCGAACGCTTCAGCACCTTGCCGGCCGAGGCGTCGACCTGGCTGCTGAGCAGATGGTCGCGGCCCTCGACGATCTCGGTCTCGATGCCGCGCACCGCGAGGGCACGGGAGACCTGGAGCCCGAGCAGCCCGCCACCGACGATCACCGCGCTCCGCAGGTGGTCGTGCAGAGTGTCGAGCAGCCGCGCGCAGTCGTCGAGGCTGCGGAACGCCTGCACCCGCGGGTCCATCGAACCGTCCATCCGTACGACGCCGCGGATCGGCGGCAGGGTCGGGATCGCTCCGGTGGCGAGGACGACCTGGTCGTAGGGGACGGTCGTGCGGTCGGCGAGCTCGACGGTCTTGGTGTCCCGGTGGATGTCCACGACGAGGCTGTTCAGGCGGAGGTCGACGCCCCGGTCGGCGTACCACTGCTTCTCGCGGAGCGCGAGCGCCCCGGGGCGGTGGGTTCCCTCGAGCACCGCGGAGAGCAGGATCCGGTTGTACGGCACGTGCTGCTCCTCCGCGAGCACGGTCGTCTGCGGACCGAGGCCGCGCGCGACCAGTCCCTCGACCAGCCGCGCCGCCGCCATGCCACCGCCGATGATGACGATCCTCTTCGGCTGCGCCGCGGGCTCGTGTAACACGTCGTTCGTAGGACTACTCGCCCTATCTGAACGACCGGATAGTCCGTCGAACGACGTGTTACACGTGATCGGCTCGCCGCTCATGCGCTCACCGCCGCGGCGCAGACCTTGAACTCCGGCATCCGGCTGGACGGGTCCAGGGCGTCGTTGGTGAGCTTGTTGGCGCCGACCCAGTGGAACGGCACGAAGACCGTGTCGGGACGGATCGTGGTGACGATCCGGGCGGGCGCCTTCATCTCACCGCGCGGGGTGCGGACGACGACCGGGTCGCCGTCGTGGGCACCGACCCGGTCGGCCAGGAGCGGGTGGAGCTCGACGAAGGCGCCCTCGTCGGGGAGGTCCTTGATCCGCCGGGTCTGGGCACCGGACTGATACTGCGCGAGCACCCGGCCGGTGGTCAGGTGGAGCGGGTAGTCGGCGGTCGGCTGCTCGGCCGGGCCGCGGTGGGCGACGTCGATGAAGCGGGCCCGGCCGTCGGCGTGGAAGAACTCGTCGGCGAACATCCGCGGGGTGCCCTCGCTGCCTTCGGGGCAGGGCCAGAAGACACCGTCCTCGTCACGGATGCGGTCGTAGGTGATGCCGCTGTAGTCGGCCTTGCCGCCCTTCGTGGCCGCTCGGAGCTCGTCGAAGATCTCCGCCGGGTCGGTCGACCAGGTCGAGGCGGCGCCGAGGCGCGTGGCGAGACCGGCGATGATGTCGAGGTCGTTCCTGACGCCGTCGGGAGCGCTGATCGCCTGGTTGCGCAGGATGACCCGGCCCTCGAGGTTGGTCATGGTGCCGGTCTCCTCGGCCCACTGGGTCACCGGCAGCACCACGTCGGCCAGGGCCGCGGTCTCGCTCATCACCATGTCGGCGACCACGAGCAGGTCGAGGTCGGCCAGCCGGGCGGCGATGTGGTTGGCGTTGGGGGCCGAGACGACGATGTTGGAGCCGAAGACGAGCAGGCTCTTTGGACCCTCGGGGGTGCCGAGTGCGTCCAGCAGCTCGTAGGCGGAGCGGCCCTTGCCGGGGATCGTCTCCGGGTCGACACCCCAGACCGCGGCGACGTGGGCTCGGGCCGCGGGGTCGTCGATCATCCGGTAACCGGGGAGCTGGTCGGCTTTCTGGCCGTGCTCGCGGCCACCCTGGCCGTTGCCCTGGCCGGTGAGGCAGCCGTAGCCGGCGTACGCCTTCCCCGGCATGCCGAGCGCCAGCGCGACGTTGAGCCAGGCCAGGACGGTGGCGGTGCCCTGCGCGTGCTGCTCGGCGCCGCGGGCGGTCAGGACCATCACCTTCTCCGCATTCGCCAGCAGAGAGGCGAGCTCGCGCACCTGGCTGGCCTCGACGCCGGTGACCCGCTCGACCATCTCCGGCCACCAGGCAGCCACGGAGCGGCGTACGTCCTCGAAGCCTGTGGTCCGCTCGGCGATGTAGTCCTCGTCGACGGCGCCGGCCGCGTCCAGCAGGTGCAGGACACCGAGCGCGAGCGGCAGGTCGGTGCCGGGGACCGGCTGCAGGAAGAGGTCGGCACGCTCCCCGGTGGGCGTCAGCCGGGGATCGATGACCACCACGCGACCGCCGTTCTCGCGCAGCCGGTCGAGGTGGCGGGCCGCCGGAGGCATCGTCTCGGCGAGGTTGGAGCCGACCAGCACGCAGACGTCGGTCTGCTCGATGTCGGCCAGCGGGAACGGCAGCCCGCGGTCGACGCCGAACGCCTGGTTGCCCGCAGAGGCCGCGGACGACATGCACCAGCGGCCGTTGTAGTCGATCTGGGATGTGCCGAGGGCGACCCGGGCGAACTTCCCGAGCTGGTAGGCCTTCTCGTTGGTCAGCCCGCCGCCACCGAAGACGGCGTTGGCATCGGCGCCGTTCTCGTCCCGCAGGGCGGAGAGCTTCGTGGCGATCAGGTCGAGGGCCTCGTCCCACGTCGCCGCGCTCCACTCCCCCGTCGCCCGGTCGCGCACCATCGGCGTGGTCAGCCGCTCCCGGCTCCCGCGCAGACCGGCTGCCGTCCACCCCTTGCGGCAGAGTGCCCCCTCGTTCACCGGGAACGAGCGTTCACTGACCTCCAGCCGGGGCCCTTTGCGTGAAAGGGTCATCCCGCACTGCAAGCTGCAGTAAGGACAGTGGGTGTCGGTCACGCGTACTCACACCGTTTCGGGTCGGGGACTGGCGACCTCTACCTTCCGGCGTCAACGTTTCGCACCGATCGGCTCTCCGTACCCCTTCCGTCAACTTCCTCTCACCACCTCACAACCCACCCGCCGAGACTGCAGTTCTGGCGGGCGAGACTGCAGTTGTGGACGGCGAAAGTAGAGTCTCGTCGCCCACAACTGCAGACTCGGCCCCCAAAAGTGCGGACTCGGCTGTCAGGGCGTACGTCGCCGCAGCGTCGCCGAGCCGAGCGCGAGCCCGGCCACGACGAACCCGGCCACGACGGCCAGATCCGTCCAGACCTCGCCGGTGTCGGTGGTGGTGACCAGGTGGGTCATCGCGTCGACGGCGTAGGAGAGCGGGAGTACGTCGGAGATGGCCTCCAGGACCCCCGGTAACGAGTCGCGCGGCACCAGGAGCCCGCAGAGCAGGATCTGCGGGACCACGATCGCGGGCATGAACTGCACCGCCTGGAACTCGGTCGCGGCGAAGGCCGAGACGAGCAGGCCGAGCGCGGTGCCGAGTACGGCGTCGACGATCGCGACGACCACGAGCAGACCGACCGAGCCGGTGATCTCCAGCCCGAGCAGACCCACGCTCACCGCGACGGCGACCCCCGACTGGACCGCCGCCAGCAGTCCGAAGGCGAGCGCGTAGCCGAGCAGGAAGTCGCCCTTGCCCAGCGGCATCGCCAGCAGCCGCTCGAGGGTCCCCGACGAGCGTTCGCGCAGCGTGGTCACCGAGGTGACCAGGAACATCACGATGAACGGGAAGATCGCCAGCAGGGCCGGGCCGATCCGGTCGAAGATCGGCGCGGGCGAGTCCTCGTACATCCACCACAGCAACGACATCAGCAGCGTCGGCAGCACCACCAGCATCACCAGGGTGCGGTGGTCGCGCCGCACCTGGGCGAGCACCCGTCCGGCGACGGCTAGGGTTCGTCGCAGACTCATCGCGCAGCCTCCTTCACGAGCGTCAGGAAGGCATGCTCGATGTCCTCGGCGTTGGCCTTCTGCTTGATCTCCGACGGGCTGCCGTCGGCGAGGATCGCGCCCTCGCGCATCAGCAGCAGCCGGTCGCACCGGTCCGCCTCGTCCATCACGTGGCTCGACACGATCACCCCGGCGCCCGCCTCGGCCAAGGTCCGGAAGGTGCCCCAGAGCTGCTCGCGCAGCACCGGGTCGAGCCCGACCGTCGGCTCGTCGAGCACCAGCAGCGAGGGCGAGCCGAGCAGCGCCGCCGCGAGCGAGACCCGGGAGCGCTGGCCGCCGGAGAGGTCGCGTACGACCTGGTCGGCATGGGACGCCAGGTCCACGGTCTCGATCGCCGATGTCACCGAGGACGCGGGCGCGCCGAGCACCTTGGCGAAGAAGCGGAGATTCTCGGTGACGGTCAGGTCGTCGTAGACGCTGCTGGCCTGGGTGACGTAGCCGATCCGGGAGCGCAGCGAGGCGGAGCCCGCAGGCTCACCGTGCACGGTCAAGCTCCCGGTCACCTTCGCCTGGACGCCGACCAGCGCGCGCATCAGCGTGGTCTTGCCGCAGCCCGACGGCCCGAGCAGGCCGGTCAGCTCGCCTGCCCGGATGGAGAAGTCGAGGTCGTGGAGGACCTCGCGCTTCCCGCGTACGACCCGGAGGCCGGACACCTCCACCACGTTATTCATCACATGATGAAATGTGGCACGACGAGGCCCCACGCGCAAGAGGCGCTACGGCAAAGGACCGGTCAGATAGCCCTGGACCACCGGTGCGTACGTCGCCACCAGCGTCTCCACCGGAGCCGAGGCGAGCGGCTCGATCCGGGCGATGTAGCGCAGCGCGACGAGCCCAACCAGCTGCGAGGCCACCAACGTGACCCGCCGCTCCGGTTGGTCGAGCTCGAGCGCCTCGCTCACCGGACCCAGGATCAGCCGGCCGAAGGCGTCCGGCACCAGAGCCTTGCCCTCCGGCTCGAAGGCGCTGCGCATCAACGCCATCAGCGGGAGCCGGGACTCTTCGTCATCCCAGACGCTCAGGAGCAGGCGGATGAGCCGCTCCCCCACACCATCGCGCCCTCCGGCGGCCACCACGGGCACGATCTCCCGCGGGTCGACGCGCAGCTCCAGCGACGCGACGAAGAGGTCCTCCTTGGTCCCGAAGTAGTGGTGCACCAGAGCGGAGTCGACACCGGCGGCGGTCGCGATCCCGCGGACGGAGGTCGCGGCGTACCCCTGCTGCGCGAAGCGCTGCCGAGCCACCGCCAGGATCGCCGCCCGCGTGTCCGGCGAACCGGGCCTGCGCCCTCGCCGCGGTGCCGTCGTGCTCATGGCAGAACGCTAACCCGACGCCACCGACCGCGGGCGCGGCTCCGTCCGGCGCAGCCAGGCAGAGGGGCGACCGACGAGCCATTCCAGCGGCCCCGGGCGGCCCCACGCGGTGACGAGGGCGCCGATCGCCATCACGACGA
The DNA here is from genome assembly GCF_011045035.1 of Nocardioides turkmenicus. Taxonomy (GTDB): domain Bacteria; phylum Actinomycetota; class Actinomycetes; order Propionibacteriales; family Nocardioidaceae; genus Nocardioides; species Nocardioides turkmenicus. The sequence goes on from NZ_JAALAA010000002.1 coordinate 67,612, forward strand.
GCACATGCACGACGTACGTGTCGGGGGTCTCCGGCGGCCAGACCGCCTCGGTCCTCATCACCACGTGCAGCGTGTAGAGGGTGAGGGTCATCGTGCCGGCACCGAACAGCACCGCCATGGCGACCCGCCACCGGGACGGAAGCCGCAGCGCGATCATCTGGCACGCGCCGATCACGAACATCGAGCTGCCGATCGTCTGGGCCAGGTCGAACGGCGTGGACGAGTGCGGCGCGGCGACCAGCAGCCACTGCCAGCCGCCGTCGACCGGTGTCTGTCCGTAGAGGCCGTGGCTCATCGAGACCAGCGCCCCGTCGATGTCCATCCCCGGATAGGCGCGCAGCAGCTCCTCGGCCACCGACGGCAGCCGGGTCAGCCTGCCGGACAGCCACGTGGCCGAGACCGAGATGATGACGCCGCCCGTCCAGAGCATCGTGACCAGGTTGCGGTTGCGCAGGTCGATGCGGCCGATGGCCATTCCGATCAGCAGGTAGGCCAGCCACGGGACGGCCGGGTAGTAGCCGGTGAAGAGGAGCTCGGCGAGCAGCCGGCCGGGCTCGAGCAGCTGGGACGGCTCCGGGCTCTCGAACTGTCGTGGCGGGAGCACCGGCCGGACGACCTGCGACAGCAGCGGTCCCAGGACGACCCAGACCACGCCTAGCAGCCACAGCCAGCGCGCCCGCAGCTCGAGGAACGGGATCGCGAGCAGGAAGAGCACGCCGTAGTAGGTCAGGATGATCGCGATGTTGGTGCCGAGCGAGCCGAGCACCAGCCCGAGCGCGGCGATCAGCACCGCCCGCACGGCCAGGCCGGCCGACCGCGTCGCGAGCACCCGTCCGCGCACCGGCTGCTGACGTCCGGTCATCAGCGCCAGGCTGACCCCGGCCAGCACCGCGAAGAGCGCGGCGGACCGGCCGCCGGCGGCCGCCTGGACCCTGGTCAGCTCGCCGGTGGCGTCGACCGGGTCGAGCACGTGGGTCGCCATCATCCCCAGCAGCGCCAGGCACCGCGCCACGTCGACTCCGACGAGACGCGTCGAGAGGCGGTCAGTGAGCGCGGACATCGCCCCAAGAGTAGAGATATCTCACGCAGGCCGCGGGTTCACCCACCCACATCGCCTGCTTTACCGTGGGAACGATGTCCGTAGATACCGCCTCGACCCGCGAATGGGTCGGGCACGATGCCGGCAGCAGCGGCTACCGGCGGATCCTGGTCGGCCTCTTCGCCGCCGGGATCGCGACCTTCGGGCAGATGTACTCCACCCAGGGCATCCTCCCCACCGTCGCGCACGCGCTCGAGGTCAGCGAGGCCTCGGCCGCGCTGACCGTCTCGACCGCGACCCTCGGGCTCGCGGTCAGCGTGCTCGGCTGGTCGTGGGTCGCCGACCGCATCGGCCGGGCGCCGGCGATGAAGATCGCGCTCTCGATCTCCCTCGTCCTCGGGCTGCTCACCCCGCTCGCCCCCGGCTTCACCACCCTCCTCGTCCTGCGCAGCCTCGAGGGCCTCGCGCTCGGTGGCGTCCCCGCGCTGGCGGTCGCCTACCTCGCCGAGGAGATCCACGTACGCCACGTCAGCCTCGCCGCGGCCATCTACATCTCCGGCACCACGGTCGGCGGCCTCCTCGGCCGGGTCATCACCGGCCCGTTCGCCGACCTCGGCGGCTGGCGGCTCGGTGTCACAGCGGGCGGCGTCCTCTCGGCGATCGCCGCGATCATCGCCATCACCCTGATCCCGCGCGCCCAGGGCTGGGTCCGGCCGACCGGCAGGCCGGCCACTTCCGTACGCGAAGGGGTGCTCGCCAACCTCCGCGACCCGGGCATGCTCGTCCTCTACGGGCAGGCAGCACTGCTGATGGGCGGGTTCGTGGCGACGTACAACTATCTGGGGTTCCGCCTCGAACGCGAGCCCTTCGGCCTGCCGGTGGCGATCTCCAGCCAGATCTTCTTCGCCTACCTCGGCGGCACGGTCTCGTCCTCGGTCGCCGGCCGCCTGGCCACCACCCACGGGCGCCGAAAGGTGATGCTGACCTGCGTCCTCGTCATGGTCGCCGGCGTCGTGATGACCCTCCCCGACAACCTCGCGCTGGTCCTGACCGGCCTCTTCGTCCTCACCACCGGCTTCTTCGGCGCCCACGGCGTCGCGTCGGGCTGGGTCGGCGCCCGTGCCCGGGTCGGGAAGGCCCAGGCCAGCGCCCTCTACAACCTCTTCTACTACGGCGGCTCGAGCCTCTTCGGCTGGCTGCTGGGCTACGCGTACGTCGTCGGCTGGTGGGGCGTCGCCTGCGCCGTCCTCGTCCTCGCCCTGACCTCGCTCGCCTGGTCCTGGCTGGCCGCCCGCGACTGACGATCACCCCGCTGGTCGAGCCTCGCCACCCGCTGGTCGAGCCGCCGGAGCCGCCAGGCGGAGGCGTGTCGAGACCAACACAGGTCCCTTCCCTGCTCGGCACGACCCTGTTGGTCTCGACACGGATTCGTTCGTCCCTCACGAATCCGGCTCGACCAGCAGCCGGTCAGACCTGGAAGTGCTCCCGCGCGAACTCGAGGGACTCGCGGAGGTCGGCGACGCGCTCGGCGCGGGTACGGGCCCGACGGGTGTTGATCTCGAGGACGATCTCGCCGTCGAACCCGGTGGCGGCGAGATGGCGCAGGAACTTGTCGGCGCCCATGTGGCCGCGCCCGGGGACGAGGTGCTCGTCCTTGGCCGAACCGGTGCCGTCGGTGAGGTGGATGTGGCGGAGCCGCGAACCGAGCCGCTCCGCCATCTCGATCACATCGTCCCCGGCGATCGCGGCGTGGGAGAGGTCGATGGTGGTGTTGGCGTACTCCTCGGTCGAGGGGTCCCAGTGGGGCAGGTACATCGGCGTCGAGCGCCGGGCCGCGCGCCACGGGTACATGTTCTCCACCGCGAACTTCAGCCCGGTCGACCGCTCCAGGGTCGCGATCCCCTCGACGAACCCTGCCGCGTACTCGCGCTGCCAGCGGAACGGCGGATGTACGACGACCACCTCCGCCCCGACCTCGGCGGCCATCTCGGCCGACCGCTCGAGCTTCCCCCACGGCTCGAAGCCCCAGACCTGCTGGGTGAACAGCAGGGTCGGCGCATGGATCGCGACGATCGGCAGGCCGTGGTGCTCCGCGAGCTGCTTGACCGCGTGGGTCTGCTGCGAGAGCGCGTCGATGCCCACCATGATCTCCACCCCGTCGTAACCGACCTCAGCGGCGTAGGAGAAGGCGTGGGCGGTCGACTCCGGGTAGGTCGATGAGGTCGACAGCGAGATCAATGCGGGCCTCCTATTCGGACCTGCCGAAGTCGGAGCTGCCGATGAAGGACAGGTGGTCGAGGCGGTCGAGGATCAACCCCTCACGCAGCGCCCACGGACAGATCTCGAAGGACTCCAGGTCGAAGATGTCCAGGCACGCCTCGGCGACCAGCGCACCCGGCACGATCTGATGGGCCCGCGACGCACTGACGCCGGGCAGCTCGGAGAGCTCCTCGAGCGACATCTCCAACAGCTTCGGGATCCAGCGCCGCAGCTCCACCAGCGGCAGCTCGCGGCGCACCCGCAGCCCCTCGCCGCTCGGCGCGGCGCCGCAGATGCGCGCCAGCGAGCGGAACGTCTTCGAGGTCGCCACCGCCATGTCGGGGTGTCCGCCGCGCAGTATCTTGCCCGCGTCCTCGGCGATCGAGGCGCGGATCACCCGGCGCAGCTCCCGCAGCTCCTCCTCGGCCGGCCGGTCACCGAAGTAGGTGCGCGCCAGCCGGCCCGCGCCCAGCGGCAGCGACCAGGCGACGTACGGCTGCTCGTCCAGGCCGGCCGCGATCTCCAGCGAGCCGCCGCCGATGTCGAAGACGGCGAGCCGCCCGGCGGACCACCCGAACCAGCGGCGTACGGCCAGGAACGTCAGCCGCGCCTCGTCGTCGCCGGGCAGGACCTCGATCTCGACCCCGGTCTCGGCATGTACGTGGTCGAGCACCTGCTGCGAGTTGCGGGCGTCGCGCACCGCCGAGGTGGCGAAGGCGAGCGTCTCGGAGACACCCTTCTCCTCCCCGACCCGCACCGACTCGCGGGTGAACTCGGTCAGCGCCTCGATCCCCGCCTCGGTCACGTCGCCCGACTCGTCGAGGTGCTCCGCCAGCCGCAGCGGCTGCTTGAACGAGAACGCCGGAAGCGGGGCCGCCCCGCCGTGGGCGTCGACCACGAGCAGGTGTCCCGTGTTCGATCCGATGTCGAGTACGCCCAGACGCATGGGTCTACGGTAGTCCGTCCGAGCCCACGCGACCCATGTCCGGGTCGACCTCGACCGCAAAGCCTCGAGTCGACCGAACGAAGCCGAGGAAGACGACCATTGCCGTACGTCCATGATGATGGCGACATGTTGGAGCTCGACCGCATCCGCCGGGAGATCACGGCCGACCCGAGCAACGCGTGGGCCGCCTCGGCAGGATTCGAGCCCGTCTACGTCGCCCATCCGGAAGCCCGGTGCCTGATCATCGGTCAGGCACCGGGCATCAAGGCCCAGCAGAGCGGTATCCCGTGGAACGACGCGAGCGGGCGGCGTCTCATCGAGTGGCTCGGCGTCGACGAAGCCACCTTCCGCGATCCCACGGCGTTCGCGATCCTGCCGATGGACTTCTACTACCCCGGCAAGGGCGCGACGGGCGATCTGCCACCACGAGCCGACTTCGCCCCGGCCTGGCACCCGCGTCTGCTCGAGCTCATGCCGCAGGTCGGTCTGACGTTGCTCGTCGGCGACTACGCGCAGCGCTACTACCTCGGCGGAAAGAGCTCGCTCACTGAGCGCGTACGCAGGTTCCGCGACTATCTGCCGGAGCGGTTCCCGCTCGTCCACCCGTCACCGCTGAACTTCCGATGGCAGTCGCGCAACCCCTGGTTCGTGTCCGACGTCCTGCCCGCGCTACGGACCCGGGTCGCCGAGGCGCTCAGCGGCCGGCCGTAGCCGTGGCGCGCTCGGAGCCGGCGGTGACGGGGGCGGCGGGCTCGCCGATCCGGGCGTTGACCAGCCCGGCGAGCACGACCACGAGCGCGGCGGCGGCCGGCAGGAGCAGCGCGGCGTCGGTGCCCCAGCGCTCGGCGATCTCGCCGGTGACCGCGGAGGCCAGCGACTGCCCGAGGATCACCGCGGAGCCGAGCATCGTCATCACGGTGGCGGACCGGCCGACCGGGCTGCGGCGGGCGCCGAGGCCGTACTGGGTGACCAGGGTCGGCCCGATGCCGAGGCCGATCACGAGCAGCGCGACCACCATCCCGGTCACCGAGGAGACGCCCGGCAGCGCGAGGGCGCCGGCGAGCATCACGCCGCCGAAGACCAGCCAGCGCGCGGTCGCGGTGAAGCCCACCGGGAAGGCGGCGACACCCAGCGCCAGCGCGGCCGAGCCGATGCCCATCGCGGCGTAGACCAGCCCCGCCTGCTCGGGTCGCCCGTGGTCGCCCATGAACGCGGTCAGCGAGGTGAGCATCGATCCGAAGAAGAGGCCGACGCCGAGGATGCCGACGACGATGACGACCACGCCCGGACGGGCGAGCTCGCGCGCCGGGCCGGCGACCGGCGTACGTCCGGCAGAGGTCTGGGCGGTCGTGGCACTCGGGTGGAGGGCGAAGGCGGAGACGAAGACCAGGGTGAGCGCCGCCGCGGCGACGACCGGCGCCCACGGGTCGATCGTCACGGCGAGGACGCCGGCGACGACCGGACCGACGATGAAGACGATCTCATCAGCGGCGGACTCGTAGGCCATCGTCGAGTTGAGCACGCGGACGCGACGCCCGGGGACGACGTGCGAGGAGATGATCGCCACCAGCCGCGACCGCGACAGCGGCGCGATCTGCGGGGCGGTCGCGCCGACGAGGAACGCCACGGCCAGCACTGCCGCGTCCGGCAGCGGGCTGTAGACGACCCAGGCCATCGCGCCGAGCGCCGCGCTGCTCGCGACGCTGATCGCCAGCAGCACCCGGCGCTGGCCGAACCGGTCGACGGCGGCACCGAGGATCGGCCCGCACACCGCGGCGCCGATGCCGACCATCGCCGAGTTCAGGCCGCCGAGCGCCAGCGAGCCACGACCCGCGACGACGAGCGTCAGCACCCCGACGACCATCATCGCGTACGGCAGCCGCGCGACCAGCGCGAGCGGGAAGTACGTCCCTCCGACGGCGCGCACCAGACTCTGCTCGCGCTGCTCTGACATCTCTTCGAACCTCCCGCTGCGAACCGCGGCTCTGTGCCGCCTTGGTCCGCTGGCGGGGCCAGCGCGAGGTGATACACACGATGGAAACGGAGCGGTCGCTCCGCACCTACAAGGATACGCCGCTCGCCCCGCCCCTCCGGAATCGCCGCGGAGTCGTCTTGGTCACGGTTCCAGGTCGACCACACCCCTGCCGCTGAGGATGTCGAACGGCACCGAGACCTGGTCGTGGACGATCCGCCAGGCGCCATCGATCCGGCACAGGCCGTAGGTGACCCGCACCCACATCCCGGACGTGGTGACTCCGTTCTTCGTGGTGCCGCTGAGCCGGCCGAAGGCATGCCCGAACGCCACGTCGTCACCAATCCTCAGCGTCAGCTCCCGGAGCTCGTAGTCGACCGTCTCGAAGACCTCGAAGACCCTCGCCCAGTTGGCCAGCTTCGCGTCGATCCCCACGTGCTGGAGCGGCGGTTCGACGTCGAACGACACCACATCGGGCGAGTACGCCTCCCGGACTGCGTCGAGGTCCTTGGCCCGCAGACCGTCGATGACCTTCTCGATCTGGCCGCGGATCACGGCCTCCTCGTGCGCGTTCACGACCGAGCCGCCTCGGCGCCGACCAGGCTGCGCTCACGCAGCGGGGCGAGCGCGGTGCTCCAGGCGACGACCTGGTCCAGCGTGGTGGCCAGGGTGGCGGCGTGCCGGTCGCCGGGCGCGAAGGTGGTGTTGTTCTCGAAGTCGGTGAAGAGCGAGAGCTCCACCGGGCGGCTCACATCGGCCATACCCAGCGCTCCGCAGACCGTGCGCAGCTGGGCGACCGCCCGCGCGCCGCCACTGACTCCGTACGAGACGAACCCGACCGCCTTGTTCGTTCACTCCGCGCAGGCGTGGTCGATGGCGTTCTTCAGGACGCCGGGCATGCCGCCGTTGTACTCCGGCGTCACGATCACGAAGCCGTCGAACGGGGCGATCCGCGCGGTCCAGTCGCGGGTGTGCTGGTTCACCGAGGGCCCGAACATCGGCGGCACGGGCTCGTCCAGGTGCGGAAGCGGGTGGTCGGCCAGGTCGATGAGGTCGAAGGTCGCGTCGTCGCGGCGCGAGGCCTGATCGTGGACCCAGCGGGCGACCTGCGGGCCGACACGATTGGGGCGGGTGCTGCCGAGGATGATGCCGATGCTGATCACGTACGTCTCCTTGTCGGTGTTTCGGGCGGGTGTGCTGCCCCTCCGACGACGCAGTCGGCCGAAGTGTCAGGCCGGTCTCACAGATCGGGTCGCTGTTTCGTCGGACCGGATGTAGACATGCAGACCGAAGGAGCCGCCATGACCGACCCGCACCTCGCCGAGGTGATCGCTGAGCGCCGCCAGCTGATCAACCTCGCCTACCGACTGCTCGGCTCGCTCGCCGAGGCCGAGGACGTGGCGCAGGAGACCTACACCCGCTGGTACGCCCTGACGGAGCAGCAGCGGGAGGCGATCGAGTCCCCCGGCGCCTGGATGACGACGGTCGCGAGCCGGATCTGCCTCGATCTGCTCGGTTCCGCACGGGCCCGGCGGGAGCAGTACGTCGGGGACTGGATCCCGGAGCCGCTGCCCGGCGGCTGGCTCGACGGCACCGGGTCCGCTCCGACCGATCCCGCCGACCGGGTCACCCTCGACGAGTCGATCAGCATGGCGTTCCTGGTGGTGCTGGACTCGATGACCCCTACCGAGCGGGTCTCCTTCGTGCTTCACGACGTCTTCCGCTACACCTTCCCCGAGATCGCCGAGATCGTCGGACGCACCCCGGCCGCCTGCCGCCAGCTCGCCTCCAACGCGCGCCGACGTCTCGACACCGAACGCGACCGTTCGACGACCGAGCGCGCCGATGTCGTCCGCAGCTTCAAGCAGGCGTGGGAGTCGCAGGACATCGAGGCCCTCGTCGGCCTGCTCGACCCGCAGGCGGTGGCCACCGCCGACAGCGGCGGCCTCGCCCTCGCCTTCCTCGAGCCGATCAGCGGCGCCGAGCAGATCGCGGGCGCCTGGATGGAGATCGCCACCCGCGGCATGGCGGTGACGCTCCACGAGTGCCTCGTCAACGGCCAGCCCGGCCTCGTCGGCCGGCTCGACGGCGCCACGGTCTCCGTCTACGCCTTCGACGTCGCCGACGGCCGCATCACCCGCATCTGGGTCGTACGCAACCCCGAGAAGCTGCGTCCGTGGAGCGTCGGGTGAAGCCTCCGACGCCGACGGACCCCGTAGGCTTGCGAGGTGCCTGAGGTACCCCTGGATTTCCCGCGTGCGTGGGTGGAGTTCGTCAACCCCGACGACCCCGACGAGCGGATGCGATGCGACCTGACCTGGTTGACGTCGGCCTACTCCTGCATCTTCGGCAACGGCTGCCCGGGGATGTTCGAGAGCTCACCGGACGTGGGCTGCTGCACGCTGGGTGCCCACTTCGCGGACGAGGAGGACGAGGCGCGGACGGCGGGCTTCGTCGCCGAGCTGACCCCCGAGATCTGGGAGCAGCACCCGGGCCGCGCGGTGGAGACCGACGACTGGGTCGAGCTCGACGACGACGGCGAGCGGAAGACCCGCGTGACCGAGTTCCGCGGGCAGGAGTCGTGCGTGCTGGCCAACCGGCCGGACTTCCCCGGCGGGGCGGGCTGCGCACTGCACATCCTGGCCGCTGCCGAGGGCCGGGAGCACTTCGAGACGAAGCCCGACGTGTGCTGGCAGCTGCCGATCCGGCGTACGTTCCGCGACGTCGAGCTGACCGACGGGACGGCCTACACCGAGGTGACGATCACCGAGTACGACCGGCGCGGCTGGGGCCCGGGCGGCCACGACCTCGACTGGTACTGCTCCGGCAACACCGAGGCCCACGTCGCCGTCGAGCCCGTCTACATCACCAACCAGGCCGAGCTGACCGAGCTGATGGGCAAGGCCGCGTACGCCGAGCTCGTCCGTCACTGCGAGGCGCACGTCCGGTCGCGTTCCGCGCTGGCGCTCCATCCTGCCAGCCCGCGCTGAACCCCCGGGTGTATCTCGACATCAAGAGATAGCGACCCTGGATTGGTCTCTCTCTCAGGGAGAGTTCAGAATCGTTACATGCGCCTGGACCATGTTTCGTACGCTGCAGGACCCGATGGCTTGGTACAGACCGCCAAGCAGCTCGGTGAGCTGCTCGGCCAGGAGTTCGTCGACGGCGGGGTCCACCCCCGCTTCGGCACCCGCAACTACATCCTCCCGATGCGCGGCGGCCTCTACCTCGAGGTCGTCGAGGCGCTCGAGCACCCGGCCAGCGACAAGGCCCCGTTCGGGCAGGCCGTCAAGGCCCGCTCCGCCCTGGGCGGCGGCTGGATCGGCTTCGTGATCGGCGTCGACGACATGGCCCCGATCGAGGAGCGGCTCGGCCGCAAGGCGGTCCCGGGCAACCGACACCTCCCCGACGGCCGCGAGCTCCACTGGCAGCAGATCGGCATCAACGGCCTGATCGCCGACCCGCAGCTGCCCTACTTCATCAAGTGGGAGACCCCCGAGCTCCACCCCGGCAATGCCGGCTCCGACATCACGCTCACCTGCCTGGAGATCTCCGGCGACCCCGACCGGGTCAAGGACTACCTGGGCGACGAACTCAAGGAGCGCGTCGACCCCTGGACCGGCAAGCCGGCCGAGAACGTCAACATCGAGTGGGTCGCCGAGCACGGCACCCCGGGTCTCCTGGCCGCGCAGTTCGTGACCCCGCGCGGCGAGGTCCGGATCTGACCAGGCTCGACCTGCCGGGAGCGACGGGAGCGATCCCGTCGCCCAACATCTGGAACCACACCGCGACGTACGAGATCGAGAACCGTGCGCTCGACCCGCACGGCCGGCTCTGGGCCGCCATGGACGAGGTCGCTCCGTGGGCCGGGCGCGACGTCCTCGACCTCGGCTGCGGCACCGGGTTCTACCTGCCGCGGTTCGCCGAGGAAGCGCGCACCGTCACCGGTATCGAGCCCCATCCGGACCTCGTGACGCTGGCCCGGCGGCGCACCAGGCGGCTGCCGAACGTCTCCGTCCACAACGGCGTCGCGCAGCGGCTGCCGCTCCCGCCGGCGTCGGTCGACGTCATGCACGCCCGCTGGGCCTACTTCTTCGGCCCCGGCTCCGAGCCGGGGCTCGGCGAGCTCGACCGGGTGATGCGCCGCGGCGGCGTGGCGATGGTGATCGACAACGACGGCTCGCGCTCGACGTTCGGCGGCTGGTTCCGCCGCGGCTATCCGAAGGTCCCGCCTCCCGACGAGCAGGAGCGGTTCTGGTCGATGCACGGCTGGACCCGCGTGCCCGTCGACATGGACTGGTCCTTCGGCTCGCGGGCCGACCTGGAGGCGGTCGTACGCATCGAGTTCGACCCCGCGACCGCGGCCGCGATCCTCGACGAGCACCAGGGGACGTACGTCGACTACGCCGTCAACCTCTGGTGGAAGCGCTTCTGACCTCGCCCTTGCGCGCGCGACGGCGCCTGTAACACGTCGTTCGTAGCACTATCCGGTCGTTCTGATAGGGCGGGTAGCACCACGAACGACGTGTTACAGCCGGCGCTCGCGCCCAGACGTACGCCCAACCGTCAGAGGCGGGTCGCGGTCTGGACCAGGGCGGCCAGGGCGAGCGAACGGCTGTGCTGCGGCCAGGCGATGACCGTGGTGACCTCCGGGGCGTCCGAGACCGGGACGGTGGCGATGCCGTGATGCTGCTCGGCGCGGGCGGACTCGGGGAGGAGCGCGTACGCCCGGCCGAGCCCGATCAGCTGATAGAGCTGGGCCGAGTCGCGGACCTCCGGTCCGCGGCCGTCGGAGAAGGTGCCGCCTTCGCCCGACGGCCAGCGCATCGGCGGGAGGCCCGGGATGCCGTCGAGGTCGGCCAGGGTCAGCTCTGAGCGCGTCGCCCAGGGGTGGCCGGACGGCAGTACCGCGACCTGCCCTTCGGTGAGCAGCTCTTCGGAGTCGAGTCCGTCGACGGAGTCGAACGGAAGGTGCAGCAGCGCGACGTCCGCCCGGCCGTCGCGGAGCCGCGGCCCCTGCTCACCGATGCCGCACAGGTCGACCTCGACCTTCACCGACCCCGGCTCGGCGGCGTAGGCGTCGAGGAGCTTGGTCAGCAGCTCGGTGGCCGCCCCGGCCTTGGAGACCAGGACCAGCCCCGGATCGGCACCGTCGCCGGTGGCGCGGCGCGTGCGGCGCTCGGCGGCGTCGATCGCGTCGAGGGCGGCGCGGGCCTCGGCGAGGAGCACCCGGCCGGCGTCGGTCAGGGTGACGCCGCGGCTGTTGCGCTCGAGCAGCGGGCCGCCCAGGCGTCGCTCGAGCCGGCTGATCGCGCGCGACAGCGGCGGCTGGGCGATCCCGAGGCGAGCGGCGGCACGACTGAAGTGAAGATCCTCGGCGACCGCGACGAAGTAGCGAAGCTCCCGGGTCTCCATGGCCTCGACCCTACTCCGACCTGCGAACATACCCGGCCGGTATAGGCGGCGACCGAGGCGATATTGGAGTGTTCCGCGGCCGCTGACCAGGCTTGACGGCATGAGCGAAACCACGATCGCGCTGGTCACCGGCGCCAACAAGGGAATCGGATACGAGATCGCCGCGGGCCTCGGTGCGCGCGGCTGGAAGGTGGGCGTCGGCGCCCGCGACTACGCCCGTCGCGAGGCCGCGGTGGAGAAGCTGCGGGCGAACGGCGCCGACGCCTTCGGGGTGCCGCTGGACGTGACCGATGACGCCAGCGTCGCGGCCGCTGCCCGGCTGCTCGAAATGGAGCAGGGCGGACTGGACGTACTCGTCAACAACGCCGGCATCACCGGCGGGATGCCACAGAACCCGACCGAGCTCTCGATCGACACCATGCGGACCGCGGTCGAGACGAACGTCTTCGGCGTCGTCCGGGTCATCAACACCATGCTGCCGCTGCTGCGACGGTCGGCATCGCCGCGGATCGTCAACATGTCCAGCGGCGTCGGCTCGCTCACCCGGCAGACGGCGACGGACGACCCGATGACGGTCGGGCCGATCTCGGGCGCGTACAGCCCGTCGAAGACGTTCCTCAACGCCGTCACGGTGCAGTACGCCAAGGAGCTGCGTGACACGAACATCCTGATCAACCTCGGCTGCCCCGGGTTCGTGGCCACCGACCTGAACGGCTTCCGTGGCGTACGCACGCCCGAGGAGGGCGCCCGGATCGCGATCAGCCTGGCGACTCTTCCCGACGACGGGCCGACCGGAGGCTACTTCGAGGACGCCGGCCCCATTCCCTGGTGATTACATTCACGCGAAATCCAAGTACACGACGTCAAAGGAGGCCACTCTAGGGAGCGACTCGGGTCCTCTCGGACCTCTCGGAAGACAGGAGCTCCACAGATGCGCCTCACCCCACGCCGCCTCGGCACGGTCATCGGTTCCCTTCTCGTCACGTTGGCGACCAGCCTGGTCGCCATCACCTCCACGGTCGCACCCGCTCAGGCCGACGCCTGCTACACCTGGAGCGGCACGCTCCAGCAGGGGTCCACGGGCAACGCGGTCACCCAGCTGCAGATCCGGGTCGCCGGATGGGCGGCCACCGGCACGGTCTTCTCGATCGACGGGTCCTACGGCCCGGCGACGACGACCGCGGTCCGCAACTTCCAGGCCGCCTACGGGCTCGCCGCCGACGGAGTCGCGGGCGCGAACACGTTCAACAAGATCTACGCGCTCCAGGACGACGACTGCACCCCGATCCACTTCTCGTGGAGCGAGGTCGACGACGTCTGCTACGGAGGCTGGCCCACGCCGATCTCCGGCGTGACGATCACGCAGGTCAAGGCCAACCTGATGCAGGCCATGTGGCGCGCCGAGGCGATCAGGCACCGGCTCGGCGACAACCCGCTGCGGGTGACCTCGGCCTACCGCTCCAAGGCGTGCAACGACCAGGTCGGCGGCGCCTCCAACAGCAACCACCTCTACGGCCGGGCGATGGACCTCGTGCCCGGCAGCAGTGCGACGACCATGTGCGGCATCGCGCGTGCCTCACGCCAGTCGTTCCCGCAGGTGCTCGGGCCGGGCTACCCCGACCACAGCGACCACATCCACCTCGGCATCCAGTCGAGCGTCTATCACAGCGCCTCGCAGTGCTTCTGAGGTCATGACAGATCGGTGAGCTGGTCGGGATCGGCATCGGTCCCGACCAGCTCGCGGAGCTTGTCGTTGACGTCCCAGATGCCCACGTTCATCCCGGCGGTGACCGTCCCACCGTCTCGCCAGTAGGCGATGAACTCGTCGCCGTCGACGTTGCCGCGGAGGACCACCTCGTCCTCGGGCGAGGAGTGGCCGACGTACTCCATCGAGAACTCGAACTGGTCGGTGAAGAAGTAGGGCTGCCAGTCGTAGGCACCGTCCTTGCCCAGCATCGTCCTGGCCGCCAGCCGGCCCTGCTTGATCGCGTTGTCCCAGTGCTCGACACGGAGCGGGCCGAGCACGGTGTGGTTCGCGAGGGCGACGTCGCCCGCCGCGAAGACCCGAGGATCAGACGTACGCAGCCGCTCGTCGACCACGATGCCGTCGCCGACCTCGAGGCCGGCGTCGGCGGCCAGGCCCGTGGCCGGTGCCGCCCCGACGGCGACGAGCACGATGTCAGCGGGGATCTCGCCGACGCTGGTGCGTACGACCCCCTTCTCGATCGCCTCGACGGTGGTGCCGGTGTGGACCTCGACGCCGTGGCGGGTGTGGAGGGCGGCGACGTGCTCACCGAGCGTCGGGCCGAGGACGTTGAGCAGGGGCTGCGCGGCCGCCTCGAGCACGACCGCCTTCCCGCCGAGCGCGGTCACCGAGGCCGCCACCTCGAGCCCGATCCAGCCGCCGCCGACCATGACCACCCTGGTGCCGGGCTGGACCGCGTCCTTGAGGCGACGGGCGTCGTCGACGGTGCGGAGGGTCGTCGCGTCCTCGATGCCGGGGATCGGCGGGGTCTTCGGGTCGGCGCCGGTGGCCAGGAGCAGCGTGCCGAAGGGCAGCTCCTCGCCGTTGTCGAGCGTGACGGTCCCGGCGTCCAGGTTCAGGGCGGTCGCCGTGGCGCCGGTCAGGACGGTGACATCCTTCTCGGCGTACCACTCCTTGTCGTGGGAGAGCTTGAACTCCTTGGCGCCGGAGAGGAAGTCCTTGGAGAGCTGCGGTCGCTCGTACGGCAGCTCCGGTTCCTTCCCGACCAGCGTCAGGGGGCCGGCGTACCCCTCGTCGCGAAGGGCTTCGATGGCGCTGACTGCCGCGAGACCAGCACCGATGACGACGATCTCCTCAGTTCCCATGAGGCCATCGTCGCGCGGATCGGGGTTTCTATGAAGACCCTCGGACCGTCAGGGCGGGTTTCAGCATCACACCCGGGGCTGCGTAGGACGGGGTGGCGAGCAGCTCCTCGAGCGCCTTGACCAGCTCACGTGCGGCCTCCTCCAGCGGAGGACGTACGGACGTGATGCCCGGCGGCACCGTCTGCGCGACCTGGGAGTCGTCGAAGCCGACGACCGCGACGTCCTCCCCGAGCCGCAGGCGCCGCTCGAAGAGGGAGTGGAGGACCCCCATGGCGAGGGTGTCGGAGGCACAGACCAGCGCGGTCGGCTGGGTCTCGTCGAGGATCGCGTCGGCGGCGGCCTTGCCCGAGCTGATCGAGTCCTCGGTGCGCGAGGCCAGGCCGGTGGTGGAGAGGCCGTGGGTGTGCATCGCGTGGATCCACCCGCTGCGTCGTTCCTCGCCGAGGAGGGAGTCCTTGTGCCACCCGATCCACGCGATCTTGGAGTGGCCGCGCTCGATCAGGTGCTCGGTGGCGATCTCGGCACCGTAGGCGAGGTCGACGTCGACCCAGGGATGCTTGGCGTCGGGCTGGGTCCAGGGTCGTCCGAAGGAGACGAAGCGTGCTCGCCGGGACTGCAGCCAGGTCGTCTGCTGGCCGCCGAGGTGGGTGTCGGTCACCACGAACGCGTCGACCGCGGTCGAGCGGAGCAGCTCGTCGTAGCCGTCGAGCGGGTCGGCGGGGTCGCCGTGGAAGAGGAGCACGTGATAGCCGGCTTCGGCCGCTGCCTCGACGAAGGTGTGGACGAACCGGTCCATCATCGCGTTGGCCGTGCCCTCCTGGAGAGCGGGCATCCTGAGTCCGATCAGATGACTTGCTCGCGTGCGAAGGCTGCGCGCGGCCCGGTTGGGCTGGTAGCCGAGCTTGTCGATCGCGTCCTGCACCCTGGCCAGGGTGTCGGCGCGCAGCAGGTCGGGGTTGTTGACCGCGTTGGACACCGTCTGCCGGGACACGCCGGCCAGCTCCGCGACGTCGGCGAGGGTCGGCGGAGCGGCCGAGATATGACCGCTGGAACGCGGCACCGCCACGCTCTGCCTCCCTTGATGCCGATGTGAAACTCTGGATCGTTCCAAGCCATGGTAACGACTGCTGGCCGCTTGGGATGCTATCGGGCTAAACGTCGGCCTGATGGTTCGGCCCAGGTCACACGCAGTGGCTGGGTCTCGACCCGCTTCGCGGGTTCGCAAGCTCACCCGCTGCGCTCGCTCGACCTCCTCCCGTTGCGTCCCCGCTCGTTCCTCGCGGGAACGCAGGCTCGGATGTCGGTGCCTTGGTCTAGGTTGCTGGCCATGGCAAACGCTCGCTCGTCCAAACGCGCCACCTACCGCTGCTCGGAGTGCGGCTGGGAGACCGGGAAGTGGGTCGGTCGCTGCGGCGAGTGCCAAGCGTGGGGGTCGGTCGCCGAGGCCGCAGCCCCGATCGGACGTACGCCGGCGGCGCCTGTCTCCACCGCGGCGGTGCCGATCGGCACGGTGTCGGTGACCGAGTCGGAGCGGCGTACGTCGGGGGTGCCGGAGCTCGACCGTGTCCTCGGCGGCGGGCTGGTGCCGGGCGCCGCGATCCTGCTGGCCGGCGAGCCGGGCGTCGGGAAGTCGACGCTGCTGCTCGAGGTGGCGGCGCAGACGGCCCGCTACGGGCGCCGCGCGCTGTATGTGACCGGTGAGGAGTCCGCGTCACAGGTGCGGCTGCGGGCCGACCGGACCAACGCGATCCAGGACGAGCTCTACCTCGCCGCCGAGACCGACCTCGGTGCCGTGCTGACCCACATCGAGGAGACCCGGCCCGAGCTGATCGTGGTCGACTCCGTGCAGACCATCGGGGCCTCCGGGGTCGAGGGGGTTCCAGGTGGCGTGACCCAGGTGCGCGAGGTCGCGGCGGCGCTGATCCGCGTCGCCAAGACCCGCAACATCACCACCGTCGTGGTCGGCCATGTGACCAAGGACGGCGCGATCGCCGGCCCGCGGGTGCTGGAGCACCTGGTCGACGTGGTGCTCCACTTCGAGGGTGCCCGCGACTCCCGGTTCCGGATGGTGCGCGCGATGAAGAACCGCTTCGGCCCGGTCGACGAGGTGGGCTGCTTCGACCTGTCCTCGGAGGGCATCGTGGCGGTCACCGACCCCTCGGGGCTCTTCGTGGAGACCCATCACGTCTCGGTCCCCGGCACGTGCGTCACCGTGACGATGGAGGGTCGTCGGCCTCTGCTCGCCGAGATCCAGGCGCTGACGGTGCTGGGCGCGGAGGAGCGGGCGAAGCGTACGACCTCGGGGTTGGACGGCTCCCGGCTCGCGATGATCCTCGCCGTGCTGCAGCGCCACGCGCGGGTCGGCCTCTCCGGTCGCGACGTGTTCGCCTCGACCGTCGGCGGGGCCCGGATCAGCGACCCCGCCGCCGACCTCGCGATGGCGCTCGCGGTCGCGTCGAGCCAGACCGGCACGCCGACGCCCCGCGGCGTGGTCGCGCTCGGCGAGATCGGCCTGGCCGGCGAGCTGCGCCGGGTGCGCGACCTCGACCAGCGGCTCTCCGAGGCGGCGCGGCTGGGGTTCACGGTCGCGGTCGTCCCCGCCGACCCTGGGACGCCCGTGCCCAACCGTCCCCATGAGCGCGATGTCGACGGGATGCGTGTCTTTGAGGTGCACAGCATCAGTGCCGCGCTGGAATTCCTCCGCTTGGTGTGATCGGCTTGGTGACTCGTGGCCACAGGTTCTCGGCATTACGGTTGGATCCACGGTTAGAATCGCCCCATCCCACTCCGAAAGGAATCCCGTGCCCGCCGAACGCACTGCGGACTCCATCCGACTGCGCGAGACGCTCGCTCTGATCGCGCCCGGAACACCGCTGCGCGACGGGCTCGAGCGCATCCTTCGCGGCCGCACCGGTGCACTGATCGTGCTCGGCCACGACAAGATGGTCGACGCCATCTCGACCGGCGGCTTCACGCTGGACGTGCCGTTCACCTCCACCGGCCTGCGCGAGCTCGCCAAGATGGACGGCGCGATCATCGTCGACGACTCGCTGAGCCGCATCGTGCAGGCCGCGGTCCACCTGATGCCCGACCACACCATCCCCTCGACCGAGACCGGCACCCGCCACCGCACCGCCGACCGGGTCGCGAAGCAGACCGGTCACCCGGTGATCTCGGTGTCCCAGTCGATGCAGATCATCGCTGCGTACGTCGGGGAGACCCGCCACGTCCTGGAGGACTCCGGCCAGATCCTCTCCCGCGCCAACCAGGCGCTGGCGACCCTGGAGCGCTACAAGCTGCGCCTCGACGAGGTGGCCTCCACCCTGTCGGCGCTGGAGATCGAGGACCTGGTCACCGTGCGCGACGTGGCCGTCGTCGCCCAGCGCCTGGAGATGGTCACCCGCATCGCCCGCGAGATCGAGGACTACGTGCTCGAGCTCGGCACCGACGGCCGGCTGCTCTCCCTCCAGCTGGAGGAGCTCATCACCGGCGTCGATGCCGAGCGCGAGATGGTCATCCGCGACTACCTGCCGCGCGGCCGTCGGGCCCGTTCGCCCGAGGAGCTGCTGGCCGAGCTCGAGGCGCTCAACTCCGCCGAGCTGGTCGATCCCGCCGCCACCGCCCGTGTCCTGGGCCTGACCACCTCCGACGCGCTCGACGGCGCCGTCGCCCCGCGCGGCTACCGCCTGCTCGCGAAGGTCCCCCGCCTCCCACCCGCCGTCGTCGACCGTCTCGTCGACCACTTCGGCACCCTGCAGAAGCTCCTCTCCGCCAGCGTCGACGACCTCCAGGCCGTCGAGGGTGTCGGCGAGCTCCGCGCCCGCTCTGTCCGCGAGGGTCTCTCCCGCCTCGCCGAGTCCACCATCCTCGAGCGCTACGTCTGACCCCTCGCCGAGGCGTCGGCCCCGCCGCCCGAAACGTCACTTACGTCGGCCGAAACGTCACTTACGTCGATCGAGACGTCAGTTACGTCGATCGAGCTGGCAGGGGCTGCCGTCTCGGCCGTCCTGGTTGACGTCTCGGCCGACGCGGGTGACGTCTCGGCTATCGGCTGGCCGGGGAGTCGGGTTCGGTACGCGACAGGGCGGTGCCCGGCTTGTAGAGGCCGAAGGTGGCCGATGACGGCTCGCCACCGAGGGCGGCGGCGACGATCGTGAAGAAGTTCGGCTTCACCCAGGGGCCGTGCCCGGTGCACTCTCCGGCGACGACACGACGGCCGGTCCAGGTGAGCGGGAGCGTGGTGACGACGTCGCGACGTACGACGATCTCCTTGGTCGGCACCGCCTTGGGGCAGTCGACCGTGGACCAGACCAGGTCGCCGCCCTTCTGCGAGATCCGCACCTGCAGCGCGTCCGAAGACAGCTTCCAGGTGCAGGCGGAGGCCTTCACGGTACGCAGCTGCAGCGGGATGGTGACGTTGTCGTAGGAGTAGCCGTCGGTGACGGCGGGCTCGACGACGATGTCGGCGGGCGAGCACTCGCCGGTCGGCTCCGGCGGGGCGCTGCTCTTCGGCTTCCGGGGCTTGTTCTTGCCACCGCCCGCGTTGCCTGCCTTCTTCGACGGCTCGGCGCTGGGAGTCGGTGTGACCGTCACGGTCGCCGTGGGCTCGTCGGCGACAGGCTTGGCGGTGTCGTCCGCCCCGTCGGAACCGTTGAAGAAGAACCGCGAGATCCCGACGATCAGGAGCAGGACGATGCCGAGCACCGCCAGCCGCCGGCGCCAGTAGACCGAGGCCGGTAGCCGTCCTCCAGTCCTTCTCGCACGGGCCATAGGCGACACGGTAGTGACCCCGCGCCGAGGTTTCGGGGTGCCACTCCGTGGCAATACCTGTCGCACGGCACAATCTGGGTGTGACCGATCTCCACGACGCCGTTCTGGACTGGTACGACGCCAACGCCCGCGACCTCCCGTGGCGCACCGCGACCGCGACGCCATGGTCGGTGATGGTCAGCGAGTTCATGCTCCAGCAGACCCCGGTGTCCCGCGTACTCCCCGTCCACGAGGCCTGGCTGGAGCGCTGGCCGACCCCGGCCGCCCTGGCCGCGGAGCCCACCGGCGAGGCCGTACGCGCCTGGGGCCGCCTCGGCTACCCCCGCCGCGCGCTGCGGCTGCACGCGGCCGCCGCCGCGATCGTCGAGCACCACGGCGGCGAGGTGCCCGACTCCTACGACGAGCTGATCGCCCTTCCCGGCGTCGGCGACTACACCGCCGCGGCGATCGCCACCTTCGCCTACGGCAAGCGCCACGTCGTCCTCGACACGAACGTACGCCGCGTCTTCGCCCGGACCCTCAGCGGCGTCGAGTTCCCCGCCCAGTCGGTCAACAAGGCCGAGCGCGAGCTCGCCGCCGGAGTGCTCCCCCAGGACGAGCCCACCGCCGCCACCTGGTCGGTCGCCGTCATGGAGCTCGGCGCCCTCGTCTGCACGGCCGCCAACCCGTCCTGCGCCCGCTGCCCCGTCGCGGACCTCTGCGCCTGGCGCGCCGCCGGCCACCCCGCGTACGACGGTCCTCCTCGCAAGGTCCAGACCTGGGCCGGTACCGACCGTCAGTGCCGCGGCCGCCTCCTCGCCGTCCTGCGCGACGCCGACTCCCCCGTCCACCGCAGCCGCCTCGACGTCGTCTGGTCCGACGAGACCCAGCGCAGACGAGCGCTCGAAGGCCTGCTGAAGGACAACCTGGCCACCGAGGTGGAACCAGACTTCTTCGCCCTCCCCTGACACCAGCCGAAACCGCAGAAATGGCGGACGAAACTCTACTTTCGTCCGCCACAACTGCCGTCTCGGCCGACGCTTCTGCCGTCTCGGCGAAATGGACGACGCCCCGGCCTCATGGCCGGGGCGTCGCTGTTGATCGACTACTCGGAGTCGGGCTTCGGCTTGTCGATGTTGGTCGGCTCATCCTGGTCGGGGAGCTCGATGTCGGTCACCGAGGCCCCCTCGAGGGGAGGTACGTCCGGGATCGAGGAGCGCTTCTGGCCCTCGAAGGTGAACTTCGCGGCCGGGCCCTCGCCCTCGACGTCCACGACGACGAGCGAGCCGGGGCCGATCTCGCCGTAGAGCATCTTCTCGGCGAGCACGTCCTCGATCTCGCGCTGCACGGTGCGGCGCAGCGGTCGGGCACCCAGGACCGGGTCGAAACCGCGCTCGGCGAGCAGCTTCTTGGCGGCCGTGGTGAGCTCGATGCCCATGTCGCGGTCCTTGAGGCGGATCTCGACGGAGCCGATCATGTTGTCGACCATCGCGATGATCTGCTCCTGCGACAGCGGCGGGAACACGATGACCTCGTCGACACGGTTGAGGAACTCCGGACGGAAGTGCTGCTTGAGCTCGTCGGAGACCTTCGACTTCATCCGCTCGTAGGAGCCCGCGGTGTCGCTGGCCTGGGAGAAGCCCAGGTTGACCGACTTGGCGATGTCTCGCGTGCCGAGGTTGGTGGTCATGATGATGACGGTGTTCTTGAAGTCGACCACGCGGCCCTGGGAGTCGGTCAGGCGACCTTCCTCCAGGATCTGAAGCAGCGAGTTGAAGATGTCCGGGTGGGCCTTCTCGACCTCGTCGAACAGCACCACGGAGAACGGCTTGCGGCGCACCTTCTCGGTGAGCTGGCCGCCCTCCTCGTAGCCGACGTAGCCCGGAGGCGAACCGAAGAGCCTCGAGACGGTGTGCTTCTCACCGAACTCGGACATGTCGAGCTGGATCAGGGCGTCCTCGTCGCCGAAGAGGAACTCGGCGAGCGTCTTGGACAGCCAGGTCTTACCGACACCGGACGGACCGGCGAAGATGAACGAACCGCCGGGGCGCTTCGGGTCCTTCAGACCGGCACGCGTGCGTCGGATGGCGCGGGACAGGGCCTTGACCGCCTCGTCCTGGCCGATGACGCGCTTGTGGAGCTCCTCCTCCATGCGGAGCAGTCGCGCGGACTCCTCCTCGTTGACCTGCACGATCGGGATGCCGGTCGCGACGGCAAGCACCTCGGCGATGAGCTCCTCATCGACCTCGGCGACCTCGTCCATGTCACCGGCTCGCCAGGCCTTCTCGCGCTCGGCCTTCTTGGCGATGAGCTGCTTCTCCTCATCGCGCAGACGGGCGGCCGCCTCGAAGTCCTGACCGTCGATCGCGGCCTCCTTGCGCTGGCGCACGTCGGCGATCTTGTCGTCGTACTCCCGCAGATCGGCGGGAGCCGTCATCCGGCGGATGCGCAGGCGCGAGCCGGCCTCGTCGATCAGGTCGATGGCCTTGTCGGGCAGGAACCGGTCGGAGATGTAACGGTCGGCCATGGTGACCGCGGCGACCAGGGCCTCGTCGGTGATCGTCACCCGGTGGTGGGCCTCGTAACGGTCGCGGATGCCCTTGAGCATCTCGATCGCGACCGCGATCGACGGCTCCGGCACCTGGATCGGCTGGAAACGACGCTCGAGAGCGGCGTCCTTCTCCAGGTACTTCCGGTATTCGTCCAGCGTGGTCGCACCGATGGTCTGCAGCTCGCCGCGGGCCAGCATCGGCTTCAGGATCGAGGCCGCGTCGATCGCGCCCTCGGCCGCACCGGCACCGACGAGGGTGTGGATCTCGTCGATGAACAGCACGATGTCGCCGCGGGTCTTGATCTCCTTGAGCACCTTCTTGAGGCGCTCCTCGAAGTCACCGCGGTAACGCGAACCGGCGACCAGCGCGCCGAGGTCCAGCGTGTAGATCTGCTTGTCCTTGAGCGTCTCGGGCACGTTGCCCTTGACGATGTCCTGTGCCAGCCCCTCGACGATCGACGTCTTGCCGACGCCGGGCTCACCGATGAGGACCGGATTGTTCTTCGTACGCCGCGACAGCACCTGCATGACGCGCTCGATCTGGCCCTCGCGACCGATGATCGGGTCGAGCTTGCCCTCGCGGGCGTCCTGGGTCAGGTTGCGGCCGAACTGGTCGAGCACGAGGCTGGACGAAGGCGCCTCGGTCGAGGTGGTGCCGGTCGACGCGGTGGCGCCGGAGGTGCCGGCCGTGCCCTCCTTGCCCTGGAAGCCCGAGAGCAGCTGGATGACCTGCTGGCGGACCCGGTTGAGGTCGGCGCCGAGCTTCTGCAGCACCTGGGCGGCGACGCCCTCGCCCTCACGGATCAGACCGAGCAGGATGTGCTCGGTGCCGATGTAGGAGTGGCCGAGCTGCAGCGCCTCGCGCAGGGACAGCTCGAGCACCTTCTTGGCACGCGGGGTGAACGGGATGTGCCCGGACGGCGCCTGCTGCCCCTGGCCGATGATCTCCTCGACCTGGTTGCGGACCGCCTCGAGCGAGATGTCGAGGGACTCTAGGGCCTTGGCCGCGACGCCCTCGCCCTCGTGGATCAGACCGAGCAGGATGTGCTCGGTCCCGATGTAGTTGTGGGAGAGCATGCGGGCCTCTTCCTGGGCCAGCACGACCACCCGGCGGGCTCGGTCAGTGAACCGCTCGAACATGTACGCATCTCTCCTAAGAATTCTGGGGCGTCACCAAGAATCAACCCCACAGACAGCCTACGCGTTCCCCGCAACGCAACACGATCCGTGCGCTGAGAGCGAACAAACCCCGTTTCGTACGCCAGGACGAACCACCCTCGCGTGCGAGGATCGATCGCGTGAGGGTCTCCGTGTCCACCCCGAGCCATGACCCGGTCCACCTGGACGAATGCCTTCGCAGCGTACGGGCCCAGACCCACCGGGACCGGGAGTGGATCGTGCAGCTCAACGGGTCGGCCGAGCGGGCTCCCGACACTCCCGACCCGCGGATCAAGGTCGCCCGGAGCGAGTCGGCCGGGCTGGTGGGGGCGGCGAAGAAGGCGGCCTGCGCGCTGGCCGAGGTCGAGATCCTGCTCGAGCTCGACCACGACGACGTACTCGACACTCGGTGCCTTGCCCTTGTTCAGCGAGAAGACCTCCACCTGGAAAGTGCGTTCTCGAAAGAGAAGTACGTCGACAGCGACTGGTCCTTGAAGACCGTGATCACAGCACCGCTCTTTCCGTGCTCGACATCAGGGACTTTCTTCGAGCTTCAGCCAATCCTTCATAACTCCCGATCGAGTCGTACGTCGCGACCGTGAGGTGTTCGCCCTCGACCCCGGCCTGGGCATCCTGGGGATATAACGAACGAAGACGCCGTTCTTCGACGTCGGGTGAGTTCGATCTTGGTGTCGGGAACCTTCTCCGCCCAGAAGCACCCGTGCGACGATCACGCCGAGCACTGCCTTCATCGAAGCGCGCACGAAAGCCCCCGAAGTCGAACGCAAAACAACGGCCGCGCCTGGTCGAATGAACCAGGCGCGGCCGAGTGGAGCCGTGGCAGCTCGTTCAGTGAGCCGCCTCGAACGCCTCGCGGACCTCGGCCGGGATGCGGCCCCGATCGGGCACGGTGTAGCCGTTTGCCTTGGCCCACTCGCGCATGACCTTCGGAGTCGATCCGCCGGAGGCAGCCGCCTTCTTCGCCCCACCGCCACGACGACCGGTGATCTTCTGCGCGTGCCCGATGAAGAGTGCAAGAGAGTCCCGCAGCTTGGCCGCGTTGGCTTCGCTGAGATCAATCTCGTAATTCGTGCCGTCCAGCGCGAAAGACACCGTCTCGGCGGCCTCGGAGCCGTCGATGTCGTCCTCGAGGATGATCTGAACCTTCTTAGCCATGTCCCTACCTTCACTGCTCATCACCCGAGAGACGGGTCGAATATAGCCATCGCGATGACGCGAGATGCCCATAGCATTACACACGGGCCGAACAGATCAACAGATAGGCATACCAAAACGCTCTAACGCGCGACATTCCGCTGGAATATCAGCTCCAGCCCCTGCATCGTGAGCCACGGAGAATGCACGGAGAAGCATTTACTTTCCCCCAGCACGAACTCCGCGAGATAGCCGGTCGCAATCACCGTCACATCGTCGGTGGAGGCACCCAGCTCGGCGATGATCCGGGCGACCAGACCCTCGACCTGAGCGGCGACACCGAACACCATTCCGGACTGCAGCGCCTCGACCGTGTTCTTGGCGATCACCGAGCGTGGCCGGGCGAGCTCGACCTTCCGCAATTGCGCGCCACGACGCCCCAGCGCCTCCAACGACAGCTCGATCCCGGGCAGGATCGCGCCACCGACGTACTGTCCGGCAGCGTTCACCACGTCGAAGGTCGTCGCCGTCCCGCGGAAGTCGACCACGATCGCGGGGCCGCCGTGGAGCGCCACGGCGGCGACCGCGTTGGCGATCCGGTCGGTGCCGACCTCGCGCGGGTTGTCCATGAGGATCGGGATGCCGGAGCGTACGCCTGGCTCGACCACCACGCTCTCGACCGAGCCGAGATGGCGGGCGATCATCTCGCGCCACTCGTGCAGGACCGACGGGACGGTCGCGCACACCACGACACCGGAGACGCTCGCCACCAGCGCATCGCCGAGGGTCCCCCGCAGCAGCGCCCACCACTCGTCGGCGGTGCGGTGCTCGAGCGTGGAGACCCGCCAGTCCGCGGACACGACGCCGTCGGCGATCAGCCCGAGAACCGTGTGGCTGTTGCCGATGTTGACAGCGAGCAGGGACATGGCGGGACGCCTCAGCCCTCGGACAGGTCGAAGCCGATGTCGAAGACCTTCACCGAGTGGGTCAGCGCGCCGACGGAGAGATAGTCGACACCGGTCTCGGCGACCTCACGGGCCCGGTCGAGGGTGAGGCCGCCGGACGCCTCGAGCACCGCGCGGCCGGCGGTGATCTCGACGGCCTCCTTCATCATCGCGGTCGACATGTTGTCGAGCATGATCCGGCCGCACCCGGCGTCGAGCAGCGCCTTGAGCTCCTCGAGCGTGGTCACCTCGACCTCGATCGGCACGTCCGGGTAGGCAAACTTCACGGCCTCGTAGGCCTGCACCGCGCCACCCGCGGCGACGATGTGGTTGTCCTTGACCAGCGCCATGTCGGCCAGCGACATCCGGTGGTTGGCGCCGCCGCCGCAGCGTACGGCGTACTTCTCCAGGGCCCGGAAGCCCGGCAGCGTCTTGCGGGTGTCGAGCACCTGCGCACCGGTGCCCTCCAGGGCCTCGGTCCAGGCCGCGACGCCGGTGGCGACACCGGAGAGGTGGGAGGCGTAGTTGAGAGCCGTACGCTCCGCCGTCAGCAGCCCGCGGGTCGGCCCGGCGATCCGCATGATGACGTCGCCGGCCTTCACCTTCGAGCCGTCCTTGACGCGGTCGGTGACGGTGACCGAGTCACCCATGACGTACGCGAAGACGAGCTCGGCCACGCCGAGGCCGGCGACCACACCGTCCTCCCGGGCGGCGAAGACGCCGATCCCGGTGGAGTCGGGGGCGATCGTCGCGACGGAGGTGACGTCCTCGCTGGGCATCTCGCCGGGAGCGGCCGAGGGCAGGTCCTCGTCGAGAGCGAGCTCGACGGCGTCGTAGACCTCGCCGGCGTCGAGGCCGGCCGTGGTCAGCTCGTCGCGCAGAGACTGCGGGATCTCGTCGAAGGGCACGCGTCGGATGGTCATCAGGCTCCTGCCATGGTTGTGGTCGAGGGATCGGTGGCTGGGGCCGGGACGAAGGTGGCGACGGTCTCGCCGTCCCGGAGTCTGAGGTCGAAGTGGCCGGCGAACCCGGCGTCGTCACGATCGGCGAAGTCCTCGCGCCAGTGGGACCCGCGGGTCTCCTCGCGCAGCAACGCCGCCTTCGCCAGCGCGAGCGAGACGGTCAGCAGGTTGGTCGCCTCCCAGGCCGCCGGGTCGATCTCGGTCGCGGGCGTGGTGCCGAGCTGCTCGAGCTCGTCGATCGCCTCGGCGAGACCGGTGGCGTTGCGCAGGACGCCGACCTTGGTCGTCATCGTCTCCTGCAGCTGCTTGAGCGCGGTGCCGGGGACGAGCACGCGGCCGGCGCCGTCGCCAGGGGCCGGATCCTCGAGCTGGCGCAGCTCGCCGGGGAGCACCTCGGCGATCCGGCGCGAGAAGACCAGGCCCTCGAGCAGCGAGTTGGAGGCGAGCCGGTTGGCGCCGTGGACGCCGCTGCAGGCGACCTCACCGGTGGCGTAGAGCCCGGGCACGTCCGAACGGCCCCACAGGTCGGTGCGGACCCCGCCCGAGGCGTAGTGGCACGCCGGCGCGACCGGGATCAGATCAGCAGAAGGGTCGACGCCGTGCTGCTCGCAGGAGGCGAGGATGTTGGGGAAGCGCTTCTCCCAGAACTCACGGCCGAGGTGGCGGGCGTCGAGCCACATGTTGGGGTGGCCGGTCTCGAGCATCCGCTTCATGATCGCCTTGGAGACGATGTCCCTCGGCGCGAGATCGCGCAGCTCGTGGACACCCTCCATGAGCCGGTTGCCGTCCCAGTCGACGAGGAAGGCCCCCTCGCCGCGTACGGCCTCGGAGATCAATGGCTGCTGCCCCCGGGAGTCCTCCCCCAGGTACATCACCGTGGGGTGGAACTGGACGAACTCGAGGTCGCGCAGGGTCGCGCCGGCCCGCAGCGCGATCGCCATCCCGTCGGCGGTGGCGACGGCGGGGTTGGTCGTCTGCGAGAAGACCTGACCGAGGCCGCCGGAGGCGAGCACGACGGCCCGGGTACGCACGATCCCGACGCCGTCGGGGTCGCCCTCGCCCATCACGTGGATGGTCAGCCCGGCGACGCCGCCGTCGGCGGCGGTCAGCAGGTCGACGACCATGGCGTGCTCGAAGACCAGGATCTCTGGAGCGCGCCGGACCGCCTCCATCAGCGCACGCTGGATCTCGGCGCCGGTCGCGTCGCCGTCGGCGTGCGCGATCCGGTCGCGGCGGTGGCCGCCCTCCCGGGTGAGCGACAGGTTGCCCTCGGGGTCCTTGTCGAAGTCGGCGCCCCACTCGATGAGCTCGCGCACGGCCTCGGCGCCCTCACCGACGAGGACGCGTACGGCCTCCAGGTCGCAGGCGCCGGCGCCCGCCACGAGGGTGTCGACCTCGTGCTGGGCCGGGGTGTCCCCCTCGCCGAGCGCGGCCGCGATGCCGCCCTGGGCCCACTGCGTCGACCCGGCCTGGAGCACGTCCTTGGTGACGACGGCGACCCGCTCGACCTGGTCCTTCAGCCGCAGCGCCGCGGTCAGCCCGGCGATCCCCGAGCCGACCACGATCACGTCCGCCCACTCGGTCCAGCCCGGGTCGCGGGCGGACAGGAGCTCGATGTTCATGCCCGCACGCTACTGCGTGAGAACGAGCGGTCCACGCATCTGGTCGGTCCCTGGAACCGGCTCGCTCCGGTCGGAGCCGAGCGCGACGATGTGGTTGGCCTCGTCGACGTGGACCACATGCGGCTCGAAAGCACGAGCCTCCTCGGTGGTCATCTGTGCGTACGCGATGAGGATGACGAGGTCGCCGGGGTGGACCAGGTGGGCGGCGGCGCCGTTGATCCCGAGTACGCCCGACCCGCGCTCGCCCGCGATCGTGTAGGTCTCCAGGCGGGCACCGTTGGTGATGTCGACGATGGAGACCAGCTCGCCGGGGAGGATGTCCGCGGCGTCGAGGAGATCTGCGTCGACGGTGACCGAGCCGACGTAGTGGAGGTCTGCCTGGGTGACCGTGGCGCGGTGGATCTTGCCGGTCATCATGGTGCGCAGACGGGTCATCGGGATGCTCCGATCGTGAGGCTCATGTTGTCGATGAGTCGGGTCGTGCCGACCCGGGCGGCGATGAGGATCCGGGCCTCGGCGCCCGGTGCCGGGTCGGTGGGCAGCGCCGCCAGTGCGGGGTCGGTGACCACGAGGTAGTCGAGGTCGACGCCCTTCGAGCGGCGCAGCTCGGCGCGGGCGGCCTGGAGCGCAGCCTCGACGCCGTGCTCGGCCTCGCGCTGCGCGGCGTAGAGCGCCCGCGACAGCGTCGTCGCCTCTTCCCGCTGCTCGGGCGAGAGGTAGCGGTTGCGCGAGGAGAGGGCGAGGCCGTCGGGCTCGCGCTGCGTCGGGGCGCCGACGACGTCGACCCCGAGGCACAGGTCGGCCGACATCCGGCGGATCAGCGCGAGCTGCTGGTAGTCCTTCTCGCCGAAGACCGCGACATCGGGCTTGACCAGCCCGAACAGCTTCGCGACGACGGTCAGCACACCGCCGAAGTGGCCCGGCCGGGTCTTGCCCTCGAGCACCTCGGCGAGCGGCCCGGGGGCCACCGTGACCTGCGGGTCGCCACCCGGGTAGACCTCGTCCACCGACGGCGCGAAGACGACGTCAACACCCTCCCGCTCGCAGACCTCCAGGTCCGCCTCGAGCGTGCGCGGGTAGCGGTCGAGGTCCTCGCCCGCGCCGAACTGCAGCGGGTTGACGAAGATCGACACCACGACGGGACCGCCGCCGACGCGCTCGCGGGCGACGCGCATCAGCGACGCGTGCCCCTCGTGCAGCGCGCCCATCGTCGGCACGAGGCCGACCGTGGCGCCGTCACGGCGGGCGGGTTCGAGGAGCTTGGCGAGCTCCTCGCGGGTGGAGGCGAGTTCGCTCATCACTGGTTCCAGACGTGGATCGGACGCGGCAGCGGCTGCACGGCCGCGCGGTCGGCCTCGTCGAGCAGGTTCTTGATCTTGAGCGCCCGGATGGGCAGCAGCCGGCCGTCGGAGACAGCCCGGTCGAGCGTGGCCCGCGCCATCGAGACGTACGAGGCCAGCGTCTGCGGAGCGTTGGTGCGGATGTCGTCGAGGTGGGCCGCCACCGTGCCGGCGTCGCCGCGGACGATCGGGCCGGTCAGCGCCGCGTCGCCGTGGTCGAGGGCGTTGTCGAGGGCGGCGGTGAGCAGCGGACGCAGCGTGCCCGCGGGGTCGGTGGCACCGGCGGCGGCGAGGATCTCCATCGCCTCGGTGACCAGGGTGACCAGGTGGTTGGCGCCGTGGGCGAGCCCGGCGTGGTAGAGCGTGCGCATCTCCTCGGGCACCCACATCGGGTTGCCGCCGAGGTCGCGGACCAGCCCCTCGGCGAAGGCACGGTCGGCCGGAGTGGCCGCGGTCAGGCCGAAGACGCAGCCGGAGAGGCGGGCGAGGTCGACCGAGGTGCCGGAGAAGGTCATCGCCGGGTGCACGGCCATGGTGTGTGCCCCGATGGCGGCAGCGGGGGCGAGGATCGCCAGGCCGTGGCGACCGGAGGTGTGGGCGACGTACATCCCGGGCCGGATCGCGCCGGCGTCGGTCATCGTCTGGACGACGTTGCCGAGCATGTCGTCGGGGACCGTGAGCAGAAGGAGGTCGCACGCGCGGGCGACGGCGGTCGGCTTCTCGACCGGGACCCCCGGGAGAAGCGCGGCGATGCGTGCGCGAGAGGCGTCGGACTCGCCTGCGACCGCGACGATCGAATGGCCTGCGGAGCGCAGCGCCGCAGCAAGGACGGCCCCGACGCGACCCGCGCCGACGACGCCCACCCTGAGTGGGTTCATGGTGGTAGACCTTTCGTTCCAGTCCCTCCGACCACTCCCCCTTGTGAGCGGAGCCGGGTTGGGTACCAGACGTTGTGCCTGCGTGCTCGGCCACGGTGACCGAGACGAAACAAAGGTACGCCGCCGGTCGCTCTTCCGAAACATCACGATGACGTGACTGCCATCACACGAGCGCGGGCGGCGGGCCACACGCCGGACCAACGGCTCGGTATCACCTCGCCTCCAGCATTGGAGTCGACAACGCGCGGCATGGAAGAATCCACCCCTCCTCGTCATCTATCAAAGGGTTAGATTTCAGTGCTTCGTAACGTTGCCGTGCTGCTTGCCGGCGGTGTGGGCTCCCGAGTGGGCCTCGACATCCCGAAGCAGCTCATCAAGATCGCAGGGATGCCGATCATGGAGCACACCCTCGGCGTGCTCGACCGCCACCCGGAGATCGACGAGATCATCATCCTGATGGCCCCCGGCCACCTCGACGCCGTGCACGCGATGACCCGCGACGGCCGCTACCCGAAGGTCTCCAAGATCCTCGAGGGCGCCGAGACCCGCAACGAGACGACCAAGCGCGCCCTGGCCGCCCTGCCGGAGGGCGAGGACTGCAACGTACTCCTCCACGACGCCGTGCGTCCGCTGCTCAGCGAGGAGGTGATCACCAACTGCTTCAAGGCGCTGCTGACCTACCAGGCCGTCGACGTGGCCATCCCCTCCGCCGACACGATCATCGAGATCGACGACGACAACACGATCGCGCAGATCCCGGACCGCTCGCGGCTGCGCCGCGGCCAGACCCCGCAGGCCTTCCTCGCCTCGACCCTGAAGCGCGCCTACGAGATCGCCGACCAGGACCCGAAGTTCAAGGCGACCGACGACTGCAGCGTGGTGCTGAAGTACCTGCCCGACACCAAGATCTGGGTGGTCGACGGCCACGAGCAGAACATGAAGGTCACCGAGCCGATCGACGTCTACATCGCCGACAAGCTCTTCCAGCTCACCGCCCACCAGCAGTTCCCGCAGAAGGACGAGTCCGACTACCGGGCCGCCCTCGAGGGCAAGAACATGGTCGTCTTCGGCGGCAGCTACGGCATCGGCGCCGACATCGCGGAGCTGGCCGAGTCCTACGGCGCCAACGTCGCCTCCTACAGCCGCTCGGCCACCAACACCGACGTCGCCAAGCGGGCCGACATCGTCGCCGCGGCGGCCGACGCCGGCAAGCGCTTCGGCTCGATCGACTTCGTGGTCAACACCGCCGGTGTGCTGCCGCGTGGCGAGCTCGCCAGCGTCTCCGAGGAGACGATCTACACCGCGACCGAGATCAACTACATCGCGCCGGTCCTGATCGCCCAGGAGTTCTTCCCCTACCTGGCCCGGGCGAAGGGCTCGCTGCTCTTCTTCACCTCGAGCTCCTACACCCGCGGCCGCCGCGGCTATGCGCTCTACTCCTCGGCCAAGGCCGCCACCGTCAACCTGACCCAGGCGCTCGCCGACGAGTGGGCCGACCAGGGCGTACGCGTCAACGCGATCAACCCCGAGCGCACCGCCACCCCGATGCGCACCAAGGCGTTCGGCCAGGAGCCGTCCCACACGCTCCTGGAGTCCAAGGCGGTCGCGCGAGCGTCGCTGGACACCCTGATCGCGTCGAGCACCGGCCACGTCATCGACCTGCGCCGCATCGATCCGATCCAGGAGGCCCTGGACGCCGCAGCGGGGAACTGATCCGATGACGAGCGCTCCGACCGTCCCCGCGGACACCGCCCCAGCCGCCGCGCCCGCCCCCGAGACCAAGAAGTCCGTACGCCGCCCCCGGCTCGGCGCGCTCGACGCGCTCCGGTTCATCGCGGCGGCGGTCGTCGTGGGCTACCACCTCACCGGCATCGCGACGCCCTACTGGGGCCTCGACCCCCACCAGGTCTTCCCGACCCTCAACCACGTCACCCGCTACGGCTACCTCGGCGTGGAGCTCTTCTTCATCATCAGCGGGTTCGTGATCCTGATGACCGCGTGGGGACGTGACCTGCCCGGTTTCGTCTCCTCCCGGGTCGCCCGGCTGTTCCCGGCATACTGGGTCGCGGTAGCCATCACGCTGATCCTCCAGGCCTACTGGAAGGGCGGCCGCGACCAGGGGTTCGTCGGCGGTCTGATCAACCTGACCATGACCCAGGACGCCTGGGACGTGCTCAGTGCGCAGGGCGCGTTCTGGACGCTCTGGATCGAGCTCAAGTTCTACCTGCTGATCGGGGTCTTCCTGCTCGTCGGGATCACCAAGCAGCGGGTCATCGCGGTGGCGTTCCTGTGGCCGCTGCTGGCCCAGATCGCCCGGGCGACCGACTCCGGCATGCTCAACTCGCTGCTGTTCGCGGAGTACGCCCCGTTCTTCGCGATGGGCATGGCGCTGTTCCTCGTCTACCGGTTCGGCAACTCGTTCGTCGCCTGGCTCGCGGTCGCCTACAACGTGATCCTCGGCATCCGCCAGGCCACGGAGTACGCCGACCGGGCCACCGAGCTCGTCGGCGCGACCGTCTCGCCGCTGGTGACCGGGCTCGCGATCGTCGCGTTCGCCGCGCTCGTCTGGCTCGTCTCCGCCGGCCCGCTCGGCCGCGTCGAGGCGCGCTTCCTGACGACGCTCGGGGCGCTGACGTACCCGCTCTACCTGATCCACGCGCAGTTCGCGTTCTGGGTGATCGACGTGTTCCATGGCCGCTACGACGAGTACGTCGTCCTGGCTTCGGCCGTCGCGACCGCCCTCGTGCTGGCCATCGCGCTCCACTACCTCGTCGAGCGCCGCCTCCACGACCCGGTGCGTGACGCCGTCTTGCGCGGTTTGCGGGAAGGCCCACGTCAGGGGCGCTAGTGTCGCTCCATGCAGCGCCGCCCACGTATCAACCCGTCCCGAGTACGCCTCCGGCAGGAGATGACGCGCTTCGCCAGGGGCACCAAGCGAGGCATGCGGGTCCTCGACGCGGGGGCGGGCCGCTCGCCCTACCGGAAGCTGTTCAGGCACGCCCAGTACGAGGCCGCCGACTTCGCCCAGCTGGACTCGGCGTACGCACCCCTCGACTACGTCTGCGACATCACCGACATCCCGGTCGATGACGGCCGCTTCGACCGGGTGATCTGCAACCAGGTCCTCGAGCACGTGCCCGAGCCGGAGAAGGCGATCGCGGAGCTGCACCGCGTGCTGAAGCCGGGCGGGCGCATCTTCCTCTCCGCTCCGCTCTTCTTCGCCGAGCACCAGAAGCCCTACGACTTCTTCCGCTACACCCAGTTCTCGCTGCGGAAGATGTTCGAGGAGGCCGGGCTCGAGATCGCCCGGATGAACTGGCTCGAGGGCTACTTCGGCACGGTCGCCTACAGCTACCAGATGATGGCGAAGAACCTCCCCACGAGCGTCGACGAGCTCCGCGGGCGCGGTCTGCGCTGGAAGCTCGCCTACATCGCCCCGATCGTCCTCCTCAACCGGAAGCTCGCGGTCCGGCTCAGCCGCCTGTACGCACGGCTGGAGATCTCCGGCAGCCGTTTCGAGCGCGGGATGCCGAAGAACTACGTCGTGGTCGCGCGCAAGCCCGAGACGGCCACGCCGGCGAAGCCGAAGCCGCCGGCTGTCGAGAAGAAGGCCACCACGACGACCGCCGAGCTCGAGGCCGAGGTCGCCCGGCTGCGGGCGGAGACGATCCGCACCCGGGAGTCGGTACGCGACCCGCTGGTCGACCTCGAGCTCCCTGCCGAGGTCCGCACCGTCCTCGACGGCGTCCGTGCCGAGCACCTCACCTACCTCAAGCCCGAGAACCTGGAGGTGCTCGCCCGCCAGGTGCTCGACGCCGACCTCCGGAACCGGCCCGGCCTGATCATCGAGACCGGCGCGGCGCTGGGCGGCTCCGCGATCACGATGGCGGCAGCCAAGGACCCGAAGCGGCCGATGCGGGTCTACGACGTCTTCGGGATGATCCCCGAGCCGTCCGAGCGCGACGGCGAGGACGTGCACAAGCGCTACCGCAAGATCGTCAGCGGCACGTCGAAGGGCATCGGCGGGGAGACCTACTACGGCTACCGCGACAACCTCTACGACGAGGTGAGCGACTCCTTCGCCCGGCACGGGATCGACCTGGCCGAGCACAACGTCGAGCTCGTGCAGGGACTGTTCCAGGACACTCTGAAGATCGACGAGCCGGTGGCCTTCGCCCACCTCGACGGCGACTGGTACGAGTCGACGATGACCTGTCTGGAGCGGATCGCTCCGCACCTGGTCGTCGGAGGGCGGATCGTCCTCGACGACTACTTCCACTACAGCGGGTGCCGGGACGCGGTCGACGAGTACTTCCAGGACCGGCCCGGGTTCAGGCTGGAGCGACGTACGAAGCTGCACGTCGTCCGCACCGTGTAGGAATACCCGGTTAACCGGGTATTCCTACATCGCGTTCAGCGCCGCTGCAGGTGCAGCACGTCGTTCGGACCGAACGACACCTCGAAGTTCGGGCGTACGTCACGGGGCCGGCCGAGCTTGGTCTGCCAGCTCCAGTTGTGGACGGTGAACCGGAGCCGCAGGTCGAGGTTGCGCGACTCGTCGGAGAACTGCTCGAAGACCTCGGCGAGGTCGAACCGGGAGGCGAGCCGGAAGGCGCCGCGGCCCTCGGGAGAGACCTCGAGCGGCAGCGAGGCGACCTCGCCGGTCTCGTTGCAGACGGCGTCGAGAGTGACGATGCGGTCGGCCATCACGCCCTTGGGCCACTCGCCCGTCACGGTGAGCGTGGCGTCGAAGCGGAGCGTACGGGAGTCC
Organism: Nocardioides turkmenicus; assembly: GCF_011045035.1. GTDB lineage: Bacteria > Actinomycetota > Actinomycetes > Propionibacteriales > Nocardioidaceae > Nocardioides > Nocardioides turkmenicus. The sequence continues at coordinate 102,223 of NZ_JAALAA010000002.1, forward strand.
CGGAAGGCGGCCGAGCTGGCCTGGGTGCGGCCCAGCCGGCTGGCCGGACCCGGCAGGCGGGTGGCGACACCCTCGGGCATCGGTCGCGCCCAGCCGAGGGCGTGGACGTCGAGCCGGGCACGGGCCTTCTCGATCCGGCCGGGACGCTGGGCGACGGCACCCTCGAAGGCGACCCGCCAGTCCTCGAGGAAGGCGCGCCAGGTGTGCTTGTCCGCCTTCTCCAGCGCCTTGCGGGACATCTCGGCCACCATCTCGGGGGCGTCGATCATCCGGATGCAGCGGTCGGCGACGGCGTCGATGTCCTCGGCCTCGACGATGAAACCGTCGACACCGTCGCTGATCTGCTCGCGCGGACCGTAGTTGATGTCGTAGCTGATCACCGGGCAGCCGAAGGAGAGCGACTCCAGGGTCGCCAGCGGGTAGCCCTCGTTGACGCTGGTCATGATGAAGCCGGTGGCGTGCAGCAGCGCTTCCTTGGCCCGCGGGTCGTGGCCCATGAGCTGGACGTTCTTGCCGACGTCGAGGGTCTCGATCAGGTCGGCCAGCGGCTTGTAGAGCTTGCCGTCGCCGTAGATCTGGAACTTCGCCTCGGGCCGCTTCTCGATCACCTTCGCGAAGGCCTTGATGGCGTGCTCGAGGCGCTTCTGGGGCTCCAGCCGGGCGACCGTGACGAACGTCGCCGGCTCCCGCTCGGGCATGGTCTCGGGCAGCTCCGGCAGCTCGACCGGGTTGGGCACGACGAACCGGTGCGAGGTCGAGCCGTAGCGCATCGCGATGTGCTCGGACTGGCGGTGCGTCAGGTTCACCAGCGCGTCGTACTCGTGGATGTTGTCGAGCAGCGGCGCGTACTTGCCCGAGAGCTGAGAGTTCCAGCGCCGCTCCTTCACGACATGGTTGTTGTGCATGAGGTGGAGGAAGTAGAACCGGTCGTCCTGGCGTGGCATCACGTCGCGCAGCGCGAACCGGGAGTCGGTCACCATGAAGACCCGCTCGGCGTCGCCGACGAGCAGCTCGAGCCAGTGCCACAGCCAGCCGCCGACGGCCTCCCACGACCGGATCGGACGCCCCTCGGCGTCGGTGAGGATGTAGGGCACCCGGGACGCGGCCGGAGCGCCCGGTCCCGGCGCGCGCAGGTAGATCGACCCGTCGGCGCGGCGGTAGTCGCGCGCCAGGTCCTTCCCGGACTGGGAGTGGGCGGTGTAGTAGACGGTGCCGTCGGGGTGGAGCACGTCCGACGTAGTCGTGCCGGGCACCTCGCCCAGTCGCCCGCCGAGCCCGGCGACGGACTCGTCCGGCTCGTCGGTGGGCGTGTGCTGGCGGTACCACTCGTAGAGGTTGAGGAGCTCCATCCCCTCGATCAGCTGGCCGGACTCGCGCAGCACCTGGCGCACCTCGTCGTAGACGGGCTTCGACTCGGTGGTCAGCAGCGTGGTCGGGATCCCGGTGTGCTGGGTGATCAGGCGGTTGCGCATGATCATCGCGCGGGTCTGTCCACCGAACTTCGTCGCGATCTCGTTGCACATCGTGAGGTAGCGGCCCTCAGGGAGCGCGACCTGCTCGTGGGGGTTGGCGATCGGCATGCGGAGAGGTTAGTCCGCGTCTTTGGGGATCGCCGATTCTTCGGGCAGGATATCCCGTCTGGATCATAGGGGGGATCGCGTGAACGGACCGCGAACGACGCGGCTCCGCCCAACGACATCACGTCGAACACCAATGAAGGAGTCCCATGGCCAGCCCAGCTCGACGACTCGCTCGCCAGCTGCTCCCGGAGCGCCTGCGTCAGAGCCTGACCGCCCGGGTCCCGTCCATCTCGGAGGGCGCACCGCAGCAGGCGAAGCCGGCACCGATCTCCATCGAGGTCGAGCCGCTCGTCGTCGCCGCTGACCTCGAGGGCGCGGTCAACGCTGCCGGTGGTGGCTTCTACGAGCGCGCCTGGGCCCTCTTCCAGGGCATCCCGGTCGAGAAGTGGGCCGTCACGGCCGCCGACGAGTACGTCATGTCCGGGCTCCACGTCGACCCCGACGCCACCCGCGCGACCCTGCGCGACCTGGCCGAGTCCGGCGCTGCGTACGTCGCGGGGCGGGCGTGGCTGGCGATGACCAGCCGGATCTTCGGCTTCGGCGACCAGGAGCTGGCCCGCAGTCTCTACGCCCGACTCGACGAGGCCGTCGGCGACGGCACCAAGGGCGACACGAAGTGGGTCGTCGAGAGCCGTGACTGGCTGCGCTCGTGGGTGGCGGCCGACAACGACGAGCCCGACGGCCCGGAGGTCCCGGAGGACACCGTCTCCTACGCCGTCGTCGACTACGGTCACCCCGGCCGCTCCCGCGCCTCGGCCAACATCGGCGACCACGTCCAGACCCTCGCCTCCCTCGGTCACGTGGTGCGCCACAAGGACCTGGAGTTCACCGGCGAGTCCGAGCTCGACGACCTCGCCGAGCGGCTGCGCGCGCGGGTCCGTCCCGAGCGGGTCCGAGAGGGCCTCTCGGCCAAGGTCCAGCTGATGACCCTCCAGCGCGACGCGTCGATGTACCAGCCGGTCCCGAAGGACACCTGGATGCTCGGCTTCGGGTGGTACATGCACCCCATCTTCGAGATGCGCTACGGGATGCCGTTCCACAAGAACCTGCGCCCGATCTTCGTCTCGTTCCACTGCAGCACCCGCGCGATGATGACCGACGAGACGATCGAGTACCTGAAGAAGTACGCCCCGATCGGCTGCCGCGACTGGACGACCGTCGACATCCTGCTCTCCGTCGGCGTGCCCGCGTTCTTCTCGGGCTGCCTCACCACCACGGTCTCGACCGTCTTCCCCGACGCGGACGAGCTGCCCGGCCCCGACGCCCCCGTCGGCTACGTCGACGTCTTCGACGGCTCCATCCCCGAGGGCGCCCCGACCTATGCCCAGGGCGGTCTCGACGAGGTCCGGTTCCGGCCGTTCGTGCGCAACATCGACGACGCGATCGCGATGCTCGAGGGCTACCGCCGTGACCACCGCAAGCTGGTCACCAGCCGTCTGCACTGCTACCTGCCCGGTCGCAGCATCGGCATCGACATCGACTTCCGCCCGAAGAACCTCTCCGACCCCCGCTTCGCCGGTCTCAACCCGCTCACCCCGGACGAGTTCGACGGCATCCGGGAGAGCATGAACGACCGGCTCGAGACGATCCTCACCAAGATCTTCTCCGGAGCGAGCGTCGAGGAGGTCTATGAGCAGTGGCGCGAGATGAACGCCGCCGAGGTCGAGATCGCGCGTCAGCGCCGGGCCGCCGCCCGCAAGGTCGGCGAGCTGCGCAGTTCCATCGCCGATGACGTACGCAGCAACCCGGTGCACACCCCGGAGCAGGTCCCGGCCGACGCGATCCACGTCGCCGTCTCCGCCCGCCCGAAGCAGCGCCCGAAGCTGCGCCGGCTGATCAAGTCGATCAAGGCCTACTCGTCGCGTCCGGTCCACCTCTGGGTCAACACCGGTGGCGCCGACCTGCGGCTCGACGAGCTCGCCCGCCCGGGCATCACCCTCAGCGCGCTGGACGTGTCCGGCTTCGACGGCATCAAGCTGCCGGACGGCAGCACGATGCCGATCGGCCAGGTCGAGCGCCTCGTGGTCGCCGACCTGCTGCCCGACGTCGACAAGCTCGTCATCCTGCCGGTCTCCGCGGTGCTCACCGAGGACATCGCCGGCCTGGCCGACACCGACCTCGAGGGCAACCTGCTGGCGGCCACCGACGTCGTCGGCACCCGCGGGGTCAGCGGCTTCCAGCAGATCCACGCTGCTGCCAACAAGCAGGCCGAGCGCACCACCGAGGCTGCCGAGCTGCGTCGTGACGGCCACCAGCGCCACGCGTTCGACTTCGACGCCTTCGACATCGAGGTGCTCGTTCTCGACGCCGCGCAGTGGCGCGACAAGGGGCTGCTCGCCTCGCTGGCGCCCTACGTCGAGACCTACGGGATGACCTACCGCAACGTGGTCCTCCTCGAGGTCGGCCCGCACCGCACGGTGCTCCCGGAGCGCTGGAACGCGATCCCCGGCAAGACCTCGGTGAACAAGCCGGCTCTCGCCCGGCTGCCGTGATCTGAAAGGAAACGATGCACTGAGGCTGTGATCCGGTCGCGGTCGGCTCGTCGGCTGTCTAGGGCAGCGGGTCCCAGCGCCACGGTCGCGGACCGTTCAGTCCCCTGAGACAGCCGACCCGAGTGACTGCGTTAGGTCTCAGAGCTGGGTCGTGCTGGGCTCGGTAGGCGGCGTAGCAGGTGACTCGGAGCTCGCGGATGTCGCGGAAGAGGTCGAACCCGTCCCACAGGGTGACGTCGCGTCCGTAGGCCTCGCAGTAGTCGGCGTAGTCCACTGCCGACAGCGTTGAGTACGACGTCACCCGGCACGCGGTCGAGGTCAGGTCCCACTCGGGAGGGCCGACGGTACATCGCTCCAGGTCGAGGAGGGTGACCCCTTCGGGGGTACCGACCACGTTGCCGGCCCAGGCGTCTCCGTGGATCACAGAGTCAGGGAGGCCACGGGGCCGATCCGTCCAGGCTGCTTGAAGGTCCTCGAGCCTCGCCAGCAGCCAGGTGCGATCGTCGGTCGGTAGCCAGGTCGCGGCGGTGATGCGTTCCTCGAGGCGCACGAACGGCGCCAGCCGGGCGACCATCTTGCCGGGGATGGGCAGGGATGGAGTTGCTTCAACGCTGCCGCGACCTCGCGAGGGGTGCCTGGGCGATGATCTCCGAGATCGTGCCAGAAGGTGACCGGATGGCCCTCGACGACGACTGGTTGGTCGCCTTGGATGCCTGCGTACGGCTGGACCGCACGGACTCCGTTGACATTGAGCCAGCTACCTAGCAAGACCTCCCGGCTTGCAGCCTGTTCTTGACCGGGCTTGGAGACCCTGGCGATCACACCGCCCCAGAGGCGGTAGACGTGGTTCTCGCCTGCACTCAGCACCTGTGCAACCACAGCCGGCAACCCGGCTTAGGCAGCCGCGAGAATCTCAGCCGGTCCGAGCGCTGAGGTCTGGCTCACGAGGCGACGCCAACGGTACGAACGGTCTCCAGCACCTCAGCCACCTCGTCGCGTCGATCGTGCTGGTGAAGACGAGCGGACTGGGCAACCTCCAACGCAGTCCGATGCAGCCGCTTGGAGAGCACACCTGAAGCGTTTGAGCTGGTCGTGTGTGTATCTCTCGAGCACAACATTGGACTGGTCGACCGAGATCATCCGTACGTAGACGTCGTTCGGCCATCGCCGTGCCGCTGGGGGGATCAGCGGCCGATTGCTGTCGCCCGACACCAGCACGCGCGACGATCACGAGCCTGACTTATCCTCCAGTCGACGCTCCGCTGCATCGCGCACGCGGTCCCACGAGTCCGTCGCAAGGGTCCGGAGCGTCGATTGGGCGGTGTTCCGATGCTCGGCAACGGCCAGCCTGATTCCCTCGTCGGGGTCCGTAGCCAACTGCGTCAGAAGGTCTGAGGACAATCGCTTCTTCTGAACGACGGCGAACCGTACCCGTGAGTCTTCGCTCTTAGCCAGCACCCTGAGAACTGTCAGTGGCAGTGCCTTATTCAGCGCCACAGTGTCAGCGTGCTCAGGGGCCCTCTGAAGCACTTCGAGCCATACCTCTGCGGGCGCCGTGTCATGACGAATGCGCCTGACGGATTCTGGGGATTCATCTGCTAGGAGACCAAGCAACTCAGTAGCGGTCGCAATCATCATCGAGCACCTCGCAGGTTGTTCCACGGGATGAAGCGGCCGGTGCTGCCCTTCCACTTGTTGGTCATGAAGTCTCCGTACTGGTCGGCGTCGCGATACCACTCGAGCCCAGTGCTCGTCTCTCGGTAGACTTTGAACGCGGATCCACCATGACCGGTGACGTCCGGCGTCCACCACGTGCCGTCCGACTTGCTCTTGTAGAAGGTGGTCTTGAAAGGACCACCCCTCTTGATCTCGGACGACCCTTCGCGAGTCAAGTTCCATAGGCCACGGACCTTGCACACATTGTGCACGAGAACCTCGTCGGCACCAACGTGGTAGGTGTGGATGCCCTCCACGGACAGGTTGTACGCCCAACCGTCGCGCCCCGTGGCCAGCTCCAGGCCTATAACCCGGACGGCACGGCCGTCGGCAGTCAAGACTCTCTCACCAGCGCTGAGCTCATCAGCTCGCACAAACCGCTGATCGTCGACCGACCAATACGGGTGGTCTTCGGTGGTTGTCAGTGTCCTGCCGTCCTCGAGCACCAAGTCCGACATCTGGTCCCAGTGCCTGATCGTCCCCTCAACTCTCTTGGCGCCCTGCTTCCCGGTCTCAGGGTCGGTGGCCAGAACCTCGTCGCCTGGCCTGATCTCGTCGATTGGCTTCTTCGAACCGTCGGCCATCAACACGAGCGTGGTACCGCTGAAGGAGCAGGACTCAGCGGCTGCTTTTGTGGTCTTCAGTGTTGGGGCTCCGACCTTCGCAGGCCCAGCGAACTCATCGCCGGGAACGAAAATCAAGGGCAGTCCGGGCAGGACGAATTCGCCGAATCCATAGGCGCCGCTGTCTCGATCGGCATTGATCAGGTCATCGAACCAGTCGGCGGTGTCGTCGCCAGGGGTGAGCCCGAGCAGCGCGTAGAGCGCGTTCATGTCTGCGACCGTGGCAACGCTCCGAACCAAGCCGGCAGGAATGTCCTGCGGGCTCCCTTGAGCACCGGGGGTGCCGTCGGGGTTGCCGCATACCGTGACTCCGAACGAGCCGCAGGTCGGGTTGGAATCTCCGCCGTCGTTGTCCCAGCCGTCGAAGTCGCCTTCGTCGTCGGCCACACCGGCGGACTTCTGGGTGACACGGGAGTCGAGGTCGGGGCGTTCGTTGCCGTAGATGTCGATAGGTCGGTGGCCGTCGAGGTCGATCATTCCGATCGGGTTACCGCCTGCATAGGCGTAGCGGTTGGCGCTCCAGGGGTCCATCCCGAGGACGACGTCGTTGAGGGCACCGTTGTAGTGGTCGCGGGTCAGATACCGGTTGATCCCCGGGTCGTAGTCGCGGAATCCGATGTCGTAGGTCCCGGTGCCGCCATGGATTCGTTTGCTGCTGAACCTGTAGGGATTGACGACCTCGGTGTCGGCTGCCAGTCGGTCTGCCTCGGCAGGGGCGGTGGAATAGGCGTCTTCTCCCGTCGTTCCCTTCTTGTCCGGAAGCCCGTAGGCGGTGTAGCGGTAGGTGGACTCGGTGGTGCCGTCAGACTTCGACAGGGACTCGACGTCACCACGCGGGTTCGTGCCGTAGTACTGGGTCTTCTTGGCGGTGTCCGTCTCCTGAGGATCGGTCAACTGCAGCATGGATCCGTCAGGGCCGTAGGCGTAGGTCTTGGCAACCTCCCATGCGCCGAGGGTGTTCTTCTCCTCCTCGACAGCGACCCGCTCGCTGGTGCCGAGGTAGGTGAACCGCAGCGACTTGGTGGGCTTCCCGGTGATCGCGGTGGTCTGGGTGGTGGTGCGATCGAACGGGTCGAAGGTTTGACTCTTGGTGATCTGCAACGCGCCGGCGGTGTCGAAACGCTGTTCACGGGTGGTGCGGTCGAACCCGTCGTAGGCGTATCGCTCGAGCACAACGTTTGACTGGTCGACCGAGATCATTCGTCCGTAAACGTCGTAGCGGCTGGTCGCGGTGGCGGCTGCGCCGACTTTCGTGGTCGCCAGTCGGTTGCGGTCGTAGGTGAAGGTCGTGGTCGTGGTGCCGATCTTCTGTTCAATGACGTTGCCGGCGGCGTCGTACTGGTAGGTCTCGTTCTCGCCGTTATCGGCGCCGGTCTTGGTGATTGAGGCGACCTGCCCACCGGGGGCGTAGCCGAAGGTGGAGCGTTGGTCCAGGGTCCCGGTGGAGCCGGGCTGGTCGAGCTTGGCCAGATCGTAGGTCTTCTGCCCGTCGGCGTCGTAGTCGACTGTGTGAGCGGCGACGACCTGGTTGCCGCCCGCGTCGTTCCGGCGTTCGTCGGTGGTGCGCAGGAGTCGGTCTTCGTAGAAGGAGTATCCGACTCGGTTGCCGTTGGGTTTGGTCAGGGAGGTAGGCAGGCCGCGGGAGTCGTATTCGTAGGTGTAGGTCGAGGTCGCTGTGGTCGGGGTGGCGCCGGTGCGGACGGTGGCGACCATGTCCCGTACGTCGTAGGTGTAGGCGGTGTAGCGGGAGGCGGCGATGTTGCCGACGGTCTGGTCGGCGTCGGCCGGCCGGGTCGCGTTCGAGCTGGTCAGGTTGGAGTTCAGGTCGTAGGTGTAGGCGGTGGAGCGGCGTTCGGTGGTTCCGGCGAGCTCGCGGGTGAGTGCAGCGCGGCCGAGGCCGTCGTAGGTGGTCTCATACGCGTTGGTCTTCGCGCCGGGGGTCTTGTCGTCGACGCGGGTGGTGAGTCCGTTACGGTCGTAGGCGTAGGTGTAGTCCTTCGACGGCCCGGGCGCGGTGGGGACGAGCTGGATGTTGTCGGCGACCACGACGCCGTCAGTGGAGGGTTTGAGGACGATGGTCTTCGTGGTGGCGCCGGTGAACTGGTAGGAGCCCAGCGATACCCACTTCTGGCCCGCGGTGCAGGTGCGCTGGTTGGCGGTCGCCGTGCTGGCGCCGCCGGCGTGGTTGATCGTGTATTTGGCAGCGGTGGAGGTGTCGGTGCGGACCGGGCAGGAGGCACGGACCTGGTAGGTGTCGGTGGCCTCGGGGGTGACCTTCCAGGTGAAGGTGTCGCTCGCGCCCGCCGAGCCGGCGGCGGCAGCGGCGTGGGTGCGGTAGTTCGCGCCGTAGGTGTTCGTGCCCCCGGATACGGTGCCCCAGGTGCCGGTGGAGTCGGTGATCCAGCCGTGGGCGTTGTCGTAGTTCTGGATCAGCGCCCTCGATCCGCCCTCGGATCGGGACTTGAGGGAGCCGTCGGGGTGGTAGGTGTTGGTCTGGGTGCGGGTGGTGCCGTCTTCACCGGCGTTGCCGACCGAGGAGAAAGAGCGTTCGATCTGCTGGCCGAGCTCGTTGTAGGCGTAGGTGGTGGTCAGCTGAAACGGATCGATCGACTTCTTGATCTCACCGGACGGGTAGTGCTCATAGCTGGTCCACTGATTGGCCGCTGCCGGTTTCTCGCTGGCGAAGGTAGGCAGGGACTGTTTGGTCAGCCTGCCTGCGTCGTCGTACTCGTAGAACGTCGAGGCCGGGTTCGGGTAGGTCGCGTTGCCCGCCTTGTGGGGTGCCTTGGTCTGGATCACGCGGCCCAGGGCGTCGTAGACAGTTTCGGCGACCCTGCCGGTGGGGCTGGTGGTCTTGGTGACCTGACCGAGCGGGTCATAGGTGGTCTTGGTGACCTGGTCACGTGCCGAACTGGCGCCGTAGGGAGTGTGGGGGACGTGGGTCTCGATCAGCTGGCCAGCGGTGTCGTAGACCCTGCGGACCCGGATGCCGCGCGGGTCGATGGTGGCAGTGACCAAGCCGTCGGGGTCGTACTCGGTGCGGGTGACATACCCCTTCGCGTCCGTGACCGAGATCGGACGGTGGTTAAGGTCGTAACCGACCTTGGTGGTGTAGTCCGAATCGATCGGGGTCGCGTTCTTGACCGGATCGATCGTCTCGACCTGGTTGCCCACCTTGTCGTAGGAGAACCGGGTCGTCGCGGTCTTGTTGGTCCCATCAGTGTCCGCGAAGGGCACCTGGACCCGGACCTGCTGGCCGACCTTGTCGTAGGTGTAGCGGGTGACGAAGTCGTCGGGATCGGTCGTGGTGGCCACACCGGCGGGGGCGGTCTCCTCGATGACCTGGCCCAGGTCGTCGTACTTGGCCTCGGTGGCCCGGCCGGTGGTGTTGTTGTCGGGCAGTTCGACCCGGGTGGGGAGGTCGGTGGCGTTGTAAGCGGTGCGGGTGACCGCGCCATTGGGGGCCGTGGTCGTGGTGGTGTTGTCGTTGAGGTCGTACTCGGTCGCGGTGGTGCGGCGGCTGGTCGGGGACCCCTCCCCGCTGTCATCGCCTGGTGTCGTGACGGCGGTGGGACGGCCGAACCCGTCGTAGGCGACCGTGGACTTGTTGGTCAGCGGGTCGGTGGCGGTCAGGGTGTTGCCGCGCTTGTCGTAGGTGAACCGGGAGACCTTGCCGAGTGCGTCGGTGACCGTGAGTGGCATCCCGGACTCGTCATAGGCGTTGTAGGTGGTGACCTGGTTTTTCGCGTCCGTGACCGTGGCGAGGGTGCCATCGGTGTTGTAGGCGTAGCTGGTGGTGTGCTGGAGCGGGTTGGTCACCGTCTTCAAGGCGGCGGTGGCAGGGTCGTGGGTGAACTTCCAGGTGCGGCCCGCGGGCGAGATCTTCTCGGTCAGGATCGTGGGGGCGCCGGGGGCGTTTGGGAGTTCCTGGTAGTGCAGGCGAGTGGCGGCTCTGCCGTTCTTGACGGCCTCCGCGTCCCGGACCTTTGTCGGGTAGCCAGTGAGAAGGTCGTACTCCCAGGTCGAGACCGCGCCGTTGGCTTCCTCGAGGCGGATCACGTTGTGGTCGCGGTCCCAGCCGAGCTTGGTGGTCTGCTGGAGAGAGTCGGTGATCTGGGTGGTGCGGCCATACCCGTCGGAGCGGTAGGTCGTGACCGTGTTCCCTGGGCTACCGGTAGTCGCGTTGTGGTCAGTAACGACCGCGACAGTGTCCTTGCCCTCTGAAGAGTCGGGATCGGAGTAGGTGAAACCGGTGGTCTTGCTGCGACGATCGGTGAAGGTCTGGGGCCAGTTGGCGTAGGCAGAGTTCTCCGTGGAGGTGTAGTAGTCGATCTGGGAGGTGTTGTTCCGCGGGTCGGTGACGCTGGTCAACAGCGCGTTGCCGTTGGTTGAGGTCGCGGAGTAGGCGAACCCGAATCGCTTGACCGGTGCTGTAGGGACGCCTTCGACCGGCGCAGCGGTGTCCGACAGGCCGGTGAGCTGGTGGGAGTCGCTGTAGCTGAACCCGAGCCGCTGCCCGGCGATATCGGTGATCGAGGTCAGACCATCGGTATCCCAGTTCAAGGTCAAAACCGTGCGGTTCAGAGAGTCGGTCACACTGGTGAGCCGGTTCTGGGCGTCATAGGTAAAGGTGAGCTCGTTGCCGAAGGTGTCGACGACGCTGGTCTGCAGCCCGGTTTCTTGGGAGACGAAGAACCGGGTGCCGTCGGGACGGGTGAAGACCCACTGATGTGCGGTATCCGCTGCGGTGTCGCGGTGCAGTTTCAACGCAACGCCGGCAGGCCGGTCGTACTCCAGTCGGTTCGGGGTGCTCGTGTTGTCGTTGAGCTTGTAGACGTGGGTGGTGCCATCGCCATCGACGAACGTCATCAGGTTGTTCGTCGATCCGCCCGATGGCACCGAGAGCCTGGATCCGAGCCGAAGCAGGGTGGCGGGTTGGACCGAAACACCCCAGCCGGCGCCGGCGTCGGAGACATCCATGCTGTTGTAGGCGATCCGGACGAACGCTGAGGGGCCGATCGACGGGTTCGAGATCGGCTCATAGGACCAGGTCACGTTGCCGGAGGACAGGTTCGTGAGGATTTGGGATCCGGCGCCGCTCTCCTCGCCCGCGTAGGTGCCGAACTTCTCCAAGCCCAGCACGTTCGAGGTCGGGTTCTCCACGTACCGGTCCTGGCACAGCAGCCCGTTGGTCGCCATCGCGCACCCTGGGGTCGAGTTCTCGGTGCCGCCCGGCTTGTACTGATGCGCCGTCGACCACCACGCGCCATCGGCGGTGTTGCGCAGGTCCAAGTAAAGGTCGTAGGCCAGCCGTTTGCTGCCGGTGTCGGACTGGATCGGGGTGCGGACGGGCAGCGTCACCTCGACCGACTCCCCCGGATCCAGCGCCCGGCCGAGCGCGACCTCGAGCCGGTCGCCCTCGTCAGTCTCGTCCTTCTCGGCGTCAGGCAGGGTCCACCGGTAGGTCAGCTCCAGGCTGGAGGGCCAAGTGGTGTCGGTGGTGTTGGTGACCGTGACCGGCACCCTGGTGATCGTGCCTGGCACGAACCGTTCCGGCATCGTGGGGGCCTCGAAGACCTGGTCGTCGTTCTTCACCAGGTGCTCCACTCGCAGCCGCGGCCGCAGGCTCGGCTCGGCCCCTTCGCTGTTGAGGAACCAGACCCGGTGCGTGGAGGGCCCCTCGTCGCGGATCTTCAGCAACAACCCGTTCGGGGCACCGGCGGCGCCATCGATCCAGCCCTGGACGGTCGACTTCAACCCGGTGGTGTTGAACGCCACCCGGTCGGGGTCGTTGTTCAGCGACGCGGAGGCCGCCGCGGTGGCCTTGTAGTCGCCACCTGGCGTCGACCACGCGCCAGCGGTTGAGGCACGTTCCCAGGTCGCCTCGTCCTCGATGAACCCACGGGTCAGCTCGTGCAGGTCATAGGTCGAGGCTGTCCCCTGCCCACTCGACTTCCACAGCTCGAAGGAGGCAGAGGTGACCTTGACCCCGCGCTTGATCGTGGAGGTGTCGAACCCGAACACGGCGCGCTCATCGCCGTAGTTCCAGTGGTTGTTGCCGACCTGGACCCAGGTCCGGTCCCCCTTAGTGATCTCGTCCGGGTTGGGAAGGTTCGTGGTCGGCTTCGCCGCCGAGAGGGTCGTGTCTGCGACATCACCGCCCGGGCCGCCGGTACGACTGGCGGTGAAGATCCTGGCGATCCGGCCCTCCCGGGGGATCTCGACGGTCTGCGGGGCCGCCGCGGCCGTGCCATCGCGGCCCTCCTCCGCCGCGCTCCCCTCAGATGGTGCCCGAAGATCCGCGACGGAACGTGCGACCACCCAGTAGCGGTAGGTCGCCTTCTCGGTCGCAGTCGAGGCCACTGCAGTGTCGTCACGGAACGTGGTGGTGTCGGCGGGTACGGTGCCAACCAGTTCCAAGGCCCCGTTACGGGCGTACTCGGTGGTGAAGTCCTCCCCCACCGGTGTCGTGCAGGCTGCCTGCGGCAGGGACACACAGCCGCGGAAGATCTGGTACTCGACGACATCGTCGTTCTCGGAGTAGGTGATGTCGTTGGCCTGCGACCACGACAGCTCCGGGCCGTCTGCATGCACCGTGGTCGGGACATCCTGGGTCGGGCCAGGTGTCCCCAGAACGACCACCAACTGGGGCCGAGTGTCGCCCTCGCTGGCGAAGGTGGCATCAGAGGAGTGGTACTGGGGCCCGCCCAGTGATGCGGTGGCCGGATCCTCGTTCTCGGCCTTGACCAACACCCCGAAGTTCTCTGCAGGTGAGTCGACCCACTTCTGGACCATCGACCCCAGCCCGTAGCTGTGCCAGGCGTCGTACTGGGTCGCGCCCTTGGTCGCGGTTGCGTACTCCATCCACCGAATCGCATCCGCCATCGGCGTCGTGGCTGGTGCACCGGACCCGGACTGACGCGTCAGCCGCACCTGTGCGGTCGCGCCCGGAGAGAAGTGCTGATTCTTCGACAGCGACTTGTACAAGCCGCCGGTGGTCTGGTTCACCGTCGTCGAGACCGCCGGGAGCTGATCGCCGGTGACCTGGTAGGTCGGGCTTCCCTGACCGGTCCGCGGGGGCACCCGCGCGTCGACGTCGAACCAGCCTGACCACGGCAGCTTCGCGTTCCAGTCGAACGTGTCCGGTGTGGTGCCCGAGGTCGGCGAAGAAAAGCTCCTACCCCACGTCTCGGGGTCGGAGATCTCCTTCCACGGCCCGGTGAACGAGGTCGCCCCTGCATCACCGTCATCGACGGTGAACCAGTTGTAGTGCAACGGCTCCGAGACCCTCGGCGGGGTCTCGTCATGACCATCGGTCCCCATCGTGGCCCACGTCGCGGTGGTCTCCTCCCACGACTTCTCGATCGGGTAGGCATTCATCTTGACCGGAGACCCCTGGTTGGTGTGCGGCGCCGACATGTACAGCCGCAACTGCGCCCCGTAGACCGTCGAGCCTGCCGGGATCGCCGAGGTGTCGAACTGGAACAACCCTCGCCATATACCCCCGTTGGCTCGGCCGATCGGGATGGTCGGGTCCGCCGGGCGTGCATCATTGTCACCCGAATAGATCGCCGCATCCTTGCCATCGACGGCATCCGGGGCGTACACGATCGTGGGGTCGACCCGGACCGGGAAACGTCGGTCCTTGGCCCCGAGCCAGTCCGTGTCGGGGTTGATCGTCACCGTCGTGACACCATCCGTGGTCTCGCCCAGCACCTGGGAGACCGCCTCCGACCGCTTCTCGGCGCCGTCGACCATAAACGGTGCCGGCAGCACCAGCCGTGGCCGCTTCGCCTTCTCGCTCGTGAACAGGCCGATCGGACCACCTTCGGCCTCCCCAGCGCCCTTGCCGTCGGCGAGTGGCTTGGCGACGAGGCCCTTGGTGTCCAGCGTGAACGTGAAACCGGCAGCGGGCACGGCCGTCGCGTTGGGGAGAACGATGTCCTCCTTTAACACCCCCGCGCCCACCGAATAGTCTAGATCGGCATCGCCGAACACGTCGGCGACCGTGACCCGCGAGCCCTTCGCCTTCGGTGCCAACTTGCCATCCGAGCCGGTCGCGCCCAGGCTGACCGACCAGCCATCGCCGGTCAGCGACGCCAGATCTCCGCGGGACTCCCCGAAACGGGTCTCGAACACGTTCGTCGTGTTCACGAACGCCGTCGCGCCAGTCCCGGGCTCGACCTCGGTCTCGATCGGCTGCCACTTGCCCTTCGCCGACGACCTATAGTGCACCGGCGACGTCGACAACACCATCTGGGTCGTGCCATCCGACATCAGGTACGAAGACGAGGACTCGCCACGCTCGCCGGTCAACTCACGTACCCGGTACGGCTTCCCAGACCCCCGCTTGTCGGCCTGGCGCCGATCAGCCTCCTGGATCGACCGCAACGACGCAGCCGTACGCGAAGACTCCGCAGCTACCGCAGGGGGCGGCGCGGTCAGCGCCTTCGAAGACTGAACAGGAACCGCTGACGCCCGCCCGGCCAGGCCAATATCGGTCGAAACGACCGACCCCAGGGAAACACCAACAGCGATGACAACCATCGGCACCAGCCGACGAACCAGATAATGCTTCACAGCAGCCTCCGGGGGCCAAGCGACACGACCCGATGCCGTGAAGCCGTCACCAAACAGATAGCCCCTCGGGCATATGGCCGCAACCACAATTGAAGAAACATCCGCAAAAGAGCAGAGGCGCTCCGCGCGTCAGGCTTGAATCGTGCCGCCAGATGGAATATGCCCGGACGTCAGCATGAGTCCTTGAGAACGGGCAGGCTTGCGCTCGTGCGACTGTCGAAGGCCCTCAGGGCTTGTCGAAGAAGGCCTCGACGACCCGCTCGGTCGCCTTCCCGTCCTGGGTGTACTGGTACTTCGCGTTGAACGCCGCGATCTGCTCGCGGTAGTCGGCCGCGAGGCGGTCCAGGTCGGACAGGGCCGCGACGACCTCCTCGGCGGTGTCGAGCATCGGCCCGGGGGCGGTGTCGGCGTAGTCGTAGAGGAAGCCGCGGATGCCGCCGGTGTAGTCGGACAGGTCGGGCACCAGGAAGACCATCGGCCGCCCGGTGAGAGCGAAGTCGAAGCGCAGGCTGGAGTAGTCGAGCACCGCCGCGTCGGAGGCCAGGATCAGGTCGTTGATCTCCGGGTAGTCGGTGACGTCGATGATCCGGGCGGTGCGCTCGCTGCGCTCGCTCCCCTTGGAGTTGAACCGGTGGCCGCGCAGCAGGATGACGTACTCGTCGCCCAGCGCCTCGCTGGCCGCGACCACGTCGAGGTGCTCGACCATCTTCGCCGAGCGGTAGTTGAGCGCCAGGTGGTCGCGCCACGTCGGGGCGTAGAGGATCACCTTCTGGTCGGAGCCGATGCCGAGCAGGTTGCGCGTACGCTCGCGGTCCTCCTCCGCCGACGGGCCCACCAGGGCGTCGTCGCGCGGGTAGCCCTCGCTGTGGATCGGGCCGTCGTAGGCGTACTCCTCGCGGTAGTAGCGGTCCATCTCCGGCGTCGGGATGAGGATCAGGTCCCAGCCGGCTGTCGTCCGGTCGAGCTCGGCCTCACAGCGCAGCGGCGAGAACATCTTCGCGCGCCACATCCGCAGGCCCATCGACTTGGCGGGGTAGCCGTGGAAGGTCTGCAGGAACCGCTGCCCCTCGCGCTTGTGCCACCAACGGTCGAAGTCGATGTTCTGCACCAGGTATTTCGCGGTGCCGATGACGCGGTACCACTCCGGGCTCTGCAGCACGACCGGGACGCCGCCCTCGGGCACCCGGGAGGCGTGGTCGGCGATGCCCCAGTAGAGCGTCAGATCAGGGCGGGTGCGGCGCAGGTGCTCGTGGATCGCGAGCTGGGAGTCGGTGGCGGTCGAGCCGGCGTAGGTCGAGAGGTAGACCGCGGACTCGTCGATCGGCTCCTCGGCGGCCAGCACGCGCTCGCGGGCGAGGTTGTGGGCGTAGCTGCCGGCGTGGTCGACGGGGATCGGCGGCTGCAGGGTGATCCCGGGGCCGTTGCCGTTGACCGGACGAAGCCGGACCTCGTCGTTGACCTGGAACTCCGCCTGGTGCTCGAGGAACGCGGTGGTGTGGCGTACGTTGCCGGTGCGGTTGGCGCCGCAGGTGAGCTGGAACTGGTAGACGCCGCTCGGCAGGACGGTCTCGCCCAGGCCCCACTCGTCCCAGCGCAGCGAGAAGACCACCTCGAACTCGGGGGAGCCGGTGTCGATCTTGACGGTCTCGCGGTGCCGCGAGCCGGCGAGGGTGAGCCGGGCGTGCTTCGGGACCGTGCTGAGCCACTGGCCGCGCACGGTGATGCGGCTCTCGCCGAGCTCGACGCGGTCGAGCGCCACGGTGTCGGCCACCTCGATGATCTGCGCGAATCCACGGCCGTCGCGGGAGGCGAGCACGCTGCCCCCGCGCTCGCCGGTCCACGGCGTCCCGACCGGGTCGGTCCAGATGATCCGGCCCGAGCCGCCGTCGTGGACGGTCTCCAGCCGCCAGGCGGCGGGCGCGCCGGGCTCGACGGCCCCGTGGGCAGGCAGGTCGAGCGCGACCTTGCCGTCGCGGACCGGCGCCTCGATGCGTACGCCGCCGCCGATCGCCCGCACGACCCGCGGCAGGTCGCCGGCCAGGGTCAGGGTGACGGTGCGGCCGTCGACCTCCGCCCGCTCCAGCGAGGTGGGCATCGTCGGGACGGCGCGGAAGCTGAGCTGGTCGTTGAACCGGTCGCAGGCGACGGACAGGCCGGCGGAGGTGTGGACACGGGGCCGGTAGCGGGTCGCCAGGTTGCCCGCCGGGCCGCGGGTGTCGATCTGGACCTCGCTGGTGGTGCGGACGACGCCGTCGACGTCGACGGTGACCTCGAGGTGCCAGCGGCCGGCGGTCAGCCGGGTCAGGTCGACCTCGGTGCGGCACCCGCCCGGGCGGTAGTCCTGGTACTTGTGGCCGACGGTCATGTTGGCCTGCGCGTCGTAGCGCGGCGTCACCGTGAGCTCGATGGGGTCGGGGAGCACCTCGTCGGGATCGCTCGCGAAGCCGTCCTCGTCGTCCATGTCGACCAGGTCCGGCACCAGACGCGCGGTGATGACCGGAGTCTTCTCGGCGAGGTCGACCAGCTCGATCCGCGCCACCAGGTCGACCTCGACCCGGTCGGAGTCGAGCGGGCGTACGTCACGCACCAGCACCCGGGCCGGCGTCTCGTGCACGTTGAGCGTCGTCACGGCCTCGGGCAGGTCGGTGTCGGGGAAGATCCCGTGCACCTGGCCGCCGGCGACCTGCGTGCGCAGGTTGCCGCGCTCGAACCAGCGCGACGCGACGAACGCGGTCAGCTCCTCCCGCTGGTCGGCGAGGAGGTAGGTCAGCCGTGCCCGCACCTCGACCGGGAGCTTGAGCCACACCTCCGGGGAGACGTCGCGCTCGATCTCGACGACGAGGTCGCGCAGGGCGGTCCACTGCTCGGCACTCATCCGCTCGACGTCACCGAGGATGGTGTTGGCGCGGCTGGCCAGCTCGCCGAGCGCCCAGTGGTCGCGCAGGTCGGAGGCGAGCTCACCGATCGCGACCCAGGTCGAGCGGGTCTGCTCGATCCACTCCTCCATGCCGAGGGTCTGGTCGTGGAGCTGCTCGACCGGGGTGCCGTCGGCGCGGTCCATGTCGACGCACACCGGCGCCGTGACCACGTCGAAGCGGTTGGCCTTCAGGTAGCCGTCGAACCCGACCGCGGCGGCGCCGCCACGGCCACCGAAGCTGAAGCCGTTCTGGCGCCAGAAGGAGGTGCGGAAGAGCCGGTTGCTCACCCCGACGTCGCTCAGCGCGACGGGGAACTCGTCCAGGGTGAGGCCGGAGCGGTTCTCAGCGTGGACGAGGTCGTAGGCCGGCACCACCGGTGGGGAGAGCCGCTGGCGGCTCTCGATGCGTCCGACCGCGAGGTCGGAGCCGCTCTGCTCGAGCGAGGTGACCAGCGTACGCATCGCGTTCGGGGTGAGGAGGTCGGCGGCGAGCAGGAAGCAGACGTAGTCGCCGCGCGCGGCACGACCGCCGCGGTCACGGGCCTCGGCCTGCGTCGCCGAGGTCTCCAGCAGCCGCAGCCGGTAGTCGTCGGGGAGGTCGGCGAGGACCTGGTCGCTCACCACGCCGGCCTGGCCGTAGGGGGCGATGAGGATGTCGAGCGTCGTATGGGTCTGCTCGCGCACCGAGAGGAGGGACTCGTTCAGATACTGCTTGTCCTGGTCGGTGACCGTCACCACGACCGAGACCAGCGGTCCGCGCTCGTGGCCGAGAACGCGATGCCCGGCGTCACGAGCCAGTCGACGGATGCCTTGCGGCATCCTTCGTTCGGCGCGACGCAGGACGTCGACGATTCCCTGACCCATGCACATTCCCTCTCGGTTCGGGCACGCCGAAGACGACGTCCCCGCGAATCTGATCGAACCCAGAGGTTACAGGCGCACGAACGTTCTCCCGCACTCCGGCCGATACCCCCGGAGTGATCAGAGGCCAGCCTGCCGATCGAGACGACGATGCCGTCGGGCAGCCGTACGGTGCTCAGGCACACCCCGGCAGCGCCCTCATCGGGGCCGCCGGCCATCAGGTCCACCAGGTCGAGGACCCCGCGGCCGGTGAGCTTCGCCAGGCACTCCGCCCGGGTCCACCGCTCCCAGAACCCCGCCGCGCCGAACCGCCGCGCCAGAGCCACCGGGACCGTACGCTCCACCTCGGCGTCGATCGCCACCGGGACGTCGTCGGAACCCGTCCAGGCGACCACCCGGCCGTCGTGGAGGTGGCTGCGGGCGCGGTAGCCGGCGAGCTCATGGTCGCTGCCGACGCGGAGCGGGCTGGGGTGCATCAGATCGAGCCGCCGCCGTCGATGACGATCGACTGGCCGTTGATGTTGGTCTGCTCGAGCAGCAGCATCCGCACGGTCGGGACGACGTCCTCGGGCGTGGTCATCGCACCCGAGGGCGTACGTCGGGCGATCGACTCGAGCTGGTTCGCGCCGAGCACCGCGGACATCTCCGAGGCGAAGAACCCCGGAGCGACCGCGTTGGCCAGCACCCGGCCACCGAGCTCACGGGCCAGCGAGCGGGTCGCCGCGTCGAGACCGCCCTTGGTGGCCGAGTAGGCCACCAGGCCCTGGTAGCCGCGCTGGCCGCAGATCGAGGTCACGTTGACGACCCGGCCCTTCAGGCCCTTGCCGATCAGGCGGCGCAGCACGAACCGGGTGAGCACGAGGGGCGCGGTCAGGTTGGTCTCGATGATCTGGGCGATGCGGTCCGAGGAGGTGTGGACGTGCAGCGAGTCCTGCCCGATCGCGGCGTTGTTGACCAGCCCGTCGATGACGCCGAGCTTCGCCTCGACCTCCTTGACGAACGCCTGGGCCGCCTTCTCGTCGGTCACGTCGACCGATCCGAAGTGGGTGGCCTCGGGATACTTCTCGGCCAGTCGGTCGAGCTCCGGGGTCACCGTGCGCGCGAAGGCCGCGACCTTCACGCCCCGCTCGAGCAGGTCGGTGACGATCGCGAGGCCGAGGCCCCGCGAGGCACCGGAGACCAGCACGACGGAGGCCGGCGGAACGGGTTGGAAATCAGACATCGCTCTTCAGCGTCTCCTTGGCCGGGATCTCGGCGAGCATCTTGATACGGCGGGGCACGGCGTACTCGGGCAGCCGCTCGGCCGCCCATCGGGTCAGGTCGTCGGCGCTCACGGTCGCCCCCTGGCCGGCGACGACGTCGGCGACGACCATGGTGCCGACGAGAGGCGCCTTCCGGCCGCGTACGGAGGCCCAGGCGACGTCGGGGTGGGACTGCAGCAGATCCCGGACCGACCCGGCGGACACTTTCGAGCCGCCGACGTTGAGCTCGTCGCGGTCCAGGCGACCGGTGACGAGCACACGGCCGTCCTCGATCCGGGCGGCATCTCCGGTGCGTACGGCGCCGGCCATCTCGGCGCCCGAGGCGTCGGTGCCGTGGTGGGGCGAGGTGATCACCAGCTCACCGTCGACGACCGACAGCCGCGGCCGACCGGGGACGTCGCGGTCGAGCCACTCCTCCGGGAACCCGGCGCGGCCGTCGTGGACGACGATCGAGGCACCGACCTCGGAGGACGCGTAGATCCAGGAGACCCGCGCGTCCGGAAAAGCCACGCTGAGCTGCGACAAGACCGCCTGGTCGACCGGCTCGCCGCCGAGCGTGACCTGCTGGAGCGGAAGCTTGCCCAGCTCAGGGCCGTGGCGCATCAGCGTACGCCGCCAGAACGTCGGGGTGCCGGAGACCGCGGTGACGCCGTGCTCGAGCGCGGGCGTCACCCAGTCGTCGAGGTCGGCCGGGTCGACGAGCACCAGGTCCTGGCCGGGCACGCCCAGGCCGAGGGTGATCACCTGCCACCAGGCGTACGTCCCGGGCGAGTAGGGGCACAGCCAGGTGCGCGGCGCCAGCTCGCCGGTCACGGTCGAGAGCGAGGCCAGGGTGTGGCCGACCCGCTTGGGCCGGCCGGTCGACCCGGAGGTGAGCAGCCAGACCCGGCCGTCCTCGGCCGCGCGCGGGCTGGTCGCCGCCCGGACGTCGTCGCCTGCAGCCAGGTCGAAGCCGGCCGCGCGCAGCTCCTCGGCGAGCGACTCGTCGAGCCGTGCGGAGGCGACGACGAGCATCTCTCCGCCGTCCTCCAGCGCAGTGACCGCAGGCAGCGCGTCGACGCTGTGCTCCACCACGTGGGCGGTCGGCGCCGAGCGTGGCGCCGACCGCTGGGCGAGCTCGCCCCAGGTCGTGCGCCTCCCCGTCCGGGCGTCGACGACGAGGTTGCCGGCGATCACTGCCCCTGGATCTCCACGAGCAGGTCGAGCACGTCACCGATCGTCTCGATCGAGCGGAGACCGGCCGCCTCGAAGTTGAGCTCGTCGCCGATCTCGTCCTCGACACGGAGCGCGAGCTCGGAGAAGTCGAGGGAGCGGAAGCCGATGTCGGCCAGCTTCGCGGTGTCGTCATCGGGCAGGGTCTTCCCCTGCACGGCGAGGACCTCGCCCATCAGCTTGCGGACCGCCGGTCGGTCAAGAGTCTCCATGGCCTCGGACCATATAACGTCAGGGCGCAACCCCTGACGTCTGAGGAGACCGATGTTACGACGGGCGACCGACGCCGACCTGCCGAGCATGCTGGCGTGGCGCAACCAGGAGGCGAACCGGTCGGTGAGCATCCACCAGCACGTGATCACCGCCGAGGAGCACGCGGCCTGGTGGTCGCGGGTCAGCCAGGACCCGACCCGGCGGGTGCTCATGTTCGAGTACGCCGCCCGCCCGCTCGGCGTGGTGACCTTCTTCGACCACGATCCCGTCGCCCGGTCGGCGTCCTGGGGGTTCTACCTCGACCACGACGGCACCGCCGCCGACGGCACCGCGCTGATCGCATGGGCCAAGGTGATGCGGGAGGCCGTGGCGTACGCCTTCGCTCCGGAGCCCGACGGCCTCGACGTCGACCTGCTCGAAGGCGAGGTGCTCCCCCACAACGAGGCGGTACGCACCATGAACCGCCGCCTCGGGTTCACCGAGGGCGAGCCTTACGAGCAGACCGTCGGCGACACCTCCGTGACCGCCATCCCGGTCCGGCTGCACCGCGACGACCGACCCACTCGACGTTCTGGCAAGGAGCAGTGATGACCCACCACGAGATCGCCGTGGGAGACCGGCTGATCGGTCCCGGCCACGAGCCGTTCGTGATCGCGGAGATGTCCGGCAACCACGGGGGCGACCTGGAGCGGGCGCTCGACATCGTCCGCGCCGCGGGCGAGGCCGGCGCGCACGCGCTGAAGATCCAGACCTACACCGCCGACACCATCACCCTGGACGTCGACACCCCCGCCTTCCGGCTCTCGGCCGACCACCCGCTGTGGCCCAACCGCCGCCTCCACGAGCTCTACGAGGAGGCGCACACGCCGTGGGAGTGGCACGAGCCGATCTTCGCGCTGGCTTCGGAGCTGGGCATGGTCCCGTTCTCTGCCGCCTTCGACCCGACCGCGGTCGACTTCCTCGTCGGGCTGGGGGTCCCGATGCTGAAGTCGGCCTCCTCCGAGATCACCGACCTGCCGCTGGTCCGGGCGATCGCCGGGACCGGGCTGCCGACGATCATCTCCACCGGCACGGCGACGCTCGCCGAGATCGACGCAGCGGTGCGCACCGCGCGGGCGACGGGCAACGAGGACCTCGTCGTGCTGGCCTGCACCGCGTCCTACCCCGCTCCCCCGGAGGCCTCCAACCTCCGCGGGATCCCGGTGCTGCGCGACGGCCTCGACGTCGCGGTCGGCCTCTCCGACCACACCCTCGGTATCGGCGCCTCGGTCGCGGCCGTCGCCCTGGGCGCCTGCGTGATCGAGAAGCACATCACGCTCTCCCGCGCGGACGGTGCCGTCGACTCCGACTTCTCCCTGGAGCCGGACGAGTTCGCCTCGCTGGTCAGCGAGACGAAGATCGCGTGGCAGGCGCTCGGCGAGGCCCGGATCGGCCCGAAGTCGGCCGAGCGCGAGGGCCTGCGGTTCCGTCGCTCGCTGTTCGTCACCCGCGACGTACGTGCCGGGGAGAAGGTCGGACCGGACAACGTACGCTCCGTCCGCCCTGCCGACGGGCTGCCGCCGGCCGACGTCGACATCGTCTTCGGCCGCACCTTCACCCAGGACGTACCGGCCGGGACGCCGCTCAGCTGGGATCTGGTCTAGACCCGATCAAGCTCGAGGGCCAGGAGCGCGTCGGCGACGCGGGCCGGGCCCCGGCCGTCGACCGTGGCCCAGCAGGCGGCGCGCAGCCGCTCCCGCAGACGTACGTCACCCAGGAGCGCAGCCAGCTGGGCCAGGGCATCCTCGGGATCGGCGTCGAGCTCAGCCAGGGTCGCGATTCCGACGGCCAGCCCGTCCTCGTCCATCCGGACGTACGCGTCCTGCTGGTTGTCGGCGACACAGACGAACCCGACCGCCGCGCCGAGGCAGAAGAGCTCCCAGGCGGATGTCCCCGCGGCGCTGAGCACCACGTCGGCGTCGGCGACGAGCTCGGCAAGGGTGTCGGTCGGCCCGATCATGTCGATGACCTGCCCCGGGGCCGGTGCGACGGCGGAGACCGACTCGGCCAGCTCCGGGGTGGCCACGATGACGGTCAGCTCCACGGGGACCCCGGTCTCCGCGACCAGGCGGGCGACCCGCGGGGACACCCCGAAGGCGTCCGTGCCACCGAAGAACGCCAGCACCCGCAGCGGCGTGTGCTCCTCGCGGGCGGTCTTGGGCGCGCTCGGCCGCTGCCGGACGATGTCGCGTCGCTGCTGGGCGTAGGTGAGCCCGCCGAGATGCTGGGACCCCGCGGCGAGCTCCCAGGCGGAGGTCTCAGCGCCGAGGTTCTGGTCGAGGTAGAGGTCGGCGGCCCGCCCGCGAGGGTCGCCGTCGGTGAGCGCCAGCAACGGCCAGCGGTCCCGCACCAAGGCATAGACCGAGGCAGGAAGGAGATAGGAGTCCACCACCACCGAGGTCGGCTCGAGACGGACCAGAACGTCGAGGACGTCGCCCGGCCCCGGCGCTACGCTCTCGATCCCACGCCGCCTCACCTGCTCCGCCGCCCACGGAACCCGGTCGAGATTCGCGACCATCACGACACGTACGCCTCGGGCGACCAGTTCCTCCCCCAGCGCCAGGCAACGCATGACGTGTCCGACCCCGACATCGGGACCTGCGTCGCACACCATCGCCACCAGATGACGTAGGTCCCAAGGACTCATGGTCATGTCGGCCCAACCTCTCGATTCATCCCTTCTGGCGGAACGGCGCGTGTCACCTTTTTGTTGCCACATCGTTGGCGCTCCAGATGAGGTTCACACTAGAGAGCATCCCCTTGACCGTGCCCAAATCGGACGTCCACGAATCCCCCCTCCCGACCCCCCACCCTCTCGACGGCGCCAGCGTCCTGGTCACCGGTGGGACCGGCTCGTTCGGGAAGGCGTTCATCCGCCACGTCCTGGACCACCTCAACCCGAGGCGCGTGATCGTCTTCTCGCGTGACGAGCTGAAGCAGTACGAGTGCCGCCAACTGTTCGGCAACGACCCGAGACTTCGCTGGTTCATCGGCGACATCCGCGACCGCGACCGTCTCCACCGGGCGCTCCACGACGTCGACTACGTCGTCCACGCCGCGGCGCTCAAGCAGGTCGACACCGGGGAGTACAACCCCTTCGAGTTCATCAAGACCAACGTCCTGGGCTCGCAGAACGTCGTCGAGGCCTCCATCGACGCCGGCGTCAAGAAGGTCGTCGCCCTCTCGACCGACAAGGCCTCCTCGCCGATCAACCTCTACGGCGCGACCAAGCTGACCGCCGACAAGATCTTCATCCTCGGCAACAACTACGCCTCCTCGTACGACACCCGCTTCTCCGTGGTGCGCTACGGCAACGTGACCGGCTCCCGCGGCTCGATCATCCCGAAGTGGAAGGCGATGGCCGAGCGGGGCGAGCCGCTCGGGATCACCGACATGCGGTGCACCCGGTTCCTGATCACGCTGCCGCAGGCGGTGCAGATGGTGCTCGACACCTTCGAGCTGATGCAGGGCGGTGAGCTGCTCGTGCCCCACATCCCCTCCCACAAGGTCGTCGACCTGGCGAAGGCGGTCGCTCCCGACGCGAGCTTCGTCGACATCGGGCTCCGCCCTGGCGAGAAGCTCCACGAGGAGATGATCAGCCCCGAGGAGGGCCGCCGCGCGGTCAGCATCCGCGACGGCAAGTACTACGTGATCGAGCCGGAGAACCCGCAGTGGGGCTACAAGCCGATCATGGACGCCGTGCCGGTCCCCGATGGCTTCCACTGCGCCTCCGACAAGAACGACATCTGGTACGACGCCGACGACCTCCGTCAGGTGCTGGAGTCGGGGATCTGAGCATGCTCCCTTACGGCCGCCAGTCGGTCTCCGAGGAAGACATCGAGGCAGTCACCGCGGTCCTGCGTGGCGACTGGCTCACCACCGGGCCGACGGTCACGGCGTTCGAGGAGGCGCTCTCCGACCTGGTCGGCGGGCACCGGGCGATCTCGTGCACCTCCGGCACCGCCGCGCTCCACATCGCCTACGCCGCG
This sequence comes from Nocardioides turkmenicus, assembly GCF_011045035.1. GTDB lineage: Bacteria > Actinomycetota > Actinomycetes > Propionibacteriales > Nocardioidaceae > Nocardioides > Nocardioides turkmenicus. Next base: position 127,707 of record NZ_JAALAA010000002.1, read on the forward strand.
GCCGGGGTGGGTGCCGGCGACGAGGTCGTCACCACGCCGATGACGTTCGTCGCGACCGCCTCCAGCGCCTCGCTGCTCGGCGCGAAGGTCGTCTTCGCCGATGTCGAGGAGGACACCGCCCTGATCGACCCGGCCGCCGTCGACGCCCTTGTCACGGACCGCACCAAGGTCGTCGCCGCCGTCGACTACGCGGGTCACCCGGCCGACTACGCCGCGCTGCAGCCGATCGCCGACCGGGTCGGTGCGCTGACCCTGGCCGACGCGGCACATTCGATCGGCGGGCTCTCCGGCGGGCGCCCGGTCGGCGACCTGGCCGACCTGACCACGCTGTCGTTCTTCCCGACCAAGAACCTCACCACCGCCGAGGGCGGTGCCGTCGTGGCCAAGGACCCGGCCGTCGCCCAGCGGGCCCACGAGTTCCACTTCGTCGGCCTGATGCGCGACCCCGACCGGTTCCGGATCGAGGACGAGGGGCCGTGGCACCAGGAGGTCCACGAGTTCGGGCTCAACTACCGGCTCACCGACCTGCAGTGCGCCTTCGGCCTCTCCCAGCTCAAGCGGCTCGCCGGGTTCAAGCAGCGACGTACGGAGATCACCGCCCGCTACGACGCGGCCCTCGCCGGCGTCGACGGGCTGCGGCTGCCGGCCCGGCGCGACGGCGTCGACCCGGCCTGGCACCTCTACCCCGTCCGCATCCTCGAGGACCGGCGACGCGAGGTCTTCGAGAAGATGCGGGCGTCCGGGATCGGCGTACAGGTCAACTACATCCCGGTCTACTGGCACCCGGTCTACGCCGACCTGGGCTACCGGCGCGGGATGTGCCCGAACGCGGAGGCCTTCTACGCCGAGGAGCTCTCGCTGCCGCTGTTCCCCGACCTGACCGACGACCAGGTCGACCAGGTCGTCGAGACGCTGATCGGGATCCTGTGAAGACCGCTGTCGTCACCCAGGCCCGGATGACCAGCACCCGCCTCCCCGGCAAGGTGCTGCTGGAAGCGGCGGGCGTCACGATGCTCGAGCACCACCTCGCCCGTCTCACCGCGGCCGGACTCCCCGTGATCGTCGCGACGACCACCAACGCCGACGACGACCCGGTCGCCGTGCTGGCCGACAAGCTCGGTGCCGGGGTCGTACGCGGCAGCGAGCACGACGTGCTCTCCCGCTTCGCGCTGGCGGTGCGGGAGTTCCGGCCCGATGTCGTCGTCCGGGTGACCAGCGACTGCCCGCTCATCGACGGCGAGGTAGTACGCCGCGGCATCGACGCCTGGGTCGCCGCCGACGACCCCGCGCTCTATGCCAGCAACGCCCTGGAGCGCACCTACCCGCGCGGGCTCGACTTCGAGGTCTTCTCGGCCACGGCGCTGCTCGATGCCGACCGGCTCGCGACCGAGCAGCCCCACCGCGAGCACGTCACCCCGTGGCTCTACACCGACAGCATCCGGCCCAAGCTCAACCTCCCGTGGGAGCGGGACGCCTCGGCGTACCGGATCACCCTGGACACCCCCGAGGACCTGCGGCTGCTGAGGACCCTCATCGAGGACCACGACGCGCACCGTCTCGACACACACGGCCTCGTCGCACTGCTGGAGGACCATCCCGAGCTGGTCGAGATCAATGCTCAGATCGAGCAGAAGAAGCTCGGCCAGTGAGCCTCGGCAAGTAGGATCCGTACACACAGGGGATGTCGCACCCTTCCGTTCCAGCAGCGACATGGGGAGCGTTCCATGCAGAAGACTCTGATCGTCCATTCCGGCACCTTCAAGACCGGGAGCACGGCGATCCAGACCTTCCTGGCACGCGCAAGTCGCGAGGGGAGCCTGCCGCCCGAGGTGGCCTATCCGACGATCGGCCGCGGCGAGCACAGCATCCAGCACCAGAACCTCTACTCCCAGCTGCTCGGCGAGGTGCTCTTCTCCCCCGCCCTCGGCACGTGGGAGCAGCTCGTCGAGTCGATCGCCTCGGGCACCGCCGAGACCACGGTGATCTCGTGCGAGGCGTTCTCGCTGCTCAAGCCCGAGCACATCAGCGCGATCGGCGAGTACGCGCGCCAGGCGGGTGCGCAGGTCCGCTGGGTCCACTACGTACGCGACCAGGCCACGTTCTACAACGCCTTCTACGTCGAGCGGCTGATGGTCATGCGGCCCGAGCACGCCGAGCTGGTCGACCTGCCCTTCGAGGACTTCCGGGAGTGGTCGCCGCTCGACATGAGCTTCCTCCACTACGGCCAGTTCGCGGACACCATCACCACCGCCATCCCGGGCGTCGACCTCCGGCTCCGCCCGTTCATCCGCAAGGAGCTGCGCGACGGCAACGCCGTCGCTGACTTCCTCAGCACCTGCGAGCTCCCTCTCCAGGGCAACGGGGCCGGCGCGACCAACGTCGGATCCGGCTGGCGGACCGTCGAGACCGCGCGCCACCTGGCTCCGATCGTGGCGGCGGCGCCGATGCGCGGCCGGCTCCGCGGCGCCGACTCCTGGAAGGCCACCCGGCTGAGGTGGATCCAGATGATCCGCGGCGACTTCGTCACCCTGACCACCCAGCTCGGCTGGAACAACACCAGCGCGGTCTACATGACCCCCGAGTTCCGCCAGGAGCTCCTCGACGACTACCGCGAGGACAACCTCCTCATCGGCAAGCTCGGCGGCTTCGACTTCACCGCGATGATCGAGCAGAGCACCTTCCCCGACTACAACATCGGCGACTACGCCTCCATCCCCGGTGACGAGGTCATGCAGGTCGTGAAGCTGGTCATGCAGGGCCTCCACACGATCCCGGAGGAGATCCAGGAGGAGGTCGAGGCGGCCCGTGCCCGTCGCAGGGAAGCGGCACAGCCGCGCCGCAGGTCGCTCCGCGGCCTCCTGCGCCGCTGAGTCGTCACCTGCGTACGCCCTGATCGATCGCCGTCTCCTAGATCGCGTCCGCGATCCCCCCGCAATCATGATCCGCCCCATGGCGGTCGCGGCGGCCTACACTAGGAGCATGAGCGCAATGAGGGATGAGCTCCACCAGCTGGTGGATCGGCTGCCGGAAGAGCAGCTGGCCCCCGTGCTGCAGTTGATCCGGCGTGATGAGCGACGCGCTCAAGCAGTCGCGACGCTCAAGACGGTCCAGCAGCGGATGGCTGGTGTCACCGGGGTGGACGAAGAAATCGACGCGTTGCGCACTGGCGACCGTGGCTGACGTCTACGTGGTCGACACGGGCGTCTTCATTCGCTGGTTCGTCGACCAAGACGGTTTCGAGCATGCGCGAGAGATCCAGGAAGCCCTGGTCAATGAGACGATCACCGCTGCGACGGTCGACTTCGCGAGGGTCGAGGTCGCCGGGGTCCTGCGAAAGAAGGGTCTCCTGGCCAACTTGCTCTCGGAGGACGAGTTCGCCGCCGCGGTCCGCATCATCGACGATCTCGGTGTCACCGTTCACCAGACCGGAGCCGATCGCCTCGAGCGCGCCGCCCGACTGGCGGCATCGAAGATGCTCAGGATGTACGACGCACTGTTCGTCAGCCTCGCCGACGAGCTCGACCTACCGCTGCTGACCAGCGATGCGAAGCTCGCTCGTGCGGCTGACGGGATCATTCAGGTGGACGTACTCCGAGGCATCAGCCTGCCTGCTTGACCTACTGCGAACACGCCCAGCGAGCTCCGAGTCACCGGCTACACGGCTTGCCAGCCCCGCAGGCTCAGCCCTGAGGCCCACTTACCTGAACCACGGACTCCTCAGCGCAGGTCGAACACGGAGTACAGCCCGCCCTTGAAGCGCGGCTGGCCGAGCTGGCGGCGGATGCCCGGGAGGTCGGCGCGGTAGCGGCGGTCGACGACGAGCCAGTCGACGCCGTAGTCGTCGCGCAGGGTGGCGATCGTCGCCCGCGACGGCCGGGTGATGGCCGCGTCGTTGGCCGCGAGCAGCTCGGGGTCCCAGAAGGGCAGGTAGGCCGAGTTGTTGAGGTCGGTCGACGGCTGCCCGACGACGAGCGGGTCGATGTAGGCCCAGCCCTCAACGAGCACCCGGCGTTCGGCGTACGCCGCGATCCAGAAGTTCCTGCGGTCGCAGTCGGGCACGGGCAGCCCGATGCAGTGGGCGTTGGTCGCGATCAGCTCGTCCGGCTGCGAGTGCTCGCGGACGAACCGGGCGGCCGCGATCCCACCAGGTCCGATGATGTCGGTGTCGGGAGCCCGGGAGAGCGAGGGGCCGACCACGGCGAGGGCCGTGGTCTGCGGTGCGCCGGCGAGCACGACTCCCAGCATCAGCGCGACGACCGCCGGGATCGCCGCGATCGTGGCGCGCCTGGCGTACACCAGCACGAGGACGACCGCGACGGCGAGCACCAGCAGCCCGATCGCGAGCTGGGTCAGCAACGTCGACGTGAAGACCGAGCCGGTGGCGGGCATCTTGCCGCCCACGATCAGCCTCACGGCCACCATCGCGAGCCAGCCGAGAGCGGCGCAGCCGAGGATGCGTACGACGTCGCGCCGTGACAGCTCGACGGGGAGGAGGTCCGAGAGCGCGACGGCGGTGGCCACGGCGAAGAAGCCGGCGGCACCCAAGAGGAAGTACGCCTGGCTCAGCGCCGGGTGGCTCAGGACCATCAGCGCACCGGCACCAGCAGCCCATGGGCCGACCAGGAACACGAGCTCGGGGCGGCGCCAGCCGCCGCGACCCAGGGCGATGATCAGCGGTACGGCGCCGAGGGCGAACCCGACGGTGAAGCAGATCCAGATCGAGACCGGCGCGGACCCGGGAAGGGTCTCCCCCTCCGGCAGCATCAGGATGCCCAGCCGTTGGACGGTGCTCCCGTTGATGTCGATCGTCGTCGCTCGGGTGCCGCCGCCGTAGAACACCTGCTGCGCGACCAGGAAGACGGCCACGGCCGACCCGAACAGGGTCGCAAGGGTGCGGACCATCTGCTTGCGGCGCAGCACGGCAGCGACGACCAGCGCGAGCAGCAGGGCGGCGATGACCGTCGGCAGGGCCGAGGACTTCGCGCCGGCCACGGCGACCATGACGGCCACCGTCAGCAGCCACGGCCGCCATCGCCACCGTTCCCGCCGGATCATCTCGACGATCAGCACCATCAGGACCATCTGGAGCGGCATCACGAACGCGTGCGTCGGGCTGTAGAAGGCACGGGTGACTGAGTCGAAGGCGAGCTGCGCGGGAGCGACCAGGCTCGTCCAGCCGAAGAAGTCCGGAGTGGCACCCATGGCGAGGACGAGGGCAGCGACGAAGCCGGTCCACGGCCGTCCGGTGAGGCGGGTGGCTGCTGCGTACGCTCCTGCGACGGTGAGCAGCACGAGCAACCCGATCGACAGGCTGCGCATGAGCACGATGAGCTCGATATGGGTGACCGTCGCCGCCGACGCCAGGTGGACGTAGACCAGCCAGTGATAGAAGAGCGGGGTGCCCTCGACCCACGGCATCTGGGCGGGAAAGTGGTGCAGCAGGTCGCCGGCGATGGCGAGGTGGAATGGCTCGTCGACGTACGGCGCCCGCAACGCGTCGAGGGGTCGGTAGGTCCACATCTGCTTGGTGACCAGCAGAATCTGTACGCAGGCCACCGCCGCCCCGGCCCACGACCACAGGCTCGCCCGCCCGACCACGACCGGACCGACCCGCCGGCGGCGCCGGAGCACGACCAGCGTGACGACCAGCACCGCGACCGGGTAGCCGTAGATCAGCGGCGTGAGGTCGAACAGCCGCAGCAGGAGATAGACCGGGATCTCGAGGACGAGCCCGAGGATGGTGCCGAGCACCAGGTCGTTGCCGAGCCCCGGTCCAGGTCCGGCGACCGACCGCCACACCACGGTGCCGGGGAAGGTGAGGAACGCCAGGACGTACCCGGTGAAGAGCAGAGCATCACCGACAGCGACGCCGGCCACGACCATCGCGAGCACGAGAGTCAGAGCAACGACGAGCACCCCCGGGAGCAGCCCGGACCAGGATCCTCCGGAGAGCGCGCGGCCCGAGAACAGGCGGTCCGAGGAGGGCTTTGGGTCACGGGCGGCGCCCACGGTTGCCGGGTCTGCAGTCACGCGGGCGATCATGCCAACAAAACGACTACACGGAGTACACCGAAGACCCTCCGGATGCGCTATTTTCCTAGCGATGTCCCTCACCCACACTGTCTCCGTCGTGATCCCGGTCTACCGCGGTGCCGACACGCTTCCGGACCTGGTGAGCGAGATCGTCGATCTCGCGGAGCCGTTCGTCACGACGGACGGGCACCAGGGGCGTATCGCCGAGATCCTGCTGGTCCACGACCACGGCCCGGACACCTCGGATCTGGCGATCCGGCAGCTCGCCGAGAAGTACGACAACGTCCGCCCGATCTGGCTGAGCCGCAACTTCGGCCAGCACGCCGCGACCCTCGCCGGCCTGGCGTCGTCGGGCTCGGACTGGATCGTCACGATGGACGAGGACGGCCAGCACGACCCGGCCTACATCGGGCCGATGCTCGACACCGCGCTCCGGGAGCGGGCCGCCCTCGTCTACGCCCGCCCCACCAACCTCGCGCCCCACGGTCCGGTACGCAACCTGACCTCGCGCGGCTCGAAGGCCGTCGTCGACCGGCTCATGCCCGGCGGGAGCGCGCGGCAGTTCAACAGCTTCCGGCTGATCCTGGGCGAGTACGGCCGGAGCGTGTCCGCCTACGCCGCCAACGGGGTCTACCTCGACGTCGCGCTGAGCTGGGTGATCTCGGACGTCGCGACCTGCCCCGTGGAGCTGCGCGAGGAGGGCGAGCGGCCCTCGGGCTACAACTACCGCTCCCTGATGTCCCACTTCTGGCGGATGGTGCTCACCGGCGGCACCCGGCTGCTGCGGGTGGTCAGCATCTGCGGAGCGCTGCTCGCCGCCTCCGGCATCGTCCTCGCGGTCGCGCTCGTCGTCGCCCGCCTCGCCGGCGGGGTCCCGGTCCAGGGCTGGACCTCGCTGATGGCGGCTGTGCTGGTCTGCTCCGGGGCCATCATGCTGACTCTCGGAGTGATCGCCGAATACCTCGGTGTCGCGGTCAACATGGCCATGGGCAAGCCGCTCTACGTCATCGTCAGCGATCCCGCGAACGGCCCGCTCCGTGATGGGCCGCTACCTGGTCGCGCCGAGTGACCGGCCACCCGTCCCCGTCCAGACCGCCCACGCTCGTCGTCGGCGGTGGCGGCCTGCTCGGTCGCCACGTGGCCACCGCCCTGGAGCGCTCCGGCGCACCCGTGCGGATGGTGAGCGTGCCCTGGCACGACCCGGTCGCCGCGCGCGACGTCCTGAGATCGGAGCTCACCTCCTTCGTCGCCTCGGCGACGGACGGCCGCGTCAACGTCGCCTGGTGCGCGGGCGCCGGGATCGTGGCCACCCCGGCCGACGAGCTCGAGACCGAGGTGACGCTCTTCCGTGAGGTGCTCACCGACCTGCGAGCGGCGCTGCGGCCCGACACCCGGGCCGCGTTCTTCTTTGCCTCCTCCGCTGGCGGGGTCTACGCCGGCTCGGCCGATCCGCCGTTCACCGAGCTCTCCGAGCCGCGCCCGCTGGTGGCGTACGGCTCGGCCAAGCTGGCCATGGAGGAGGCGCTGACCGCGTTCTGCGCCGAGACCGGGTCGGTGGCGCTCCTCGGCCGGATCACAAATCTCTACGGACCGGGCCAGAAGCTCTCCAAGCCGCAGGGCCTCGTCTCCCAGCTGTGCCTAGCTCAGCTGCGCGGCACGCCGCTGCCGGTCCGGGTCTCCTTCGACACGATCCGGGACTATCTCTACGTCGGCGACTGCGCCGAGATGATCGTCGAGGCCCTCGACGGGCTTCACGAGCACGCCCAGCGCTCCGGATCGAACGCCGTCGTCAAGATCCTGGCCGCCGGCACCGGCGTGACCCTCGCGGCCGTCATCGGCGAGATCAACCGCATCTTCAGGCGCCGGGCGAGGCTGCGCATCCCGGGAGCGGACTCCCCCGGCCAGGTACGCGACCTCCGCGTCCGCAGCGTCGTGTGGCCCGAGCTCGGGCGACGGGCACGAACACCGTTCGCCGTCGGCGTGCGTCGCACCGCCGATGACGTCGCGCTGACCTACGCTGCTGGCACGTCCGCCCTTCCGACTCACGTGAGCGAGATCTCCATCCGATGACCGAGCTGGGCATGCTGCTGGGCACCCGGGCGGGTGGGTCTCCGTCGATCGCCCAGGGTGACTACTGGTGGTACCGGGCGCGCACCCGCATCCTCGAGACCGTCATGAAGCCGTACGTCGGCACCCCACGCCGCCTCCTCGATGTCGGCAGCGCGGACGGACCGAGCGTGACCTGGCTCGAGGGCACCGCCGAGCACCACGTCTCGCTCGACGTCGACCCGCGCGGTCTGGCCGCCGGCGGCGTGTGCGGCTCCGCGACCGGGCTGCCCTTCGCCGACGGCTCCTTCGACGTGGTCGCCGCCTTCGACGTCATCGAGCACTGCGAGCCCGAGGCCACCGCCCTCGCGGAGATCGCGCGCGTCCTCGCCCCCGGTGGCCGGTTCCTGATGTCGGTGCCGGCGTACGACTGGGCCTGGACCAGCCACGACGACCACAACCACCACCACCGGCGCTACACGCGGCGGCGGGCGGTGGACGCGGTCAGGGCGGCCGGGCTGTCGCCGGTGCGTGCGACGTACGGCTTCGCGGGGACGTTCCCGATGTTCGCGGCCCAGCGGCTGGTCACGCGGTTCAAGGAGCGCGGCACTGCCCAGCAGCTTCCCAGCGGCGGCGTCGCGCCGCTCCCCGAGGTGTCGCCCGCGATCGAGAAGGTCCTGCTCGGCGCGAGCCGCATCGACGAGCGGCTGCTGCCCAGGATCGATCTGGCATTCGGGTCTTCGGTCCTGGTGGTCGCGGTCAAGTCCGACCCGGAACCGCACATACACTCAGACATGCCTCGGCGTGCGACCTGAGCGGGCCGATTCAGGCCGCTAGATCTCGGAGACTGACATTTGGACACGAGCAATCACTGGTACGGACACGCACACATCCTGTCCGAGTACTGCGGGCTCTCCTTCGAGGAGCCCCGCACGATCTGGGGTGTGCTCCAGCACGGCTGGAACCTCCTCCACGGCTTCGGCCCCGGCCACGAGCCGCCCTACGGCTTCCCCAAGTTCGTCTGGTCCCACGCGAACCTGCGCCGCGGACAGGCGATCGGCTGGCGCGACTACGCCGTGATCGGCGCTCCGTGGAACTACCTGCTCGAGCTCAAGAAGGACGTCGAGCCGATTCCCGACCCTGCCGAGCGCGAGGGCACCATCTTCTACCCGTTCCACACCTGGGACCACGGTGAGGTCAGCGGCGACCACGACCGGCTGATCGCGGAGATCAAGGACACCGAGGAAGGCCCGGTCACCGTCTGCCTGTACTGGATCGAGTACGACATGCCGGAGATCCGTCGCCGCTACGAGGACGCCGGCTTCCGGGTCATCTGCCACGGCAAGCGCGGCACGCTGCGCCAGGGCACGGACAAGCGCTTCCTCCACAAGCAGTACGCCGAGCAGATCCGCCACCGCCGGGTCGCCTCCAACCGGCTGACCACGGCGATCTTCTACGGCGCGTCGGTCGGCGCCGAGGTCGCTGTCTACGGCGACCCGATGACCTTCGCCGACGTCAGGGACGCGAGCGTCCGGGACGGGAACGAGCAGGCCAGGCGTCTGTTTCCTGAGTTCCATGGCGTCGAGACCGACGCCGAGGCCGTACGCGCCACGACCGTGCAGGAGCTCGGGCTGGACTCGATGGCGTCGCCGGCCGAGCTGCGCGCGCTCTTCGGATGGGAGATCACTGGATGAACGACGTCGACACCGCCTCGACGACCACCTACGGCGTCATCGCCGGGGACATGTACGACTGGTCCGACCTGGCCGATGCCCGCACCCTCCCCCGAGGACCGGTCCTGACCCGGCTCGCGGTCGCGACGGCGAGCGGCGCGTCCCACCTGCTCGTCGTCGGCCCGCACGACCTCGACCTGCTGGATGCAGCCGTCGGTCGAGCCGCGGCGACGACCGTCCTCCTCCGCGCGCACTCCGACGCCGAGACCGTGTCCGGGCGGTACGCCGCCGGCTCGGTCGACGTCGTCTGCGGTGACCTGCGTTCCTGGACGCCGGACCGACCGGTCGACGCCGTGCTCGCGCTGGACGGCTTCGGACGGGTCGCGACGATCGACTCGGCCCCGGCGGACTGGCACGCGATCTCCGACCACCTCGCCGGCGTCGCGACGCCCGAGGCTCGTCTGGCCGTGGCCGTCCCCAACCCGGCCTCACCGCTCGCACAGCTCAGGGCCGTCGCACCCGAGGCCGCCAACGACAACACCGCCTGGTCGTTCCCGGTCCACGACCGGTCGATCCCGCGGAGCCTCGCGGACGCCGCCGCGCGGTTCGAGGGTCGCGGACACACGCTGTGGCCCGAGGTCGACGCTCCGACGCTGGCGGCGGTACCCGAGGCCTGTTCGATGGCGCTCGCCATCGCCCACGGCCGCCCGTCCGACACCCCCACGCTGCGCGAGGTCCAGCCGGCGCTGGGCCAGGCGCTGGACACGCTGGGAGCCGCGGCAGCCGCCGGCGGATGGCTGGTCACCCGGGGCCTCGCCCCGGTCCCGAGCGTCCTCGGTGTCGATCGCACCGGCGAGGAGACGACCTGGGTCGCTGCCGAGCGGTCGTGGCTGGTCGAGGCCATGCGCGACTCGGCACGGCGCGATGCGTCGGGCCTTCGCCGCCACGTACGCCTGCTGCGCGACGCGGTGGACGGCGCCCCCGAGCGATGGTGCGGTCTCCAGGTCGACGAGATCGGCCTCGACGCCGGCGTCGTCGTCCCCGTCCACGAGTCAGCCGTGAAGCTGGCCGAGTCCGCCGACGAGATCTTCCTGGGGCTGCTGGACGAGCTGGCCGCCTTCCTCTGCGTGACCGGGTGGCGCCACCCCTGGCCCGCCGGTCGCGGCCGCGACGAGCTCACCGTCCTGCTCGCGGCGACCATCGACATGACGGTGACCCCGGCCGACGTACGCCAGGTGCGCCGCCGGCGGGAGTCCGCACTCGCGTCGACCGGGATGACACCCGTGGTCGCGTCCCGTCCGGTCAGCACGGACGCCGACCCGAGCGAACGGCAGAAGCTGAAGGACGAGAACGAGGCGCTGCGCGGACAGGTCACCTGGTTCAAGCAGCAGATGCGCCAGCGTCAGACGATGACCCACGAGGTCCGGATGGCAGCCCGGCGCGACGTCGCGGCCCTCAACAGTCGCATCAAGGAGCTGGAGGAGCAGCTGAGCGCCGGCCGGGCGACGCCGGTCAGCAGGGTGTCCAAGCGGGCGTCAGACCTGCTCAGGCGGGTCCGCGGCCGCTGCGCACGCGTCCCCGGGGCTCGGCGCGCGGCTCGTCTGCTCAGAAGGGTCCTCGGCGGCCGTCGCTAGGCCGGTCACGCCTCGCTGGGCGTGACCGGCGCGAGCCGCAGGTGGATCTCGTCGGACCATCCGAACTCGAGCTTCGCCGCCTCGTCCGCGGCGGGCTGTGGCACCCGCTCACAGAGCTCCCGGGCCACGACGATCGGCTTGTGGTCACGGCCGTCCAGCAGCGACCACCGCGTCGTCTCGCAGGCACCGTGCTCGACCGCCGTGCTCCGCAACCTACCCACGGGCACGGTGACCAGGAAGACCCCGTCACGATCGGCCACGTCGAGGGAGACGTCGAGGAGCTTCTCCGGGGTCGGCCAGGTGCGGAGCACCGCACCGGTGGACTCGAGCCGGGGGCCGTCCGGGCCACGCAGGACCAGATCCTCGCCCTGCCACCAGGCGTCGTGCACGACCGGGCGGTCGGGCGTCGCGGTGAGGACGAAGGAGCCGTTCGGGTCGCGGGTGGCGTTGACCGCCCGCCCCTTCATCAGGGAGCGGGAACCGAGGAAGTCGGGATGCACCGGCAGCGGTGACGTACGTCCCTTCCGGATCATCTTCACCCGGGTCGGCACGATCTCCTCCATGGGCATGTCCAGCCCGGACTTCTCGAGAACTGCTTCGACGGGCACCGTCACCCGCCACGGCGTGATGCCCCGGTCCCCCCGTTCGCCGATCGTCAGCGGATGGGTCACCACCGAGCCACCGCGGCCGGTGAGCGTCAGCTCAGCGCTCGCAGGAGGAGTGCCTCGGAACGCGCCCCGGATCTCGATCTCGTCGCCGAGGTCCGTGGCGTGGTCCACCCACGCGTCCGGGAGGTCGCGCACCGTGATCCCGAAGCCGCCGGGGAGCCGCCCGGGGCGACACCAGCGGTTGCCGATGCGCCGCCAGCCCTGCCACCGCTCGCGTCCGTCTCCTGAGGTCGTCACCTGGATCACGTCGCGGACGTCGCGGTTGCGGATGTCAATCATCAGGCGCCACTGACGGTCGCCCGCCAGCCGCGCCGGGTCGATGCTCAGCTCGAGCGTGGACCGGTCCACCTGGCCGAAGGGGATCGCCCGCGGCCGGGTGACATGGTCGACCGGAACCCGGGCACCGGTGGGACTCTCCAGCCACACCTTGAAGCGGGTGCGTGGGGCCAGCGCGAGGGTGTTGATGCCGATGTTGACCCGGACCTCGACGCGGGAGCCGCTCCACCAGGCCTCGGTCGCCACCGCCTTGGCCTTCATGTAGGCGGGGGCCAGCCGGAAGACAGAGTCGGGAGCGCCGACCGCGGCGTCCTCGAAGGAGGGGAGCTTCGCGTACCAGCCGTCCTTCCGGCGGGCCAGCGGCGCCTGGGTCCCGTGCTCGGCGCGATAGCGGGTCAACGTCGTCAGCGCGTCGCGCTGACGACGTTTCAGCAGATCGAACACGAGCCGCTCGAACGGTCCCTGACGGTTGAGGATCGCCTCGTCGATGTGCGACAGGTAGCGCGCCGCCAGGTCGAAGATGCGTCCGGCCTCGTCGGCCGGGTGGTCCTCGATCGACCGGGCGAGCACCTGCACGTCGGTCGCGGTGAGATGCGACTTCACCAGGTCGGACAGGTAGGGAGCGTGCTCGTCGACCATCGCGAAGAGCATCTCGGCGGAGCGTACGCGGTCACCGAGGTTGTCGAGGTTCCAGTGGCTCTGCGTGATCGACGCCTCGCCGCCGTCGCGGTGGCGCCAGTAGTAGACGGGGTCGGCGAGGACGTCGACCTGCCGGGCGCGGATGTGGGCGGCGAGGGCGACCGGGTAGTCCTCGTAGAGCATGTCCGGGTAGCTGAGGCCGGCGGAGTCCCAGAAGTCGCGCCGGTAGACCTTGTTCCAGATGTAGCGGTCGATGCCGAGGATGTGGGTGCGGCTGCAGTGGGTGGCCATCCGGGTGGTGACGAACGGACGCCGGTGGGACCACGACTGCCAGACCGACACCGAGTCGAACCGGCGGGCGTTGCCGGCCACGAAGTCGGACCCGGTGCTCGCCAGCGTGTCCGTCATGAGCTGGTACGCGTACTCGGGGACGTAGTCGTCGGCGTCGACGAACGCGAGCAGGTCGCCCGTGCTGTTCTGCACCCCGATGTTCCGGGCGACGCCGACCCCGACCTTCTCCGACGAGACCACCCGGAAGCGGGAGTCGTACGACGCGAACCGGTCGGCGACGATCGCGGACCCGTCGGTGGACGCGTCGTCGACCATGACGACCTCGAAATCCGAGAAGGTCTGGGCGCGGAGCGACTCCAGGCACGTCTGCAGGAAGGGCTCCACGTTGTGGAACGGGATCACGATGCTCAGAGCGGGATGCGGCACGGTTTTCACCTTAAGTCGCTCGCTCCTCGAGCCTCCGCAACCGCTCTTCGAACCGCGTGGCTGCGGTGATGCGAGCGCGCACCTGCTCCTGCTGACGCTGGATCTCGGCCCAGATCGCGGCGGTGTCGACGTCGCCGCCTGCCGCAGCGGTCGTCGCGATGTTGCCTCGTTCGACGATGTCGCGAAGCGTCTCCAGGCGCGCCTCGAGAGCAGCGACCTGCGGGCTGACCCGAGCGAGCTCGCGCTCGAGGTCTCCGATGCGTACCCGCTGGCGGTCGGTGATCGCGCGCAGCTCCTCGATGATGGCCCGCGACTCCTCCGCCTCAGCAGCAGACCTGACCTTTCTGATGACCTCGCCCCGCAGCCGGTTCAACGCCATAGGGACACCCGTTCCTCCTTGAGCCAGTCAGTCATCACACGCGCCTCTGCCTCGATCCGATGCTCCGGGGCCACCGGCGACGACCCACCGACCTGGTAGGTCCACTCCGTCTGACCCGGATCATCGATGAACGAGAACCCCGACAGCCGGATGTCGCACTCCGGGAACAGGTTGACCGCCAGCCACGCGGCGGTGAATCCGGTTGTCGGAGCCAGCTTCTCTGCGCGCCAGGGGATGTCGAGCTCGTCGCCGATACGAGGCAGGATCTCGGCATTGGGGAGAGGCACGAACCCCAGATCGGGCGGCCACGACTGCGGCCACACCTCGGGACGGCCATGGAAGCGCATGGGCTCGGCGAGAAGGTAGAGGCGCTCGCGGTAGCGATCGAACGTGAACCGGGTCGGGCGGGTGATCCGGTTCCAGACCACGACGTCTGCCCGCGACCCCTGGCAGCGCGGCTCGCCGGGGACATCCAGCACGAAGCTGTTCACGCGGATAACCAGGTCGGAGTCGTCGATCGCCTGTGCCCGGATGTCGCTGGGGCCCAGAGGGGCGTTCCCCAGCACAGCGACCGAGGTCACCGGCGTTCTCTTCGCGTACGTGACCATCAGGTCGCGTAGGTAGGAAAGGCCTTCAGTGATCGTGACTGCCTGCTCGGCGATCAACGTCACCGGCTTCCCCCTTTCCAACGACCCTCGTCGCGGCGTCACCGCGGAGCGCGGGGACGCGACGGTCGCGTTACCCGTTCGGAAAAATCATAACGAGGCAGACCGCCGACAGTTACCCGCCCGAGTATGGATCGGGCCATCACGGTGGCGTTTTACGCGCGTCGACGCAGGTCGCGACGCGAATGTTGGCGTTCCGTCACCATCCGTACATCCGTGTGCCGCCCGTCGGTCAGGCGGACTGGGCCCCTGTCCAGCTGGTGCGCTCGGCCTCCAGCTCGGCGCGTACGGCGTCCAGCTCCGACTCCAGCTCGGCGACCCGGATGGCCGCCTCGGCGGCATCGGCCTCGACCGCCTGGAGCCTGGCCTCGAGCTGCTCACCGCGGAGCTCGGCCTGAGCGGCCCGGCGGGCCTCCTCGCCACGACGGCGGACGGCCTCGGCGGCACGCTGGTGAGCAGCGGCCAGAGCGGCCTCGAGCTCCTCGACGGCCTGGACGCGGTCGGCGAGCTTGGCATCCATGTGCTCGCGGAACTCGGCGTTCTCCGCGGCGCGCTTCTCCGACTCGACCCGGTAGGCCTGGGCCTGCGCGGCGCGGTCGCGCGCCCAGTCGCGGCGGGTCTGGAGGAGCTCGGAGTGGGTGATCTTGGTAGCGGCAGCGCCACAGGCGAGCCCGAGAACGGCTGCGAGCACGACGACCAGCCAGGACCCGGAGGTCACCGCGGCAGCGATCGTGATGGCGGCCAGCGCCAGCAGGGCTACAGCAACCGTCAGGCGTGTGCTTCGCTGACGCCTGCGTGTGACTGAAGTTGCGGATGGGGAAGGCATGCTTCCACGGTACGGCTAGTTTTCATCCTGTTTGCGGACCCGGCACGCGTGTTCGAGGAGTCGCGAGGCGATCACGATCGCGATTCCGGCCACCGCCGCCAGGGTCGAGCGCACCAGTCGCTCCCCTGCGGCGGTGTTGGCGTCGTAGCCCAGCCAGCTCACCGCGTAGCCGAGATAGCCGCCGGCGAGGAGCGCTCCGACCAGGGTGCAGGCGCGGGCCAGCACCAGCCGGTTGACCGCCTGGTGCGCCTCGATCCGCTCACCGCGTACCTGCAGCTGGCGGTGGGTGATCCACGCCGTCACACCCAGGGTGGCCGCGATCAGCAGCAGCACCACCGGCTGCGCCCAGGTGACGACCGGGGCGACCCCGCGCCAGCTCTCCAGCACGGGATGCGCCAGCCAGCCGCCGACGATCCCGATCACCGCCCATGCCGTGATCGCTCCGCCCGACATCGGGCGGAGCCGGCGCTCGTCGTCGGCGGGATCCTTCTCAGGACCCTGGTCGGGATCCTCGGGTGCTGTGCTCAGAGCTCGAGGACGAGGTCGTCGCGGCGGGTGATGCCGGTCTGGTCGGACTGCTCGAAGAGCGCGGCGATCGGTCCCTTGCCCGGAAGCTCCGCAGCCGGCTCCAGGTCCAGCCACGGCTTGAGCACGAAGGCGCGCTGGTGGGCACGCGGGTGCGGCAAGGTCAGCGACTCCTCCTCGAGGATCTTGTCGCCGACCGCGATGACATCGATGTCGAGCGTACGCGGCTCGTTGAAGATGCCGCTGCGCGAACGTCCGTAGGCGTCCTCGATGGTGAGCGCACGGTCGAGCAGGCGCGTCGGGGTGAGGGTGGTGTCGGCGAGAACGATCGCATTGAGGTAGAGCTCGGCACCCTCGGGCGAGTCGACCGGCTCGGTCTCGTAGACCGGCGAGATCGTGGTCACCCAGACGTCCGGGGTCTCGGCGAGGGTGTTCAACGCGTCCTGCAGGTTTGCCAACCGGTCCCCGAGATTGGAGCCGAGAGACAGCACCGCCCGCCGGATCGGCCGCATCTCCCCGGTGAGCGTGTCGGCGTCGATGATGTACGGGTTGGGTACTTCTGTCACGTGCTCTGCCTCCGGGTGATCGTCAGGGTGACGTCTTTGAACGTCGCTTCGATAGGCGCCCCCGGTTTGTGAACCGTAACACGTACCCAAAGTGCGCGGATGTCTGCAAGGCAAATGTCCGCGATCCGCTGGGCAAGCGTTTCGATGAGGTCCACCGGGTCGCGCTCAACATTGGTTTTGACCGCCATCGCGAGACTTCCGTAATCCACGGTGTCTTGCAAGTCGTCCGTCGCGGCGGCCTTGCGGGAGTCGGTGCCGATGACCAGGTCGATGATGAACTTCTGCCCCTCGCGGCGCTCGAAGTCGAACACCCCGTGGTGGCCGTAGCACTCCAGACCGAGGATCTGGATTTCGTCGGCAGGTTCCTCAATGTTCATCGAATCATCCCCAGTCTCGCGGCCGCCGCGAGGGCGTCCTTGGCGGCACGTACGTCATGGACACGCGTGGCCCAGACACCACGTTGCGCCAGGAAGACGGTGATCGCGTCGTGGGCGCTCTCCCGCTCGGTCACCGGGCGCAGCGTGCCGTCGGGAGCGGCCAGCAGGTGGCCGAGGAAGGTCTTGCGGCTGGCGCCGACGAGCACCGGGTAGCCGAGCTTGTGGAACTCCTCCACCCCGGCCAGCAGCTGCCAGTTGTCGTCGGCCGTCTTCGAGAACCCCAGCCCCGGGTCGATCACGATGTTGTCGTCCTGGATCCCGGCCGCTCGGGCCGCCTCGATCCGCTGCTCCAGCTCCTGCTTCACCGTGGCGATCACGCCGTCGGCGTAGACGAGGTGGTCGTCGTGCTGCATCTCCGCGCCGTGTGCGCGCCAGTGCATCACGACGTACGTCGCATCGTGCTCGGCCGCGACCTTCAGGATCCCGGGGTCGGCCAGACCGCCCGAGACGTCGTTGATGATCTTGGCGCCCGCCTTCAGCGCCGCCTCGGCAACCTCAGGTCGCATCGTGTCGACCGAGAGCGTCGCGCCCTCCTGAGCCAGCGTCTCGATGACCGGCACCACCCGGGCGAGCTCGTCGGCCACCAACGGCCGGGTCGCCCCCGGGCGCGTCGACTCGCCGCCGATGTCGAGCAGGTCGGCCCCTTGCGCGAGCAGCTGGTGTCCGTGGGCCACGGCGTCATCGGTCGCGAAGAACCGTCCGCCGTCGCTGAACGAGTCGGGCGTGACGTTGACGATCCCCATGACCTTCACCTGCACGACCCTACCCACTGCGGTTTCGGTCCCGGAGATCGCGGATTCGTTGGTACCCGCCGTCCCGCGGCGTTCCTAACGTGGCGGCTGCCCTTCGACCGAAGGACACACGGATCCACGGATCCCAGAAAGTTGAGGACACACTCATGAGCAAGTGGATTTCAGGAGCATTCGCCAGCCTCCTGGTCTCGACCGTCGTCGCCGCCGGCCTCGCCCTGACCGCGGCCCCGGCGAGCGCCTACAGCGGCACGAGCGGCAAGGGCTGCACGGCGACCCAGTACTCCCGGGGCGGCTACTCCACCTGCATCGGCTACATCCAGCGCATGCTGAACGGGATCGACTCGGCCTACAACGAGTCCTACGGCTACACCGGCTACCAGCTCACCGTGGACAACAGCTTCGGCGCCAACACCGAGACCAACGTCCGGCGCTTCCAGAAGTGGACCTACCTGACCTCCGACGGCATCGTCGGGCCGAAGACCTGGAACAAGCTGTGCTTCTACGCCGGGCAGGTCAACTTCGCCTACTCCTCCTCGAGCGCTGCCAAGAGAGCGGCCTGGAACGCGGCGTACAACGCCGGCTGCATCGTCGAGAAGCCGGCTTCGGGCAGCCCCGGCTACGTGAGCATCTCGCGGTACTGAGCCGGAAGGCTCCTCCGGCCTGGGCCGGAGGAGCCTTCCAGGTGTCGCAGGACTAGCGGGTGCCACCCCTGATCAGGGCCATCGCCTCGGCGCGGGTGGTGGCGTTGGAGCGCATCGAGCCCCGTACGGCACTGGTGATCGTGCGGGCCCCGGCCTTCTTGACGCCGCGCATCGTCATGCACAGGTGCTCGGCCTCGATCACCACGATGACGCCGCGGGCCTCGAGGATGTCGGTGAGGGCGTCGGCGACCTGGGTGGTGAGCCGCTCCTGCACCTGCGGTCGCTTCGCGTAGACGTCGACGAGCCGGGCGAGCTTGGACAGGCCGGTGATCTTGCCGGACTCCGCCGGGATGTAGCCGACGTGGGCGACCCCGGTGAACGGCACCAGGTGGTGCTCGCACATCGACCACAGCTCGATGTCGCGGACCAGGACCATCTCGTCGTGGCCGAGGTCGAAGGTCGTGGTGAGCACGTCCTCGGGCGCCTGGTGGAGCCCGCGGGTCACCTCTTGGTAGGCGCGGGCGACCCGGGCGGGGGTCTCGAGCAGCCCTTCGCGGTCGGGGTCCTCCCCGATCGCGTAGAGCAGCTCGCGCACGGCCGCCTCGGCCCGCTTCTGGTCGAACGCCGGAACGTCCGCCACGTCCCGCTCGGGGACGTGGACGGGCGCAACATCATCGAAGGTCTCGGACATGTGCTCAGTATCAGGCGGGCGGGGTGCCCTCGGGCGAACCGGCCTCGGTCGGCTTGGTGACGTCGACACCGTTGGCGGACTGGGTGCCAGACTGCTTCCCGGCAGCGCGGATCGCCTTGGCGAGGTTCTCCTTGTCGCGTTCGACGATCCACTGCGGGATCTCGACCGCGGGACGGTCGGACGGGCGGCGGGTGTCGGAGCCGGTCCAGGCCGGACGCGGGTCGCGACGACGCAGCGGCTCGAAGATCTCGGCGACCTCCTGCTTGGAGAGCGTCTCCTTCTCCAGGAGCTGCAGGACCAAGTTGTCGAGGACGTCCCGGTTCTCCTCGAGGATGTCGAACGCCTCCTGGTGAGCGGTCGCGAGGAGCTTCTTGGTCTCGTCATCGACGATGGCCGCAACCTCCTCGGAGTAGTTGCGCTGGTGGCCGATGTCGCGGCCCAGGAACGGCTCGCCGTTGGACTCCCCGAGCTTGATCGCACCCAGACGCTCGGTCATGCCGAACTGGGTGACCATCGCGCGGGCGAGGTTGGTCGCCTTCTCGATGTCGTTGCCGGCACCCGTGGTCGGGTCGTGGAAGATGAGCTCCTCCGCGGCACGGCCGCCGAGCATGTAGGAGAGCTTGTTGAGCATCGACGACCGGGTCTGGCTGTATTGGTCGTCGTCGGGCATCACCAGGTTGTAGCCCAGCGCCTTGCCGCGCGGCAGGATCGTGATCTTCTGGACCACGTCCGGACCCGGCAGGGCCGCGGCGACCAGCGCGTGGCCGCCCTCGTGGTAGGCGGTGATGAGCTTCTCCTGCTCGCTCATCAGGCGCGTACGCTTCTGCGGACCGGCGATGACGCGGTCGATCGCCTCGTCGAGGGCCTTGTTGGTGATCAGCTTCTGGTCGCTGCGGGCGGTCAGCAGCGCGGCCTCGTTGAGCACGTTGGCCAGGTCGGCACCGGAGAAGCCCGGGGTGCGGCGAGCCACGGAGTCGAGGTCGATGTCGCCGGCCAGCGGCTTGCCGCGGGCGTGGACCTGCAGGATCTTCTCGCGACCGGCGAGGTCGGGAGCGTCCACCTGGATCTGGCGGTCGAAACGGCCCGGGCGCAGCAGCGCCGGGTCGAGCACGTCGGGACGGTTGGTGGCTGCGATCAGGATGACCCCGCCGCGTACGTCGAATCCGTCCATCTCCACGAGGAGCTGGTTGAGCGTCTGCTCGCGCTCGTCGTGGCCACCGCCCATGCCGGCGCCGCGGTGACGGCCGACGGCGTCGATCTCGTCGATGAAGACGATGGCGGGAGCGTTCTCCTTGGCCTGCTCGAACAGGTCGCGGACACGGCTCGCACCGACGCCGACGAACATCTCGACGAAGTCCGAGCCGGAGATCGAGTAGAACGGCACGCCGGCCTCGCCCGCGACGGCACGCGCGAGCAGGGTCTTACCGGTGCCGGGCTGGCCGTAGAGCAGGACGCCCTTGGGGATCTTGGCGCCGACGGCCTGGAACTTCGCCGGTTCCTGCAGGAACTCCTTGATCTCCTGGAGCTCCTCGACGGCCTCGTCAGCACCGGCGACGTCGGCGAACGTCGTCTTCGGCATGTCCTTGGTGATCAGCTTCGCCTTGGACTTGGCGAACTGCATGACCCCACGACCACCGCCGCCCTGGACCGAGTTCATCAGGAACAGGAACAGCACGATGATCAGCACGAACGGAAGCAGGAAGCTCAGGATCGAGCCGAGCACGGAGGGCTTGGCCACCTCGGAGTTGAACTTCTCGAGGTTGTCGCCCTCGGCCTGGGTCTTGCGCACCATCTCGATGAGCGCTTCCTGGTCGCCGTCGACCCAGGAGGTCGTGACCTCGGAACCGCCGTCGCGGACGCCCTTGACCAGGGTCGCCTTGATCTCCTGGTCGCCGTCGACGAACGTGATCTCCTTGACCTGGTCCTTCTCGATGTAGGACGTCAGCTGACTCGTGGTGATCTCGTCGCCGCCGTTACGAGGGGCCAGGTACTGCAGCGCCAGGATCACACCGAGCACTGCCAGGATGATCCACAGCCAGGGACCTTTGAATATGCGCTTCACAGGCTTCTTTCAACCGTTACGGGGTCAGACACCGCACGCCGGGGAGCGTGCACGTCATTTAGAACGACGGTACACGCCAAATCGTGCCCGAACCCACCTGAGCGGTTCTGCCATCAGCGAAAGCGGCGATCCGGCGAGGTGCCGGAGCGAAACCGTCCTAGGGTGTCGCCATGGCCGAAAGTAAAGTCTCGGGACCGGGGTCGGGCGGTGGCTCCGGCAGCCGTCTCGCCCTGGTTCTCGTCGGAGTGCTCGTCGTGCTCCTGGTCGTCCTCGTGGTCGCTGCCGGGCTGGTCGCCTGGCGGCTCGTGGCGCAGGAGTCCGATGACGTACGTGGTCCGGCGGCGCCGCCGTCCGGCACGGCGGCCACGGGGTCACCGAGCGCGGCCGCGCCGGCGTCGGTCGCTCCCGCGCCGGTCCCCGACGGTGCCTGGCAGCCGGTGACCTCGGCCAAGGACCGGATGACCTACGACGTACCTCCGGACTGGGAGCCCGGTCCGGACACGCTCGCCGGCTTCGAGTCACCCGCCGGCGAGATCACCGCGCTCATGCATGGGATCGCGACGTACGGGGACGACTGGTGCGACGACAACTGGCACACCCTGGTCGGCTTCGTGACGCCGGGCTCGATCTCCGACAAGGGTTCGATCGAGGCCACCGCGATGCACTGGGCCAAGCAGGCTGCCCAGGACGACGGCGGTAGCAACCCGACCGGGTCGCTCGGTGAGCCGCGGACGGTCGAGGTCGACCGTGGCCGGACCACCGCGACCGCGGTGACCGCCACGGCCACCCCGCTCAGCCAGAAGTGCCCGGTGCCGAGCATCGAGGTGACCGTGGTGTCCGTGCCCGCACCCGCGGGCCCGGCGCTCTTCGTGGTCGTCGCCGACCGGGGCGCCGAGGGGTCGAACCCGGACGCAGCGCTGGAGAAGGTGATCGCCAGCCTGCGGCCGGCCCGCTAGGCAGGCCCCAGGGCTCAGCTGTAGATATGCGGCGCGAGGGTCGAGATGTCGCGGAGGTTGCGGTACTTCTCGTTGAAGTCGAGGCCGTAGCCGACCACGAACTCGTCGGGGATGTCCCAGCCGACGTACTTCACGTCGACCGGCATGCTGACCGCCTCGGGCTTGCGGAGCAGGGTCACGATCTCGATGCTCGCCGGCCCGCGCGAGTTGAGGTTGGAGGTCAGCCAGGTCAGGGTCAGACCGGAGTCGATGATCTCGTCGACGACGAGCACGTGCTTGCCGGTGACGTCGGTGTCGAGGTCCTTCAGGATCCGCACCACCCCGGACGACTTCGTGCCGGAGCCGTAGGAGGAGACGGCCATCCAGTCCATCTCGACGTGACGGTTCAGGGCGCGCGCGAGGTCGGCCATGATCATCACCGCGCCGCGCAGGACGCCGACGATCAGGAGCTCCTCGCCCTCGTAGTCCTTCTCGATCCGGCGGGCCAGCTCTTCGACCTTCGCCTGGATCTCGTCGTGGGTGAACAGGGTCTTCACGAGGTCGTCGCCGACGTACTCGGTGTCCATGAGCGCCACTCTAGATGCTGCCGGTGAATGGGCCTGATTCGAAGACGATCGACGAGTCCGTACGCCGCGCCCGCAGGTGTCCCGGCAGGTCGATCCAGCGCTGGCCGCGCCAGTCCGTGATCAACCGGTCGACCGCCTTGACGTGCTCGCGAGTGAGCTCCGCGGGCGGGCTGCCGGCCTCGAGGGCGGCGATCCGGAGGACTCGGGTGCGGACGGCGGGCGGATATCCGGCGAGCGTCTCGACCGGGAGGGTGCCGCCGAGCTCGCGGTGCATCGCCTCGGCGATGTCGTCGATGAAGTCGGCGTCCTCGCGGAGCTGCTCGGCCGTGCGCGCCAGCGCCTCGGTGACCCCGGGACCGAGGTCCTCCTCGAGCGTCGGCAGGACCCGGTGACGGATGCGCGCGCGGGTGTAGGCGAAGTCGCGGTTGTGCGGGTCCTGCCAGACGTCGAGACCCTCGATCTGGCAGGCGGTCTCGGTGTCGATCCTGGTCGTCTCGAGCAGGGGACGCCGGTAGCGGTCGAACCGCGCGCGCATCCCGGAGAGGCTACGGGCACCGGACCCCCTGGTCAGCCCGAGCAGCACGGTCTCGGCCTGGTCGTCGCGGGTGTGGCCGAGCAGGATCACGCTCGCGCCGAGGTTCTCGGCGAGCTGATCGAGGACCGCATAGCGGGCCTGCCGGGCCGCTGCCTCGGGACCGTCGCGCTCGGCCTTCACCTCGACCGTGGCGGTGACCGTCTCGTCGACGCCCATCTCGGCGAGCTGCCCGACGACCTTCGCGGCCTGCGTCGCGCTGCCCTCCTGCATCCCGTGGTCGACGGTCGCGCCGATGACGTGCAGCCCCAGCTTGTGGCCCTCGAAGACCGCCGCGGAGGCGAGTGCGAGCGAGTCCGCTCCGCCGGAGCAGGCGACGATCACCTTCTCGCCCGGCTCGAGCTGCTCGAGCGTGGCGCGGACGGGGCGGCGTACGGCTGCGATCGAGGGGTGGAGGCTCATGCCAGGACGCGCGTGACCCAGGCGTCCGGGTCGACGATCTCGGCCTTTGACGGGAGGTTCTCGGGGCCGGCGAAGACGGCGTTGAACTCCTCCATGCCGACCCGGTCGACCACGTGGCGTACGAACTTCGCGCCATCGCGGTACTGCGCCATCTTGGCCTCCAGCCCGAGGAGGCGGCGGAGCAGGCGGTCGAGCATGCCGATGCCCTGGCGGCGCTTGTTGAACGCCTTGCGGATCGTGGTGACGGTCGGGATCACGCCGGGACCGACGTCGTCCATGACCACGTCGGCGTGGCCCTCGAGCAGCGACATCATCCCGGTGACCCGGTCGATGATCTCCTTCTGCTCGGGCTTCGCGAACGCGTCCACGATCGATCCGTTGCCCTTGAGCGCCTCGGTGACCCGCTGCAGGCCGCCGTCGAAGATCGAGGCCGGGTCCATCGCCTCGGAGAGCCCCTCGATCTGGGCGAAGAGATGGTCGCGCATCCACGGGCTGGCCGTGAACTGGACCCGGTGGGTCTCCTCGTGGAGGCAGACCCACAGCCGGAAGTCGGTCGGGTCCAGGCCGAGCTCGCGCTCGACGTGGACGGCGTTGGGCGCGACCAGCAGCAGCCGGCCCGAGGGCTCGAAGAAGGGGTCGAACTGGCCGAGGATCTTCGAGGACATGAAGCCGAGCAGGCCACCCACCTCGGCGGCGCTGACCTTGGAGCCGACCGCCTGCGTGAGGACTCCCGGCGTCCGCTTCGCGGTGATCCGGTCGACGACCGGCGAGATCACGTGGGCGAAGGTGTCGGCGTTGGCCTGGATCCAGCCCCGCCTGTCGACGACCAGGACCGGCGCGGTGTCGCGGGGCGCGTCCAGGCCGGTGAAGTCGCGTACGAACTCGGTCGCCTTCGCGGCGTCCGCACGCAGCTCCTCCACGGCCTGCTGGGCCTCGTCGCGGGAGACGATCGGGCCGTCCCCGGCGACCTTCGCACCGAGGCGTACGGCCAGATCCCAGTCAACCAAGGTCGCTCCGGACGGCCTGGGGTCCTCAGCACGATGGGTCATGCGTACGACCGTAGCCGACCAGACCTATGCCGGCTGCCCTATGCCGAGCATCGACACGTCGCGACCGCCGCCATCGCGTCGTCGAGGGCGTCGCGTACGTCCAGGGTCTGCTCGGGCTTGAACCCGTCGGCCATGAGTACGACGACGAACGGCGTCCCGCGCGCGTCGACCACGATCCCGGAGAGCCCGGAGACGCCGGTGAGGGTGCCGGTCTTGGCGCGGACGAGCCCGCGGCCCGGCTCGGCGTCGAAGTTGAACCGGCGCGAGAGCGAGCCGACCCAGCCGGCGACCGGGAGTCCGGTCATCGCGGGCGCGAGCTCGGGACTGTCGGGGTTGGCGGCGGTCTGGAGCGTGCTCACCAGCAGCGTCGGCGGGATCCGGTTCTGCCGGGAGAGACCGGATCCGTCGCGCAGGACGAGGCCGGTGGTGTCGATGCCGAGCTCCTTCAGCCGGGCCGTGATCGCCGCGGTGGAGCCGTCGAAGGTCGCGTCACCGTCGGCGACCCCGACGTGGCGGGCGAGCACCTCGGCGAGCTGGTTGTCACTGTGCTGCAGCGTGTATTCGACGATCTCACGGAGGGTGTCGCCGTGACGTACGGCGAGCTGGGTGCCCGCCTTCGTCCCCCGGGTGGGCTTGCCGGCGACCTTGATCCCGTGCTTGGCCAGTGCCTTCTTGAACTGCTCGGCGGCCTGCAGGGACGGGTCCTGGCTGTAACCCCGCGCCTGGGACCCGCCGTGGTCGACGGAGAGCGCGGTGATCCCGCCGACCTCCTCACCCAGGTAGGTGCGCCGCCAGGCCGGGCTGATCATCGGACCGGCGAAGAGACTGTCGTCGTAGGCGAGGGTGACCGTCTTGGTGGTGCCGAGCTCCCGGGCCGTCTCGGCGGCGAGGGCGTCGAGGTCGCTGGTCGTGAGAGATACATCACCCCCGCCGACGAGCGTGAGGGTGCGCCCCTGGAGCGTCGTGCTGGTCTCGAACCTGCGCTCGGGGCCGTACGCCTCCAGCACCGCCACGCTCGTCAGCACCTTCGTGACGCTCGCCGGGGTCGCGGCCCCGGTGCCGTGGGTGACCAGCGGGGCGCCCTCGAGCGGCGCGATCGCCGCCTTGAGGTGTCGGCCGAGACGCTTGTCGCCGACGATCTCGCGCATCACCCGTTCCAGCGCGGCCTGATCGGGCTTTCCGGGGGTCTTCGTCTGCTCGCCCGCGACCGCTGCGGGGCTGACCGCGGCGATGTTCAGCGGGGCCGGCGGCGGGGTCGGCGCGACGTTGCCCTGGGCGTAGCGCACCCACCCCAAGGCGTACGCCGCTGCCGCCGTCCCCACCAGCAGCGCGAGCACCAGCGGCACGACGATCGCGAGCTTCCCGCGACCCTCTTCCGGCTCCTCGGAAGGCCACTTCGGCGGGCTCTGGGACTCCACGGATATCCTCCTCGATGCCGGATCTGACACAAATCGGTGTCAGACTGTCCGGCATTCCGTTTTTGGGTTTGTCTGGAGGCAGAGAAGTGACGCAGGAGTTCGACGTACTGATCGAGGTCCCCAAGGGATCCCGCAACAAGTACGAGGTGGACCACGAGTCGAATCGGCTTCGTCTCGACCGCGTTCTGTTCACCTCCATGATGTACCCCGCAGACTACGGCTACATCGAAGACACCCTCGGCGGCGACGGCGACCCGCTCGACGCGCTGGTGCTGACCCCCTACCCGCTGTTCCCCGGTGTGCTGGTCCAGGCCCGTCCTGTCGCGATGTACGTCATGGAGGACGAGAAGGGCCAGGACGAGAAGGTCCTCTGCGTCCCCTGCGACCCCCGCTTCGACCACATCCAGGACCTCGCCGACGTCGACGAGTGGACGCTCAACGAGATCAAGCACTTCTTCGAGCACTACAAGGACCTCGAGCCCGGCAAGACCGTCAAGGGCTCCGACTGGGTCGGCAAGGCCGCCGCGGAGTCGGAGATCGCCGCGTCCATCGACCGGTTCAAGAACACCGCTCACTGAGTCCTGCCGGCTGCTGACCGATCGGTCGGCGGGCGCGCGGGATGTTCACCGAGGTAACTCGGTCGAGCCTCACTGCCTTCGTGGAGTTCCACGAAGGCAGTGTCTGTTTACCGAGGTAACTCGGTCAGCATCCGCCCAGCGCGGCGTGCAAGGCGTCGTACGTCGCCTCCAGCTCGCCCGCGACGCTCGGGACGACCTTGGTGGCGGGGCGCTGGGTCACCAGGTCGGCGAGCTTGGAAGCGTACGCACGCAGGTGCTCGTCGCCCCCGGACTCCGCCACGATCTCGCGCACGATCGGGTGCCACGGGTCGGAGCCGTCGTCGCGTCCGTGGAATCGGAGCAGCGCGTCGTCCTCTACGGCCTCGAGCATGACCTCCACGAACTCGGCCCCGGCGTCGCGCGCCGCCTGCTCGAAGCGTTCGAGCTCGCTGACTCGGGCGAAAAGCTGTGGGAGCACGACGTCGCCGGCCTCGCTGAGGTAGCCGCGGATCAGCCCCAGCGCCGCCGGCCGGATCCGTGCGCCGGCGCCGATGAAGTCGTCTCGCCACCCGCTGATGTAGGTGCGCAGAAGATCGATGTCACACACCAGCGTGCCAGGGTGGTCGGCGGCGAAGCGCCTGGCGAGCGTGGATTTTCCTACGCCGGGCATTCCGTTGATGAGGATCAGCCTGGCCACGCGGCCAGTCAACCACCGTGGGTGTTCAGCTGGCGATCTGCATCCGGGACTCGAACCGAGCCAACGTCCGCCGCGGATAGTCCAGGTCGTCCCAGACGACACGCACGAATCGGTAGTCGGTGATCTCTCGGATCTCGTCCTCGCGCCGCTTCTCCTCGAATACCGCGTCGCTGGGCGACTGACCGGGCCTGAGCAGCTTTCCGTACTTCACCCTGCCGTCGAACTCGCCGAACAACCGGAACTGGGGCCAAGCCCAGTCGACGATGCCGACCAGTGAACCGTCGGCGCGGTACACCGGCACCTGGAGTTCCGGACGCGGCAGGCCTCCGACCCGAAACAGCCACAGACAGCGCGACTCCGCGATCGAGCCCGACAGCGGATCCGCGTGCCCCACAGCGGCTCCGAGCGGATGGCTGAAGGGCCACTGGTTCATCCGCTTGTATTCGGCGATCAGCTCCTCCTTGGTGAACGCCTTCGCTCGAAGGCCGGCATCGAGAAGACACTGGGCGACCTCGTCGTTGGCCTGGAGGCTGGTCTCCAGCGCACATCGAACCGCTGGAAGCGTACGCAGCCCGTCGCGTGTCTCGATCTCGTCCTCCTCGACGGCACCCAGGTGATGGACGACGTCTCCCTCGAGCGGTCGACCGGCACCATCGAGCCTGGTCACGTGCACCTTAGTGAGGTCCACACCCCACAGGTCGATCCCGTGCGCGACCATGCCCGACACGTGACTCAGAGCGATCTTGCCGCCCAGCGATCGTTGCACGGCTCGGGCACGCACACGGTGACGTCCGACCGCGTCGAGCCCTGCCCATTCGTCGGCGAAGACGTACGCCCCGCGTCTGATCCGGTGCCATGCGCCCTGACGGACGACGCTGGTGATCTCGCGGTCTGCATAGCCGGCGTTCTTCGCTTCACGGCGTGTGAAGAAGCCTTCGGTGGCGGTGATGATTCGCAGTGGGTCCATGCGCCCAGGCTTCGCCGCCCCACCGACATTTCCGACCGGAATCGGGCGCCCTGTGGATAACCGCGACCCGAACGTCACTTGTGGAGAGTCAGCGGCCCATGTGTCGCATGATCCGCCGGCGAATGCTCACCGAGGTACCTCGGTGAGCAACTACTTCCTTCACGGAACTCCACGAAGTCAGTGACACCTCACCGAGTTACCTCGGTGAGCATCCCCCCCCGCCGCCCTCAGCCGATCAGATCCTCCGCCCGCAGCAGCTCCTCCGGCACCCCGAAGCCGTCGACGAGCAGCCGGGCGTGGGGGCGGAGGTCGCGGCAGAGGCGGTTGACCTCGGCGGTGATGGCCTTGGAGCGCTCCGAGGAGAGCCGGCCGTGCTCCATGAACCACGCGCGGTCGGCCTCGATGACCGAGAGGGCGCTGAGGTCGCAGAGGACGTCCAGGACCTCCCGGACAGGCCCCGACGGCAGCCCGCGGACCTTCTCCCGGAACGCCTCGTGGATGAGCCGCTCGACGTGCGCGCGGGCGACGCCGATGACGTGGTCCTGCACGGTCGAGAACACCGCTCCGGGCTCTCCCCCTGCCTTCATGCCGGACTGCAGACGCCGGGCGACGCCGGCGAGCATGTGCTCCTCGCGGAAGCGCAGCATCGCCAGGTGGTAGTCGGCGTCGAGGATGTCGGGCTCGCGCTCACCGGCAATCGGCACGACGTCGCGGACCCGTTCGAGCAGCTTGTGCACGGCGGTGCGCTCCAGGACGGTCTCGACGGCGAGGCCGGCGACGAAGCGTACGAGGTCGAGCTGGTCCATCTCCTCGAACTCGCTGGAGTAGCCGGTGAGCAGCCCCTTCGCGACCAGCTGCAGCAGGACGGTGTTGTCACCCTCGAAGGTCGTGAAGACGTCCGTGTCGGCCTTGAGCGCCCCGAACCGGTTGGCGGCCAGGTAGCCCGCGCCGCCGCACGCCTCGCGGCACTCCTGGATGGTCCGGGTCGCATGCCAGGTCGCCAGCGCCTTGGTGCCGGCGGCCCGCGACTCGAGCTCGCGCCGGGCATGCTCCGAGGTCGTCACGCCGGAGAAGACGTCGTGCAGGTCGTCGCGTACGACCTCCTGCGCGAAGCGCAGCGCGTAGGTCCGCGCGACCAGCGGCATGAGCCGGCGCTGGTGCTGGCCGTAGTCGAGGAGCAGCGACTCCTCGGCATCCGCGGACGCCTCGAACTGCCGCCGCCGCAGCGCGTAGCGGACCGCGATCGTCAGCGCGACCTCCGAGGCCCGGATCGCGGCCCCGCCGACCGAGACCCGGCCTTGGACGAGCGTGCCGAGCATGGTGAAGAAGCGCCGCCCCGCGGACTCGATCTCCGAGACGTACTCGCCGGCCTCGGTGACGTCGGCGAAGCGGTTGAGCAGAGACGTACGCGGCACCCGCACGCCCGAGAACCACAGCCGTCCGTTGTCGACGCCGTTGAGCCCCATCTTGGGCCCGTCGTCCGCGATCCGCACCCCTGGAGCAGGAGCGCCGTCGACCCGGATCGGCACCACGAAGGCATGCACCCCGCGCTCCTCGCCGCCGACGACGAGCTGCGCGAAGACCACGGCGAGCTCGCCGTGACAGGCGGCGTTGCCGATGTAGTCCTTGTACGCATCCTCCCGGGTCGTCTCGATGACGAACTCCTGCGTGGCCGGGTCATAGGTGGCCACGGTCGCCACCGCGGCCACGTTGGAGCCGTGGCCGTGCTCGGTCATCGCGAAGCAGCCCAGCAGACGCCCGGCCACCACATCCTCCAGGTAGGCGTCGTGGTGGCGCGCGGTACCGAGCTGCAGGATCGCGCCTCCGAAGAGACCGAACTGCACCCCCGACTTCACCAGCAGCGACAGGTCTCCGCCGGCCATCTCCTCGAAGGCGGCGATCGAGGCGCCGACGTCGCCGCCCCCGCCGTACTCCTTCGGGAACCCGAGCCCGGTCAGTCCCGTCGCGGAGACGTCGAGGAGCATCTCGCGGACCCGTTCGCGGTATTCCGGCCGGGGCAGCTCCTCGACCTCGTCGAGGAAGTCGGCGCGCTCGATCAGGGACGTGCGTACGTCTTCCCGGACTCCCGCGTATCGCCCGTCGAGAAGTGCGGTCAGTGAGGCTGCATCGATGGCGGTCACGCCACCAGACTAGGCCCGATCAGGTCCGGATCAGGTCAGCTCGTGCGCGACCTTCGCCTCGCGTCCGGCGATCTCGTCGGACTCCGCGACGAGCCGCCGCACGCCCTTGCGCTGGAACTTCTGGCCGGCGGCGAGCCCACCGAAGTAGTAGGCGACGAGCGCGATCATGCAGCCCGCGATGTCGTCGGCGAGGTAGTGCCAGCCGAAGTAGACGGTCGCGACGACGGTGATCCCGAAGTTGATCCAGCCGGCCCAGCGGGCGATCTTGTTCTCGATCGTGGCATGGATCATCAGCGCCACCAGCAGGGTGATGCCGCAGTGGAGCGAGGCGAACCCACCGACCGACTGCACCACGTTGGCGTCGACGTCGAAGAGGACGTGCTGCCGGGTGAAGACCAGCGACTCCATCAGGCTGCTCGCGGGGGTGTCCGGCAGGTCGGCGTAGAGGTAGGGGTACTGCAGGCCCGGACCGACGGTCGGCAGGCAGTAGTAGGACACGGTGCCGAGGATCCAGGCGATGCACTGCGAGGCGACGAACCAGTAGCCGTAGGCCAGGTTGCGCGACCACACCAGCCACGCGGCGACCGCGAACGGCACCAGCGGCAGGAACCACATGTAGATGTAGGAGAGGAACCACGCCACCCAGCCGGTGCCGAGCAGGTCGTGGAGCAGGATCGCCGGGTCGGAGCCGAAGAGCACCGCCTTGTCGATCAGGTGCAGCTCGTGGTCGAACTCGTAGGTCTCCGGCACGACGAACGGCAGGAACGACTTGAGGTTCCGGTAGCAGACGTAGACCAGGTAGAAGCAGACGATGCCCATCGCCACGAGCGTCAGTCGCTCGCGCGTCCAGTGGGTGCGGACCCGCTCCTTGAAGATCGGGCCCATGTCCTTCCACTTGAACTTCGCCAGCCACAGCGTGCGTGGCACCAGGTCGACGAGGAGGGCAGCACCGACGAGGAGGGGCAGCCGGAGCCAGGACGGTCCGAGGAAGCCCTCCGGGTCGAGCATGCGCTTGTCGACGATCTGTGCGGTAACGACTGCGATCAGGCCGAAGATCAGCGCGCTACTGACGAGGAAGATCTGAGCGCGGCGATACATAGCCGCTTAGTTTAAATGGCGGGTGGCTGCTCCGCCGATTCCTGGATGCACGATTCGGGAACAACAGATTCTGGTACAGCCAGACGGTTCGGCTCGACCCGCAGCCTGACCGACTCTCCCGGCGCCGGCGCCGAGTCGGCGACGGCATCGACCTCGCCGACGTCCTCGAGACGTACGACGAGCCGGTGCTGTTCCGGGGTGGCCCTGGCCGAGATCACGCTGCCGATGAGCGGTCCGGCAGGGTCGGCGGCGAAGGCGGATCGGCGGAGCGCCACCGCGTCGGCCGGGCTCAGCCCGGCGGCCTTCAGAACGGTCCGTGCCGCTCGGCCCTCGAGCACCCGGGCGTACCCCAGGAACAGCGCCGCCCAGGTGTCGACGGGCTTCGCCCACACCTCCCGCAGCGTGCCTTCCTGGACGAGGCGACCGTCGCGCAGCAGCGCGATCCGGTCGGCCACCGCGAAGGCCTCCTCCTGGTCGTGGGTGACCATGAGCGCGGTGGTGCCGGCCTGGTGAAGGATCCGTCGCAGGTCGCCCGCGAGGCGCTCCCGCAGACCGGCGTCGAGCGCGGAGAGCGGTTCGTCGAGGAGCAGCAGCCGCGGCTCGACCGCCAGCGCCCGCGCGAGCGCGACCCGCTGCCGCTCGCCGCCGCTCAGGGTGCCCGGGAGGCGGTTCTGATAGCCACCGAGGCCGACGAGCTCCAGCAGGTCGGCGACCCGCTGCTCCCGGTCCGCTGCCGGGATCCGACGCAGCCGCATCGAGTAGGCGACGTTGCCCGCCACGCTGAGGTGCGGGAACAGCTGCCCGTCCTGGAACATCAGCGCGAACCCACGCTTGTGCGTAGGCACCCCGCGCACCGACCGTCCGTCCCAGCCGATCTCGCCCGTCGCCGGCTCGAGCCCGGCCACCGCCCGCAGCAGCGTCGACTTCCCGGACCCCGACGGCCCGAGCAGCGCCAGCACCTCGCCGTCCGCCAGCTCCAGACTGACGTCCTCGACGGCACCCTTCCCGTCGTACGCCACCGACACCTCACGCAGCGACAGCATCGCCACCTCGCTCCTGGTTCACAGTGCTCCGATCGAAGGTACGCGGAGACGCTCGACGAGGAGCATCACGACCGCGGTGGCGGCGGCGAGGACGCAGGCGGCGGCGAGGGCCATGCCGTAGTTGTCGGACCCCGGGCGGGACAGCAGCCGGAGGATGACGACCGGCAGCGTCGGACGCTCCTCGCGGACGAGGAAGGAGGTCGCGCCGAACTCCCCCAGCGAGGCCGCGAAGGCGAAGCCGGAGGAGGCGAAGAGAGGCTTCCAGACGGCGGGTACGTCGACCGTCATGACCGTACGCAGCGGCCCGGCCCCGAGCCCGGCGGCGGCCTGCCGCAACCGGTCGTCGACCGACCCCAGGACCGGCACCAACGTCCTCACCACCAGCGGCAACGCGACCAGAGCCTGGGCCAGCGGTACCAGCCACGGCTCGTCCCGGAAGTCGAGAGCGCCCGAACCGAGGGTCAGATAGAGCCCGAGTCCGAGCGTGACGGCGCTGACCCCGAGCGGCACCATGAACAGCCCGTCGAGCACTGCGCGCACCCGACGCTCGGCCCGGGTCCGCGACCGACGGGTCACCGCGAAGGCCACCAGCAGCCCGAGCACGAGCGCGACCGCGGAGGCCTGCACGGCGACCGCCAGGGACGTCATCAGCGCGGTCGTGACCGGCACCGGAAGCGGCGGGTCGAACCCGGGGGTCTGTAGGGCGACGTAGTTGCCGAGGCTCCACCGGTCGTCGACCCGCAGCGAGCCGAGCAGCAGGGCCAGCAGCGGCCCGGCCACCAGCAGGACGAGCACCGACGTCGACAGCAGGACCGGGAGGTCCCGCAGCGACACCCGGCGGCGGCGTACGACGACCCGGGACTGCGCCGGATCCGGCACCGAGCGCAGCCGACCGGCCACGACCAGCAGCCCGACCACGACCACCAGCTGGAGCACCGAAAGCACCGCGGCGCCGGGCAGGTCGAACAGGGTGAAGGTGAGCTTGTAGATCTCGGTCTCGATGCTGTTGTAGCGCACTCCGCCGAGGGTGAGCACGATCCCGAACGCGGTGGCGCAGAAGAGGAAGACCACCGAGGCCGCGGAGACGATCGCGGGCCGCAACGCGGGCAGGGTGATCGTCCACAGGACCCGCGAAGGCGACGCCCCGAGAGCGGCGGCAGCCTCACCCGGACGCGGGTCGAGCGACTCCCAGGCCGCCCCGACCGCGCGGATCACGACCGAGGCGTTGAAGAAGACGAGACCGAGGATGATCGCCGTCGGCGTCCCGTCCAGCCCGAGCGGAGCCAGCAGCCCGGCCTCGCCGATGAGCTCACGGAAGGCGACGCCGACGACGACGGTGGGGAGCACGAACGGCACCAGCAGCCCGGCACGGATCACTCGCTGCAGCGGGAACGCCAGCCGATGGAGCGCGAACGCGGCCGGCAGCCCCAGCGCGACGCTCAGCACGGTCGCCAGCCCCGAGGACCACAGCGTGAACCAGAGCGCCCGCTGGATCTCCGAGCGCTCCAGCACCCGCAGGACCACCGACGGGTCGAAGGATCCGTCGAAGAACAGCCCGCGCTGCACCATCCCCGTGACAGGCAGGACGAAGAAGACCGCCAGCACCGCCACCGGGAGGGCGGCGAGCGCAACGAGTGTCCCTACGCGACGGGTGGAGCTCACTGCGCGATCGTGTCACTCCAGGTCGCCAGCCACGCCTCCCGGTTCTCCTCGATCTCCTCAGGCTCGACGGAGAGCGGCGAGGTCGGCTGCTGGGCGAACTTCGCCCAGTCGGCCGGCAGCTCGACGCGGGAGGAGACGGGGAACACGTACATGCTCTCCGGCAGCGCCCCCTGCACGCTGTCGGAGAGCATGAAGTCGATCAGCGCCTTGGCACCCTCGGGGTGGTCGGCGCCCTTCAGCACGCCGGCGTACTCGACCTGGCGGAAGCAGGTGTCGAGCAGGGCCTTGGTCGTGGTCTTCCCGTCCTTGACGGTGAACGCCGGCGAGGAGTCGTAGGAGACGACGATCGGCCGCGTACCCTTCCCGCCGCCCTGGGTGAAGTCGGAGTAGTAGGCCTGGTCCCAGCCGTCGACGACCTTGGTGCCGTTGTCCATCAGCTTGCCCCAGTAGTCGGCCCAGCCGTCCTCGCCGTACTCGGCGACGGTCGCCAGCAGGAACGCCATCCCCGGGGTCGAGGTCGCCGCGCCAGGGGCCACGAAGAGGTCCTTGTACGCAGGCTCGGCCAGGTCGTCGAGCGACTCCGGCGGGGTCAGCTTCTTGGCCGCGAACCACTCGGTGTCGATGTTGACGCACACGCTGCCGTTGTCGACGGGGGTGAGGAAGTGCTCCTCGTCGCCCGGAAGGTCGAAGTCGGAGACACCCTCGGGGATCTCGGAAGGCGTGTAGGCCTCCAGCGCACCCTGGTCGATCGCCCGGCTGGCGAAGGTGTTGTCGACGCCGAAGACCGCGTCGCCGTCGGGATTGCCGGTGTCCATGGCGATCTTGGTGGTCAGCTCGCCACCGTCGCCCGCGTGCCGGATCTCGGCGGTGTAGCCGGTCTTCTCGGTGAACTCGGCCAGCACCTCCTTCGGCAGCGTGAAGCTGTCGTGGGTCAGCAGCACGACGCTCTTGTCGTCAGCACTACTCGACTTCTCCGCGTCCGGCTCGGCGGGCGTGCCGCCCCCGCACGCGGTCAGCAGCAGCGCGGAGACCGCAGCGATCGCGGTGGCAGTGATGGCAGGCGTACGCGTACGCATTCTGACTCCCTTCGCCGGTGTCAACCGGAGCAGGTTCGGAGGGTCTGCGGCGCTGCTCGCCGCACTCTCAGGCCTCTCGGCCTCCCCTGTCTGTTCCCGGCAACACTACTTGCTTGCGAGAATCCACCCATGACCGACGTCTCCATCTCGTCCTTCGACGACCTCACCCCGAAGACCGCGTACGCCCTGTGGCAGCTGCGCCAGGAGGTCTTCGTCGTCGAGCAGGACTGCCCGTACCTCGACCTGGACGGCCGTGACCTCGAGCCGGGGACGCGTCATGTGGTGCTGACCGAGGACGACGAGCTCGCCGGCACCGCCCGCATCCTCGACGACGGTGACGAGTGGCGGATCGGCCGCGTCGTCCTCGCCCCCGCCCACCGCGGCAAGGGCCTGGCGGACGTGATCATGCGGGCCGCCGTCGAGGCCGTCACCGACCGCGACATCGTGCTGGACGCTCAGTCGCCGCTGGCCGGCTGGTACGCCAAGTTCGGGTTCGTGAAGGACGGCGAGGAGTTCCTCGAGGACGGCATCCCGCACACCCCGATGCGGCTCAGGCGCTGACCGTGTCGACCGGGGCGAAGAGCACGCTCGCCTCGGTCTCCTGCCGGGTGGCGAGCCCCCGAGCGACCAGCAGCTCGAGGTGGGCCTTGGTCTCCATGACGGCGAGGCCGGCGTTGAAGTAGTCGAGCTCGGCGAAGGCGCGCTCGTGGCGGGTCCAGCCGAGGTCGCCTGCGACCTCGAGCGCCGAGCGTCGGCCGGCTCGCAAGGAGGCCAGCGACTGGGCGAGCCGGTCCTCGTGGTGGGCGAGGAGCTCGTCGACACGCGCGTGCGACGAGGTCGCGACCGGACCGTGGGCGGGCAGAAGCCGCAGGTCAGGAAGGGACCGGACCTTCGTCAGCGACGCCATGAAGTCGCCGAGCGGGTCGATGACCGGGACCGGCTCGAAGCCGATCGACGGGGTGATCGTGGGCAGCACGTGGTCGCCGGCGAACAGGACCGAGCCGGCCAGGTCGGCGTAGACGTAATGACCCTGGGTGTGGCCCGGGGTGTGCACGGCGTCGACGTCGCGGCCGGCCACGTCCAGGCGTACGTCCCCTTCCAGCCACTGCGAGGGCATCCGCCAGTGCGAGAGATCGGGCAGCGGAGGCGGGTTCGCGGCCCACTTCTCGGCCAGCTCGGGTGCGCCGGCGTGAGCCAGGAGGCGGTCGGTCGAGATCCAGCCGTCGAGGTCGCCGTTGGTGAGCTCGAGGGTGGGCCGTTCGCCGGCCCCGAGCAGCACCTCGGCGCCGAACTCCTCACCCAGCACCGAGGCGAGCGTGTAGTGGTCGCGGTGCACGTGGGTGACCAGGAACCGTCGGATGTCGCCGAACTCGAAGCCGAGCTTCTTCAGCCCGTTCTCCAAGGCGGAGCGACCCTCGGTGATCGCCCAGCCACCATCGACCAGCGAGAGCCCGTCGGAGCCCTCGAGGACGTAGATGTTGACCGCCTTGAGCCCGTCCATCGGCAGCGGCAGCGGGATCCGGTGCACGCCGTGGGCGACCGTCCACGCGCCGGGAGCGGACCAGTGCTCCCCCGAGTCAGGCGAGATGGCGGTGGCTGTCGACTGACTCGTCTGGCTCATCGGGCTCCTTCGGGTCGTCCTCTCCAGAGCCAGAGCAGACCCAGGATCGGCAGCAGGGCGGGAACGAATCCGTATCCGATCCCGAACTTCGACCATACCGAGTCGTCCGGGAACCAGGACGGCACGACCAGCGACAGGACACCGACGACGACCACGCCGGCCAGCTCGATCCAGAGCATGACCTTCGCGAAGCCCGCCGACCCGTTGGCCGCGCTGCGGATCGCGAACCAGCCCGCGACGTACGTCGCCGCCGCGACCACCGAGAGCGAGTAGGCGATCGGGGCCTCGTCGAAGCGGGTGAGGACCTGCACCAGCGACCGGGCGCCCGCGGCGAGCACGAAGATCGCGTAGACGGTCAGCAGCACCAGGTGCGGACCGGATCGGGTCTTGGCGGGCGAGGTCTCGGTCACCGGACCATCATGACGCGTACGGCCACGACCCCGGTCGCCAGGGCGGCCGCCGCGATCACCCCCGAGGACCAGGTCGAGCGGTCCCCGCGCATCGTCTGCAGGGCCAGCGGCATCAGGCACACCAGCGCCCCCACGTAGCCCAGGAAGGTCGACAGCGACTCCGGCTTGCGCCCCGCCGACCAGCTCGCCAGCGCGCCCAGCGCGAGCACGACCGCCAGGACCTCCAGCATCCAGCTGATCTGATCCAGCCACTTCGGTCGGGGCGCTCTCAGCACCACCCCGAGGACGGCCGCGATCGTCACGAATGCGGCGTAGCCGGCCACGATAAATGCGATCAGAGTGACGGCGTCCACGTGCCAATCTTGTCCCAATGACCTCCACAACACCCGACCCGGGTCTCGTCGCCCGCCTCCGCGCCGCCGGCTGCGTCTTCGCCGAGGACGAGGCGGCCCTCCTCGAAGCCGAACCCGTCTCGTCGCAGGAGCGAGAGGCGATGGTCGTACGCCGCGTGGCCGGTGAGCCGCTGGAGCTCATCCTGGGCTGGGCCGAGTTCTGCGGGCTCCGGATACGGGTCGCGCCCGGGGTGTTCGTGCCGCGGCAGCGCTCCGCGCTGATGGTCGATCTCGCCGTCCGGGCTGCCGGGCGAGGCGCCGTCAGGCGGGTTCTCGACCTCGGCTGCGGGACCGGGGCTCTGGGCGCCGCGGTTGCGGCCCGGGTCCCGGCCGCGGAGATCTGGGCCACCGACATCGACCCCGCCGCCGTCGCCTGTGCCCGAGAGAACCTGCCGCCGGACCGCGTGCTCCTCGGCGACCTCTACGACCCGCTCCCGGACGGCCTCGAGTTCGACGTGATCGTGGCCAACGCTCCCTATGTGCCGAGCGCCGAGATCCGCAACATGCCGCCCGAGGCGCGCGACCACGAGCACCACGTGGCTCTCGACGGGGGCGCGGACGGGCTCGACGTGCAGCGACGCGTGATCGAGCAGGCGCCGAAGCATCTGACACCCGGCGGCGTACTCGTCATCGAGTCCGGTCAGGAGCAGGCGCCCGTCACCGCGAGGCTGATGCGGGAGCAGGGGCTGGTCGCGGAGATCCATCACGACGAGGAGCTCTACGCGACCGCGGTGACCGGAACGGTCTGAAAAGCGAGGCGTCCCTCTGATTGCACACCACCCCCGCAGTGTGCATTCAGAGGGACCTCCACCCGGCTGGTGAATCCCCCCGGATCAGCCACCAACCTCGGTGTTGGAAGGTCGTCCGCCCCCCACCGGCGGACGACCTTCTCGCCGATGAAACGGGCCACCCGCGGACCCATGACGCGGGTTGGGAAGAATTTTTTCGGGAATCCCGTCAGACTTTCGATATGCAGGCTTACGGTCTGACCCATCTGGTGCCGTTGTCCCTGCTCACAGCGGGGATCGTGGCCGTGGTCTGGCTGGGCAGGCGGCAGCGGAGGGACGAGAATCCGTCGAGATTCTCTCGGGCGTTCGCCCTCGCGATCCCGCTCACGACGATCCCGCTGCAGGCCCACGAGTGGGTCACCGACTTCGATCTATTCATCGATCTGCCGATCCATCTGTGCGACCTGGCGTGGATGGCGGCCGCGGTGGCGCTGTGGACGCACCGCCCCTACCCGACGGCGCTGACCTGCTTCTGGGGACTGACGCTGACCACGCAGGGCGTGCTCACCCCGGACGTACGGGACTTCCCGGAGGTCAGCTACATCACCTTCTGGGCCATGCACCTGATGGTCGTGCTCGCCGCCGTCTACCTGGTCTTCGGGCTCAAGCTGCTGCCACGCTGGCGCGACTACGGCTGGGGGGTCGCGACCACCGCGGTGTGGGCCGCGGTGGCGTACGTCCTCAACCTGATCCTCGACGCCAACTACGGCTACCTCCGCTACAAGCCGGCGTCGGGGTCGCTGCTCGACGTGCTCGGCCCGTGGCCGGTCTACATCCTCAACGAGATCCTGCTGATCGCCGGGATCTGGGCGTTGATCACCCTGGGTCTGAGGCGATGGGCCCGTCAGGAGGGGTCTACGAGGACGCCGGTGCGCTCGTAGTCGGCGAGAGCCGCGGCGTACGGCGTCAGGTCGATGCCCTTCTCGCTCACCCAGCCGTCGTCGTAGTAGGACGACCGGTAGCGCTCCCCGGAGTCGCACAGCAGCGAGACGACGCTGCCCTGCGCGCCGGTCTCCACCATCTCGCGTACGACACCCAGCGATGCCCACACGTTGGTGCCCGTCGAGGGGCCGACCGCGCGGCCCATCCGGGCCGAGAGCCAGCGCATGGTGGCGATCGAGGCGGCGTCGGGGACCCGGACCATGTCGTCGACGACCCCGCCGACGAAGGACGGCTCGACCCGCGGCCGCCCGATCCCCTCGATGCGCGACGGCATCCCGGTGGCGTAGTCGGAGGTGTCCATCTCCCAGCCGCCGTAGAACGCGGAGTTCTCCGGGTCGGCGACCATCAGCTTCGTCGAGTGGCGGCGGTAGTGGAGGTAGCGGCCGATCGTCGCCGAGGTGCCGCCGGTGCCGGCCGAGACGACGATCCAGGTCGGCACCGGGTGACGCTCCTGCGACATCTGGTCGAAGATCGACTCGGCGATGTTGTTGTTGCCGCGCCAGTCGGTGGCCCGCTCGGCGTAGGTGAACTGATCCATGTAGTGGCCGCCGCACTCGCGGGCGAGGCGCTCGGCCTCGGCGTACATGTCGGGGGCGCGGTCGACGAAGTGGCAGGTGCCGCCGTACCACTCGATCAGCGCCACCTTCTCCTTCGACGTCGAGCGCGGCATCACCGCGACGAACGGGAGCCCGAGAAGCCGGGAGAAGTACGCCTCGGAGACCGCGGTCGACCCGCTCGACGCCTCGACCACCGTTGCGCCCTCGTGCAGCCAGCCGTTGCAGATCGCGTAGAGGAACAGGGAGCGGGCGAGCCGGTGCTTGAGCGAGCCGGTGGGATGGACGGACTCGTCCTTCAGGTAGAGGTCGATGCCCGGACAGCCCGGCAGCGGCACGGCGTGCAGATGGGTGTCGGCGGAGCGCTGCGCGTCGGCCTCGACGCGGCGTACGGCTTCGTCGATCCAGGCGCGGTGGGAGTCAGAGAGGCGTGGCACCGCCCGAGCGTAACTCCACCCTGAACTACCACCGGCATGTGCGGTGAGCCACAATGAAGGGCGGAAACCGCTGGACTCATCCTGGGGTCCGGGCAGTGAAGTTGCCCACAAGTTAGACCGATCTAACGACCCCGATTAACCATTGCAGCCCCAAAAGCGAGACAAAAGACCTGTGGACGAACCTCTTGACGTAGTGCTGATCGGCGGCGGCATCATGAGCGCCACCCTGGGCGTGCTCCTCCAGGAGCTGGAGCCCAGCTGGTCCATCAAGATGATCGAACGGCTCGACTCGCTCGCCGTGGAGTCCTCAGGCCCGTGGAACAACGCCGGCACCGGCCACTCGGCGCTGTGCGAGCTCAACTACAGCCCGCAGCAGCCCGACGGCTCCGTCGACATCTCCAAGGCCGTCAACGTCAACGAGCAGTTCCAGCTGTCCCGTCAGCTGTGGTCCTTCCTGGTCGAGAACGGCCGCATCCCGGACCCCGACAAGTTCATCCACACCGTCCCGCACATGTCGTTCGTCTGGGGCGAGGACAACGTCGAATACCTCCGCAAGCGCTACGAGGCGCTCTCGGACCACCCGCTGTTCCAGGGGATGGAGTTCTCCACCGACCCCGAGGTCATCCGGGGCTGGGCGCCGCTGCTGCTCGAGGGCCGCTCCGCTAAGTCGCTCGCCGAGGAGCCCGTCGCGGCCACCTGGACCAACGCCGGCACCGACGTCGACTTCGGCTCGCTGACCTCGATGCTGACCCGCACCCTGGTCGACAAGGGCGCCGACCTCGAGACCGGCTCCGAGGTCACCGACCTCCACCAGACCATGGACGGCTTCTGGCACGTCTACGGCCGCAACGGCTCCGGGAAGTACCACCTGCGCGCACGGTTCGTCTTCGTCGGCGCCGGCGGTTACGCGCTGCCCCTGCTGCAGAAGGCCTCGATCCCGGAGATCCGCGGCTTCGGCGGCTTCCCCGTGTCGGGTGAGTTCCTGCGTACGTCCAAGCCCGAGCTCGTCGCCCAGCACCGCGCCAAGGCCTACGGCAAGGCCGCGGTCGGCGCGCCGCCGATGTCGGTGCCTCACCTCGACACCCGCTACGTCGAGGGCAAGACCCACCTGATGTTCGGTCCGTACGCCGGCTGGAGCCCGCGCTTCCTCAAGACCGGCTCGCTCACCGACCTGTTCCTGTCGGTGCGGCCGCACAACCTGGTGCCGATGCTGCGCGCCGGGCTGACCAACATGGACCTCACCGTCTACCTGGTCAAGGAGCTGCTGCGCTCGCCGCGCAAGAAGTTCGACGACCTCCTCGACTTCTTCCCCGCCGCCGACCGCAAGGACTGGGAGCGGATCATCGCCGGCCAGCGGGTGCAGGTCATCCGCCCCGACGGCGTCCTGCAGTTCGGCACCGAGGTCATCACCGCCGAGGACGGCACCATCGCCGGTCTGCTGGGCGCCTCCCCCGGCGCCTCGACCGCCCCGGCCATCATGGTCAACGTCCTGCGCCGCTGCTTCCCCGACCGTTGGGACGCCTGGCAGCCGCAGCTCAAGGCGATGATCCCGGCCACCGGAGCCGAGCTCAGCGCCGACCCCGAGCTCGCCGCCGAGACGTTCGCGCGCACCGACCGCCAGCTCAACCTCGGCTGACCAGCTCGTCCGCTGGTCGAGCCGCGAGGCCGCCTGCGGCCGAGCGTGTCGAGACCAACACGGTCCTATCGAGCGCCGAGGCGACTGTGTTGGTCTCGACACGCCTTCGCCTAGCGGCTCCGGCGGCTCGACCAGCGGTGGGATCTCAGCTGGCGAGGTGGGCGGCCACGGCCGCTGCCTGCCCGCGGATCTCGGGGATGGCGGTCGCCTCGTAGAGGGCGCCCTTGCAGGGCGGGCCGACGGTCAGAAGACCAGGTACGACGCGGCCGTCCGCTCCGATGACGTGACCGTCCTCGGTGACGTCGATGCCCAGGCGGAGAGGGTCGGGGGCGATCAGGCCGCGCTTCTGGAGCGCGAGCAGGAGGGGGTTGTCGGTGCGGGTGATGTCGGGCGAGGGACCGGTGCAGTTGATCACCGCGGTGACCTCGCGGTCACCGTCGGCCAGCGCGACGACCGGCTCGACGCCGTCCGCCCGGCAGCCGAGCACCCCGCCGCCCAGGATCTCCAGGCGGCCCTCGGCCTGATAGGTGTCGAGCAGGGCGGCGATGCGCGGGGCCATGCGGTGGCGGCGTACCTCCCACTCGC
Source organism: Nocardioides turkmenicus (assembly GCF_011045035.1). Taxonomy (GTDB): domain Bacteria; phylum Actinomycetota; class Actinomycetes; order Propionibacteriales; family Nocardioidaceae; genus Nocardioides; species Nocardioides turkmenicus. The sequence goes on from NZ_JAALAA010000002.1 coordinate 170,526, forward strand.
GGGCGTAGACCTCGCGGAAACGACGGCGCTCGGGCTCGGGCAGGCGGCGCCAGATCGACTGGGTCGGACCGCGGAGGCCGTCGATGACCGCACGCCAGTCGACGCCGAGGGTGGCAGCGTGCTCGATCTGGTCGCGTACGAGGCCGGCGATGCCGTCGGCGGTCAGCGGGCCGTCGGGGATCGGGGTCACCCAGGAGGTGAACTGGTCGTCGACGTGGGGGTTGGGCACCAGGCCGTGGCGGCTCACCATGATCACCCGGCGGGCCGGGGAGTCGTCGAGGAGCGTGACCGTGGTGTCGACGGCGGTCAGGCCGGTGCCGACGACGAGCACGGTCGCGTCGGCGGGCAGGGCGCTGATCCGGGCCACGTCCCAGGGGTCCGACAGGTTCCACGGTGCCTCGGGCAGCCCGGCCAGCGGCTGCGGCGGCGGGTTACCGTACGCGAGGACGACCGCGTCCGCGACGTGGCCCGTATCGTCGTCGCTGGTCAGCACCCGGAATCCGGCACCGACCGGCTCGACGTCGACGACCGTCTCCCCGACCGTCTCCAACGCCCCGGGCCCGGCCGCCGCAGCCTGCCCGAGCCGGTCGCGCAGGTAGCGCGCGTAGTCGCGGCGCGGCAGGAAGTCGATCGGGCGGAGCTCGATGCCGGCCTCCGCCGCCCAGTTCAGCAGGTCGTCGCGGTCGTCGGGGAAGCCCGACATGTTGTTGGCCCGGACGTTGAGGAGATGGCGGCTGTCGGTGGTGGAGTAGGCCACCCCGTAGCCGGCCTCGCCGCGCGACTCGAACAGCGTCACCGACGCGCCCCGGCGGAGCAGGTTGATCGCGGTCAACGTGCCGCTCGCGCCTCCTCCGATGATCGCCACCGTCGGGGTGGAAGGTGGCGTGGGCGGCGCGGCATCTGTCGTCACCCCGACAGGGTAACGGCGCTATCCAGGCTTTGTTCACCTGGTTACTGGTCTATCTGGCAGATCGCATAAATTCATTTGCAAAGATCTCTTTGCGGTCTATGGTGACCGCATGACAGCCCACGAGATCGTCCCCGGAGTCGACCAGCTCAAGGCCCTCACCCACCCCGTGCGCGTGCGCATGCTCGGGATCCTCCGCGTCGACGGCCCGGCGACGGCCACCACGTTGGCCGCCCGGCTCGGCATCAACAGCGGCGCGACGTCCTACCACCTGCGCCAGCTCGCACAGCACGGCTTCATCGAGGACGACGAGAGCCGCGGCAACGCCCGGGAGCGCTGGTGGAAGGCGGCCCACCAGTTCACCGTCACCGGTGACGGCAAGGTGCCCGACACCGCCGACGGCCAGGAAACCCTGAGCGCCTATCTGCAGACCGTCGTCACCATCTACACCCAGCAGCTCCAGGCGGCGCTCGAGGAACGCGAGCTCCTCCCGAAGGAGTGGCGCGAGGTCTTCAACCTCAACGACCGGGTCGTACGCCTCACCCCCAGCCAGGCCCACCGCCTGGGAGAACAGGTCAACGAGATCGTCGACGGCTTCGAGGACGACCCCGACGGCGAGCCGGTGGCCGTCCAGTTCCACACCTTCGCCTCGCCGGGTCGCCTCGGCCCCGATCCCGAGAAGGACTGACCGTGAAGCTTCCCCTCTACGGCTGGCTGACGGCCGAGACGATCTCCCTGCTCGGCACCCGCGTCTCGATGCTGGCGATCCCCTGGTTCGTGCTCGAGACGACCGGCAGCCCGGCGAAGACCGGCCTGGTCACACTCTTCGAGCTGACCCCGTTGGTGCTCGGCAAGGTCTTCGGCGGGCCGGTGATCGACCGCATCGGCCCGCGCCGCGTCGCGATCTCCTGCGATGTCGGGTCGACCGTCGTCGTCGGCCTCATCCCCCTGCTGTACGCGGCAGACCTGCTGCACTTCCCCATCCTGCTGCTCCTCGTCGCCCTCGCCGGCTCGCTGCGCGGCCCCGGTGACTCCGCGAAGGCGTCGATGATCCCGCAGCTGGTCGAGGCAGCCGGCGTGCCGACCGAGCGCGCCACCGGACTGCACTCGTTCGTGGAGCGCACCGCCTCGATGCTCGGCGCCGCCGCGGCAGGCCTGCTGATCGGCCTGGTCGGCGCGACCAATGCGATCGTGATCGACGCCGCCTCGTTCGCGGTCGGTGCGCTGGTGCTGGCCGCGACGACCGCCCGGCTGAACCGGGTCCCGGCCACAGGAACCAACGAGCCCACCGAGGATCCGGTCCCCTACCGCGACCAACTCGCCGAGGGCTGGCACTTCCTCCGCCGCGACCGGGTGCTGCTCGGGATGGCTGTGATGGTGGCCCTGACCAACCTGATCGATCTCGCCTACAGCAGCGTCCTGATGCCAGTGTGGGCACAACAGCACGCCAGCCCCGAGATGCTCGGGCTTCTGTTCGCCACGTTCACCGGTTTCGCTGCGGTGGGATCCGCCATCGCGGCGACCATCGGCGACCGGATGCGCCGCTACCCGACGTACCTGATCTGCTTCCTCGTCACCGGGATCCCGCGGTTCCTGGTGATCGCCTTCGGCGCGCCGTTGTGGGTGGTGTTCGTCGTGTTCGCGATCGGCGGGACGACCAGCGGGTTCATCAACCCGATCCTGGGGGCGCTGCAGTTCGAGCGGATCCCCGCTCCCGTGCTCGGCCGGGTGATGTCGCTGATCTCGGCCTTCGCCTGGGGACTGATGCCGCTCGGCGGGCTGCTGGGCGGCACCCTGGTCTCCGGGTTCGGCCTGACCACCGCCCTCGTCGCCTGTGGGATCGCCTACTTCGTGATCACGATGTTCCCCGCCGTCGACCCGACCTGGAAGCAGATCGAGCGACGCCCTGAGGCGCACGCCCGCGAAGAAGCTCTGCGGTGACAGACCCCCGGCTCAGCAGCTGGCCTGACTGGTGCGAACGAATTTTCGTTCGCATGCGAGAGGCTGTCGCGTTCTGACCTGTCATGCTGGCTGTGTGGACGATGGGCTGCTTGCGGAGCTTCGGTTGCCGTCGCCGGTCGTGGAGATCGACGATGACCGATGCGCGGCAGCGGGCGTGCGGGTCCTGCTGAAGCGGGATGATCTGATCCACCCGGAGGTTCCCGGGAACAAGTGGCGGAAGTTGAAGTACAACATCGCGACTGCTCGGGAGCATCGGTACTCCACCCTGCTGACCTTCGGCGGGGCGTACTCGAATCACATCAGGGCGACAGCCGCGGTGGGCGCCTATTTCGGGTTCAGCACGGTCGGAGTGATCCGGGGCGAGGAGCACCTGCCGTTGAACCCGTCGCTCCAGTACGCAGTTTCGCGCGGCATGCGGTTGAAGTATCTCGATCGCGCGACCTACCGAGACAAGAGGTCGGACGCGGTTGTCGATGCGTTGCAACGTGAGTTCGGCGCTTTCTATCTGATCCCTGAGGGCGGCAGCAACGCCGAGGCGGTACGTGGATGTGCGGAGCTTTCTGAGGAACTCGAGGAGGCTGCCGATGTCGTCTTCTGTGCGGTGGGGACCGGCGGAACTCTCGCAGGCCTAGCCGCAGGCGCGCAGCCTGGTCAGTCGGTGGTCGGTGTTCCCGTTCTGAAGGGTGGCGAGTTCCTGGAGGACGACATCGTTCGGCTGCAGGAGCAGGTTTACGGCACCCGGACCGGGTCCTGGCGGTTGGAGTGTGACTACCACTTCGGTGGTTATGCGAAGCGGACTCCCGAGTTGGATGCCTTCATCGATGACTTCGAGGAGCGGCACAGTCTCAAGCTGGACTGGGTGTATGAGGCGAAGATGATGTACGCACTGTTCGACCTTGTGGCTCGCCACAAGGTCCCGAGTGGTTCGACCGTCGTGGCGTTGATCAGTGGATCCGATGAAGTGCCCGAGGTCTGAGGGTTCAGGCTTCGATCCACTCGAGGTGCCAGTCTCCTGAGTTGACGACGAAGTCCTTGCCGAAGCCGAGCCAGCGGCCGTTCATTGCACGGGCATGTGGGCTGATGATCAGCTGGATGGTGCCGTGGTAGACCGCACCGCGGTAGTAGCCAGTGGGGTCGGTTCGCTCGTTCCAGATCCCGGTGGCGATGGCCCCGTTGACGGTCAGGTCGAGCGCGAGTCGTGACTCGCCGGCGCCGGGATCGGTGGTGCTGCGGAGCCGGCTTCCGGTGTGATGGAGCCGAACCGTGTGTTCGCCGTGCAAGTGCTCGCCACGACTGTCCGAGAAGTAGCTGTATCGAGACAACCAGAGTCCGTTGAGGTTGCCGCTCGAGGCCCGCGCTGCGTCCAGGTGTGAGTGATCAGCGAGATCGACGACCAGATCGGCGACAGCGCACTGGTAAAGCTCGGCCAGTCGGGCGAGGACATCGAGAGACGGTGCGTAGCCGGTCGGCGCGGGCCATTGCTCCCAGTACGAGAAGTTCTTGAAGGTCTTCGGGTCATCGGGCCAACGTTGGTTCCACTGATCGGCGGCGTCGCGCTGGCTCCAATCACGAGCAAGGCGAAACGCAACCCGTGGATTCACGCCGTACCTGTCAGCGAAAGCATCGGCGATCTCGACCCATGTCGATCCCTGTTCGCGTAGCGCAGCGGACCACTCTCGTCGTTCTCGACGGCGACTGGTCGTCTTCGAAGGACGCGCGTTGGCGTCGATACTCATGCGTCCATCGTGCCACAACCTCCCCGTCAAACAGGGACGTCTTGGGCTGATGATCACTGGTTGTCTCGGTGGCCCTGACACACCACTGGCGGCAGATTGGAGACACGGCCGGGACGGCGGGAACGCCGAGTACGGCTCCGGCGGGTGCGGCTCTCATGCCCTGCCGTCTTGGCCGATCCAAGTGATGGCTGTGATCGGAGGATCTGGACGTGAACGTGACCCAGCAGGCGACGACCTCAGGAGCCAGCCGATGACAACCCGGCGACCTAGCCCCGGACGCCCGCGGCACATCCCCAGCAGCAGTGCGGCATCGCCGCGCGACCAGGTGCTCGACGCGGCGGCGGAGCTGTTCGTCACTCGGGGCTTTGCGGCTACCTCGACCCGGGAGATCGCTGAGCGGGTCGGCATTCGGCAAGCGAGCCTGTATTACCACTTCGCCGGCAAGGACGAGATCCTCGCTGAACTCTTACAGCGCTCCGTACGTCCCACAGTGGACAAGGTCGCCAAGATCGAGGCGCTCGTGCCGCCCGAGACTCACGCGACCGCGCTCTACCTCCTCGCGCTGATCGACATCCGCACGCTGGCCGACGCACCCCACAACGTCGGCATCCTCTACGCCCAGTCCGATGTGACCAACAGCGAGGTCTACGCCGAGTTCCAGCACACCCGCCGTGAACTGGTCGACGCCTACGGACGCATCGGCCTCCGGGCCGCCTCAGCTGAGGTAGCTGCTGACATCGACGCCTCAGAGCTGGGCGAGATGTTGATGCACTCGATCGAGGTCGTCACCGACATCCGCAACGCCGGGACGACGATGACCCCACAGCGAGCGAACCGGATCGCAGATGCGGTGCTGAGGATGTGCGGCGTGCCCGGGAAGGTCATCGCAGCCGCGGCCTCGGCGGCATACGAACTCCTTGCTGAGTTCCACCACGAAACCGGTTGCCCTTTGGCGGAGAGCACCATCTAGATCTCCTCGCCAACACAGTCATTCAACCCTCGGCTTGCCGACGAGATCCTCGGCCGCTAACAGGCTTCCCGCAACCGCGGAATCCTAGGGATCCCGCCGAGCCGCTTGTGGTAGCGGACGTGGTCGGCGTAACCCTCCAGGAGCGTCCACAGCGCCTTGTGCGCCGGCCACGGGATCGCCTCGCCGGGAAACGCCCAGGTCGAGCCGAAGCCGATCCAGACGGGGACCCAGTCCTTGGCGCAGTCCCACTCGCCTCTCTTGGACATCAGCAGCTTGTGGCGGACCTGAAACGCGAGCCGCTGCCCGTCCTTCACGATCGGCGCCGCGCACACCCGCCACAGCGGCATGTCGAGCGACATCAGCTCGATCTCGATGTCACCGAGAATGCGCGGATCCACCAGGACCGTAGCGACGTTCTCATGTGGGCGCCTCATACACATCAACGCTAGCGGCGAGCACCGACATCCGCGGCCGATCCGCCAGGAGCGAACATCGGGACCCGATTCACCACCCCGCCGGACAGGGCGTACGCACCGGGCCTATCATCCTCCCCAACTCGATCGGGCAGGGAGGCCCGAGGGAGGATCGAGGAAGGACCGTGCCTTGGCACCCTTGAGGCAGCCCAGAACGGGCGAAGAAGCCGAGAAGTACGCCGCGGAGCATCTGCATTCCCTCGGCTGGCCCGACGCCGCCCCGTCGGGCAGCACCACCGCCGCAGACGTCGACATCATCGGCGGCCGACCCGACAACGTCATCGTCGCCCAGGTGGTGCTCACCCGCTCCCCGACCGAGGCGCGCAGCGTCTGTGCCGTGCGCGGCGCGGGCTACGCCTACGACGCCCGCACGGTCGCGCTGTTCAGCCGGGCCGGCTTCACCAAAGACGCGGTCGAGTGGGCCGACCGGGTCCGGGTGGCGCTGTTCGAGTTGGCCGCCGACGGCTCGATCCGCTCGCACGGGAAGCACGCCGCCGAGCTGGTCACCACAGCCACCGCACCGGCGGCGCCGGCCCTCGGCCGCGCACCGGAGCCGACCCCCGGGCGCCATCTCGACCCCACCCGCACCGGCGGCTTCAGCTTCACCGCGAAGATCCCCGCGGTCCGGCCGCGACGCAAGGCGGGCGAGAAGGTCGCCTCGGACATCGCTCCCGACCCGGCTCCGAAGTCCTCCGAGAAGATCGCCGGCCCGCTGACCGGCCAGCTCCCCGCGTACACGACCATGAGCATCCCCAAGGCCCCCACGCCGCCGGCGGACGAGCGCTGGGTCCCCGACGGGCTCGGGCCGATCCTGGACGCGATCGCCCGGGCGTCGCAGCTGCCGGTGGTGCTCGTCCTGGGCTCGGACCAGCGGGCCGAGTGGGTGCGGGAGACCTTCCGGGTCGGCACGATCACGGTGACCGACGAGAGCGTGCTGCCGATGCTGCTCTCGCTGGTGACCGGCCGGGAGTCGCAGTACGCGAGCGGCGAGTCCTACCACAAGGTCGACGGCCTCAAGCCGCAGGGCGAGCGGGCGCTGGAGTCGTGGCGGGCCTGGGAGGCCTACGACCGCGCGATGGCCAACTACCGCCGCGCCGTCTGAAGTCTCAGCAGTAGCCGAGCATCTCCCCGAGCGCCCGCCGCTCGCTGTCATCGACCGCGAGCGACCAGCGGGCCTTGGTCTCGATCCAGCGGGTGGCGTACGCACACTGGAACCCCTTCCGCGGACGCCAGCCCGCGGGGTCGTCGTCGCTCTTGCTCATGTTGGTCGGGCCGTCGACGGCGAGCAGGTTGTCGAGGTCGTTGGCGAACGCGCGGCGCCGGTCCTCAGGCCACCTGCTCGCGCCGGAGCGCCACGCCTCCGAGAGCGGCACCACGTGGTCGATCTGGATCGCCTGGGCCTGCCGCGGCTCCTTCAGGTCGGTGAAGACCAGGCGCCTGCCGGTGTAGGGGTCGACCCAGGTGCCGGCGAGCACGTCGTGGTCGCACCTCCCCTGCTGCCCGGTCCGCACCTCGACAGCGTCGCGCACCAGCACGTCGTCGCGCTGGTTGCAGCCGTTGCCGTCGCTGTCGGTCCAGCTGCCCCCGAACACCGAACGCTCGTACGCAGCCATCCCCTCCGGCCGCCTCGCGACCGTGGCCAACCCGGCGAGGTGATCGCGCGCCTTCCGCACGTCCACCGGCTCCGGCGGGGAGGGCGCCGGCTGCTCGGTCACCACCGGCGGCGTCCGCCGGTTCGCCGGCGCCTCCTCGGGCAGCCACAGCGAGACCGCCCAGCCGACGACCGCGAGCAGCACGACCAGCAGTCCCAGCGACGTACGTCCTCCCACGGGGTCGCATTGTGCCTGCGACCACCGACATCGTTCGGGATCGCGGAAGGTATTACCGATCGGTGACGGATGCGTCGCATGCTGTCGCCGCGGACGCGGCGCTGGCACAGTGAAGGCATGACTGGGCTGGACACGGGACAGACACCTCGCGCCGAGGTCGGGGTCATCGGCGGGACCGGGCTCTACGAGTTCGTGAGCGATGCCGAGGAGGTGACCGTCGAGACACCGTACGGCGATCCCTCAGCGCCGATCACGGTCGGCACGGTCGCCGGCCGGCCGGTGGCCTTCGTGCCCCGCCACGGCCGCTCGCACGAGTACCCACCGCACGCGATCCCCTACCGCGCCAACCTCTGGGCGCTGCGGTCGCTGGGGGTGACCCAGGTGCTTTCCCCCAGCGCCGTCGGCGGCCTCCGGCCCGAGGTCGCGCCCGGCGACCTGGTCACCCCCGACCAGATGGTCGACCGCACCTGGCGCCGCATCCCCAGCTTCGTGGAGACGGGCGCCACTCACGTGCCTCTCGCGGATCCCTACTGCCCCCGCATCGCCAAGGCGTACGTGGCCTCCGACCCCCAGGTGAAGGTCGGCGGCACGCTGATCATCATCGAGGGGCCGCGGTTCTCGACGCGCGCCGAGTCCGTCCACCACGCCGCCCAGGGCTGGACGCTGGTCGGGATGACCGGCGCCCCGGAGGCGGCGCTCGCCCGGGAGCTGCGGATGTGCTACGCGCCGTTGTGCCTGGTCACCGACATGGATGCGGGTGCCGCCGAGGGCGAGGGCGTCGACGAGGACGACGTCTACGCGCTCTTCGCCGCAAACCTGGAGCGGATGCGCACCGTCCTGACCGACACGATCAGCGCTCTGCCGGACCCGGCCGGCTGCACGTGCTCCACCTGGGCCGAGGGCAAGCAGCTCGCCTACGAGATCCCATGAGAGTCCTGCTCACCGGCTCGGCCGGTTTCATCGGCACCGCCATCGGCCGGCTCCTGGACGAGGCCGGCCACGAGGTCGTACGTGTCGACGCGCTGCTTCCGATGGCGCACGGCCCGTCCGCCGAGGCGCTGCCCGGCACGCATCCGCTGGACGTACGCGATGCCGGCGCCTGGGGCGACCTGCTGGACGGCGTCGACGCGGTGTGCCACCAGGCCGCCGTCGTCGGGGCCGGGGTGACGGTGGCAGATCTCCCGCTGTACGCCGCCCACAACGATCTCGGCACCGCGGCGCTCCTGGCCGCGATGAGCGCGCACGGGGTGTCCCGGCTGGTGCTGGCCTCGTCGATGGTCGTCTACGGCGAGGGCCGCTACGTCTGCGAGACCCACGGCGACCGGGTGCCGCCGCCCCGGTCGCGTGCCTCGCTCGATGCGGGGGACTTCGAGAACCACTGCGACCTGTGCGGCGGCGCGCTGAGGTGGGCGACGGTGGCGGAGTCGGCCCGGCTCGACCCCCGCAGCTCGTACGCCGCCAGCAAGGTCGCGCAGGAGCACTACGCCTCCGCGTGGGCGCGTCAGGCGGACGCGACCGCGATCGCCCTGCGCTACCACAACGTCTACGGGCCGCACATGCCTGCCGACACGCCCTACTCCGGGGTCGCCGCGATCTTCCGCTCCTCGCTGGAGCGGGGCGAACCGCCGCAGGTGTTCGAGGACGGCGGCCAGCAGCGCGACTTCGTCCACGTCGACGACGTGGCCCGTGCCAACCTGGCAGCGCTCGAGGCGACCGCCGACCGGTCTCCCGGGAGCCTGGCGGCCTACAACGTCGCGTCCGGGCACCCGGTCACGATCAGCGAGGTGGCCGAGCTGGTCGCTAGAGGTGCCGGACAGGAGGTGGCGCCGGTGGTCACCGGGCGCTACCGGATCGGCGACGTACGCCACGTCGTCGCCTCACCGCAGCTTGCCGAGAAGGACCTCGGGTTCCGTGCCGAGGTGCTGCCGGAGGCCAGCCTGCCGACGTTCGCCACCGCCCCGTTGCGCCCGGCCGCGGGGTGAGTCACCAGCTTGTGTGGAGCAGGTGCTCGACGAGCAGTGCGGTGGCGAGCTGGAGCGCGAGGCCCGGGCGTCGCCACCGCTCGGGTAGGAGCGCACAGCCGAGGGTCAGCCAGGGCATGAACGGCAGCCAGATCCGTTCGACCTCGGCCCGGCTCATCTGCGAGGCATCGGCCAGCGCGATCATGATCAGCGCCGCAGCGACCAGGACCACGACGACCCGGTCCTCGAGGTCACGCCGGGAGGCCCAGGCGGCCCCGATCCCGGCGCCGACGAGCGGGCCGGCACTGATCGCGAGCGCGGCCAGGTTTCCCCAGGTCCAGTAGGCGCCGGGGCGCCGACTGGCGAGGCCGTCCCAGTAGCGGTCGACCAGCACCGGGTAGGCCTCCCACCAGGCGAAGCCACCGGTCGCGAAGACGAGGACCACCCCGAGCGCCGAGACGGCGGCGACCGGAAGCACCCACCATCCGCGGGCCCGGCCCCACCGCCGGCTGCTGCCCAGCCACAGCACCGCGAGCGCGAGCACACCGACCAGCGGGAGGCCGTACGACATCATCACCAGGTAGCCGAGGAGCAGCCCGGCCACGACCGCCCACGGCCAGCCGTGGCGCGGGCCGCCCCGACACGCGAGCGCCAGGCAGCAGATCCCCCAGGCTGCGGTCGCCGCCATCACCGCGTCGGCGGAGACGGCGAGGAACACGGCCGACGGGGTGAGGACGAGATAGGGGGCCGCCGCGCGAGCCCTGGCCTCGCTGCCGAGGACGCGGACCGTCGTCATGACCGCGGGCGCCAGCGTCGCGGCGATCACCGTGACGACCAGCCCGGCGGCCAGGTCGCCGCCGAGACCCACCTTCACCAGGAGCACGAAGAAGAGCACCATCCCGGGCGGATGCCCGGCGATGTGGACCGGCCAGTTGCCCGCGGGTGCGTCGTAGGGGATCCGGGCGACGTACTCCCGCAGCAGGCCGCCCACGTCGTCGACCGCCCGGGCGGTGCCGAGGTACTCGGACGGGCTCCCGAGCACCCCGGAGATGCCCTCGGTGCCGTCCACGAGCGCCAGCGACAGCAGCCACACCAGCCCGACCGCGTACGCCACCACCAGCAGGCGCCGCCATGGCAGCTCCGACGCGACCGAGTCGGCCCAGCGCAGCGATGCGAGGGCGAGCAGGACCGCAAGGACCGTTCCGATCCCCGCCTTGACCTCGGGAAATCCGTGGAGCGGCGGGAAGGTGCCGTCCTCGATGTGCACCCGCGTCCACACCTGCCAGCCGAGGAGCGGCGGCACCGCGACGGCCGCGATCACGAGGATCAGCGTGGCGAGAAGCCCCACCAGGGCGGCACGGTGAGCGGAGGAGTTCACGACAGCGAGCGTAGGTGCCTGAAGACCGGCCGGCGTCGCACGACGGCCCACGTCATCGGACCGTAAGATCTGTCGGCCCCATCGGCGGCGAGGCGTTCCTAGAGTCGATTCCATGGCCCAGAACCGCCCCGAGACCGACCTCGTGCTGCCCTGCCGTGACGAGGCCGCCGCCCTGCGTGAGCTGCTGCCGCGGGTGCCGGCGGAGCTGTCCGTGATCGTCGTCGACAACGGCTCGACCGACGGCACCGCCGACGTCGCCAGGGAGCTGGGAGCGCGGGTGGTGTCGGAGTCGCGACCGGGGTACGGGGCGGCGGTGCACGCCGGTCTGCTCGCCGCCACCGCCCCCTACGTCGTGGTGATGGACGGCGACGGCTCCTTCGACCCTGTCGACACGCTGCCGCTGGTCGACACGATCAGGCGCGACGAGGCCGACCTGGCGCTGGGCTGCCGCCGGCCGGTGACGCCGGGCGCCCAGCCGTGGCACGCCAGGCTCGGCAACCGGATCGTGCTGAGCGCGCTGCGGCGCCGCACCGGGCTGCGGGTGCGCGACATCGCCCCGCTGCGAGCGGCCCGCCGGGAGGCGCTGCTCGGGCTCGGTGTGGAGGACCGGCGCTCCGGCTATCCGGTCGAGCTCCTCGACCGTGCCGCCCGGGCCGGCTGGCGGGTGCACGAGGTGGACGTCGACTACCACCCGCGCGCCGCCGGGACCCGCTCGAAGGTCTCCGGCTCCGTGCTGGGCAGCCTGCGGGCGGCGTACGACTTCTGGCGGGTGCTCGCATGACGGCACCGACACTGCTCCTCGTGGCCAAGGCACCGGTCCCCGGCCTGGTGAAGACCCGGCTCGCAGCCGAGATCGGCGACGCCGCCGCGACGGCTCTCGCGGCGGCCGCGCTGCTCGACACGATCGATGCCTGCGCCCTGGCGGTGGGGACGGACCGGTGTCGGCTGTCCCTCTCCGGGGACGTCGCCGTGGCGTTCCGGACCGACGAGATCGAGGCGGCCATCGCCGGCTGGACCGTCACCCCGCAGCGCGGGAGCGGACTCGGCGAGCGGCTCGCGAACGCCCACGCCGACGTCACCGGACCGGTCGTGCAGATCGGGATGGACACCCCTCAGGTGACCACCGCCCGGCTGCTGGCCGTGGCCGACGGTCTGGAGGCGGCCGATGCTGTGCTCGCCCCTGCCGAAGACGGCGGCTGGTGGGCCCTGGCGCTCCGCGACCCTTCCGCCGCCACGGTCCTGCGCGACGTCCCGATGTCCACCCCCGAGACGTACGCAGCCACCCGCTCCGCCCTCGAACGACTGGGCCTCCGCGTCGCTGTCGGGGAACGGCTTCGCGACGTCGACCACCTCGCCGACGTCGCCCCCGTCGCTGCGGCTGCCCCGACCACCCGCTTCGCCGCCGTCGCCGCGGAGATCGTGCGGGTGGCCCGGTGACGGCGATGGCCGCGGAGTCGGCGTTCGCGCACGCCTTCGCCCGCGAGGAGTGCCGGGTGGTGCGGATCGGCGGTACGGCCTCGCGGCTTCCCGTCGAGGACTGGACCCGCACCGCCGACGCCGCCGACCTCGCCCTGCTCTCCCACTGCGTCGGCCCGACGGTCGACCTCGGCTGCGGCCCCGGCAGGATGACCGCCGCCCTCGCCGCCCGGGGTCTGCCCTCGCTCGGCGTCGACGTCGCCCCGGAAGCCGTCGAGGAGACCCGGGCCCGCGGCGGCCGCGCGGTGTGTCGCGACCTCTTCGACCCCTTGCCCGGTGAGGGCTGGTGGGCGACCGCGCTCCTCGCCGACGGCAACCTCGGCATCGGCGGTGACCCGCTGGCTCTCCTCGCCCGCGTACGCCGGCTGCTGATCCCTGGCGGCCGAGTGGTGGCCGAGGTGCATCCGCCGGGGACGCCGAGCGGTCCGTTGCTGGCCGAGCTGGCCTGCGAGTGCGGTGGCTCCTCGCCGTTCCCATGGGCGGTCGTGGGTGCCGACTCGATCGCCGCGATCGCGGCCGAGGCCGGACTCGCGGTCACCCGGCTCGCGTCGCTGCCGCCGTCTCGGCAGATCGTTCCCCGACCCTCGTCGCGGTCACCGCTCACCCCGACCGGCGAGCGGTGGGTGGCCGTGCTCGTGGAGGAGACGTCATGAGGATCCCGTCGGAGGACTCGTTCACCTCCCGCCTGCGCAGTGCCGCGGTCGCGGCGCGGGTGGGGCTGTGGCTCGGCGTCTGCTTCGTGGTCGCCCTCGCGACCGGTCTGATCAGCCACTACGCCCAGAACGACCAGCAGCCGGTGCCGTTGCCGACGAGCCCGTCGTGGCTCTACCAGGTCACCCAGGGCCTGCACGTCGTCGCCGGGACCGCTGCGATCCCGCTCCTGCTGGTCAAGCTGTGGGTCGTCTTCCCCAAGCTCTTCCAGCCGGTGCCACGACGGGCCCGCGAGGCGCTGCCGACCGCGCTGGAACGCGGCTCGATCGCGGTCCTGGTCAGCACCTCGCTCGTCCAGCTCACGACCGGTCTGCTCAACGTCGCGCAGTGGTATCCCTGGGGCTTCGGCTTCCGGGCCACCCACTACGCGCTCGCCTTCGTCGCCGTCGGGGCGCTGCTGGTCCACATCGCGGTGAAGCTGCCGATCATCCGCGACGCCTTGACCGGCAACGTCGACGACACCGCCCACGACCGCCCGAACGCACGCAGACAGGGGCCGGTCAGCCGTCGTGGCGTGCTGATCCTGGCCGGCACCTCGGCGCTGGCCACCGCCTTCCTCTACACCGCCGGCACCGTCCCCGGAGTCGGCCGGATCGCGGCCCTGTCCCCGCGGTCCCGGAAGCACGGCATCCCGATCAACCGCACCGCCCACTCGGCCGGTGTGGTCGCCGAGGCGAGCAGCTCCGCCTACCGCCTCGAGCTCGTCCACGGCGCGACCTCCCGGGCCATCTCCCGTCAGGACCTCGTCGCGATGGAGCAGCGGACCTCCACCCTGCCGATCGCCTGCGTGGAGGGATGGACGCGACGGGCCAGTGGCGAGGCGTACGCCTGCGCGATCTGCTCGACCTGGTCGGCGCCCCGCCGGGGCGGGACGTGCGGATCAGGTCGATCCAGACCTTCAGCGCCTCCTCCGACACCGTGCTCCCGGCGAACTTCGCCGACGACGACCGCACCCTGATGGCGCTCGAGCTCGACGGCGTCACTCTCTCGATGGACCACGGCTACCCGGTCCGGCTCATCGCCCCCGACCGTCCCGGCGTCATGCAGACCAAATGGGTGTCCCGGATCGAGGTGCTCTGATGAGAGGGATTCGCGGCGGGCTGATCGTGCTCGGCACGGTCGGGATGGCGTACGGCGCCTGGCTGCTGCTGAGCAGGCAGGATCTCGGCCAGATCGCGGAGGTCGTGGTCTGGCTGGCGGCAGCGGTCGTGATCCACGACGGGATCCTGGCTCCGGCCGTGCTGGCGCTGGGATGGCTCGGCGGCCGGCTGCTGCCGTGGGCGGTCGCCCGGGGCGCGGTGACGGTGCTGGTCCTGCTCGGACCGACCGTCCTGGTCGCGATCCCGGTCCTCGGCCGGTTCGGCGCGAAGCCGGACAACCCGACGCTGCTGGACCGCGACTACACCCAGGGACTGCTGGCGTACGCGCTGCTGTGCGTGTGCGCCGGTGTCGCCGTGGCGCTCGGCGAACTACGCTCGCCCCAGCGGACCGTCGAGGAGGAGTAGGCCGATGGCACGTGTGCTCGTGGTCGACGACGACCTCACCGTACGCGAGGTGCTGGCGTCCTACCTGCGCGCAGGATCGCACGACGTCGTCGAGGCCGGCGACGGTGAGCAGGCGCTCCGGGCGATGAGCGAGCGCCCCGCCGACATCGTCGTCCTCGACCTGATGCTGCCCGGGATCGACGGCCTGGAGGTGTGCCGTCGGCTACGCCAGGCGAGCGAGGTGCCGATCATCATGCTCACCGCGCTCGGCAGCGAGGCCGACCGGATCATGGGGCTCGAGCTCGGCGCCGACGACTACGTCGGCAAGCCGTTCAGCCCCCGAGAGCTGGTCCTGCGGGTCGACTCGGTGCTCAGGCGCACCGGCCACTCCGGAGAGGGCGGCGTGGTCTCGGACGGCTCGATCGTGGTCGACGCCGACCGGCGGGTGGCCACCAACGGCGGAGCCGAGCTGGCGCTGACCACCCGCGAGTTCGATTTGCTCCGCTACCTGATCGCCCACCCCGGCAAGGCCTTCACCCGCGAGGACCTCCTCGAGCACGTCTGGGGCTGGACGATCGGCGACCGTTCGACGGTCACGGTCCACGTACGCCGGCTGCGGGAGAAGATCGAGTCCGACCCGACCCGGCCGGAGCGGCTGGTCACGGTCTGGGGCGTCGGCTACCGCTGGGAGCCTTCGGAGGTGGACGCATGAAGGTCGCGGATGCCGTGCTGATCTCGCTCGTCGCCGCGGGTGCCGGTCTCGCCGTCGGCCTGCTCGGGCTCCTGGTCGCCTGGCTGACGCGGCGCTGGTCGATCCGCTGGCAGCTCACCCTGGCCGCCACGGTCGCCGTGCTGACGGTCTTCGGAGGCGTGCTCGGCGTCGCCTGGCTCATGTTCCTCTCCGGCCACGACCTGCTGGTCATCACCGTGGTCACCTCGATCGCCGTGGTCGTGGCGATCCTGGTCGCGCTCGTCATCGGCTCCGCGATGGTCCGCTGGTCAGGCGCCGTCCAGCTGCAGGCCCGGCAGATGGCTCTCGGCGGACATCAGCCGCCGTCGGAGAGCGGACCGCGGGAGCTCCGATCGCTGTCGGCCGAGCTCGCCGAGACACAGCGGCGGCTCGAGGAGGCGAGCGCGCGGGAGGCGCGCCTCGAGGAGTCCCGGCGCGAGCTGATCTCGTGGGTCGCCCACGACCTGCGTACGCCGCTGGCCGGGCTGCGCGCGATGGCCGAGGCCCTCGAGGACGGGATCGCGGCCGACCCGCACCGCTACCACCAGCGCATCCGAGTCGAGGTCGAGCGGCTGGCGCGGCTCGTGGACGACCTCTTCGAGCTCTCCCGGATCCAGGCCGGCGCTCTCACCCTGACGCCGGAACCGGTCCTGCTCGGTGACCTGGTCAGCGAGGCGCTGGCCGGGGCCGACCCGGTCGCCAGGGAGCGGCGGGTCCGGCTCGGTGGACAGGTCGAGGACGGCCTCGAGATCACCGCCGATCCGGCCAGCCTGTCCCGCGTCGTCTCCAACCTGCTGATGAACGCCATCCGGCACACCCCCGCCGACGGCACGGTGGAGGTCCGCTGCCGCCTGGCGCCCGGAGACGTACGCAGCGTCGACCTCAGCGTCAGTGACGGCTGTGGCGGCCTGGATCCCGGCGACATGGAGCGGGTCTTCGACCTCGGCTGGCAGGGCAGCTACGCGCGCACCCCGACCGCACCCGAAGGCGCTGGCGCTCAGGGCGCCGGGTTCGGTCTCGCCATCGTCAAGGGCCTCGTCGATGCACACCGCGGCCGGGTCTGGGTGGAGAACCTTCCCGCCGCGACCGGCTGCCGGTTCCACGTACGCCTGCCGGCGTGACTCAGTCGAGCGCCCTCACCTTCGTATCGAAACGCCCCTGAGGTGGCTCACAAAGAGTTCGCTCAACGACTCCAGGAGCGCCGACCCCTTTTCTGCGCTCGCCAGCGATGGGCTGCCGATGATCCCCGTCTCGGTATAGGGGCGTAGGCCGTGCGTGAGCATGTGTGGCCGGTCCGGGGCGTGGTGATCGCGGTGTTTGAAGTCTGGGCCGACGAGGTCGGGAGCGCAGTGCAGGAGGAGGCTGACCTCGAATTCTCCGGCATGCATGTCGTCGTGAGCGCTGGTCTCAAGGCCGGCAGCTTCACGGGCTGCGGTCCAGTCGGTCTTCCCGGGGAACAGCGAGAGGTCGTTCGCTTCCTGAACGATGTTCTGCAGGACGTAGTTGCCGCCGTGGCCGTTGATGAAGACAACGTGCTCGGCGCCTTGCGCGCGTGCAGAGGCGACGATGTCCTCGACCAGTCGGATCAGTGTGGCGGCGGGAATACTGATGGTGCCTGCCCAGGAGGAGTGCTCGTGCGAGCAGGAGACCGTGATCGGAGGTAGCAGCCACAGGTCGTTGGCGCGAGCGACGGCGGAGGCGATCTGTGCTGCGACGATGGTGTCGGTGGACAGCGGCAGGATGTCGCCGTGCTGTTCGAAACTGCCGATCGGGAGGACCGCGATCTTGCTACCACGGGCGATGACGTCGGTGGTGGTCTCGGTGGAGATGACGTCGATGTTGGTCATCGGGTGTTCAGGCCTCCCATGCCATGCTTGCTGTGAATGCGTGGTTGAAGTCGCGCACCGTGGGGTTGTCCCAGACAGGTGCCAACTCGCGGCGGAGGTCGTGGACCTGGGTGAGCATTCGGGCTGATTTGGTCTCGGCCAGAACCTTCAGCGCGGCATGCCCGGTGATCACTGCCATCTCGACCTCATGCGCGCCAGCGTACGCGGTGGCCAGGCGGGCGAGCGCGAGTCCGCGGTCGCGTTCCTGACTTCCGGTCGGCCATGCCCGGACGCTCTGCGTGAGGATCCCGAGAGCGTCGCTGTATCTGCCGAGGCGGAGGTAACAGTTCGCTGCCTCCATCTCGATGTAGGAGGGGGTGACGTACGGGACCAGGCTTGGCGCGTTGTGGCTCACCCCGTTGGTTGTGACCATCTGGAGTGCGTCGTCGAGATCACGTCGGCAGGCTGCCTCGTCGCCGACCATGGCGTGGGCCACGGCCCGTTGTCTCAGAAGGACGCCGCTCAGTCGCGGATCTTCGAGGGCGGTGGTCTCGAGCGCGTTGTTGGCTCGCGCAAGTGCGGCGTGGTTGTCGCGACCGTCGGTGTCGATGTTGCTCCGACGCATCACGGCATACGCGGTCAGCTCGGGGTCAGCGGCCTCTGTGGCAAGGCTGATGGCCTGGTCGGTCCACCTTGCGGCCTGGTCGAGGTTGCCAGCGTCTTGATGGAGCCATCCGGTGAACTCGTTCAGTCGCGAGGCGACGAGGAGAGCGTGAGACCGCTTTGAGCCGATGGCGCCGCGCACCAGGCCTGTCACGAACGTCGCCTGCTCGCGCGCGAGCGCGAGGACGGTCTGTGGTCCGGCAGTGGCATCAACGGAGGCCAAGTGCATCAGCGAAGTCTGCAGATTGTCGAGCAGATCTGCGCTGACCATCCCCGCCGGCAGCGCTGCGTCGGGACCTATTGATCCGCCGCCGGAGACGAAGCCAAGCTCGGGCGCGGTGAGATCGAACGCGTCTTGGAGCAGACGCCGGTAGAACTCGTCGGGAACGCGATGACCGTTCTCCCAGCGAGAGATCTGAGTCTTGAGCACGAGCGTCTCGGGCAGTTCGGTCCCTCGGCGGGCCGCTGCGGCCTGAAGCTCGACGACCAGTCGCTTCTGCGACCAGCCGCGACGAAGTCGCGCGTCACGCAACTCGCTCGCCATAGGTCGTCCCGCCATTCAGTGTCTAGCGTTTCTCCAGGTCAGTCTGGGTTAACCAGGCCGGTTCGGCAGGCGGCATCTCCCGAGATCGACAAGTATCGCCCAGCCTATCGAACTATGAGCACACAGTCTGTCGACCCAACTCCGGTGATGCGGGGGCGCCGGCGAGTTGGTCGTCCGCCGGGTCTTGATGGCGTGACCTGCTTCAGCGTCTCCAACCCGCGCGAGGTGGCCGGCTCGGGACTGGCTGGTCCCGAACGCCTCAGCCAGATCAGCAAGACTGCGACCCTGCCGGAACGTACTGCGGCGGGATCTTCCTGCCCCGAACCTGACCGCCTTGTAGGCACGCTGGACGACGTGAACCTGCTGAGCATGGTTCTCGACGGGCTTCACCGCCTCGACTCTGAAGGCGGGGCCGGTGATGGGTGCTGACGATCCGCGACCTCAGCGTCGCGAGCAACCTAGTCGCAGCGCCGGGCGGCCGCGCCTCGTCCCGCGAACCCTGGTCGGGCGGCGATCTGAAATGGAGCCACGTGAGGAGATTCTCGACATCGCGGCCGCTCTGTTCGTCGACGGTGGGATCGCGGCGACCTCGACCCGGGACATCGCCGAAGCCGTCGGGGTCAGGCAATCCAGCCTCTACTACCACTACCCCTGCGGGAAGGACGAAATGCTCGCTGAACTGCTGCAACGCTCCATCCGGCCCACCCTCGACAAGATCGAGAAGATCGAGATCCTTGGCGCCGAGGCCGACACCGGACCCGAGGTTCTGCTGTATCTGCTGGTCATGCTCGACGTGCGAACCCTCGCTAACGCGCCACGCAACGCAGGTGTGCTGACCCGGCTGCCCGAGGTCCAGTGCAAGGAGGTCTTCGAGTCGTTCGGCGCTGCGCGCGAGGAGCTGAGGGCGGCGTACTCACGGCTGGGAACGCAGGTGGCCGCGGCGCACCCCGAGGTGACGATGGCTCCCGACAGCGACCTGCTCGGCACGTTGCTGCTCCACCTGGTCGAGGTCGTCATCGGGATGCGCTCTGACGGGCACTTGATCACTCCGACCATCGAAGCCATCGTCGCCGCCTCCTGCCTCCGGATCTGCCTGGCCGACCAGACCAGCATCGACGAGGCCACCACCCGTGCGGCCGACCTGATCCGATCCCTCGAATAGAGGCCGATCCCACGGACTGTCGCTGGCCCACCACGGCGTGGTGGGTCGGCGACTGCAACACCTTGTAGACAACGATCGACTCCCGTACCGGCGACAAAGTTCGCACGAGCACTTTCAACGTTCCATTCAGGAGGAACAGCGTGGATCAGGTAGGCGCGCAGAGCACCCCGAGCACCGAACCGCAACAGGAGACGACCCAAGCTCGTCATCGACTGGTGGAGGACCTGCGCAGCAGGGGCATCGTCGCCAGCGACGCGGTGGCACAGGCGTTGGCGACCGTGCCTCGTGAGCAGTTCATGCCACCGGACACGCCGTTGGAGGAGGCCTACGGTGTCGACAGTGCCGTGATCACGAAGACGGACGAGCATGGCCGCAGCATCTCGTCGGTGTCCGCGGCCTACATCCAGGCGGCCATGTTGGAGCAGGCCGACCTCGCGTCCGGGATGCGGGTGCTGGAGATCGGGTCCGGCGGCCTGAACGCCGCCTACATCGCCGAGATCGTTGGCCCCAGCGGGAAGGTGGTGACGGTCGACATCGATCCCGATGTCACCCAACGTGCCGTCGATTCGCTGAAGGGCACCCTCTACGAGGATCGGGTGCGGGTGCTCACGATGGATGCCGAGCATCCGGTGCCGGCTGAGGACGTGCCCGAGAAGGGATTCGACGCGATCATCGTGACCGTCGGCGCCTGGGACCTCGCGCCGGCCTGGTTGGATCAGCTCGCCCCCTCCGGGACGCTCGTGGTTCCACTGCTCATGAACGGCTCTTCACGCGTCATCGCGTTCCAGCCGGATGCTGATGCTGGCGGCGATCACCTGGTCAGCACCTCTCACCAGGTCGCCGGGTTCGTCCCGATGCAGGGAGAAGGCAGCAACGACGGGCGGACTCTTCTGATCCCGGATGTCGACCGAACCCATCTGCGGCTGCTGTTCGACAAGGACTACCCAGCATCGCCGGAGGACCTGGACGGGCTCTTGGCCACCCCGATGAGCGAGACCGGGTCTGATGTGGTCGTCGCGGCTGGCGAGTCCTTCATCGACCTGTATCTGCGGATGTCGTGGACCGTCGACGGCGTCTGCCGTCTCATCCCCGATCCCGGGTCCGAGTTCGGCAAGCAGGAGTCCTGGTTCCCGTTCGGTGTCGTCGCCGGCGCGGGCCTGGCCTACCTCGCCTCGCGTCGCGTTCCAGATGGCAGCGGGTTCGAGATGACTGCTCGCGCTTACGGGGCCGACCACGCAGAGGCGGCGGGCGTGCTCATCGAGCAGATCCGAGCCTGGCACCAGGCCGGACGCGACCAGGGACCTACGCCCACCTATCGGTATTGGCCGAACCGTCAAGAAGCCCCGGCTGACACCGTCGCTCCAGGGACACATGCCCTGGTGAAGCGCCACGGAGTCCTCACCGTCTCCTGGGTTACGAGCTAGACCGATCGCTCATGGCCCATGAGCCCGAGCACAGCGTCTGCTGACGCCGATCTCGGGACACCACCATCACGACAGCAAGGAGAACTACCCATGGCTCCAACTATGGCTCGATCCGCACCCGCGGGCCTGCTCGCCACCCCCGCCTCCGACGACCTCCTGGCAGAGGTCACCGGCATCACCGAGGCGGACTTCGACCTCGACCTCCGGGTCGTCGAGTCGGCTCTGCCTTCACCCGACACGATGTGCTCCACCGGCGACGGATGCGGCGCCACCTGCCGCCCGAGCGCCTGCAACTCGGTGTCGTCCGACCCGTTCTGACGGGTTCCTTGAAGGGTGACGGGTGTCGTCTCTCCGGGCGCGCCCGTCACCTCTCCAACCAGTCGCGTCATGCCAACCCCGTCCGCAGGAGGCCCACGGTGACCAAGCAGCCAATGACCCGCATCGGACCGGTGCTGATGCGCGCCAGCACGACGGCCCCCGATGTCGGCAACCGTGCGGCGCTACCTGTCGTGACCTCTGGGACCGAGCGCGAGACAGCCCACGCCTTCCTTGACTGGCTGGTCGCCCAATGGTCGTCACCTCGTACGCGTGAGGTGATGATCGTGGCGGCCCCTTCGTTTGCAGCCCAGGTCGAGGCCATCGTCTCAGCCCGTTCCTGTCCGATAGGACCGCGGGAGGCTGACAGGATCCGAAGAGCCGCGGTGTCGCTGTATGCCTATCTTGCCCGATGGCAGCGACGGGCAACTCCGTTCGGGCTGTTCGCTGGGGTCACCAGCGTCCAAGATGGTCCTGCCGCCGACTCGGTATTTGGTGACGCTCACCGTGCACACGTTCGTGCGGACTCGACCTGGCTCGCCTGTGTCATCGACGAACTCGAAGCCGACCCCGAGCTACGACGACGGCTCTCGGTCGTCTTCGACAACACCACAAGAGTCCGTGACGGCCGCCTTCACATCGTGACGCCAACCCATGGCCAATTCCGGGGCATGAACGCGGCTACGCAGGGCGACGGCGCGGATGCCTGGGGATGGCGAGAGACATCTCTGCGGTTCAACAAGCTGATCGACTATGTCGCTCGCCTGACCCGTACGCCGGTGACGATGTCGCGTCTGCTGGATCAACTCGACGCAGCCCTTCCAACAGTCGAGCGCGGCAGGCTGAACACGGTCCTCGACCAACTGCTCAATGCCGGTGCGCTGGTCACCTGCCTGCGGCCGCCCACAACCGTCGATGACCCGCTCCGGCACGTGTGCACCGAGCTCGACCGCGCAGGAGCCGCCGACCTGACGGGAGTCTCCGAGGCCTTCAAGCGACTGTGCGAGATCCACGAAGACCTCACTCGGTATGCGATTGCCCGCGACCGATCGGCCGACGCCTCACTCGCGGGCGAGCACCTCGAAGCCGCCCAATGCGCCATGGCTCAGATCAGCGACGACCGGCAACCACTCGCTTACGACACCGAACTCGACGCCTCGGTGAGACTGCCGAGATCCGTGTTGGCCGAGGCGAAGCAGGCGGCGGAGACACTCCTGCGCCTCACAACCGAGCCGTTCGGGTCACCGGCCTGGGTGGAGTACCACCTGCGGTTCCGCGAGCGCTACGGGCCAGGCGCGCTCGTGCCCGTCCAGGACCTCGTCTCCGATGCGGGACTTGGATACCCCACCGGCTACCTAGGAAGCCCCAGCACGACGCCGGTCTGGCGCACGGTCACCGATCGCGACGCGTATCTTGCCGCCCGGATCCAGGAGACGATTCTCGCCGGCCAATCCGAGCTGTGCCTGACTGATCGAGACCTGGAGAAGCTGACGATAGGCGACCCCGAGACCGTCACTCCGCCGGCACGGATCGAACTCGGCTTCGCCCTTGCGGCCGATACCGAGCAGGACGTGGATGCCGGGCGGTTTCGGTTACAGGTCACGGGCACCCCAGCCAGCGCGACAAGCATGATGGGACGCTTCACGGCGTTGCTGCCCAATGGAGAACGGCGCGCCGTCGCAGCGACCTTCGCCGATGAGCCGTTGGGCGACCGCAGCGACGTGAACGGTTCGGTTGTGCACGCGCAACTGTCCTTCCCCTCCCGACAGGCAAGCGGCGGCAACGTCACCCGGGTAGGCCAGATGTTGCCAGCCGTCATCCACCTCGGCGAACACCCCGAGCCCCAGGGAACCGGACAAGAGGTGATCTTGCTCGATGACCTCGCCGTCACTGGTGACGCCGAGCGTCTCTGGCTGGTCCAGGTCACGACTGGTCGGGTCGTCGTGGCACGGGTCCCGCACGCGCTGGAGCTCACCACCCATGCTCCGGTACTGGCGCGGTTGCTCGCCGAAGTGAGCGAGTCCCGCTCTGCCGTGTTCCGTCCTCTCGATCCTGGCGCAGCAGCCAGGACGTTGCCCTACCTGCCTCGGATCACCCATCGCCGCACTGTCTTCTCTCCTGCACGGTGGCGAGTCTCGAACAGCGACTTCGACGCCGGCGGTCAGGGCAGAGACTGCGACGACTGGGATACCGCGCTCCACCGCTGGCGAGATCGCTGGAAGGTTCCGGTGCGCGTCGTGATGTGCTCTGGAGACCTGCGCCTCCCCATCGACCTCACCAACCCTGGCGACCAGTTGCTGTTTCGGCGTCAACTCGGCCGCACTCCCGAGATGGTCCTCCAGGAACATCTTGCTCCCGACGGCGGATGGCTGGGACGCCCCACCGAGTTCCTCGCCGCCTTCACCGCTCAACACCCCAAAGTTGAGCCGTCACGACAGCCCCAGACACCGACGCTGCAACGCTCACCGGCGACCCGCCACCCCGGCACAAGTGATGTGCTGGTCGCTCATCTGCCTTGCAATCCTGCCCACGCCGAAGAGCTCCTCATCACGGTCGGTGGGCTGCTCGACCACCTTGTGCAAGCGAACCAGTCCCCGGCTGGCAACACCAGCCGTGGATCGATCCTGGGCTGGTGGGGTCGCCGCGACCACGACCCCCTCAACCCTGCTTCCACCCACCGGATCAGTCTCTTCCTCAAACTCTCGGCGCCCGAGGCGTACGGCGATGCCGCCGCCGCATTCGGGGGCATGGGCACAGAGCTGGCAGCACGAAACCTTCCCCACCTCTTCACACTGGTCTCCTACGCCCCTCACCAGCCGCGCTACGGCGGCGCGACGGTGTTCCCGCTGGCGGAAGCTGTGTTCGTAGCCGACACCGCGGCCGCGCTCGCTCAGGTCCGCTTCGCACACCGCAGCACCGATCCGAGCACATGTGACGAGCGGGCTCTCACAGCGGCGTCGATGGCCACCATCGCGGCCGCGCTCGCGCCAGATCCGACGACCGGGCACAGGTGGCTCGCCGAGGGGCTCCGTGGCCACACCATGCCCGTAGATCACGCCGTCACGGCTGCGGCCCGCCGCATCGCGGCACCCGACGAAACCGCCCACCCATCGCGAGACTCCGCCGCAGCGGAGGTCACCAAGACCTGGGCGGCACGGCACATGGCACTCACCAACTATCGCGGCGCGCTCATCTCAGCTGCCCCGGCCACACACGACCCGGCCCAGTACGTGCTTCGCAGCCTCCTCCACGAGCACGTCCGCCGCACCCTCGGAACCGACCGGGACCTGGAACGACAGGCCAATCACGCTGCCCGATCCGTAGCGCTATCACTGCTCGCGCAGAGGAGTCGACCATGACCCGAGCCCTGTCGACTCCAGACCTGTCACGACAATCGCTCACCGCCGGGATCCTCGGCGATGCCCTTCTCACCGTCGAGCAGGCCCACCGCGGGCAGACGTCGTGGCAGGACGTCATGCACCAGCTGCGGGCCGTGACCTCCACACCCATCGACACCGGCCCGGACAGTTGTCTCTACTACGGCGGACCGGCACTCCTGTTCGTGCTGCACTCCACTACCGCAGACGGAGTCCCACGCTTCGAGACCGCCCGCGCCACCCTGACCGACCGCGTGCGATCCACTCTCCGGCGAAGGTTGGACAGCGCTGAGGCTCGCACCGTCGCAGGAGACTTCGCTGCGTTCGGTGAGTACGACCTGTTCAACGGACACGTCGGATACGCAACCTTGCTGCGCGTGACCGCCGCCGAAACCGACGAGCATGCCGCCGTTCTCGACTACCTGTCCCGACTCGCTGCTCCACAGCGAGTCGGTGATGTCTGGCTGCCTGGCTGGTGGGTCGGGCACGCCCCCGACAAGGCAATGCAGACTCCCGGAGGGCACGTCAACAACGGGATGGCCCACGGCGCCGCGGGGATTCTGAGCGCGCTGGCCCTCGCAGCACGCGACGGTCACGAGGTGCCCGGGCAACGCGACGCGATCGAGGCCCTGACGCAGTGGTTCGCCCGGTGCGGACAGGACGACGACACCGGATCGTGGTGGCCGCAATGGCTGACTCGTGACCAGATCCGCCACAGCGCGGACGGGCCATCCCTGGCCAGTCGCGACGATCTCGCGCAACCGGCACGGCCATCATGGTGCTACGGCACCCCCGGGATCGCGCGGTCGCTACAACTGGCCGCGATCGTTCTCCAGGACGAGGCGCTACAGCGCGATGCAGAGCGGGCGCTGACCTGCAGCCTCCGTCAATTGCCGAGCCTCACCGAGAAGGGGATCTGTCACGGAACCGCAGGGCTCTACCAGACGGTCCGCCGCGCCGCCGCCGACGCGCACGACGACAAGCTGGCTCAGCATCTTCCAGCCATTGCACGGTCGCTTCCGCTCGCCGGCGATGATCCCAGCTCGACAACCGTCCGGCAGATCGACGACGCCAGCTTCCTCACGGGCGAGTCCGGGGTTGACCTCGCTGCTCTGTCCGGCACCGCTGACCCCGCCGGCGACGAGAACTTCACCAGGTGGGACGCATGCCTACTGCTGACCTGAACCCGCCGCCGGGCCGTCTCGCCGCCCTCGTCGAGGCCGTCGTGTCGGGACAATCGGTGGACGACATCGCTGCCCGCTCCGGCGTAGATCGAGCCGACTTGGAAGCCGCCGTGACGATCTACCGTCTCGCGGGTGCCGCGGCGGTTTCCGCCGCCCATGAGTCGCCGTGGTTCCATGCAAATCTCACCATGACGGACCACGGCGCGGCCGAGCGCGACTTCGCAACCCTGGTCCTGCCCCAGCTCGACACGATCCCGGCTCCCGGCGACAACCCGTCCGCCTGGTGGTACCTGCGCAAGCACCCGCACTGGCGAGTGAGAATCCTCACCGACACCCCTGACCTGGCGGCGGACGTGCTGGACCGGCTCATCACCTCCGGCGCGATCTCTGCTTGGAAGCGGTCGATCTACGAGCCCGAGGAGCACGCATTCGGCGGCACCATCGGCACTCAAGTGATCCATGACCTGTTCTGCGCAGACTCCCGCGGAGTCCTCTGCTACACAACCGGCCCCCAACCGCTGGGGCGACGTGAGACTTCACTCCTGCTGATCGGGGAACTCCTGCACAGCGCAGGACTGGACTGGTTCGAATCCGCCGACGTGTTCGCTCGCGTCGCCGCCGTGCGCCCCAGCCCTGCAACCGAAGACCAGGACCGAACGGCTCGACTAGCCTCGACGCTCCGCCCTCTGTTGGCCATGCCAGCCCAAGGTCGTGACGAGCTGTTCGCTCCCGACGGTCTGCTCAGCCAAGCGGCCGCGTGGCGCAACGGATACCTGACTGCCGGACAGGAACTGCGCGCCGCCGCCGATGCAGGTGTGCTCGCCCGCGGCCCACGCGCGGTTATCGCGCAGGCGATCATCTTCGCGTGGAACCGGCTCGGACTCGCTGCCCACACCCAGGGCGTACTCGCTGTCGCAGCACGCGACGCGGTCCTCGCGCCGTGACGACCATCCGCTCAGAGTGGGGATGCAAGGACTCGGCACCTGAAGGCGTACGGCCCAAGTCTTGAGATGCAGCTCGGAGACAGGGTGTCGTCAGGCGTGTCTCCTCACAGTAGAGGGCGTAACCGCGGTTTGAACCCGCTGGCCCCGAGAAGGGTTCCAGTGATGCCCAACTGGTCAGACTGCAGGAGCCGCGGGTGGATCCGGGGACCTACGCGGTTGGTTAAGATCCCATAACTCATGCACGCCTCGCGCGTTTGGTGGCCGTGAACATTGCTCAGAATGGATCGGCGCCACGCCGATTTGCAGTTGCATCCGCACTGGCGCTCATGCTATCCACCGTCCTCTCCGACCCTGCCATGGCATCGACCGCGGACGATGACCCCCAGGCCTCCGCCTCGGGGAAAGTAGTAGCCGACGCAAGCTCGCGTACACGTGGGGAGCAGATGCGGTTCCGCCGCGGTCTCGGATTGAACGCATCCGATGAGGCCTTGGCGCGGGCGGCAAATGCGGACAACGATGCAGAACGTGAGTTCGGGGTACCGCTGACTGATGACGAACTAAGTGAGCTGCTTCGACGCGACCAGGTGATTCGCGATGACGCGCCCACCGCCCGAAAAACGGTAGTCGACTCCTTCGGTGGCCACATGCTCAGTGGGGTCTGGATGGACAACATCGGCGGCGGGCTGCTCACCGTCGCCGTCACCGGGTCACCACAAGCGGTCCGCGAGAAGCTGGCCAAGGTGGTAGACCACCCAACGCGCCTTCGAGTGGTCGTCCGACCACACTCCATCGTGGCTCTGGAGCAAATCGTCACCGATCTGCGTGCTGCGGCTTCGAAGGACGGCCGAAATCTGAGCGGTATGCGCCTGGACGAGCGCACTAACCGAATTCAGGTTGCCACGACCGACGACATCGAGGAGACGCGCCGTTGGATCGCCGAGACGGTCGGAGCTGGTGCTCCTGTTGATGTGGAGCCTGGTGAGGTAGCGCCGGTCGGCACAAAGTCGAACAACTCCCCGCCCCTTCGTGGCGGGCAAAGGATTGATAGTCTTGACGGCTGGACCTGCACCTCTGGGTTCACCGCCCGCGGGCCCAACGGCTACTACGTCCTGACCGCGGGGCACTGCAGCAAAGCGGACGTGTACTGGGACCAGGTCGGCACGCCGATCGGCATTGCCGACAGGTCTGACGTCACCGGGACTGATGTGCTGCGCATCCCGGTCATCGTCGGTACTGCCCTCACCAACGAGGTGACCCTCGCGTACACGACGGGTCTCGATGCCTACGCGCGTTATCAGACCATCACTTCGTCGCAGGCCTCGTCATCGGACTTTGTCGGTCAGGTGAGCTGCATCACCGGCCAGAACTTCTCCGACCTGCGGTGCGGCGAGATCATTACCCGCTCGTTCGACGTGAGCGTGCGCGACAGCGACGGTCGCCTCGTGAGCTACACCAACGGCCGCGAGGTCGACGCCGACTGCAGTGGCGGGGACTCCGGCGGCCCGGCCTTGCGCAGCGGTCAAGCGCGGGGGATCGTTAGCGTCAAGGTAGCGCGGCCGACTGCGAACGACACGTGCGTCTACGTGCACATCGACTCGGCCATGAGCCAGATCGGGGTCACAGACGTCCTCGTTGCCGGCCCCGTGCTGGAGACCTGAGCCGAGAGGAGCGTGCCCACGATGAAGTGGTTATGGACGCTACCCGTAGCAGGCGTGCTCATCGGAACGATCGTGCTGCTGGCGGTCAGGTTGATCGGTGGGTTTAGTGACGGCGAGGACCCCTTGGAAGTGCGGGATGCAGAGACAGGCGGCGATCCGAGAGTCCTGGTCGTTACCTATGTGGCACTTGGACCGCCGTGCGATACGCCGACCCGCGTTACGGTAGAAGAGAATGAATCCACCGTCACGCTCCGCGCATGGGCAAAGAAGGGACCGGGTGGCGTCTGCCTCCTTGCAGGCCAGTTGTTGACTGCTGAGGTCTCGCTCGACAAGCCACTGGGGGACCGCGAAGTAGTCGATGGGCGTGATGGCCAGCCGGTCGCAGTCGAGGGAACGCCTGACCGAGGATGAGTCGACCGCTTGTGAAGCGGATCCTTGGCCGTGGTCGGCTCCGGCAGTGGAGTCGAGACTGACCGACATTCGGTGTTGAGATTCACTGCCGGAGCCATCAGGCGTGTGGAACGGGGAACGAGACGACGTCGTTCGGGCGACCACCCGCCGAGAGTGGGGATGCGAGGACTCGGCACCCGAAGGCGTACGGCCCAATGCCTCGTCGACGCCTACCACGGCGCCTTAAGCCACCGTTGGCTCTGGGCAGTTACAGCTTCAGCCTCTAAAGTAAAGGTCGATGCCTCCCCCGGCGTGGGTGTGAGGAAGGGAGCCGGGACCCCGTCGCAGATGGGACCCGGCTTTCGCGCTTTTGGAGACCGACGTCGATCTCCTCGCCCCTGAGCGCAGCCGTGACTCAGTCGACCGGCGCGCCCTCCAGCTCGTCGACGAGAACGAGCCCGCGTTCGGCCCACGCGATCGCGGCACGGGCCTGGTCGATCAGACCGTCGTAGGCGAAGATCTTGTAGCGCACGATCCGGTCCCACTGGCTCGCGTCGTAGTGCTCGAGCCGTCGGGCCAACGTGGGGTGGCTGCGGTCGACGAGCGTGGCACGGGTGGCCTCGAGCATCGCCAGGTGCTCGGTCCAGTGGTCACGGAACTGCTCCAGCTCGGCGCGCGCGGCGCCGGGTTCGGCCCACTCCAGGTAGGCCGCCTTGAGGTAGGCGGGCTCCCGCTGCCGGCGGATCTCGATGGGCGAGTCCATCCACTCCCGGAAGGCCTTCACCCCGGCCTCGGTGACGGCGTACTCCTTCTTGGTGCCCTTCTTGCCCCACGGCACGACCGTGGACTCGAGCAGGCCGTCGCGCTCCATCCGGTTCAGCTCCGGGTAGATCTGCGAGTCGGGAGCATGCCAGACGTGGGCCACCGACTGGCTGAACTGCTTGGAGACGTCGTAGCCGGTCATCGGGCGTGAGGTGAGCAGCGCGAGCAGCGCGAACCTCAGCGACATCGTGACCCCCTCTCCACGCGGTGACTGTGGCGGCGAGCGTACCCGCCTCTTGCCACTACCTATAGACATAGGTAGTTTGTGACGAGCACAACACCTATCTCCATAGGGAGTCCCCATGACCATCCTGGAATCGCCGCCGGTCACCGCAGCCAGCAAGATCTTCAACTTCCCCCGCAACGCCTGGTACGTCGCGGCCTGGGACCACGAGGTGACCGCGAAGCAGCCGCTCGCCCGCACCATCGCCGGCCGCCCGTTGGCCCTGTGGCGCAACGGCGACGGCCGTGCCGTCGCCCTGGCCGACGCCTGCTGGCACCGGCTCGCGCCGCTGTCGAAGGGGAAGGTGCTCGGCGACGAGATCCAGTGCCCCTACCACGGTCTGCGCTACAACTCCGCCGGCCGCTGCACCAGCATGCCCGCACAGGAGACGATCAACCCGAGCGCGACCGTCCCGTCCTACCCGGTCGTCGAGCGCTACCGCTACGTCTGGGTCTGGGTGGGCGACCCCGACCTCGCCGACCCCAGCACCGTGCCCGACATGCACCAGATGGACTCCTCCGACTGGGCCGGCGACGGGGAGACGATCTACGCGCCCTGCAACTACCAGCTGATCCTCGACAACCTGATGGACCTCACCCACGAGGAGTTCGTGCACAGCTCGAGCATCGGCCAGGACGAGCTCTCCGAGGCCGAGTTCGAGGTCAGCCACTCGGAGCGGGGCGTGACCGTGACCCGGTGGATGCGCGACATCGACGCGCCGCCGTTCTGGCTGAAGAACATGCGGGACAAGTTCCCCGGGTTCAGCGGGAAGGTCGACCGGTGGCAGATCATCCACTTCGAGGCACCCTCGACGATCTGCATCGACGTGGGCGTCGCCAAGGCCGGCACCGGCGCCCCCGAGGGCGACCGCAGCCAGGGCGTGAACGGCTACGTGATGAACACGATCACCCCGGAGACCGCGCGCACGTCCCACTACTTCTGGGCCTTCATGCGCAACTACCGCCTGGAGAGCCAGACCATCACGACCCAGCTGCGCCAGGGCGTGCACGGTGTCTTCGGCGAGGACGAGGACATGCTGGCGGCCCAGCAGCGCGCGATCGACGCGAACCCGGACCACGAGTTCTACAGCCTCAACATCGATGCCGGCGGGATGTGGGTGCGCCGGATCCTCGACCGCATGCTGCAGGCGGAGGGTCTCCCCTCCGCCGCGGCCGCGAAGTGAGGCCGTCGCGATGGCAGTGAACACTCAGACCTGGTGGCAGCAGGGCCGTGTGGTCGAGACGTCCGACCTCGCCGAAGGCGTACGCCGCATCGTGCTCGCTCCCGACCGCCCCGTCCACGCCGTGCCCGGCACCCACGTCGACCTCCGGCTCGACCTCGACGGGCACAGCCGGAAGCGCTCCTACTCGGTCGTCCGCTCCGACGACGGCGGCCGCCGCCTCACGCTCGGCGTCCAGCTCGCCCCGTCATCTCGCGGAGGGTCCCGCCACATGCACGGCCTCGAACCCGGCGACGTGGTCGAGATGACCGGCCCGGTCCAGAGCTTCCCGCTCGGCGTCGGCGCCGACCGCTACGTGCTCGTCGCCGGCGGCATCGGCGTCACCGCGCTGGTGGCGATGGCCGACGCCCTGCGCCGACGCGGCGCCGACTACACGCTCGTCCTGGCCGGGCGCAGCCGACGCGTCATGGCCTACCTCGACGAGCTCGTCGAGGCGCACGGCGACCGCGTCCGGGTGTTCGTCGACGACGAGGACGTACGCCTCGATGTCGGCGAGCTCGTCGGGGAGATCGCCGGGAGCCCGGCCGCGGCGCGGACCGAGATGTACATGTGCGGACCGATCCGGCTGATGGACGCGATCCGCCGCGCCTGGGCAGCCCACGAGCTGCCGGAGCCGAACCTGCGGTTCGAGACGTTCGGCAGCAGCGGCGCCTGGGCCGCCGAGGACTTCGTCGTGCACCTCCCCCAGCTCGGCCGCTCCGTCCACGTCGGCAAGGACACCTCGATGCTCGACGCGCTCGAGGACGCGGGCGTCGAGGTGATGTGGGACTGCCGCAAGGGCGAGTGCGGGATCTGCCAGGTCAAGGTCCTCGACGTCAACGGCCGGATCGACCACCGCGACGTCTTCCTGAGCCAGCAGCAGAAGGAGACGTACGCGTCCTTGTGCCTCTGCGTCGCCCGTGCCGCCCGCGGCGAGTCGGGGTCGGGCTCGGCCGACCCCGCTGCCGTGACCCTCCACCTTCCGTGAAACCCCACCCCGAAAGAGACCCGAGATGAACCTTCGTGCGCGCATCGACGCCGCCGCGATGACCCCCTACCAGTGGATGGTCGTCGCGCTCTGCGTCCTGTTGAACTGTCTGGACGGATTCGACGTGATGGCGATGGCCTTCACGGCCTCGTCGCTGACCGAGGAGTTCGCGCTGAGCGGCTCGGAGCTCGGCGTGCTGCTCAGCGCCGGACTGGTCGGCATGGCCGTCGGCTCGCTGGCGCTGGCCCCGGTCGCCGACGTCATCGGCCGCCGCCCGCTCATCCTGATCAGCGTCGGACTGGCGACCCTCGGCATGCTGCTCTCCGCGGCCGCTCCGTCCGCCCTCCTGCTCGGCCTCGCTCGGGTGGTCACCGGGCTCGGCGTCGGCGGCATCCTGGCCAGCACCAACGTCATCGCGAGCGAGTACGCCTCGGCGCGCTGGCGCGGTCTGGCGATCGGCCTCTACACCGCCGGCTACGGCATCGGCGCCACCCTCGGCGGCGTGGCAGCGCGCGGCATGCTCGCCGACCTCGGCTGGCGCAGCGTCTTCGTCGCCGGCGGCGTCGCGACCGGGATCGCGCTGGTGCTCCTGGTCGTGCTGCTGCCCGAGTCGGTCGACTTCCTCGTCCAGCGCCGGCCGCGGCAGGCGGTCGAACGGATCAACCGGATCCTCGGGCGCCTCGGGCATCCGGCGGTCACCGCGGATGCCCTGGAGGCCACCCCCCGGGTGACCGCCCGGCGCCGCAGCGGCAACCCCGGCATCCTGCTGGGCGCCGACCTGCGCCGCTCGACCCTGCTCGTCTGGGTGGCGTTCCTGGCGACGATGTTCGGCTTCTACTTCGTCAACAGCTGGACCCCGCAGCTGCTGGTGACCTCGGGCCTGTCGGAGGCGGACGCGGTCACCGCCGGCATGATGCTGGCCCTCGGCGGCACCGCCGGCTCGGTGCTCTACGGCCTCGTCGCCTCCCGCCTCGACAACCGCCTGGTGCTGATCGGCTTCACGGTGCTGTCGGCGCTGACGATGGTCGTCTTCATCACCAGCACCGCCCTGCTCACCGTCGCGCTGATCATCGGCGTGGTCGTCGGTGCGCTCATCAACGGCTGCATCGCCGGCCTCTACACGATCACTCCGGCCATCTACGGCACCGAGATCCGCAGCACCGGCATGGGCTGGGCGATCGGCATCGGCCGGATCGGAGCGATCCTGTCGCCGATGCTCGCCGGGCGCCTGCTCGACGCCTCGTGGACCCCGGTCAACCTGTACGTCGGCGCCGCCGCCGTCGTCGCGATCTCCGCCGTCGCGCTGCTCTTCCTGCGGACCGGCGGGACGGCTCGGTCCGTCCCCGAGGTGGCGTCGGCCTGAGGCTCTCCGGAATCGGCCCGTCCCGGCTGCAACCGGGACGGGCCGTGGACCGTCTAGATCGGCGGAACGCCCGCTCGGGGCGTACGACGGACGAGGAGTCACCATGGCCACATCCCGCACCCAGCTCCGTGCCGCGCTCGCGGCGACCGCCGTGGTCGGCCTGCTCGGGCTGACCGGGTGCGGGAGCGACCCGGCCCCGTCGGCCGAATCCCCCTCCGTTGCACCTTCGTCCTCGGCTCCGTCCGAGCCGCCGGCGACCCCCACCCCGGCGCCGTCCGAGGTGCCGGTCTCCGCGACGCCGTCGCCGGCCGAGCCGACGCCGAAGCTCGACTGGGGCGGCCCGCTGGCGCCCGGGGCCTTCGGGAAGATCACGGCGGAGGGCAACGTACGCACCCTGGTCGAGCAGGGCTGGATGACCCGCGACACCGCGCGCGAGGAGATCTGCGAGGGCACGCACTGGCGGTGGGTCGACGAGGTCGGCGACGGCGTCGACGTCATCTACGACCAGCAGGGCGAGATCGGGTCGTTCGGGATGAGCAAGCCCGTGCTCGAGACCGCCCAGGGCATCACCATCGGCGACACCCTCATGGTCCTCAAGGACGTCTACGGGACCGGCTCGCAGAAGACCAACGACTACGGCCAGACGACCTGGGTCGTCCAGGAGGGCGACCGCTGGATCGGCTTCCTGCTCTCCGGCAACTCCCGCGCCGCGAAGATCGAATTCATCGAGGTCTCGGTCGGGCGCGCGCCCGGCCTGCTCCGCGACGGCTGCTGAGGTCTCGCGCTCGACGGACAGGTCGAGGGACGGGGCACGCCTCGCTAGACGAGATCCTCCTCGATCTCGAATATCCGCAAGGATCTGACCACCTGATCGGCGCCGGCCGAGGCACGATCAGCCGATCCCGACGCCACCGTGACGATGGCGGTCCTGTCTTCGTATCGCGAGTAGATGTCCAGGATGACGCCGTGCCGGAACCTCCCGGCATGCTTGACCCGGAACGGGATCCTGAGCACGGAGAGCTCGTTGCCGCGTACCGACTCGATCCTGCGCCGATCCACCTCAGCGCCCGAACTGGTGATGTAGGGCAGGATCTCTTCGACCGTTCCCAGCCGCCCTTTCTGGCCAGCACCACTGATGCTGTCAACGAGGCCACCCGCGGAGGGCTCGTTCGAGATCGCGATGCTCTCGAGTCGGGTCAGCATGCCGAGGACCGCCTTCGGCGCGACGCCCAACCTCTCGGCGGCTTTTCTGACCGATGGCTCCGACGGATCGGTCGCGGTCGCCGAATCCAGGACCAGCCACTTCTCGGGAACGTCGTACGCGACGCCGAACTCCTCGAGTGCGATCACCTGCATCTCGGGAGTCATCGGGTCCAGTTCGTCGGCCTCCTTCGTCGGAGCCCATGACTGCGACTCCGCGGGTTGCTTGGCCTCATCATCTTGACCTGGCAACGCGGCGCATCCCGTCACCGAGGCCGCCACGGCCACCGCCAACGGGAGGGACACACGCAGCGCCAATCGCCGGCGGGAGGCCATCACGACCTCAACATTGCCACGGCACGGACCCGATGTCGCGGTCCCCACCGATTCTTCGTCGGCGCACGTCACGGCATCCTGCCCGCTACCGACGCGCCGGATGACACCGAGTTGCCAGTACGGTGGGGGGTGACCGGATCCCGTTCTCGTGGAGGTATCCCATGTCCCGTCGCGCCACCGCCGCCGCACTCGCTGCGTGCGGCCTGCTGACCCTCGCCGCCTGCGGGGTGGGAGCAGACACCCCGGACGACCGCAACGAGGTGAGCGCGAAGCTCACCGATCCCGACGGGAAGAAGGTCGGGACCGTCGAGATCGAGGAGGACGACGGCTCCACCCAGGTCAGCGTCCGGGTGAGCGGCCTGCCGGCCGGCTACCACGGCTTCCACGTGCACACGACCGGCAAGTGCGAGGCCGACAGCGCGGCGCCGGACGACCCGTCGAAGACCGGAGACTTCCTCTCCGCGGGCGGCCACCTCAACCCCGACGACAGCCCCCACGGCGAGCACCTCGGCGACCTGCCGGCGCTCCTCGTGAACGAAGACGGCACCGCCAGCCTGGAGTTCACCGGCCCGTTCACGCTCGAGGACCTGCGGGACGCGGACGGCAGCGCGGTCATGATCCACGCCGGCCCGGACAACTACGCCAACGTGCCCGAGCGCTACGCCCCCGAAGGCCCGGACGAGGACACCACCAAGACCGGCGACGCCGGCGACCGGATCGCCTGCGCCGTGATCGAGGCCGGCTGAGCCACCTCGCCGACCACGGCTCTTCGGCGGCGAAGGGGTAGAACTGGGGTACGCACTCCAGACGCCTGCTGGAGGCTTCCCAGGAGGTGACCGGTCGTGCCGGATGGAGAGATGCTCGAGCTCGCGCCCCAGCAGGTGCGTGAGATGTTCACGCGAGTGGCGCCGAGGTACGAGCTCGGCAACACCCTGCTGACCGGCGGCATGGACCGCCGCTGGCGCAAGCTGATCCAGCGGCTCGCGGCTTTCGGCCCCGACGAGCACCTGCTGGACCTCGCGACCGGGACCGGCCAGCTCGCCTTCGACGCGCGCCGCCGCCAGCCGACCGCCAGGATCGTCGCCGCCGACCTGACCCCGGAGATGCTCGACGTCGCCCGTCGGCAGCCTGGGGCGGAGACCATCGAGTGGTTGGAGATGGACGCCCACTCCCTGCCGTTCGACGACGACGCCTTCGACGTGATCACCCACGGCTACCTGCTCCGCTACCTCGTCGACGACCTCGACACGGCCCTCCGGGAACAGTGGCGCGTGCTCAAGCCGGGCGGCCGCCTGG
This sequence comes from Nocardioides turkmenicus, assembly GCF_011045035.1. Taxonomy (GTDB): domain Bacteria; phylum Actinomycetota; class Actinomycetes; order Propionibacteriales; family Nocardioidaceae; genus Nocardioides; species Nocardioides turkmenicus. Next base: position 207,077 of record NZ_JAALAA010000002.1, read on the forward strand.
TCGCCCTCGAGACCGGTCCCGGGCGTGAGGGTCCGCTCGGCTCGCTGGCGCGGGCCGTCGGTGGCCGCTGGCCCCGGATCGTCGGCCGCCTCATCGGGAGCGACCCGGGCGACTACGGCTTCCTGCAGGAGTCGACGTTGGCCTTCCTCCGCCCGGCGCCGCTCGCCGCAGCCCTGGAGCGAGCCGGTTTCACCGACGTACGTCATCACGGATTCCTGCAGGGCATGGTGTGCGTCCACTCCGCCGTGAAGCCCGACCCGAACAAATAGATCGACGTGCGCGACGGTTGGGCCAGACTGGGACGGTGACCACCGATCTCACCGCGACCGACATGACCCATCTGCGCCGCTGCCTGGAGCTGGCGGCCGAGGCGCTGAAGGACGGGGACGGACCGTTCGGGTCGGTGCTCGCCGACCGCGACGGCAACGCGCTCCAGGAGGACCGCAACCGGGAGACGTCGACGGGCGACCCGACCGCGCACCCCGAGTTCGCGCTCGCGCGCTGGGCGGGGGTCCACCTCGACCCGGAGACCCGAGCCGGGGCGACGATCTACACCTCGGGCGAACACTGCCCGATGTGCTCGGCGGCGCAGGGATGGTCGGGCGTCGGTCGGGTCGTCTACATCGCCTCCTCCGCTCAGCTGACCGAGTGGCGGGCGGGCTGGGGCGCGGACGAGTCGCCGGTCCGGGCGCTGCCGATCCAGGAGGTCGCTCCGGCCATCGAGGTCGTCGGGCCGGTTTCCGAGCTGGTCGACGAGATCCGTACGCTCCACCGGACCGCCGCGGGCGCGTGACCCTGTCAGTCGCGGCCTGACCGGGCCGCGTCAGGCCGCGAACGCGTCGATGTCGTCGGCGATACATCTGCCCGGCGGGGCCGATCGCCCAGCCGAGGTCGTAGCGCAGCGGGTCCTCCCCCCTCGTCCTGACCGTACGCACCACCTCGAGCAGTCGCGGACGGGCGAGCAGTCGCTCGCCGACCGTCAGCAGGTCCGAGGCGGTCGCGCACAGCCCACCGCTCGGCCGCCGTCCACGCGGGTAGGCGGGTGCGGGCAGAACCCGGCCGCTCTCGACCCCCGGGAGCAGGTCGGCGGGCACCTCGAACGAGGTGCGTGCCAGGCCCCACGGCCGCAGCAGCAGCTCGTCGAAGGCAGCCTCGTAAGTGCTGCCGGTCAGCCCGGCGAGCAGCGCCCTCGCAAGTGTGGCAGGGCGGTGCGATCCGGTCCCCGCGTACACATGGCACAGTGACCGAATGATCACCGCAGCAGACCTGGCGCAGGCGGTTGCTCCTGCTTTCGCCGAGCTGTCCCAAGCCGGAGAGACCCGCCCCGTGCTCGCCGTGGAGCTCGTCGAGGCCGACGGGCCGATCCAGGTCGAGCGCGGAGACGTGGTCCTCGCGGTGGGCGTACGTTCGCTGGACGACGCCCTCCAGATCATCGACGAGGCCCGGGACGCGGCCGCGCTCGTGCTCCGACGCGCGTGGGCCGACCAGGACGAGGTGCGCGCCCGCTGCGCGGACCGGGGGCTGCCGTTGCTGGCGATCCCGGACGAGTCGCCGTGGTCGCCGGTGATGGCGCTGTTCCGGAAGGTCCTCGAGGCCGCGCAGACCGGGCGGAGCCACGAGCCGGCCGACGACCTCTACTCCGACCTGTTCGACATGGCCGACAAGATCGGTGCGCTGCTCGAGGCGCCGGTCACGATCGAGGACGCCGCCTCGCGGGTGCTCGCGTACTCCACCGGCCAGGAGGACGTCGACCAGGCCCGGATGTCGACCATCGTGGGCCGCCGGGTGCCACGCGAGGTGCGCAACCACTTCCGCTCCGTCGGTGTCTTCCGGCACCTGGCCCGCTCCGACGATCCGCTCTTCGTGCCCGCGGCGAGCCCGAGCACGCGGCCGCGCTACGTCATCCCGGTGCGCGCCGGCGGTGAATGGCTCGGGTCGATCTGGGCCGTCGTCGACGAGCCGCCCGTGCTGCCGAGGTCCGGCGAGCTGCGGGCCGCTGTCGACGTGATCGCGCTCTACCTGCTGCGCCTGCGTGCCCACACCGAGCTGCACCGTCAGACGCAGCTCGACCATGTCCGCACCGCGCTGCGCGGCGACACGACGGACCGGCCCGACTGGCTCGGCCCGGAACCGTGGCGGGTGGCGGCGCTCGTCGGCCCGGAGGGTCTGGGCATCGAGGCTCGCGCCGACCTGTGGGTGATCCTGGCTCGCCGGCTCGGCTGGCGTCAGCCGGTCGTGGTGGACCTCGACGGACTCCTGTACGTCGTGCTGTCCGAGTCGTCCGGCCCGGGCTCGACCGGCCCAGGATCGACCGACTGGTTCACCGACCTCGTCCGTGCGGAGTCGCGACACAGCCCCACGGTCGGGCTACGGCTCGGCTCTGCGGTGGAGACGCTCGCCGAGCTGCCCCGGTCCCGGACCGAGGCCGCCGAGCTGTCCACCGTCGACCTCCCCGGCCACCGTCACGCGGTCGCCTCGGTCGAGGACTGCTGGCCGGAGCTGGTGCTCGGCCGCGCCCTGGCCGGCATGGCGCGGATGCCGCTGGTCTCGCCTGTCGCTCGGCTCACCGTGCCCGGCGCCGACGCGACCCTGCTGGCCACCCTCGAGGCCGTCGTCGACCACTGGGGCGAAGTCGGCAGGGCAGCACGGGTGCTGGGGGTGCACCCCAACACCGTGCGCTACCGGCTGGCGAGGCTGGCCGAAGCCTGCCCGCTCGACCTCGACGACCCGGCCCAGCGTCTGGCCGTACGCCTCGAGCTGGCGCGCGCTCGCGCGGACGCGGCGAACGCGGCGAACGCCTGACCGGTCGGCCTCACCGCAGCGGGTCGACCGGGCGCAGCTGCTCGGGACGTACGCCGGTGACGATCTGCTCCGCGAGCAGCCGGCCGGTGACGGGACCGAGCGTGATGCCCCACATGCCGTGGCCGCCGGCGACGAAGACCCGCGGGTCGCGGGTGGCGCCGACGAGCGGGAGCCCGTCGGACGTACACGGCCTGGCGCCGACCCACTCGTCCTCGCGCTGATCGAGATGGACGCCCTTGAGCAGCGTCCTGGCCTCGGTCACCAAGGCCTGGATCCGTCGGTGATCCATCGGCGCGTCGACGTCGCGGAACTCCATCATCCCCGCGATCCGCAGCCTGTCGCCGACCGGCGTGCAGGCCACCCGCTGGGTCGGGAAGTAGACCGGGCCCCGCGGCTGGTCGTCGACCTTGACGGTGAACGAGTATCCCCGGCCGGCCTGCACGATGCGCCGGACCCCGAAGTCGCGCGCGAGCCGGTTCAGACGGGCCCCGGTGGACAGCACGGCGGCGTCGTAGTGCTCGCCGGCGACGACGACGCCCGAGCCCGAGGAGACCACGTCCGCCGCGTCGTGACCCGCCAAGATCCGGCCGCCCCGCGCGCGCACGGAGGCGGCGACGGACTCCACGTACGCGGCGGGGTCGATGAAGCGCTGGTCGCGGATCCGGATCGCGGTGGCGATGCCGTCGGCGAGCGCGGGCTCGTCGGCACGGGCGGTGTCACCGTCGACGAGGTCGAAGTTGATCTCCTGCCCGCTGGACCGGATGTGCTCGAACTCCTGGAGCAGCGCCTTGCTGTCCTCGGTGGTCCGGAACGCGGCGGTGAAGGGCTCGGCGAGCTTCGTCCTGGCCTCCACGCCGCCGCGCTCGAGGTCGTCGAAGGCCGCGAGCGCCCCGTTGTTGAGCGGGATCAGCGCTGCCATCGCGCGCTGCCACCGCGGGTGGGTGCAGTTGCGGCCGAACTGCGCGAGGAAGCGGAGCAGACGCGGGTTGGCGGTCGGGGGGATGTACACCGGCGAGGAAGGGCTGAGCACGGCCCGGAAGCCATAGGCCAGCACCGATGGCTCCGGCAGGGGCACCGCCATGCTGGGCGTCAACCAGCCCGCGTTGCCCCAGCTGGATCCGGCCGCGACGTCGTCGCGGTCGAGGACCGTGACCTCGACGCCGGCCTCTTGGAGGAACCATGCCGTGGACAGCCCGACCATGCCTGCGCCGACCACGACGACCCGCTCGGGACGTGAGTGCCTGGAGTTCATGGCTCCATCGTCGGCCGCCCCTCCCGTCGGCTCGTTGACCATCGGCCACAAGTTCGGCCCGGGCGTCTGTGCTCTCGGCACAACGTGTTACCCGAAGCACACTATTCTTGCATTGACTGCAACTTGCACTGACTGCAAGAATAGTGCCGTGCCCACCTCCACCCCGCCTCCGAACGCTCGCGAGCGTCAGAAGCGGGAGCGTCGGCTGGCGCTGATCGAGGCCGCTCAGCGACTGGTCGGCGAGCGTGGGCTCGATGACGTCACCGTCGAGGAGATCAGCTCGGCGGCGGGGTTGTCGACGCGTACGTTCTTCAACTACTTCGACTCCAAGGACGACGCGGTTCTCGGCATCCAGGAGATCGACCTGGACGCCGAGGTTCGCGCGCGGTTCGTCTCCGGCGGGCCGTCGGGACGGATGATGACCGACCTGGAGGCGCTGGTGGCGGGCTTCCTCAGGAATGCCGCCCCCAACATCGAGCAGGGCGAGCGGGCGATGCGGCTGATGATGTCCGAACCCCGCCTCGTGCAGCGTCACATCGCCTGGCACCAGCGCGTCGTCGGCGAGCTCGAGGCGCTGCTCTCCGAACGCCGCGAGGCCCGGCCCTCCCCGGTCGACGACGACACCATCGGGATGGTCGCCGGGCTGCTGATGCGGTCGAGCGCGCTCGCCTGGGCGCGGTCGGGCTACGAGGGCGATGCGGCGGCGCATCTGCCCGAGGCCGTCGCCCAGCTCCGTCTGCTCCTCGACGACTAGAACGACCAGCCGCAACCTCTCGGGATTCTCACGTCACACGGCACCCGTGTGTCCTCACCTCTTCGACACCTGCCTGAAACCACCTGCCTGAAAGGTCCAATCCATGAGCCACACGGTCGCGCCCGACGCGCCCGACAAGCCGCTGGTCGTGCTGACGCCGCGTACGATCTGGCTGATCTTCGGGGCCCTGATGGCCTCGATGTTCCTCTCCTCCCTCGACCAGACGATCGTGAGCACGGCGATGCCGACGATCGTCGGGGAGCTCGACGGCGTCGAGCACCAGGGGTGGGTGATCACCTCCTACATCATGGCGATCGCGATCGTGATGCCGCTGTACGGGAAGTTCGGTGACCTCTGGGGTCGCCGCTGGCCGTTCCTGGTCGCCGTCGCCCTGTTCACGCTCGGATCGCTCTTCGGCGGGATGGCGCAGACCTTCCCCGAGCTGGTCGCCGCCCGCGGTCTCCAGGGGCTCGGCGGTGGCGGGCTGATGATCCTGTCGCAGGCGATCATCGCCGACATCGTGCCGGCCTCGGAACGCGGCAAGTACATGGGTCCGATGGGCGCGCTCTTCGGCATTTCGGCGGTGATCGGGCCGCTCCTCGGTGGTTGGCTCACCGACGGTCCGGGCTGGCGCTGGACCTTCTGGATCAACGTGCCGGTCGGCATCATCGCGCTCGTCGTCGCCTGGTACGCCCTGAGGCTGCCCTCGCACCGCTCCGGGCGGCCGGTCGACTGGCTGGGGATCATGTTCATGGTGCTCTCCACCAGCGGCATCGTGCTGCTGACCTCGTGGGAGTCGCTGGGTCACGACGGCTACGACTGGTCCTCGCCGCAGCTCCTGGCGCTGCTCGTCGGCACCCTGGCCTCGGTGGCCGCGTTCATCGTCACCGAGACCCTCGCGCCCGAGCCGCTGATCCCGCTGCGCCTCTTCAAGAACCCGACCTTCACCGTGACCACGCTGATCGGCCTGGTGCTCGGCATGGGGATGTTCTCGGCGATGGCGATGCTGCCGACGTTCCTGCAGATGTCGACGGGCGCCTCGATCACCGGCTCCGGCCTGCTGATGCTGCCGATGATGGCCGGCATGATGCTGACCGCGATCGGCTCGGGTGTCGCGATCTCGAAGACGGGTCGCTACAAGATCTTCCCGATCGTCGGGCTGGTCGTCACCGCGGCCGGGATCGCCTGGATGACCACGATCACCGGCGACATGTCGATGGTGGTCTTCGGGCTGATGATCTTCGTCCTCGGCGCCGGGATGGGCCTGGTCATGCAGACCATCGTCCTGGCCGTGCAGAACGCCGTCGACCCGCACGAGCTCGGCACCGCGACCTCGGCGAACAACTTCTTCCGGGAGATCGGCGCGACCGTCGGCACCGCACTGTTCACCACCGTGTTCACCACTCGGCTGACCGACAACTTCGAAGGCCTGGCGGCGAAGATGGCCTCCTCGGGCCTGATGCCCGCCGACGGCACCGGGTTCTCCGGCGAGAGCCTCACCCCGGCCGCCGTCGATCAGCTGCCGGAGCCGATCCACGGCTGGGTCGTCGACGCCTTCACCGAGGCGCTCGCTCCGGCGTTCTGGTACCTCGTGCCGCTCGTCCTCCTCGGCTTCGCGCTCGCACTGTTCCTCAAGGAGGTCAAGCTGTCCGACGAGGCCGGCATGGTCGCCCGTGGGGAGGCCGTCGCCGGCTGACCGCGACGGCGACGAAGGACCCTGGCCAGCAGGTTTCTGCTGGCCAGGGCCCTTTCTCGTACGCCCCGGGCAGCCGTCGAAAACACCGTGGCTCGCCCGCCGGGTCGGCGCTAGTGTCTCGCCATGCCTTCCCCCGACACGACCTTCGTCCTGGTCCACGGCGCCTTCGCCAACTCGTTCTCGTTCGCACCGCTCCAGGCCGAGCTGGCGCTGCGCGGGTATCGCTCGCTGGCGGTCGATCTCCCCGGCCATGGCTTCGGCGCGACCTTCCCGGTTGCCTACCAGGCTCCCCAGGACCTCGCCGCGCTCGCGACCGCACCGGGCGGGATCAAGGGCGTGACCCTCGCCGACAACGTGGCCCATCTGGTCTCGGTGCTCGAGCGGGCGAAGGAGCACGGATCGGTGATCGTGGTCGCGCACAGCCGCGGCGGGATCACCCTGACCGCGACCGCCAACGCCCGCCCCGACCTGATCGACCAGATGGTCTACGTGTCGGCCTGGGCCCCGGTGACTCTTGATGCCGCGGCGTACAACGCGGAGCCGGAGATGGCCTCCTTCGACGCGTCGGTGCTGATCGGTGCGGCCGCCGCCAACCCCGCCGACGTCGGCCTGCTGCGCTGCAACTTCCGCACCGCCTCCACCGAGGTCCTCGCCGGCCTCAAGCACGCCTTCATGGCCGACGGCACCGACGACGAGTTCCGTACGTTCCTCAACACCTTCCAGCCCGACGAGAACCTCGATGCCGGCGGTCCCGACGACCGCGCCCAGGCGGCGACCTGGGGCACCGTGCCGCGGGCGTACATCCGCCTCAGCGAGGACGTCAGCCTGCCGCCGGCGATGCAGGACCGGCTGATCCGCGAGGGCGACGAGCTCACCCCGGACAACCCGTACGCCGTCCACACCCTCGCCTCCAGCCACCTCCGCTGGCTCGTTCACCCCGCGCCCGCCGCCGACCTGTTGGTGAAGATCGCCGCCGGCTGAGGCCGCTCAGCAGCTCACCACGGCACGGTCCCGTCGGCGTCGACGAACGTCCCGGAGGGGGCGTCGTCGGGCAGGGTCGCCGCACGATGGACCACCTCGGCGGCCTGGTCCGCCGTGATGGGTGCGTTGTCGCGGTTGATCGGGGTCAGGTCGGTCTGCACGAACCCCGGGCAGACCGAGGTCACCTTGACGGGCGTGTCGACGAGCGCCTTCGCGAGCGCGATGGTCACGTTGTTCAGCGCGGCCTTGGAGGACTGGTACGCGGGCACGACCATGCCGTAGTAGGGCGACTCGGGGTTCGTCTGGTCGGCGAGCGAGGCCATCGTGGTGGTCACGTTCACGATGCGGCCCGCCTCGCTCTTCCGGATCAGCGGCAGGAACGCCTCCAGGACGGCGACCGCGCCGAGCAGGTTGGTCTCGTAGGTGGTGCGGAACATCTGCAGGTCGACGACCTCCGCCGGATCGGCGTTGGTGGCCTCTGGGAGGACCCCGGCGTTGTTGACGAGCACGTCGAGCCGGCCGTACGTCGCGGCGACCTGGTCGGCGGCGCGCTGCACGCTGTCCTCGTCGGTGACGTCGAGCTGGAGCGCCGAGGCCGAGTGGCCCTGCTGGTTGAGCCGGTCGACCTCGGCCTCGAGGTCCTCGGCTCGGCGGGCGGTCAGGATGACGTGCGCGCCGCTCTGGGCCAGACGGCGTGCGGTGGCCTCGCCGATACCGCGGCTGGCTCCGGTGACAAGGGCGACCTTCATGTGCTTCCCATCGTTCGACTGGTCTGTGTCATCGACCAGTCAACGGGGTCCGGCCTGCCGTTTCCGGCGGCTATCGGACGTCGCATGAGCCCTTTGGTCACCCGCCGATCGCTGCGGCGAAAACGGTTTCGCGCGGCGACTCCCTTCCTGGTTCACTGGCCCGGTGGCATCCTCCCCCACCTCGCTCTGGCACACCCTGATCCATCTTCGAGGCAACCCGCGCGCCTGCGTGTGGACCGAGCCGATGTGGGGCCTGTCGATGGCACTGGTGCTGCCGTACCTCTCCGTCTTCATGCTCACGCTCGGCCTGCACGACGCGCAGATCGGCCTGCTGGCGACCGCCGGGATGATCTCCCAGGTGGTCTTCGGGCTCGCCGGCGGCATCATCACCGACCGGATGGGGCGCCGGCTGACGAACGCGGTCTTCGACGTGATCGCCTTCGTGATCCCCTGCCTGATCTGGGCGTTCGCTCAGGACTTCTGGGCCTTCCTGGCCGCCTCGCTGCTCAACGGCGCGCTGCAGGTCACCGCGAACGCCTGGGACTGCCTGATGGTCGAGGACGCCGAGCGCGACCAGATCACCGGGATCTACTCCCTCGTGCGGGTCGCGGCCGACTGCTCGGCCCTCTTCGCCCCGATCGCCGCCTTCATGGTCGCGCAGTTCGGCCTGGAGCCGGCCGTGCGTGTGCTCTTCATCAACGCCGCGGTGGTGATGCTGGCCAAGATCATCCTGCTGTACGCCGCCTCCACCGAGACCCGCCAGGGCCGGATCCGGATGGAGGAGACCCGGCACGAGAGCCTGTGGCGGCTCTTCGTCGGCTACCGCGAGGCCGCGAAGCTGCTCGGCCGCTCGCACGGCTCGCTCCTGGCGCTGGCCATCGCCGCTCTGGTCGCGGCAGTCACCCTCGTCAACGGCACCTTCTGGCAGATCCTGGTCAACCAGCACCTGCACGTACCCGACCCGGTGCTGCCGTTCTTCCCGATGGTGCGCTCCCTGCTGTCGGTGCTCTTCCTCTTCACCCTCATCCGCCGGCTGACCTCGGGGCACGACCTCAGGCTGGCGAGCCTCTGGGGCTTCGGCATCTATCTGGCGGGCCAGGTCGTGCTCGTCGCGATCCCGGCCGGCGACGGTGTCGCGGGTCCGGTGACGTACGCGCTTCTCGGGGTGTGCCTGCTCCTCGACGGCTTCGGGGCCGGGATGCTCTTCATGCTCTCGGAGTCGCTCGTCGCCTTCCATGTCGACGAGGCCGAGCGGTCGCGGGTGATGGCGCTGCAGCGCACCGTGGTGATGCTCGCTGCCGCGCCGTTCGGCTGGATCTCCGGGTGGCTCTCCGGCATCGACCGTACGTATCCGTTCTGGCTGACCAGCGCGCTGCTGGTGATCGGCGTGATCACCACCATCGTCTGGTGGGCCGGGCCTCACACCGAGCCACCGGTCGAGGCCGAGCCCGAGTCCGTGAATCGCGCGTGACCGTTGGGCGCCGCCCGCGCGGACTGGTGTGCGGTCCTGAACGCCCTCGCGACCGAGTGGGGGGTACTCCAGCAACGTGGGCGCCCGGACCGCACACGGAAGTGATAGCACGCATCCGCGACCGAGCGCTGACAAACGTCCCCAATTGGTAACGGGGGCGCCGAGCCACGCAAACCAAGGAACCCCGGTCTCGCAGCCAGCGTCTTCGCTGGTGAGACCGGGGTTTCGCTGAGCCGCCTGTCGGAATCGAACCGACGACCTATTCATTACGAGTGAATCGCTCTGCCGACTGAGCTAAGGCGGCGTACCGTCATCCGTTACCGCATGTAGCGGGTCTGGTTGAGCGGACCGGATGAGTGTACCGAGACTGCGCGCTCGACACTAAAACGGTGCGCCTCGACCTGCTCGTCGATGGTGGTGCGGGTGGGCTTCCCCTTGCCGATCAGGCGGCCCAGGCGGCGAACGCCGTGCTTCATTACTGCTCTACTCCCCTATGAACATGGATCTACCACCGACTATGGACACAGTGGTGGTGATTCAATGATGACTGTCGGCGACTCATAGAGGTAGACGATCTTTCCTTGGAAAGACATAGGATGTCTCTATGTTGTCGCTGCACCAGCTCCGCGTGTTCCTCGCGGTCTACGAGCACGGCTCGCTGACCGCGGCGGCCGAGGAGCTCGGCTATGCGCAGCCGTCGATCTCGGAGCAGGTCAGAGGCCTGGAGCGTACGCTCGGCGTCCAGCTCTTCCGGCGCGTGGGGCGCGGGGTGGTGCCGACCGCGGTGGCTGACGAGCTGAGGCCGCACGCGGAGCGTACGGTCGCGGCCGCCGAGGAGGCGCGCAAGGCCGTGCAGGCGGTGAAGCAGTTCGAGACCGGGACGATCCGGTTCGGGATGTTCGGGATCGCGCGGCTCTACGGCGGGGCCGGCCTGGTCGCCGACGTGCTCGACCGCTATCCCGGGGTACGCGTCGAGCTCGTCGGCCAGAACTCCGCCGAGGTGCAGGACGACCTGCGGCGCGGACGGCTCGAGGCGGCGATGCTCTCCGTCGGCAGCGTCTCGGGCGAGGGTCTGAAGGTCACCCCGGTCGCTCGGGACGAGCTCGTCTACATCTCGGCCGACCCCGCCCACCTGGCCACGCCGGTCACCCCGCACCGGCTCTCGCTGGCCACACTGGTCATGTCCGACACCACCTGGAGCGCCGAGGACCCCACCCGGGTCACCATCCGCAACCTGCTCCACGAGACCGGTCGCAATCCGCCCAGCCGGATCGAGGTCGAGGACATCGAGACCGCGGTCGAGCTGGTGGGGATGGGCTACGCCGATGGGGTCATCCCGAAGGGAGCAGCCGAGCAGCTGCTCCCCCGGCTGGCACCCAAGGCCGGCTGGGTGTCGCTGCGGCCTCGGACGCACGACACCTTCGCCGTCGTCCACCGCACCGACGCCACCCTCTCCCCCGCCGCCACGCTGATGATCGAGCTGGCCACCAAGCGGATCCAGACCATCGCGGACCCGGTCCACCGCCGCTGAATCGGTCGTTTCTTGCGGCCGAGAATGCAGTTGCGGGCGACGAAACCACAGTTTCGTCACCCACAACTACCTATTCGGCCGCCAAAGGTGAGGATTCGGCGGGATCAGTCGCAGCCGAAGCCGTCGTCGTCGGCGTCGAGGCGCCACGGGTCGGAGCTGTTGTTGACCCGGACGGGCTTCTTGTAGCCCGGGATCTCACCGCAGTCGAGGTCGTTGGTCGAGGTGGCGTTGTAGACCTTCTCGCCGTTGGCGTAGGTGTAGTCCAGACCCGAGACGCGCTTCTTCAGGTAGAACGAAGCGGACACGTCGGCCCGGCGGTTGGCGTCGCCGGCGAACTTCCAGCGGTAGTAGCGGCTGACCTTCGGCGTCACGATGACGGCGCACTTGCCGTACCGGTTCGTCACGCAGGAGGTCACGCTCATCCAGCGGCCGCTGGCGCGCTTCTGCAGGTGGATGCGCTTGCCCTTGATCGGGTTGCCACCTGCGGTCAGCTTGCCGACCGGGCGGTAGGAACGAGTCCCGTACTTGTTGGCGGAGACCTTGACGACCTTGGTGACGACCTTGGCCGACACGGTCGTCGGGGCCGTGGTGGCGTGGGCGGGCTGGCCGATGACGGGGGCGACCGCGATCACCAGGGCGGCGATGGCGGTGGCAGCGAAGGCCTTCGTCGTCGAACGGATTCGCTGGTTCATGATCACGTGCGAGTGACCCTTCTTCTCGAAGTTGAGTTTCGAGAAGTGATCCTCCGAGCCAGAGGGATCCGCCGGGGGCGTCATGACGAGAACCCACCCCACATCGGGTAAATCCGCTGATCGAGCAGCGTCAGCACTCCAGGCCGTCGTCGGGCACCTTGCCGTTGACCAGGTAGTCGTCGACGGCGTCGTCGACGCAGCCGTTGCCCTGCATGTAGCCGGTGTGGCCGTCGCCGTCACGGGAGACGAGTACGCCGGCGTCGAGGGCCTCGGCGAGGTCCTCCGCCCACTCGTAGGGGGTGGCCGGGTCGCGGGTGGTGCCGATGACGACGATCGGGTTGGAGCCCTCGGCGTCGATCTCCGGCTCGGGCTCGGTGGCCTTGAACTTCTCCGCGGCGCAGCCGTTGAGCATCCAGGCCAGGGCGGCACCGAAGGTGGGAGCGGCCTTCTCGAACGCGGGCAGCTGCTTGCGTACGTCCTCCGGGCTGAGGCCGGTGGAGTCGTCGAGGCAGTTGACCGCCCAGTTGGCCTCCATGGTGTTGTTGATGTAGCGGTCACCCTCGGGGTCACGGCCCGAGTAGTTGTCCGAAAGGTTCATCAGTGGGGCACCGTTGCCCTTCATCGCCGCCTGCAGGGCCTCGGTGAGGTAGGGCCAGTAGGACTCGACGTAGAGGGGCGTGATCAGGCCGTAGAGAGCGTTGCCCGCGGTCAGCTCGCGATCATCTGCCGGCAGCGGCTCGGCGTCGACGACGGCCATCAGCTTCTGGACGCGCTCGACGCCCTCGTCGACGGAGTCGCCGAGGAAGCAGCTGCCCTCGTCGACGCAGTTCTCGACGTAGGAGCGGAGCGCGACCTCGAAGCCCTTCGCCTGGGCGAGGTTGGCGTCGACGACGCTCAGCCCGGGAGCGATCGCACCGTCGAGCACGAACCGGCCGACCCGGTCGGGGTAGAGCTCGGCGTAGGTCGAGCCGAGCTGGGTGCCGTAGGAGGCGCCGAAGTAGTCGAGCTGGTCCTCACCCAGTGCCGCCCGGAGTACGTCCATGTCCCGCGCCGCCTCGACGGTGCTGACGTGGGCGGAGATGCCGTCCTTCTGGGCCGCGCAGCCGTTGGCCATCTGGACGCCGGTGTCGATGTAGGCCTTCTCCTCCGCGGGGGTGTCGGGGTCGGGGTCGACCGCGACGTAGGCGTCGAGCGCCTTGTCGTCGAGGCAGTCGACCGGGGTGCTCTGCCCGACGCCGCGGGGGTCGAATCCGATGATGTCGTAGGAGTCGCGGACCGCGGGGCTGAAGGACTGGTTGTTGTAGAGCGCGTAGTCGATGCCGGAGCCGCCGGGGCCGCCCGGGTTGATCGCCAGCGAGCCGATCTTCTTCTCGTTGGCCGGGTCCTTGATGACCGCGACGTCGATGGTGCGTCCGGTCGGGTCGGAGTAGTCGAGCGGGACCTCGAGGGTCGCGCACTCGAAAGCGCCGTTGCAGCGTTTCCAGTCCAGCTTCTGGCTGTAGAAGGTCTGCAACCCCTCGGTCGGGGCCGCGGTGGCCTCCGCGCTCGGGCTCACCCGGTCGGCGTCGGGGGTGCCTCCGCCGGCACCGCAGCCGGCGGTGAACACGGCCAGGGCGGTCAGGACGACGGCGCCGGTCACTGCTGTGGGTTTCACTGATCTCCTCCGGGCGGCAACAGCGCCACCATCATGGCTTCCAGCACCAACTGGGGCTGCACGTTGAACTCCAAGAGCTGCTCGCGAGCCTCGAAGATCGCCCCGATGCGCTGCAGGTTGAGCTCGGGGGTCGAGGACGCGACGACCTGCTCGATCTCGCGCCGGTGCTCCTCGTTGACCAGCGTCACCGGTGCACCGGCGGCGAGGGTGATCGCGTCGCGGTAGACGGAGACCAGGTCCATCAGCCCGCGGTCGATCACGTCGCGGTGGCGGCGGGTGGCCCGGCGCTTCTGGTCCTTCTCGAGCGCGGCCAGCGCGGGACCGTACTCACGCGGCCGGCGGCCCCGGTCGACCACGCCATAGCCCGCATCGAGGTCGGCCTTCTCCTTCGCGTCGAGATCCGCGGTGACCGCGTCGGCCTCCTCCTTCGAGACCGCGGCCAGCTCGCCGGCCGCCCGGAGCGCGTCGGCCAGGCTCCGCAGCTTGGCCGGGTAGGCCACCACCTGCTCGCGGCGGCGTCGGGTGTCGTCGTCGCGGGCAAGCGCCTTGGCCCGGCCGATGTGGCCCTGGCTGGCGCGCGCCGCGTAGGCCGCGCGGGCTTCGTCGACGCCCAGCGTGCGCTGCAGGAAGGTGGTGACGTCCGGAGCGGTCGGGGTGGTCAGGGTGACCAGCCGGCACCGCGACCGGATCGTCGGCAGGACGTCCTCGACCGTCGGGGCGCACAGCATCCACACCGTGCGGGCGCCGGGCTCCTCGACCGCCTTGAGCAGGGCGTTGTTGGCCTGCTCGGTGAGCCGGTCGGCGTCCTCGATGATCAGGATCTGCCAGCGGCTTCCGGCCGGGGTCAGGGCGGACTGGCGCACCAGGTCGCGGATCTCGTCGACGCCGAGAGTGAGCTTCTCGGTGCGTACGAGATTGACGTCGGCGTGGCTGCCGGTGAGCACGGTGTGGCACTCGTGGCACTGGCCGCAGCCGCCGTCGGGGCACTGCAGCGCGGCGGCGAAGGCGATCGCGGCGTTGGACCGTCCCGAGCCCGGCGGGCCGGTGAAGAGCCACGACTGGGTCATGCCGTGACCGGCCGCAGCGGTCTGCAGCGTGGAGACGATGTGGCGCTGGCCGACGAGGTTGTCCCAGACGGAGGTGGTGGCGACGTTCATGCGTTCACCGCCTGGGAGAGCAGCGGCTCGAGCCGCGCCAGCACCGCCGCGTGGATCTCCTCGACCGGAGCGCGCGCATCGAGCACCAGGTAGTGGTCGGGGTTGCGCTCCGCGAGCGCGACGAACGCCGCGCGCACCCGCTGGTGGAACTCGACCGACTCCTGCTCCATCCGGTCGCGCTCCTCGAACCGGGTGAACCCGGCCGTCGGATCCAGGTCGAGCAGCACGGTCAGATGGGGCCGCAGGTCGGCGGTCGCCCACCGCGCCACCTCCTCCAGCTGCGCCGCGTCCAGCACCCGGCCGGCGCCCTGGTAGGCGAGCATCGAGTCGACGTAGCGATCGGTGATCACCACCTCGCCCCGCTCCAGCGCCGGGCGGACCATCGACTCGATGTGCTCGGCCTTGTCGGCGGCGAACAGGAGCGCCTCGGTCCGGTCGTCGAGGTCACCGGTCTCCGGGGACAGCACGATGCGGCGTACGTCCTTTCCGACGGCCGTGTCGCCCGGCTCGAAGGTCAGCAGGACCCGGTGGCCGCGGGCGGTCAGCGCCTCGTGGAGCAGCCGCGACTGGGTCGACTTGCCCGAGCCCTCGCCACCCTCGAAACAGACGAAGACGCCGTGCTCTGCATAGACACCCGGAAACCTCACGACCCAAACCTACGGGGTGGGACCGACAACCCAGACGTACGCCGCCCGCAGGTGTGGCGTTTGAGGCTGCCGAACGTCTCATCCCCAGGTTAAGGTTCGGGTCGTCCTCACGCTGACCCAAGGAGTCTCCGGTGATCTACGTCCTGATCGTCCTGCTGCTGGCCGCGCTCGCGGTCGCGGCCTATCTGCTCTGGAGGAGCAGGCAGCAGCCGGCGGCTCCGAAGGAACCCGACGACTTCATCGGCGACCAGCACAAGCACGCCTCCGACCAGCTGCGCCAGGTGCGCAACGGCGACGTCATCGAATACCTGGGCCACAACTGGTTCGTCCGCGGGCGGATCGACTTCGACGAGCACGGCTACCGCTGGACCGAGCACATGCTCGACGACGCGGAGGGCAAGAAGTGGCTCTCGATCGAGGACGACGAGAGCTTCGAGGTCTCGCTGTGGCACTCGATCCCGCTCGGCGACATCGAGCAGGGCACCGTCGGTGACCGCGACATCATCGTCGGCGGCGTCGCCTACCGGCTCCAGGAGAAGGGCTCGGCCGCCTTCACCGCGACCGGCGCGACCGGCACGGCGCCGTCGGGCACGGCGGAGTACGCCGACTACAAGTCGGTCGACGGCAAGCTGCTCGGCTTCGAGAAGTGGGGCAACAACTGGGAGCCCTCCCTCGGTGAGGTGCTGCAGCCGTTCGAGCTGACCGTCTACCCGTCCTCCGACCGGCCCGCGACCCTGGACGACGAGTGACGCTTCTCGACGTCCCGTTCGCGGACGTACGCGGAGACACGCTGCGCTGGACGCTCGCACCGATCGCCTGCACTCCCCTGGCCTCTCGTTCGGTGAGCCTCGGGAGCGGGCTGACGGTGACGCTGAGCGTCCTGGGTGCCAGCCACCAGGTCGTCGTACGCCGCCACGACCGCCCGCTCCTGCACGAGACCGTCGCCTGCGGGATCGCCGAGGCCACGTCCCTTCCCGCGGCGCACGCCGCGGACGGCTACAGCCTCGGTTCGCACGTCGCCACGCTGGATCCCGAGGACCTCGCCGAGCGGGCGTCCGAGCTCGTGGAGCGGTTGGAGGGACGTACGGATGCCGTCGTCGCTCACTTCCCGGGCGACCCGCACGCGGTGACCGCGCTGGCTCTCGACGAGCTCGGCGAGCAGCAGATCTCCTGGAGCACCTGGCACACCTACCCCCAGACCGGCGAGATCGTCGCCACCGTCACCAGCTACCGGCCCGAGGAGGTCGCAAGTGTCTGAACCGAACGGCCCGAACCGCAAGCTGATCGGATGGGCGATCGTCGCGGTGTGCGTCGTGATCGCCATCATCATCGCCATCGTCGTGGCGGGCGGCGGGAACAGCCCCGAGAAGTACCTGCGCAAGAACTTCGACCACGTGAGCGGCTCCGACCCCGACAGCGACGCCGGGATCGTCTTCGAGGACGACGGCACCGTCTCCTCGGTCGCCACCAAGATCGCCCGCGGCACCGACGCCGACGAGAACCGGGCCGAGGGCTCCAACCACTACCTCCGCTACGACGACGACTGGCTGGTCGTCGTGGAGCCGCGTACGCCCTCGGGTTCGACGATCACCCTCTACGAGTACGACCGCGGCTACCGGCACCACAGCACCGTGATCGGGCTGTGGGGCTGGAACAGCTACTACGGCCGCAACAGCAGCGGCGGCAGCAGCGGTGATTCCTTCCGCGGCGGCGGCAGCGGATTCGGCAAGTGACCACCTCAGACCTGGAGATGAATCGATGACTGACCTTGTGAGCGGACTGCTGTCCACCGTCGCCTTCGCCGCCCTCGGGCTGGTCCTGCTGGTGATCGGCTTCTACGTGATCGACCTGCTCACGCCCGGCAAGCTGGGGCAGCTGATCTTCGTCGAGCACCGCCGCGACCCCGCCCTGCTGCTCGGCTCCTCGGTCCTGGCGATCGCCACGATCGTGGCCACCTCCATCTACACCGCGGAGGAGGACACGCTCGTCGGCCTGCTGGCCACCGCTGCGTACGGGCTCATCGGGATCGCCCTGCTCGCGATCGCGTTCGTGATCCTCGACCTGCTCACCCCGGGCCGGCTCGGTGAGCTGATGACCGACCAGAAGGACGACCCGGCGATCTGGGTCGCGGTCGCGGTCCAGCTGTCCGTCGGCGTGATCGTGGCGGCCTCGATCACGTGAGTCTGTCGCTCCCTTCGTTGCCCGCGTTGCCCGCGGGGCGAGCGGCCCGGCTGCTCGTCCTCGCGGCGGTGTTCGTCTGCGCGGCGTGCGGGCTGGTCTACGAGCTCGCGCTGGTGACGCTGGGGAGCTATCTGCTCGGCAACTCGATCGCGCAGACCTCGCTGGTGATCGCGGTGTCGATGTTCGCGATGGGCATCGGCGCCGTGCTCGCCAAGCCGCTCACCGCACGGCCGCTGCGCTCGTTCGTCGGCGTGGAGATCGCGCTCGCCGCGGTCGGCGGCGCCTCGGTGCCGGCGCTGTACGCCTCGTTCGCGTGGCTGCATCTCTACACCCCGATGATGCTGCTGGTGACGTTCCTGATCGGCGCCCTCGTGGGTGCCGAGATCCCGCTGCTGATGGAGCTGCTCCAGCGGCTGCGGCGCCAGCAGGCCTCGCTCGCGGTCGCCGACATCAACGCGGTCGACTACGTGGGCGCGCTCATCGGCGGCCTGGCGTTCCCGTTCGTGCTGCTGCCGACGCTCGGGTTGCTCGTGGGCACCGTGGCCACCGCCGCGCTGAACGTGCTCGCCGCCTGGACGGTCGGGGTCGCGCTGGCCGGGTCGCGACGCCACCGTGGGCTGGTCACGGCGATCTGCGGCGCTCTGGCCGTCGCGCTCGGCGCGACCGCGGTGACGGCCGACGCCTTCGAGCTCAACGCCCGGCAGGCGCTCTACCGCGACCCGATCATCCACGCCGAGCGCTCGGACTACCAGGAGATCGTGGTGACCCGCGGCGCTCCGTTCGGGCCCGAGTTCGACGACGTACGCCTCTTTCTCGACGGCGACCTGCAGTTCTCGTCCCTGGACGAGTATCGCTATCACGAGATGCTCGTCCACCCGGCGATGAACGGACCGCACCAGCGGGTGCTGATCCTCGGCGGCGGCGACGGGCTCGCTGCGCGGGAGGTGCTGCGCTACCGGTCGGTGTCGTCGGTGACCCTGGTCGACCTCGACCCGGCGGTGGTGTCGCTGGCGCGCTCCTACGAGCCGTTGAGGAAGCAGACGGAGGGATCCCTCGAGGACCCCCGGCTGACGTACGTCGCCGACGACGCCTTCTCCTGGGTCCGCGACTACTCGGGCGCGCCGTTCGACGTGGTCGTCGCCGACTTCCCCGACCCGGACTCGACCGCGCTGGCCAAGCTCTACTCGGTCGAGAACTACAGCATGATCGCGCGGTTGCTCGCCCCGTCCGGGCGTCTGGTCGTCCAGTCCGGCAGCCCCTTCTTCGCACCCGACGCGTTCTGGTCGGTACGGCACACGCTCGACGAGGCGGGCTATGCCACGACGCCCTATCAGGCCGATGTGCCGTCCTTCGGCAACTGGGGCTACGTCCTCGCTTCCCGCGAGGGGTCGGCCCCCGAGCTCGCGCTCGACGACGAGGCGCCGGGCGGGCTGCGCTACGCCAGCGACACCGTGCTCGCGGCGGCCTCGTCGTTCCCGCCGGACCGTGCCGAGCGACCCACGTCGGTCACCACGCTGCTGGATCCGGCGATCCTGGACTACGCCCGGAAGGGCTGGGTGGGCTACTGATGTTCTTCCTTCTCCGACTGGTCCGACGCACCTCGCGGCACTACGCCTGGGTGCTCCCGCTCGCGATCATCTGCTTCGTCTTCGTCACCGGCTGGATCGCGATGGCGCTGGCCCAGCCCGGCAGCGACATCGTGCACCCCGCCAACTACTGGTGGTGGTTCCTGGTCACCGCGACCACCGTCGGCTACGGCGACTTCTTCCCCGAGACCACCGGCGGCCGGTTCGTGGGTGCGTACGTCGTCTTCGGCTCCATCACCACCCTCGCCATCTTGTTCAGCCGGATCTCGGCAATCATCGAGAACGCCAAAGGACGCCGCATGCGTGGAGAGATCACCTACAGCGGAACGAACCACATCGTGCTGCTCGGCTACACCGCCGGGCGCACCGAGCGGCTCCTGGTCGAGCTGCTCTCCGAGCCCGAGCGGGAGGTCGTGCTCGCGACCTGGGAGGACCAGCTCTCCGAGCACCCGATGGCCGGCGAGGACCGCCTGCATTTCGTACGCGGCGACATCACCGACCTCTCGGTGCTCGCCCGGGCCGGGCTGTCGGGTGCCCACAGCGTGCTGATCGACGCGCGCGACGACAACGAGGCGGTCACGCTGACGGTCGCGGCCAACACCGCGGCGCCGGCGGTGCACACCATCGTCGCGCTGCGGGACCTGCGGGTGCAGCGCACCATCTTCCGCATCGACACCACCGTCCACTGCGTCCAGTGGCACAACACCCAGCTGATCGCTGAGGAGCTCAGCGACCCCGGGATCGCTGAGGTCTACCAGGAGCTCGCCACCGCCGGCGGCAAGGGCACCTACTCCCTCACGGTGCCTGCTTCGGCCGCGACGGCGACCGTCGAGGTCTGGCAGGGTGCGCTCGGCCGTGGCCACGGCGCCACGCTGCTGGCGGTCCGGACCGACGACGGCATCCAGGTCAGCCCGTCGTGGGACCTCGCCGTCGCCCCCGGCGCCCGGCTCTTCTACATCGCGGACGACCGGCTGGACTATGACGAGGTGGCTGGGTCGCTCGGCTGACGGGTCCGTCGGGATACCCGGTCAACCGGGTATCCCTGCACTTCTCAGGCAACGCAACACCCGAGAAGTGCAGGAAACACCGGAGAAGTCAGGCGTTCTCCTGATCACGACTTCTTCGTCGCAGCCTTCTTGGTCGTCTTCTTGGCGGTCGACTTCTTCGTCGTCGACTTCTTGGCGGTGGACTTCTTCGCGGTCTTCTTCGTCGTCCGCTTGGTCGTCTTCTTCGCCGGGCCCTTGGCTCGCTTCTCGGCGAGCAGTTCGGCGGCACGCTCGGCGGTCAGGGTCTCCAGGTCGTCGGCGGCCCGGAGGGTGGCGTTGTATTCGCCGTCGGTGACGTAGGGACCGAAGCGGCCGTCCTTGACGATCATCGGCTGCCCGGAGACCGGGTCGGGACCCAGTTCCTTGAGCGGCGGCTTCGCGGCGGCGCGGCCGCGCTGCTTCGGCTGGGAGTAGATCTGCTCGGCCTCTTCGAGGGTGATCGTGAGCAGCTGGTCCTCGGAGCTCAGCGTGCGGGAGTCGGTGCCCTTCTTGAGGTAGGGACCGTAGCGACCGTTCTGGGCCGTGATCTCCTCGCCGTCGGCGGCCGTGCCGACGACGCGGGGCAGGGTGAGCAGCTTGACCGCATCCTCGAGCGTGATGGTCTGCAGACTCATGGACTTGAAGAGGCTGGCGGTGCGGGGCTTCGCGCCCTTCTTGGCGTCCTCGGGCAGCTGCTCGGTGACGTACGGACCGAACCGGCCGCTCTTGGCGACGACCGGCAGCCCGGTGTCCGGGTGGACGCCGAGGTTGAGCTCCTCGCCGGCCGGGTTGGCGAAGAGCTCCTTGGCCTTCTCCAGGGTGAGCTCGTCGGGAGGCAGGTCGTCGGGGACGTTGGCGCGGACCGCGAACGGGGTGCCGTCGTCGCCGGGGCCCTCGATGTAGGGGCCGTAGCGACCGACCCGGAGGTTGACCCCGGAGTCCGGGCCGCCGACCGGGAAGGTCGCCAGCTCGCGGGCATCGATGTCGCCGAGACCGTCGACCAGCGGCTTGAGGCCCTTGACCCGGTCGGAGCCGAAGTAGAACTCCCCGAGCTCGGTGGTCATGTCCTTGGCGCCCTTGGCGATCTCGTCGAGGATCTCCTCCATGCTCGCCGTGAACCGGTAGTCGATCTGCCGCGGGAAGTGCTCCTCCAGCAGCCTGACCACCGAGAACGCGACCCAGGCGGGCACCAGGGCGGTGCCCTTCTTGAAGACGTACCCGCGGTTGATGATCGTCTGGATGATGCTCGCGTAGGTCGACGGGCGGCCGATCTCGCGCTCCTCGAGCTCGCGGACGAGTGTCGCCTCGGTGTAGCGGGCCGGCGGCTTCGTCTCGTGGCCGTCGGCGGTGAGGCTGGCCGCGGTGACCGTGTCGCCCTCGGCCAGGTCCGGAAGCCGGGTCTGCTGGTCGTCGGAGGTCTGGTCGGCGGAGTCGGTGCCCTCGACGTACGCCTTCAGGAAGCCGTGGAACGTGATCACGCGGCCGGTCGCGGAGAAGACCACGTCCTCGCCGGTGGTCGCCTGGGCGCCGAGACGGATGGCGACGGAGCGGCCGACGGCATCCTTCATCTGGGAGGCGACGGTGCGCATCCAGATCAGCTCGTAGAGCCGGAACTGGTCACCGGTCAGCCCGGTCTGCGCGGGGGTGCGGAAGGAGTCACCGGCGGGCCGGATCGCCTCGTGGGCCTCCTGCGCGTTCTTGACCTTGGAGGCGTACGTCCTCGGGGAGTCGGGCAGGTATTCGGCACCGTAGAGCTCCCGGACCTGAGCGCGGGCGGCACTGATGGCGTCGCTGCTCAGGGTGGTGGAGTCGGTTCGCATGTAGGTGATGTAGCCGTTCTCGTAGAGACGCTGCGCGACCGACATCGTGGTCGACGCGCTCATCCCGAGCTTGCGGCTGGCCTCCTGCTGCATCGTGGTGGTGCGGAAGGGGGCGTAGGGGCTGCGCTTGTAGGGCTTCGACTCGACGCTGCGGACCTCGTAGGTCTGGCCCTCGAGACCGGCGACCAGGCCCTCGGCCCGGCCGCGGTCGAGGTGGACGACCTTGTCGCTCTTGATGAGCCCGTCCGGGCCGAAGTCGGTGCCGCGGGCGACACGGCTGCCGTCGATCGAGGTGATCTTCGCCGGGAACATCCGCGGGTCGTGGTCGGAGCCGGCGTCGAAGGTGCCGGCGAGGTCCCAGTAGGAGGCGGTTCGGAAGGCGATCCGCTCGCGCTCACGGTCGACGACGAGCCTGGTCGCGACCGACTGCACGCGCCCGGCGCTCAGGCGCGGCATGACCTTCTTCCAGAGCACCGGGGAGATCTCGTAGCCGTAGAGACGGTCGAGGATCCGGCGGGACTCCTGGGCCTCGACGAGGTCCATGTCGAGCTCGCGGGGGTTCTCGGCGGCGGCCAGGATCGCGGGCTTGGTGATCTCGTGGAAGACCATCCGCTTGACCGGGATGTCCTTCTTCGGCTTCAGCTCGTCGAGGAGGTGCCAGGCGATCGCCTCGCCCTCGCGGTCCTCATCGGTGGCGAGGTAGAGCTCGTCGGCGTCCTTGAGGAGCGACTTGAGCTTGGAGATCTGCTTCTTCTTGTCGCTGGGCACGACGTAGTAAGGGGTGAAGCCGTTGTCGACATCGACGCCGAAGCGCCCCCACGGCTTGTCCTTGATCTTGGCGGGGGTGTCTGCCGCGCTCTGCGGAAGGTCGCGGATGTGCCCGACGGAAGCCTCGACGACATACCCCTGTCCGAGGTATCCGCCGATCTTCTGAGCCTTCGCCGGGGACTCGACGATCACCAACTTGTGTGCCACTGACGTCCTTATCTCACTGCAGCAGAGCCTGGCACCACTGACAAGCTCTGGCGAGACACGTTAGCGCGTGTCTCCAGCCGGCATGGGTCCAGTCACCGCGGTTCATACGGCGCTGAGCTCTCGGACAACATGGCGTGTTGCCTTGGGCGCCGTGAAGACAATACCTAGCACGCTCTGGAGCGGGAGCGTGAAATCCGTGTCTCATCGTGGGCACCGCCGGAACGCTGCTGAGCCGGCTGGAAGCGACCCGGCCGATCCTGTCGGTGGTCGCCCCTAAGGTGTCTTCCGAGGACGGCGAGACCATTCCGAACCGAAAGGTCTCTGCTGATGATCGACCCTGAATACATCGACTACATCGACGGCCTGACCCCGCCCCCGGAGCATCTGGTGTGCTCCGAGTGCGCCCAGCTGCTCACCCGGACCAACGTGATCCTGGAGCGGCTGGAGGCCGAGCTGACCCGGCCCCGGTGGGCCGAGCCGGCGACGCCCCCGCGACCCGACCACGAGGCCGCGCTCGACTGGCTGGCCGCGCTGTGCGGCGGCCACGAGGCGGTCACCGCCCTGGACGCCGCTCCGCTGGCCGAGGACGGGCTGGACCTCCCGGTCGTGGAGGACGAGGCGGGACGTACGCAGCTGGAGGCGGTGGCGGCGCTGCTCGACGAGGTCGCGGCCGACTTCCCGGTCGCGGAGCTGGGCTTCGCGCTGCGGCGAGCGCTGCTGCGGCTGTGGGAGATCGACCCGCTGGTCGTCGACCCGCCCACACGGCCGGCCCAGGTGGCGGCAGGCATCGTGTGGACCGTGCTGGGCGCCAACGGGCTCGCCGGACCGGGCGGCCTGGTCACCGCGACCGCGCTCAAGGCGCGGCTCGGCCTGACCAAGATGCCGACGGCCTACGGCAAGCAGCTGGCGGCCGCGCTCCGTGGCTTCTGGCCGTGGCAGACGCAGCGGCCCTGGGGGATGCGCGACCTTCCTGACCTCGAGCCGCTCGGCTATCCCGACCTGCTCATCTCCAGCGTGCGCAGACGCCTGATCAGGCTGCGGGACCAGGCGTGCCAGGCACGGGACGGAGGAACCCCTCGCTGACCAGCTCCTGGGCGATCGGCAGATAGTTGCTGCGCACGACCGCGGGGTCGCGGTCGAGGATCTGCGCGAGCGCGTCGAGGATCTGGCCGACGGTCAGGTCGCCGTCGCAGGCCCCCGCGAAGGCCGCCTCGACCGTGTCCGCCTGGCGGGCGCGGCGCAGGCCACGCTGCTGGCGGAGGATGACGGTGCTGGGGTCCTCGGCGCCGGGCTGGCCGAGGGTCTCCTGCTGGACGTCCTCGGCGAGCACCAGCGTGGAGTCCTCGGCGACCTCGATGCCGGCGGCCTCGCCCCAGGCCTTGAGTGCCGGTGCGATCGGCTGCTCGACGTCGTAGGGCCACTCGAGGAGCTCGCGCTTCGGGTTGGCGGTGTCGGTGCGGTGCAGGTTGATCCAGCCGAACCCGACGCCCTCGATCTTCTGCTGCTCGAACCACGACAGCCAGGTGTCGTAGCGGGTCAGGTAGTCCTCGGCGCCGTGGTGGCCGGAGTCCTTGAGCCAGAGCTCGACGTACGCCGCCGGGTCGAGCACCTCACGCTGGACCACGAACGCGTCGACGTCGTCGCCGAGCCATCCCTCGAGACGGTCGTCCCACGGCTGGTCCTCGGAGATGATCCAGTTGCCCAGGATCTGACACCAGCCGTTCTCGGTCAGCATGCCCGGAGCGGCCCTGACGATGTCCTCGACCACACGGTCTCCAGGAAGACCGGAGTCACGGTAGACGAGACGCTCACCGGTCGCCGGACTGATCACGAACGGCGGGTTGGTGGCGATCAGGTCGAAGCGCTCGCCGGCGACGGGCTCGAAGAAGGACCCGTTGCGGACGTCGATCCGGTCGGCGACGTCGTTGAGCGCTGCGTTGAACGTGGTGATCCACAGGGCTCGCTGGTTGACGTCGGTCGCGACCACCCGGTCGCTGTGGGTGGCGAGGTGGAGCGCCTGGACACCACAGCCGGTGCCGAGGTCGAGGGCGGTGCCGACCTGGTCACGGATGGTCAGCTGCGCGAGGGAGGTCGAGGCCGGGCTGATCCCGAGCACGTGCTCCGGGCCGACGCGCTGCGGGCCGCCGTCGAGCCCCGGCGTGAGGTCGGAGACGACCCAGAGGGTGGTGTCATCGGTGGCGTACGGACGTACGTCGAGGCGGGCCGCTACCTCACCGACCGACTGCTCCAGGATGCCCTCGACGGCGAGCCGGTCGACGAGACCAGGCAGAGCCGCTTCGGCGTGGTCCAAAGGGACGGTCGTCTGCAGCAGGAAGAGCCGGATGAGGGTCTCCAGCGGCGAGCCGCCGTGGGTACGCCGCCTGCCCGGCAACGTCTCGTTGCGGCTCAGCGCGCCATGGGCGATCGGGCCGAGCTGCTCGGCGACGGAGTCGTAGGAGAAGTCGGCCTGCTGGAGGGCGTCACGGAGCCGGTGCGGGAGGTCACTCACACCTGGAGCCTAATGGCCTGACTGGCTCAGCCCGCTGCCGCGCCCTCGGCGCTGGCGTGGATGTCGAAGACCTTGGCGAGGCCGGTGATCCGGAAGATCTTGAGCAGCCGCTCCTGCGTGCAGACGAGGCGGAGCATGCCGTCGTGCTGACGGACCTTCTTCAGGCCACCCACCAGGACGCCGAGGCCGGTCGAGTCGAGGAACTCCACGGCTTCGAGGTCGACGACGATGTCGTAGTGACCCCGGGCGACCAGCTCGGTGATCTTGTCCCTCAGCTTCGGCGCGGTATAGACGTCGATCTCGCCGCCCACGGCCACGACGGTGGCCGAGTCGAGCTCGCGAGTCGCAAGCGTCAGATCCACTTCGAAGTTCTCCTGCCAAGGAACGTGAGACAACTGACTCCGGTATCGAGCATCCTCGCGTCCGATACCCGGAGTCGATCGTAATGTAACCACGCCTCACCAGGATGCGCGCAAGAAACTCGCAACGTCATGCTCACGATGCGGGGCCACAAGCGTGATGCCCATCAGGATTCTGGGAGAATATGAACGTGTTGACGACAGCGACCGGTGATCTCATCCGCCGACTCGCTGACGTCCCGGGCCGCGAAGACCGGCTCGCTCACCTCGAGCAGGTTCCACCGCGGGAGGCTGTCTTCACCGACTGGCCGACGTGGGCGTCGCCGGATGTGGTCGAGGCATTCGTCGCTCGCGGGATCAAGCGTCCGTGGCAGCACCAGGCGGTCGCCGCCGAGGCTGCCCACGACGGCAGCCACGTGATCGTCTCGACCGGCACCGCCTCCGGCAAGTCGCTGGCATACCAGCTGCCCGCGCTGACCGCGATCCGAGACGGACGGGGTCCACGTGGTGAGCGAGGCGCGAGCGTCCTCTACCTCGCCCCCACCAAGGCGCTCGCCCAGGACCAGCTGACCGGGCTGCGCGAGCTCGGCGTCGACGTCCGCGCGGTGACGCACGACGGCGACAGCACCCGCGAGCAGCGGGACTGGGCGCGCGACTACGGCGAGTACATCCTGACCAACCCCGACATGCTGCACCGGTCGCTGCTTCCCGGCCATCAGCGCTGGACGGCCTACTTCCGGTCGCTGCGCTACGTCGTCATCGACGAGTGCCACCACTACCGCGGCGTCTTCGGCGCGCACGTCTCGCACGTGCTCCGCCGGCTGCGCCGGATCTGCGCCCTCTACGGCTCGTCGCCGACGTTCATCCTGGCATCGGCGACGGTCGCCGAGCCGGCGACCGCCGGCGAGCGGCTCATCGGCCTCCCGGTACTGCCGGTGACGGCCGACGCCTCGCCGCGCGGCGAGCTCTCGATCGCGCTGTGGCAGCCGCCGCTGACGAGCCACGCCGGCGAGAACGGCGCTCCCGTACGCCGCGCCGCCTCCGCCGAGACCGCTGACCTCCTCGCAGACCTGGTCTCCTCGGACGTACGCACGTTGGCCTTCGTACGCTCCCGGGTCGGCGCCGAGCAGGTCGCCATGACCGCAGCGACCGAGCTGGCCGAGGTCGACCCCTCGCTGCCGGGACGGGTCACGTCCTATCGCGGCGGCTATCTGCCCGAGGAGCGGCGGGCGATCGAGGCGTCACTGCGGTCGGGCGAGCTGCTGGGGCTCGCGGCGACGAACGCCCTCGAGCTCGGCATCGACATCAGCGGCCTGGACGCGGTGGTGCTGGCCGGCTATCCCGGCCGACGCTCTGCGTTCTGGCAGCAGATCGGACGCGCCGGCCGGGGAGCCGGCGACGCGCTCGGCATCCTGGTCGCCCGCGACGACCCGCTGGACACCTATCTCGTCACCCATCCGGAGGCGCTGCTCGGCCAACCGGTCGAGGCCACCGTCTTCGACCCCGGGAACCCGTACGTCGTCGGCCCTCACCTCTGCGCTGCGGCCCAGGAGCTTCCGCTGACGGAGCCGGACCTGCCGCTCTTCGGGCCGGACGCCCGGGAGATCCTGGACAACCTGGTCGCCTCAGGCCTGCTGCGCAAACGGCCTCGCGGCTGGTACTGGACCGACCGCCGACGCGCGGCCGATCTCGCCGACATCCGCTCCTCGGGCGGGTCCCAGGTGCAGCTGATCGAGGCCGAGACGGGCCGGGTCGTCGGCACGGTCGACGCAGCGAGCTCGCACGCGAGCGCACATGCCGGCGCCGTCTACGTCCACCGTGGTGAGACCTATCTGGTGCACGAGCTCGACCTGGACGAGAACGTCGCCGTCATCTCCCGCGACGACCCCGGCTACTCCACCTCTGCCCGGGAGATCACCGAGATCTCGATCGTCGCCGAGCGGGAGCAGGTCGCCTGGGGAGAGTGCCGGCTCGCCTACGGCGACGTCGACGTCACCCACCAGGTCGTCTCCTTCCTGCGCCGACGACAGCCGAGCGGCGAGGTGCTGGGCGAGGAGCTCCTCGACCTGCCCGAACGTACGCTGCGCACCTCTGCCGTCTGGTGGACCGTCCCCGCATCGGCTCTCGAGGCCGCCGGCTTGGAGAAGGCGGACATCCCGGGCGCCGCGCATGCTGCCGAGCACTGCTCGATCGGGCTGCTCCCGCTGATCGCCACCTGTGACCGATGGGACATCGGTGGCGTCAGCACCGCCTCCCACCCGGACACCGGCATGCTCACCGTCTTCGTCTACGACGGTCATCCGGGCGGGGCCGGGTTCGCCGAGCGCGGTTTCCGTGCCGCCCGGGAGTGGCTGGGTGCCACCTTGGAGACCATCGAGGCCTGCGAGTGCGATGACGGCTGCCCGTCGTGCGTGCAGTCGCCCAAGTGCGGCAACCAGAACAACCCGCTCGACAAGCAAGGCGCGATCGTGTTGTTGCGTTTGCTTCTCGATGAATAGGCCTACTCTGGGTAAATGTTGATCTTGGGCCTTGTGCTGATCGTCGTCGCCGCAGTCCTCATCGTTCTGGGTCTCTTCACCACCGGTAACGGTGATCTCGACGATCCGACCGCAACCCTTCTCGGTCTCCCCGTCGGCTCGACCACGATCTTCGTGATCGGCCTCATCGCGGGCGTGCTTCTCCTCTTCGGCCTCTCGCTCACCAAGTGGGGCGGCAAGCTCCAGGCGAAGGCCATGAAGGAGAAGCGCCAGATGCGAAAGCTGGCCAAGTCGCTGCAGGACGTCACGCCGGACTCGAAGGACGACGACAACTAGTCAGGGCGACCCGGTCGGGCCTGCCCTCGCCTCGGCGACCGGATCACCCGGCTGGCCGAGCCAGTGCGGTCCCTCGACCCGAACCGTGACGGTGACGTCCTCGCCCGCGATCTCGCACGACTCCAACGTGGCTCCGTTGCGACCGGCGATGGCCGCTGCCGCGGCGCACGCGTCCTCGGAGACCTGAAGCGCATCGGCCCCGGCCAACGCCGCCAGATCGGCCGCGGACTGGGCGGTGCGGTGAGCCACGAAGATCGCGCCCACCACACCCAGCGCCGCACCGAGGAAGAGCAGCAGCCCGATCGCACCGACGGCGAACGGCGCCGCCGACCCGCGTTCGCCCTGACCGCGCCGGATCGCGATCACTGCTCCCCCTGCGCGGTGTCCTGAGCCTGTCGAAGGGTCGCCTCGGTCGCGGCGACGGCCTCGCCACGAACGGTCACGCCCGGCATCCAGCGGAAGATCCCGCCGGGCCCGGTGACCCGGGCCTGCGCCGAGGCGACGACCTCCTCGGCACCCGCGCTGACAGTCACCCGGGTGCCCGCAGGCCCGACCCGACGTCCGCGGGCAGCGGCGGAGCCGCTGTCGTCGCCGCGAGCCACCGCCCGCGCGGTCTCCCGGGCGGCGTCGACCACCTGGATCTGTGCGGCACCTACCGACAGCAACCACACCAGCCCGATGGTCACCGCCACCAGCAGCGGGATCACCATCACCAGCTCTGCGGTGGCGGCGCCACGCTCGTCCTTCCCGCCCCGCTGCCCACGGACCACGGCTCAGATCCCCAGCAGGCCGAGGACGTGCTGGAACAGCCGGTTGAGCAGGTCGTTGCCGAAGCCGCCGGTGAGCAGCTTGTAGAGCAGTCCGGCGAGCCCGGCCCCCGCTGCCGTGCCGACGGCGTATTCAGCCGTGGTGATCCCCTTCTCGTTCTTCCGAAGATGTGCCTTGGCCATGGTTGGTCCTCTCTGGTCGATGGCCGTCCGTACGGCCGTTCAGGGACGACGATGGCCCGCTCCACCGACATTCGCGACCGCCATGTCGCGGTCTGTGGACAACCCGGTCCCGAACCCGCCTTGTGGATGGAAATCGGCCCGTTGATCAGGGAAAACAGAACCGCCGAAAGGTCACCTTCGTCGGTCGAGATGGCAGTCCGCTGCCATCTCGACCGACGTGGGTGACGTCTCGGCGGTCAGATACCGAGGTTGGCGAGAAGTCCGCCGACGACCGGGACGACGCCCAGAAGCAGGAAGGCGGGCAGGAGGCAGATGCCGAGCGGTACGGCGGCCTTGACGCCCACCGCGCGAGCACGGTCCTCGACCTCGGCCCGGGCGTTCCTGGTCAGGTCGTCGGCGAGCCGCTCGACGGTGGTGGCGACCGGGGCGCCGGTCGCCTGGGCCCGGGCCAGGGCCCGGCCCAGCGGTGCCAGCGCGGGATCGTCCACCAGTGTGCGCCAGGTCTTCTCCGGGTCGGCTCCCAGGTGGAGCCGGGACGCCGCCGGCAGGAGTCGCGCGGCCGCCGGCCCGGGGAGCGCCGCTGCCACCGCCACCAGGGCCTCGGCAGGCGCGGCACCGGAGGAGAGTGCGACGGAGAGGAGGCGTACCAGAGCAGGGAGCTCCGCCTTCGCCGCCTCACGTTCGCGCCGGACCTCGGTCGGCTCGACCCGTCCGATGACCAGCCAGCAGACAGCACCTGTCGGGGCTGCGAGCACGGCACCCACAGCACCCCCGACGAACACGTAGACGGCGACAGCGGCGAGGAGCGCGAGCACCAGCCGCCACCGCATCATCCAGCCGTCCGGGCCGGCCCGATTCTCGACGGCCAGGACAGTGCCGGGAAGAGGTGTGACCGGTGCCGGGAGGAGCGCGGCTGCCAGTCCGAGCGCAACCGCTGCGAGCCAGATGCTCATCGCGCCTCGACCCCGCGCGCGATGCCTTCGATCCACCACAGCCCGAGCCAGCCGAGCAGCAGTCCGAGCCCGAGACACCCCAGGCCCACCGGCGACCCGAAGAGGAACGCCAACGGGTCGCCGCCGACCCCGCTGCCCATCGCCAGGGCCGCCACCGGCAGCCCCGCGATCAGCCGGGCGGTGGAGCGGGCGGAGCCGAGCTCACCATCGACGACCCGCTGGGTGGCAGCCGCCGCCCGCAGGTCGAGCGCGACCCGGTCGAGCGCGTCGGCGAGACCGCTCCCGGTCTGGTGGGCGATCTGCCAGGCCGCGGCGACCACGCGGAGCGAACCTGCTCCGGGGACCTCGGCGACCTTCCGCCAGGCCGCGGGGACGTCCGACCCCATCCGCTGCGCCTCCGCGACCGGCTCGATCACCGGCCACTCCGTGGCGAGCTGTGACAGCGCCGGCCCGGGTGGATGCCCCGCGGCCAGCTCGGCGGCCATCTGCTCGCAGGCCTCCACCACCCGCTCAGCCGTACGTCCCGCCTCGATCCGTTCGCGGCGCCGCCGCCACAGGGCGACACCGCCGAAGGTGGCGATCCCGAGCAGGACGGCCGCGACGACCGCCCTGCCCGGGAAGACGATGGGGATGAGGACGACCAGCAGGAACGACCATCTCGGCAACCGCCACGCACGCGCGCGGGATCCGACGGCGGCCCGCGGGCGGACCATCAACGCCGCCGCGGCACCGGCCAGGCAGGCGACCAGCCCGAGCGCCGCCCCGTTCACCGGTCCGCTCCCAGCAGCGCGTCGAGCCGACCCGAGGCCGGTCCCTCGACCACCTCGCCGTCGGCGGCGACCGAGCAGGCGGCCTCCATCCGGACCAGCCCGTCGGGTCCGCGGGACGGGACCGCGATCTCGGTGAGCACCCGGCGGCCGTCACGACGCCGCAGATGCACCACGACGTCGACCCCGGAGGCGAACTGGCTGTGCGCTGCCTCCCGGCCGAGTCCGGCCGCGAGCGCCAACGCCTCCACCCGCGCCGGGACATCGGCGGCGGAGTTGGCGTGGAGCGTGCCGCAGCCGCCTTCGTGGCCCGTGTTCAGCGCGGCGAGGAGGTCGACGACCTCGGCACCGCGCACCTCCCCCACGACCAGCCGGTCCGGCCGCATCCTGAGGGCCTGACGGACCAGCGTGTGGAGCTCCACGGCACCCGCGGCCTCGATGTTGGCCGGGCGGGCCTCGAGGCCGACCACGTGCGGATGGTCCGGGCGCAGCTCGGAGGCGTCCTCGACCAGCACCAGCCGCTCCTCGGCGGGCACCAGCGACAGCAGCGAGGCCAGCAGGGTGGTCTTGCCGGTGCCCGTGCCTCCGGAGACGAGGAAGGCGGCACGCGCCAGCACCAGCCGCCGCAGCAGATCCGCCACGAACGGAACGACCATCCCCGAGGATTCCAGCTCGGAGAGCGTGAACGCTCGCGCCGACGGCACCCGCAGCGAGATGACCGTGCCGGGTCGCGCCAGCGGCGCGAGCACCGCATGGAACCGACTGCCGTCGCCCAGCCTCAGATCCACATAGGGCGAGGCGTCGTCCAGGCGGCGGCCGGCACCGGCCGCCAGCCGCTGGGCGAGGCGTCGGACCGCGTCGTCGTCGGGGAAGGCGACCGGGGCGGGCTCCAGGCCGGAGCCGCGGTCGATGAAGACCTGGTCGGGACCGTTGACGAGGACGTCGGTCACCCCGGGCAGCCGCAGCAGCGGCTCCAGCGGTCCGGCGCCGACCACGTCGCGGCGCAACATTTCGTAGACGCCGAGGACGGTCGCGTCACCGACGATCCGCCCTTCGGCGCGGAGCGCCTCCTGGACCCGGTGAGGGGTGAGCTCGCCCGGCGTACGCGCCAGGTGATCGCGGACCAGGTCGACGACCTGAGGCGCGATGTCGACGGCCCCGACGACGCCGATCATGCCGCCACCATCCCGCTCCGGAGCCGGCAGCGTGTCAGCACCTCGGCCGCCGCACGAGCCAGCGGCGCTCGCTTGGAGCGGATCGGCCCGAGGCCCAGGTCGATGGCCTCCGAGAGCCCGCGCTGATCCGACATGGAGGCGATGACCGGAAGACCGAGCGCCCGCCCGACCGCCTCCGGCTCGGCAGCGCGGCCGCGGACGACGACCTGCACCCGGTCACGTTCGGGAAGCCGCGAGATCAGCCGCGCGGCGGACGCCGTCCCAGTGACATTCCCCCGGACGACGACCAGGACGATGTCGCATCCGGTCAGCAGCGCCTCCGCCGCCGGATCCGGCTGGCGGGGCAGGTCGACCACGACCAGATCGTGTCCTCGCCGGGCCGCCGCGAGCACCTCACGCACGACCTCCGGGCGAGGCGGCGTGACCTCGCCGCTCGGCCATCCCAGCAGGCCCAACGACCCGACGTGCGGCACCGCCTCCCGCAGCGCCCGGGCCCCCAGCCGACCGGCGGTCTGACCGAGATCGCCCCAGGTCACCCCGGGCATCTCGTCGAGACCGAGCACCCGGCCGGCTCCGGGCCCGAGCCGGTCGGCGTCGACCAGCAGCGTCGGTCCGCGGTCGGCTCCCAGGCTGGCCAGGGCCGCGGCGTACGTCGTCGCGCCGGCACCACCCGACCCGGCCAGCACGCCGACGACCATGCCGTCGCCGCCCTCCCCGTCACCGACATCGGCGAACAGCCCGGCGACCACGGTCTCGGCCGAGGGCAGCTCCAGCAGCGTCTCCGCGCCCACCTCCAGCGCCGCGCGGAGCAGCGGCTCGCCGGTGGAGCCCCAGCCCACGACGTACACCCCGTCTCTTCTGGGTGGACGCAGCGACGCCACCTCTGCCAGGAGGTCCGCGCCGACGAGGATCAGGGGTGGTCGCTGCCATCGGCGCAGGGCGCCGACGGCATCGGGGCACTCCTCGACGGTGACGCCCGAGGCAGCGGCCAGGCGAGCCGCCTCAGCGGCCAGCAACGAGTCCGACGTGATGACGAGAGGTTCCGAGGTCATGGCAGCAGGATCCGCCGAGCCACAGACGATTCCACGCGCAAATCCGGGGGCTGTGGATAACCCCGTCCCGAACCCTCCCTGTGGAGGGTGATCGGCCCGCCCACGGTCCGTCTACGATGTGCCCATGACACGCATCGCTGCGTTCTTCGATCTCGACAAGACGATCATCGCGAGGTCGAGCACGCTTGCGTTCTCCAAGCACTTCCAGGCCGGCGGCCTGATCACCCGCGCGGCCATGATCCGCTCGGCCTACACCCAGTTCGTCTACGTCGTCGGCGGCGCCGACCACGACCAGATGGAGAAGATGCGCAAGTCGCTCTCCGAGATGGTCACCGGCTGGGACGTGGCGACGGTCAAGGAGATCGTCGCCGACACCCTCCACAACGTCGTCGACCCGCTCGTCTACGAGGAGGCGGTGCAGCTCATGGAGCAGCACCACGCCCAGGGTCACGACGTCATCATCGTCTCCGCCTCCGGCACCGAGCTGGTCGAGCCGATCGGCGCGATGCTCGGCGCCGACCACGTCGTCGCCACCCAGATGGAGATCGAGGACGGCCGCTACACCGGCGAGATCGCGCTCTACGCCTACCGCGAGGAGAAGGCCCGCGCGGTCCAGCAGCTGGCCGAGCGCTTCGGCTACGACCTCGAGCAGTCGTACGCCTACTCCGACTCGATCACCGACACCCCCATGCTGGAGGAGGTCGGTCACGCCTTCGCGGTCAACCCCGACAAGGACCTCCGCAAGGTCGCCAAGGAGCGCGGCTGGGACATCCTGGTCTTCAACAAGCCGGTCGCGCTGCGCAGCCGCGTGCTCACCCCGTCCACACCGACGCTGGCCGCGCTGGCCGTCGGCGGGGCCGTGGCGATCGCAGGCGGCGTCATCTGGGCCGGCACGAAGCGCCGTCGCCTCGGCGCCTGACGGCAGTTCTGCAGGGGCGTCATGATCCTCCTCATCCTGCAGAAATTCCAGCCTTGAATCTGTCTGCCAATCAGCGTAGAAACAGATATGTAACAAGACGTACACGAGAGCCAGGCACCCACGCGGCGATCCACCCATCTGATGGGGTGCTGTAGCCGGGGAGAAATCCCGGCGCAGTGACCAGACCTTGCACGCTTGGTAACCAGAAGGCCTCGTGTCCGCGGTGGCATCCGGTGTTCACAACCCACCGGGTGCCACCATCAGTTTCGGCCGCTGTTCGGGCGCTATTCGGCTGCGTCCAGGCGCAGCGGCGAGGCCTCGGCCCCGGCGGCGTACGCCTCGGCCGCATACAGCAGCCACGAGTGCGCCCCCGCCTGGCCGCCCTCGCGGAACCCGCGCAGGTTGGACTCGTAGGCGGCGCGCAGCGCCAGGTGGCCGGCCTCCGGCACGACCAACGACTTCTCGTCCACGCCGCGCGCGACCAGGATGAGCCGCTCTGCGGCACGCGCGACCAGCCCGTTGTGGGACGCGAACGGCGCAGAGGTCGCCAGATCGGCGTGCGCGAACGCCGCCACGACCAGTGCCGGCGCCGACGTGGGCGCGAGCAGGAGGTCGGAGAGACGTCGCAGCCGCTCGGCCGCAGCCGAGGACCGGGGCCGCCCCAGCTCCTCCGCGTCCAGCGACGCCCCGGCCGCCAGCGCGTGGATCCGGGCGAACGCCTGCAACGGCGCCTGCTTCACCACCGGAACCAGCGAGAGCAGCTCGGTCGAGAGCCGCACCGCGTCCTGGGCGATCGCGTCCCCGCCGGAGGTCCGCACCTCGCCCAGAGACGACGAGGATCCCTCCAGCACCGCCGACGCGTGCGCCCCGCGCAGCAGTGACTCGGCGGTCGTCTCCGGGGACGTACGCCGCAGTCCCCGGTCACGCAGCATCACGTCGATGCCGTCACGAGCTGCGGCGAAGCCCGAGGCCACGCCTTCGAGCGACACCAATCGGGCCAGCGGATCGTCCTTCACACGATGAAGCCTAAGCGGGGGTTACCCTGGCCACGATGACGGACCCAGCGAACCCCGACCCGGCACGCTCCTTCGGAAGCGTGGCGGACAGCTATGACCGCGGGCGCCCGTCCTACCCGGTCGATGCCGTGAAGTGGCTGGTCGGTGACGAGCCGGTGAGCGTTCTCGAGCTCGGCGCCGGCACCGGCAAGCTCACCGAGGTGCTGGTCGGCCTGGGCCACGACGTCTTCGCGACCGACCCGGACGACGCGATGCTCGACATCCTCTCCGAGAAGCTCCCGGACGTACGCGCCACCAGCGGCACTGCCGAGCAGATCCCGACCGGCGACAGCCTCTACGACGTCGTCGTGGTCGGCCAGGCGTTCCACTGGTTCGACCACGCGAAGGCGCTGGCGGAGATCGGCCGCGTCCTCAAGACGGATGGACGACTCGCGGTGATCCAGAACGAGCGCGACGAGCGGATCCCGTGGGTGCGCAAGCTCGGCAGGCTCATCGGCAAGCCCGACAGCGCCTTCGACCCGACGAAGGTCCTCGACGACTCCGGGCAGTTCTCGGCGGTCGAGGCCAAGACGTTCCGACACTGGCAGGTCGTCGACCGCCACTCGATCCAGGACCTGGTGCTGTCGCGCTCCAACATCGCGATCCTCGACCCGGAGGCCCAGGACCAGAAGCGGCGCGAGGTGCTGGCCTTCTACGACGACTACGGCCGCGGCATGGACGGCATGCAGCTGCCCTACAACTGCCGCGCCTGGCACGCCCAGGTGCTCCCGCACGCCGAGGTCAAGCACACCGTCGAGGTCGTCGAGGTCGCCGACGCCGAGCGGCCGACGGTGCCACTGGCCAAGCGCACCGACACCGCCGTACGCCTCCCCCGGGTCGTCACGGACCCGGACAACGGCGACGACGACCTGCTCATCGACTTCCGGTGAGTGGGTCCCGCGCACGCGTGGTGGCAGCGTCGCGCTCCGGGTCCATCAGGTCGAAGCTCTGGATGATCCAGAAGATCGCGAAGCACACCAGCAGCGAGACCTCGGTCGCCAGCAGCCAGAGGTGCCAGCCGATCAGGCCGAGCAGGATCCCGGTGACGAGCAGCACCACCATCGCCGCGACCAGGGCCCAGTAGGTCTTGTCCAGCCGCGTACGCGCCTTGTCGGCCTCCTGCGCGATCTTCCGCACGCCCCAGTCGGTGTTGAGCACGACCGCCAGCGCGAACGGCGTGAAGGTGAAGATCGCCGCGAGCCCGTGCGCCTTGGTCGCGAAGGTCTCCTGGTCGATCAGCAGCCAGCCGACGCCGACGACCCACGCGCCAGCGACCGAGACCAGGCCGATCAGCCCCCAGCGCGACGGCCAGGCCCCGGCGGCGGCCCGCTTGCGGAGACCGAAGATCAGCACGACCACCCAGCCGATCGCCATCACCGCCAGGTAGCTCCAGGCGTTGTTGACGATCGCCGCCTTGTCGATCTGCTGGCCGACCTCCGGGGTCGGCACGAAGCCCACCATCGGCGCCGAGAGCCCGGCGAGGTTGAGCGCGGTGTCCTCGGCGTCGGTGTAGCCCCGCAGCACCACCAGGCACACCCCCAGCGCGCACAGCACGGCGGTGAAGACCGGGCCGGCCGGGGTGTAGTAGTAGGACGAGATGGAGGTCTGCCACTCCCCGCTCACGATCGTCTCGGCGCCCACCGAGACGGCCAGTCCGAGGAGCAGACAGCACAGAGCGAAACGGACATAGCGGTACGTCGTCACCTCGGTCGTCATGGTCCTCGAAGGTAGCGGGATCCGGCCACCTGTGGGCTCCTATTCCGCAGCGCGTCCGAGACCCGCGCCAACCGTTCACCGAACAATCTCGGTGAACGCCTAGCGTGACGCACGCCACACCAGATAGCGTAAATCGAAGCCGGATCCCCACCGGTTTCGATAAATCCTCCGTCCCTCCCTACGATGCGCGCGTGAAGATGACGAACAAGTGAAATCACGCGTCCCGAGCCGACTACGTCTTGGGATGCACCTTCCGACGCGTTAGCGTCACCCCGGGCGTCGAAGGCGCCCATGTTGCCCTGAACTCGTTCACAACGGGCCCGCTGGCTGACGCTTCGATCAGCGACGATCACCTGCAAAGCCGCATATCTCTGCCGTAGCCCCACCAACTCCAACGCTCGGGCGATGCTGCCCTGCGGACCAGTGAGGTCGACATGTCTGACGTGGCATATCTCGAGGACGGCCCGACCGTTCTCTCCCTGTACGAAGGTTTCTTCGCCGGCGGCGCCCGGATCCTGCACACCGCCGTCGTCCGTGCGCTCGATGCCACCACGCCTCAGCAGCACAGCGTGCTGAGTCTCAGCGACCGCGTCCAGCGCGAGTTCACCGCCCAGCGGATCTCCTCGGACAACTCCTACCGCCGCCTGACCTCGGCCGGCGTGCCGGTCAGAGCCCTGAGGCGTACGCCGACCGGACCGATCACCGCCAGCCAGCTCAAGCGGGTGGCGCAGTCGGTGGCGAAGGCCGACGTGGTGCTCTCCCTCAAGGAGCAGCCGCTCACCGTACTCGGCAAGGTCGGCACCTCGGGCACTCCCCTGATCACGTGTCTGCACCGCTCCGACCCGGAGCACCAGGGGGCCGGCGTACAGGAGCTCATCGACCTCGACCGCGCCGGGTTGCTGACCGCGGCGGTCTGCTGCGCGGAGTCGACCCAGCGTGCCTACCACGAGGCGACCGGGATCCCGCTGGAGCGGCTGCCGGTCTTCCCGAACGGGGTGGACCTCCACAAGTTCCGCACCGACGCCGACCTGCGCGCGAGCAAGCGCGCCGAGCTCGGTGTGAGCGGCGAGGCGCCGGTCGTGATGATCGCGGCCCGGTTCGACGAGATGAAGAACATCCCGCTCTTCGTCCGCGCCGCGCGCCGGTTCGTGCAGGAGCACCCCGACGCCCACCTCGTCATGTGCGGCGCCGGGATGACCGCGGACAACCCGGCCTTCGCGGCGCTCGTCGCCGAGGAGCTCGGCGCGTGGCCGGCCCTGGAGACCAACCTGCACGCTCTCGGGATCCAGAGCCAGATGGCGCCGCTCTACAACGCCGCCGACCTGATCACGCTCACCTCTGCGTTCGGCGAGGCCGCGCCGCTCTGCCTGCTCGAGGGGATGGCGTGCGGTGCGGTCCCGGTGACCACGCCGGTCGGCGACGCTCCGGCGATGGTCGGCGACATCCGTCTGGTCGCGTCCTTCGACCCAGCCGAGATGGCCGAGACCTGGAAGGCCGCCTTCGCCCAGCGCGAGGAGCACTTCGAGCGCATCTTCCGCAATCGGCAGCGCCTCTCCGAGCAGCGGCTCTTCGACGCGTACGCCCGGCTCATCAAGGAGTCCGCCGACTCGGCCCTCATCCCGGTCGCCGTCTGAGACGACCGCTGGTCGAGCCCCGTGAGCGGGGCTCGACCAGCGGGGGGTGAGTCAGTAGATCGTCACGCCATAGGCGTCGACGGCTTCACGAACGGGCTGGAAGAAGGTCGTTCCGCCCGTCGTGCAGTTGCCGGAGCCGCCCGAGGTGATGCCGAGGGCCTTCGTGCCGTCGTAGAGCGCACCGCCGGAGTCACCCGGCTCGGCGCACACATTGGTCTGGATCATGCCGCTGACCCGACCCGCGCCCTGGTAGCGGACGGTCACGTTGAGCGCCTGGACGGTGCCGGTGTGGACGCCGGTGGTGGACCCGTCGCGGGTGACCTTCTCGCCGACGTACGCATCGGCGACCGTGAAGCCACCGGGGTGCGAGAGCGACGCGTTGTCATAGCGGACCAGGGCGTAGTCGTTGCCCGGGAAGCTCGAGGCGACCGTCGGACCGATCAGGGTGGACTGGGCCGAGTTGGCGTACCAGGTCGGAACCTCGTCGCCGCAGTGGCCCGCGGTGATGAAGTAGTAGTTGCTGCCGCTCTGCACGTTGAAGCCCAACGAGCAGCGGTAGCCCGAGCCGTAGATCGCGTCGCCGGCGCCGAGCAGCGGCTTGAAGGTGCCAGCGGTGCGCTTGATCGTGAGGGCGTCGGCGTTGCCGCCGGCGGCCTTGGTGACCTTGGCCAGGTCTGCCTTCGTGACGGTGGAGTCGGCCGTGACGACCACCTTGCCGGTGGCCTCGTCGGTGTACCAGGCGATGCCGGACACGGCCGACTTGTCGACGGCCGAGTGGACGGCGGCCAGCGCCTTCGGACCGAGCTTCTTGTCAGCTGGAGCGGCGGCAGCCGGCATGACCGCAGCGGTGGCTGCCAGGCCGAGACCGGCTACGACTGCGGCCAGACGGGTGCGGGACGTGGTGAAACTCATGTGTTCCTCCTACGAAACGACCAGGCACCCGCGTGGTTGCAGGCGCCAGGAGCGCCCGACCACCGCGATGTGCCCGAGCACGCCTCCTCGGAGTATGTCGCCGGCTCAACCCGCCAGGCATGCGGAGAAAGAAAATTTCACCGTCAGCACGAAATCATTACCGTCAGTAGATGTTGACGTCGTAGGCCCGAAGGGCTTCGCGGACGGGTTGGTAGAAGGTCGTCCCGCCCGACGAGCAGTCGCCGGTGCCGCCCGAGGTGATCCCGAGAGCCGTCGAGCCTGCGTAGAGCGGGCCGCCGGAGTCGCCCGACTCGGCGCAGATGTCGGCCTGGATCATGCCGCGCACGGTGCCGGAGCCGCGGTAACGGACCGAGACGTCGAGCGCCTCGACCCGGCCGGAGTGCACCCCGGTCGACGAGCCGTCGCGGGTGACCCGCTGGCCGACCTTGGCATTGCCCACGGTGTAGCCGCCGGAGTGGGTCAGCGAGGTGTTGGCATAGCGCACCAGGGCGTAGTCGTTGCCCGGGAAGCTCGATTTCACGGTCGGCCCGATCCGGGTGGTCTCGCCCGAGTTGGTGTACCACGTCCCGACGTCCTCGGCGCAGTGGCCGGCGGTGAGGAAGTAGTGGGTGCCGCCGCTGCGTACGTTGAAGCCGACCGAGCACCGGTAGCCCGAGCCGTAGATGGCGTCGCCGGGTCCGACCAACGGCTTGAACTCGCCCTTGGCTCGCTTGACCGTGATCGCGTCGGCGCGGATCCCGACGGTCTCGGTCAGCCGGCTGAGCGCGGACTCCGAGACGGTGGAGTCGGCGGTCACGACGACCTTGCCGGTGGCCTCGTCGGTGTACCACGCGATGCCGGACAGGGCCGATCGGTTGACCGCGGCGTCGACGGCGGAGTGGACGGCTGCCAGCGCCCTGGCGCTGAGCTTCTCCTCCGGAGGCGCAGCGACCGCCGGCGTGGCCATGGCGGTGGCCGCCAGACCTAGACCAGCCGCTGCTGCGAGCAGACGGTTACGTGACCTGGTGAACCTCATACGTTCCTCCACCGCGATGTGCCCGAACACGACCACAGTGAGTATGTCGTTGTAGACGCCCTGTCGGCCAGTCGTTGGCAAAAAACTTTCGTTGTTCGACGAAATTTCGTACGCCGCGAGGCAAAGCGGCGCAAACCACTTCACCCCGCGGCGTACCTGCGATTGATCAGTAGATCGTCGCCCCGTAGACGCTGAGCGCCTCGGTCACCGGCTGGAAGAAGGTGGTGCCACCGGTGGTGCAGTTGCCCGAGCCGCCGGAGGTCAGACCCAGCGCGGTCGTGCCGGAGTAGAGCGCGCCGCCGGAGTCGCCGGGCTCGGCGCACACGTTGGTCTGGATGAGACCGCTGACGGTGCCCTCGGCGTAGCGGACGCTCGCGTTGACCGCCGTCACGGTGCCGGTGTGGACCCCGGTGGTCGAGCCGTCGCGGGTGACGCTCTGGCCGACCCGGGCGGTGCCCGCGGTGAAGCCGCCGGTCTTGGAGATCGACGACTGGTAGCGGACGATGCCGTAGTCGTTGCCCGGGAAGCTCGAGCCCGCGGTCGGGCCGAGCAGCGTGGTGTTCGACGAGTTGGCGTACCAGGTCGAGACGGCGTCGGTGCAGTGGCCGGCGGTCAGGAAGTAGTCGGCGCCGCCGACCTTGACGTTGAAGCCGAGCGAGCAGCGCGAGCCGCCGCCGTAGATGGCGTCACCCGGGCCGATCAGGGTGGTGAACTTGCCCTTGGTGTGCTTGACGGTCACCGCCTCGTCGCCCTGGCTGGTCTTCTCGGCCGCCGCCTTCTTGACCTTGGCGATCTCGGCCTTGGAGACGGTCTCGTCGACGGTGACGACGACCTTGTTGGTGGCCGGGTCGGTGTACCACGACGAGCCGACCGGGGCGGACTCGGCGACGGCCGACCTGACCGATGCGACCTCGGCCTTGCTGAACTCGGCGTCCGCGGCGGCAGCCGGGACGGCGACAGCGGCGGAGGCCGCGAGACCCACACCCGCCGCGAGCGCGGCGATCGTGCGGGGACGGAAAGTGGTGCGTTCGAACCTCATACGTCTCCTCCTGGGGGAAAGGCCCGCTTGTTGCGGACTCCGCACCCGAGTCCACGGGTTTCGTGGATTACCGAGTGCGGTAACTGAGTTTCATGATCTTTCCCTCGCGCCGCATCACATTCGGTTCCCCAAGAATCTGCATTGCAAAGACTGGTTCTTCGGATTCATGCATTGCAGCAACACGCGATCTCCGGATGGTTTGCGGCAGCAGGGCCACCGAAGAGGATGAGGCGAGCATCGCCAAGTTGTAGGTGACCGGGTCGCAGGCCGCGTACGGTAGATATCCATGTTCATCTCGCTGCTCGAGCGGTGAATCGGACGGGATTTCATCCGACTTCGAAACCTTCGGCGTGGCGACCGTTGATAGATGGTAGACAAACCCCATGCCGTATCCGCCGCTTCCAGGCTCCCCCGGTTCGGGCGCGCCTGACGAGGAGCCGCAGAAGCAGCCTGCCCCGTTCGACTACAACGAGCGCCTGATCGGGCTCTCCGAGGACCTCGGCGGCGACCGTCCCGCGTTCAACGCACGCAAGGAGCGCGCCGGCCAGGCCGGCCCGCTGCGCCAGGTTCTGACCATCGCCGCCTCGCTCGCCCTCGTGGTCGTGTGCGGAGTGGTCGTCTACGCCCTCTTCACCCGCGGCGACGACGCGGCCACCACCGCCGGCACACCGTCCACGAGCGACACGCCCTCGACGAGCACGGCCCCCACCGACTCGGCGAGCCCCGGCGGCGGAAGCACCGACGTGAGCGGCGAGTCCAGCGGACGACCCGGCTGGCCCGGCACCAGCTCCCCGGCAGACCCCGGCGACCGCGCCACCCCGCGCTCGACCATCGGCCCCGAGCGGCTCTCCAAGGCCGACGTCCCCCGCCCCTGGGAGTTCACCTACGGCGACGTCACGCTGAAGGCGCGCTACCTGGACGGCAAGGACTACTCCGGCTGCAAGGCGACCCTCAAGCGCCCGATCCGCAAGCTCGGCTGTGACTACGCCGTCCGGGTCTCCTACAAGGCCCAGCAGGGCAATCTGCGGCTGACCCACTTCATCTACGACTTCGGCACCGTCGAGGCGGCGGGGAAGGCCGCCGCGCAGATCGAGCCGCACCACGTGATCCCGCCCACCGAGGCCTCCCTGCCCGACTACACCCAGGGCTGGTTCAAGGTGAAGGACTACGGCAAGTATGTCGTCTACACCATGGTCACCGCCAACGACGGCATCACGATCGCCAAGGGCAAGGAGTACACCTCCTACGGCAACACCGACCTCGGCGCGGAGATCCTCTTCCGGATGTGATCCCGGATGCCCTAGGAGGTCGGCTGGGCGGCCGGGGCCGAGGAAGCTCCTGTCGAGGGTGACGGCTCGCTCGACGTACTGGGGCTCTGACTCGGCTGCTCCGACGGCGTGGCGCTCGGCTCGGTCGACGTCGACGGCTCCTCGCTCGGCTCCTCCGGCACGGCCGACTCCGACTCCTGCGGCTCCTGTGACGGCTCGGTGGTCGGGCTCGCGGACTCCTCGGGCGTCGTGGTGGTGCCGGTCGACGGCTCCCTGCCCGGCTCCTCGTCGCGGGCGTCCGAGCCGCCGCCGGTCACGCGGGAGATCGTCGTATCACCGTCGCCGTCACCCACGATCGAGCTGACGCTGCGCCCGGCCAGCAGCTCGAAGACGGTGATCACGGCGACCACGACCACGAACATCGCCAGCGAGAGCAGCACGACCCGCTTCCAGGGCAGCGCCTCCAAGCGCTCCCGCCACGTCGGCGTGGGCTCGGCGCCGGCCGCCTCGTCCCCTGCATCGGCCGCAGCCTCGGCGACCGACTCCGACGCAGACTCGCTCCGTACGCCGGCGAGCCCGGCGGCCCGCCACCTGGCCAAGGCCTGGACGCTGGTCACCTTCTGGTGGCTCTTGGCCAGCCACTGCGAGTAGAGGTTGGTGCCGATCGTCGCCGCGACGCTGCCGATCGCTGCTCCGACCAGGGTGCCGACAGCGCCGAGCGTGGAGAGCAGGAGGGACGAGGTGACGGCGGCGAGCGCACCAGCGGTGGTCGCGAGCCAGTCGATCCGTTTCGGTGCTTGGGTGTCGCTGGAGGGCGGATTGTCGCTCATCGACCTCCAGGTTAACTCGCGAACCGACGCAACCGGGGGCGACTTGACGCAGATCACCCTTGAGCCAGATCACGCTCCAGGGCCCCCG
Source organism: Nocardioides turkmenicus (assembly GCF_011045035.1). Taxonomy (GTDB): domain Bacteria; phylum Actinomycetota; class Actinomycetes; order Propionibacteriales; family Nocardioidaceae; genus Nocardioides; species Nocardioides turkmenicus. Next base: position 251,125 of record NZ_JAALAA010000002.1, read on the forward strand.
CGCTGGACATCAGGGTCGCCACGACGCTCGGCAGCGATTCCTTGTCGTAGCGCACGCTGGGCATGGAGATCGACATCCCGGCGACGACGTCGCCCACGGCGCCACGGACGGGCACGCCCACGGCGACCACGCCACGCTCGGAGCGGCCGTCGTTGAAGGCGAACCCGTTGCGGCGTACGCGCTCCAGCTCGGTGCGCAGCGCGTCGAGGTCCGGGCGATCGGTCAGGTGGTCGGCGTACCTCTCCTTGCTGTAGAGCGAGGCGAGCTCCTCCTCGGAGATCTGGGCCAGGAGCAGGAGGCCGGCGGTGGTGCGGTGGGCGGGGAAGACCATGCCCTCGCGGGAGCCGACCTTGAGCGACTGCGGTGACTCGACCGAGGCGATGAAGCGGCAGGTGTCACCGGCCCGTACGGCGACGTTGGCGGACTCGCCGAGCAGGTCGACCAGGCGCTGCAGGTGCGGCAGCGCCACCTGGCGGAGCCGCGAGGCGGTCGAGCGCGAGTGGGCGGCCAGCTCCAGCACGGGCCCGGCGCGGTAGACCTTGTCCTCGTCCTGGACCGCGAAGTCGCGGTAGACCAGCATCGCGAGCAGCCGGTGCGCGGTGGAGCGGGCAACCTCGAGCCGAGCCGCTGCCTCCGAGACCGTCAGGCGTCCTTCGAGCTGAAGGATCGCCGCCAGCTTGAGTGCGTGATCCACGCTGGTGATCGCGTACGGGGGCCGGGTCTTGAGCGGCTTGTCCATCCCACCTCTTCCTGATCACACCTAAGAAAGCACCAATCGCTCGGCTCCGCAGGAGATTGACAAGAGGCGTATGTCAGTTCTTGTCGACAGATTTGGATGTTCTGCCACGCGTGGAACTGGCAGGCTTGGCGCCATGTCGGCCCTTCTCTCCGCCACCGCTCCCCGCACGTTCGACGACGCCCGGCGCTGGGTCGCCGAGGGCACCTCGCTGTTTTTCGACAGGATCGGTTCGTTGTCACCATCAGACTGGTCGGACGCCTCGTCGTTGCCCGGTTGGACCCGTTCGCACCTCGTCGGTCACGTCTGCGCCAACGCCGAAGCGCTCGGCAACCTGATCTCCTGGGCCGCGACCGGCGTGGAGAAGCGGATGTACGCCTCGGTCGAACAGCGCAACGCCGACATCGAGCGGGCCTCCGGACTGCCCGCCGACGAGCTGACGGCGTGGTTCTCGCGGAGCGCCGACGCCCTGGATGCGGCGATGGACGAGCTCACCGAGGAGCAGTGGCGGCACGAGATCATCACCGCCCAGGGCATCACCCGTCCCGCCAGCGACGTCCCCTGGATGCGCGCGCGGGAGGTCCTCGTCCACGCCGTCGACCTCGCCGCCGGGACGACGTTCGCCGACCTCCCCGAGGACTTCCTGGTCGCACTGGGTCAGGAGATCCGTACGAAGCGTGGCCTCTCCGACGAGGAGCTCGCGGCCGTCTCCGGTCCGCTCCCCGACGTCGTGGCATGGCTCGCCGGGCGCCCGCACTCCCTCATCGACGCTCCCGAGCTCGGCCCCTGGCTCTGAGGTTTCGGCGCCCGGGCCGGCTGATCAGTGCCATGCACCCAGCTTGTCCGGGTTGAGGACGATCCAGACATCGGTGACCCTGCCGTCGACGACCCGCAGGTTGGCGACGCCGCGGTGGACGCCGTCCTCGACCAGCGTGAACCCGAGGCCGTCGGCGGTCGCCTCGGTGCTGATCGTCCAGGTCGGCCGCTTGGTCAGTACGCCCAGGAGGAACCGGGCCACCTTCTCCGGCCCTTCGATCGGGTTGCGGGCCGCACTGACCCGGCCGCCGCCGTCGGAGCGCAGCGTGACCGACGGGTCCAGCAGGGTCACCAGCCGTCCGAGGTCGCCGCCGGCGGTCGCCGAGACGAAGGCGCGGACGACGTCGTCGTGCTCCGGCAACGGAGCGACCTCGGCGCGCTGCGCCGCGACCCGGCGTCGCGCGGAGGCGGCGAGCTGACGTACGGCCGCCGGGGAGCGACCGACCACGCCGGCGATGTCGCCGAACGGGACCGCGAAGATGTCGTGGAGCACGAACGCGACCCGCTCGGCCGGCGTCATCGCGTCGAGCACGACGAGCAGCGCGGTGCTCACCGTGTCGTCCAGGGTCGCCCGGTCGGCCGGATCCTCGGGGACCGCGAGGAGACCCGGCCGGACCGGCTCGGGCAGCCAGGGCCCGACGTACCTCTCCCGGCGGGCTCGTGCCGACTTGAGCACGTCGAGACAGATCCTGCTGGTGACGCGGCTCAGCCAGCCGGACGGGTTGTCGATCGCCGCGCGCTCGTCGTCGGTCAGGCGGTACCAGCGCAGGTAGGTCTCCTGGACCGCGTCCTCGGCCTCCTCGAGCGTGCCGAGCAGCCGGTAGGCGAGCGCGATCAGGCGGCGGCGCTCGATCATCACCTCGCCCAGGTCGTCCATGTCAGGCATCGTGGCACCTTTCTCCCGCCCTCGTTCGATGTGACGAGCCAGACAGCGCGAATGTGAGGTGGCGACCTCACATTCGTCGGCAGCACCTCGTCAACCTGATGAGTGCCCGCGCTGTGGCGGGCCAGACCAGAAGGACCCCGATGCTCGCCAACGTCAACGTCACCAAGCTCTTCCCCGCTGCGTACAAGGCCCAGCTGGCCGTCGAGGAGGCGGTCGAGGAGGCCATCACCGTCGCCGGCGTCGACCGGCTCACCGTCGACCTCGTCAAGCTCCGCGCCTCCCAGATCAACGGCTGCGCCTTCTGCCTGCGGATGCACACCCAGGACGCCCTCAAGAACGGCGAGACCACCGACCGCCTCGCCCTCGTCGCCGCCTGGTGGGAGTCGCAGTACTTCACCCCGGAGGAGCAGGCCGCACTCACCATCGCCGAGCAGATCACCCGCATCGGCGACCTGCACACCTCCCCCGCCCCCAAGGTGGACGTGGAGAGCATCCTCGACGCCAAGCAGATCGCCGCCCTCACCTGGGTCGCGATCGCCATCAACGCCTGGAACCGCATCGCGATCTCCAGCCACTACCCCGTCGCCCCCTGACGAGCGGTCAGACCGGGCCCGGACGCACAGTCGCGTCCGGGCCCTTCTGCACTTCCTAGGTACGCGGAGACGACTCCAGCACCGTCCGGGCCAGCTCCTTGGCCAGCCGGACGGCCTCCGGATGCGAGTCGAGCTGGGCGTTGGCCACGGCACCGTCGTAGAGCAGCCGCACGCGGTCGGCGACGCCTTCCGGGTCGGCGTAGCCGGCCTCGACCGCCAGCGAGAGCAGCATCTCCCGCAACCAGCCCCGGAAGGACTCCAAGGCCGCCAGCTCAGCGCTGCCGGTGGCCGCTTCGACACTGGCGTTGGCGAACGGGCAACCCCGGTAGGTCGGGAGATGGGCCACCTCGTCGAGAGCGTCGAAGGTCGCGAGGAGCTTGTCCACCGGATCGGAGAAGGCCGCCTGATGGTGCTCCGTGCGCTCGCGTCGGCGCTGATGACGCCCTTCCAGGTACGCAGCGACCAGCGCGTCCTTGCCGGAGAAGTTGTAGAACAACGACCCCTTGGCGACGCCGGCCTCCTCGATGATCCGGTCGATGCCGACCGCATGCACGCCTTCGGCGTAGAACAGACGGTCGGCCGTCTCCAGCAGACGCTGCCGTGCGGATGGCCGCTTCGTGCTCATGAAAGAAGAATATCAGACAAGTCTGTCTAAAACGCCTTGACTTGCTTGAACAGATCTGTCTAAATGGACTCCCTGATATTAGACTGATCTGTCTAAGGAGCCCTCCGATGTCCCGCACTCTCAGCCCCAAGGCGGCCTTCGCCGGGCTCGCCGCGATCTTCGCGGCCTTCTTCTTCGCAGCCGGCGCACCGACGCCGCTGCTCTCCCTCCGGCAGCAGGAGTGGGGGTTCTCGGCCGGCACTCTCACCTTCGCCTTCTCGGTCTACGCCCTCGGCCTGCTCGTCGCGCTCCTGGTCGGCGGCTCGCTGTCCGACCACCTCGGCCGCCGGCCTGTCCTCATCGCGGCTCTCGGCGGCGAGCTGGTCTCGATGGCCGTCTTCCTCGTCGCCTCCGACATCGGCTGGGTGATCGTCGCCAGGGCACTCCAGGGACTGGCCACCGGACTCGCGACCAGCGCGTTCAGCGCGGCGATCGTCGAGCACGCGCCGGACCATCTGAAGAAGCTCGCCGGCGGGCTCGCCGCGGCGTCGGTCGCCGGCGGACTCGCCCTCGGCGCGCTCGCCACCGGTGCCGCCGTGCAGTTCACGCCAGCCGCCAACACCCTGGTGTTCGGCGCGCTCGCGCTGGTGATGGTGCTGGGGATCGTCTTCGTCGTGTTCACCAGCGAGACCTCCTCACCTCGGGCCGGCGCCTGGCGCTCGCTCGCACCTCGGATCAGCGTGCCGGGCAACATCCGCGCCGAGTTCCTCGCCGGGATCCCCGTCCACGTCGCAGCCTGGATGACCCCGGCGTTCTTCCTCGGCCTCTCCCCGGCCGTGCTGCGCCTCCACTTCGACCTCGACGGCGGCCTGGTCACCGGCTTCACCGCATTCCTCGGCCCGTTCGTCGCCGCACTCGCCAGCTTCTGGTTCGCCCGCCACCCGGCCCGCCGGAGCACGATCACAGGGAAGGTGCTCGTGCTCGTCGGCATGGTCGTCGTGGTCGCCGGCGTCCTCACCACGACCCTTCCGGTCCTCTGGCTCGGCGCCGTCGTCGGCGGTCTAGGGTTCGGCGCTGCCTTCGGCGGTCAGCTCCGGCTCGTCGTCCCGCACATCCAGCCCCAGGAACGGGCGGGCGTCTTCGCCGGCATCTACACCGTCGCGTACCTCTCGTTCGGGGTCCCCGTGATCATCGCCGGGCAGCTGGCCCCGCGGTGGGGCCTGATCCCCACGTTCGAGCTGTACGCCGGCGTCCTCATCGGCGTCGCTGCGCTCGGCATCGTCATCCAGGCCGGTCTCGGCCGCCGCGAGTCCACCCGGCCCGCCACCGCCGGCCCCTGAGCGCGGAGTAGCCGAGGCGAACCCGGTAGTCCGGGACGTTCTGGTCCGTTACCTGTGGGTAGATGGGCAGGAACGTCTCGGACTACCTCTTGGGTGGTTCGGATTGCTCTCCCGGCGACGATGTGGCGAGGACGTACGAGAGAATCGTGGGACAGCGGGGAAGGGGACCGATGACGACACCGACACCACCGCCGCCACCGGACGGGTACGGGGCGATGCCTCCTGCGCCGAACCTCGGGACGCAGGGCGGCTGGCCGTCGAACGAAAATTCGTTCGCCCCAGGCGGGCCACCCCCGACGGAGAAGCCGCACAACCCGTGGCCGATCGTGATCGGGCTCGGGGCGATCGCCGTCGTGCTGGTCATCGGGGTGATCGTCACCGCGGCGATCGTCATCCTCCGGGGCGAGGAGGACCCGACGGCAGGACCCGGGCCGGTGACGGTCACCGCGACCCCGACCACGTCACCGGACCCGTCCTCCGCGGCTCCCGCGCCGGGCGGGCTGGCCGCGGACCTCTTCGAGGGCGACTGGAGGTTCAAGCTCGGCGACGTGAGCATGAACGCGACGTACGTCGCCTCCCAGGACTATCCGGACTGCGGGCCGATCGCGTCGGCCGCCCTGGACGGCAAGGGCTGCCGGTACGCCGCGATGGGGATCCATGACGCCGAGGGCGGCAAGCTGCGGATGCTCCGGGTCATCTACGTCTTCGGCAGCGAGGCGGCAGCGACGGCGGCCGCGGAGTCGGTCAAGGAGACCGACATCGACCTGCCCACCGGCAGCCTCGTCCAGGACGACGTGATCGGGAAGTGGGTCGCCAAGGAGTCCGCCAAGGCCGTCGTCGTCGGCTTCGTGACCGGCCAGAAGGGCGTGTCGGAGACGACGGTCGACGACTACCTCCACTACGGCACCGCCGACATCGCCGGCGCCCTGATCTTCATGGACCTGTAGCCGCGGGAGTTCACCCGAGGTTTCCGAGTATTCGAAAGCGTTTGGTTCGACGCACACAGCCCGCCCATACCGTCAACAGGCGTGTCCCCCACACTGATCTCCTCGGGTCCGGGTCGGGCAGCCTTGCTGCGCGCCGTCGTGCCCGTGGTCGCGCTGTGCGGCGTCCTCGGCGCCGCGCTCAGCTTCCTCGTCCCGACGACGGCCACCGCCGGCCCGACCGTGAAGGTCGCCCAGGCGGAACCGGTGCAGCCGGGCTTCCAGCGCTTCGCCTGGCTCAACGCGTGGGCCGACCACCACACGGCACCAGGGGGTGCGGCCGCGGACCGGCTCGACGGCGTGCCACGGATGCGGATCGTGGTCGGTCACCTGCGGCGTACGCTCATCGACTTCGGGGTGCTCGCCGAGGTGGAGGCGCCGCAGCGGGAGGCGTTCGAGTCCTTCGGACGGGAGTACGCGCTCGTCTCCACGCCCGACGCGACCGACGACGCGGTGTTCTACCGCCGCTCGGTGTTCCGGCTGGTCAGCAGGGACACGGTGACCATGTACTACCGCCACGGCGCCCGGGTGAGCGCGCCGGTGGTGGTGCTGGAGGAGCGTTCCTCCGGGCAGCGCGTCGGGGTGCTGCCGGTGCACTTCCCGGCGAGCCTGCCGTCGGCTCCCGGGCAGAAGAGGTGGCGCGACCTGAACGCCCGGGTCGTCAAGGACGTGGTCGCCCGCGCGGAGGTGCCGATCGTCGTCGCGGGTGACTTCAACCAGCGCAACGACATCCTGTGCGACCTGACCTCGCCCGGGACCGGCCTGGTGAGCCCGCTCGCGGAGCACGAGAAGTGCGCCACCGCGCGCCGGGCGCCGATCGACCAGGCGTTCCTCAGCCCCTCGTTGCAGCCCGACCGCTACCAGGTCTACTCCGGCCCGTCGGCCCGGCGGGCCACCGACCACGGCGCGTTCTACCAGGTCAGGGTGCGTCTCTCCGACATTCCCTGACAAACTCAGAAGTACGTCCGGGCCAGATCGGTCACGGTGTAGTCGAGGTCGACGACCGGGATCAGCCGCCACTTGTCGAACGCCGTGCACGGGTGTGAGATCCCGAAGCTGACCAGGTCGCCCGGCCGCAGCCCGGCGTCGGTGCGCAGGAAGGCGTGCTGGTCGGCCAGCTTCTCGACGGTGCCCTCGATCTTCTCCGCGCCGCCGAAGCCGTCGCGCCGCACCGCGAGCGGGACCGGCAGGCCGTTGTCGTAGGGCACGTCCCGCCGGCCCATGCCCGCGATGACCAGCCCCTCCTCGGGGGCCGAGACGATCTGGGCCCACACCTCGATGGCCGGGTCCAGGCTCCCCGCGATGCGGTGGTAGGGCGTCGTGGCGGCGTAGAGGCCGTGGTCGTGGGTGATGTACGTCCCGCTGCGCAGGACCTTGCGAGGCGTCATCCCGTCCGGCCATCCGGAGGCCCAACGCTCGGCGAGGACGTCGAAGAAGGCGCTCCCGCCTGCGGAGACGATCGCATCCGCGGCGACGAGCCCCTCGGTGAACAGCGTCGAGGCGAGCTCCTTGAGACGGTCGAAGTAGTCGCCGACCGCCTCGGCCGTCTCCAGGCCGCCCTCGTAGCCGGCCACGCCGGCCAGCAGCAGGCCCGGCCGCCCGTCCACCACTCGCGCGAGCTCGACCGCCTCCTCGACGGAGCGGCAGCCGGTGCGGCCGCCCGGGAAGCCCAGGTCGAGCAGCACCGCGAGCGGCCGGTCCGCGACGCCTACCAGGGCCGACGCCTCGGCGGCCGCCTCGACGCCCTCGACCGAGTCCACCCAGTGCAGATGTAGGAACTCCGGGTCGGCCGCCCGCTCGGAGGCGACCCAGCTCAGCGCGCTGTGGTCGAGGATCTCGTTGGCGACCAGGACACGGCGTACGCCGGCATGGCGAGCGACCAGCGCCTGGCTGGGCGTGGCGACCGTGATCGCCCACGCGCCGGCGTCGAGCTGTTGCCGGTAGAGCGAGGGCGCCATCGTGGTCTTGCCGTGCGGGGCGAGCAGCAGCCCGTGCTCCTCCGCGAACCCCGCCAGGGTCTCGATGTTGTGCTCCAGCGCGCTCTTCTTGAGCACCATCACCGGCCAGGTGAACGAGCCGTCGAAGAGGTTGCGGCCGGAGGCTGCGTACGTGGTGAGATCGACGGCTTCTCCCGGCTCCATGAAGCCCTTGTCCGCCCAGGTCACGTGATCGTCCATCGGGACCGAACCTACCGACGGCCCCACGGCCGGGCACGGGGTTTCGAGAAAACTTGGAAATGTCCGGGCGGGTACCTCAGAGGAAGGTCTGTCCCTCGCCCCGGTAGGTCGGCGCGACGGTGATGATCGCGTCGCCCTCGATCAGGTGGAGGACATCGAGCCGCTCGCACACCTCACCGGCCTTCGCGTGGCGGAACCAGACCTTGTCGCCGATCGCGAGCTCGTCGGCGGCATGCCCGCGCAGCGGCGTCTGGACCTCCCCGGCGCCTTCGGTGCCGACGTACTCGAGGCCGAAGGGGTAGGTGGGGCTCGGGACGCGGTCGAGCCCGGGCGGGCCCGAGGCGATCCAGCCGCCACCGGCGACGGTGACGATGCCGGGCGCGGGACGGCGCACGACGCTCAGCCCGAAGTACGCCGCCGGGTGGGGCGTGAAGCCGTCGTAGCGGTCGAAGAGGGTCGGGCCGTAGAGGCCGGAACCCGCAGCGATCTCGGTGACCGAGGAGTCGGCACGGGTGGACTCGATCGAGCCGGTGCCGCCGCCGTTGACGAACTCGAGGTCGGTCAGCGAGCGTACGGCCGCGACGATCTTCCCGCGGCGCTCGGTGATCTCGGCGATGGACGCCTTCTTCATCCGGCGGATCACCGCGGCGGGCGGGTTGCCGCCGAGCGGGCGGTCGACGGTGCCGGCGACCTGGCCCTCGTAGGCCATCAGCCCGACCAGCTGGAAGTCCGGGTCCTCGGCGACGATGCGGGCCAGCGCGACGGCGTCCTCCGGGGTGCGCACCGGGGAGCGGCGGGCGCCGAGCCAGATCCGGCGCGCGATGACCAGCGCGGCGTCGAGATCGATGGCGACGCGTACGGGGGCGGCCGGGGTGCCGATCGCGGCCTTGACCAGCGACAACCCTTCGGCGCTGTCGACCATCAGCGTGATCCGGGCGAGCTTCTCCTCGTCCTTCGCGAGCGCGGCGAGCGCCGCCCGGTCGGCGGTCGGGTAGCCGATCACGATGTCGTAGTGGGTCTCGGCCAGCCACAGCGCCTCGGACAGCGTGAACGCCAGGATCCCCTCGTACCCCTCGCGGGCGAGCACGCGGTCGATCAGCGCCCGGCAGCGTACGGACTTGCTGGCGACCCGGATCGGGGTGCCGGCCGCGCGGCGCACGAGATCGTCGGCGTTGGCGTCGAACGCGGCCAGGTCGACGGCCCCGACTGGTCCGTCGAGAGCGGCGGTCGCGCGGTCGAGCCGCTCGTGCTGCTGGGCCGAGAGATGGTGGGAAGTGGTAACCACGACCCAAGTGTCTATGCCCCGCGCGGCACCCGCGTCAACGGCAGGTAACCAACTGTGCCACCGCGCGGTCCGAACGGATCTGGGTGAAGTCGTTGACCGAACGCCTCGGAAGCGACACCCTTTGCCGCGTGAGTGAGTGGCAGAACTGGGCGGGCAATCAGCACACGGGAGCGATCGAGGTCGTCGTGCCTCGCGACGAGGCGGAGCTCGCGGCGGTCGTGGTGGCTGCGACCGAAGCCGGCCGCAGGGTCAAGCCGATCGGCGCCGGCCACTCGTTCACCGCGATCGGCTCCCCGGTGGACGTCCAGGTGAGCCTCGACCGGATCTCCGGGATCGTGAAGGCCGACGCGACGACCGGGCTGGTGACGGTCCGCGGCGGCACCCGCCTCAAGGTCCTCAACCGAGCGCTCGAGGCGCTCGGGCTGTCGATGACCAACCTCGGCGACATCGAGGAGCAGTCGATCTCTGGGGCGATCTCGACCGGCACCCACGGCACCGGAGCGCGCTTCGGCGGCCTGGCGACGCAGGTACGCGGCCTCCGGCTGCTCCTCGCCGACGGCTCCGTCCTCTCCTGCTCGGCGACGGAGAACCCCGAGGTCTTCGACCTCGCCCGCGTCGGGCTCGGTGCGCTCGGGACCATCGTCGAGGTCACCCTCCAGACCGAGCCACTGTTCGCGCTGAACGCGCGTGAGGGCAACGGCGAGCTCGACGCGGTCATGGCCGAGTTCGAGGAGCACGCTTCGGGCACCGACCACTTCGAGTTCTACTGGTTCCCGCACACCACCCGGGTGCTCACCAAGCACAACACCCGGCTGCCGCTGCCGGAGACGCCGCTGAAGCCGGTGGGCCCGGTCCGGGGCTGGTTCGACGACGAGCTGCTCTCCAACACCGCCTTCGGCGCGACCGTCGAGCTCGGCCTCCGCGTGCCTGCGCTGGTCAAGCCGCTGGCCCGCTTCGCCGCCTCCGCCCTCTCGCCGCGCGAGTTCACCGACGTCTCCTACCGCGTCTTCACCTCGGAGCGGAAGGTGCGGTTCGTGGAGAGCGAGTACGCGGTGCCGCGTGCTGCGGGTATGGACGTCCTCGCCGAGCTGCAGCGCGCGGTCGAGGCCTCCTCGTGGAACATCTCCTTCCCCGTCGAGGTCCGCGTCGCGGCCGCCGACGACATCCCGCTGTCCACCGGGTTCGAGCGCGAGAACGTCTACATCGCCATCCACACCGCCCCGTCCTCGCCGTGGCGGGAGGAGTACTTCGCGACCTTCGAGCGGATCGCCGGCGAGGCGGGCGGCCGCCCGCACTGGGGCAAGATGCACACGCTCTCCGCCGCTGACCTGGCCGAGCGCTATCCCCGGTTCGGCGACTTCGTCGCGCTGCGCGACAAGCTCGACCCGTCGCGCACCTTCAGCAACCCCTATCTGGAGCAGGTCCTCGGCTCTTAACCTGACCTTCTCTCCCGGGTCACCGGCCACCCTTACCGTGACCCGATGCCGCAGCCGCCGTCGTCTCAGCGCATCGCCGAGATCCACGGCCTGCGGGGACTCGCGCTCGCGCTCGTGGTGGTCTTCCACCTCTTCGGCAACGGCCGCGTCTCCGGCGGTGTCGACGTCTTCCTGGCGCTGACCGGGTTCCTGGTCACCCGCTCGCTGGTCCGCCGGGTAGCGGCCTCCGAGCTGCGGCTGGCCGACCACTACGGGCGTACGTTCCTGCGGCTGTCGGCTCCCATGCTGGTCGTGCTCGCCGGGACGGCGGTGCTGATGGTGGCGGTCATGCCCCGGTCGATGTGGAGCTCGACGCTGCGGGAGGTCGCTGCGTCGGCGGCGTACGTCCTGAACTGGGAGATGATCCGGTCCCAGCTCGCCTACGGAGCCGCCGGGCCGAGCGCGAGCCCGCTGCAGCACTTCTGGTCGCTGGCGGTGCAGGGGCAGTTCCTGCTGGTCTGGCCGGTGGTCGTGGTCGTCCTCGGGGCTTTGGCGCGGAGGCGGCTCCGGGTCGTGATGGCGGTCGTGGTGGCAGTGGCGACCGTCGCGTCGTTCGTCTTCGCGTGGCGGCTCGGGGCGGCCGACCAGCAGGTGGCGTACTTCCACTCCTGGGCGCGCTTCTGGGAGCTCGGCGCGGGCGCACTGCTCGCGCTCGGGCTCGACCGGATCCGGCCGCCGGGAGCGGCCCGGCCGGTGCTCGCCTGGTTCGGGCTGCTGCTCGTCGCGACCTCGGGGTTCGTGCTCGACGGCGCTGCGCTCTTCCCCGGCCCGTGGGCGCTGTGGCCGGTCGGCGGGGCGCTGCTGGTCGTGCTCGGCTCCGGATCATCCGCCCGGTGGGGGCCGCAGCGGCTGCTCGCGGTGAGGCCGCTGCGGTTCGTCGCCGACATCTCCTTCCCGCTCTACCTGTGGCACTGGCCACTGCTGGTGGCCTGGCTGAGCTGGACGTACGCGACCCGCACGAGCCTCCTCGCCGCGACCGTCGTCCTGTCCGGATCGGCGGTGCTGGCCTGGCTCACCCATCGGTACGTCGAGCGGCCGGTCACCCGGATCGGTCCGCCGTTCACCGGCGTGGTGCGGCTGGTGACGGTGCCCGTGGTGCTCGCCGTGGTGGTGGGCGGAACGCTGGCGGTCACCGGCGAGGTGGAGCGCCGGGACGCCGCCCGGAAGGCGGCGGCGGTCGCGGCCGCCGAGCGCTACGCGGGCTGCATCGGCGCCGCCGCGCTCGACCCGGCGCTCACCGACTGCGAGCGCCCGTCGACGCTGATCGACGCGAGCCTGGGCTACCAGGCTCCCGACGGGTCGGCGTGCTGGTCCAACAAGGAGCGGCCCGTCGCGCTGAAGGTCTGCACGCTCGGCCCGAAGACCGGCTACACCCGGCGGCTGCTCGCCATCGGCGACTCCCACAACCACCAGTTCGTGCCCGCCTACCGTGCCATCGCCGAGAGCCGCGGCTGGCGCATCGACGTGGCCGGCCGCGCCGGCTGCCACTGGAACGCCCGCGACCGCGTCGGTACGCCCGAGTCGAGCGTGGAGCTCTGCGACCGGTGGAAGGAGAAGCTGGCGGCGTACATCGCCTCGGAGGAGGGGATCGACGCGTACGTCGTGGTCCACTCCAGCCTGGTGAGCGTCGAGGTCTCGCCCGGCGAGAGCGACGTCGAGGCGGTCAGCCGCGGGATGGCGGAGGCGTGGGCGACCAGGCCGGACCCGTCGGTCCCGGTGATCGCGGTCCAGGACTCGCCCATCTTCGAGGGCAGCAGCGCGCTGTTCGCGCGGGTGGTCCAGCCGTGCATCGACGACCACGGGCTCGCTGCCGCGACCGAGTGCTCACGCCGGCGGGAGACAGTCGTACGCGACGACGGCAGCCTGGGCGCCACCCGGCTGGCGACGAACGCCCACCACGTCGACCTGACCTCCTACTTCTGCGGCGCGAGGCGGTGCTCGCCCGTCGTCGGCAACCTGGAGGTCTACCTCGACGGCTTCCACATCTCCCCGCTCTACGCGGAGACGCTGGCGCCCTACCTGGGCGACCGGATCGCCCGGATCCTGCGCCGCTCCCCCGGTCCGGGCTAGGCGGCGGCCGGCTCCGGCTCGCTCTCGCGCGGGAAGTGGGTCTGCTTGAAACGTACGGCCATCCGGGTCGAGGGACCCATGGCGGCCGCGGCAGCGACGACGATCGCGCCGATCACGATCCAGCCGGCGCCGCTGTAGACGTCGGGGTGCCAGCCCATGGCGAGGAAGGTGAACAGAGCCGGCGCCCACGCGCCGCCGAGCTGGCGGCCGATGCCGGCCACACCTTCGTACTCGCCCCGGCGGTCGGGGTCCATGAGCTCGGCCTGGAATGCCCAGCTCGCCGAGCCGATGGCCAGCTCCGCGCCGGTCACGGCGACGTGGCCGAGCCAGACCAGGAAGATGGTGAGGATGCCGCGGGTGTCGTGGGTGACCAGCGTGATCGCGCAGGCCGCGACGAAGAACCCGCTGCTCCACCACACGCGCCGCAACGCGTCGCGGACGCTGTGGACGCCCTTCGAGGTGTAGGCCGGGAGGATGATGCACAGCACCGTGTTGGTCGCGAAGAGCCAGGCCAGCAGCCAGCGCGGCGAGTCGGTGTATTCGACCAGCCACAGCGGGATCACGGTGTGCAGCAGCACCTGGTTGGTCCACAGCGTGCCGGTGAAGGTGGTCACCAGGAGCCAGCCGACGTTGCGCAGCGCGCCCGGACCCGGCAGCTTCTCGGTGACCTCGCCGGCGGCGCGGCGCTCCTCGTGCGGCGCCCTCGGCAGCCGGGAGATCCAGACGGAGTTGGCGATCCCGATGGCCAGCGCGAAGAACGGCACGCCCCACTTGAGCACCGTGTCGGTGTCCAGCGCCAGCGCGATACCGGCGATCAGGGCGCCGATGGTGAAGCCGAGGTTGAGGCTCGAGTACATGAACGCCTGGGTCTCGACCCGCTCCTTGTCGGGGAGGACGTCGAGGACGTACGCATTCCGGCCGGCACCGCCGGCGTTGTTGACCACCTCGAAGACGACGATGACGCAGAGGTAGGCCCAGAAGCCGTGGATGAACGGCATCGTCGCGAACATCGACGCGCTGATCAGGGCACTGATCGCCCAGACCCGCTTCGGGCCGACGACGTCGGCCAGCCGGCCCATCGGGTAGGCGGTGAGGAAGCTCGCGATCCCGGCGACCGTCAGGCCGATGCCGATCTGCGCCGGGCTCAGCCCGACGAAGGCGACCAGGTAGAACGCGGCCGCGGTGTTGAACGTCCCGTCCCCTGCTGCGAAGAGCAGCGACTGCGTCGCCAGACGCTTCGACAACGGCGTCGGCGGGATCAGGTTGGTGAGGAAACCGGGCAGGGCGGGCACTGGACAATTGCACCACCGCCACCGGACGAGAAGCATCCGGTTTACGGCCGAGGCTCAGGCTCGGCGGGAGGCCAGGGCGTCGACGGCGTCGCGGGCGGTGGCGGCGATGGCGAGATCGACGTCGTTCTGGATCCGGGCGGTGCGGTCGGAGTCGGTGAGCACGGCGATGGCGACCCGGCCGCCGGGGTGGGTGACGACGGCGATCTCGTGGCGAAGGGTGAGGAAACCGCCGGTCTTGCCGGCGAGCTGGATGTCGTCGGCGAGGAGCTCGGCGGCGATCCGGTGGGTGAAGACCTGCTTGCCCATCAGCCGGCGCACCATCTCGGTGGCCTCCGGCTTGGCGACCTCGTCACGCCAGACCCGCTCGAGCAGGTCGACGCAGGCGCGCGGCGAGCCGACCGTGGCACGCTCGACGTCGAGAGAGTCGATGACGTGCCGCCCGCCCGGGCGCCGGCCCTCGACCGCGAGCTGGGTGGCGAGGGCGAAGTCGTGCCCGGCGACGCGGGTGGCGTAGTCGTACATCGGCTGCATCCGGTGCCGCACCCGCAGCCCCTCCACGCCCCACTCGGCGAGCTGCTCGTCGACCTCGCGCGGCGGGACCATCGCGAAGAGCGCGTCCGCGGCGGCGTTGTCGCTGAGGGCGAGCATCATCAGCATCAGGTCGGCGACCGAGCAGGTCGCATCGTGGGTGAAGGCCGAGATGCCGTACGGCCCGTAGCTCCGCTCCGCCGCGGGCAGCGTCACCATCGTGGCGCCGTCGATCTCGCCGCGGGCGATCCGGTCCGCGACGACCAGCGCGAGGGGCACCTTGGCCACCGAGGCCAAAGGCATCGGCCTGTCGACGCCGACGCCGACCTCCAGGCCGGTGTCGATGTCGCGGGCCAGGAACTCGGCCCGGACCCGGAGGTCCCGGAAGCGCTCGGCGGCGACCTCGGCGAGGTCGATCAGGCCTCGGTCGCTGCCGACCAGCGGGCTCATCAGGCACCTGCTTCCGAGGCGCCGACGCACGCCCCGAGCAGGGCGAGCGCCTGCTCGCGCACCGGACCCTCGGCCAGCGGCCCGGGGACCGGCGGCTGCTCCACCAGCCGGTGGCCGCGGCGTACCGGGTCGATGAAGGGCGACCAGCTCAACCCGTACGTCACCGCCTCGTGCCGAGCGCAGACCAAGGTGCCGCGGCCCGCCAAGGCCTCGGCCGCCGCGAGCCGGTGCGGCGCGCGGCGCAGGGCGGTCGGCCCGATGCCCGCCCGGTCGGCCTGCCGTCGCAGGCGGTCGCCGGGATCGTCGAGGTCTCGCGGGAGGGCCAGGAGCTGCGTACGGGCTCCGCCTCGGCGGGGGCGGAGCGAGCTCAAGGACACCCTCTGCTCGGTGGCGGCGGTGACGGCGGCGGTGACGGCGGCGGTGACGGCGGCGGTGGGGGCGGTCGCGGCGCCGAGCGGGGTGACCCAGGTGGCCGCGTCGGGGTCGCACGGCTCGACCGTCCAGGCCGCCGACTCCGGGGGCGCGTCGGTCGTGGTCGCGAGGCGTACGTCGACGCCTTCCTTCTCCAGCAGTGCGACCAACGCGGCGAGCGGGGCGGGGTCGCAGCCGGACGGCACCGCGACCACAAAGGGCTCACGCTCGTGCCGGCGGATGCTGCGCAGCAGATGGTCCGCCTGATCGATCAGGTGGCGGGCGCGCGGCAGCAGCGCGGCACCGGCCGGGGTGAGCGCGATCTGGCGCCGGGAGCGGTCGAGCAGCTCCACGCCGAGCTCGCGCTCGAGGGCCCGCAGCCGGCGGCTGAGCAGCGGCTGGTCGACGCCCAGCTCCAGGGCGGCCTCGGAGACGCTCATCTCGTCAGCGACCGCGGTGAAGCCGCGCAGGTGAAGCAGTAGGTCCACGCGTACAGGATGGCTGATCGGCCACAGCACGTCCCATGTCAGCGATGCATACGTCCATGCCGGATCGTCCTTGGACGCCGTCGCCGCGGCAGCGTCACGATGCCTGCATGACTCACCCGATCCTCAGCCGTCGCACCCTCCTGGGCGGAGCCGTCACCGCCGCCGCCGTCGCCGCCGCCGGAGCCGCCAGCCCCGCTGCGTACGCCACCGACCACCCCTCGATCGCCGCTCTGGAGCAGACGCACCAGCGTCGCCTCGGCGTCTGGGCGAAGAACATGCGGACCGGACGCGTCATCGAGCACCGTGCCGACGAGCGCTTCCCGATGCTGTCGACCTTCAAGACGCTGCTCACGGCGGCGATCCTGCGTGACCTGCCCGCGCGTACGCTCCAGCAGCGTCTGACCTGGGACGCCGCCGACGTCGTCGTCAACTCCCCGGTCACCTCGGTCACGACGCGCAACGGCCTGACCGTGGCGCAGCTCGCCGAGGCGACGATGACGCGCTCCGACAACACCGCGGCCAACGAGCTGCTCCACCTGATCGGCGGCCCCGCTGGGGTCACCCGGTTCGCCCGGTCGCTCGGCGACACCGTCAGCCGGCTCGACCGCTGGGAGCCCGACCTCAACAGTGCGATCCCGGGCGACCCGCGCGACACCACCTCGCCGCGCGCGATCGCGCAGACGTACACCAAGCTGGTGCTCGGCGACGCCCTCGACCGCGGCGACCGCGACCAGCTGATCACCTGGATGCTGGCCAACCAGTCGACCGTCACCCGGTTCGGTGCCGGCGTCCCGGCCGGCTGGCGGCTCGCCGACAAGACCGGCGGCGGCGACTACGCCTCCCGCAACGACGTCGGGGTCACCTGGACCCCCGACGGCGCCCCGATCGTCATCGCCGCCCTCACCCGCTCCGACGACCCCACGGCTGCGCCGCTCGACAAGCCGCTCGAGGACATCGCGGCGACCGTCTGCGCGGAGCTCGGCTGACTCGCCGCGCGAGCTGTAACACGTCGTTCGTAACTCTTCTCGCCCTATCAGAGCGACCGGATAGTGCAACGAACGACGTGTTACACGTGCGGCGGTCGGGCATCAGGCTCCGTACACCTTCTCCGGAACCGGCGCCTGCGCGAGCAGCTTGCGGAGCGCCGGACCGACCTCGGCGGCATTCCAGCGTGCGCCGGCGTCGGCGGAGGGGCCGTGGGCCCACCCGTTCTCGACGGTCATCTGCGGACCGTCGATCTCGATGACCCGCCCGGTGACGTCGCGGGCGTCCTCGGAGGCGAGCCAGGCGACGACCGGCGAGTTGTCCTCGGGAAGCGCCATCGCGGAGGTGTCGAAGGCGCCTTCGGTCATCCGGGTCTTCGCGACCGGCGCGATCGCGTTGACGGTGACGCCGTAGCGCGCCATCTCGGCGGCGGCGACGAGGGTGAGGCCGGCGATCCCGGCCTTGGCGGCGGAGTAGGTGCCCTGCCCGATCGAACCCTGCAGGCCCGCGCCCGAGGAGGTGTTGATGACCCGGGCCTCCCGCTGCCGCCCGGCCTTCGACTCCGCGCGCCAGTACGCACCCGCGTGCCGCAGCGTCGCGAAGTGGCCTTTCAGGTGCACCCGGATGACCGCGTCCCACTCCTCCTCGGAGGTGTTGACGAGCATCCGGTCGCGTACGAAGCCGGCGTTGTTGACGAGGATGTCCAGACCTCCGTACGTCTCGACCGCCTGTCGCACCATCGCCTCCGCCGCCGCGAAGTCGGCGACGTCGGCGGCGTTGGCGACCGCCTCCCCACCTGCGGCGACGATCTCGGCGACGACCTGGTCCGCGGGCGACTCGCCGGTGCCCTCGCCCGCGAGCGAGACGCCGAAGTCGTTGACGACCACCTTCGCGCCGTGGCGGGCCAGCTCGAGCGCGTGCGCCCGGCCGATCCCCCGCCCCGCTCCGGTGACGATCGCGATCCGGCCGTCCAAGAGTCCGGTCATGTGAGTGCTCCCTGCGTCGATACGTACGTCGGTCTTGCCAGCGTGAACCAAGCAACTGCTAGGCTACCAAGCAATCGCTAGGTTAGGCAGCACGGATCCGAGGACGGACGGCATGGGCATCTCCACCGAGTTCACCGACGAGCAGATCGCCGTCGTCACGATGAACCACCCACCGGTGAACGCGCTGCCGGTCAAGGGCTGGTTCGAGGTCGCCGAGGCGGTCACGACCGCCGCCGAGAACGGCGCCCGGGTCGTGATCCTGCGCGCCGAGGGCAAGGGCTTCAACGCCGGCGTCGACATCAAGGAGATGCAGGAGATCGAGGGGTTCGAGGGCATCCTCGGCGCCAACCGCGGCTGCTACGCGGCCTTCAAGGCGATCTACGAGTGCCCGGTCCCGGTCATCGCCGCGGTCAACGGTTTCTGCCTCGGCGGAGGCGTCGGCCTGGTCGGCAACGCGGACACGATCGTCGCCAGCGACGACGCCTACTTCGGAGTGCCCGAGGTCGACCGCGGAGCCCTCGGCGCCGCCACCCACCTGAGCCGGCTGGTGCCGCAGCACATGCTGCGTACGCTCTACTTCACCGCCCAGACCATCACCGCCCAGCGCCTCCACGAGCTCGGCTCGGTCCACGCGGTCGTCCCCCGCGACGACCTGGACGACAAGGCCCTCGAGATCGCCAGGGAGATCGCAAAGAAGGATCCCCAGGTCATCCGCGCCGCCAAGGCCGCGCTCAACGGCATCGACCCGGTCGACGTGAACGCCTCCTACCGCTTCGAGCAGGGCTTCACCTTCGAGCTCAACCTCGCCGGCGTCGCCGACGAGCGCCGCGACGCCTTCGTGAAGGACGGCAAGTGATGCCGACCCGGCGCAACTGTCCCAAGATCTCATGCCGAGTCGGCGCTTCTGCCCCGCGCCCCGGCGTCGAGTCGGCGCGTCTGTCCCAGCCCCACACGCCGACGCGAGCTGATTTCCCGAGACAGTTGCGCCGGCTCGAGCCACCACGCTGGAACACTTGCGCCGACTCGGCGCGATTTTTCGGGACAGAAGCGCCGAGTCGGCGCAGGAGCGAGGAGCTCTCGTGACCACATCACCGACATTCCGTACGCCGCTGACCGAGCTGACCGGCGTCGACCACCCGATCGTGCAGACCGGCATGGGCTGGGTCGCCGGCCCGCGCCTGGTCTCCGCGACAGCCAACGCAGGCGCCCTCGGCATCCTGGCGTCGGCGACGATGACCCTCGATGAGCTCGAGAAGGCGATCGTCGAGGTCAAGGGCCGCACCGACAAGCCGTTCGGCGTGAACCTCCGCGCCGACGCCTCGGACGCCCCCGACCGATGTCGGCTCCTCATCGACCACGACGTCAAGGTCGCGAGCTTCGCCCTCGCGCCCAAGCCCGAGCTGATCAGCACGCTCAAGGAACACGACATCGTCGTGATGCCCTCGATCGGCGCGGCCAAGCACGCCAAGAAGGTGGCGAGCTGGGGCGCCGACATGGTGATGATCCAGGGCGGCGAGGGCGGCGGCCACACCGGCACGGTCCCGACCACCCTGCTCCTCCCCAGCGTCCTCGACGCCGTCGACATCCCGGTCGTCGCCGCGGGCGGCTTCTTCGACGGCCGCGGACTGGCCGCGGCCCTCTCCTACGGCGCGGCCGGCATCGGCATGGGCACGCGGTTCCTGCTCACCGCCGACTCGGCGGTCCCCGAGGACGTACGGAAGCGATATCTGAGCTTCGGGCTCGACGGCACCGTCGTGACCACGAAGGCCGACGGCATGCCTCACCGTGTGCTGCGCACCGAGTTCATCGACACCCTCGAGAAGGAGGGCGTCACCGCGAAGCTGCTCCGCACGATCAAGCGGACACGACAGTTCAAGGAGATGTCCGGCCTCCCCTGGCGGACACTCGTCAAGGACGGCCGGAACATGGTCCACGGCGGCGACCGCACCTGGGCCGAGGTCGTCCTCGCCGCCAACACCCCGATGCTGCTGCGCGCCGGGCTCGTCGAGGGCGACACGAACGCCGGGATGCTCTCCAGCGGCCAGGTCGTCGGTCTCCTCGACGACCTCCCCACCTGCGAGGAACTCGTCGACCGCATCGTGACCCAGGCCGTGGACCGCCTCAAACATGTGGACGCGACCCTGGCCTGACCATCAGGCTGGCCCCATGACGATCGAGGTTCGCCCGGCGACCGTGTTCGAGGACGTACGCACCCTGGTCGGCCCCAAGCGCCCCGACGCCAGCGTCTGCTGGTGCCTGAGCTACCGGATCCCGTCGAAGCTCAACAACGAGCTGCACGGTCCGGAGCGCGGCGAATACGTCCGTACGCTGCTCGAGCAGGGGCCGCTGGGCGTGCTCGCCTACGACGGCGACGAGCCCGTCGGGTGGGCCGCGATCGCACCCCGGGCCGACACCTCCTTCGCCCGCAACCGCAAGATCCCGCACGTCGACGACCTTCCGGTCTGGTCGCTGTGGTGCATCCGGGTCCGCCCGGGCCATCGCGGCCAGGGCATCTCGCACGCGCTCATCGAGGGCGCCGTCGACTTCGCCCGAGAGCACGGCGCTCCCGCCGTCGAGGCCTACCCGCTCGACAACCAGGGCGCCAAGATCGACCAGACCATGGCGTACGCCGGGATCCGCAAGAACTTCGAGGCGGCCGGCTTCACCTGGGCGGCCGACACGACCTCGGTCCTCGCCGGACACCCGCGCGTCCTGATGCGGCGCGAGCTGACCTGACCGGCCGGTTGGGCCCGATCGGTAGAGTGTGGGTCGTGAACACCGAGACGAGCCGCGTACGCATCGCGCTCGTCGCGCTTTTCACGCTGATGCTCCCGGCGCTGATGAGCGTCGACCCCGAGCAGGCCTTGCTGACCATCGCCGTCTCGACCGCGCTCGCAGCCGTCGCGGTCGGCGCGATCCACAACGTCGGCGCGTTCGCCCTGGTCAGGGCCCATGCGACGGCCCCGAGCGACGCCTCCGACGGACCTCGCCACCTCGCCGCCCGGGTCACCGACCCGGTGTGCTCCCCGCGCCGACCGCGCGCTCCTGAGCAGGACTGACCCCTCGCCGGCACCCGGCGGCCCGTCAGTCCTACCCACTCATCTCAGGAGCACACCCATGTCTGTCCTCGCCCCGTTGTCGCATGCCCTCGCCGCCGTCCTCGCCGGCGCCCACCACGTCCTCGCCTTCGCCGGCGACAACGCCAGCTGGCTGCTGGCGATCGCCGCCGTCGTCGTGCTGGTCAGGCTCGTCCTGCTGCCGCTCACGATCCGAGGCGTACGCCACGCCCACGCCGCCGCCCGTGCCCGCCCGCAGCTCCAGGAGCTGACGAAGAAATACCAGAAGCAGGCCGCCAAGGGCAGCTCGAGCCAGGCCGACGTCATGGCGATGATGGAGGAGCGGCGCAAGATCAACGAGGAGCACGGCGTACCCCGTTTCGCCATGCTCGCCGCCTTCGCCCAGCTGCCGATCTTCCTGGCGCTCTACCACCTGCTCTCCGACGTCAGCCGGAGCAACGCGGTCGGCGCGATGAACGACTCACTGGTCGACTCGCTCGGCGCCGCGACCTTCCTCGGCACGCCGCTCACCGGCCACGGCTACCTCTCCGGCGACACCACCCATCTGGTGATCACCCTCGGCCTCGCCGCCACCGCCGCCGCGGTCAGCTACCTCAGCCAGCGGCTGTGGGTCCTGCCCAACATGGTGCTCACCGACATGCCCGAGACGATGGTGCGCGTCCAGGAGCTGATGCCCGTCATCTCCGCTGCCGGCATGCTCCTCGCCGGCAGCACCGTCCCGCTCGCCCTGCTCGTCTACTGGGTCATCAGCGGCCTGTGGACCGCTGGTCAGGTCGCGGTCGTCCACCGCTGGTTCCCCACCCCCGGCTCCCCCGCCGCCAAGCGCGCTGCGACGCGGGCCGAGAAACGAGCCGGGAAGCGGGCAGCGCTCACAGCCGCTCGATGATGGTGACGTTCGCCTGCCCGCCGCCCTCGCACATGGTCTGCAGGCCGTAGCGGCCGCCGGTGCGCTCGAGCTCGTTGAGGAGGGTCGTCATCAGCC
Source organism: Nocardioides turkmenicus (assembly GCF_011045035.1). Classification (GTDB taxonomy): domain Bacteria; phylum Actinomycetota; class Actinomycetes; order Propionibacteriales; family Nocardioidaceae; genus Nocardioides; species Nocardioides turkmenicus. Next base: position 273,288 of record NZ_JAALAA010000002.1, read on the forward strand.
GGGTGCCGGTGGCGCCGATGGGGTGGCCCAGGGCGATGCCACCGCCGTTCACATTCACCTTCGAATGCGGGACGTCGAGCTCCTTCATCCACGCCAGGACGACGGAGGCGAAGGCCTCGTTGCACTCGAACAGGTCGATGTCGTCGACCGTCAGGCCGGTCGTGCCCAGGGCATGACGAGTCGCCTCGATCGGGCCGGTGAGCATCCAGACGGGGTCGTCACCGCGGACAGAGAGGTGGTGGATCCGGGCTCGCGGGGTCAGGCCGAAGGTGCGTACGGCCGCAGCCGATGCCACCAGCAGCGCCGAGGACGCGTCGCAGATCTGCGAGGCGACGGCCGCGGTGATCCGTCCACCGCGAGCGAGCGGCTCCAGCGCGGCCATCTTCTCCAGCGACGTCTCGCGCGGGCACTGGTCGACAGCGAAGTCACCGACCGGAACGATCTCGCGGTCGAACCGCCCCTCGGCGATCGCGGTCTTGGCGCGCTGATGCGAGGCGAGCGCATACGCCTCCATGTCCTCACGGGAGATGTCCCACTTCTCCGCGATCATCTCGGCGGAGCGGAACTGGGAGACCTCCTGGTCACCGTAGCGCTTCAACCAGCCGGGCGACTCGGCGAACGGGGTGGTGTAGCCGTATTCGGCGCCCACCAGCATCGCCGCCGAGATCGGGATCGCCGACATGTTCTGCAGCCCACCGGCGACGACGAGGTCCTGCGTCCCCGACATCACCCCTTGAGCCGCGAAGTGCACCGCCTGCTGCGAGGAGCCGCACTGCCGGTCGATGGTCACGCCGGGTACGTGGTCGGGCAGCCCGGCCACCAGCCACGCGGTCCGTGCGACGTCGCCGGCCTGGCCCCCGATCGTGTCGCAGCAACCCATGATCACGTCGTCGACGGCCCCCGGGTCGATCCCGGTGCGGTCGACGAGCGCGGCCAGCGAGTAGGCGCCGAGATCAGCGGGATGGATCCCGGCGAGCGCGCCACCTCGCTTCCCCACGGGCGTACGAACGGCGTCGACGATGAAGGCCTCGGGCATGTGTGATCCTCTCGATCAGGCGTGCTGGCTGGAGACGGAGACGACCTCGCCGGTCATGTAGGACGAGTAGTCGCTGGCCAGGAAGACCATGACGTTGGCGACCTCCCAGGGCTCGGCCGCACGGCCGAACGCCTCGCGGCCCTTGAGCTCGACGAGCAGCTCGGGCGAGGTGACCTTCTCCAGGAACGGGTGCATCGCCAGAGACGGCGAGACCGCGTTGACCCGGATCCCGTGCGGCGCGAGGTCGGCGGCGGCCGATCGGGTCAGCGCCATCACCCCGGCCTTGGCCGCGGCGTAGTGGGCCTGCCCCTCCTGCGCCCGCCAGCCGATCACGGAGGCGTTGTTGACGATCACGCCACGCTTCCCGGAGGCCACGAACCGCTGCCCGACCGCCCGGATGCACCGGAACGTACCGGTCAGGGTGATGTCGAGAACCTTCGACCACTGCTCGTCGGTCATCTCCAGCACCGACGCGGTCCCGCCGAGCCCGGCGTTGTTGATCATCACGTCGACGCCACCGAAGGGGTCGGCCGCGTCGAGCAGCGCCTGGACCTGGTCCTCCTGGGTGACGTCGCAGGTCACGGCCGTGACCCGGTCAGTCCCGAACTCCTCCCCGAGCGCGTCGACGGACTCCTTGAGCCGCCGCTCGTGGGTGTCCGACATGACGACCGCCTTGGCGCCCTCCTCGAGCGCCTTCCGCACCACCGCGGCTCCGATGCCCGCACCGGCGGCTGCGGTCACGACGACGACCCGCCCCTCCAGGAGCGAGTGGCCGGGGACGTACGCGGGGGTGGGCTGTTCGGGCTTCATGCACGCGCCTCTCTGGGCAGGCCGAGGACTCGCTCGGCGATGATGTTCCGTTGGATCTCGTCCGAGCCGCCGTAGATCGTGTCGGCACGGGAGAAGAGGTAGAGCGACTGCAGCGGGTCGAGCGCGTAGCCGTCGCCGGTGGTCAGTCCGGCGAGGCCGACGACGTCCATCGCCAGCTCGCCGAGCTCGCGGTGCCACCGGGCCCAGAGCAGCTTGGAGACGCTCGCCTCGGGGCCCGAGGACCCGGAGTCGTACGCAGACAGTGTCCGCAGCGCGTGCAGCCGGAGCACCTCCAGCCCGACATGTGCCTGAGCGAGTCGCGCGGCGATGCCGGGATCGTCGATGGTGCCGTTCGCACGGGCCGCTTCCTCGACCGTCTCCAGCTCGCGCGCGAAGCCGACCTGCTGGCCGATCGTGGAGACGCCGCGCTCGAACCCGAGGGTCGCCATCGCGACCTTCCAGCCGTCGCCGGGCTCCCCGACCACCAGGTCGGCCGCGGTCTCGGCGCCGTCGAAGAAGACCTCGTTGAACTCGGAGGTGCCGGTGAGCTGCTGGATCGGTCGTACGTCGACCCCGTCCTGTGCCATCGGCACGAGCAGGTAGGAGAGCCCGTGGTGGCGCTCGGAGCCGGGCGTCGTGCGGCAGACCACGAAGCACCAGTCGGAGAGGTGGGCGTTCGACGTCCACACCTTCTGCCCGTCGACGACCCACCGGTCGCCGTCGAGCCGGGCACGGGTGCGCACCCCGGCGAGGTCGGAGCCGGCACCGGGCTCGGAGTACCCCTGGCACCACAGCTCCTCGACCGCGACGATCTTGGGCAGGAACCGCTCCTGCTGGGCGGGTGTGCCATGGGCGATCAGGGTGGGGCCGAGCAGCTCCTCGCCGAGGTGGTTCACCCGCACCGGGGCGTCCGCCCGGGCGTACTCCTCGTGGAAGATCACCTGCTGCCACAGGGGCAGGCCGCGCCCGCCGTGCTCCTCGGGCCAGCCCAGACACGTCCACCCGTGGGCGGCCAGGTAGCGGTTCCACGCCAGCCGGCCCTCGTACGACTCGTGGTCGCGCCCGTTGCCGCCGGTGCCTCGCAGCGCCGCCCACTCGCCGACCAGATGGTCGGCCAGCCACTCGCGCACCTCGGCACGGAACGCCTCGTCCTCGGTGGAGTAGGTCAGGTCCATGCCGGACAACCTACCAAACCAAGCACTTGTTTGGTAGCGTCTGCGGCATGACTGCCAGCCCAACCGAGACCAGTGTCGTGACGTACGAGACCCACGGACCCGTCGCGGTGGTCCGGCTGAACCGTCCCGAATACCGCAACGCCCAGAACTCGAAGGTGACCTACGCGCTCGACGCGGCGTTCACCCGGGCGACCGACGACGACGAGATCAAGGTGATCGTCCTCGGCGGCAACGGCAAGCACTTCTGCGCCGGCCACGACATCGGCACCCCGGGACGCGACATCGACGAGAGCTTCGAGCGCAAGGCCGTGATGTGGTGGGACCACGTCGGCAAGGAGGGTGTGGACAGTCGGTTCGCGCGCGAGTCCGAGGTCTACCTGGGCATGTGCCGCCGCTGGCGCGAGATCCCGAAGCCGACGATCGCGATGGTGCAGGGCGCCTGCATCGCGGGCGGTCTGATGCTGGCCTGGTCCTGCGACTTCATCGTCGCCTCCGACGACGCCTTCTTCTCCGACCCGGTGGTCAAGATGGGCATCCCTGGGGTCGAGTACTTCGCCCACCCGTGGGTCACCAACCCCCGCGCCGCCAAGGAGATGCTCTTCACCGGCGGCCGCTTCTCGGCCTCACAGGCGGAAGCCTGGGGGATGGTCAACCATGTCGTGCCGCGCGACGATCTCGAGACCGAGACGCTCGCGCTCGCCGGAAAGATCGCAGAAATGCCGCGCCTGGGTCTGGCGCTGGCCAAGAAGGCGGTCAACCAGGCCGAGGACCTGATGGGCATGCGCGCCGGGATGGACTCGGTCTTCGGCCTCCACCACGCCGCCCACGCTCACAACGCCGAGGTCGGCAAGGACTCGCTCGCGGGGATGGACGCGAGGTCGATGAAGTCATGAGGATCGACGTACGCGGGCCGCGCCGCGCCCCTGTAACACGTCGTTCGTGGGACTACTCGCCCGTCCAGAACGACCGGATAGTGCAACGAACGACGTGTTACAGCGAGCGAGGAGCCCAATGAGCACCCTGGAGTTCACCGAGGCCGAGGAGACCTTCCGGCTCGAGGCCCGCGACTGGCTCGCCGCCAACAACCCCGGCCGACTGCCGTCGATGGACACGGCCGAGGGCGCCGCAGCCCACCGCGAGTGGGAACGCACCCTGGCCTCCGGCCGCTGGTCGGTCGTCACCTGGCCCGAGTCGTACGGCGGGCGCGACGCGTCGCTGACCGAGTGGGTCATCTTCGAGGAGGAGTACTACCTCTGTGGGGCCCCGACGAGGATCAGCCAGAACGGCATCTCGCTGCTCGCGCCGATCATCTTCGGCCACGGCACCGAGGCACAGAAGAAGCGCTACCTGCGCGACATGACCGACGGCACCCTGGTCTGGGCACAGGCCTGGTCCGAGCCCGAGGCCGGCTCCGACCTGGCCTCGCTCCGTGCGACCGCCACCCGCGTCGAGGGTGGCTGGAGGCTCAACGGCCAGAAGACCTGGAGCAGCCGGGCGCCGTTCGCCGACCGCGGCTTCGGCCTGTTCCGGAGCGACCCGGAGGCCGAGCGGCACCGAGGGCTGACGTACTTCCTCTTTCCGCTCGACGCCGACGGCGTCACGGTCCGACCGATCGACCAGCTCGACGGCACGCCGGGGTTCGCCGAGATCTTCTTCGACGACGTCTTCGTGCCCGACGAGGACGTGCTCGGCGGCGTCGGTGAGGGCTGGAAGGTCGCGATGTCGACCGCCGGAAACGAGCGCGGCCTGTCCCTGCGCTCCCCCGGGCGCTTCTGCGCCGCGGCCGGCCGGCTGCTGGACCTGTGGGCGACCGACCCGCAGCCGCACCTGCGCGACCAGGTCGCCGACGCCTGGATCGGCGCGGAGGCCTACCGTCTCTACACCTGGGGCACCGTCACCCACGTCGAGGCCGGCGGCTCGGTCGGCGCCGAGGGCTCGATCAACAAGCTGTGGTGGTCCGACCTCGACCTCTCGCTCCACGAGACCGCGTTGTCCCTGCTCGGCGCGGACGCGGAGCTCTCCGGTCCGTGGGCCGACGACTACCTCTTCTCCCTCTCCGGCCCGATCTACGCCGGCACCAACCAGATCCAGCGCAACATCGTCGCCGAGCGCGTGCTCGGCCTGCCGAGGGGTGGCCGATGAGATTCGGACGTACGCCGGAGCAGCATGCCTTCTCCGAAGCACTCGACGACCTGCTCGGTGCCGCCGACGTCCCGTCCGCGTCGCGCGCCTGGGCGGCCGGTGACCACTCGGCCGGCCTGAAGCTGTGGCAGCGTCTCGCCGAGCTCGGTGTCACCGGGCTGCTGGTGCCGGAGGAGCTCGGTGGCATGGGAGCGACCCCGACAGACCTGACGGTCGCCCTCGAGCGGCTCGGCTACCACGGCGTCCCGGGGCCGTGGATCGAGTCGATCGCGGTCGCACCGCGGCTACTCACGGACACCCCCGATGCGGACCTGCTCGAGCGGCTCGCCGCAGGTGAGGCGCTGGTGTCCGTGGCCACAGGATCACGAGCCCTCGATGCCGATGTCGCCGAGCGGACCTATGCGTTGGGTGCGACTCTGCGCCGAGCGGACCCCGGCTCCGAGCAGCGATCGGTCGACCCGACCCGGCGGCTCTTCGACGTCACCATCGGCGAGGAGGTCGCGACGATCGACCCCGCACCGGCCCTCGACCTCGGCACCCTCGCCTGCTCGGCCCAGCTCCTCGGCGCCGGCCTCAGACTGCTCGACGACTCGGTCGCGTACGTGAAGCAGCGGACGCAGTTCGGGCGCCCGATCGGCGAGTTCCAGGCGGTGAAGCACCTGCTGGCCGACGTACGCGTCGCCCTGGACTTCGCCGCCCCGCTGGTGCACCACGCGAGCCTGACCCTCGCCCCGCGAGACATCTCGGCCGCCAAGGTGGCGGCCGGCGACGCGGCGTACCTGGCCTCACGCACCGCGCTCCAGGTCCACGGCGCGATCGGCTACACCCGCGAGTTCGACCTGAGCCTGTGGATCCTCAAGGTGCGCGCGCTGGTGGGCGCCTGGGGCACCCCGGCCGAGCATCGCGCGCGGATCCTCGCTCTGCTCATCGACGACAGGCTGGTGGAGGCCCGATGAGGTTCGCGCTCACCGAGGAGCAGACCGATCTGGTCGCGACGGTCCACACCCTCATCGCCAAGCGGGCCGCCTCGATGGACCTGCGGGCCGCGATCGCGACGCCCGAGGGCTACGACACGACCCTGTGGCAGACCCTCGCCGAGCAGATCGGGGTGACCGCGTTGGCGGTGCCTGAGGCGTACGGCGGCGTTGGGTGCTCCTACATCGAGGCCCATCTCGTGCTCGAGGAGCTCGGCGCCACGCTCACGCCGTCGCCGTTCGTCGGCACCTTGCTGGCGACCCAGGTCCTGGCCGCCGCCGGGACCCCTGCCGCCGGTGAGCTGCTGGAGCGGATCGCCGGTGGGGCCACGGCCGCGGTCGTGGTCCCCGGCTCCGATGTCGTCATCGACGCGGTCGGCGCGGAGATCCTCCTCGTCTTCCGTGGCGACCAGGTCCATGCCGCGGAACCGGTCACGATCACCCCGGTCCCGGCGCTGGACCCGACCTGGAGGTTCGGGACGGTCACGGTCGGCGATGGTGAGGCCGTGGGCACCGTCGACCCGGCGTACGTCACGACCGTCGGCGCGACCATGATGACCGCCCTTCAGGCCGGTGCCGCGCGCGAGGCACTGGAGCGTGCGGTCGCCTATCTCAAGGAACGCCACCAGTTCGGTCGCCCGCTCGGCTCGTTCCAGGCGCTCAAGCACCGCTGCGCCGATCTGCTGGTCCAGGTCGAGACGGCCAGGACGATGAGCTGGGCGGCAGCCTGGGAGCTGACCCAGGAAGCCCCCGACGTACGTCTCATCCGCGCCGCCAAGACCTGGTGCTCCGACGCGTTCTCGCAGGTCGCAGCCGAGATGATCCAGCTCCACGGTGGCGTGGCGATCACCTGGGAGCACGACGCCCACCTCTACTTCAAGCGCGCTCACGCCACCGCCCAGCTCTTCCGAGGAGACACGTGAACAAGACCCCCATCGACAAGACGCTGCCCCTCACCGAGGTCGCCGGCAAGCTCGAGTCCGGGATGACCATCGGCATCGGTGGCTGGGGCTCGCGCCGCAAGCCGATGGCGCTGGTCAAGGAGATCCTCCGCAGCGACATCACCGACCTGACCGTGGTCGCGTTCGGCGGCCCCGACGTGGGTCTGCTCGCGCGCGCCGGGAAGATCCGCAAGCTGGTCTACGGCTTCGTCAGCCTCGACTCGATCCCGCTCGACCCCAACTTCACCCGGGCCCGCGAGCGGGGCGAGATCCCGGAGACGAGCGAGTACGACGAGGGCATGTTCGTGGCCGGCCTGCGAGCGGGCGCCAACCGGCTCAGCTTCCAGCCGATCCGCGCCGGTCTCGGCAGCGACGTGATGGCGATGAACCCCGACCTCGAGACGGTCAGGTCGCCCTACGACGACGAGGAGTACGTCGCCGTCCCCGGCCTCCGCCTCGACGTCTCGCTCATCCACCTCAACCGCGCCGACGCGGCGGGCAACGGGCAGTACCTCGGTCCCGACCCCTACTTCGACGACCTCTTCGCGATGGCCGCCGACACCACGATCATGTCGGTCGAGCAGGTCGTCTCCACCGACGATCTGACCGCGAAGGCCCCGCCGCAGTCCCTCCTGGTCCCGCGCATCTTCGTGAACCACGTCGTCGAGGCGCCCGGCGGCGCCCACTTCACCAGCTGCGACCCCGACTACGGGCGCGACGAGGAGTTCCAGAAGGCGTACGCCGCCGCAGCCAAGTCCGAATCCGATGAGCAGTGGACCGAGTTCGAGGAGCGCTACCTGTGACCACCCAGACGATCACCCGAGCCGACGTCTGCGTCGCCGCCGTCTCCGACGCTTTCAAGGGCTCCGGCGAGGTGCTCGCCCACGCCGTCGGGATCGTCCCGGCCATCGGCGTACGCCTGGCCAAGGCCACCCACACCCCCGAGCTCGCGCTCAGCGACGGCGAGGCGTTCATGATGGCCGAGGCCCCGCCGCTGCTGAAGACCGCGGCCGCCGGTGGCACGCCGGAGGCGTGGGTGCCGTTCCGCAGCATCTTCGACATCGTCGCCAGCGGCCGCCGGCACTCGATGATGGGTGCCAGCCAGATCGACCGCTACGGCAACCAGAACATCTCCTCGATCGGCGACTGGCGGCAGCCGAAGCGTCAGTTGATCGGCGTACGCGGCGCTCCGGGCAACACCGTCAACCACCGCGTCGACTACTGGGTCGCCAAGCACTCCGCCCGCATCTTCGTCGACCGCGTCGACGTCGCCAGCGGCGTCGGCAACGACCGCGCGGTCGGCACGGCGGCGAAGTATCACGACCTCGGCGTCATCGTCACCAACCTCGCCGTCTTCGGCTACGACGAGTCCGGGCTCGTCAAGGTCGACTCGATCCACCCCGGCGTCACCCCCGAGGAGCTCCAGGAAGCCACCGGCTTCCCCATCGACGCCGCCGACGCACCGCTCACCCGCGAGCCCACTGCCGAGGAGCTCGAGATCATCGTGGCGGAAGACCCGAAGGGCCTCCGCTTCAACGAAGTCCCATAAAGCCGCTGGTCGAGCCGCCGGAGCCGCTAGGCGAAGGCGTGTCGAGACCAACACAGTCCCCTCGGCGCTCGACAGGACTGTGTTGGTCTCGACACGCTCGGCCGCAGGCGGCCTCGCGGCTCGACCAGCGGATCAGGCGAGGATGCCGGCGTGGAGCAGCTTCAGATACTGCTCCGACAGCGTCTCAGGGGTGTGGCGTCCGCCGGGGCGATACCAGGAGACCGTGGACCAGACGCCGTCGCGGATGAAGCGATACGTCAGCGCCGGGTCGAGGGAGGCCTGGAAGACGCCCGAGGACTGGCCGGCCTCGATCACCTGGATCCACAGCGCCTCGTTGTCGCGGGAGCGCTCGGCGACGAACTCGAAACCCTCGACGGTCGCCAGGAAGGACGCCTCGTTCTGGTAGAGCGCGACCGCGAGCCGCTCGTTGTGGATGGTCCGGAACGACTCCGCGATCAGCCCATCCAGGTCGGCCTTCGGGTCGACGCCGGTCTCGACGATCTCGGTGAACCGCGCGTTGAGCCCGTCGAGGAACTCGGACAGCAGCTCGGTCAGCATCGCTTCCTTGGAGCGGAAGTGGTGGTAGAGCGAGCCGGAGAGGATCCCCGCGGCGTCGGCGATGTCGCGTACGGTCGTCTGGGAGAACCCCTTGGTCGCGAACATCTCGCCGGCCAGCGTGAGCAGCTCGGCTCGTCGCGACGACCCCGACGCCGTCCCCCGCCTTCTCGGCGCAACCCCCGTGTCAGTCATGGACGAAGTCTACCAAACAAGCAGTTGCTCAACTACGCTTGCCCGGGTGACCCCGCGCACGATCCCTGCCCTGCTCGAGAAGGCCAAGCAGACGTACGCCGACCACCCGGCGATCGTCGACGGCCCCACGACGCTCACCTACACCGAGCTCGCGGACGCAGCGGAGAGGGCCGCGCGTGCCTTCCTCGCCAGCGGCGTACGCAGCGGCGACCGGGTCGGGATCTGGGCCCCCAACCGCTGGGAGTTCCCCGTCGCGGTCCTCGGCGCGCAGACGATCGGGGCGGCCGTGGTGCCGCTGAACACCCGCTACCGGGGGCATGAGGCACGCGAGATCCTCGAACGCTCGAGAGCGGCCGCGCTGATCACCGTCAACGGCTTCCTGGGCACCGACTACGTCCAGATGCTCCACGACGCCGGACCGCTCCCCGAGCACCTGCTGACCGTCGTCGACCTGGCGACCGGCTGGGACGAGTTCCTGGCGAGAGGCGACGACACGACCGAAAAGCGTCTCTCGGACGCTAAAGCGACCGTCACCCCCGACACCCTCGCCGACCTGCTGTTCACCTCCGGCACCACGGGCAAGCCGAAAGGGGTGATGAGCGCCCAACGCCAGACGATCGGCGTCGCGGACGTCTGGGCACGCGGCGCCGCGCTCTCCCCCGACGACCGCTACGCCATCGTCAACCCGTTCTTCCACGGCTTCGGCTACAAGGCGGGCTTCGTCGCGGCATTCACCGCCGGCAGCACGGTCTACCCGATCGCGACCTACGACCCCACCCAGGCGCTGAAGCTGATCCAGGACGAGCGGATCACCGTCCTCCCCGGAGCCCCGACGATCTTCACCACGCTGATCAACCATGACGACCTCGAGGCCTACGACATCTCGAGCCTGCGCTTCGCGATCGCCGGCGCCGCCAGCGTCCCGGAGAGCCTCTTCGCCGACATGCGCAACATCCTCGGGATCGACGAGGTCAAGGGGGCGTACGGCCTGACCGAGTGCATGGTCGCCACCACCACCCGACCCGGTGAGGACCCCGAGCACGTGGCCAAGGTGGTCGGGCCCGCGGTCGAGGGGCTGGAGATCCGCACCGTCACCGCGGCCGGCACGGACGCGGAGCCGGGCGAGGACGGCGAGGTCTGGATCCGCGGCGACAACGTGATGCTCGGCTACTTCGAGAACCCCGAAGCCACCGCCGAGGCGATCGACGAGGACGGCTGGCTCCACACCGGCGACGTCGGCTACCTCGACGAGCACGGCTGCCTGAAGATCACCGACCGGATCAAGGACATGTTCACCGTCGGCGGCTTCAACGTCTACCCGGCCGAGGTCGAGAACACCCTCGCCGCTCACCCCGGCATCGTCGAGGCCGCGGTCATCGGCGTCCCCGACGCCCGTCTGGGCCAGGTGGGCAAGGCCTTCGTGGTCCTTCACGACGACGGCCTGACCGCCGACGCCATCGCGACCTGGCTCAAGGACCGCCTGGCCAACTACAAGCAGCCGAGGACGTACGTGCTGGTCGACAGCCTCCCGCGCAACGCCAGCGGCAAGGTGCTGAAGACGGACCTGCGAAACCCCCCAAAATAGGTGACACCCCACGGGGCGGGGGTATAGGTTTCCGGAGCCCATCTTTACTTCCCCCACGGAGGCTTCGATGCCCCGACGCGCCAAGATCGCGTCCATCTCCGGCACCACCCTCGTTCTCGGCGTGGCCGCAGTCGCGATCCCGCTGACGCTGAACTCCGCCACCGCCGAGCCGACCACGTCCGGCCCGCTGGCCGCGTTCGACGCCGCGAACCGGGAGCCGTCGACCCTTCCCGCCGGCCCGGTCGACGCTCACGTCGAGGAGGTCGCACTGACCACCTCGACCGGCAAGGCGACCGAGCACGCGACGAAGGTCGACAAGCCGCGCAGCAACGTCATCAAGAGCGACCCGCAGGACGCCACCGGCTTCGCCGTCATCGGTGTGACCTGGTCCGATGCCACCGCATCGGAAGACGTGCGCCCCGAGATCCGCACCCTGAAGGACGGCGTGTGGTCGTCGTGGAGCCCGATGGTCGTCGACGTCGAGGACCACGGTCCGGACGCCGGCACCGCGGAGGCGAAGGGCGTCCGCCCGGGCACCGACGAGTTCCTGGCCGGGCACGTCGACCAGGTGCAGACCCGGATCATCGTCCCTGACGATGCCGAGATCCCCGGCGACCTCGAGCTCGCGGTGATCGAGCCGGGCAAGCCTTCGGACACGGTCGAGGAGCTCCCCGAGATCGAGACCGACAAGGACAAGCCCCGGGCGACCAGCACCCACAAGGGCAGCAAGGACTCCGACCTCAACCTGGTCGCGTCCACCTACACCCCGAGCCCGACGATCTACAGCCGTGCGCAGTGGGGCGCCGACGAGACTCTCCGCGAGCAGACGGCCCCGAGCTACCGCCAGATCCACGGTGGTTTCGTCCACCACACCGCGGGCACCAACGCCTACACCGAGGCCGACGTCCCCGCCATCATCCGGGCCATCTACGAGTTCCACGTCACCACCCGCGGCTACCGCGACGTCGGCTACAACTTCTTCGTCGACAAGTTCGGCCGCATCTGGGAGGGCCGCCACGGCGGCGTCGCGCTGCCGGTCGAGGGCGCCCACACCAGCGGCTACAACTACGACAGCTTCGGTGCCTCGGCGCTCGGCTGCTTCGACACGGTCGCGGCCGGCTGTCCCGACGACGCCGGCGCGGCGCAGAACCAGCCCACCGACGCGATGATTCAGGCCTACGGCTCCCTCTACGCCTGGAAGCTCTCGCTCCACGGCGTCACCGCCAACGCCACCAACGTGACCCTGACCAAGACCGACGGCACCAAGACGACCTTCCCGCACGCGATCAACGGTCACCGCGACGCCGGCACCACCGTCTGCCCGGGCGCGAACCTCCAGGCCAAGCTCCCCCAGATCCGTACACTCGCCGCCGGCCTCCAGAAGAGCTGGAGCGGCCGCGACCTGGAGTCCAACATCGCCGGCACGAGTCACTCCGACTTCGTGGCACGACGGGCCTCCGACGGCCGGATCTTCACGCTGCGTACGGGCGGGTTCGCCGGGTTCAACTCGACCAAGACGTCCACGACGGTCGGCAGCACCGTGCGCGAGGCCGTGGTCACCCCGGACATCACCGGCGACGGCAAGGCCGACCTGATCCAGGTCCGCACCGACGGCTCGGCCGGCATCCGCAAGGGCCGCGGCGACGGCACCTTCGCCTCCGTCTTCAAGAACCTCGGCAAGAGCACCTTCTCCGGGGTCTCCAAGATCACCGCGACCGGCAACATCGGCGGCACCTCGGCCAACGACCTGGTCGGCAAGAACGCGAAGGGCTACCTGGTCCGCTACACCGGCAACGGCGCCGGCGGGTTCACCCGCGTGGGCACGACGCGCTCGCTGAGCGGCTTCGACAAGCTGGCCGCGACCGGCGACGTCAACAAGGACGGCAAGCGCGACCTGATCGGCCGCAAGTCCGGTGCGCTCTACTACTTCAAGGGCTCGGGCAGCGGTACGTTCGGCTCGCCGGTCAAGCTCGCGACCCAGAGCCCGTCGTGGTCCTCGCTGGTCCAGATCTCCGGCTACGGCGACTTCACCGGCGACGGTCGTGGCGACCTGATCGGCCGGGACTCGTCCAACCGCGGCTGGATCTACCCGGCCTCCGGCTCGGGCTTCGGCAAGCCGCTGGGCCCGTACGCGGACGTCAACCGCACCCTCATCGGCGCGGTCAACCTCGTCGGCAACAGTCTGCCGGACCTGATGATGAAGTCCGGCTCGACGCTCTACGTCAAGCCGAACAGCGGCCGGGTCAGCCTGGCCGCGCCGGTCGACAGCGGCATCACGCTGACCAGCGCCACCGCGCTGATGAACGCCGGCGACTGGAACCGCGACGGCAAGGGCGACTTCCTGGCCAAGATGTCCGACGGCACCGTGCGTCTCTACCGGGGCTACGGCACCGGCAAGTTCGCCAGCCCCGTCACCATCGCGAGCGGTCTCGGCACCGTCATCGACGCGGTCGGCGACATCACCGGCGACGGCTACCCCGACCTGATGGGCCGCACCTCCGACGGCACGATCAAGCTCTGGCCCGGCAAGGGCTCGACCAAGGTCGGCACGTCGATCACCATGAAGGCCTCCGCCTCGGGCACCCGCCTGGTCGGCGTCGGGCGCTGGAACAGCGGCAACACCCCCGACGTCCTCTTCGTCAACGGCACCAGCACCGTCGTCCACGACAGCAACGGACCGGGCGGCCTGGTCTCCACGCAGACCCTGTCGGTCAACCTGTCCGGCTACGACGCGGTGCTCGGCGTACGCGACCTGCGGGCCGGCTCGGGCGGCGACCTGATCGTGCGGTCGGGCAGCTACATCTACGCGCTGGAGCGCAACAGCACCGGCACCGGCGTGACCCGCACCTACCTGGGTGCACTGTCGGGCTACAACCTGCTGGGCTGACCCGGTCGAGGATGCCGAGAGTGGCCCGCGGGTCACTCTCGGCATCCTCGGCTCACGCCGAGAGCTGGCGCTCCTGGTTGACCCGGATCGCCTTCTCGGCGAGGTCGGAGCCGGCCGACGCGTACAGGTTCAGGACGGCGTGGGCGCCGCGCTTCTTGAGCTCGTCGCGCTCCTCGGGGCGCAGCGCGATGGCGGCCACGGTGCCCGTGAAGCCGAGCTTGTGGAGCAGGTCCATGGCGAGCAGGTTGTCGCCGTGGAAGGGCATCGTGAGGACGACGAGCTCCATCCCGGCGCCCTTCTTGACCCGTTCCCAGAAGTCCTGGTCGGTGGCATCCGCCTCGACCACGTCGAAGCCCTCCGCCTTGAGCGAGTCGGCGCGCACCGAGTCGTGCTCGACCGCCAGCACGTGGTAGCCCTGGGTGTCGCGCAGCTCCTCGTAGGTCGTACGCCCCACCCGGCCCATCCCGACCACCAGCGCCTTGGCGTCACCGAGGTTGATCGGCCGGTCGGCCTCCTGGAGCCGCTCGGGTCGCTGCTCCGGCAGCACCCGGTTGAGCAGGTTGATCAGTTTCGCGGCGTACGCGTTGAAGACGGCGGCGACCAGGAACGACAGCGAGGTCGCGACCGCGAGGACGGTCTGCCACTCGGCCGAGGCCAGCCCGGTCGCCGAGGCGATCACGATGACGATCAGGCCGAACTCGGAGTAGTTGGTCAGCGTGAACGAGGCCAGCGTCGCGGTGCGGTAACGCAGGCCCATGACAGCGAAGATCACCACGTACGCGACCGCCTGCAGCGGCAGCAGGATCTGCAGCACGGTGGCCAGTGCCAGGTCCTCCAGCGACGGCACCCCGGTCAGGCCGATGCTCAGGAAGAACGCGATGAGGAAGAGCTCCTTGGTGCTGAACAGCAGCTTCGCCAGGGCCGGCGCCTTGGCGTGCGACCCGAGAAGAGCGCCGACCACGAGCGCCCCGAGGTCGCCCTTGAGCCCGACGGTCTCGAAGAGCCAGTAGCCCGGCACGAGCGCGATCGCCAGGCCGAAGAGCGCGGTCAGCTCGGCGGAGGTGATCCGGTCCCACATGCGGTGGGCGAGCCAGGCACCCGGGAGGAGCAGCACCAGCGCGAAGACCCAGGGGGAAGGCCAGTGGCCCTTGGAGATCGTCAGGAACGCGACCGCGACGATGTCCTGCATGACCAGCACACCGATCGCGATCCGGCCGTAGAGGGTGTTGTTGTCGCGGCGCTCGTCGAGGACCTTGATCGCGAACACGGTGCTCGAGAAGGAGAGCACGAACGCGATCAGCGCCATCTCGCCCAGGTCGGCGTCGGCGAGGAGCGCGAAGCCGAGCGGGGCGATGCCGGCCAGCAGCCCGACCCCGATGATCACGCTGAACCCGAGGTGGGCGAAGGTGCTCAGCCACACGTCGGGCCGGAGCAGCGATCGCACGTCGAGCTTGAGGCCGATGCCGAACAGCAGCAGCGTGACGCCCAGGTCGGCCAGCGTGTGCAGGCCCTCGAGCTCGCCGACACCGGCGGCGTGCAGCCCGAACCCGGCGGCCAGGAAGCCGACCAGTGGCGGGAGTTTCAGGAACATCGCGACCAGCCCGGCTCCTAGTGCGACAAGCAGGTAGAGCGCGGTCAGCGACATATTCGGATATCCCCCAGGCTGAAACTCGACGTTCCGACGTACGTACGATACCGCGTGATACCACCTCGGGTTACGCTGGGTCCATGGCTATGACTCTGCGACTCAGCGAGGCCGACGACCGGCTGCTGACCGACCGCGCCCGGACGGAGAACCGGTCCAAGCAGGAGATCGCCCGCGAGGCCATCCGCGCCTACCTCAACGACCACGACCGGCGCATCGAGGACCTCGAGGACGATCTCGCCATCGCGCGCTACTCCCTGCGCCGCGAGCTCGGCGAGGTCCGCTACACCCCGCACGCCGAGGCCCGCCGCGCCCTCGGTCTCGACCGCCCGCTCGGCGAGTGACCTATCAGATCGTCTGGGCCGACGAGGCGTTGCAGTCGGCCGAGGCGTACGTCGACGACGACCCGATCGGCCTGATCCAGGTCTTCGACACCGTCGACACCCTGGCCGAGACCCCGCGCGACGTCGGTGCGTACGCCTGGGGCAAGGACCGCTACCGCCTCCGCGTCGGCCGCTACCGGATCGTGTACGTCGTCGAGGAGCGCCGCGTCACGGTCGCCGTCATCCACATCGGGCGGCGGAGCGTCTAGTCCTCGCCGGTCGAGCCGCCGGAGCCGCTAGGCGGAGGCGTGTCGAGACCAGCGAGGTTCAGAGCCGCTCGATGACCAGCGCCATACCCTGGCCGCCGGCCGCACACATGGTCTCCAGCCCGTAGCGACCGCCGGTCTCCTGCAGGCCGTGGATGAGGGTGGTCGTGAGGCGGGCGCCGGTGGAGCCGAACGGGTGGCCGAGCGCGATCGCGCCGCCGTTGACGTTGACCCGCTCGGGGTCGAGGCCGATCTGGTCGATGCTGGGCAGCACCTGGGCGGCGAAGGCCTCGTTCATCTCCACGAGGTCGATGTCGGACGCGGTCAGCCCGGCGCGGGCGAGTGCCTGGCGGGACGCCTCGACCGGGCCGAGGCCCATGATCTCCGGCGAGAGCCCGGAGACACCAGTCGAGACGATCCTGGCCAGCGGGGTGATCCCGAGCTCGGCGGCCCGGGTGTCGCTCATGATCACCAGCGCGGCCGCGCCGTCGTTCAGCGGGCAGCAGTTGCCGGCGGTGATGGTGCCGTTCTCGCGGAACACCGGCGCCAGCCCGGCGACCTTCTCCATGGTCACCCCGGCCCGCGGCCCGTCGTCGGCGGAGACGACCTCGCCGGACGGCAGCGTCACCGGCGTGATGTCCCGCTCCCAGAAGCCCCGGGCGGCAGCGGCCTCGGCGCGGTTCTGGGATCGTACGCCCCACGCGTCCTGCGCCTCCCGGGTGACGCCGCACAGCTCGGCGACGTTCTCCGCGGTCTCGCCCATTGCGAGGTGGTAGTCGGGCAGCTCGCCCGCCTCGCGCGGGTCGCTCCAGGCCGTGCCGGCGGCCACCCGGGCAGCACCGCGCTCGTCGGCCTTGAGGAACTCCTCGGCCTTGGTGTCCGGCATCCCGTCGGCCTTGCCGTGCTCGTAGCGGGACACGCACTCGACCCCGGCGGAGACGAACGCGTCCCCCTCGCCGGCGCGGATGGCGTGGAACGCCATCCGGGTGGTCTGCAGCGACGAGGCGCAGTAGCGGTGGACGGTAGTGCCGGGGACGGCGTCGAGGCCGAGGCGTACGCCGACGACCCGGCCGATGTTGTAGCCCTGCTCCCCCGCAGGCTGGGCACAGCCCATCATCAGGTCGTCGATCTGCGTCGGGTCGAGCTCGGGGACCGCGGCGAGGGCGCTGCGTACGATCTGCTCGGCCAGCTCGTCGGGACGCAGGTCCTTCAGCGACCCCTTGAAGGCGCGGCCGATGGGCGAGCGGGCGGCGGAGACGATGACTGCTTCGGGCACGGGTTCTCCTCAGGAGTTGGGGGTGTGCTGGAGGAAGGCGGGCCACTCCCCGCCGCCGTCGACGGCGAGGACCGCACCGGTGATGTGCGTCGCGAGCGGGGAGGCGAGCATCAGGCAGGCGTCGCCGATCTCCGACGGGGTCGCGAAGACGCCGCGCGGGATGGTCGCTGCCACGGCGGCCCGCTGCTCCGGGCTCCCGTAGTGGTCCTCGGACCCCGGGGTGGAGACGATCCCGCAGGAGAGGGCGTTGACGCGTACGTCGGGAGCCCACTCGACCGCGATCGACCCGGTCAGGCTCTCGACGGCCGCCTTGGCGGCACCGTAGACCGCGGTCCCTGGACTGGGCCGGCGTGCCGAGATCGAGCTGATGTTGACGATGGATCCGCGCGAGGCCTTCAACGCCTCGTACGCCGCCTGGCAGACGTAGGCGGTGGCCAGGAAGTTGATCGCGGAGATCTTCTCGTGGAAACGCGGCGACGCGCTCGCGAAGTCGGCGTAGGGGGCGCCACCGGCGTTGTTGACGACCACGTCGAGCCGCCCGAGCCGCGAGGTGATGGCAGCGATCCAGGCCGCGACCTGCTCCGGATCGCGTACGTCCACCTGGGAGAAGACCGGCTTGCGCCCGTCGATCACCGGTAGGTCGGCCGGCGCCGTCCGGCCGCAGATCTCGACCTCCGCGCCGGCCTCGAGGAACCGGGCGACGATCCCGGCGCCCACCCCGCGGGCGCCACCGGTCACCGCGACCACCTTGCCGCTGAAGTCGATCTCCACTGCCATGTGCGGCAGTCTAGAGCGCCTACCAAGCAAATGCTAGGTTGATGGTCGCGGTGACCGGTCACGAGCGTCAGAGGCAGTGCCTCAGACGCAGTGCACGTCCACCCAGTAGGTGTGGTCGCCGTTCATGTGCTTCTTGACCAGCACCGGGACGGTGACCGAGCCGTTCGCGTCGGGAAGGAACGTCTGCCCGGCGTGGTGGACGTCGTCGATCTCGCAGCCGGCCTGGTCGGTCACGGTGATCTTGTGCAGGCCCGCCTCCGCGGCCTCGACGTGCGCCTCGTGGAACGCGAGGACCGCCGGGTTGTACTCGGAGTACTTCACGTTGTGCGCACCCAGCGTGTCGGTCCACTCGGCAGCCAGACCGTCGATGAACGGCCCGCCGTGCCGCGAGAACCTGGTGTCGATCTCGACGATCGCCCGGGCCCGGACCTTGAAGTTGTCGGTCTTGCTGTCGGACGGGACGAAGCCGTGCCGGTTGCCGGGCGCGGAGGAGTCGAGCGCGGCGTACGGCGTCAGCCAGACCTTGTACTCGCCACCGTTGTTGGGGGTGTCGAGGTAGGGGAACAGCTGCACGGTGATGCCGTCGTCCTCCGCGTCGGTGCCGGTGGCGTGCGCACAGGCGCCGCTCGGGGCGACGCTGACGAAGCGGCCGCTGGCGTCGACCTCGACCCGGCGGCAGGCGACCGGATCGGTGGAGAGCAGCGTCTTGCCGGACGGGTCGGTCACCTGGAACGCGTAGATCCCGGCAGGCAGGCCGGCGGCGTCATCGGGTGCGTTGATGCCGGGACCGCCGTTGAGGTAGACGTCCTCCTTGGCGGCGTAGTGGTTGAGGTTGACCGGCGCGCCGGAGACGTCGGTCGTGAAGATCGCGCCGGAGAGCTGCAGCAAGGGCGCAGCCGAAGCCGGCATCGACCAGAGCGCCGCCGCGGCGACCCCCGCCGCGACGGCACAGACGAGCTTTCGGATCATGGGTTTCCCCCTCAGATAGGTCGGACCTCGAGTCTTCGACGCGCCGCGGTAAAGGCGCCGGTCCGGCCCTCGGGTATCACCCGAACCGGGTAGGGCCCGGGATGTGTGATGGGCCACCTTCGCACCACCCTCGGAATACCGGAGAGTCCCTCCGTATTGCCTCAGGAGTGGACCGAGGTCATCAGCCCTCGGCAGACCTGAGAGGAACCCTTCCTGTGAGCGCTAGCGCCGTCGACACCTTCACGGACGTGATCCGAGCCCGTCGTTCCGCGCGGGCCTTCCTGCCCGACCCGGTGCCCGCCGACGACATCCGCGGTGTGCTCGAGGACGCCCAGCGCGCCCCGTCGCACAGCAACACCCAGCCGTGGGAGGTGCACGTCTTCTCCGGAGACGCCCGCGACCGCCTCAGCGAGGCGATGCTCAAGGCGTTCGAGGCCGGCCAGATGAGCCCCGACTTCACCACCACGTACGGTGCCGACGACGGCGTCCACGTCCAGCGGTCGCAGCGAGCCGGGGCCACCCTCTACGGCGCCATGGGCATCGCCCGCGACGACGCCGACGGACGCGCCAAGGCCGTCGCCGAGAACCTCCGCTTCTACGGCGCGCCCCATGTCGCCCTGCTCTTCGTGCCCGAGCTCGGCGATGTCGTACGTGCGGCCAACGACGTCGGCATGTACGCCCAGAACTTCCTGCTCTCGCTCACCGCCCGCGGCTACCACGGCGTTCCCCAGGGCATGCACGGCCTGTTCGCCGACGCCGTCCGCGACCACCTCGGCCTCCCGGCAGACCGCAAGCTGCTCTACGGCATCTCCTTCGGCACCGCCGACCCCGAGGCCGCGGTCAACCGCGTCGAGATGGGCCGCGCGCCGCTCGACGAGCACATCGTGCTGCACGACACCTCGCTCTGACCTGCCGCGCTGTAACACGTCGTTCGTGGGACTTCTCGCCCTGTCGGAACGATCGGATGGTTCTACGAACGACGTGTTACACGCCCGAGGCCGCCGCCCCGCGGATCTCCGCCACCGACATACGCTGCGCCCGGCCCGCCGCGAAGAGGCTGACCGCGACCGCGAGCAGGAGCCAGAGGACCAGTCCGCCGACGGACGCGCCGACCGCGGTACCGCTCTGCGCGACCACGACTCCGTGCAGCGCCTCGGCGGCGAGCGGGACCGGCAGGATGCCGGCGAGCGCACCGAACGGCGCGGACGCGGCGGCGACCGGCAGCAGCCCGCCGAGGGAGACCAGCTGCAGGGCGAGGAAGGCGAGCGAGATCAGCCAGCCGCGACGCTGGCCGGCGAGAGCGACGACGGCCTGGTGGACCGCGACGAACACGGCCGCGGCCAGCACCGCGACGCCGAGTGCCGCGAACGGCTCCGCGAGATCCGCCCCGAGCAGCCGGGCGGCCCCCACGAGGAGCACCGCCTGCACCAGCCCGACGACCACGGCCGGCCACAGACCGGCGAACGTGAGCCGGCGCGCGGTGAGGGCCTCACGCAGCCGCCCGGCGGGGAAGGCCGGGCGGAGCAGGTAGACCGCGAGGGCACCGAGCCACAGGGCCAGCGCGATCACCGCCGGCGCCAACCGGGTCGCCCCCGAGATGGACGGCCCGGAGGCGACCGAGACCCGCACCGGGTCGGCGACGACCTCCGCCTGCTTCTCACCGGGGACCGCGATCTGCGAGGCCCCGTCGTCGAGCCCCGAAGCCAGCGACGAAGCACCCTCGGTCAGCGACGAGGTCCCGGCGGAGAGATCGTCGGCGCCCGAGGCCAGCGAGGCCGAACCGTCCTCCAGCTGCTTGGTCCCGGACGCGAGCTGGTCAGCGCCGGAGGCCAGCTCGGTCGCGCCGGCGTTCGCCTCCCCGACCCCGGCGGAGAGCTCGCGCGCTCCGGCGGCGACCCGCGCGTTGGCGGAGGCGAGTTGCGACGCGCCGGAGGCGACCTTCCCGGCACCGTCCGCCGCCGACGCGATCCCGCCGGTCAGCTCGGGAGCCGCGTGCGACAGGGCCGACGCGCCGGAGGCCACCTGAGAGGCCCCCGAGGCGAGCTGGTCGGCCTGCGCGCCACCCGGGCCGACCGCGGTGGCGGTGGCGCCGCACAGCTGCGGCTTGGAGGCCGCGAGCAGCGGGTCGCTCGCGCACGCCTGGGCCCAGCCCTTGGCGAGCTGGGTGTAGCCGTCCACGCCTTCCGACACCTGCGACGCCCCGCTGGCGAGCGAGGCTGTCTGTGACGGCAGCGCGGCGGTCGAGCGCTTCAGCCGGTCGAGGCCGCCGCTGAGCTGGTCGGCACCGTCCGACAACGACGAGGCACCGCGAGATGCCTTGCCCGCGCCCGCGGCCAGCGTGCCCGCACCCGACTCCAGCCGCGCGGTACCGCCGGCGAGCGTGTCGAGCCCGCCTGCGACCTGCGAGGCGCCGTCCGCGGCGCCGGCGGCACCGGAGCTGAGCGCGTGCGCACCGTCGGCGACCTTGACTGCGCCCGAGTCGGCGGCAGCGGTGCCGTCGGCGAGCTGGTCAGCACCGTCGGCGGCCGAGGTCAGGCTGGACTTGAGCTTCCCGGTCTGGTCCCGCACCCCGTCGAGGTAGGTCGTGGTGACCGTACGTCCCAGGGTCGACGCCGACTGCCGCGCCACCTGCCGGGCGATCTCCGCGGTCACCTCGCTGGACGCGTCGGACGCCTCCACACGCACCTGCCCGGCACTCGGGTCGCTCCCCTGCACGCCGGACAGCGTCTTGGACAGGTCCTCGGGGATCGTGATGACCGCCGCGTACGTCCCGTCCGCGTAGCCCGAGCGCGCGTCCTCCTCGTCGGTGAGCTCCCAGCCGAGCGTCGGACCGGACGAGCCGGAGCCCGAGGAGGAGACGAGGTCCGCGGCCAGAGCCCGGCCCGCGTACACGGTCTTCTTGTCCTTCCCGCTCCCCGTCGTCACCGGCTTGTCGAGGTTGACCACGGCTGCCGGGACCTTGTCGAGGTTCTCGGTGCGGTCGCTGAGTGCGACGATCGCGAGCGCCGTCACGACGACGGGCAGCAGGATCGCGGCGGCCACCAGGCGGCGGCCACCCCACCATGATTTCGTACGTGTCATCGGACTGTCTCCAGGTCAGCGGCCGAGGCCGCGGTGTCGGTGAGCGCGGGTTCGGGTGAGGTCCGGGCAGGCTCGGCACAGGCGAGCGCGTCCGCGACCTGAGGTACGGCGGGCAGCGACGGCATCCCGAGCAGCACCGTCGTCCCCCGCGAGGTCAGCGCGGACAGGGCCGCGAGCTGACCGGGATCGAGCGAGGTCGGACTGTCGATGGCGACCAGGGCGGGCACACGCCGAGCTCCCACGAGCCGGAGCGCCTCGGCGACGTCGTCGACGAGCGCGGCCCGGGCCCGCACCGCTCCCGCCTCCTCCGGCAGCAGCCGGTCGAGCACCACCAGCTGCCCGGAGAACCCGAGCCGCCCGGTGATCGCGGCCAGCGCAGCGGATCGCGCGACGGGGTCGGATCCGTGGATGATCCCGAGCCCGGCCGGGCGGAGCTCCATCGAGAGCGGCCCGAGGGCCCCCAGGACCTCGACCTCACGCGCCCGCACGGCGAGCTCACCGTGAGCAGCGACGTAGTCGGCGTGCTCGAGGTGGTGCACGAGCGCCTCGCCCTCGATGTCGAGGACGGGCAGCCGCCGGTCCAGCCAGCGCGGCAGCCACCAGGCGCCCCGCCCGAGCAGCGCGAGCACGGCCGGCACCAGCGTCATCCGCACCAGGAACGCGTCGACGAGCACCCCCACGGTCAGCCCCAGCGCCATCGGCTTCACGATGGGGTCGCCGTTGGGGACGAAGGCCGCGAAGACTCCGATCATGATGATGGCCGCCGCGGTGACGACGCGGGCGCTGGCGGCGAACCCGGTGTCCACCGAACGCCGCGCGTCTCCGGTGTGGACGAAGTCCTCCCGCATCCGCGAGACCAGGAAGACCTCGTAGTCCATCGCGAGCCCGAAGAGCACCCCCATCAGGATGATCGGGAAGAACGCGATCACCGGCCCGACCTTCGCGACGTTCAGCAGGTCGGCGCCCCAGCCCCACTCGAAGACCGCAGCGACCACGCCGAACGAGGCCGCCACCGACAGCACATAGCCCAGCGTCGCCTTCAGCGGGACCGCGATCGAGCGGAACACGACGGTCAGCAGGATCAGCGACAGCCCGACGACGACGGCCCCGAACGGCAGGATCGCGCCGGACAGGCGAGCACTGACGTCGATCGCCACCGCGGTCTGACCGGTGACCATGACGTCCTCGATCCCGAACCGCTTCTCCAGATCACCCGAGTCGGCACGGATCTCCTTGACCAGCGACGCGGTCTCCGGGTCGCTCTTCTCGGTGTCCGGGTAGATCACCACGAGCCCGAGGTCGGCGGTCCGGTTCGGCGTCGCCAGGGCGACCTTCTGCACGCCGTCGTAGCCGCCCAGCGCCTTGCCCAGCGAGTCCATCACCCCGATCGGGTCGGTGGTGTCGATGATGTCCGCGGTCACGAACAGCGGTGCGTTGTAGCCGGGCCCGAAGTCGCGACTGATCAGGTCGTACGTCTCCCGCGGCGCGGTCCCCGGCTCCGCGCTCCCGTTGTCGTTGAGCCCCAGGGCCAGGTCGCGAGCCGGGATCGCCAGGACGGCGATGACCAGCAGCGAGACCACGACGGTGAGCACCGGCACCTTGGTCACCAGCCGCACCCAGCGCGCCCCGAGAGTGATGGCGTGAGGCCGCCCCTCCGCGGCAGCCTCACGCCGGTGGGCCCGAGACCCAGGCTTCGGACGAAGACGCTCACCCGCGATCGCGAGGAGCGCCGGCACCGCGGTGAGCGCGACGAGCACGGCGACCAGGACCGCCGAGGCCGCTGCGTACCCCATGACCGCGAGGAACGGGATGCCCGCGACCACCAGGCCGCAGAGGGCGATGATGACCGTGACGCCCGCGAAGATGACCGCGCTTCCCGCGGTCGCGACCGCCCGAGCGATCGACTCCTCCACCTCCAGGCCGTGAGCGAGCTGGCTGCGGTGCCGGGCGATCACGAACAGCGCGTAGTCGATCCCAACCGCGAGCCCGATCATCAGTGCGAGGGTCGGGGTGGTGGCCGAGATCGTGGTGGCCGCGGCGACCGAGAAGATCCCCGCCATCGCGATCGCGACCCCGAGCAGGGCGGTGAGGATCGGCAGGCCGGCGGCCAGCAGCGACCCGAACGTGATCGCCAGGACCAGCAGCGCGATGAGGATCCCGATCCCCTCGGTCGCGCTGACGTGCACCCCGGTGACCGAGTACGCATCCCCGCCGACGTGGAGCTCCAGCGAAGATCCAGGCGGGAGCTCGGCAGCCTTCTCCAGGTCCGACGTGACGCCCTCGGGGAGCTCGTCGAGGCCGAGGTCGAACTGCACCGTCGCCAGCGCGTCCCGACCGTTGTCGCTGACGGTCCTGCTCTCCTTCGCGAGAGGGTCGGTGACGGTCGCGACGTGGTCGACCTTCTCGACCGCGTCGAGCACCGCCCGCACCTCCTTGCGATGGTCCTCGATCTTCTCGCCCTCGGGAGCGACGAAGACGAGCTGGGCCGAGGTCCCGGAGACCTCCGGGAAGCGCTGGGTGAGCGCGTCCAGGCCCTGCTGGGACTCGGTGCCCGGGATCGTGAAGTCGTTCTGCAGCTTGCCGCCGAGCGAGACGGTCAGCGCACCCAGCAGCACGGCCAGCAGCAGGCACCGCGCCAGCACGGTCTTGGCACGGCGCGCGACCAGCCGGCCGAGTCGGTAGAGGTAGGAGGACACAGTTCAATACATTAACGCATTGAATACAGAAATGTATCGTTGGCATATGTGAGGATGACTACATGACCGAGGTGAAGGCCCCCCGACGACGTACGAACACCCGCGCGCGACTGCTGGCCGCCGCCGTCGACGTCTTCGTCGAGCGCGGCGCGCGCCGGGTCACCGTCGACGACCTGGTCAGCGCCGCCGGCTACACACGTGGCGCCTTCTACTCCAACTTCAACACCGTCGACGAGGTGCTTCTCGAGGCGTTCAAGGAGGAGTCCGAGCGGCTGATCGAGGCCGTACGCACCGCCCTCGACGAGCACGACGAGACCGATTCGAGCGGATCGCTGATCAAGGCGGCCTTCGACGCGGTCGGCCCCATGCAGGACCGCTGGTACGTCCTGCAGAGCGAGGTGGTGCTGCAGAGCCTGCGCGACCCCGATGCGCGAGAGATCAGCTCCGCGACCTTCACGGCCCTCAGCGAGCAGCTCGTCGAGCTGGTCGAGCTGGCTCTGGACCGCCTCGACTGCACCTCCACGATGCCGACCGATCTCCTCGCCCAGACGATGATGGGCGTGTTCCTGCACAGCCTCACGATGCGTACGATCCGGCCCGACGACCCCCGAGCAGATCGGCTGCTCGACGACGCGCTCCCCCAGCTCCTCGACAGCCTGTCCGTCCCGAAGGCCTCCGCCTAGGCCGGCTGGTTCGCACGACCCCTGGCGCGGCTCGCGATCGACGCGACCACGGCCACGACCACACCCGATCCGAGACCGATCATCATGGCGACACCGCAGGTGTAGCCGCGCGCGGCGAGGTCGTACCACTCCGGTCCGAACCGTTCGGCGAACTCGAACGCGGCCGCCGGCGGCCGGTATCCCCACGACCGACCGACGCCCCACAGCGCCTGGTGGATCGCGACGAGCGTCAGACCGTAGAGCGCCCCCACGACGACGAAGTCGGCGAAGGGCCGCCGGCTCCGGCGGACGAGCGCGACCGCGAGCCAGACCACGAACGGCGCAAGCGCGAGGACGTAGTAAGCGAGCCCGCTGTTCGGCGGCACGACCCCCAGATCGGCGAGCACCGTACGCGGCACCCCGATCGCGACCAGCGTCAGCACCAGACCCAGCGACATGTCGGTCGCGGGGAATCGGCGTGCAAGGACTGTGTTCATGGCGTGCTCCTCGTGGCTTCGTCTCCAGCCGGTCCGCCTCGGACCGCTGTTCCTCAGCCTCCCGCCGTCAGCCGACCAGTGCGTCCGCCCGCACGCGGGACCGGCGTACGCCACCGAGCGCAGACCGCGTGCGCAGACGCGCGCAGCGCCGGCGGGGCCGACCTAGCAGCAGACGACTCGCTCCACCTTGAACAGGCTGTCCTCCTGGCGCTGCATGTTGACGTAGCCCTGGTCCACCCAGACCACCCGGAAGAGCCCGTCACCGAGGTCCTCGACCCGGCGCTCGCCGCCGGCGTCGAGGTCCTCGAGGATGTGGAAGTAGAAGCCGTCCCCGCCGTTGGCGTCGTCGGTGCAGTCCCACGAGGCCGGGTCGTCGAGGTCCGGCATGTAGAGGCCGGCAGCCTCGCAGTCACCCGCCTGGAGCGCCTCGACGAACCGGACCGCCGCCGTCTCCGCGCCGCTGACCGGCTGCCCCGCGGCCGTCTCGCCACCGTTGGCAGGCTCCTCGACCGGTCCTCCGCGCGACACGAACCAGGTCGCGGCGCCGCCCAGCACGAGGGCGATGGCGACGGCGGCCGCGACGAGAACCGCATTTCGCCGACGGCGCGACGGCCGCGGCTGGGGCGGCGGCGGAGGCATGGGAGTCGACGGCGCCGGGCCCGGCGCACGGAGCATGGTCGGGGCGTCCGAAGGCGGCGGTACGGCGACCGCCCGACCCTCCGTCGCGGCGGTGAGCGCGGCGGCGAAGCTCCCCGCGTCCGGCCAACGGTCCTCCGCCCTCGGCTCGAGGGCGCGCATGATCACCGCGGACACCGTCGCCGGCACCGGTGAGACCGTGCCGAGGTCGGGGACCCGGGACACGACCGTCAACGCCGGCGCCGGCGAGCGCCCCGCGAACATCGCCCAGGCGACCGCACCCAGGCTGCGTACGTCGGCACGATGGTCGATCGGCAGCGACTCGTCGAACTGCTCGGGCGCCATGTAGGCAGGCGTCCCGATCTGCCTGGTCACCTCGGTGTGCTGGTCGAGCGCACGGGCCACGCCGAGGTCGGCGACCATCGCCCGCAGCCGGCCGTCGGACCCACCGGCGAGCAGGATGTTGGCCGGTTTCACGTCGCGGTGGATGACCGAACGCACGTGGAGCGCGTCGAGACCGGCCGCGGCCTGCGTCACCAGATCGGCCACCAGCTCCGGCGGCATCCCTTGCGGGTGCTGGGCGATCAGCTCCGCGACGCTGCCCGCGTCGGCGTACGCCATCACGAAGTAGGGCGCACCCGCCGGCGTCTCGCCGATGTCGTGGACCGAGACGACGTGCGGCGAGTCGACCGACCGCAGGAAGCGCGCCTCCTGCAGGAACCGCTCCCGGATGTCAGCCGCCTGCGTCCACTGGGCACTGAGCACCTTCACCGCAACGGGCGAGTCGAGAGCCGGGTCGTGGTAGAGCCACACCTCGGCGAAACCGCCGGAACCGAGAGGCTTGACCTGGCGCAGGCGCCAGAGGGTCTGGGGAAGGGTCACCGGGACATTATGGGGCCGGGCGTCGCCCTCAGCGCGCGATCCGCCCTACAAACCGTTGGACCCAGCGCCGCTCGCGCCGAGATCATGGCCCCATGCCGGTCGACATCTCCTCGGTACGGGCCGGCTGCTGCCCGACGACGGCTCGAGCTGGCAACCGGTCACGACCGGCGAATCCGGCGCCATCGTGCATCACGATCGTGATCGTGGGCGCTATGCGAAGCTCGTTTCCACCGCCTACGTGGGTGACCTGGCAGCGGAGGGAGACCGGATCGTCTGGTGGCGCGGTTCTCTGATGCGGGGGTGTCGCGCACGATTCAAGAGCGGCCGGGCTTGATGAAGCTCTTCGACTATGTCGTGGCCCATGACGAGGTCGGGTTCATCGTCGTCAACGAATTGGAGCGGTTGACTGCGGGCATTGCGCAGCGTGCGGGGTCATTGAGGTGTGCCAGCGGCTCAATGTGTGGTTGCTGACCGAGGACATGGACTCCATCGACCCGTTCAACGAGGCCGCGGTGCAGGAGGCCGACCAGCGTGCCGTCGCGGCGAAGGGCGAGGTGCTGAAGGTACGCCGGCGCACGCGCCGGAATCTGCGACAGAAGGTGATCAACGGCCGGGTCGCTGTGCGCCTGGCGTACGGCATCCGGATGAAGCCGCTCGTCATCGACGGCGTCGAGTTGAAGTCCGGGCAGCGGATCGTGGATGGCATCGGACGGGTCCAGCGCTCAGGTGAGATCGAGAGGCACTCCGGCGAGTTCCCGTGGCTGGTGAAGACCTTCGAGTGGGCAGACAGCGGCGTGGCGACGGAGGAGATCGCACGGCGGCTGACTGCCGAGGGTGTGCTGACCAAGACCGGAAGTGCGCGATGGCGCGGCAACACGGTGCGGGGGATCTTGGAGAACCCGGCCTGCGGCCGCGGACGCCCAGCGAGCGCTCCCGGTACCACGCCATCGCGTCCGTTCCCGCTACTTCGGGCGTCGGATACGACCGACCAACCGCTGGTCCAGTTCCCCGACGATCCGGTCCCGCGTGTCCTCTGCCAGGCGCAGCGCACGAGCAGCGTCAACTCCCACCAGATGCCCCCGGTACTTCTTGACGACCCCGTCGATCAGGACGGTATCGATCTCATCGCGTGTGGCATGAAGGGCCACAGCGCCCTGTGGGAAGTTCTCGTCAGCCAACGCCATCGCAGGAGTGCCCGAGTCCACGATCACGACATCGGCCCTCTTGCCGACCTCGAGCGTTCCGATCAGATGATCCATCTGGAGGGCCCTGGCACCGCCGATGGTCGCCCACTCCAGGGCCTGGTCCACTCCGAACCGGTGGATCGGAATCGGCTGACGGCGCTGGTGCGCAGCCCGATTCTCCGCGATCCGGTCCGCGCTGATGACCGCGCGGATCGCATTGAGAATGTCGCCGCTCTGGTATGTCACCGTGTCTGACGACAGTGAGCCGTTGATGCCGAATTGGACGAGCTGGTGCGTCGGCGGGTAGCCCTGACCGAAGTTGAACTCGCTCTCCGGCGCGATGGACACCGAGCCATCACTGGCGGCGATCCTGTGATAGGACTCGGCCTTGAGCGTGGCTGAGTGGACATAGGTCGTCGTGGGCAACAGCAGATCGTATTGGTCGAGGAGCCGGAAGAACGCGTCCTCCTGGTACAGATAGATCCCGGCGTGAGTGGTGATCGGGATGCCGCGCTCGGCCGCCCACCTCCAGCCGCGGCGGTCGGGGAACGAGAGGTCACCGGACCAGTCCAGCGCCAACTGGGCCGTGACCAGGTCGCCTCCATCGTTGGTCCGCTCGATGATCCGGGTGAGCTCAGGATTCATGACCCAGTCAGGCACGGTGGAGATCTCCTCGCCGGTGGCATACCCCCAGGCGAAGCGCACCCGTCCACCGCCGTCGGCTGCGGCCTGGAGCGCGGCCTCTCCATCCTCGATGTTCCGCAGGCCGTGCGACCAGTCCACGAGCGTGGTCACGCCGGCATCGATCGCATCGACGTACCCGAAGAGGTTGGCGTTGTAGAAGTCCTGCGTGGTGAACCGGCTGCCGAACTGCGCGCGCATGTACTCCAGGTAGTTGTTGAAGTTCCAGTTCGCGCCGAAGGCCTTGAACGGCGTCTGCCAGGTGTGGCGGTGCGTGTCAATCATGCCCGGCATCACGATCATGTCGGACGCATCGATGACCTGCGCGTCAGCCGGAACAGGCACGTCGACGCCCATCGCAGCTATGACGCCGTCGCGGATCAGCACCGAGACCCTCCGCAGCACCTCGCGGCCCGGCGTCATCGGCAGGATGGTGCCCCCCTTGATCACGAGCGGACGCCGACGGTCGAAGTCCGGTACATCCGGTACAACGGAGCGTGCCGACCCGTAGCCTTCCGTGCGCCTGCCGATCTCGAACCCCGCGGTACCAGCAGCTCCGGCTGCGACGACACCCACGGCGCCGGTGAGGAGTCCGCGACGGGTGGGTCCCGTCGTCATCGAGCGCTTCGAGACGTCGTTCGTCATGAATCTTCCACCTTCCGAAAGACCGGATCTCGGCCCGGACACATACCAGTTGATATGTCAACTATGGTGCGGTCTGCGCTGCAGATCCAACGACTCTCCGCGATGCCTTCCATCGCGGCGAGCGATGGAAGGCGACGACGGGTCAGGTGGCGACTGCCTCCCCGATTTGGTCGGCAAGGGCCGACGCAGCTGCGCTGAGCCGCCGACCGCGAGGTATCGCGAGGGCCACCGGCCAATCGAGGCCGGCATCGGGCAGCCGGCGCACCACGAGGCCCTCTGGCAGCCGCTCGGTCTCCGGCCGTGGCAGCAGCGCCACGCCAAGCGAGGCCCGGACGTACGCCGGCACCGTCGCGGTATCCGCGACCTCGATCGTCACCCGCCGCGCCGCGCCCGCCTGCTCGAATGCACGGTCCACGACCGCCCGGTTCCCCCAGCCCATGGGAGCGTCGATGAAGTCCATGCCGTCGAGATCACGCAGGGAGACGCTCTCTGCTTGGTCGAGGGCATGACCTGCCGGGATGACTAGATCCATCCGGCTCGTCGCAAGCGGCATCAGCCGAACACGACTCGCCTCAGCGCCGGGCGGCGACACGAAGGCCAGATCGAGGCGACGTTCGGCGACCGCCTCCACGAGGCCCCTGGAACCGGTCGGCATCACCACGAGGCGAAGTCCCACCCCAGGATGCGCCTGGCGATATGCGGCAAGGATGCCGGGAACGTCGAGACTACCTGTCGAGGTCATGGTTCCGATACGAAGGATCCCACCCAGACCGCCTCGCACGAGGGCCACGGCATCACGAGCATCCCGCGCGGCCTCGAGGGTCCGATAGGCATGCACCAAGAGAGCCTCGCCACTCGCCGTGACCGTGACGCCGCGCGCGCCGCGCTCCAACAACGGCGCACCCAACTCGCGCTCGATCGCCTTGATACCGGCCGACACAGCCGACTGGACCACGTGCAACCGCACGGCGGCGGCCGTGAACGTGCCTTCCTCCACCACGGCGACGAAGAACTCCAGGTGGCGTAGCTCCATCCCGATTGTGCCTCCGCGCTCTCAGCCCTCGGCCAGCCGAGGCGGCCAGGTCAGCAGTCGTCGATTCATCATTCGCCACTGCTCCCATGAAATGATAATGACTCGTATCTGGTCAT
The DNA here is from genome assembly GCF_011045035.1 of Nocardioides turkmenicus. Classification (GTDB taxonomy): domain Bacteria; phylum Actinomycetota; class Actinomycetes; order Propionibacteriales; family Nocardioidaceae; genus Nocardioides; species Nocardioides turkmenicus. Next base: position 304,506 of record NZ_JAALAA010000002.1, read on the forward strand.
CCAGGCAGGAAGGCCGGGTCATACCGAGGCCAGGGCTCCACTCTGGGTCCCGGGGACAGCGGCCAGGCCGTCCAACTCGACGACCGAGCTCACCCACCCCAGATCTGAAAGGCTCCTGAAGCCGATCGGCGGCCGCTACTTCTTCGACACCCACGAGGCCCGGGACCTGGACGGGCCCAGCGCACCGATCACGACCACGGCGAGGACGCCCGTGGCGACGGCCAGTGTCCACAGGTCGTGACCGCCGACGACGAGGAGCGCACCGACGAGTCCGCCGAGGAACATGCTGCTGATCGGGACCAGCCGGCGCCCGATCTTGCTGTTCTGGCCTCCCGCTGCTCGGGAGTCGGCGGCGATGCCGGTGATCGTCAGGGTGAGGACGGTCGTGGTCAGGTCCGGTACGGCGAGGGCGCGGGCGGTGGCGTTCTGGAGTCCGAGGGCGACACCGAGGAGGGCGATCAGCAGGGCGAGCACCCAACCCTCGTACGGCGCCGCGGCCTGCCACGCGGCCAGCAGGCTCAGCGCCACCAGGACGGTCTCGGCGATGGCCGTCAGGAAGAGATGGCGACCGCGGTGATGCCCGACCGTGGTCTCGAGGCGGCCGCCCAGAACTGCGCCGGCCAGGAACGTACCGATCGCCAGGAGCGATGCCCACCAGATGAACCCGGGTGCCCCACCGACGGCGAAACCGAGGAACACCACGTTGCCGGTCATGTTGGCCACGAGCACATGACCGAGCATGAGGTAGCTGAACGCATCGACCAGTCCGGTCACGAAGGTGAGCAGCAGCAGGAGCGGGGGTAGCGGGCCGTGCGGGTTGCCGCGGGGCGGCACGATGAGGTGCCAGGCGTCGAGGATGTGGTTCGTGAGGGTCATGCCGCACCTCCTGCGGGGTGGTTCTCGAGATGGTCGCGGTGCAGCGCCAGACGGAGCAGCAGGGCGGCACCGATGCCGCCGACGGTCGCCGCCAGGGACACCGCCGGAATCCAGTACGCGGTCAGGCCGACGATCTCGTCGACGGACCAGGAACCGGGGCCGGTCCATGCGACGACGACGCCGAGGGCTGCGAGGAACAACGGGTACTCGAACCCGCCGTCCTGGGACCAGAAGCCGGACCTCAGCTTGACCGTCGTCGCGACGGTCATGACTCCGATGACGCCGGTCGCGGCCGCCGGGGTCAGCAGCCCGCCGATCAGCAGCACTCCGGCGCCGACCTGAGTGAGTCCGGCGAGCAGGGCTGTCCAGACTCCGCCCAGGAAGCCGTCATCGCGGAACTCCTGGGTCGACCCGGTCAGGCCGGTGCCGCCCCACCAGTAGGTGAGCTTCTGGATGCCGTGGGCGGCCACGAAGCCGCCCAGCACGACACGAAGGACCAGCAGTCCGAGATCGAGCCCGACGTCCACGGCGATCTCCCTTCACATTGAGCACATTGGATGTGCTCCCAGTGTCGGCCTCGCCGGTCGATCATCCCAACACAAGTTGTGTCTGATTACGATCGGTTCTGCTTATCGTTGATGAACTCCTCGAGCACGTCGAGGAACGCCCGGCCCGAGGCCGGGATCCGTTGCGCGTCGTAGACCGCTGTCACGGGGTGGACCGCGTCGGGGTCGTTCAGGCCGAAGACCCGGTAGGGCACCGCCAGGTCGGGCATCGCGGTGATCCCATAGGTCGCCAGGGTCTGCGGCACCACCGTCACTCCCAGCCCCAGCGCCGCGAAGCGGAGGATGTCGGACGCCTGGGCAAGCTCGAGGGACGAGAGCGCCTCGACGCCGCAGCGGTGCAGGGCCTCGTCGACATGGCGGCGCATCCCGGTGCCCTTCGAGAAATGGATCATCCGACCGCGGGCGAGCAGATCGGTCAGGGAGATCGGGCTCTCCAGCCCCTCGACGAGGCGTTCGCAGGCCACCCCGACCAAGGCGTCGGTGGCGAGGAGCCGGTGCTCCAGTCCGGCGGGCAGCTCATCAGGCCCGATGGCCACGACAGCGAGGTCGAGCTCGCTGGCACATACGTCCTCCACCATCGTCCAGGACGGACGGTTGCTGATCTGGATGTCGATGCCGGGGTGGCGATCGTGGAAGGTCGCGACGGGACCGGCGATGTCGACCGCGCTGAGCGCGGTCTGGATCAGGCCCAGACGCAGGTGTCCCTTCTCCAGGCCGAGGTAGGAGCGCACCTCGAGTCGTGCTCTCCGCTCGTCGGCGATGAGCCGGCGCGCGTGCGGCAGGAGCAGCTCGCCAGCCGGGGTCAACTCGACCTTCCGGCCCCCGCGGACGAACAGGGGTGCGCCGATCTCACGCTCGAGGCGGCCGATCTGCTGGCTGAGCGCGGACTGGGCGACGAAGCTCCGCTCCGCTGCGCGAGTGAAGTTCTGCAGCTCCGCGACGGCGACGAAGTAGCGCAGATGGCGAATCTCCACGATGCCTCCCCTGGATGATTGGTGATCGCTGAAACCGATCGTACCGCTCTATTTCCAGTGTTGGAGTTATCGGAAACCTAGACCTAACTTCGAGATCGAAGGTGCTCGACCGAGCATCAGAAGATCCAGTCAGGGAGTTTCCTCATGGCCACTCCGACCATGCCCGTCGGCGGCGTACAGCCTCACGACGGCGCCCAGCTGCCGGCGGACCTGGTGGTCCGCAACGGCAAGATCCACACCGGCGACCGCGACAACCCGGCGGCGACTGCTGTGGCAATCAAGGACGGCGTCTTCGTCGCCGTCGGCAACGACGCCACGGTCGCGCCCCACATCGGGCACGGGACGCGCATCGTGGACGCCCTCGGGCGCCGGGTCATCCCGGGGCTCAACGATTCCCACACCCACGTCATCCGCGGTGGCAACAACTACCTCCTCGAGCTCCGCTGGGACGGAGTACGTTCCCTGAAGCGGGCTCTCCAGATGCTGAGGGAGCAGGTGGCGCGTACGCCGGAGGGACAGTGGGTCCGCGTGGTCGGTGGCTTCACCGCCGAGCAGTTCGCCGAAAAGCGGCTGCCGACGCTCAAGGAGCTCAACGACGCTGCGCCGAACACGCCGGTCTTCATCCTGCACCTCTACCAGAGCGCCCTGCTGAACAAAGCGGCTCTCCGCGCGGTGGGCTACACCAAGGAGACGCCGAACCCGCTCGGCGGCCAGATCGTCCGAGACCACAAGGGCGAGCCGTCCGGCCTGCTCCTCGCCGCGCCCGGTGCGACGTTGCTCTACAGCACGCTCGGCAAGGGACCGCATCTCAGCGACGAGCAGAAGAAGGAGTCGACGCGGCACTTCTTCCGCGAGCTGAACCGTTTCGGTCTCACCTCCGCGATCGACGCCGCCGGTGGCTTCCAGGACTTCCCGGACGACTACGGCACCATCACCTCGTTGGCCGAGGCCGGCGAGCTGACGGTCCGGGTGGCGTACCACCTCTTCCCGCAGACCGCGGGCCAGGAGATCGACGACCTCAAGCGTTGGATCGGGATGGTCTCCCCGGGCGACGGCGACGAATGGCTCCGCGCCAACGGCGCCGGTGAGAACCTCGCCTGGAGTCCGGCGGACTTCGAGAACTTCGCGGAGCCCCGCCCTCAGCTGACTGGCCGTGCGGCAGGGGATCTGGAGAAGGCCGCCAGGCTCCTGATCGAGAACGGTTGGGGCTTCCGTCTGCACGCGACGTACGACGAGACGATCCGGCACGACCTGGACGTCTTCGAGAAGATCGCGGCCGACCTCGGCCAGGACACCCTCGGTGTCCCGTGGCTCTTCGACCACGCCGAGACGATCTCCGACCAGTCCATCGACCGGCTCAAGGCCCTGGGCGGCAACGTGGCCGTGCAGAACCGGATGTACTTTCAGGGCAAGGTCTTCCAGGAGCGTTACGGCCGCCTGGCCGCGGAGTGGGCGCCGCCGGTGACGAAGCTGCTCGACGCAGGTCTCGTGGTCGGGGCAGGGACCGATGCGACCCGGGTTTCGTCCTACAACCCCTGGCTGTCGCTCCACTGGCTGGTCGCAGGTCGTGACATCGGCGGCAACCGGCTGTACTCCCCGGCGAACATCGTCTCCCGGGAGAAGGCGCTCGAGTTCTACACCGTCTCCGGCGCGGAGCTGACCGGCGAGGTGGAGAAGAAGGGCACCATCACCGTCGGCAAGTACGGCGACCTCGCCGTGCTGACCGAGGACTACTTCACCGTCGAGGCCGACCGGATCCCGTTCATCGAGGCCGCTGTCACGGTCGCAGGCGGGCGTGTCGTCTACGCCAATGCCGAGTACGAGGGCCAGGCGGCCCCGCTGCCCGAGATCAGCGTCGAATGGTCTCCCGTCGCCCACTTCGGCGGCTACCAGGCGCCCGCAGAACCGCGAGGCGTACGTCAGGCCAAGGCGTTCCTGGACGCCGCAGCCGATTCGAAGGAGCAGAGCGAATGGCGCACCTCCCGTGGGGAACGCGTCGGCGACTACGCCGCGCTGGCCGACGACTTCTGCTGAGCAGTCCGCCCAACCCAGGCCGTCACGCGGCCGCCGTCCCATCCACAGTCCCCGTCCCGGCCGGCACGGCCCCGACGAGTACCCCGGAGTCCGGGGAGAAGTTCTCGAAGAAGAGAGAGATTGATATGACCGAGTTCAACATCGACGCTGTCCAGGCCGCTCCGAGCGAGGACCTGATCACCCCCGAGAACAGCGTCTTCCTGTTCGTCGACCACCAGCCGCAGATGTTCTTCGGCGTCGGCTCCGACGACCGGCAGTCCATCATCAACGCGACGGTCGGCCTGGCGAAGTCGGCCAAGGCGTTCAACGTACCGACCGTCCTGACCACCGTTGCCGCCCAGTCGTTCTCCGGCAACCTGCTGCCCGCGCTGCAGGCGGTCTTCCCCGACCAGAAGCCGATCGACCGCACCACGATGAACACCTGGGAGGACGCCGACGTCGTCGAGGCGATCAAGGCCACCGGCCGCCGCAAGATCGTCCTCTCGGGCCTGTGGACCGAGGTCTGCCTGGTGCTTCCGGCGCTCTCCGCGCTGGCACAGGGCTACGAGGTCTACGTCGTCACCGACGCCTCCGGTGGCGTCAGCACCGCGGCCCACGAGCACGCCCTCAACCGGATGATCAAGGCCGGCGCCGTTCCGGTGACCTGGATCCAGGTGCTGCTCGAGCTGCAGCGCGACTGGGCTCGCACCGAGACGTACGTCGCCACGACCGACATCGTGAAGGAGCACGGCGGCTCCTACGGCCTGGGCCTCTACTACGCCGGTGACTTCCTCGGTGGCCACGCCGGCTGACCGGATCACCGGTGACGGGATCGGCCCGGGACTCACGAGAGTCTCGGGTCGATCTGCGTCGTTCCGGTGATTTCACGTCGGACCGTCTCGAAGCCGGCCATCAGCGCGCCAAGTTTGGCACGCCAGGGCACGACTGCCGCACCGGTGGTCACGACGTCGCCGACCATCGACAGCCACGGCGGGCATACCGCGAGAACTGCGATATCGCGCCGCTCGCCGAGCCTAAGTGGCCCAATGGGCACCGGCACCGGCAGCGTCCGCGACGACGCGGTCCACCCGGACACATGCATAACGCCTCTGGCAGGTGTCGGCGCCGACTATCGCTGGCTGGGACGACGGCACCGGGTGAGGGTCGTCGCGATCCACTGCCCGGGTGAGGCGGTCCTGGCTGTACAGAAACGCTATGGCAACGGGATTGGGTGAGCTGACGAGATTGAAGACGGGCCTCGCTTGCGCCAGCCCCATCGTCTCCACAAGAAGTAGCCGGGCGGCAGTCATGTGCGCTCGCTAGGCGGGTCGGACCGGTGGATCAGGCAGGTGGTGGTGCCGTGGGCGACGAGGCGGCCTTCGTCGTCGCGGACCTCTCCCTCGGCGGTTGCCGTGCGGCGGCCTGTATGAATCGTCTTACCGATGGCTGTCAGGCGTCTTCCCTCGACGCTGATCGTTCGCGTGTAGTTGACCTTGATCTCGATCGTGGAGTACCCGACGCCCGCCTCCAGGGTTGTATGGACGGCGCACCCCATCACGGAGTCCAGCAGAGTGGCACAGATGCCGCCGTGCACATCCCCGAGCGGGTTGGCGAAGGCAGGCTGCGTCGTCACCGCGAAGCTGACTAGCCCCTCCTCGAGAGCCTCAACTTCCATGCCCAGTAGCTGCCCGATGCCTGGGCGCTGGGCAATGGAAGCAGCTCCGGCACGGAGCAGTTCCAGCCCGCTCAACGACGCTTTGGTTGTGGATGTCATGCGCAAACCTCCAAGTAGAGTGGTTGGTCTATTTCGGGCCACGTGTAGGTCGACCGCCGCTTGACCGCATCCAGGAGAGGGAGCCGAGCGGTCATGAGGTAGCCGGGGGTAGCGTCGCGACGTACTCGGCATCACGGTTGAGCGGACCAAGTTGGCCAGCGCTCCCGGGACTGCCAAGGTCGTCGAAGAATGTGACGTTGGCGGCGACAAAGGGCTCCCAGTCCTCGGGGACGTCTTCCTCGAAGAAGACGGCCTCCACGGGGCAGACTGGTTCGCAGGCGCCGCAGTCGACACACTCGTCGGGCTGGATGTAGAGCATCCGTTTGCCCTCGTAGATGCAGTCGACTGGGCACTCCTCGACACAGGCGCGGTCTTTGACGTCGACGCAGGGCTGGGCGATCACATAGGTCATGACGCGGTGCCTTCCTGGGCGGTGTCGTTGGAGATGGCCACCATGGCCGCGCGGTCGATGACCTTGATTCGGGCTCGGCCAGATGGTCGGCCCAGGGCACGCTCGTGGGCATCCAGCCGGTACCACCCCTCCCATGTGGTGTGTTGGACTCCTCGGTCCTGGAGGAGCCGTTCGATGCGGTTCGGGACTCCGATCGGGTCGGTGAGCCGACCCGCGGCGAAGTCCTCGACCAGGCACGCAACCGTCTCGTTGGCGTCCCCCTTGGTGTGCCCGATCAAGCCGACCGGGCCGCGCTTGATCCAGCCGGTCACGTAGGTGCCGGGTATCGCTTCGCTTGCCGGTGACTGGACCCGGCCGGCCTTGTTCGGGATCGTCGCGGAGACCTCGTCGAACGGGACGCTGTTGAGGGCTTCGCTGCGATAGCCGACAGCGCGGTAGACGGCGTCCATCTCCCAGGTGGACTGTTGCGGCTCCTCTTCGGGCGCGCGGCGGAAGGTTCGCAGACCGGCGACGGCCCCGCCGTTGCCGAGGATCTCGACGGGTTCCTCGAAGAAATGCAGGTGGAGCCGGTGCGGCCGGTCTCCCGGCTCCCGCGATGCCCAGCCCTCGAGTGTCCGGCACACCAAGTCGACTTGCTTGGAGGATCGGCGCAGCGCGACGGCCTCTTCGTCGTACTGGATGTCGCGAGGGTCGACGATGACCTCGATGGTCGGGCTGTGGTCTAGTTCGCGAAGTTCCAGGGGGGAGAACTTGGCGTGTGCGGGTCCGCGCCGGCCGAAAACGTGGATCGCGCGTGCCTGGTTGGCGCGCAGGCCGGCCTCCACGTTCGCCGGGATCTCCGTGACGAGCAGTTCGTCAGCGGTCTTGGCGAGGATGCGCGCTACGTCGAGGGCAACGTTTCCAACACCGAGCACGGCTACCCGCTCCGCGAAGAGCGGCCACTGGGTCGCCACGTCGGGATGACCGTCGTACCAGGAGACAAAGTCCGCAGCTCCATAGCTGCCGACCAGGTCCACACCGGGTAGGTCGAGGCGGCGGTCCCTCATGGCGCCGGTGGCGAGGATGACGGCGTGGTAGGACGCGTGCAGGTCGTCGAGGGTCAGGTCAGAGCCGATGTCGACGTTGCCGAAGAAGGTGACCAGCGGCTTGTCGAGCACCTTCTCCAGTGCTGTCACGATCTCCTTGATCCGTGGGTGGTCCGGGGCGACGCCGTAGCGGATCAGCCCGAACGGTGCTGGGAGGCGCTCGAAGATGTCGACTGCAACGCCGGAGGTGATGGCGGTGTCAGACTTGGTCAGAGCGTCTGCGGCATAGATTCCGGCCGGGCCGGACCCGACAATGGCGACACGGAGGGTGGGCAGTGTCATCGCGACTTTCCTTCGAACTGATGCGGTTGTGTGGCGGAGCGTTCGGCAGCGCGTGCACGGACGCCCTGGTCGCTGCAGAATCCCGAATGGTCTCGCTTGAGGCAGAGCAGACCCAGCAGCTGGTGATCGTCGTCGACTACCGCGAGGCGGCGTTGTTTCCGGGCGAGCATGCGTCCGCGGACTTCCGCGACTGTCTCGGTGGGTGCCACCGTCCGGCCCTGGAGCACGGCGATGCTGAGCGCCGGCCCCGGACTGCGGCAGTCATCAGGCAGGTCGTCTCGAGTGATCGTTCCGACCAGCTCGCCACCGCGCGTCAGAAGCACCATGTGCACGTGCGCGTCCTCGAGGACCTCTCGCGCAGCCTCGATGCTCGCGTCGTGAGGGAGCGTCTTCGGGATGCTCACCATCACATCCGCTGTGATTCCGCCCGCCAGGACTCCAGCCGTACTCATCCCGCCTCCACAGCGACGGGCTCGGATTCCAGGCGTTCTATCCGGGCCGGCACGTTCTTATGCCATGGGGTGAGGAAGAACTTGTCTCGGCGAGTGATCCCGGTGAGCTCGTTGGGGGGCGTGCCGACGACGTTGTCTTGGCCGTCGGTGTCGGGATGGGCGAGCCCGAATCCGTTCGGCAGGGAGATATGGCCTGCTTGCATGATGTCGCTGATCTCCACCGTCGCGGCCGCCTCGCCCACTTCAGTGACGACTCGTACCGCATCGCCTGTCTGCACTCCAAGGGCGGCAGCGTCCTCGGATGAGATCCGCAACGCGCCCGACTTGTCTCGGCGTCGCCACTCGGGATCGCGGAAGATGACGTTGGCTGTGAAGGCGCGGCGCTCGCCTGCAGAGAGAGTGAGCGGGAACTCAGACGAGGTGAACCTCGGCTCGGTCCACAGAAGCAGCCCCAGTTCCTCGATGAGCGCGGGGATGTGGACGTGGATGCGCTTATCGTCGTGGTGGATGTATCCCCACGCGTCTTCGTACCGGTCATCGGTGATCGTGACCCCTTGCCGGCTTTCCTGTATCGCCGCGAACAGCGACTCGCCGAGGTCGAACCCGCTGCCCTGGTGACCAGCACGGGAAACCCCGTCGGGGTAGCCGATCGCGCACAGATGGGCCATCCCCCACACGACCGCCAGCGACTCCTGGCCGTCCGGGAGGGTCGACCCGAGGGTTTTGTACAGCAGGTACGGAACCACACCGGTTAGCTCGGGGCGGGCAGCGAGAGTGGAGAAGAACGCCAGGGCGAAAGCCTTGCGGCCGATCCGGGCGGCAGCGGTGAGCTGGTCGATGAGTACCTGGTCGACCACACCGAGCTCGTCGATGAGCGCGACGTAGATCTCCGGCTCGGGGCGGGTGCCGGCCAAACGGTCCATGAGGGGTGCACGGGCCTGGTAGGCGTTGTGCGGGAAGTGCAGGGTGAACAGCGACCCTTCCCACTTCTCGAACTGGCTGGTCGCCGGGAGAACGTAGTCGGCGCAGCGAGCCGTCTCCGTCATGGCGACGTCGACCACGACGGTCAGCTCGAGTTCCTCGAAGGCCGCGCGCATCCGCTGGGAGTCAGGCAGTGAATGCACCGGGTTGGAGGCGTCGACCCACATTGCCCGCAGACGGTCAGGGTGATCGGTGAGAATCTCCTCGGTGATCGTCGTCGCCTGCACCAAGCCGGAGAAGATCGGGGCGCCCGTCACGGGCGTGGTGTCGGGCCCGTTGTGCATATTGAGCGTGTTCGCGAAGCGACGCGCCAATGGAACCGAGACGGCGTCGAAGAACGCGCTCAGCGCGACATCAGCCGACTTCTCAGCCATCGCGCGCCGGCGCGGCGAACTCTCGCCTGCCTGGAGGAGGTTCCGTATCAGCGGTGCGGCACGACGCATCGCCAGATCACCGACCACTTGCCGGGTCCGCGCCAGTGGGATCGGCCTCTCGGGCGGGATGTGGTGCCAGCTTCCAACGAGGGGAAACAGCCAGGAGTGCATGTGAACTGCGCCGGGCTTAGCAAAGTTGCCGGTCAGGATCCACTGGAGCTTGTTCAAGTACGACACGAGGGTGCTGTTGGGTCCTTGCTGCACACCGATGTCCTCGTAGGTCGCGAGGCTGGAGGCGCGGGCGATCCGCCGGGCCGTCGTGCGGATGAGCTCCTCGTCGATGCCGCACTTGCGGCTGCAGTCGGTCACGTCGACTTGCTGGAGGACCGCGAGGACTGCGTCGGCGCCGGTGGTGTGCTCACGCAGCCACGCCCGGTCGACGAGGTCTTCCTCGACGAGAACACCGAGGATGGCGGCCAGGCACCAGGCATCGGTGCCGGGTTTGACTTGGAGGTGGATGTCGGCGATCTCTGCAGTCTCTGACCGACGAGGGTCGATCACGATGAGCGCCCGCTCGGGATCACGAGCGATCTCGCGCAGCACCGTGCGGGCGTGGGCGACCCCGTGGCTCTGCCACGGGTTCTTGCCGACAAAGAGGGCGACCTCGGAGTTTTCGTAGTCCCCGCTCGTGTGGGTGCCGTAGAGCTGGGCATCGACCCAGGCCTCACCGACCTTCTCCTGCGCCAGCGCGTTGGAGTAGTAGAGCCCTCCCAGCGCGTGGAGCAGGCTACGTCCGTAGGCTGCGCCGAGGTGGTTCCCTTGCCCGCCGCCGGCGTAGTAGAAGATCTTGTCGCCACCGTACTCGTCCCGTACCTGGGCGAGCCTGGCCCCGATCTCGGTGATCGCGGTATCCCAGTCGATCTCCTCGTAGCCACCCTCGGGGGTGCGGCGCAGCGGGCTGGTCAAACGGTGCGGGTTGCTCTGGTACTTGTCCAGGCGCAACGGCTTCTCACACGTGTAGCCCTTCGAATTCGGGTGGGCCTTGTCGCCGCGAATCTTCACCAGGCTGCGTCCGTCGAGCTGCACCTCCAACCCGCAATTGTTCTCACACAGGATGCAGGCCGTCTTCTGCCATCCACCGTCAGTCGTCGTCATCCCGCTGCCCTTACTGGTCGTCGGCCGGTCTCCACCGGACTATGGATTATGTTCGACACCATAGTCTAGGTACTATGACACACCTCATAGGAGGTGGGAACCGTTGAACGACCGACGCAAAGGCACAAAGCAGCGGATGCTGGCCAGCGCAGTTACTCTGCTCCGCGAGCGCGGGTCGCGCGGTGTCACTGTCGACGCCGTGCTCGCCGACAGTGGTGCGCCGAGAGGGTCGGTGTACCACCACTTCCCCGGCGGCCGCGATCAGCTGGTCCGCGAGGCTGCGCAGTTTGCAACCGACTTCATCACGACGCGGATCGCCAACATGGCGACCGAGCCCGACACGGCCCTCGACCGCTTTATCGATATGTGGTCCCAGATGCTGCTCGATACCGACTACCGGGCGGGATGCCCGATCGTCGGTGTGACGGTTGCGGCCGAGGCCGACAGCGATCTGGCCAACGACACGTTCCGTACATGGGCGAGGCAGCTCACCGAGTTCTACCGCGCCGACGGACTCACCGAGGACGCCGCGACGACGCTCGCCACCTCAACCATCGCAGCAGTCGAGGGCGCCATTATCCTCAGCCGCGCTGAGCGGTCGACAAGACCGATGGACGACGTGCGTCGCATGCTCCATGCCTATCACGCCGTGTTAGGACGCGACGGCGGCAAGGCGTGACCGGACAGGGAAGCCAGCGCGTGTCTGGGAAGAGGACACCTTGACCGCGTTGGAGGGGCTGGCACCGCGCTTGCTCTCGCCAGCGTGGCTACTCTGGCGAATCCGGATCGTCCTGACCATCCTGCTCGGAGGCGCCAATCTCATCGGTGCCGGGGTCGCCTACTGCCTGGTGGTTCTCGTCGTGCCCAGCCCCCAAGTGGCTGAGCGGGATCAACTCGAGCTGCTGAACCTGGTACTCACAGCGGCCTACACCCTGCCCGCCGTCGCCCTCGCGACCCTTCGCGGTTACGCGATCACCAGGGGGATCGCAACCTGGCAGAGGGAGCAGCGGGAACCAGAATCCGGTGAGCAGGAGAAGTTGCTCCGCACCCCTGCGCGGCTGGTCTGGGTGCAGGTGCAGCTTTGGATCCTGGCGGCCGTGGTGTTCGGACTTCTCAACGCCCAGCGCAGCGCTGGCCTCGGCGGACTGGTCATGCTGGTCGTCGGGCTGACAGGGCTTGCCGTCTGCACTGTGACGTACCTTATGGCAGAGCGCGTGTTGCGTCCCCTGGCTCGGCGTGCCCTGACCTCAGGAGTGCCAGACCGCCTAGGAATCCGCACGGTCGGCTTCCGGGCCATGCTGGTCTGGATCTTCGGCACCGGGATAGCGGTACTCGGCATTGTCCTGTCAGGCCTACTCGCCCTTCTTCTGGGCGACGAGGTGTCCCGACGCCAGCTCGTGATCACCATGGTGGTACTCGGTGGCACGGCGTTGCTAGTCGGTTCATTCAGCACGTTCCTCGCATCCAGAGCAGTCGCCGACCCCGTGCGGGCCATGCGGGATGGCGTCGCGCGAGTCCGTCGCGGCGACCTCACCGCTCGGGTCGAGATCTACGACGGCACCGAGCTGGGCATCCTCCAAGCCGGGTTCAATGACATGATGGCAGGCTTGCGGGAGCGCGAGCAGATCCGGGAGCTATTCGGCCAGCAGGTCGGCGTGGATGTGGCCCGCACAGCGCTCGAAGGCGGCGTGAACCTCGGCGGCGAGGTGCGGGACGTCGCAGTCCTCTTCGTCGACATCATCGGGTCCACCGCCTTAGCCACCCGACGCCCGCCTGACGAGGTCGTCACCCTGCTCAACAGGTTCTTCGGCGTCGTCATCGACGTCGTGCACGAGCACGGCGGCTGGATCAACAAGTTCGCCGGCGACGCCGCACTCGCGATCTGGGGCGCCCCGGTCGAGGTCGAGGACCGCGCGCGCCGGGCACTTGCCGCAGCCCGCATTCTCGCGCACCGGTTGGCCTTCGAGGTGCCCGAGCTCACCGCTGCCATCGGCATCTCTGCCGGACCGGTGGTCGCTGGCAACGTCGGCACCCACGAGCGTCACGAGTACACGGTGATTGGGGATCCCGTAAACGAGGCCGCCCGTCTGACAGACCACGCCAAGGGGGTCCGGGGCCGCGTGATCGCCCGCGCCAACCTCCTCCCTGCGGCCGACGGGGAGAGCTCGCACTGGCAGGTCCTCGAGCCCGTCACCGTCCGCGGCCGCAGCGAGCCCACCCCGATCGCAAGACTCCAGCGACAGTGACCACTACTAGAAGTTGATCGAGTCAGCATTCAGCGCGACCCGCCGAGCCACACTGTGGTGCTCGGTGAGCCGGCGCACGACCTCGTCGAGTAAGTCCTGGACGCATAGGGCGTGTCTCCAAAGTCGGGGTGTTGGTAAGGAACGTGTCACCGGCGGCAAACGAGCAGTGCTGGGCGCTCGCTGTGCTTGTGCGCTGGCGTTCGAGGACGACAGGTATTAGCTGTGTCGGCAACGCTCGTAGGCAACCGCGCGGCGTACCTCGTCCTGGCTCCGACCTTGCTCATTCCAGGCCGGCATTGAGGAACTTCGCTAGGCGCTCCATGCCCTCGGCCAACGCATCGTCGGCGAGGGCGTAGGAGAACCGGGCGTATCCAGGGGCGCCAAACGCTTCGCCCGGAACGAAGGCAACCTTGGCGTTGTCGAGCACCATCTCGGCTAGTTGCAGAGTGGATGTGATCGGTGTGCCATAAAGTCGTCGGCCCATCAGGCCCTGGATCGACGGGAAGATGTAGAAGGCTCCGCTGGGCAGTTCGCACTCGATCCCCGGCATCTGGGCAAGGGAACGGTGAATGGCTTGGCGGCGCTGGGCGAAGGCGCGATGCATCCGGCCGAACTCCTCAAGGTTGCCAGAGACAGCTGCGTTTGCCGCTCTCTGTGCAACGTGAGACACATGTGAGGTTACATGTGACTGGTAGTGCTCGAACTGCGGAGCAAGCGGGATGGGGGCGAGTAGCCACCCGACGCGCCATCCCGTCATGCTGTGGGTCTTGGCGACCCCGTTGACCACGATCGTTCGCTGGGCCATCTCCGGGACCTCGACCGGGATGGAGTGGAACGTGGCGTCTCCGTAGACCAGATGCTCGTAGATCTCGTCGGTGATGATCCAGACGTCGTGTTCAAGTGCCCATCGTCCGATCGCCTGGATCTGCTCCCTGGTGTAGACGGCTCCAGTCGGATTTGAGGGCGATGCCAGCACGAGGGCCTTGGTCCGAGTGGTGAAGGCGGCGTCTAGGTCATCCACCGTCAACCGAAACCCGGTGTCCTCGCGACAGGTGACAAGCCGGACGATGCCGCCGAGCATCTTTGTCGCTTCTGGGTAGGTGCTCCAGTAAGGCGTCGGAACGAGGACCTCATCGCCATTCTCGACGAGGGCGGCAAGGGCGGCAAAGACCGCCTGCTTGCCCCCATTGGTCACCAGAACCTGTTCCGGCGCGACTTGGAACCCGCTGTCGCGACGTGTCTTCTCTGCGATGTTGGCCCGCAGTTCCGGAAGTCCCGCTGTCGGACCGTACTTCTGCATCCGCGGATCCCGGCACGCCTCGACGGCAGCCTCGACGATATGGCTAGGGGTTGGGAAGTCGGGCTCACCTGCGCCGAAGCTGACGATGTTCTCGCCGGCGGCGCGTAGCGCCTTTGCCTTGCTGTCCACGATCAGCGTGGGTGATCCCGAAACAGCATTGAACCGCTGAGATGTTGCCAATGGGGCGTTGCTCACTTGGGCTCCTGCTCTGCGAGGGGGGTGTGCTCGGGCAACGTGTTGATGCTTGAGGTTGTAGTGCGGCTCCTGCGTCCGACCAGTGGTGATGTTCTTGTCAGGGAGAGTCCGACAACGCAGCCCAGTAGGAGCACGATCCATCCGGTTGTGTAAGAGTCGGTACGGTCGCTGAGGAGCCCCAGCAAGGGTGGCGCGAGCACGACAGCCACCTGGTTGAAAGCCATGGCACTACCGATCGCGAAACCCTGTCGGCCGGGCGGCGAGACCTCAGAGAGATAGGTGACCCAAGGTCCGTACCAGCCGATCCCGAAGAAACCGAGCAGAGCGACGATCCCACTGATCGCCCAGGGACTCTCAACAGGCAGCTTCACCAAGGCGAATATCGCGACGGCGCAGGCGACCATGCACATACGTACGGTGGTGAAGCGGTCGGCGCCAGCACGATCGGTAAGTGCCGCGAGCGCGACCCGCCCGACGACGCCTGCGGCTTGTGCGAGGACGACGAAGCCAGCTGCCTGACCAAGCGGGAGTCCGACCGTGTGGTGAAGGTGCAGCGCAGTCAGCAGAAGCACTCCGTACTGCACCGTGATGAGGACGACTCCGGCCGCAATGATGCGTCTCATCTCAGGTGAGCGCAGAACCTCCGTGCGCGAGGTGTGATTCCCTGTGGCCTCGCGAGGACCCGCAGGCGATTGCAGTTCAGGAGGCCGACGGTAGAGAGCGGCGAAGCAGATCGCACCCAGGAGAGCGACGCCACCGCCGAACAGTAGCGTCGCCTGCCATCCGAAATGGACGCTGATCATCGGAAGGCAGGCAGCAGCAGCGGCACCGCCAAGGGGGAGCCCTGCTTGCCGGATACCCATCGCCAGGCCGCGCTGGTTGGCAGGGAACCATCCAGCGACGGCTTTGCTACCTCCGGGTTGCGCCGTGCTGTATCCGGCTCCGACCACCAGGAGCGCTAAGAGCAGCCACGGGTAGGAGGAGGTGATACTGCCGGCGAGCAACGCGATCCCGACCATGGCTGTGCCGCAGGCGACAACCGTTCGTTCGCCCAGTCGATCGAGCAACTCGCCAGCGATGACCAGCCCGACCAGAGGAACCAGTTGCGCGGCCGACAGGAGCAGACCGAGTTCAAACGTGTTCAACGACAACGCGAGCTGGAGGTAACCCCCGAGTGCACCGAGGCCCTGCACGAAGAAGCAGGCCATCGCCTGGGCAAAGGTAGCCGCCGTCAAGATCACCCACCGGTAGGACCGTTCCTCAGACCCAGCAGAACCCACCGTCACCGTCGCGACACCAGCACTTGAGCGTCCGCGAGATGCGTGAAGCGCTGGGAAGGGTCACGTTGCTCGTTAGCCGCTTGCTCACGCAGCATGTCGATCCTCATGCGGCGCTCCACTACGTCGGTGTCGGTCTCTTGGTCCACCCCGTGACGCCCGATCTCATCACGCGCGATGGCAACGAGGTCCGCGTTCTCACCCTCGACCACCCTACCGGCCTCGTCAACGATGTACGGGGTGTCCTCCATGCCCACGCGCAAGATGTCCACTCCGCTATCTGGTTGCGCGGCATAGGCCGCGATCCTGCGTAGGGCACAGACTGCACGTCCTTCCGGGTCGATGTCGAGGGGCAGGAAGTGCTCTTCGGCCTGCTGCGGGAGTACAGCCGCACCGACGCTGATCGTTACTCGCCTCGTGCGCGTCGTGGGGTCATCGAGGTCGTACTCCAGGCGTTTGGCCAAGTCGACGACGGCCTTGAACTCTGCGTAAGTATGCGGAAATGGCAAACGCGGCGAGAATCCGAAAAGGAGGGTGACATTCAGCTGACCCGAGTCACCGAGGCGGATGTGCGGATGTTCGATAGCGTAGCGCGCCATCGCGTAACTGCGATCCAGTTGGACCCACTCGATCTCATGAAGCAGGCCCAACTGTCGCCGACGCTTGACGGCCTCACTGTAAACAAGGAACTGTACGCGAGGAGAAGTTCTTCCATAGTCTGCACCATTCGAGGTCGAATGCGTTTGAAGTGATGCTGACTCCTCGTTATCGCTAGGCACATTCTGCTCGACAATGTCAGCGAACGCGCGGCTGCTCACCATCTCGGGCGAGATGGGACCGAACTTGCGCTCGATCTCGCAGATCACTTGAAGCTCCACCGCCGCCTGGATGGTCACGAAGTGGGCCCCACCAAGGTGAAGGGGCAGCGCGCACTGACTCACCCGCTCCCACTCGCCAAACTGAGCCACCCGCTCACGCACTTCGGCGCCATTGCGACTGGCACCGAAGCTCAGGAGCATGCCCGGACACTCGCGCTGGATGCGGCTGCTCACCGCCTGGTAGATCGAATTATCCGTTGTCTGTTCACGGGTCTCAGGGTTGCGAGCATGGTAGTGGAAGTACCGAACTCCAGCTTGGTACAGAGTGACCGCCTCCTCGACGGTCTCCTCGACGGCAGCTTTGATCGATGCTCCTGTGCAGATTCGATCGAGCACATCATCACCGGTTGCCCGGTGGTTCCACGGCGTGAACTTCGCGCCTGTCGATGCACACCCGAGAATTAGTCGACCTGACATCTATTCCTCCGAAGACAAATTTGGACAGCATGCCATGCGAATTCCGCGGTCGCGACCGTCGCAACGAACCACCCGCAACCGACTGATTCCCCCAAATAACGGTGTCAATTTGCCGCGATCCCGTCGACAGACCGAACTCAACTGTTACGCGAACTTTACGTGCGCAAGATCTGTCTGATAGCAGAGTCGCTGACAGGCATGGTCATGCGTGCTAGAACCTCGAATTCACAGGAATGGAGACGTTAGTCACAGCAGACGGTCAAATAGTTAGAAAATCAAGCGCACGATGTCTCAGGCATGCATCATGCGCAAGGAGCCGGGGCCACAACATCCGCGCAGCCGCACTCTCGGCGATCATGGCTGCGCCTCAGTCGTCGACGCTGGAGCCCTTCTCGCTCATCGCGGCCGCAGCAACTCGAGGCTGAGGGAACCTGTTTCCCTGGCCTTGCTTGAGCCGTTGCCAGGGGTGGAGCGACTCATGCCTTAGGTGTGATGCCCAGGGAGGTTGCACTGCCCTGGGGCGATGAGCCTGCTGAGAGGTGAAGGCCTCCGGTTGTGAAGTGGAGCTTGTCTAGTTGTTGCGGGACGGCAGGTTGTTGACGTCCGGCCTACATGGTTGCCACAAGGGTGTCTCGATTAGCTGTTTCGTATGACTTCGGTTGAGTCGACGTCGACCTGGTGACCGTGAGCGTCGGTCGGGCGCAGGCGGGCTAGCGGGTTGCCACCCTCGTCCACGAGGGCGGAGTGCGCTTCGTCGTCGGCGAACGCGTGACGCTCACCCCACTGACGCAAGGCCACGATGACCGTGAAGAGGTCACGGCCTGCGTCGGTAAGGACGTAGACCTGGCGTCGTCCGGAGATCGCTGTCTCTCGTTTGAGAATGCCGTGATCGACGAGGCGGCGAAGCCGGTCGGTGAGGATGTTGCGCGCGACGCCGGTGCGTTGCTGGAAGTCGGTGAACGACCGCGCGTTGTCCATCGCGTCGCGAATGATCAGCAGGCTCCACCGGTCTCCGACGAGGTCGAGCGTCCGCGCGACTGGGCACGTTGGGTCGGTCCAGGTCACGTCGTCAACGTGCACGGCTGAGTTCATCACGGCTCCCGATGAGTTGCATATTGAAACCATTCTGCCATACTCGAATCAGTTGCAAATTGCTACTGATTGGGGAGGGTGTGGGACTCACGCATGGCCGAAGGATGCTGCTCGCGACGGTCTGCTCGGTCGCGGTCGCGACGATCTACGTCGCCCAACCCGTGCTCGCGCAGATTGGGCGAGACCTAGGAGTGCCCGAGTCTGACCTCGGGTGGATCGTGGCGGCTGGACAGATCGGCTACATGGTCGGCTTGGCTGTCCTGGTCCCGTTGGGAGACATGCTGGACCGGCGCAAGCTCATCGGGGGCCAACTCCTCCTCGCCGCAGTCGGCATGCTGGTGGCCGCGGTCGCCCCTGGTCTGTGGCTGTTGCTCGCCGGTCTCGCCGCGACGGGTGTGTTCGCCGTCGTCGTGCAGACCACCGTCGCACTTGCTGCTGATCTGTCCACGCCTACGGAGCGGGGTCGCACGCTCGGAATCGTGACTTCCGGCGTCATCATCGGGATCCTCGGGGCGCGCGTCCTGGCGGGGGTTCTCGCCGACCTGTGGGGGTGGCGAAGCATCTACGTCACGCTCATGCTGCTCCTCGTTGCGCTCTCGATCGCGGTGTTGAAGCAGCTGCCAGCAGACCATCGGTCGAGTCGTCGGACCTACGGCGACGTGCTGACCTCGCTCGGGCACCTCCTCCGCGAGCCGCTGTTCATCTCGCGCGGTCTGATCGCGTTCTTCCTCTTCGCGTCCTTCGGCACGCTTTGGAGCGGACTCGCGCTACCACTGGCTGCCGAACCGTGGCAGCTGAGCACGGCCCAGATCGGCTTGTTCGGAATCGCCGGGCTCGCTGGCGCACTGGGAGCTGCACGGGCAGGCCGATGGGCCGACACCGGCCGAGCCAACTCCGTGACCGGTACTGCGCTCGCTCTGTTGGCCCTGTCCTGGATCGCATCCGGGCAGGCGACCTGGTCGCTATGGCTGGTGCTCGTCGGTGTCATCGTCCTGGACTTCGCTGTCCAGGCCGCGCACGTCAGCAACCAGACTCTTCTCACCGCCGCGTACTCGGGTCAGACCAGCAGCGCCATCGGCGGCTACATGATCTTCTACTCGCTCGGCTCCGCCCTCGGCGCGACCGCCACCACCACGATCTACTCCGCTTCAGGGTGGACAGGATGTGCCGTTCTCGGCGCAAGCTTTGCCCTCTGCGGACTACTCACCTGGGCGCTCAGCCGGCGTAGGGTCACGAGAACGCGACGTGACGCCGCTGCCCACAGCGCAGGTCGTACGGACGCGACGCCGAAGGCAGGCTGAGGATGAATCATCCGAACGCGCCGCTGTCGATCGAGGGACACCGGCGGCTGATCGAGCGCTGCTCGACCAGACCCATCGCCCACGTCGCGGCAGAGATGGGGATCTCACGCGCATGTGCGTCGAAATGGGTCAACCGCTACCGCCAATTCGGCGCGGTTGGCCTCGCCGATCGATCCTCCGCACCGCGCACACAGCCAGCCGCAACCTCCCCGGAGATCCTAGCCAAGATTGAGAATCTCCGCCGCGCCCGCAAATGGTCGTCGGCTCGCATCGCCTTCGACGTGCCGGTCGCCACAACGCGTCGAAGCTTCCCATCCAGATCACGAACACGCGTGGACGCGACGTGGTTGCGCCCTTCCAGGCGGACGTTGATCACCCCGTACGTTCCGATCCGTGTCCGCGGCCGTCCGCCGCTCACTGTTCCTCGCCTCCGAGGTGGCGGGCCGCATCGGCCTCCTCCATCCCGGTCAGCCAGGCATCGATCTCCGCGCGCCGGAATCTCAGCTCCCGGCCGACGCGGAAGCCTCGGGGACCACGGCCCTGAGACCGCAGGTCGTAGAGCGTCTGCGCAGGTACCCCCAGGTCCTAGGCCAGTTGCGAGAGCGTCAGCACCTCCGTAGGAGAGTGCACGAAATCAGTGATGAGAGGGCGGTTCGTCGTATACATGCACCTCAGGTGCACGAGCCCCGCCGAGGGCCTCCTAGAAACAGAAAGCCACCTCGAGCCGCAACTCGAAGTGGCCAGTATCTGGTCAGTCTGCATGTCCGTCTCCTCCGAGAGGATCTGGCGCATCCTGCCTGACCTGCATGTTCTGCGCGCCTGTAGGGATTCGAACCCCAAACCTTCTGATCCGTAGTCAGATGCTCTATCCGTTGAGCTACAGGCGCAGCGTTACCGAAGCAACGTGTAGAACAGTAGCGGAAGATGGTCCGTGACCAGAAATCGCCACGTGTGAGAAGATCTGGCGCTAGCCACAGCATCGGGGAGGTGGAGCGTGAGCAAGCGTCAACCTACGCCGTCCGGCGAGGAGAAGAACGTGATCAACGAGGGGCACGCGCCCAGTACGCGTGCATTGCTCGAGTCCAAAGGCATCGAGCTCTTCGAGCTCATCGCAGACAGAGGCGAGCTCCCCGCATCGGACCCTCGGATCAGCCAGGACGGAGAATTCGCTGACGCACTGGCCGCGCTGGAAGAACTCGGGCTCGTGCGCAAGGCTGGCGACGGCGACTCCAGCTGGGTGCCCGTTGACCCGGCGACCGTCCAGGCGCAGATCGTTGCCCCGATGACGCAGGAAGGTATTCGCCTGCTCCAGGAGTCCGCCGAATGGGCCAACAACTTCACAGCCCTTCGAAGCGCATGGCGGCGGTCGGCACCTGATGACGAACGCGGCCCGTTCACCTACGTGCATCGACCCGCCATCCAGCCATTCGTCGACTCACTCGCCGCCGAGTGCGAGTTCGAGGCGCTGACCGCGCAGCCCCAGAACCGCAGGGCGGGAGGGGACGCACTTGCGGAGGCGATCGCCAAGGAGCAGGCGATGATCAAGCGCGGGGTCACGATGCGCACGCTCTACCAGCACGCCGCGAGGCGTAGCAGCGAGACGCGGGAGTACGTCTCGGCTGTAGTCGCAGCGGGCGGCGAAGTCCGCACCCTCGACGAGTTTTTCAACCGGATGCTGATCTTCGACCGCCGAATTGCGGTCATCCCCAGCCCGGAAGGGGTCGATGTCGCCGTTGCCGTCCGCGAGCCATCAGTCGTGGCCTATCTGGTCGACGTCTTCGAGCGAGCATGGGAGCGCGGGCGCCCGTTCGGTCATGGCGACGCCTCCACACTGAAGGACATCGCCGGCGAGCAGCGGTCCATGACCTTGAGAATGCTGATCGAGGGCCACTCAGATCCCGCCGCCTCGAAGAGGTTGGGCGTCAGCCCTCGGACCTACGCCGGCTACGTGGCTGACCTGAAGGAGGAGTTCGACGTCGACACCCGATTCCAACTCGGATACGAGATC
This sequence comes from Nocardioides turkmenicus, assembly GCF_011045035.1. Lineage (GTDB taxonomy): Bacteria > Actinomycetota > Actinomycetes > Propionibacteriales > Nocardioidaceae > Nocardioides > Nocardioides turkmenicus. Next base: position 326,164 of record NZ_JAALAA010000002.1, read on the forward strand.
GGCCGTAGCGGCGCGAGCACTATCGACGACTGAGTTGAGGCAACGCTTGAGCCTGATCAGCCCCAGGTGATGTCCTTCGACTGAAAGTTCGAGGCCGACGCATCGGTGAGGCCCCAAGTGATGTCCAGGCTCTTGACCGCCTGCTTCGGTTCACCGCCGAATCCCCAGGTGATGTCCGCCTGGGCCGGGCCTGCGGGGAACAGCGTGACCGCAACCGTCGCCGCCGAGGCCAGCGCGAGAGCCGCCGCAGTGCGTACGAACTTCATGTTCTTCCCTTCCTGGTCTCGAGGCCGATTCCGGTGCCGAGAGGCCTACAGGATGATTATTGTGCAGGCAGGTGACTTTCGGGTAACCCAAGTTCCGGCGTACGGACTTTTGCATTGCTTAAAACTGCAGGTCAGATAGCAGTTTGGCCCCCTCGCAAAGGGGGGCCAAACTCGTTGAAACCGGCGGAGGCGGAGGGATTTGAACCCTCGATGGGGTTTTAGCCCCAAACCCGCTTAGCAGGCGGGCGCCATAGACCAGACTAGGCGACGCCTCCATACTGCGCGAACAGGCTACAAGACCAGCAGGCCTGGGACCAATCAGGGCGCTTCAGTCGTTCCGGAAGCCTGGTCGAGCGGCTTGATGGTGGCCTTCAGATGGGCCTGCAGATCGCGTACGAACTGCTCTCGGTCGATGGCGAGGATGCTCACCGGAATGGTCGTGGCGCCGCCCTTCTTGAGCCGAAGCTCCAGGCAGGGGCTGCCGGCGGGCATCGTCGTCACGGCTTCCTGGATGTCGGCCCAACGGGCCTCGCGGACACCGGCACCGCGCACGAGCGCGATCTTGTAGCCCTGGGCGCTGGCGCGCAGGACGTACGCCTTGTTGCGAAGCCACCAGCCGAACCCGATCACGGCGATCACGCCGACGACCAGCGGGATGAAGATCCAGGCGAAGTCGATCCGCGCCGCGATCACGACGGCGGTGCCGGCGAAGACCAGCAGCGCCAGGCCGACCACCGCGGCGCCGAGGAGGCGGGCCTGCACGGTGGGAGCGAGACGGTAGTAGGTGGGCTCAGCGGATGACACGCTCTCCATTGTGACCGACACCGAGGCCCGGAGCCGCATCGGCTTGCTCCTTTACGTGACCTAGGTCACAATCTGCTCATGACAGGTGTGCTTCCCAATATGTCGGATGCTCTTCGGGCCCTGGATACCGCTATCGCCGCTCCCCGCCCGGGAGCCAACGTCGGCCTCTGGCGCTGGTCGGTGCGCCAGCGCCTCGCGGGCGTACGTGAGGCGCTGCTGGTCCTCGACAACGGCCAGGAGTGGCATGCGCTCAACGACGTCGGCGCACTGCGCGACCGCGGCACGCTGCTGAGCCGGCTCGCCGTCCTCGCCGACGACGTGCTCGACCGCACCGATCTCGAGGATCTCCTCCTCGAGCTGCGGCGGTTGATGATCGACGTGGATCGGCACCTGCAAGAGGTCTAGCGTCAACAGACGCTCAATCTGGCAGAGGGGGCGGGATTCGAACCCGCGGTAGGTCTCCCTACGACCGCTTTCAAGGCGGTTCCGATCGGCCACTCCGGCACCCCTCCATGCGCCCGTGGGCGCGTCAATGGAGTCTAGTGCGCCTGAGGCTCAGGCGCTCAACTCGACGAGAACGTCGCCCTCCTGGACGACATCCCCGCTGGCGACCTTGACCGCCACCACGGTGCCCGGCGCCTCGGCGAGGACCGGGATCTCCATCTTCATGGACTCCAGGAGCACGACGGTGTCCCCCGCGGCGACCTTGTCTCCGGGCTGCACTCCGACGCTCATGACGTTCGCGACCATCTCGGCAGCGATCGTGGTGGGGGCTCTGCGGCTCATACCCCAGAACGTACGGGTTACCCGACGGTATCCCTAGGCCGTGTCTTTGGGAGACACGGCCTAGCCAGAACGAGCCTCAGAGCAGCGCGTGGGTGCGGCCCGGCTCGGGGCGTACGGCGCTGGCCTCGTCGGCCTCACGCGCCGCCCGGCGACCGCTTCCACCGGCCGTCGAGCCGGTCAGTGCGAGGTCGATGCGGATGATCACGAAGGCGATCACCAGGCCGACCAGGATGCTGTAGACGACCGACAGACCCGCCTCGGCGAGGCCGACGTCGGGGTTGAGGAACGTGCTCGCGACCGGGGCGGTGAGCGCGACGCCGAAGAGGCAGACCCACCAGCCCTGGCGGCGCCGGGAGCGCATGTGGGTGCCCCAGACCAGCGCCGGGACGCCGAAGAGCGCCTGGATCGGGTGCGGGTAGCCACCGATGTGGAGGCGGCACCATCGCTGCATCTCGTCGATCGAGTCGATCAGGCCGGTGCTGCCGTAGCGGCGCAGCATCTCGGCGTAGATCAGGGTGAGCGCGAGCATCAGGCCGCCGATGCCGACCACGATCGCGCCTCGTCGGCCGAGGCCGTGCAGGCCGGCGCCGAGGCGGTAGACCGCGAAGAAGGCGATCGCGAGCGAGCAGGCGAGCGTCGCGTACTCGAACCGGGAGACCATCACCACCGGCTCGAACCCGAGCGCGGCGAAGCTTCCCAGCGCGGCGATGCCGACGGCGATGAACGCCTCCCGGATCGTCTTCGGGAAGCGGCGCGACGGGACCGTGGCCATCACGGCCAGCACCGCCGCCACCGAGGCGACCAGGACCGCCGCACCCGTACGCAGCGCCTCGTTGTCCACGAGCACCACGACGAGCCCGGCAACCCCTGCCAGGGAGCCGAAGATCAGCGGCCGGCCACCGGTGCGGTGGGCCAGCGCGAAGGTGTAGGCGGTGCCGACGACGACGGCGCCGAGGGCGCCGAAGATCTGCGGGCCCAGGTCGAACGCGCTGACCGCGAGGCCGACGAGGCCGACGGCGAGCGCGACCAGCCAGATGGCCCGGACGGTGCCGGCGGTCAGGCTCTCGATGATGCCGAGACCGGCGCGGGCGGCGCCGGCACCGGGGACGCGCGGCTGCGCGAGGAACGAGGTCACCTTGGCCGCGGGTGTGGGCCGGCCGGGGGTCTCCGGCTCGTAGGGGCCCACGGGCTCGTGGACCGGCTCGAGGTGACCGGACTGGTAGGGGTCGGGCTGGTAGGCGTCGGGCTGGTAGGCGGGCTGCTGGACGTGGGTCGGCGTCTGCGGCGCCTGCGCGAGGCCGGTCAGGCCGACGTACGTCCCCGTCGTGGAGTAGGCCGGCGCCTGCCGCGCGCTCGGCGGCGGCGCGGTCGGGCCGCTCAGGGCAGGCTCGGGCTCGGTCCGGTACTCCGGCACCGGGTAGGCGTAGGGCGCCTCATCCGGGGCCGTGCGGGCGGCGCGCTTGCCGGTGTAGCCGTTCGGCTCGTCGAACTGCTCCGGCTCGGTGCGCCCGGCGATGCGGCGCCCACCACCCTGGGTGGGCGGCTCCTCGGGCGGCTGGGGGTCGTCGTACCACGTCTGGTCGGACCAGCCGGACTGGTTCCAGTCCTGGCCGTTGCTCTGGCCGTAGGGCTGGCCCGTGTCGTAGCTGGTCTCCTGATAGCCGGCGGACCAGTCGTCTTCCGCCCACTGGCCATACGCCAGCGCCTCGCTCGAGGTCGGCTCTACGTAGGCAGGTGTGGGCTCGCTGCGACCGGCTGCACGACGGCCACGCTTGCTCTTGTCAGCGCGACGGCGGGGGGCTCGGTCCATAACAGGCGAGGATACCGGGCAAGGGGTGAACCTAACGAGTCATCGATATCCGTTTACCGCTGCGACGAGGAGTTGTTGACCAGCGTCACATTCTGCGGTTGACCAGGGAGGGGTTGGTGCGGCGAGCCTCCTCGAGCACGGCCCGATCGATGGTCGCGGAGACGACCTCGTCGCCGTCCCCGGCCTCGGCCAGGACGTCCCCGAGCGGGTCGACGATCATCGAGTGACCGCAGTAGCGCGGCGCCGACTGCGCGGCGGCAGCGATGAAGACGGTGTTCTCGATCGCGCGTGCGCGCACGAGGGTGCGCCAGTGGTCGACCTTGCGGGGACCGGCCACCCAGGCCGCCGGGAGCACGATCAGCTCGGCACCCTGGTCGACCAGGCTCCGCGCGAGCTCGGGGAAGCGCAGGTCGTAGCAGGTCATCAGCCCCGTCGGCACGCCGTCGATGTCGACGACCACCGGCTCGACCGCACCCGCGACCAGCGCGTCGGACTCCTTGTAGCCGAAGGAGTCGTAGAGGTGGATCTTCCGGTACGCCCCCTCCGCCCCGCCCCGCACGAGCAGGGTGTTGAACGGCCGGCCGTCGGGATCACCGCTGGCCTCCAGCATCCCGGCCACCACCGTCGCCCCGCGTTTCTTGGCGACCCGCGTCAGCTCGGTCCCGAACGCCCCGTCCACGCTCTCCGCGAACGGGCTCAGGTCGGACCCGGGCTTGCCGAAGTCGCGCGCGAAGACCTCCGGGAAGACGACCAGGTCGCTGTCGCTCGGGGTCAGCTCGGCCAGGAGGGACCGGTTGGCGTCGGGCTCGAGACCCGAGGCTTGCTGCACGAGACTGATGCGGAGGCTGTTCCAGGTGGTCACATGTCCAGCGTAGGGTCTGGCCCGTGACCGCTTGGGACGAATGGGAGCCGTACGCAGCCGTGCTGCTCGCCGGGGGACGCAGCTCCCGGCTCGACGGGATCGACAAGTCCGGGATCGAGCTCGGCGGCCGCACGATGCTGGCCTGGGCACTGGATGCCGTCGTCGATGCGATGGAGGTCGTCGTCGTGGGCGACCCGGTGCACACCGAGCGTCCGGTCACCTTCGTCCGCGAGGACCCGCGCTTCGGCGGTCCGGTCGCCGCCCTGCTGACCGGCGTCGACGCGCTCCTGACCCCGCGTGCGTACGTCGGGGTGATCGCCGTCGACATGCCCTTCCTGCGCCCACGGACGCTGTCGCGGCTCCGCGAGGCCGCGTTCGGCCGCGACGGCGCCGTGCTCGTCGGGCCCGACGAGCGTCGGCAGCTGGCGATGGTGCTGTCCACCGAGCGGCTCGCCGAGGTACGCCCCGACCACGAGGGCCAGCACGGGATGCCGCTGCGCAAGCTGCTGGCCGACCTGGATCTCGTCGAGGTCCCCTCGGAGGGCGACGAGCACCGCGACATCGACACCTGGACGGACCTGAAGTCGCTCTGAGGAATCGCCGCGGCGGCCCTCGCGCGAGCTGTAACACGCTGTTACACCGACTATCCGGTCGTTCAGAACGACCGGATAGTCCTACGAACGACGTGTTACACGACGCCGGGTGCGCGAACTCTCGGCTGCCGCAGGCCCCTAGTGTTGGGGGCATGCGAGCCGTCGTAGCCGAGCAGCCCGGAGGGCCCGAGGTCCTCACCGTCACCGACCGCCCCGACCCGGAGCCGGCACCCGGCGAGGTCGTGATCGACGTCGCCGCCGCGGGGCTCAACCGGGCCGACCTGCTGCAGCGGCAGGGGTTCTACCCGCCGCCGAAGGGCGCGAGCGACATCATCGGGATGGAGTGCAGCGGCGTCATCTCCGCGGTCGGCGAGGGCGTCGAGGGCTGGCAGGAGGGCGACGAGGTGTGCGCGCTCCTGGCCGGCGGCGGCTACGCGACCAAGGTGGCGGTCCCGGCCGGCCAGGTGATGCCGGTGCCCGCAGGCGTCGACCTGGTCACCGCGGCGGCGCTCCCCGAGGTCACCACCACCGTCTGGTCCAACGTGTTCATGGTCGGCGGGCTGACCCCGGACGAGACGTTCCTTGTCCACGGCGGCGCCGGTGGGATCGGCACGATGGCGATCCAGCTCGCCAACCAGATCGGTGCCCGGGTGATCGCCACGGTCGGCTCGGCCGAGAAGGCCGATCTGGCAAAGGAGCTCGGCGCCGAGGTGGCCATCAACTACAAGGACCAGGACTTCGTCGAGGTCGCGAAGGTCTACGGCGGCGCCGACGTCATCCTCGACAACATGGGCGCGAAATACCTCGCTCGCAACATCGACGCCCTCAACCCCGAGGGCCGGCTGGTCATCATCGGCATGCAGGGCGGCACCAAGGCCGAGCTCGACATCAACGCCCTGCTCCGCAAGCGCGCCGCGGTGATCGCGACCAACCTCCGTGGACGCCCGGTGGAGCAGAAGACGACGATCTGCGCCGCGGTCGTCGAGCGCATCTGGCCGATGGTCGAGGCGGGTGAGGTGAAGGCGGTCGTGCAGGACGTACTTCCGCTGGAGGAGGCCGCCGAGGCGCACCGGTTGATGGAGTCCGGCACGCACACCGGCAAGATCCTGCTGTCCACCGCGGCCCCCACCGCCGGCTAGGTAGGGTTGAGCGCATGACGCAGGAGCAGACCGGGGAAGTCGTGGTCATCGGACCCGACGGGCAGCCGATCGCGGTGCCCGCCGACGTACTCAAGGACGCCACCACGCAGGAGGCCGGTGAGGACGAGGAGCGGGACGTGACCGACCTCGTCGAGCAGCCCGCGAAGGTGATGCGGATCGGCTCGATGATCCGCCAGCTGCTCGAGGAGGTGAAGGCCGCCCCGCTCGACGAGGCCTCCCGCAACCGGCTCCGCGAGATCCACCAGGCGTCGATAAAGGAGCTCGAGTCGGGGCTCGCCCCCGAGCTTGTCGAGGAGCTGGAGCGCCTCTCGCTGCCCTTCACCGAGCAGCAGACCCCGTCCGAGGGCGAGCTGCGGATCGCCCAGGCCCAGCTGGTCGGCTGGCTCGAGGGTCTCTTCCACGGCATCCAGACCGCCATCTACGCTCAGCAGGTCGCCGCCCGCGCCCAGTTCGAGCAGATCCGCAAGGGTCTGCCGCCGGGCGTGAGCCTCTCCGCCGAGGGCCAGCCCGCCCCCGGTCAGGGTGGACCGCAGCAGCGGGGCGGCCAGGACGATCACCGCGACTCCTCGGGCGGTCTCTACCTCTGAGGACGCCGTAGAACTGCGCGTGACGTTACCGATACGTGGATCTTCTGTAGCTTCAAAGTGGTGAAAAGTCGCGTCATGACCCTTTCATGGCCCCGTTCCTCTCACGTGAAGGCCGCCGGACAACGGATGGCCAGCGCCGAACGCCGAGAAGAGGAACACCATGGCTACCACCACGATCACCGCACGTCACCGCAGTGACCTGACCGCCGTCGAGTCGATCCGCAACAACGTCCTCGACGCCGTCCGCAGCCTCCGCAAGAACGAGCCGACCGAGCACAAGCACCGCGGCGGCATGCCGCCGGCCGTCGGAACCACGATGTTCGGCGTCGCCGCCGTGGCCGCCACCGGCATCGTCGCGCTCGGCATCGTTCGCTGACCATGCGCCTTCATCTACGGTCCGTCGTCCACAGCCTGATGCTGTGGGTGGACGCCCTGGGCCTACTGAGGGGGAGGGCCAGGGCGCGGTCGGGGGGCCGCTCCACGGACTGAGTGTCGTCGCCCGAGCCGATCGGGGGTTCGCGCTCGTGCGACGACACACACCAGAGATCTCGTCATACCGGGGGATATCGACCAGATCTCACCAGACCGCAGCCGACCATTCATGGGGGATGGTCGGCTGCGGCGCATCTGCGTCCGGCATCAAGCCGCCGGGCCGTCAGGCCGGGACCGTCGACTCCTCCACCCAGCCGCCGTCAGCAGGGTCAGCGGGCGCGGAGGCGGCGGACTCGCGACGTACGTCGGCGTCCTTCCACAGATCGAGGAGCACCGCCGGCCAGATCTCCTCGTCGGTCGACGCGAGCTCCTCGCGGGTCCACCAGCGGGGGGCGGCCATGGTGAGCTGCTCCTCCTCCGTGTGGCCCGCGGTGGAGACCTCGAAGGCCGGCACCCAGCACGCGAAGAAGAAGTCCTCCTGGTCGATGACCACGTCGCTGTAGCCGTGCACCACGGTCCGCCGCATCGTCGGCCCGACCAGATCGGCCTCGGTGATCCGCAGGCCGGTCTCCTCCTCGACCTCGCGCACCGCCGCCGCCACCTCGCTCTCGCCCTCGTCGATACCGCCGCCGGGGGTGATCCACCACCGCAGACCCGGGATCCCCGGGTCGGAGTCGGCGAAGAGCAGGATCCGGTCGCGGTCGTCGATCAGGAGTACGCGCGCGGTGCTCCGGCTACGGCGCGGCCGCTCCTGTGGCGGGACCGGGACGAAGGTGCGCGGGGAGTCTTCCTCGGGGGCCATGGCCCCATCCTCCACGTCACCCACGCGGCGCGTACATGATCACGCCCATCCCGGCCAGGCACAGCGCCGCTCCGGCGATGTCCCACCGGTCGGGCCGGTAGCCGTCCATCGCCATCCCCCAGGCGATCGAGCCGACGACGAAGACCCCGCCGTACGCCGCCAGGATCCGCCCGAAGTGGGCGTCGGGCTGCAGCGTGGCGACGACGCCGTAGAGGCCGAGCGCGATGAATCCGGCGCCCACCCAGAGCCAGCCACGATGCTCCCGCAGTCCCTGCCAGACCAGCCAGGCGCCGCCGATCTCGGCGACCGCCGCCAGCGCGAAGAGTAGGAGGGAGCGGAGGATCAAAAGCCCTCGCCGATCAGGTGGGCACCACCCAGCGGGTCGTTGTTCCAGGAGATCGTCGTCCAGCCCTCCTCGGGGCTGCCCTCGACGACCGCGAGACCGGTGTTGCGGATCCGGTTGTCGTCGCCGAATGCGGGCGACCGGGTGGTGCGCAACCCGGTCCACATCCGGATCGCGGCGCCGTGGGAGACGATCGCGACGGTGTCGTCGGGCTCGTGCTGCTTGACGACGGCCTGCACCGCGGCGTCGAAACGCGCCAGGAACTCGTGGCCCGCCTCACCGCCGGGGACCGGGGTCTCCAGCGTGCCGGCGATCCAGTCGGCCAGCGCCTCGAGATAGGCCGTCACCGACTCCTTGTCGGTGGCCATCTCCAGGTCGCCCGCGTTGATCTCCTCGAACCCCTCCTGCACCACGACCGACAACCCGATCCGGTCGGCGAGCGGCTGAGCGGTCAGCTGCGTACGCACCAGGCGGGAGGCGTACAGCCCCGCGATCCTCTCGCCCGCCAGCGCATCAGGAACCGCTGCTGCCTGGGACTGTCCGAGCTCGGTCAACCCGGCCCCGGGGAAGGCAGTGTCGAGCGCCCCGGAGACGTTGCTCGGGGTCTGGCCGTGTCTGATCAGCAGAAGTCTCATATGCCGGTAAGGGTACGGGACCAACCCTCGCCGAGACGGCGGTTACGACGACCGAGAAGTCGCTCGCGTCGACCCAGGCGTCACGGACTACGCTGAATCCGGACGAACTACTTCCGGGAGCCGCCACGATGGGACATGACGAGAGCCCGACCGCTCGGGCGCTGCTCACCCTCGAGCTGTTGCAGTCCTCCCCCGGCATCACCGCCGAGCGGCTGGGCGAGAGGCTCCGGGTCACCGAGCGCGCGGCCCGTCGCTACGTCGCGATCCTGCGCGAGGCGGGCATCCCGGTGGAGTCCGAGCGTGGGCCCTACGGCGGCTATCGCCTGGGCCGCGGGATGCGTACGCCGCTCATCTTCACCACAGCCGAGGCCCTCGGTCTGGTGATGGCCCTGCTCGACGGCCACCACGACATCGCCGACGCCACCGGACCGGTCGGCAGCGCCGTCGGCAAGATCGGCCGGGTGCTGCCCGAGTCGCTGGCCCAGACGGTGGCCGCGGTGCGGCGTACGATCTCGGCCGTCCCGGACCAGAGCGCCGTCAAGCCCGACCCGGACATCACCACCAGCCTGGTCCAGGCCTGCGACTCCCGGCGGCGGAGCACCATCGCCTACACGACCGAGAACGGCAACGAGCGCAAGATGGTCGTCGACCCGTGGGCGGTCGTCGTGCGCCACGCGCGCTGGTACCTGCTCTGCTGGTCGCACACCGCCGACGCGCGCCGGGTGCTCCGGGTCGACCGGATGAGCGCGGTCGACATCGAGGAGACCACCTTCGTACGTCCCGAGATCGACCCCGTCACCGAGGTCGAGGAACACCTCGGCGAGGGCTGGGCCTATGCCGTCGAGGTCGTCTTCGAGGCTCCGCTCGCGCAGGTCGACCGCTATCTTCCGCGCGTCCTGGGCCGCCTCGAACCCATCGACGAGACCAGCTGTCGTCTCGTCGGGAGCACCAACAGCCCAGGCTGGTATGCCCAAGAGCTCGCCCGCCAGGACGTCCCGTTCCACGTCGCCGAAGGGGACGAGGTACGCCGCTGCGTGGCCGACCTGGGCCAGCGACTGATCGAGGCCGCGAAGCCCCGCTGAGCTGCGCTGACCACGCTGGTCGAGCCGCGAGCGCCAGCGAGCGTGTCGAGACCAGCGGGGTTCAGGACAGCTTCGCGGGGAGGTGGGAGTAGCCGCGGAGGATGCGGGTGGGGTGGCGCTCGCGGCCGTCGAGGAGCTTCAGGTCGGGGAAGCGCTCGAAGAGGAGCCGGAGGCCGACCTCACCCTCCATCCGGGCTAGTGCCGCACCGAGGCAGAAGTGGCGGCCGCTGGAGAAGGAGATGTGGTCGCGGGCGTTCTCCCGGGTCACGTCGAAGACGTGCGGGTCGGTGAACACGGCCGGGTCGCGGTTGGCGGCCGCGAGGATGGTGTTGATGATCGTGCCGCGCGAGATCGGCTCGCCGGCGATCACAGAGTCCCGGCGCGCGACCCGGCCGGTCAGCAGCACCGGCGGATCGAGCCGGAGCACCTCGTCGGCGGCGTTGGCCCACAGCTCGGGCCGCTCGCGCAGGATGTCGAGCTGGTCGGGGTTGTCGTGGAGCAGCGCGATCCCGTTGCCGATCAGGTTCACGGTGGTCTCGAACCCGGCCGCGAAGACCAGGCCGGCGATCGCGCGCAGCTCGGGCTCACTGAGCCGGTCACCGTCCTCACGCACCGCGACGAGCTGGCTCAGCAGGTCGTCACCGGGATGGGCGGCGATGTGGTCGAGATGTCCGCGCAGCCAGGTGTCGAACTCCTCCAGCGCCGCCTCCATCCCGCGGAAAGTGCCCCAGTCGAGCCCGATGTCGAGGCTCAGCGCGGCGCCCTTGCCCATCTCGAGCATGCGCTCCCGGAGCTCGACCGGCACCCCGAGCACCTCGGAGATGACGGTGATCGGCAGCAGTCCGCAGTAGCGCGGGACCAGGTCGACCTCGGAGGACCCCGACCTCTCCAGGTCGTCGAGAAGCTCGCGGGCGATCTCCTCGGTGCGGCCGCGCAGCCGCTCCACGGCCTTGACCGTGAACACGCGCGTGACGAGCTTGCGGTAGCGGGTGTGGGCCGGCGGCTCGGTCGCGAGCAGCGACGGCGGCTGGATCGGGTTGAACACGTCGCTGGCCGCCCAGGTGCCGGCCTTCGCCATCCAGCCGCCGCCCGCGTCGGGCGCGAAGAAGCCGGTCACGAAGTCGGGGCTGGTCAGCACCTCACGGATGACCGACTGGTCGGTCGCCACCATGCTGAACGCGCCCCGATAGAGCGGTCCCTGCGCGCGCACCTCCTCGAAGAGGTCCGCCAGGTCGAAGGTGTGCGACCCCGGTCCGCTGAGGATCAGGTCGCCCTGGAGATCGCCCTTCTTCGCGGACCGTGTGATGACCGTACGCGGCAACCCGTGCCCCAGCACCCACCGCACGCCCTGCTTGGCGGTCCGCTCCACCCTGTGGAGCGTCCGGCCGGCGATCTTGGGAGCGCTGACCGACGGCGAGATCTTGAGCATGCGAAACCTCCGAGGCGCAGGAACACGTTCCTGTGCAGCGTACGCCGGACGGAAGTCCCACACATCCGACCGTGGTAGCAATGTCGGCCCGGGCCGGTCAGCGCCGTTGGAACTCGCGCTCGCCCTTGGGCCAGGAGTGGGTGTAGCCGGTGACCTTCGGGGCGCCGTCGACCCGCACGCTCCACTCCGCGTGCCCGGAGGCGACCGGCTTGACCACGACGAGCTGGTTGGGCTCGGTGATCGTGACCGTACGCGTGAACCGCTCCGGCGCACCCCACGGATCCATCGCGATCGTGGCCGTCACCGGCAGCCGGCTGGCATCGATCCGCAGCCCGATGGCCTCGGTCATCGCGATCGCCTTCACCGACAGCGTCCTGGTCGGCTCGGGTGCCGGCTTCTTCGTCGGCTTGGGCGTCGGTTTGGGCGTCGGGGTCGGCGTCGGCTCGACGCGCACCGAGGACGCGGTCGCGCTCGGCGAAGGTGATGCCGACGGCGGCTCGATGATGTCGTCGCTGGCCCCGGCGGTCGGCTCCGACTGCTGGCCCTGCGGCTTCGTCTCGGAGGAGTCGGAGCCGTTCACGACGCCGCGGAGGATCTGGTAGATCAGGATCAGCAGGAGTACGCAGGCGACGACCAGCACCACCTTGCCGCGGCGGGTCATCCGCGACCGTCGGTACGGGCCCGGTTCCATGTGGTGCAGCGGCACGAGCGGTCCCGCCGAGCGCTCGGGGGCCGGCTCGGCGACGGCCTCGGGTTCAGGCTCCGGCTCTGGCTCCGGATCAGGCAACTGAGCCGGCGCGGGTGGCGGCATGGGCGCCGGCTCGGGTTCTGGCACCGGCTCCGGTTCCAGCTCCGGTTCCGGCTCGGGCGCCAGATCAGGCGCCGGATCAGGCGCCGGTTCGGGCTCCGGCTCGGGCGCAGGCGCCGGCACAGCCAGGATCGGCGGGACGTACGGCTCGGGCTCTGGTTCGGGCTCCGGCTCGACCTCGGCCTGGACGACCACAGGCGCGATCGCGGTGGGGAGCCAGGCGGCGCCGGGGACGTCGTCGGGCGATCCGTAGCTCCCGAAGACCTCGAGGGTCTCGACGTCGGTGACCTGCCCGTCGGGATGGACGACCATCCGGACCCGGGCCTCGTCGTCGGTGGCGACGACCTGGACGGGCTTGCGGCTCGGCCCGGCGAGCTGCTCGCGTACGGCACGGATGCCCGCCTGATGCGGGTCCTCGCCCCAGGGACGATCCACCACCAGGCCGTTGAGCGTCGTGACCCCGCGGGTGACGGAGAGGATGGCGGTCTGCTTCCGGGCCATCAGCGGCCTCCGGAAGGGTCGGTGCACACGTGTGGGGGTCCTCGTCGTGGGGGAAGCGGGCAAGGGCTCGGAAAGTTTGTCGTTCAACCCTTATCGGGGCAACTCACACGCGCAAGCCCTACCCACGATTTACCGTCTTGTCAGGCTGCCTCGTCAGGCGAGCTCGCGGACCCTGTCCTCGAGGAAGTCGTCGAGCATGTCCACGGCGACCTCGTTCGCGGCCTGGATCTTCTCCTGGCTGACCCCGCAGATCCGCAGGCACGAGGACGCGATCGCCCATGCCTCCGGGCACGAGATCCTCCGGACGTCGCCCTCGGTCATCATCTCGGTGCGCATCCTGATGACGCCCTCGACCTGCTGGATGAGCATGTTGCCGAGCTGCTTCAGGCTGACGCCCTCGAGCACCTTCTCCGAGGCCACCTTGCTGGCGAGATCGGCGTAGGCGCGGGCCAGCTCCTCGTGTTCCTTGCGGAACTCGGTGTAGACCTCGCCATTGGTCACATCGGGCAGCATGTAGAGCATTCCGACGTTGTGCGGCACATCCGCAAGCGTGCGTACGTCGACGAGGACCAACAGATAAAGAGCGGTCTCATAATCGAGCGGCGGCACCTGGTTGAGGATCTTCTCGACCTTGTCCGTGGTCGGCCGGACCGACTTACGGAGCAGCTCGACGAGGATCTCGTCCTTGCCTGCGAAATGGTAGTAAAGAGATGCCTGACGGATGCCGACATGATCGGCGATCTCGCGGGTGGACGTCGCCGCGAAGCCTTGGGACACGAAGAGTCGCGCAGCGGCATCGAGGATCTGTTCACGTGGTGAGGCAGTACCCGAATCAGGCACATGCCTGGGGCGGCCGGGCCGAGAACGCCTAGTTGTCATGTACGCCATCTAAGCGGCCTCCCGAGTTTCGGGGAAGATTCGAAAGAGTCTTCTTCCCCTAAGGAATAGAGTCGAAAGTCCCACGGGAGGGTTGAATTCCCTGTCAACAAAGTGTAAGGCGTGACGAACCATCAGGCATGGCACAGCATCCTCCCGGGGCGATAATGCTGGCGGATTCTGCCCAGTGTGACGGTGATTCTGCGCAGTGAACAGGGTCGTGTGCCATCAGGAGGAATGACCCCGGTCCCGTAACCGATATCAACGGCGAACGTTAAAGGCCCTGCTCAGACCGGTAACGGCGCCAACCTCCGTGCGACGAGATGTCCGCAGCCCCTTCGATCGCCAACGGCTCGACGAGGAAACCAGACACCGACGAGCCGTCCTCCAGGGTCACCTTTCCGATCACCATCGGAGCAGGTACGCCACCCACGAACGCCCCGAAACCCGCAGCCGGGACGCGCCAGAGCTCTCCCTCGATCCGCACCCCGGCCCCGGGACCACCCACCCGGACCAGGCCTGGTTTGGGCGGCACCGTGTCCAGCGCGAACAGCCGGTAGTCGGCCGAGGTGGAGGTCCGGCGCAGCAGCGTCGCGCCGGCCTCGACGAGCTGGTGGTTGAGCGGCATGCCCGACAGGTGGGCGCCGACGACGAAGAGGTCGACGGCTGGGCTGAGCAGCACCTGACCCAGCGCCGCCAGGGTGCGGTCGCTTCCCGCAGCGCCGGTCAGCATCACCCCGAAGGGCAGTCCACCGACCTGGCCGGCCGGGACCGCGAGCGAGGCCATGTCGAGCAGGTTCGCGAAGTTCGTGTATCGGCCCAGGCGCGCGTTGGCACCGATCGGATCCGCGGCCACCTCGGTCAGCGTGGGATGCCCGGTCGTCGTCGGCGTGAGCAGCGCCGCGCACCCCGCGAGGGCCGCCCGCCCCTCGGCCCCGAGCCGAGCCAGGTGGGCGACGTCGCGCGCCCAGTCGGCCGCGCTGGGCTTCGCCCCGGCGAGGACGATCCCGGCGACCGTCGGGTCCAGGTCGGTCCCGATGAGGTCCCGGTGTGCTTCGAGGTGGGAGCCGACCGCGGCGTACCTCTCGGCGACGAAGGCGCCCTCGTAGAGCAGCCTGGCGGCCTCGAGCAGCGGCGAGATGTCGGTCTCGACGACCTCGACACCGGCGGAGGCCAGGCGCGCGACCACGGCCCGGAACGCGTCGGCCCAGCCCGGGGCGAGCCCGTCGAGCTGCTCGCCGGTCGGCACCGCCACCCGCGGCGCCGGCGGCGGTCCGGCATCCGCCGGCAACGTACGCGACAAGGGGTCCGACGGGTCCGGGCCGGCCATCAGCTCCGCCGCCGCCCGCGCGGACCCGAGGTCTCGGGCGAAGACGGTGACGCAGTCGAGCGTGTAGCAGGCGGGCACGACGCCGGTGACCGGAACCAGCCCACGGGACGGCTTCACCCCGACGATGCCGTTGAGCGCCGCGGGCACCCGTCCGGAGCCCGCGGTGTCGGTCCCGAGCGCGAGATCGACCAGACCGAGGGCCACCGCGACCGCCGAGCCCGACGAGGAACCGCCCGAGATCCGAGTCGGGTCCCAGGCGTTGCGGACCGCCCCGTACGGGCTGCGGGTGCCGACCAGCCCGGTCGCGAACTGGTCGAGGTTCGTCTTGCCCACGACCAGCGCCCCGGCGGCACGCAGCCGGGCGACAGCCGTGGCGTCGACGGACGGCGAGTAGGCGTAGGACGGGGCTCCGGCGGTCGTCGGCAGGCCGCGGACGTCGATGTTGTCCTTGACCGCGACCAGACGCCCGGCCAGCGGCAACACCTCACCACCGGCCACCTTCGCATCGATCGCGGCGGCCTCCTCGAGCAGGTCCTCACGGGTACGCAGCGAGATCCAGATCTCGGGCCGGTCCGAGGCCTCGATCCGATCGAGGGCCTCGGCGGCGCGGGCGACCGCGCCACCGGGCAGCGAAGGGATCAAGACGCGGTCCCGTCGAGCGGCCGGACCGCGGCGATGACCTGCCCCGGGACGATCTGCTCCCCCGGCTTCACGTAGATCTCGGCCACCTCGCCGGCGACCGGCACCGGGACGCTCGCCTCCATCTTCATCGCCTCGACGACCATCAGCGGATCGTCCTGTGCCAGCCGCGCCCCGCGGCTCGCGACGACCTTCCAGACCGTCGAGGTGAACGGCGCGGTCACCTCCACGCAGCCGTCGGGCACATCGACCTCCGACGGGTCGCCCCGCGTCTCGAGGCGGTCGCAGATGTCGAACTCGCCGGCCGCCTTCCAGCGCTCGCGCTCCTCGTCGAAGGCAGCGGACTGCTGATCGCGGAAGGCCGCGATCGAGTCCGCGTTCGCGGCCAGGAAGCGCTCGTACCCCTTGATCGAGAAGGTGCCCTCCTCGGTCTCGAACTCACCGCGCCCGGCGTCGACCTCCGCGCGCAGCTCGAGGAGCTCGTCGGCGGAGACCGGGTACCACTCGATCCGGTCGAAGAACCGCAGCGCCCACGGGTCGTCGTGGAAGAGACCGCCGACCGTCGTGGACCGCCGAAAACGGTTGAACACCTGCGTCGTCCGACCGACCAGCTGGTAGCCGCCCGGCCCCTCCATCCCGTAGATGCACATGTACGCGCCGCCGATGCCGACGGAGTTCTCAGCCGTCCAGGTGCGCGCCGGGTTGTACTTCGTCGTCACCAGCCGGTGCCGCGGGTCCAGCGGCGTCGCCACCGGCGCCCCGAGATAGACGTCCCCCAGCCCGAGGACCAGGTACGACGCGTCGAAGACGGTCCGGTGGACCTCCTCGACCGAGGCGAGCCCGTTGATCCGGCGGATGAACTCGATGTTCCACGGCGCCCACGGGGCGTCGTCGCGTACGCCGGCGGTGTAGCGCTCGATCGCCTCGCGCGTCGCCGGGTCGTCCCAGGACAGCGGCAGCCGCACCCGCCGCGAGGGCACGGTCAGCTCCGAGCTGGCCGGCAGGTCCTCCTCCAGCTCCCGCAGCAGCCCGGCGACCTGGCCGGCGCGCAGGACCGAGGAGTCGGTGTGCACCTGCAGCGACCGGATCCCCGGCGTGACGTCGATGATGCCCGCGGGCGCGTGCTCGGCCAGAGCCGACTGCAGCGCGTGCACCCGCATCCGGAGACCCAGGTCGAGCGTCATCGGCCCGTACTCCACCAGCACGGAGTTGTCGCCGCTGCGCCGATAGGTGACCTCGGGCCGCGCCGGCGTCCGGGGCAGCCGGCCCAGGATCCCGTCGTCGCCGTCGCCGCCCGAGCCGTGGGTCACCGTCAGTGAAGAACGGTGGTTGACCAGACCGGCGGCCTTGCTCTCCCGCACCGGCACGAATCGAACTGCGTCGCCCGGACGCAGTTGCCCGATCTTCCACAGCTCGCCGCTGGCGACGACCGCCGGGCAGACGAAGCCACCCAGCGACGGCCCGTCCGGCCCCAGGATGATCGGGGTGTCCCCGGTGAAGTCGAGCGACCCGACGGTGTAGGGCGTGTCATGGATGTTCGAGGGATGCAGCCCGGCCTCGCCGCCATCGGCACGGGCCCAGGTCGGCTTCGGCCCGATGAGGCGTACGCCGGTCCGAGCCGAGTTGTGGTGCACCCGATAGCGTGCCGAGTAGAGCTGGTCCAGGTCCTCGCGCGTGAAGAACTCCGGGGCGCCGTGAGGGCCCTCGGTGACGCCGATCTCCCAGGTGTTGGTCAGCGCCGGCCGCCGCGACTCCGGCGTCGCCGACGGCTGCGCCTGCGGGTCCACCGCGGTGCCCGGGCGGAGCACGTCACCGCGCTGCAGCGTACGTCCGGCGTGCCCGCCGAACCCGCCGAGCGTGAACGTCGAGGCGCTGCCCAGATACTCCGGTACGTCCAGGCCACCCCGGACCGCGATGTAGGTGCGCAGCCCCGGTCCGTCGGTGCGGCCCAGCGTCAACGTCGCCCCCGCGGGAAGCTCGATCGGCTCCCACTGCGGGGCAGGGACGCCGTCGACGCTGACCGGCATGGGGGCACCGGTCACGCAGACGACGGCGGGATCGGAGAAGACCAGCGTCGGCCCCCCGGCCGTCGTCCTGCCGGTCGCCAGCGGCACGGTGACCTCCAGCCCGGGAGCCCCTCGGTGGTTGCCGACGGCCAGGTTGGCCTCGGCGAAGGAGACCGGGTCGAACGGACCCGACGGAGGCACGCCGACCTGCCAGTAGCCCACCCGGCCGGGCAGGTCCTGCACGGTGGTGAGCACACCCGGGTCGAGGACGTCGATGCGTGGATCCGGGTCGCCCCCGCTGCCGTCCTTGGTGCGTTCGGCGAGGGTCGAGGTCGAGTGCGTGGCCGAGCGGACCTCGGCGTACGTCGTCATCGCGCGCAGCGCCGAGACGTTCGTGACGATCCCGTCGATCCGGGTCTGCGCGAGCGCCTCGCCCAGCCGGTCGAGCGCCTCGTCACGGGTCGTTCCGGTGGCGATCACCTTGGCGAGCAGCGGGTCGTAGTGGGGCGAGACCTCCAGCCCGGTCTCGATCCACGAGTCCACCCGGACCGTGTCGGACGGCTCCGGAAGGACCGCGCGCGTGACCAGGCCGGACGACGGCATCGAGTCCTTGGCCGGGTCCTCGGCGTAGACGCGTGCCTCGACGGCGTACGCCTGGGGCGAGGGGCACTTGCGGAAGAGCTCGTCCGGCAGGGCGGTGACCCCGTCGCGGGCCAGCCGCAGCATGAGCGCGACGATGTCGATGCCCATCACCTGCTCGGTGACCGCGTGCTCGACCTGGAGGCGGGTGTTCATCTCCAGGAAGGAGATCTGCTCGCGGCGCGGGTCGTAGACGAACTCCACGGTGCCGGCCGAGCGGTAGGAGACCGTCTTGGCGAGCTGGCGCGCGGAGTCGTGCAGAACGGTGCGTACGTGCTCGGGAAGAGCAGGCGCGGGCGCCTCCTCGATCACCTTCTGGTTGCGGCGCTGCAGCGAGCAGTCGCGGTCGCCGAGCACGGCGACCTGTCCCTCCCCGTCGCCGAAGATCTGCACCTCGACGTGGCGGGCGGGGCGCACCAGGTGCTCCAGGAAGACCCCGGCGGTGCCGAAGCTGGTCTGCGCGAGCCGGGCGACCCGCTCGAACGCGACCCTCACGTCCGCCTCCGAGCTGCACGCGGTCATCCCGATGCCGCCACCGCCGCCGGTCGCCTTGACCATCACCGGCAGCCCGATCCGGGCGGCCTCGGCGGCCGCCTCGTCCGGGCCGGAGAGCAGCCCCGACCCGGCCAGCATCGGCACCCCGGCGTTCTCGGCGAGCCGACGGGCCGAGTGCTTCTCGCCGAAGGCGCTGATCTGGTCGGGCGTCGGGCCGACGAACCGGAGCCCGGCCGCCTCCACCTCACGGGCGAAGGCAGCACTCTCGGACAGGAAGCCGTAGCCGGGATGGAGCAGCCCCGCGCCGGTGCGCAGGGCCGCCTCGATGATCAGGTCACCGCGGAGATAGGAGTCCCGTGCGGGCGCGGAGCCCAGACAGACGGCCTCGTCGGCCTCCCGCACGTGTGGTGCCGCCCGGTCGGCCTCGGAGAAGACCGCGACCGTACGCATCCCGAGCTCGCGCGCGGTGCGCATCACCCGGCGGGCGATCTCCCCTCGGTTGGCGACCAGGACGGTGTCGAACGACGGACCACCACCCGTCATGCGTCGGCCTCGTAGTCGACATCCGGCTCGGACACGATCATCCGCAGGGGCGTCGGGTTGAAGTCGTTGCAGGGGTTGTTCATCTGCGGGCAGTTGGAGATCAGGACGAGCGTGTCGATCTCGGCACGCAGTGCGACCCGCTTCCCGGGCGCCGACATGCCGTCGACGATGCCGAGCGCGCCGTCCTCCTCGACCGGCACGTTCATGAACCAGTTGATGTTGGAGACGATGTCGCGCATGCCGAGGCCGTGCTTGGCGCCCTCGGTCAGGAAGTTCTCCCGGCAGCCGTGGTGGTACATCACGTGGTGCCCGTAGCGCAGCGTGTTGGACTCACGCGAGCAGGCGCCGCCGATGGTGTCCTGGCGGTCGATCTCGTTCTCGATCACGGTCATCAGCGCACGGCCGTGGTTGCTGCGCAGCACGGTCCCGGTGCGGATGTAGGCGTTGTCCTGCCAGGCGAGCGTGTCCGGCGCGCTGTAGCGCTCGTCGGTGTCGTGCGCGTTGTAGAGCAGGCAGTCACCCGACTGGTTGCCGCCGACATCGACGATGGTCAGCACCTGACCGGCACGTACGACACCCGACCACGACGCCCGCGGGGCGACCTGCTCGTCCAGCACGACGGCACCCGGCACCAACGGACCACCCCACTCCAGTGGGCTGCCATCGGCGTACGACGCCCCGACCGGGACGCTGGAGACCAGCTGCCCGTCGGGCGTGAGGTAGGTGGTCACAGGAACAGGAACAGTCGTCACAGGCCTCATCACCGGGTTGTTGATCGTGGTAGTCACAGCCCCCGAGCCTCCGCATAGTCGAGTGTGTTCAGGTACGCCCGGCGCACCTCGGGAGCGGCGTCGAAACGCTCGTCCGCCTGGGTGGTCGGGTTGGTCTCCGGCGTACGCCAGGCGTGCACGCGCAGCGGCCCGACGATGTACTCCGGACGTGGGTCCCGCGGATGCGGGACGTTGGCGATCAGCACGATCAGGGGCAGCTCGGCCACGAGCTCGACCGACGTCCCCGCCCCTGAGGAGCCGACCCAGTCGAAGCTTCCGTCCTCCGCGACCCGGACTCCCTGGAAGAACGAGACCGAGGGCGGTACGTCCGCCGGCCCGAGCCCGTGCTTGGCGGCCGCCTTCACGAAGAGGTCACGGCCGGCCGGCGCGGGGCCCTCGGGCAGCGCGGTGCCGTAGCGCAGCGCGTTCCAGGCGGCCGTGCTGGTCCCGCAGAAGGCGTCGTGGCGGCCCGAGGTGTCGCCGACGATCGTGGCGAGCACGCGTCCGTCGCCGGAGAGCAGCGGGTGGCCGGTGCCGAGGTAGGCCTGCCACGGGATCTTCTGGGTGTCGGCGACGTTGAGACGTTCGGTCGGCTCGAGCGCGTTGTAGACGAGGGTGTGGGCGCAGGCCTCACCGGTCGGGTCCTCGAGCCGGAAGCGCGTGCCCCGGGCGAGGACCTTGTGGGTGTAGCTGCCGGGCGCGACCGTCTCGGCCCAGGTCAGGCTCGCGGCGTCGACGTCCTCCGGACAGAACGGGCTCGTCGACGCCGGTAGGTACGGCATCCAGTCGCTGACCTGCCCCCCTTGCGCGCGAGCATCTGCCCGTGCGTTCAGCACCGTGTCCGTGCTGTGGTCTGCAGCTGGCGCCACCCGGGTCCTCCTTGAAGCATGATTAACCTGTCGACTGACAGGTAAGCATGTACGTCAAGGGCGTCGGGGGCAAACCATGACTGTTGGAAACCTGAGTCCGAAATGTGGGGTCGGAGACGGCGAGATTCTTCCCTGTCGGTCGATCGATTCTTACCGTTTTCGGCGGGAACTGGCTAGGGGGCAAGGACCATTTACTGCCGAATTCACGCGTGCGGTGCCGCCTGATGGAGCGTTCTTTCCAGAAGCGACGCCCGCCGGTCAGGCGCTGAACCTGTCAAAAGACAGGTAACAGGGTAGGTGTGATCTCGGACACCGATCCGATGGCGATCCGGAACCGTGCCGAGGAGCGGACCGAATGGCCGGAGGATCCCCGATTCGGCTGACATCGACCACGAGGAGTGGGACCCTGACCCGGGCCGCGCGGGTCGCGCGGGTCGCTCCAGACGCCGGCCGGTGGCCGGCGATCCGTCAGCCGCCGCTCAACGCGACGATCTCTTCGAGCCCCACGGCACCACATTGCCGGAGACGAACGTCCGCGATTCGGACCCGTCACGCTGGATCGGGAGCCCGATCATGCCGACGAGCTCTCCCAGATCGCTGATCGTCGGCCCACTCCACTCGGGATCCAGGTCGAACGCCGCGCCCGCGTCGGTCGCTTCCACCTGCTCGACCTCGTCGAGCGCCCGAGCCCCGAACCGCACCGCTCGCATCCCGACCGCCTCGGCTCCGCTCAGCTCACGGTCGGCGCCGTCTCCGACGTAGACGCACTCGCCGGTCCGCACCTTCAGTGCCGCCGCGGCGACGAGGTAGGCGCCCGAGTCGGGTTTGCGTACGCCGGTCTGGCAGGAGAACGAGACCGCGTCCAGGTGGTCCGCGAGCGGGCTCTGCGGCCAGATCGCGGCCGTCTCGGCCCCGCAGTCGGCGACGAGGCCGAGCTTGAACCCGCGTTTGCGCAGCGACTTCAGCGCCGGCAGCGCCCAGGTCGCCGCATGCAGGGAGAGCAGGTAGTTCGTCCGCCGCGCGATCGCGCTCTCCACCTGCGACTCGGTGGGCGACCCGCCGACCCGTCTGGCCAGGTAGCGCACGGTGTGGTGCACATCGGCCATCAGGCCGCGTACGCGTTCGTCGAAGGTCTCCTCGACCGCGGCCGCGAACGCACCCGGATCGACACCGAGATCGGCGCCCATCCCTCGGGACACCGCGGCGTGCTCGGCAGGATGACCACTCGGGACGAGGGTGTCCTGCAGGTCGAAGAGGACCGCACGCACCCCGGCCTCGTCCATGGCCTCAGCGTAGCCAGGTTCGAATCTTTGCTGAAGAACTTCGAAGAATCCGTAAGGGTTACGTCGACCAGCGGTTTCCGGTCAGCAGCAGTCGCAGCCCTCATCGGTGCGACCCTCGACGACGAGCGCCTCAGCCGGCGAGCAGCACACCTCGCCTCGCCAGGCCTTCACGCCTTCCCCGACCGCGACGGCGGCGATGGTCAGGGCCGCGATGGAATCTGCCCACCACCATCCGAGCAGGCTGTTCAGCAGCAGCCCGAGCAGGAGCGCGGCCGACATGTAGGTGCACAGGAGCGTCTGCTTCGAGTCGGCGACGGCGGGGCGCGACCCGAGCTCGGTGCCCGTACGCCGCTGCACCCACGAGGCCAGCGGCATGACCAGCAGGCTCAGCACGGCGAGGCCGATACCGACGCCCGAGTGGTCCGCCGCCTGGCGCGTCAACAGGGCGGTCATCGCGTCGAAGCTCACGAAGGCGGCGAGGGCGAAGAACGAGCAGGCGATCACTCGCAGCGCCGCCAGCTCGCGCCGCTCGTGGTCGCGACCAGTGAACTGCCAGGCGACCGCGACCGCGGAGGCCACCTCGATCACCGAGTCGAGCCCGAATCCCACCAGCGCGGCGGACCCTGCTCCCACGCCGGTGACGAGGGCGACGACGGCCTCGATCACGTTGTACGCGATGGTGAAGGCCACCAACAGCCGCACGCGGCGTACGAGAACCGCTCTCCGCCCGGCGGTGGGACCGGCGAGGACGAGCTGCGCGGGCCGCCCCATGCTCACCACGTCACCTCGAGGCACTGCGGCGTCGGCGCGGTCTCGGTCTGCAGGGTCGCGTGCTCGATGCGGTGCTCCGTCGCGAGCATCCGCTGCGCACGGGCGAGGACGTCCTGCGAGTCGGCGTCCTCGGCGAGCTCGAGGTGGGCGGTGGCGACGTTCATCCCGGAGGTCAGGGTCCACACGTGCAGGTCGTGGACGTCCTCGACGCCGGGGATCGACGTCAGGTCGGCCACGACGGCATCCATCTGCAGGCCATCCGGGATCTCCTGCCCCAGCACGGCCAGGACCTCGCGGCCCAGCACGACGGCCCGGACCGCCACGAAGAGCCCGATGGCCACCGCGACACCGGTGTCCCACAGCGGCTCGCCGGTGAGCGCGACGATCACGCCCGCCACGATCACGCCGACACTGCCCGCGGCGTCGGCGACGACCTCGAAGTATGCACCCTTCACGTTGAGCGACTCGGCGGCGCCGGCCCTCAGCAGCAGCATCGAGACGACGTTGACCACCAGCCCGACCGCACCGACCACCAGCATCGCGCCGGTCCGCACCTCGGTCTCGGCACCGATCCGCCCGATGGCCTCCACCACGACGTACGCCGCCACCCCGAGCATGATCAGCACCGTCAGCCCCGAGGCGAAGACCTCGGCGCGATAGGAGCCGTAGGTGCGCCGGCCCGTGGTGTCGGGCCGTGCCGCGATCCTGGTCGCGAGCAGGGCCGCGCCGAGCGCGACGACGTCCGCGCTCATGTGCCCGGCGTCGGAGAGCAGCGCGAGCGAGCCCGACCACACCCCGGCGACCAGCTCGACGACCAGATAGCCCGCGACCAGCACGAAGGTGAGCGCGAGCCGCGACCGGTACCTGCCGCCGGCGTGACCGGCGGCGCCGTGCCCGTGGCCGTGTCCGTGTCCCATCAGCAGCAACCCAGCTCGTCGGCGTCGCCGCAGGCCGCCTTGTCGGTGATCAGGACCAGCCCGTGGAGATCGGCCAGAGCGTGGGCCACACGCTGGTCGACCAGCTCGTAGCGCGTACGCCGCCCCTCGGGCACGGCCACCACGAGACCGCAGCCGCGCAGGCAGGCCAGGTGGTTCGACACGGCCTGGCGGGTCGCCCCGAGCGAGTCCGCCAGCTCGGCCGGGTACGCAGCACCTTCGCGCAGTCGCATCAGGATCCGGGCGCGGGTGGCGTCGGAGAGCGCGTGGCCGAAGCGCGCGAGCGCGTCCAGCGAAGCCGTCGTCGTGGTGACCATGGGCAGAACAGTACAGCGAATCCTGAATTCAGCAATACCTGTACTCATGGCGGTGAGGTGACCCAGGCCACGTCCGCACCGGCTGGGAACCACCTCGGCTGGTGGGCTAGGCTCGAGGCACCGAAGGGGAGTAGTCCTCAACAGTCGCGTCGACACACTGGCCTCTGCGCCCGGCGCGATCGGCCACGACGTGGCGGACGAGACCTTCGACCAAGCACCCGTATCAACACGACGGTGCTGGTCGAAGGACGCTGCACCCTCATGGGATTCCTCCGGCCGGCTCCGGAGAGGAACCCCCTGTGTACGCCTTCCTGCTGTCGACCGCCGTCATCTTCGTCGCCGAGCTCGGCGACAAGAGCCAGCTCATGGCGATGACCTTCGCCACCCGCTACCGCGCTCGGGACGTGATCCTCGGGATCACCGCGGCCACTGCGATCGTCCACCTCGCCTCGGTCGCCATCGGGGCGCTCATCGGGGACGCCTTCGCCGAGCACCAGCACTACATCACCATCGTCGCCGGGCTCGCCTTTCTGGTCTTCGCGGCCTGGACCCTGCGCGGCGACGAGCTCACCGAGGACGAGGCCAAGAAGGCGCGCAACAGCCGGGGCATGGCGATCGTCGCCGTCGGCATCGCGTTCTTCCTGGCCGAGCTCGGCGACAAGACGATGCTCGCGACGATCACCCTGGCCACCCAGGAGGGCTGGCTCGGCACCTGGATCGGCTCCACCCTCGGGATGGTCGCCGCCGACGCCCTCGCCATCGGCGTCGGCGCTCTGCTGGGCCGCAACCTTCCCGAGAAGGTGATCAAGTACGGCGCTGCCGCGCTGTTCGCGATCTTCGGGATCGTTCTCGTCCTGGACGGGGTCGTGCAGCTCTGATCCCGCCGCGCGGTCACGAGCGGTCGAGCGCCTCGACCCGGCGGTTCAGGTAGCGCTGCTCCGGCACGCTCTGGGTCAGGCGCGCCGCCAGCACGTAGTGGTCCCGGGCCGTCGCAAGGTCGCCGGACTGCTCGAGCAGGTGCGCCAGCACGGCATGAGCCCGGTGGTGCCGCTGCATCGCCGGGTGCTCCAGCAGGTCGCGCACGATCTCGATCCCGTGCTCGGGGCCGAGGCTCATCGCCACGGCGACCGCGCGGTTGAGCGTGACCGCGGGCGAGGGTGCGACCTGGGCGAGCATCCCGTAGAGCAGGTTGATCTGGAGCCAGTCGGTGGCCTCGTACGACTCCGCCTCGGCGTGGACCGCGGCGATCGCGGCCTGCAGCTGGTAGCGGCCTACCGGCCCCTCCGGGAGCACCTCCTCCAGCAGCGCGACGCCCTCGCGGATCAGCTCGCGGTCCCACTGCGAGCGGTCCTGGTCCTTGAGCGGGATCAGGTCGCCTAGGTGGTCGACGCGCCCGCACGAGCGCGCCTGGGTCAGCAGCATGAGCGCGAGCAGACCGGTGGCCTCGTCGTGCTCCGGCAGGATGCCGCGCACCATCCGGGTCAGCCGGATCGCCTCCTCGGTGAGCTCGATCCCCTGCAGGTCCGGGCCGCTGGTGCGGGTGTGGCCCTCGTTGAAGATCAGGTGGCAGACGTCGAGCACGCAGGCGATCCGCTCGGGCAGCTCGTCCGGGGCCGGAGAGCAGAACACCTCGTCCTTCAGCGTCGCCCGCGCCCGGCTGAGCCGCTGTCCCATGGTCGCCTCCGGAACCAGGTACGCAGCGGCGATCTCCGCCGTCGTCAGCCCGCCCACGCACCGCAGCGTGATCGCGACCTGGGACGGCCGGCGCAGCGCGGGATGGGCGCACATCATCATCACCCGCAGGGTGTCGTCGTACGCCGAGCCGATCTCGGGAGCTGCCGGATCGGGGTCGTCGAGCCGCCGGGCCATCCCGTCGGCGAGCTCACGCCGGGTCCGGGCCGAGTCCGCTCGGAGCTGGTCGATCAGCCGCCGGTGGGCCACCCGGATCAGCCAGGCCCGCGGGTCGGCGGGCAGCCCGTCGCTGGACCAGCGCCGGCTGGCCGCGATCAGCGCCTCCTGGGCGGCGTCCTCGCAGTCGGGAAGATCGGGATGGACCCGGAGCAGGGCGCCGAGGACATGGGCGGACTCCTGCCGCCACACGTCCTCGACTCCCGTCACCGTCATGTCAGTAGGTTGCCACCGGCCGGAGCTCGACCGTCTCACCGGGGCCACTGAAGCTGCGTACGACCTCTTCGGCTCGCTCCTGGGACTCGACGTCGATCAGGAAGAAGCCGGCCAGATGCTCCTTCGCCTCGGAGTAGGGGCCGTCGGTGACGACCGGCTCGCCGGCGTCCCAGCGGTAGAGCTTCGCCGAGGCCGGATCAGCGAGCGCCTGCCCGCCGAGGAGCTCGCCGTTGGCCGAGAGCTCCTCCAGGATCCCCTCGAAGGCGGCGTTGAGCTTCTCCCTGGCCTGCTGCGGCAGCGACTGGAACTCGGGGACGAAGTCACCCGTCGGGTGACCCCACGGCTGCGGGTTGGAGTGGATCAGGATGACGTACTTCATGACTCTTCCCTTTCGTAGGCGCCTTCCGTAGGCGTGCTTACGGGGGATACGTCGTAGCCGGTCGGCGTAGTTCTACATGGTCCCAGAAATCGGGCTCGGAAACTTCCGTGCCGCGGAGTGGGTCTCCTCGGCGGAACCCTCTGCAGCGGCCGCCACCGATGTGGAAGGGTGACCGCTTGTGAATCCGGGAGCGTTCGAAGCAGTCGACGAACGCCTGGTCTCCACCCTCGACGATCTGCTCGACCAGCAGTCGCTGGCTCCCGGCATCGTCGTCAACGCTCTCTTCAACCGGCTGGTGACCGCCGTGCTGAGCGTGCCCGAGTCGGCCGCCGACTCCGTGCTGGCCGGCTTGCCACCATCGCGTTCGCCTGAGCTCTTCCGCGCGGTGGCGTCGGCCGGCGAGCACGCCCTCGAGCAGGCGTGGGCCGACCGGATCGCACGCTCCCCCGACCCCGCGGCGGCGTTTGCCCAGTTCCCCTATCGGGAGAACTACCGGCTCCTCGTGGAGATGGAGCTGCAGGCCGTACGCCGCCAGGGCCTCACGCCGCGACACGTCCTGCTCCTCGGCTCGGGGCCGTTGCCGCTGACCGCGCTCTGCCTGGCCGAGCAGGGCATCGCCGTGCACTGCGTCGACCACGACGCCGAGGCGATCCGGCTCTCCTCCGCCGCGTTCGGGCGCCTCGGTGCCGTCGGGGTGACCTTCGAGCACGCCGAGGCCGCGGCCGCCAACCCACCGCATCCCGTCGACGTCGTGCTCCTCGCCGGCCTGGTCGGGGCCGACGACGCCGCCAAGGCCGACGTGCTCGGCAAGGCGGTCACCCACCTCGCCCCGGACGGCCTCGTCCTGGCGCGGAGCGCCCGGGGGCTGCGTACGCTGCTCTATCCGCGGGTCGGCCCCGAGGCGCTCGCCGGCCTGACCGTCCTCGCCGAGGCCAATCCCGAGGTCGACGCCCCCGGGACCGACGTGATCAACAGCGCCATCCTGGCCAGACCTGTCTGACGGTCAGCCCCGCGCGGGGTCGAGCACCTCTGCCTTGAGCTGGGCGGCCCGCTCGATCCGCTCGGCACCGGTCTCACCGAGGAAACGGGTGGGAAGGATGAACTCGTCGAACCCGGCCTCGACGTACCGCCCGATCATGTCCTGCAGCTCATCGACGGAGCCGGTCTGGGTCATCCCGGCGGGACCCGGGTTGGCGCCGTCGAGATCCAGGTTGAGGTTGACGGTGGTTCTGATCGTCGACGGATCGCGCCCCACCTGCTCGCACGCCTCCATGAGCTTGGCCCGCACGCCGCCCGCGCTCTCGGGCGTGCCCCAGGTGTTCCACTCGTCGGCGTGCCGGGCGACGACCCGCAGCATCCGCGGACCCTTGGCACCGACCAGGATCGGCAGCGGCGAGGCCACCGGCTTCGGCTCGCACGGCGCGTCGGTGATCTGGAAGTAGGTGCCCTCGAACGTCGTCCGCGGCTTGTCGAGCAGCGACCGGGTGATCTCGATCGCCTCCTCGAACCGGTCGACGAGCACCTTCGCGCCCGGCAGGTCGATGCCGTACGCCTTGTGCTCGTTGATCTGCCAGCCCGCGCCCATGCCGAGCACGAAGCGGCCGCCGGCGATGTGGTCGATCGTCGCCGACCGGTTCGCGAGCAGCGCCGGGTGATGGATCGTCGTCGGCGAGACGAGCGGCCCGATGCGTACGTTCTGGGTGGTCGCGGCCAGCGCCGGCAGGATCCCCCAGACCTCGTGCATCGGCCCGTCGTCGACCTCCTCGGTGCCGGTGTTGGGCATGTAGTGGTCGGCGACCCAGACGCCGTACCAGCCGGCCTGGTCGGCCGCCTGCGCCTCGGCGAGGATGTCGGCGGTGGGATAGACGAGATTGGGCCACAGCGAGATCTTCACGATCCCAACCTACCCACCCCAGAAATCCCGTCAGAAATATTCTTGGCAACGTTGTCGATCCCGCGTAGACCTCGTTCGACCAAGGGGTGAACGGGCCGGCAAGACGGCCCGACCGACACAGGAGATACCGAGATGCCGAAGTACATGCTGATCTGGCGCACCGTCGACGAGGACAAGATGAACGCCGCGATGTCCGAGATCCCCTTCGAGGAGATGCTCGAGAAGATGGGCCGGATCAACGACGAGCTCATCAAGGCCGGCGTGCTGCTCGCCATGGAGGGCCTGGACCCCGAGGAGCACACCGTCGTCACCTACGCCGACGCCGACCAGCCGGTCGTCACCGACGGCCCCTACGGCGAGACCAAGGAGCTCTTCGGCGGCTTCTACCTGATCTCCGTCGCCTCCAAGGAAGAGGCCATCGAGTGGGCCAAGCGGATCGGCTACTTCCCCGGCTCCGCCGTCGAGATCCGCCGGGTGCCGACGATCGACGAGTTCCCGCAGGACAACCCGTGGATCCAGCAGGAGCTCGAGTGGCGGACCAAGAACGGGCAGCTCTGAGGGCCGAGATCACCACAGGAGAGACCGATGAGTGACGCGACGCGCGCCGTCGAGGCGATCTGGCGAATCGAGTCCGCCCGCATCGTCGGCGCGCTCGCGCGCTACACCGGCGACTTCGCCCTCGCCGAGGACGCGGCCCAGGAGGCCCTCGCGGAGGCCCTCGTCTCGTGGCCGCGTGACGGCCAGCCCGCCAACCCGGTCGGCTGGTTGATGACCACCGCCAAGCGGCGGGCGATCGACACCATCCGCCGCGCCGGCGTCCAGCGGGAGAAGTACGAGGCCATCGCCCACGACCAGGACGAGGCGTACGACGACGACCTGGACATCGAGCGGATCGACGACGACGTCCTCGCGCTGATGTTCGTCTCCTGCCACCCGATGCTGTCCAAGGAGGCCCGGGTGGCCCTCACCCTCAGGGTCGTCGGCGGTCTCAGCAGCGAGGAGATCGCCCGGGCGTTCCTGGTGCCGGTGCCGACGATCCAGGCGCGGATCACTCGCGCCAAGAAGACGATCGCGGCCGCGAAGGTGCCCTTCGAGGTGCCGTCGCCCGACGAGCGCCGGGAGCGGCTCGCCGGCGTGCTCAACGTCCTCTACCTGATCTTCACCGAGGGCTCCACCGCCACGTCCGGCGAGGACCTGATCCGCACCGACCTCGCCCGCGAGGCGCGCAGGCTGACCCGGGTGCTGATCGGCGTGCTGCCGGACGAGCCGGAGGCGTACGGGCTGCTGGCGCTGATGGAGCTCACCGCCTCCCGCTTCCCCGCCCGCACCGACGCCGCCGGCAACCCGGTCCTCCTCGAGGACCAGGACCGGTCCCGATGGGACCGAGGAGCCGTACGTCGCGGCCTGGCCGCCCTCGAGCAGGCGACCCCACGCGGGCTCGGTCCCTACGGGCTCCAGGCCGCGATCGCCGCCACCCACGCGACCGCCGACTCGGTGGCGACCACCGACTGGGAGCGGATCGTGGTGCTCTACGAGGCGCTGGGCCGCATCGCGCCCAACCCGATCGTCGACCTCAACCGTGCTGTCGCGGTCGCGATGGCCCACGGCCCGATGCGAGGCCTGGAGATCGTCGACCGGATCGCCGAGGACAAGCGGCTCGACCACACTCACCTCCTCCCGACCGTACGCGGCGAGCTGCTGCGCCGCCTGGGCCGAACCGTCGAGGCGCGCACCGAGCTGGAGCGAGCCGCGTCGATGTGCGCGAACGGACGCGAGCGTGCCGTCCTTCGGCAAAAACTCGCTGATCTTCCCTAAAACGGGGTATACCTGTCGCTCATGTCACATGCAGCGAGGACCGAGACGTCTGAAACCCCACGCTGGCGGATCCTGGGTCCTGGCCTCGTCGTGGCCGCGACCGGTGTCGGCGCCGCCGACCTGGTCGCCACTCTGATCGCCGGCAGCAAGTACGGCTACGCCCTGCTCTGGGCGGTGGTCATCGGCTGCGTACTGAAGGTGGTGCTCGTCGAGGGCGCCGGCCGCTACAGCCTGGCCACCGGCGAGACCATCTTCCAGGGCTGGCGGCGTCTGGGCATCTGGACGACGATCTACTTCGGCCCCTACATCGTCATCTGGGGCTTCATCTACGGCGCCGCAGCGATGGCCGGCACCGGCCTGGCCCTGACCGCGCTGTTCTCGTCCGCCTCGGTGAAGTTCTGGGGCATCCTCTCCGGCCTGATCGGCATCGCGATCGTCTGGACCGGCCGCTACGGCCTCTTCGAGAAGTTCCTGGCCGTCCTGGTCGGGATCATGTTCGTGACCATGGTCGGCGCCGCCCTGGTCACCCTGCCCAACCTCCCCGAGCTGCTCACCGGCCTCGTCCCGACCATCCCCGAGGGCTCCCTGGTCAACATCCTCTCGGTCGCCGGCGGCGTCGGCGGCACGATCACCCTGGCCGCCTACGGCTACTGGCTGCGCGAGAAGGGCTGGCACACGCCGCAGTTCATGCGCGTCATGCGGATCGACAACACCACCGCGTACGTCGTCACCGGCATCTTCGTCGTCGCCACTCTCATCGTGGGCGCCGAGCTGCTCTACTCGGCCCAGATCGCGATCGGCACCGGCGACCAGGGCATGCTCGACCTGTCCAAGGTCCTCGCCGACCGCTACGGCAACTGGTTCGGCAAGCTCTTCCTGATCGGTTTCTGGGCCGCGGCGATGTCGTCGCTCGTCGGCGTCTGGAACGGCGTCAGCCTGATGTTCGCCGACTTCATGGGCACCATCCGCGGCAAGGCCGACGAGCCCGAGGCGAAGAGCGGTGGCCTCTGGTACCGCGCCTACATCCTCTGGCTCACCTTCCCCCCGATGATCTGGCTGCTGGTGGCCGACGAGCCGGCGTGGCTGATCCTGATCTACGGGGTCCTGGGCGCGTTCTTCATGCCGTTCCTGGCCGTCACGCTGCTCTGGCTCCTCAACACCAGCCACACCCCCGCGGAGTGGCGGAGCAAGTGGGTCTCCAACATCGGCCTCATCATCTGCGCCCTGCTCTTCGCCTGGCTCGCCTTCGACCAGGTACGCACCTCCATCACCGACCTCCTCGGCTGACGCCGAGTCGGCCCGAACTGACAGAGAACCCCGCCGAGTCGGCTCGTCATGACGAGCCGACTCGGCGCTTTTCGTGGTCAGGATGAGCGGACTCGTCGCGACGAGCAGGGGGAAGGAGGCGTCCGCAGCGAAGTCGAATCCCACGCCCAGCGGCTATGGCGGGAGACCAAAGTCGGTTGACGCCTCCCGTGTCCAGGTCGAGGCTGGACGGCATGCCCGCCGACGTGCTTCCCGGCTGGAGGCGCAACGCAGCGATCTTCCTCGCCGGCCAAACGGTCTCCCTGCTCGGCTCGATGCTGGTGATGTACGCCGTCATGTGGCACCTCACCATCGAAACCCGCTCCGGGTCTGTCCTGATGCTGAGCCTCGTCTTCGGGATGCTCCCGCAGGCGTTCATGTCGATCTTCGGTGGCGTCTGGGCCGACCGACATCACCGCAAGTTCCTGATCATGGGCTCGGACGCCACGATCGCGGTCGCGACCCTGATCCTGGCCGGTTTGATGGCGAGCGGGATCGAGGACCTCTGGATCATCTATCTCGCCCTGGCCATCCGATCGATCTTCGCCGGCATCCAGATGCCCGCGGTCACCGCGATGATCCCGCAGATCGTGCCGGAATCCCAGCTGCTCCGCATCAACGGAGCGTTCCAGACCATTCAGTCTGCGATGACCCTCCTCGCGCCTGCGCTCGCAGCGGTCATCTACGCGAACATGGACATCGTCGCCGTCTTCTTCATCGACGCGGCCACGGCACTGATCGGCGTCGGCCTGCTCGCCCTGGTCCCGGTCGCACGTCTCGTACGCCCCGAGGGCAAGGTCTCCTACTTCGGCGACCTGCGCGCCGGTCTGAAGTA
Organism: Nocardioides turkmenicus; assembly: GCF_011045035.1. GTDB lineage: Bacteria > Actinomycetota > Actinomycetes > Propionibacteriales > Nocardioidaceae > Nocardioides > Nocardioides turkmenicus. Next base: position 358,889 of record NZ_JAALAA010000002.1, read on the forward strand.
CGTCTCCACCCACTCGCACGTGCGGTGGATCCTCATCCTGTTCGCACTGGTCATGCTCATGGTCGGCGCACCGTCCTATCTCACCCCGCTCATGGTCACCCGGACCTTCGGCGACGAGGTCTGGAAACTCACCGCCAACGAGCTGTTCTGGGGCTTCGGCATGCTCGCCGGAGGCGCCGCGATGGCCGCGCTCGGGCCCAAGATCGTCCACCGCATGCGTCTGATGGTCGGGTCCGTGGTTCTCATCGGGCTGCTGGTCGTCGGCCTCGGCGTCTCTACCAACATGTGGGTCTTCTTCGTCTTCGGGCTGCTGATCGGAGTGTTCTTCTCAGCGCTCAGCACGCCCGCGATCACGATCCTCCAGGAGCGCGTGGAGCCGGAGATGCAAGGGCGGGTGTTCGGCATCGTCGGGATCGTCATGTCCGTCGCCATGCCGTTGTCCATGGTCGTCTTCGGCCCTCTGGCGGACCAGTTCTCCGTCGAGTCGTTGCTCGTGCTCGCTGGCTTCCTCCTCTTCCTGGTGGTCGCCGGCATCCTGGCGATCCCTGGCGCGCGTCGCTCTCTCGCCGAGGTCGACCTTCCGAAGGAGGAGCCTCTCGTGTCGGCTCCGGTCACGCCGGACGAGGAAGCGTCACAGGGCTCCAAATGACAGTTGCCCGGTGCCTTGAGAGCACCGGGCAACTGGAGAAGCTCTGGATCAGCGGCTCGTGACCAGCTTGATGGCCACACCGAGACCCGCGGCAACCACGGCAGCGATGAGCAGCTTCTTGACCATGGGAACTCCTAGTTCGACTGGTTGATACATACGGACTGCAACTATGACATTGGACCCCGTGTCGCTGCTCACGTCAACCGGGCGTGGCGCGAAGAGAAAGGCACAAATGGCAGCAGGGCCACCTCCGAAGAGGTGGCCCTGCGCAAAGTTATGTCCGGCGGCGTCCTACTCTCCCACAGCCTCTCGGTTGCAGTACCATCGGCGCTGAAGGGCTTGACTTCCGGGTTCGGGATGGGACCGGGTATTTCCCCTTCGCTATGGCCGCCGTAACTCTTGAGATCACGCTCACCCCATCGGGGCGGGTGACCAAACCTGTGTTACAACAGTTGGTTGTGGACGCGAGACTTGACGGTCTTCGTTTGTTGTTTTTGTTGAGGGTTTATGAAAGATAAGCCCTCGGCCTATTAGTACCGGTCGGCTGGGCATCACTGCTGTACACCTCCGGCCTATCAACCCCATAGTCTGTAGGGGGCCTTAACCCATAAA
>NZ_JAALAA010000030.1 GCF_011045035.1 Nocardioides turkmenicus
GCTGCTCACCGGACGGCTGCTCCCCCGAGGGCTGCTCCGAGCCCGGCAGGGGCAGGCCGCCGGTCAGGCCGCCCAGCGGGTTGCTGCCGCCGAGGAGACCACCCAGGGGGTTGTCGCTGCTCGGCTCTTCGCCAGCGGGCTCCTCGCCCGAGGGCTGCTCACCGGACGGCTGCTCACCCGAGGGCTGCTCCGAGCCCGGCAGCGGAAGGCCGCCTGCGCCGGGGAGACCGGGCATGCCGAGGGACTCGAGCGTCTTGAGGTTGTTGGTGACCTCCAAGACGTCCAGGATCGCGGTCGGGTTGCCACTGCTGACCTGCTGGAGCGCCGTCGCCCACAGCAGGCGGAAGGCGTCGAAGTTGTTGCCGGCGAAGGAGAGGTACTCGTCCGGCGTCATGGTCGAGCTCGGTCCGATCCGGCTCATGATCTCCTTGGTCTGGAGGGTGTTGTAGAGGTAGTCCGGACCAGTGATCTTCGAGACGGACGGGACGCTCGGGAAGATCTTGCCCGCGAAGGTCGTGACCTTCTCCGGGGTCGGGATCTTGTTGAGGTCCACGCTGCCGTCCTTCGGGTTGACGGGCAGGCCCATGCCGCCGCACCCGGTGAGGAGCGTGACGTAGTCGGTGCCGTGGCCACGCACGTGGGACGGGTTGAAGATCGGGATCCAGCCCAGCGGGCCCCCGTAGATGTCGATGATCGGCATTTGCGAGTTGCCGATCGCGCCGCTGGCCAGGGACAGCGGCAGGTTCTTGTACGACGGGTCGGTGTGGTAGGTCAGGAAGTGCGAGTTGGTTCCGATGACGGGAATGCCGTCCTCGTTCTTCCACATGTGCTGCAGGAAGAAGTCACACGCGTCCCCGCCACCCTCGTGGGAGGTGTCGCCGCTCGAGTGGGCTCCGCCCGACTGGTTCGGGTCGGTCGAGGTCTGGACGGTCTCTCCGCCGAACAGTCCGGTCTCGAACAGCTCCGGGGCGTTGGCGATGAAGCCACCGGCGACCGGGAGACCGGCAGCCGACGACGTGGGCAGTGACGAGCCGATGCCGCCGACAGCCGAGCCGGCGCCGGTCGTGCCGGTGCTCTCCGGCCGGCCATCGCTGGGCTGCTTGTCCTCCGGCACCTGCGAGGTCGGCCCCGAGGTGGTGGCCGACGCATCGGCGGTGGTGCTGGGTGCCGAGATGGTCTGGGCATCGATCGGGGTCTGCGGGTCGTTCGACGCCGCGAGGGTCTCCGAGGTGTGGGCCTGGGCAGAGGGCGCCATCGCCGCGACGGACACGACTGCCACGCTCGCGGTGAGCGCGGCGGCCGGAGCGGCCAGGCGACGGACGGTCCTGTGAACGGTGTTGCGGAGCGCGGGCGTGGTCTCGCGACGAACGAGAGCGACCGGGGCAGCCGGTGCGGCCTTGGGAAGCCCGATCGGCTGCCAGCCAGCGGGAGCATCGGCACGACGCCGAGTCCTGATGTTGATAGACATGAGAGTTTCTCCGTTACTCGAAATCAGAGTGATGTCGGTCAGGCAGCGGCCGATCCCAGGTGCTGATCGCGTACTGCCGTACTGATGAATTCGGTTGGACTGAAACGGTGAGAATCTGCTGGGTCGCAGTGGGGTCGGCGTGTCCTGGCCGTGGCGGTGGATCGCGAAGATCACGGGTGCCGTTGAGGAGGCTCGAGCGAGTCCGACACGTTCCGAGGCGTGCTGGTGGATCGAGCTCCGTCGGCAGGGCCGTGCCGTGGCCGGGGCGACGTTGCTTCCCTGGCGCGCTCGAGAGTGGCGCGCCGTCACCGGTCAGTCCGGAGAGAAACCCGGGTCGAAGGTCGGGGTAGCCGGCAGGTGCCAGCCGTAGTCCCGGACGAGGCTGACGAAGCCGCCGCCGGGAAGCGTGAAGGAGGTCAGCCGTCCGCTCTGCTGATGGCTGGAGCCGGAGCCGCCGTCGTTGCCGCCAGCGGGGCTGTGCGGACCGGGCGGGGCCGGGATGGAACTGTCGCCCGCGTCGGCACCCCTTGTGTCGAGGAGCGCGCGGGAGAGGTAGACATCATCCTGGCCGGTGCCCTCGGAGCCGGCGTCGGCCAGCGAAGCAAAGGTCGCCGGCGAGTCGGTCGAGCCCGGGAACGTCTTGAAGGGCAGCAGGATCGGGACCGCCGGGAAGGCGTCGATCGTCGACGGGTCGCTCGGCGACACGGCCACCGGACTCGGCGAGCTCGGTACGTCCGTACCGGTGCCAGGGGCGGGAACGGTCGTCACCGGGCTCCCTGACGGGTCCGTCAGGACCGGCCCGAGGACCGGGTCGAGGACCGGGTCGATGCCGGTGGTGTCCACCGGCAAGGCGCCGAGTACGTCGTTGACGGGCTCCTCGATCACCGGGAGCGGCGGCAGCGCAACCGTCGGCAGCGCCGAACTCACATCCAGCGAGTCGAGCGTGCTCGAGAGCAGCTTGACCTCCGGCTCGGGCAGCGCCTTGTCGAGCTGCGTGGCGGTCAGCACACTCCCGGTCAGACCGTTCACCGTGTCCTCGGCGCCACCCACGAGTCCGGGGAGCGAGAGTCCTCCGGGCGATCCCTGGACGGAGGCCGCCTGGGTGTCAGTAGCGGGACCATCGGCTGGCTGCGCGGACGAGGACTGCGGGACCGCGTATGTGGTCAACCCATGCACGGTGGAGCCGATCAGACCCGCATCGCCGAGTGAACCGGCCGGTGCCGGAGGCTTCTGCGTTGTGGTGGTCTCGACAGACTCGACCACCACGCTCGATGGGTTCTGCGCGGCGGTCGGGTCCGACGCAGCGGCTGGGGAGACACTCTCAGAGGAGAGGGGCTCAGGGGCCACGGTCTCAGGGGCAACGGTCTTGGGAGCGACGGCGTCGGCGGCCTCGGTGAGGCCGCGCAGCGCGTCGTCGGTGAGTGAGCCGAAGGCATCGCCGATCCGGGCCTGGCCAGATGCCGGGCCCGATGCCTGTCTCGGAGCCCCGTCGGCAGGCTGGTCAGAGCTGTCCTGCGCCATCGCCGTGCCTGTGAAGGCCGCCCAGGACAACGCGGCGAAGCCCAGCACGGCGACTGTCCGGCCGCCCGCGCGTCGTAGCGTGCGAGCCCGGCGTCGCGCGTGCAGCGCGTTCTCGGCAGGCGTTGTCATGACCCGGCCTTGCCTCCTCCGGAGAGCAGGCTGCCCAGGCCGATCGGCTCGGTCACTGCCTGTTGCTCCCCGACCGCGCCCCGAGGGACGGCGTAGGCGCCTGGCACCTTGGTCTGAGTCGTCTCAGGTGTCTGGGCGATACCGGCCGACTGCACGGCGCTCCGTGAGGGCGCGTTGCCAACGTAGCGGGCCAGCCACATGCTCGGGTTGACGTTGTCCTGGTACATCCCGCCGCCGTTCGCGTGCACCTCGAAGTGCAGATGGCAGCCGGTCGAGTTGCCCTCGGAGCCGACGTATCCGATCTGCTGACCGGCGCGGACGATCTGGCGGCCCTCGACGGTGAGTCCTTGCATGTGGCCGTACCAGGTGGTCACCTTGCCGTTGCCGGTGGTCACCTTGACCAACCAGCGGCCGGACCAGCCACCGCCGGTCTCGATGATGACCATGCCGGCCGTCGCCGCGAGTACCGGGGTGCCGCAGGGAGCGGAGAGGTCGGTGCCGGTGTGCCAGCGGGTCCAGTGCCTGCTGGTGTCGCCGAAGTTGTGGAGGTCGGTGTACGTCCCGCGGGGCAGCGGAGGTGTGACCAGTGCGTTGAGGTCGTTGGCAGTGGTGACAGCCTTGGGCACGCTTGGCAGCCTGCTCGACGCATCGTCCGCGCGGGCGGACTGCGGAGCGAGGCCGGCAAGTGCGATTGCAGAGAGCGCAGTGGAGAGCGCAGTCGCCGCAAGGCTGTTTCGAGCGCTGTTGTGAGCTCTGGTTCGAGCAAAGGTCGACATCTGACAATCCACCACCCTTCGGCCTCCGGCGGGAATTTCCGGAACGCTGACAACGGACAGACGAGTTCAATCGGTTGCGATGGAATGCGCCTGTGGATCTTGGCTTGGCCGCGGATGCCCGAGTGAGGTGACAGCCGCTTTGACACACGGATACGGATGTGGGGCGCGATGCCGACAACGTCAGCGCGCAGGCATCAGACATGCGCACGAGACATCAACGACATCTCAGGACCAATAGCGCTCGGTAACGGCGATTAAGCCGCCGCTCTCGGTCTCAAACCGGCTTGGGTGACGAGTCCTCGCCGGTACTTCCAAACACGATGATTACCCCTTGACGTAACAGTTGTCCAGACCCACGGCAAAATAAATTGGGACCAACTGCTCGGTAACAGCGGGACTATGGGCCTGGCTTGGTCGTCGGCGAGAATTGCCGGTCAAACGTGGACAACCCGCCCGATCCGATGACATCATCAAATCCGTCACGTCTGGTGGCGGCCTCGTGCCGTTTCCGAGCACCCGACGAGATTGACATCCAGCCTTCGCTGGGGAGTGTCACAGGTTGTCGAGCCGCTGCCCGGTTCCTGGTCAGCGGAGTTCCGACCGAGGGAACTGACGGTCGTCGTTCTCTGGGGTGCGAGCGCATGCGTCTGCGCCATGCGCCGAGGACCGCGCTCGCCTGTGCGCCCGCTCCATCGATCTCCTGCACCGTCGTCGACTGCGGCGTCGGTCAGCCAATGACACCGCTGCGGTCACCTCGGTCGTGGTGGAACCGGATGAAGGAACCTCGCTATGAAATGCTCCGCCAGAACTATCCGTATCGCCCGTTTCGGTCTGGTCGCCGCCGGCATCCCGACGTTGCTCGTCGCCACCGCCGCCGCCGCTTCCGCGCATGTCTCAGTCAACCCGGACAGTGCTCCAGCAGGGGGCTACTCCAAACTCACCTTCAAGGTCCCCAACGAGTCCGACACCGCTTCGACGACCAAGCTGCGGGTGGTCCTGCCGACCGAGCATCCGCTCACCTCTGTGTCGGTTCAGCCGCGCGCGGGGTGGACCTACCAGGTCAAGACGACCAAGCTCTCCAAGCCGCTGACCGACCATGACGGCAACGAGATCACCCAGGCTGTCTCCGAGGTGAACTGGACCGCCGAGTCCGCCGCGACCGCTATCAAGCCCGGTGAGTTCGACGAGTTCAGCATCTCGGTCGGCCCGTTGCCGGACAGCGGTTCCATGACGTTCAAGGCCCTGCAGACCTACTCCGACGGATCCGTCGCCCGCTGGATCGACGAGGACGAGTCGGGGGAGAAGCCGGCTCCCACACTCGATCTGACCGGTGACGCTGGTGAGACGGTTGGCGCCGGGCACCACGACGAGGCCGGGGGAGATGGCCACACCGCTGCCGCCGACGGGGCGGAAGAGCCGGAGGCGGCGTCGAAGACACCTCTCGTACTGTCGATCATCGCGATCGTCGTCGCGGTCTTCGGGGCCGGACTCGGAGTGCTTCGGAGGCGGTCCTGATTCTTGACCTCGGCCGACGAGCCCGCGCTCTTCTCCTGGTCGCGGGCTCGTTGGCGTGCGTCGTGATGCTCGGCGTGGTCCTCGCTGCCGGTCCGACCGAGGCGCACGCCGTGCTCAAGAGCAGCACCCCCGCCGAAGGTGACGTTCTCGACGTCGCGCCGACCGAGGTCACGCTGATCTTCAACGAGCCCGTCAACATGGTGCCGGAGTCCGTCCAGGTCTTCGCGCCCGACGGGACACGGGTGGAGCACGGCAAGGCTGCCCATCCGGACGGCACCGCCAACGCTGTCCGGATCGGTGTGGCCTCCTCGCAGCGCGGCACGTACCTCGTCTCGTGGCGTGTCGTCTCCGCCGATTCGCACCCACTCGCGGGAGCTTTCACCTTCTCTGTGGGAGCGGCATCGAAGACCGACGCCAAACCTCCCGCCCAACCATCCCAGGTCCTGTCTTGGTCCCTGGGCGGGGCACGGTGGCTCGGCTACCTCGGATCGGCGCTCCTGCTCGGCATCCTCGTCGTGCTCGCTTGGTGCTGGCCGACCGGGAGCGCGACGACCTTGCAGCGGCTGGTGTCCGCCGGCGCCGTTCTGCTCGCCGGCGGTGCGCTGCTGGAGATCCTGCTCAAGGGTCCGTACGACGCGGGCCTCGGGTTATCGGTGATAGGGCGTCCCGATCTGCTGCAGGAGGTATGGCAGACCACGTACGGCAAGGCTGTCGTGGCACGTTTCCTGCTCACGGGCTTGGGTGTCCTGGTGATCTGGCGCAATCGCTGGGTGATCTCGATCTGGGCTCTGCTCGTCGGTATGACGTTCGCGCTGGCCGGCCATGCGGCAGGCGGATCACTGCGAGTGTTCGCCGTGTTGAGCGAGACGGCACATGCGATCGCGGCCTCGATCTGGCTCGGCGGGTTGTTGGTGGTCCTCGTTGCGATCCGCCTACGCGACGCCGAGGCGCTAGCTGTCGTACGGCGGTTCTCGCGGCTGGCGTTCGCGGCTGTGTGTGCACTGGTGATCACCGGCCTGTTTCAGTCGTGGCGCGGCGTCGGGTGGTCGTGGGGTGCGTTGACCGAGACCACGTATGGTCACGAACTGCTGGTCAAGACGATGCTGGTCGTGGCCGTACTCCTCCTTGCCTCGTTCTCTCGGGCCTGGGTCAACCGCCGGATCGCCGGATCGTCGGCGCCCGCGCGGCGCGGGATCGACCTGCGGTGGACCGTGCTCGGGGAAGCCGTCGGCATCATCGTCGTGCTCGCCGTCACCAGCAGTCTGACCGCCACCGAACCCGCAAGAACCGCGTACCACCCGAAGACGACCGCGGAGCTCGTGATCGAGGGAGATACCGTGCGCGTCGCGGCCACACCCCGCGGTGACCGCAGCGTCGACCTGCGCCTGTACGTCTTCGACGCCAGCGGTCAACCGACCGACCCGCCCGAGGTCAAGGCCGCGGTGAGCCTCGGCAAGATCGGACCGCTCCCGGTGCCGCTGGAAGCCGTTTCCTCCGGCCAGCGTCTGGGGAGCATCGATGTGCCGGTCGCCGGCACCTGGAAACTCGCGATCACCGTCCGCGCGACCGAATTCGACCAGTCGACCAAGACGATCGACGTGCCGATCCGCTGAGAGCGGCGGTCGTCATCCACCGTATCCGGAGGCCGGCTTCGCCAGATCGAGAGACCAGGTCACGACCCGATCGCCCTCGTCGTACGCCCACGGTTCGGAGACAGCGGTGAAGCCGGCCCGCTCGTAGAGCGCGATGGCCCGTGCGTTCGTCTCCCTGACTTCCAGCTCGATGCGCTGGAACCCGGCATCCCGCGCGTGCTCGACGGCGTCGGCGACCAAGGCCGCGCCCATGCCGCGCGAGGTGACGGCCGGGTCGACGCAGAGCCGGGACAGCAGCGCGACGCCGTTCTCTCGGGTGAGGGTGAGCGCGAAGCCGTCGGGCGCTGACCCGACGACGGCGAAGCGTACGGTCGGTTCCGTGAACGCCGCCTGTGCTTTCCGGGCGGCCTCATCGGCGACCTCGGACCCGTCTCGGGCGACGATCACCCGCGTCCACAGATCGACGCAGCGACCCACGTCGCCGATGGACCCGCCGCGGATCGAGAAGCTCATGCGCCCAAGTGTCGCTGGTGGGTGGGTGGCCACGCACAGGCGTGCGCCGGCGTGAGCGCCCCTGCATGAGGGAGGAGGGCGCTCACGCCGGCGCGGCGTGGACCAGCGTCAGTCGGTCAGGTCCTTCAGCTGGACGTTGCGGTAGTGGACGGTCTCACCTCCGCCGTGGTTCTGCATGCCGACGAAGCCGGCCAGGTCGCGGGCGGGGTCGGTGCTGGTGAAGTCGTTCACCAGAGTCCCGTTGAGGAACACCTTGATCGTCGAGCCCTCGACCCGGATGTCGTACGAGTTCCATGACCCGACCGGCTTGAGAGCCGCTGCGACCGCCTCCGGGTCGGCGCCCTTGAAGGTGTAGATGGCGCCGGTGGTGCGGTCAGGAGCGTCGGAGGCGTCGATCTGGACCTCGTAGCCCTGGTTGACCGCGACCCAGGGGTCGTTGCCGGGGTTGGGGAAGCCGACGAAGACGCCGCCGTTGTCGTCGCGGAGCAGCTTCCAGTCGAGGCGCAGGCTGTACTCGCTGAACTCCTGCTCGGCGTACCACAGCAGGCCCAGGCCGTTGGTCGTACGCAGCGAGCAGTCGTCCTGGCGACCGAACGAGCCCGGTCCGGCCATCCGCCACGCGGCCAGGGACGACAGCGTCCCGTCGAAGAGCGACTTGTAGCCCGGGGCGGGCTTCTGCGGCGTACAGATGTCTTCGCCGCCGCCGACCTTGAGGGCGTCGAAGTTGACGTTCCCCTCGTCACCCTGGTCGTAGCGCAGGGTGATCCGGTTGACGCCGGCCTTCAGTCGCATCGACCGCGTCACCGTCGCCCAGGTCTGCCAGTCGCCGGTGGACTCGAGCGCCCACGGCTCGACCTCGGTGCCGTTGAGGTAGACCGAGACCCGCTTGGTGCCGGGCGCCGGGTCGGGGCCGTTGGCGTAGCGCAGCCGGACCGGGTACGTCCCGGCGCGGTCGACCTTCGCGTCGAAGGTCACCGACGCGCCGACGTTGCCGAAGCCGTCGACGAACCCGGAGCCGGAGTAGCCGTTGTGCTCGACCGCGACGTTGGCGCTGCCCCGCAGGGTCGCCTGCTCGGCCTCGAGATAGCCGCGGTCAGCCGGTGACTCGTAGCCGGGGATCGAGTTGAGCGTGTACCAGGCCTCGGTGTTCCACAGCTCTTTCCCGCCCTCGCTGGTGAACGGCCGCGGCGAGCGCAGGTGCACGACACGGCCCTCCTCCAGGCCGTCGACGGTCAGCTTCACCGAGGTGCGATCGGCGGAGACCTCGGCACCCGAGACGAACAGCGGCCGCTCGTCGATCTTCGGCCCGCCGTACGACGGTCGCGGCGCGTAGCGCCAGTGGGTCATCCGGAACGCGGCGTTCGGGTTCGCGGCGATCTTCTCGACGGTCTCCTGCGAGAGCGGCTTCGTGTACCGGATCTCGAAGCCGTTCCTGGTGGCGCGCATCTGGTGCATGTCGAACGCCGAGCCGTCGGCCGGGCTCATCCGCTGCAGGCCATAGCGGAGCTTGCCCGGCTCGCTCCAGTTGCCGGCCTCGCCGATGCCGCCGACGTAGATCGACCCGTCGGGGCCGAGCAGGGTGCGGTTCACGCCCGCCTCGAGTCCGGCGGACCAGCGGAAGACCGCGCCCTGGTACTCACCCTCGACCTTCTCCAGGAAGCCGCGCTGCAGGCCGCCGTAGGTGACGTCGCCGAAGATCATCTGGCCTTCGTACGTCCCCTGCGACAGCATCATCGGGCTGCTCGGGGAGTTGCCGATCTCGTTCTGCGGCACCCACAGGGCCGGGTCGGTGACCGGCTTCTCGTCGAACGGGCCGGCCGGGTTCGTGTAGTGGTTGAAGAACCGCCCGGGCTTGACGTGCACCAGCTTGGAGCTGGGCAGCCAGGCGCCCTGGTTGTCCATCACGAACAGGTCGCCGTCGGGTCCGCGCATCATCCCGTTGGGCGTACGCAGCCCACCGGCGAGGTAGGTGATCTCCCCGGTCTTGCGCGAGATCTTCAGGGTCGTGCCGCGGTTGCGTGCGGGCTGCGGGTCGGTGGTCGCGCCACCGAAGTTGATGGCGACGGAGAGGTTGACGTAGAAGCTCTCCTCGTCGTGGAGGAGGCCGAAGGCGAACTCGTGGAAGTTCTCGCCGAAGGGCCATTCCGCGACCTTGCGGTGGCTGTCGTAGAAGCCGTCGCCGTCGGGGTCGGTCAGCTCGGTGAGCTGGTCGCGCTCGGAGACGAAGATCGACTCGCCGATGACGGCCACGCCCATCGGGTTGAACAGGTCGGTCGCGACCTTCTCCACCTCGACGTCCTCGGGTCCGCTGGCCGTACGGGCGTTGCTGAGGAAGAAGATCTCGCCCGGCTCGGGGTTCTCCACCCAGCCCGACGGGCTCACCGACCCGGAGGTCACCACGGCCAAGCGGCCGTCCGGCGCCCAGTCCAGCGCGGACACCATCGGCTCGAAGCCCTCGGGCCGCAGGTCGGTCAGGTCGTACGCCGGGTGGACGCTGTCCAGTTGCATGCCGTCACCGGCGGTGTCGTTCTGCCCCTCGCAGTACTTCGTGCCCGGGGCGGTCACCCGGACGACTCCTGCCTCGGTGCTCAGGACCTCGGTCGGCACCAGCGCGAAGTCGGTGGCGCCCGGCGGACGCCACTGCAGGCGGAGCACCTCACCGCCGCCGTTCTCGAAGTGCTCCACGCGCAGGTCGTGGTAGCCCTCGCTCAGCGCGACGGAGCCGTCCTTGGCGGTCTCCCCGTGGAGCCCGTCGTGGTTGATGACCTCCGAGCCGTCGATGACCAGCCGGGAGCCGTCGTCGCTGATCAGCCGGAAGTCGTACGTCCCGGCAGCATCGATGCGCAGGTTGGCCAGGGCGTGGGAGATGAACCGTTCGGCGAGCCCGAAGTCGTCGGGCGAGTCGTAGTCGATGACCGAGGTGAGCTTGTCGACGTTGGGCGTCTGGCCGGCTCGCAGCGTGCACAGCTGCTCGATCGGCCGGCTCATGTCGTAGGTGCGCAGCGTGACGCCGGGCTCCTGTGGTGGGAGCTCAGCCTCAGCAGCGGTGGCGGGGCCGCTGCCGAGCAGCGCCGCCGCGACCGACAGGCCGACGAGTGAGCCGAGCACGGCTCTGGATGGGGGGACGTGGATCATGGGGGCCTCCGCGTGAGATGTGGCGCGAGTCACATCCGAAGGTAGGGACCCCGTGAGACTTCGTCAAGAAGTTTGGGAACTTTCGCAAATTAGTTTTGAATGTCGGGATGGCGAGGCTCCCGGGTGGTCCTCATGAGGTGGCGGGACACCAGTGCCAGCCAGGCGAACCACACCGTCAGGCCGACGCGTGGGCCGAGTCCGAGGCCCACGAACGACAGTCCGATGAAGGCCGCGACGGTCGCGATTCCGGCGATCAGGGTCGGGGTCCGCAGGTCGCGCCAGCGCTCACCGCGCCCGAACGCGTAGGCCAGTGCGAACACCGACACCAGCAGCCCCAGCACCGTGACCAGCGACTCGATCTGATGCGCCACGGCGAGCCCTGAGCTGCCCCCGTTGTCGCAGCCCGCATCGAGCGAGCGGCAGTCGAGCCGGAGCCACCCGTCGAGGAACACGCCGGCGCCCACGACCGCCAGTGCGATCACCCCGAGCCCGCCCGCGACGCCGGGCGGCCGAGCTCGCCAGAGACCGAAGGCGAGCGCCATGACCAGCAGACCGGTCAGGTTCGCCCCGATCTGGTTGTAGATCCAGGCATGGTCGGCGGTGCGTGCGCCGAGGTCGCTGATCGCGTCGTCGACCACGCTGTAGGCGTCGGGCTGGACGATCCCGCCGACGACCCAGGCGGCCGTGAACACGATCGGTGCGAACAGGCCGCACAGCGCGCTGAGGCGCAGCAGGCTGCGGGGGAGATGGTCGGCACCGGTCGTCATGCCCTCATCGTGCCGACTCCGCCGCGCGCCGTGGATCAGGGACGACCCGGACCCGGCCCTCGGTCCCGCCTGAGATCGTCAGCTGTCGGGTCGAAGAGCCGGTCGAGGTGCTGATCGACAGCCGCGAGCGCGGCCTCCGGCTCGATCACGCCGAGCTCCAGGAGCGGGGTGAAGCCGGTCAGCGAGAGGATCAGGTCGGTCTCGAGCGCAGGGTCGCGATCCGAGGAGATCTGCCCGTTGGCGATTGCCTCGCGGACGAGGCGCTCGACCATCTCCCGCCCCTCCCGGAGCCCGGCGCGCGCCACCTCGCGCAGTTCGGGGTCGTGCAGTGCCTCGAGGACGTACGCGGCGTTCATGCGGCTGGTGGCGCGCGCATCGGTGTGCATGGGGAGCATCTCGGTGACGACCACCCGCAGCACGTCTCGGGGGTGCGGAGGCTGGTCGAGCCCGGACAGGCCGTGAGCGACCCGCGCGGACGTCTGCTCGGCGGCGAACTCCATCGCGAAGGTCAGCATGGAGGTGCGCGACGAGAAGTAGTGCTGGAGCTGTCCGAGCGATACGCCGGCCTCGCGAGCCACCTCGCGCATGGTCGCGCGTGGCCAGCCCTGTTGCTCGACCACCCGCCACAGTGCGCTCGCGATGGCCTCGCGTCGTTCGCGGTGGTCGACCAGCTTCGGCATCCTCGCCCTCCCTGTTCCAATACGCGTGACATAATACAGGTGACTGATATCCGTGATGGAGGGAGCGCCGGGTGACGCTTCATGACCCGTACGCCTTCGCGATCGACGATGCGGTCGCGGTGGCCCTGCTCGCCGACCTCCAGGTCCGCAGGGCGATCGCGCGCGGCGACTTCGACGATCTGCCCGGCAGCGGCGAGCCGATCGACCTGCCGGACCACCACGACCCCGACTGGTGGATCCGGAGCCTCGTCCAGCGTGAGCACATCGCACTTCTGCCGCCATCGATCCAGCTCCGCAAGGACGACGCGGCGCTCGACGATCGCCTGGACAAGTTGATGGACGAGAAGTCCGTACGCCGCGAGGTCGACGACTTCAACGAACGCGTGATCCGAGCGCGCTACGAACCGCCGGCCGGGCCGCCACTGATCACGATGCCGCGCGACCCCGACGCCACGGTCGCTGCGTGGGCGGAGCGCCGAGCGGCGCGAGCAGCGAGGCACCGTGAGGCTGCTCGGGCGGCGGAGCGGCGGACCCGGCGACGCGGATTCTTCCGCCGCCGGTAGCGCTCACCGCGCCATCTCCTCCAGCACCCGCGGCGAGGTGACCCTCGGGTGGCGACGCCGGCTAGCGGACGGCGCGCTGCACCAGGGCGGTGAGCTGTTCCTCGACGGCGGGGGTCATCGCGGCGACGGCGAAGACGGTCGGCCAGATGTCGCCGTCGTCGAGGTTCGCCCACTCCTGGAAGCTGACCTCGGCATAGCGCATCTTGAACTTCCCGGCGCTCTTGTGGAACACCACGACCTTGCCGTCGGCGTTGGCGTACGCGGGCATGCCGTACCAGGTCTTCGGGGCGAGATCCGGCGCGTGCGTCGTGACGATCCGGTGGAGCGTCTCGCCGATGGCGCGGTCGTTGTCGTCCATCGCCCCGATCTTCTCGAGGCAGTCGGCGAGGTCGGCGGCGGCCTCCTTGCTCCCGCTGCCACGCTTGGCGGCGGTCCTGCGCTCGGCGGCCGCCTCCTTCATCGCGGCCTTCTCTTCCTCGGTGAAAGTGCTGTTCGCCATCGGTCTTTCCTTCCTGAGCAGGTCTGTTGAGACGAGCCTAAGGAGCCGGACTGTCCGTACGCTTCTTCGTTCCTGATCAGTCGAAAGCAGGCTTCTGGGCGAAGACGATCGCGCCGGGGACCTCGTCGTCGGGACGCATGAGGAGCTCGGCCTCGATGGTGAACCCGGCATCGCGCAGCCATCGAGAGATCTGCTCGGGTCGCCGCCGGTGGCTGTCGACGTTGATCGGGCGTCCGGTGTAGCCGGTGGTCGAGTGCTGGGTCTGGTCGCCGACATGGAAGCCGACGAGCACCGGCCCGCCGGGCCGCAGCACCCGCCAGAACTCCTCGAACACCCCGGGCACCGCCGGGTCGGGGATGTGGATGACGGACCAGAAGGCGAGTACGCCGCCCCACCGATCCGTCCGCCAGCGGTAGGTCGGTCATCGACCCGACCTCGAAGCCGAGATCAGGGTGGTCGCGCCGGGCGATGGCGATCATCTCGGGGGAGAGGTCGATCCCGAACGCCTCCACTCCGAGATCGTGGAGATGCCGGGTGACGTACCCGGGGCCGCAGCCGACGTCGGCAACAGGTCCGCCCCCGCCATCGCGCACCGCCTCGGCGAACGTGGCCAGGCCGGCGCGCAGATACGGGCGGCCGTCCAGCAGGCCGCGTACCTTCTCGGCATAGCCCGCGGCGTCGGTGTCGTACGACTCGCGGGTCTCGTTCAGCCAGTCGTCGGGCATCGGAAACGACCCTAGACCAGAGTGAAGCGCGAGATTCTTGCCGCGCTGCCCGCTGCCGCGCTGCCCGCAGCCCGCTGCCCGCAGCGCGTCGCCGAGCGCTTGTCGTGCTCGCCGCGTGCTGCTCTCGTTCTGGACGTTGGTCAGGCCTCGCGATGAATAATCGTTCAGCGGCACCGCTGCTGACAGCGCCGTGTCCCGCCAGCGCCGATGCCGGGTCGCGCACCAGCTCGGCGCCGGGGAAACCATCGCCCCCGTCGTAGTCCATCGCCCATGCGGTGCCGATGGGGTGCCCATCATCGATGAGCCAGAAGTCGGTCTCTCGTGGCAGCTCTTCGGGCCGCTCGCCGCGGGCGAGGGCCGTATCGCGAGTTTGATGATGCTCGCGGTCTCGGGTCAAGGGACCGAGCGGGTCGGTCAGGCGCCGCCCTCGTTTGACCGTGAGAGACCTCGAGCGAGCTCGAGGCACCGGTCCGCCGCATCGCTGCCGGTGAGGGCGACCTTCGTGAGGGCCTCGGCCCAGCGCTCGTACTGCGCGACCTCTACGGGGTCAGCGATCTCCAAACTTCCAGCCGTGGTCTCGATGGTGACAACCTGGTCGCGCTGGACCCAGCCATGCCCGACCAGCACGGGGTACTGATTCAGCGGGACAATCCCGACCGTCGCTTTAGCACGGATGGCCAGATCGGCCAGGTGCTCCAACTGTGCTCGCATCACTGCGGGACCCCCGATACAGGGGTGGAGGGCAGTCTCCGAAACAAGGATGGTCACGTTTCGTCCTGGCTCGTACAGGATCGACGAGCGACGCATCCGGGCTGCGATCATCGCGGCCACGTCGTCCTCGCTTGCGCCGTGCTCGACTGGTCCACCGAGCAGTTCTAGCAATGCGGCTGCGTAGCCGGGGGTCTGGCATAGTCCAGGAACGGCGGCAGGCTCGTAGTTGAAGATCGTCGTTGAGGCCTTCTCGGCGGCGGCGGTTGCCCGCTGCAGCGCCGCTGCGCCGTCATCGTCCTGGAAGGCGTCCCGAAAGACTGAGTACTCCCATGAGGCACGCTGCTGGATCGCCAGGAGCCGGTCGAGGTCCGCGCCAACGGCTGTTGCCCAGGCGCGGACCTCGTCGCTGGTGGGCACCTGGCGTCCGGCCTCGATCCTGGAGATCTTCGGCTGCGACCACGCTTGGCCGGTCCGCTGCAGCTGCGCGGCGAGAGCAACTCCGGTCACCCCGGCCTCTCGCCGCGCAGTACGTAACGCGTCCCCGAGGGCTTCTCGTGCTCGCCGCGTCGGGCCACTCACCGAACCTGCTCCTTGCTGATCGTCCTGTCCTCGTTCCGGCCCGTCGATCAGACCTCGCGACGAAGATAGTCGTTCAGCGGCACTGCCGCTGCCAGCGCGGTGTCACGCCACCGCCGATAGGTCTCGATCGTGCCCGGGTCGCGCACCAACTCGGCGCCGTGGAAGCCACCACCATCGTCGTAGTTCATAGCCCACGCGGTGCAACTTGGCAGGCCATCGTCGAACAACCAGAAGTCTGTCCCGCGAGGCAGGCCTTCGGGCCACTGCCCGCGGGCGACAGGGAGTAGAAGGATGTCCTCGCCAGCGGCATGGTTGCCGACGTATGCGGCAATCTCGAAGCGCAGGTAGTCAGTCAGCGGCTCTTCGACGACATGCACGCGCCGCAACGATCGGCCTTCCGCCTTGTGTCCGGCGATCACTGCTCTCCAGTCGTCGCTGCCGGGGGACTGGACCTGTCCGGTGCGCAGGAACTCCTGGTACTTGTCCCGTTCACTGTCGACGTTGTAGATCTGCAGCGTCTCAAGGCGGAACCACGAGTCGGTCAACGTGTGGAACACCTCCGGCCATGTCGGCTCTGCAGCCGTCGTCTCCTCGCCCACGCCGAATCAGGCCTGAGCCTCGATGGCCCGCGCCGCGCGCAGGATGACGTCGGCCGGGATGGTCACGGCGTCCTCGTGGTCAGGCAGGTTCGCGCCGAGCTCGGTGCGAGTGGCGTCGTCGATCTTGATGCCCTGGACAACCAGGACGGCGGGGTCGTCCGTGGTGTGCACGGAGGGGCAGCCCGTGTTTTCGCATCCGTTGATGACAGCGATTCGTGTGAGGGCCATACCGAGAAAACCTTCCATCACTTGGTTGGCTCGGTCTGTTTCGAGCCAACCCCGAGTCGCCATCTTGGCGGAATCAGACACCGCACGCAATCATGTGGCTTATATTTGAGTGGATAATATGATTCACTAGCGGAGTCCGGGGCGTCGAAAGGGTTTCCAGCCATGCGGTCGGCGTCCTGGGTTCCAGCCGTCCACCGACACGTACGGAGCAGTATGAGTTCCGCAGTCAGCAGCAGACGTTCTCGCCCGGGCCGCCCTGGTCGTCCACGGCACATCCCGGCGTACGACGACAGGCTCTCGGGCCGTGAGCAGATCCTCGACGTGGCGGCTCGCCTGTTCGTCGGCCGCGGCTTCGCTGCGACCTCGACGCGGGAGATCGCGGAGGGGGTCGGGATCAGGCAGGCCTCGGTCTACTACTACTTCTCCAGCAAGGACAAGATCCTCGAGGAGCTGCTGGCGCTCACGGTGCGCCCGACCCTCGAGCAGATCGACCGGGTCGAAGCGGTCGCCACCGAGCATGGGTGGGCTGCGGCTCTCTATGCGCTGGTCATGATCGACACCGGCACCCTCGCCGAAGCGCCTCACAACACCGGGCTCCTGCCCTCGCTGCCCGAGGTGCGTTCGCTGGAGCAGTTCCAGCCCTACCGTGAGGTGCGCTCCGACCTGGTCGATGCATACGGCCGGCTCGGGTCCCACATCGTCGGCCACCAGGTGGACGGGAACCTGATCACTCACCTGGTCGAGAGCGTGGTGGCGTCTCGCGCCGACGGCGTCGCGGTCGACGAAGACGCCCGCCACGCGATCGCCACGGCCGCCTTGGGTGCGTGCGGCGCCACCAAGGAAGAGATCACCATCGCGGCCGCGGTTACCTGGGCCGAACTGCTCGCATAACCGGCCCCATCGACTCCCGGCCGGGTCAGAGCTCCCGCCGGACACGGGAGCCAGTCACATCTGAGCGCAGATAACGCGCCATCGTCACGCACCCCAGCCACAGGCCGTGTCCGGTGGAACGTCCACCCGATGCAGATCCAATGGCGAACCCAACGTCCTACCAGCATCTTTGACACGCTGAGGATCGCCTGAGCCCCCGCGGATCCGTCAGACCGGGTGGCAGTCCTGCCCGCAGCCGTCCTCGGGGACGGGCCCGGAAGCGTGCGACGCCGGTCGATGCAGTACGGCGCCGGTCGGCGTCACCACGACGTTGGAGCCCTCGACGCGGCCGGTGCCATCGACGATCAGCGCGTGCTCGCGCGGCGTGAGCGGTGCGTACGTCAGGGTGAGCACCGGGTTGGCGGCGAGGTTCGCCCGCGTGCCGCCACCGGGATCGGCGATCCGCAGCGACGAGCCCTCGACGACCGGGTCCACGACCACGACCTTGATCCGTTCGCCCGCGGTGGTCAGCAGGAACCCGCTGCCGAACCGCTCGAGGGTAGAGGCGAGATCGGGAAGCGCGACCGGGATGCTCATGACGGTCACCCTAGGTCCGCGCGCGCCGGGAGGTCGAGGTCTCAGCCGTCTGGCCGGAATAAACATTGACATCCGTCGATATGAGGCGGAGAGTCATACATCGACAATCATCGATATGTTCCTGAGGAGGAGCCATGTCACGCATCCAGCTCGCGCTCAACGTCGAGAATCTCGAGGAGTCGGTCGCGTTCTACTCGACGTTGTTCGGTGTCGAGCCGGCGAAGACCAAGCCCGGCTATGCCAACTTCGCGGTCGCCGAGCCGCCCCTCAAGCTGGTCCTCGTCGAGAACTCCGGCCACGGTGGCACCATCAACCACCTCGGCGTCGAGGTCGCCGACACCGACACGGTCGACGCTGAGCAGACCCGGCTGCACGCCGCGGGATTCGCCTCGGTCGATGAGCGCGCGACCACCTGTTGCTACGCCAAGCAGGACAAGTTCTGGGTCGAGAACGCTCCCAATGGTGAGCGTTGGGAGGTCTACACCGTGCTAGCCGACAGCGACACCTTCAACGCCGAGCCCGCGGCCGCTGGCTGCTGCTGATCGGGGTGGACGTGATGAACGACCACGTTCGGGGCGATGTAGCCGTGATCGGGCTGGGTGCGATGGGCACCGCGCTCGGCCAGACCCTTCTGTCTGCCGGTACGCGCCCCGTGGTCTGGAACCGGACACCCGGACGGGCGGACGGCCTGGTCGAGGCCGGCGCCCGCGCCGCGACCGAAGTGGCCGACGCCGTATCCTCGGCGGGCCTGGTGCTGATCTGCGTATCCGACTACGACGCGGTACGCAGCGTGCTGGCGCCGCTCGAGGACCGTCTCGCGGGTCGGGACATCGTCAACCTCACCTCCGGCTCGTCGGCGGACGCACGGAGTCTGGCGGCATGGGTCGAGGAACGCGGCGCGCGCTATCTCGACGGCGCGATCCTGGCTGTGCCGGCCGAGATCGGCGGCGCGGACACGGCGATCCTCTTCAGTGGCTCCCCGGAGGCGTACGAAGCCCACCGGTCGACCCTGGAGACCCTGGCCGGCCGTGCCGCCCACCTCGGCACGGACCCTGGGCTCGCCGCAGTACACGACGCCGCGAGCCTCGCGATCATGTGGTCGGTCCTCAACGGATTCCTGCATGGCGCCGCGGTGCTGAAGCGGGCCGGGGTGAAGGCCGTGGACTTCCTGCCCATCGCACGGGGTGGGATCACAACCACGGCCGGCTGGCTCGATGCGTACGCCGCACAGATCGATGCAGGAGACCACCCCGGCGACGACTCGACGATGGCGACCCACGTCGCGGCGATGGGGCACCTTCTCGAGGAGACCGTCGGTGCCGGCGTCGACACGTCCGTACCTGCAGGCTTCAAGGCGCTCGGAGATCGGGCGATCGAAGCGGGCCTGGCCGACCGGGGATATACCGCGCTGGTCGACCTGCTCCTGACCGAGACGGCCTGAGGCCGCCGAGGAATCCGCGATACCGGAGCCTGCCGGGACTGACCACGAGGTTCTGGTCCCGGCGGGCTCCGCAGTCTCCGGCGCGGTCAGAGGTTGATCATGTGGCCCGCGATGCCGTGGACCGCCTCCTTGACCGCCTCGGAGAGGGTCGGGTGGGCGAACACGTTGCGCGCGACCTCGTCGGCGGTGAGGTCCCACTGCTGGGCCAGGGTGAGGACCGGCAGCTGCTCGGTGACGTCCGGGCCGATCAGGTGCGCGCCCAGGAGCTCGTTGTGCTCGGCGTCGGCCACGACCTTCACGAAGCCGACGGTCTCGCCGAGGCCGCGTGCCTTGCCGTTCGCGGAGAAGGGGAAGGTGGCGGTCCTGACGTCGTACCCCTTCTCCGCGGCCTGCGCCTCGGTGTAGCCGAAGGAGGCGATCTGCGGCTGGCAGAACGTCGCTCGCGGGACCATGTCGATGTCGATCGGCATCGTCTCCGCCCCGGCGATCGTCTCGGCGGCGACGACGCCCATCCCCTCGGCGACGTGGGCGAGCATGAGCTTCCCGGTCACGTCGCCGATCGCGTAGACGTGCGGGACGTTCGTACGTCCGCGGTCGTCGATCGCGATGGCGCCGCGCTCGGTGATGGCGACGCCGAGCTTGTCCAGGCCGTAGCCGTCCACCCGCGGCGCGAAGCCGAACGCGGCCAGCATCGTGTCCGCCTCGAGGACGGTCTCGCCGGCGTCCCCGACGGGAGAGACGGTCACGCGGACCCCGGACCCGGTGTCCTCGGCCCGCGTCACCGCGGTCGAGGTGAGCATGTCGATGCCGAGCTTCCGGTACTGCCGCAGCAGCTCCTTGGACACGTCGGCGTCCTCGGTCGGGACCATCCGGTCGGCGTACTCGACGATCGTCACGTCGACGCCGAAGCTCTTCATCACGTAGGCGAGCTCGACGCCGATGGCCCCGGAGCCACCGATCACGATCGACCCCGGCAGCTCCTCGGTGAGGATCAGCTCCTCGTACGTCACGATGTTCCGCCCGTTGGGCTCCACACCGGGCACGCTGCGGACGGTGGCGCCGGTGGCGATGATCAGGTCGTCGCAGGTGTAGGTCTCGGTCGCGCCGTCGCGGCTCGTCACCTCGATCGCCAGCGTGCCGTCCGCCTGTGGCGCGGCGAGCATGCCCCAACCGTCGATCTCGGTGATCTTGTTCTTCCGCATCAGGAAGTGGACGCCCTTGGCGCTGGCGTCGGCGACCCGCCGGCTGCGCCGCCAGCTCCCGGAGTAGTCGACGCTCGCGTCGCCCCGGATCGAGAACTCCTCCTTCTGGTGGCTCAGCAGGTGGGCGATCTCGGCGTTGCGTAGCAGTGCCTTGGCCGGGATGCAGCCGACGTTGAGGCAGACGCCGCCCCAGTACCTGTCCTCCACGACCGCGACGGACCGGCCGAGCTGCGCGGCGCGCACCGCCGCGGTGTAGCCGCCGGGTCCGGCTCCCAGGACGATCACGTCCACGTGGTTCATCGCTCTTCCTCCGTGACGCCGATGATCCGGCGCATCCCCTGATAGGCGTGGTCCGCGGCCCGGTCGTCACCGTGGAGAAGCAGGGCCGGGGTGATGAACGAGGCGAGCGACTCGAGCCCGAACACGACCGCCTCCACGTCGGTGTCCTCCGGCAGGTCGCCGGCCTGGACAGCGGTGGTGACGTCGGCGCGCAACGCTGCCCGCCACTGGTTGCGGCCCTCGAGCAGCCGCTCGTGGACGACGCCGGAGCGGCCGTCGTAGTCGTAGGTCACCTGCGTCATCAGACAGCCGCCGGGATAGCCGGGGTCGGCTGCGTACTCGGTCCAGGCCTCGCACATCGCCAGCAGGCGCGGGAGGCCTGCCGGGAACCGCTTGACCGTGTCCCAGACGCGGGTGCGGAAGTCGCCGAACACCATCTCGACCGTCTCCAGCTGGAGGGCCTCCTTGGTGCGGAACTGCCCGATCACCCCCGACTTGCTCATCTGGACGATCTCGGCGAGCCGTCCGATCGTCACGCTGTCCAGACCCTCGACCGACGCCAGGTCGGCGGCTGCCTTGACCACGCTCCGTCGGGTCTCGAGTGCCGCCTGAGCGGATGCACGTCCTGCCACGCCTCAGACTTTAGCGCACGAACGATCGCTATTGCATGACGGACGATCGTGCGCTTAATCTCGTTTCGTGACGACTCACGAACTGACCGGCCCCTTCGGGGTGGAGGTGGCCGATCCGCACTGCATCGACCCCATGATCGCCGCCGAACGGCTCCGCCACCGCCCGTGGCGGCGGTTCGCTGTGCTCGGCGACTCCGTCACCGCCGGCGTGATGGGGCCGCTCGACGGCTACCGCGAGGCGTCGTTCTCCGACCGGCTGATCGAGGCGCTGGCGAGCACCCGCCCCGGGTTCGCGTCGGTCAACCTCGCCATCCCCTACCTGACCGTCGCCGAGATCCGGGAGGTGCAGCTCGAGCCGGCCCTCGAGTTCGCGCCCGACGCCGTGCTCGTCAGCGCGGGCGGCAACGACGCCTTCAACCCGTTCGACCCCGACCACCTGCGTACGCAGCTCGAGCTGCTCCTCCGACCGCTGGCCGAGAGCGGCGCCACGGTGCTCACTGTCGGGCTCTTCGACCTCGCCCGCTCCGGGCTGGTGCCCGCCGAGCATGCCGGGGACATGGCCGAGCGGTTCGACACCCTCGACCGGATCACCGCCGAGGTGACGCGGAGCCTGGGCGGGATCCACATCGACACCCACCACCATCCGCTCTCGGCCGACGCGTCGATCTACGCCCGCGACCGGATCCACGGCAACGCACGTGGGCACGCGGTGGCCTTCGCTGCCATCGTCGACGCCCTCGCCTGACCAAGGCGGCAACCTCAGCAATCTCGCTGGGTCGAGCGGGCTACCCTGCCTCCGATGAGCACTCCGGAGACGTCACCCCGCCAGCGCCTGGTCGAGCGCGCGGTCGCGGTGATGACCGAGCGGGGATCGACGGGGTGGAGCCTGCGCTCGCTCGCCGAGGCGCTCGGCACGAGCCATCGGATGCTCAACTATCACTTCGGGTCGCTGGACGGAGTGCTCCTCGCGGTCGTCGAGCATGTCGACGAGGCCGCACGCGCGCGGTTCGCCGCGCTCTCGGCGGCGTACGACGACCCGATGGAGGCCGCGCGGGCCTGGTGGCAGGCACTGGCCGACCCTGCCGAGGCGGCAGGGGAGCGGCTCTTCTTCGAGCTGTACGCGGCGGCTCTGCAGGGCAAGGCGCACGCACGACCGCTGCTCGAGGGTGCGGTCACCGAGTGGCTGGCCCCGCTGACCGCGGCCTTCGCCGACCTCACCGGCGACGCGGAGCGGGCCGGACTGGACGCCCGGCTCGGGGTCGCCGTGATCCGTGGACTGCTTCTCGATCTGCTCGCGACCGGTGACCTGGAGGGCGTGACGGCCGCTCACGAGCGCTATCTGGCGCTCTACTCGCCCGACTGAGCCCGGCGCTCGGACTCCTGGGTGAGGCCGGCCAGCTCCAGGCCGACGTAGCGGCGGGTGGTGGCGGCGACCAGCCGCCAGATGAGCGGAGCGAGCGGGCCCTGGAGCTCCACCCCGAGAGCGACCTCGCTCTGTCGCTCGTCGACCGGCCGAACCTCGTGACGCCCGACGGTGCGTACGCCGGGTCCGCTGCTGCTCCAGGTGAACGACGTCTGCGGCGACCACTCGTCGACCTTCCAGATCGCCGGGAGCAGCCGTGGTTGCCGGATCTTCGCTGCCGATCCGACGGCGAGCGGCCCTCCGCCCACGATCTCGACCTGGGTCATCGACGCGGTCCAGGTGGGCATCGCCTCGACGTCGGTGAGTACCTCCCACACCACGCCAGCAGGAGCGGCGATCCGGCCGCTCACTTCGTACGACGGACCGGTGGGGGAGAGCAACATGTTCCAAATGGTACATCGATGGCAGGTGCCGGCAAGCGAAATCCGTCGATGGGGGAGGATGGTGAGGTGACGCGCCCCCGATCTGCGTACCGGTCCGACTGCTCCAGCTGCGCCGGTCTGTGCTGCGTGGCGCTGCCGTTCGCCCGCTCGGCCGACTTCCCGGAGGACAAGGCCGGTGGCGACCCGTGCCGCCACCTCGGGCCCGACTTCGGCTGCGGCATCCACGACCGGCTGCGCGAGCGCGGATACGCCGGGTGCACGGTGTTCGAGTGCTTCGGTGCCGGTCAGCAGGTCACCCAGGTGACCTTCGGTGGCACGGACTGGCGCACCGAGCCGGCACTGCGTCAGGACATGTTCGACGTGTTCGCGGTGATGCGGCAACTGCACGAGATGCTGGCGCTGCTCGAGGAGGCTTCCGAGCGCAGCTCGGCACCGGACCTCGCCGAGGTGGCCGAGCAGGTCTCCGCCGTGGCGGCCGGATCCGCCGCCGAGGTGCTCGCCACCGACCTCGGCACGCTCCGCTCGGCGGTCGGGAGCATCCTCCGCCGGGTGAGCGCGGAGGTACGCCGTCCCGCGGGCCAGGCCCTCGCCGGAGCTGATCTGCTCGGCCGCGACCTGCGCCGGCGCGACCTGCGTCGTGCCGACCTCAGGAGCGCGCTCCTGGTGGCGGCTGACCTGCGTGGCGTCGACCTCACCGACGCCGACCTGCTCGGCGCGGACCTTCGCGACGCCGCCGTCGCGGGCGCCGACCTCTCCCGGGCCCTCTTCCTCACCCAGGCGCAGGTCAATGCCCTGCGAGGAGACGGGACCACCCGCCTGCCCGCAGGGCACGACCGGCCCGCCCACTGGGGCTAGGCACTCAGCCCAGCGTGGCCGTGTCGATGACGAAGCGGTAGCGCACGTCGGAAGCCAGGACCCGGGCGTACGCCTCGTTGATCTGGTCCGCCGAGATCACCTCGACGTCGGCGCCGATGCCGTGCTCGGCGCAGAAGTCGAGCATCTCCTGGGTCAGCGCGATGCCGCCGATCATCGAGCCCGCGAAGTTGCGGCGGCCCGCGAGCAGCGAGAACACGTTGACGCTCAGCGGCTCGGCCGGGGCGCCGACGTTCACCAGGGTGCCGTCCACGGCGAGCAGCCCGAGGTAGTCGTCGACCGGGATCGGGGCGCTGACCGTGTTGACGATCAGGTCGAAGCTGTTCTTCAGCGTCTCGAACGTCGCCGGGTCGGAGGTGGCGTAGTAGTGGTCGGCGCCGAGACGCAGGCCGTCCTCCTGCTTCTTCAGCGACTGCGAGAGCACGGTGACCTCGGCGCCCATCGCGTGGGCGATCTTGACGCCCATGTGGCCGAGGCCGCCGAGCCCGACGACGGCGACCTTCTTGCCGGGGCCTGCGCCCCACCGCTTCAGCGGAGCGTACGTCGTGATGCCGGCGCACAGCAGCGGCGTGGCCGCCGCGGGGTCGAGGCCCTCCGGCACCTTGAGCGCGAAGTGCGCGTCGACGACGACGTGGGTGGAGTAGCCACCCTGGGTGAAGGTGCCGTCGCGGTCCTTCGCGGCGTACGTCCCGACCCCGCCGCCGGGCGTCGAGCAGTGCTGCTCGTCGCCGTTGCGGCAGTTGTCGCACTCGCGGCACGAGTTCACGAAGCAGCCGACGCCGACGCGGTCGCCGACCTTGTGCTCGGTGACGGCGGCGCCGACCTCGGTGACGCGGCCGACGATCTCGTGGCCGGGGACGACCGGGAACGGCTGCGGCCCCCAGTCGCCGTTGACGGTGTGGATGTCGGAGTGGCAGATGCCGGCGTACTCGATCGCGATCAGGACGTCGTTCTCACCGACCGCGCGGCGCTCGATGGTGATGGGGGCCAGCGGCTCGCCGGCGGAGGGGGCTGCGTACGCGTTGACGCGCAAAGCGATCTCCTTGGATCTGAGGAAGTGGGTTACTTGAGGCGGTCGCGGATCTGGTCCGCCAGCGCGAGTGACTGCTCGCCGAGCTCGTCGGCACGCTCCTGGTCGCCCGCCGAGACGGCACGCCAGTAGTCGACCTTGATCCCGACGTACCTGCGTCGCATCGCGAGCGTCTCCGCCTCGCGGGCGAGGCGCTCGGCGTGCTGGGCGAGCAGGTCGACCTGCTCGTCGGCACCGTCGCGGCCGAGGCGGACGTTGGAGACGTACGTCCTCATGTCGTCGATCGAGAGGCCGATCGCGGCGAGACAGGCGATGCCGGTCAGCTTGTCCAGGTCGGACTCGTCGTAGACCCGGTGGCCGCTGCTCGCGCCGCGGCTGACCGGCTCGATCAGCCCGATCGTCTCGTAGTAGCGCAGCGTGCTGGCCGGCAGTCCGGTCAGTGTCGCCACCTCCCGGATCGTGTAGGTCCGAGTCGTCGATGCAGTCACGTCAATGACGCTAAGAACTTCAAGTACTTGAAGTCAAAGGGCAGATTTGTCGATTTATCCATCGTCCTGCCGGCGTTCTGAGGTGTGACTTCGACCGCGAGATGAAGCGCTGTGACGGTGTCGTGCGAGACACTGCTACGCCCCGACGACGAAAGGCTCGGCGATGTCAGTGAGTGATCTGACTGCTCCTGAGGTGGTTCGACAAGAACAGCTCTTCGAGCAGATCGCCATCCGTCTCCCCGACGAGGTCGACGGCGACTGGACGACGCTCGTCTTCAACCACCGCAACCTCTCGAGTCTCTGCGACGGCCGCATCGACATCCATCGACCAGGTGGCTACATCGACTACTCCTTGCCTCCGGACGTGGTCGTCCCGTCGATCGACGAGCTCAGGCGGGTCATGTACCGGCCCGGGCGGGGCACCTGGTTCTCCGGGCAATGGACCGTCACCAACATCGACGGCAACGGGGAGAAGATCTCGGCCAACGCCTCGTTCAACCGCGACGACGAGCCCTTGTGGCGCCGCACCGTGCACGCTGAGATGTACGCCCACGACCTCGAAGCCTTTCCGCGCGACGAGGAGAGCACCCCTGACTGGCTACGTCAGAAGATTGCTGAGGCGCGAAGTGGGTCCTAGGCGCGACCCAGATTGCAGGATTCACCGATCCGGCGTGGCCATGCCACACCTTGGTGCGTAAGTGAGAGGCTGACGATAGGCAAGTGAGAGGATGTCGTCTCACTTGCGTTCACTCGATCCTCTCCAGTACGGGAGGTCCACCATGACTGCCGACATCTACACCACACCACTGCTGACTGCGCGCGAGACCGCGCGTTACCTTGGCATGCCCGAATCGACTCTGGACAACTGGTTGCTTCCTCGTGGTTCTGCGCCGCTGGTGCACGCTGTCAAGCCGGAGAAGCGCGGGTGGCCTCGGGTGCCGTTCGTTGGAGTCATTGAGGCGTACGTTCTTCGCGCACTCCGAGATGCAGGTATGACCCTGGCCGCCATCGACAAGGCGGCGGCGATCGTGCGCAAGGAGTTCGACGACCCGTATGCCTTGGCGCGGCGACGAATCGCGACCGACGGCGTGAATCTGTTTGTCAAGCTTGCCGATGAGTCGCTTGTGCGCGCGCATGATGAACAGCGCGCAATCCCCGAAGTACTACGCGACCACCTGCGTTTCATCGAGTGGGCGACTGACGACACGCCGGCCAGACTCCATCTGCGAACGTTCCCCAAGACCGCCGACGTCATCATCGATCCACGTTTCGGATGGGGTGCCCCAGTGCTGGAGTCGACAAAGATCCGTGTGGCAGACATCGTCGGGCTTTGGAAGACCGGAGAGGCGATGACCGACGTTGCCGATGAGTACGACCTGGACGTGCGCGTAGTTGAAGACATCATCCGAGCCGCGACCCCGGCCACCGCAGCGGCCTGAGTTCTTCCTGGACCGCGGCCTCGGGCGCCGCACCGCTGCTGCGCTGCGCGATGCCGGCATCATCCTCCACCTGGTAGCCGACGTCTACCACGACGACGCCGACAACGTGCCCGACGAGGTCTGGATCGCAGAGGGGTGTCGGCGAGGATGGGTGATGCTCACAAAGGATCAGCGGATCCGCTACCGGCGAACTGAGCTTGAAGCGCTCCAAACGGGCCACATCTTCTGCCTCGCCAACGGCAATTTGCCGATTAGTCAAGCGGTCCATGCGTTCGTCACAGCACTACCGGCCATCGAACGGGCTGTCGCTCGCAGCGAACGCGGCTTCTGGAAGGTTTACACCGACGGGGAACTCAAGCAGACCTGGCCGTGACCGGCCGATAGAGCATGTGCCCGGTCATCCCCCCCCGATCAGCGATCTTGCACCGTCTGAAGGCCTCGGTCGGGGCCGTCGAAAAAGGTCAGAACTTCCGCTTGACCTTGACCCTGCGTCAACCCTCGACGCTGTTCGACATGAACCCGACACCAGCCATCCAGATTGCCGGACTGACCAAGTCCTACGGCGACGTACACGTCCTCCAGGGCGTCGACCTGACCGTCGAGAAGGGCAGCATCTTCGCCCTCCTCGGGTCCAACGGCGCCGGCAAGACCACGACCGTGAAGATCCTGACGACGCTCCTCAAGGCGGATGACGGCACGGCGACGGTCAACGGCTACGACGTCACGAGCCAGGCTCAGGACGTACGCGGCTCGATCAGCCTCACCGGCCAGTTCGCCGCCGTGGACGAGATCCTGACCGGTCGCGAGAACCTCATCCTGGTCGCCAAGCTGCTCCGCCAGCAGAACCCGGGTGCGGTCGCCGACGACCTCCTCGCCCGGTTCTCGCTCACCGAGGCCGGCAACCGCCGGGTCGCGACGTACTCCGGTGGTATGCGCCGCCGGATCGACATCGCGATGAGCCTCATCGGCAACCCGCCGGTGATCTTCCTCGACGAGCCGACCACCGGGCTCGACCCGGAGGCGCGGATCGAGGTCTGGCAGGCGGTCAAGGAGCTCGCCGACAGCGGCACGACCGTGCTGCTCACCACCCAGTACCTCGAGGAGGCCGAGCAGCTCGCCGACCGGATCGCGATCCTCCACGAGGGCCGCATCATCGCGAACGGCACCCTCGCCGAGCTCAAGGCGATGTTCCCGCCGGCCAAGCAGGAGTACATCGAGAAGCAGCCGACCCTCGAGGAGATCTTCCTCGCCATCACCAGCAAGTCCAACGGCACGTCCGCCGACACCAACAACGTCAAGGAGTCACGATGACCACCCGATTCTTCGGCGACACCGCCGTCCTGCTCGGCCGCTCCCTGCGTCACATCGGCCGCAGCCCCGACACCATCGTCACCACGGCGATCACCCCGATCGCGATGATGCTCATGTTCGTGTACGTCTTCGGCGGCGCGATCGACACCGGCTCCCACGAGAGCTATGTCAGCTATCAGCTACCTGGCATCCTGTTGATCACCATCGCCTCCGGCATCGCCTACACCGCCTACCGTCTGTTCCAGGACAAGAACAGCGGCATGTTCGACCGGTTCCAGTCGATGCCGATCGCGCGGTCTGCGGTGCTGTGGGGTCACGTGCTGACCTCGGTCGTCGCCAACATGATCTCGCTGGTCGTGGTGGTGCTCGTCGCCCTGCTGATGGGCTTCCGCACCGGTGCGAGCGTGCTCGACTGGCTGGCGGTCGTCGGCATCCTGGCGCTGTTCACCCTCGCGCTGACCTGGCTCGCGGTGATCCCTGGGCTGACGGCCGGCACGGTCGAGGGAGCCAGCGCGTTCTCCTACCCGCTGATCTTCCTGCCCTTCCTCAGCTCGGCGTTCGTGCCGACCGACACGATGCCCGGCCCGGTGCGAGCCTTCGCCGAGCACCAGCCGGTCACCTCGATCGTCGACTCCATCCGGGCGATCTTCTCCGGTCAGGAGCTGGGCAACGAGCTGTGGATCGCACTGGCCTGGTGCGTCGGCCTCCTGGTCGTCGCGTACGTCCTGGCCACCGCTGCCTACCGCCGCAAGTTCGCCTAAACCGCGAGACAAACCCGGGCGTTCCCGCCACTATTCGGAGAATGCTCACGATCAGCCAGCTGGCGTCGTACGCCGGTGTCACCGTCAGGGCCGTTCGTCACTACCACGCCAAAGGGCTGCTGGTGGAGCCGGAGCGAGACCACTCGGGATACCGACGCTACGACGCCGCTGCGGTGGTCGACCTGATCAAGATCCGCATCCTCGCCGACGCCGGCGTCCCGCTCTCCCGTGTCAAGGAGCTGCTGGCCGCCGGCGACGACGATTTCAAGAAGGCCGTCGCCGAGATCGACAAGCGCCTCCGGCTCGAGATCCGCGAGCGGCAGAGCCACCGCGAGCGCATCGCCCGCCTCGTCCACGGTGACGGCCTCGCCCTTCCGCCCGAGGCGGTCGCCTACCTGGAGCGGATGCGGGAGCTCGGCATCTCGGAGCGGATCATCAGGGGCGAGCGCGACGCCTGGATCCTCGTCGCGGCCCAGCAGCCGCAGAGCATGGACGCCTTCATCCGCAACAAGGTCGGCCAGCTCGACGACCCCTCGGTCGTGGAGACCTATCGCGAGCTGGAGGCCATGCTCGACTGGGAGCCCGGCGACCCCCGTCTGGAGACCATCGCCGACCAGATCGTCGCCCAGATGGACGCGGTGTCCGACGAGGACTGGGCCGCCTACGTCGACGGCGACCAGGCCATGCCCGACGAGCTCGCCGCCCTGCTCGACTCCATGTTCGTCGAACAGGTCCCCGTCGCCCGCGACCTCATGCGCCTGGTCGAGAAGCGCGGCTACACCGGCTGGACCAAGCTCGAGCGGATCGAGGCGCGGGGCTGATCTGCAATCAAAGGGTTGCAAGTTGAGGGTTGAAGTGCAACACTGTGGTTGCAGTTCAATCATCCGAGGAGGACCCATGGTTCACACCACCGAAGAGCTCGCCGAGCTCGACAGCATCAGCCGTCAGATCGACATCCAGGCCAGCGCCGAGAAGGTGTGGTCCCTGATCACCCGCCCGGGCTGGTACGTCAACGACGGCACCGTCCTCGACGAGCAGGACACGCGTGTCGAGACCGCCGACGACGGCACCGAGATCGCGGTCGTCACCCACCCGACGATGGGCGAGTTCCGCTTCCGCACGGTCGAGCTGGACGAGCCGCGCTACGCCGCCTTCCGCTGGCTCGGCACCCCTTATCGCGACGTCACCGAAGGCACCCTGGTGGAGTTCTGGATCGAGGACAACCCCGCCGGCGGAGTGACGCTCAAGGTCCTGGAGAGTGGCTTCTCCACCCTGTCCGACGACCCCGCGGTCTGGCTCAAGGAGCGCGAGGGCAACGACAACGGCTGGGCCATGGAGCTCGAGGCCGCCAAGACATACGTCGAGGCCCTGGCGTGACCACCACGCCCACGCTCCCCGAGATGTGCGCGGCCCTGGGCGACCAGACCCGCTGGGACATCCTCACCCGGCTGGGGCAGGAGACCATGTCCGCCTCCGCCCTGGCCAGGGTGCTCCCGGTCAGCCGTCAGGCGATCGTCAAGCATCTCGACGTACTCTCCGAGGCCGGCCTCGTCACCGCCGAGCGCCGCGGCCGCGAGATCGTCTACGCCGCCCTCGGCTCCCGCCTCAACGCCCTCGCCCACGAGCTCGACCGCATCGGCAACGCCTGGGACACCAGGCTCCGCGCCCTCAAGTCGCTTGCCGAGGCGACGGACGACGGACGCCGTTGAGGCAGGCGACGTTGGCGGCATACCGATGTCTCGCCAGCTCCAGGAAGCCGGAACGCCGAGCTCACTTGTGCACGAACGTGAACTCCAGATCGAGGGATCCGGTTCCCGTGGGGCCGGCATAGACCAAGAAGTACGACCGTCTGGAGTAGAACGAATCGCCGGCCCAGATCTGGTCCCAGGTGTTGGCGCGCCATTCTGCGCCTGGCGTGTTGCTCCAGGGATCACCTCGGCCTGTCATGAAGGCTGTCGCATTCGGGAAGGTCGAGCTGGTGGCCCTCATGTCGAGTCGACCGGACAAGGATCCGGCGTCGTAGTCCACGACCATGACCTGCCCGGGCTGGCTCGCCGTCACTGCGACCTCATGAACGTCCGTTGTCATGCCCCACTGGTCGACCGTGGAACTCGTCAGCGTAGGCGTAACCGGCGAGACCGCGTTGAACCGGATACTTCCCGTCGCGCTGCAGGGGATTACTCGCAGATCGGAGTCACCAGCTGTGGCGGTGTGGAACACCCCGGGAAGCTGTCTCCCTCGGATCACCCAGTCGATCGGGTCGGTGCTGCTGCGGACACTGGCATTCCCGGTGCAGAACTCGCCAGCATTGTCGAGAACCTCGAATGAAAGCAGTTGGCCTGCGCTGACGGGCACCTTGATGTCGACCGGTCGCGCCGGGGCGGGCCCGCGGTCGAACGAAGTGACGCCCTCCGACGTTGCGTCGACGGCCAACGGCGTCGAGGCGTAGAAATCGACGTCCACTGCTGGGAGCGTTTCGCCGGGTATGGGCGTCTGAAACACCAGTAGCGTATATGTTCCGGGCCTTGTCGAGCCGACGGATGTATCGGAGAGGTTTCTGTCGTCCGGGTCGATGAGCGTCTTGTTCAGATGGGTGTCGCCGGTATGCGTGACGTGTAACTCCACTCCGCTAGGGACTTCGAATGTCACGATCCCCAACCGCCCTGGGACATCGAGATTGATCGAGGCGGGAGAGCCGTCCAGAACCATGGCCCCCGTCCTGGTGGACAGCACGCGCTCATCGGGTCGTGTGAACCTGTCACCGGCATTCGGGGCGAACCGGACCGTATAGGTCCCGGTCTCTTCGAGGCGCCAGGCCCGCTGGTAGTAGCCCAAATGCCACTGAGCGATGCTGTCGCCTGTCGGATCGAGCAGCATCTCCGTCGAGCGCCTCGGAGACTGCAACGTGAATTCCGAGATCGTCGAGCCCGCAGTGCCATCGAATCGCAGGTCGACGACCTGGCCGGGCAACTGATTGGCCAGGTCGATCGCCGGTGCATCGATCGCGGAGTCGACCACGAGAGGGGTGCTGAGGGTGATGTCCACCGATTCAGCGTCCGAGAAGCCCGCAGTTGTCAACGTGATGATGTAGTCGCCCGTGAGCGGAGCAACTCGCGTCGTTCCGTGGTCGGACGGACCGAACGCGGGCACCGTGTTCCCAGAAGGGTCGGTGACGCTCTCCTTCACCACGTACCAGCTGTAGTAGGTGAACGTCTGACCCTTCTCGAGCGCGACGACCAGCTGCCGCTGTGTCGCCCGGCTCGGAAACACCACAGGTGTGGTGGTGTTGAGGTCTACGCGGGCGGGGCTGCCTTCAGCGACCTGGAATGGTGCCGACGTGGCGGCTCTCCGGAGACCGTCGCTCGGTGCGTAGACGCGGTAGGAAAGGGACATGCTTGGTTGGAACGTCATTGCGAATGTGCCGTCTGCGGCGACGGCGGATCCTGTGTCGAGGAACTGCCATCCGTCGGAATAGAGCACCTGCAGGCGTACCCATCCGTCGGCAGGCAGACCGGTGGAGTCACCGCGCAGCGACGCATCGCCGGTGTGAGGAACGAGTGCGGCGAAGGCGGTGATCGTGGGCGTCCAGTGCCCATCGACGACGAACGAGCTGCTCGCCTTGGCGAGCCGAGACCCCATAGGCGGGAGCGACGTAGCGGAACCGCTGGCCGTGGCGACTGGAGAAGCGGTCACGCCAGGTCTGGTCGGACGCCACGCGTACGCGTCCGTGCAGTGCCCAGGTGCCGTCCGAGCGCTGCAGCTCGCGGCGCAGCTCGAAGCCGGCGCTGAGCCGGGTCGTCTTGCCGTTGGTGGTGGTCGTGACGGCGCCGGTGGAGTAGTCGACAACCTGGTGCTTCACGGTGCCGAGCGTGAACGCAGGACGCCAGGTGACCTTGATGGTCTTGGTCGCGGACACCCTGCCGGGCTGGCCCAGCTGAGCCGGCTTCACGACGCGGTACTTCTGATAGCCGCGCGGAGGGGTGGTGCTGAAGCGGTAGCGCCGAGTATCCACCAGCTTGCGGGAAGCCACGACCACCCAGCTCCCGTCGGTGCGCTGGCGCTGGAGGCGTACGACGCTACCCAGGCGCGCGTCGATCGCTCTGCCGGTGAAGGTGACGGTGGATCCCTCGGGAACGGTCGAGGCCGAGGCGTAGATGGTGACCGACAAGGCGGCGTGCGCCGGCGGACTCACCAGCACCAAGCCGGCCAGAACTCCCGCCAGGACGAGCACGGACGAGGCCAAGTGACGCATTCTGTCTCCCGAAGATGAGGCACCACATGCAGAACATGCCCCCATAGGGAGCCCCCGAGTCACCCGAATTGGACCACGAACCGACACGCTCGGCAACCAATGCGAGCGCAGGCAAGCCGACGAAAACCTAGGCACCCCAGCCGATCGCGAGCTCGACCGCCCGCCGCCACCGCGCGAACTCGGCCTCCCGCGCGGAAGCCGACATGGCCGGTCGCCACTCGGCCGCCCGCCGCCAGTGCCGCCGCAGGACCTGCCGGTCGGGCCAGTAGCCGGCCCCGAGCCCGGCGGCATAGGCGGCACCTCGGGAGACCGTCTCGGCCACCATCGGACGTACGACGGGGATGTCGAGGAAGTCGGCGATGGTCTGCATGAGGAGGTTGTCGGCGGTCATGCCGCCGTCGACGGCCAAGCGTGTCAGCGGCACGGAGGCGTCGGCGTTCATCGCGTCGACGACCTCGCGGGTCTGCCAGGCGGTGGCCTCGAGGACGGCTCGACACAGGTGCGCCTTGGTGACGTACGAGGTCAGCCCGACGATCACGCCGCGGGCATCGGGCTCCCAGTGCGGTGCGTACAGGCCGGTGAACGCCGGGACGACGTAGCAGCCACCGTTGTCGGGGACGGTCAGCGCCTGGGTCTCGATCTCCGCGGCCGAACGGATCAGGCCGAGGCTGTCGCGGAACCACTGCACGAGCGCGCCCGCGACGGCGATCGACCCCTCCAACGCGTAGGCGGCGGGCTCGCCCTCCATCGCGTGCGCGACCGTCGTGATCAGCCCGTGCTGCGACCGGACCGGAGACGAGCCGGTGTTGAGGAGCAGGAAGCCGCCAGTGCCGAAGGTGCACTTCGCGTCGCCGCGGTCGAACCCCGCCTGGCCGAACAGCGACGCCTGCTGGTCGCCGATCACCGCCGTCAGCGGGATCCCCGCGACCGGTGCGACCGTGGTGCCGAACGAGGAGACCGTCGGCCGGATCTCGGGCAGCATCGCCCGCGGCACCCGCATCGCCGCCAGCAGCTCCGGGTCCCAGTCGAGCGTGCCGAGGTTCATCAGCATCGTACGGCTGGCGTTGGTCACGTCGGTGACGTGCGCCCCGCCGGAGACTCCGCCGGTCAGGTTCCAGACGAGCCATGAGTCCATCGTCCCGAACAGCAGGTCGCCGCGCTCCGCCCGCTCCCGCAACGACGGCGACGAGTCGAGCAGCCAGCGCACCTTCGGCCCCGAGAAGTACGTCACCAACGGCAGCCCGCACCGAGCCTGGATCTCCGCCTCCGGCATGTCAGCGGCGACAGCGGGCAGCACGGCGGACGACCGGGTGTCCTGCCACACGATCGCGTGGTGGACCGGCCTGCCGGTGTGCCGGTCCCACACGACCGTCGTCTCGCGCTGGTTGGTGATCCCGAGCCCGACGACCTGCGACGGCACCGCCCCGGCCTCCGCGATCGCCTCCGGCACGACCCGGCAGACGATGTCCCAGATCTCCAGCGGATCGTGCTCGACCCAGCCGGCGCGCGGATAGTGCTGATGGTGCTCCCGCTGCGCCAGCGAGACCATCCGGCCCTCCCGGTCGAAGAGCATGCACCGGGTCGACGTCGTGCCCTGGTCCAACGCCGCGACATACCGCGGAAGACTCATGGCGCCTCGGATGCAGACCGAGGTAACTCGGTGTGGTTGCGCCTACTTCGCGGAACCCCACGAAGTAAGTGGCAGCTCACCGAGTTACCTCGGTGAGCATTCACCGCGCACCTCATGCCGCCCTGCCGTGACCGAGCGCCCGCGAGATCGACCGGGAGACTCCGACGACCTCCTCCACGAGATCCGAGCGAGGCAACCCACGCGCATCGCACAGTCGCACCACCGGTCCCGCGATGCCGACGGCCGCGACGACATAGCCACCGCGGTCACGCACCGGCGCCGCGATCCCGGCGAGCTCCGGTCGCGCCTCGGAGACGGCCGAGGCCCACCCGGTGTCGCGCGCATCCGCCAGCGCCCGCAACAGCGCCGCCCGATCGGTGATCGTCCGGAAGGTCAGCCGGTCGAGCCGCTGCCCGATGACGCTGCGGGCCGCGCCGGGGTCGAACGCGACCAGCACCTTCCCGAGCGCCGTCGCATGCAGCGGGAGCGCCCGCCCGGTGTCCATCACCTGCACCCCCGGCCCGGCCCGGAAGACATGGTGCGCCACCACCGCCGCCCCGTCGCGGTAGGCCGCGATCCGCGCCTCCTCGCCCGTACGCGCGGCCAGCGTGTCCACCCAGTTGAGCGTCTCCGAGCGCAGCTCGTTGAGATCCAGCGTCACCGACCCGAGATGGAGCAGGCCGGAACCCAGCAGATAGCGCCCGGTGACCGGCTCCTGGTCGACGAACCCCGTCCCCGCCAACGTACGCAGCAACCCGTGCGCCGTCGGCTTGGCCAGCCCCACCGCAGCCGCCAGCTCACCGAGAGCCATCGGTTCACTCTCGGCGGAGAGCACGCGTAGCAGCGCAGCCGCCCGCTCGACGGATTGCACGGTCCGAGACATTGGGTAAAAGCGTAGGGTCCGAACAAACCCGCGGCACCGGGTTCGAGGATCCGAGGACCGACCGGTGCCACCCGGTGAAACAGGGCGGCGTTCGACGATGCCGAACGCGCCCCGTTGTGACGTGCGTCACTCGCTCCTACGGTGCACAGGTCCGCCAGACCCCACACGGCAGGAGCAGCGCATGAAGGCCAACAGAACGCTCATCGGGGAGCTCAGCGCCGAGTTCGCCGGGACGATGATCCTGATCCTCTTCGGAGTCGGCGTGGTCGCGCAGGTCGTGACCGGCGACGGCGGACTGGGCGACCACGACTCGATCGCCTGGGCCTGGGGGATCGGGGTGATGCTGGGCATCTACACCGCAGGACGGATCAGCGGCGCCCACCTCAATCCGGCCGTCAGCCTCGCGATGGCCGTGTTCGGCGACTTCCCGTGGCGCAAGGTCCTGCCCTACAGCATCGCCCAGATCCTCGGCGCCTTCGTCGCCGCACTGATCGTCCGCGCCGCCTACGGGGACGCGATCGCCAGCGTCGACCCCGGCCACACCCACGCCACCCAAGGCATCTTCTCCACGCTCCCGGGCAACGGCGACGCCGGTCTCGGGATCAGCCTCACCACCGCCTTCGCCGACCAGGTGATCGGCACCGCGATCCTGCTGTTCCTGATCATGGCGATCACCGATGCGAAGAACTCGGCGCCCATCGCCTGGTTCTCGCCCGTCGCGATCGCGTTCGTGATCGTCGGCATCGGAATGGCCTGGGGCACCAACGCCGGCTACGCCATCAACCCCGCCCGCGACTTCGGGCCGCGGCTGGCCTCCTTCGTCACCGGCTACGACGGAGCCTGGGTGACCGCTGCCGGCGACGTCTACTTCTGGATCCCGATCGTCGCCCCGCTCGTCGGTGGACTCATCGGTGCCGGAGCGTACAAGGTGTTGATCGCACGCTTCTTGCCCGCCGAGGAGGAGGCTGAGGAGACCAGCGACCTGCCTGCCGCCGCCTGACCGACCGCCCCCGCCCGACACACCAGACACAGCAAGAACCCCCGAAAGGACCGACATGCCCGACTACGTCGCAGCCGTCGACCAAGGCACCACCAGCACCCGATGCATGATCTTCGACCACGGCGGCAACGAGGTGGCCCGCCACCAGCTGGAGCACGAGCAGATCATGCCGAAGGCTGGCTGGGTGGAGCACAACCCGGTGGAGATCTGGGAGCGCACCAGCTCGGTGATCCAGACCGCGCTCGGCCGCAAGGGGCTCACCGACAAGGACATCGCCGCGCTCGGCATCACCAACCAGCGCGAGACCACCGTCGTGTGGAACAGGAAGACCGGGCGGCCCTACTACAACGCGATCGTCTGGCAGGACACCCGCACCGACCGGATCGCGTCCGCCCTCGACCGGGACGAGCGCGGCGACATCATCCGCCGCAAGGCCGGCCTCCCGCCCGCGACCTACTTCGCCGGCGGCAAGATCCAGTGGATCCTGGAGAACGTCGACGGCGTCCGCGAGGCGGCCGAAGCCGGCGACGCCATCTTCGGCACCACCGACAGCTGGGTCGTCTGGAACCTGACCGGCGGCCCCAACGGCGGCGTCCACGTCACCGACGTCACCAACGCCAGCCGCACCATGCTGATGAACCTCGAGACCCTCGACTGGGATGACGAGCTGCTCGGCTTCTTCGACATCCCGCGCCAGATGCTCCCCGAGATCCGGCCCTCCTCCGAGCCGAAGGCCTACGGCACCACCCTCGCGCACGGACCCCTCAAGGGGGAGATCCCGATCACCGGCATCCTCGGAGACCAGCAGGCGGCCATGGTCGGCCAGGTCTGCCTGGACGCCGGCGAGGCCAAGAACACCTACGGCACCGGCAACTTCCTCCTCCTCAACACCGGCCAGGAGCTCGTACGCTCCGAGAACGGCCTGCTCACCACGGTCTGCTACCAGTTCGGAGACCAGCCGCCCACCTATGCGCTCGAGGGCTCGATCGCGGTCACCGGCTCCGCGGTGCAGTGGCTGCGCGACCAGCTTCGGGTGATCAGCAACGCCGCCCAGTCCGAGACGCTCGCCAAGGAGGTCGAGGACAACGGCGGGGTCTACTTCGTCCCCGCGTTCTCCGGCCTCTTCGCGCCCTACTGGCGCTCCGACGCCCGCGGCGTGATCGTCGGCCTGTCCCGGTTCAACACGTCCGGCCACATCGCCCGGGCGACCCTGGAGTCGATCTGCTACCAGAGCCGCGACGTCGCCGACGCGATGGAGAAGGACTCCGGCGTACGCCTCGAGGTGCTCAAGGTCGACGGTGGTGTCACCGTCAACGAGCTGTGCATGCAGATCCAGGCCGACGTCCTGGGCGTCGAGGTCAGCCGCCCGGTCGTCGCCGAGACCACCGCGCTCGGCGCTGCGTACGCGGCTGGGCTCGCCGTCGGCTTCTGGAAGGACACCGACGAGCTGCGCCAGAACTGGAACGAGTCCAAGCGCTGGAAGCCCGCCTGGAGCGAGGAGCAGCGCGAGGCCGGCTACGCCGGCTGGCGCAAGGCCGTCGACCGCACCCTCGACTGGGTCGACGTCGACTGACGGCCGCGGAAATCGTCTGAAAGAGCCCTGTTTGGGGTATGCGCGGGGCGCCCCGGCCGACGTACGTTGCGAATGGGCCCGGCCGGGGCCCAGCACCAGCCTCGACCGGTCCGTTGGCACACCGACGACCGAGGAGGCAGCATGTTCATCCAGATGATCCAGGCGCCCTGCACCCGGCAGGACGAGGCCCACCTGATGCTCGACGAGTGGCGTCGTGACCTGGCGCCGGGCGAGGAGGACGGCAGCTTCGTCGACACCATCGCGTTCACCAGCGAGGCCGAGGCCCGCAGGGGCGAGCAGATCGAGCCGCCGCCCGACGTACGCCGCGAGCTCGACTACGCGATGAAGGGCGCCACCTACTACGACCTGCGCCACCCCTGGTTCGAGAGCGCCTGAAGGAGGCCGTGATGCTCAACGACAGCAAGGTGATGGCGAACATCCCGGCCGCCGACCTCGAGCGGGCGCGTCGCTTCTACGCCGACAAGCTCGGGCTCGAGCCGGCCGGCGAGGACCCCGGTGGGCTGACCTACACGACGTCCGGCGGGACGTCCTTCCACCTCTACGAGACCGACCAGGCCGGCAAGGCCGGACACACCATCGCCCAGTTCCACGTGGCCGACGTCCGCAAGGAGGTCGACGACCTCGGGGCCAAGGGCATCACCTTCGAGCACTACGACATGCCGGGCGTGACCTGGGACGGAGACGTCGCCGGGATGGGCTCGGCCGGGCACGCCGCCTGGTTCAAGGACAGCGAGGACAACATCCTCTGCATCGACGACATGGTGCCCGCCTGAGGCAGCCGAAACAGAGCGGGAAGGTCCCGGATCAGCCGGGGCCTTCGCCTGCGGCGACGTGCTGGGCGAGATACTGCTGGAGCCCCACGCGTTCGATCGCGTCGAGCTGCGACTCGAACCAGTCGGCGTGCTTCTCCTCGTCGCGGACCATCTCCTCGAAGACCGCGGCGGTGCCGTGGTCGCCGAGCTCGTGGCACTCCTTGGCGCCGGTGTTGAACTGGGCGACCGCGTCTCGCTCGCTCGCCAACGCCAGCCGGAGCATCTCCTCGGCGGTCTCACCGACCTGGATGGCGTTGAGCCGCTGGACGTTGGGATGGCCGTCGAACATCAGGATCCGGTTGATCAGGTCGTCGGCGTCGCGCATCTCGTCGATGGAGAGGTCGTAGAAGACCTTGCCGAGCTTGGACAGACCCCAGTTGTCGAGCATCCGAGCGTGCAGGAAATAGGTGTTGGTGACGGTGAGCTCGAACGTGAGTGCCTCGTTGAGGAGCTCGACGACGCGTGGATCGACTGGCTGCATGACGCACCTCCGGGAACGGGTTCTTTCCCGATACTCGCACGGCACCCCGGGAGTGAGGACAGACTCAGTTTGCGACCGGTTGCGGTGGGTCAGCTGGCAGCGCCGTCGGCCGCGAGGTGCGAGCACTCCTGCTCGAGATGCTTGGTGACCAGCTTCTTCACCGAGAAGATGCAGGAGCCGCAGTCCTGCGCGGCACCGGTCGAGCGGCAGATCGCGCTGACCGTACGCGCCCCGTCGGCCAGCGCGGCATCGACGTCACGGTCCGTGACGACTCGGCACTGGCAGACGATCATACGATTAGGTTAGCCGAACCTAAGCGCGACGACGAGACCGCGTCCCAGTTCTTACCTTTCGGGCGGTTCGCTCGAGCCCGCGCGGAGATTCACATTCTCCCGGTATGGTCCAGGTCACATCACGCTCCCGGCCCCTCGGAGGATCTCTTGCGCATCGCTGTCATCGGCACCGGCTTCGGCGGCCTGGCCGCCACGATCGAGCTCAAGAAGCGTGGCCACGACGACATCGTCGTGTTCGAGAAGGCCGGTGACGTCGGCGGCGTGTGGCGGGAGAACACCTATCCGGGAGCCGCCTGCGACGTACCCTCCAGCCTCTACTCCTTCTCCTTCGAGCCCAACCCGCACTGGCCCCACAAGTTCTCCCGGCAGCCCGCGATCCTCGACTACATCCACAGGGTCGTCGACAAGTACGACGTACGCCGCCACATCCGGTTCCACACCGAGGTGGCCTCCGCTCGCTGGGACGACGAGGCGAAGACCTGGCAGCTCGACCTCAGCACGGGCGAGACCGAGACGGTCGACCTCTTCGTACCTGCCGTCGGTCAGCTCTCCAGGCCGTCGATCCCGGACATCCGGGGCGCCGACACGTTCCGGGGCGAGGCCTTCCACTCCGCCGAGTGGAACCACGACCTCAGCCTCGAGGGCAAGCGGGTCGCGGTG
Source organism: Nocardioides turkmenicus (assembly GCF_011045035.1). GTDB lineage: Bacteria > Actinomycetota > Actinomycetes > Propionibacteriales > Nocardioidaceae > Nocardioides > Nocardioides turkmenicus. The sequence continues at coordinate 40,335 of NZ_JAALAA010000030.1, forward strand.
ATCGGCACCGGCGCGAGCGCCATCCAGTTCGTGCCCGAGATCCAGAAGGAGGCCGGGCAGGTGCACCTCTTCCAGCGCTCGGCGCCCTACATCGTTCCGCGCAAGGACTTCGAGCGCGCCGACCCCGCCCATCCCGTCGGGCAGCTCCTCGACCGCGCGAAGATCTGGACGCAGGCCGAGTGGCTGACCACGACCTTCCACGTCAAGCCGCTCGGTGCGATCATGCGAGCCTGGTCGAAGCGGCACATGAAGGCGCAGACCGCGGCCAAGCCGGGACTCTTCGAGAAGGTCTGGCCCGACTACCCCTTCGGCTGCAAGCGCATCCTCTTCGCCGACGACTACCTGCCGGCGCTCGCCCAGCCCAACGTCGACGTGGTCACCGACGACATCACCGAGATCACCCCGACCGGCATCACCACCGCCGACGGACAGCACCGCGAGGCCGACGTGATCATCTGGGGCACCGGCTTCAAGGCCACCGACTTCCTCGCCCCGATGACGATCGCCGGCACCCAGAGTCGCGACCTGCACACCCACTGGAAGGACGGCGCCCACGCCTACCACGGCATGACCGTCCCCGGCTTCCCCAACCTGCTGATCATGTACGGCCCCAACACCAACACCGGCGGCGGCTCGATCATCTACTTCCTGGAGACCCAGGCCCGTTACCTCGGCAGGTACGCCGACCACATCGCCGAGGCCGGCCCGCTCGAGGTCCGAGTGGAGGTCGAGGAGGCGTACGACGCCCGGATCCAGGACCGGCTGGCCGACAGCGTCTGGAGCAAGTGCACGTCCTGGTACCGGGAGAAGAACGGCCGCATCACCACCAACTGGCCCAGCATCTCGGCCCACTACCGGCGTAGCGCCAGCTACCGGAAAGCGGACTACGCGTCCGCCTGAGGGAACCGTCCTGATGGGTCTTTGTGCCCGATCTGTTCCTTCCCTTATGCGTGTGCTAGGCCACATACTCGAAGGGATGACTACCTCAACCCCCCGGCGGCGACACTTCGCCGCGAGTCCTTTCAAGGCAGATCCCGAGCCGGTCATTGAGCAGTTCGAGTCCGGAGACCTGGTCTCCCACGACTCCTTCGGCCTGGGTCGGGTCGTCAACAAAGAAACGGCCGCAGTCACTGTCGACTTCGGTCCCCGACTGGTGCGTATCGCCAGCCCCTTCCCCAAGCTTGCCAAGCTCTGACCACCGTCTGAGCTGAAACGAGATCGCCCTCCCCGAGCACTGCTCGGGGAGGGCGATCTCGTTGCCGGAGACTTACCTCCTCTTCACCGGATACGCCGCGTCGACCTCCACCTCGACGAGCCATCCGTCCACCGGCAGGTTCTCGATCTCGAGCGCGAACCGCGACGGTCGAGCCGGGTTGACGACCATCGGAGCCGCCGGCGCAGCAGTTCCGATCGGCACCGGGATGGCCTCGCCGGTCGAGACCGACGTGTTCGCGAAGAACTGCCGGTAGGCCCGGTTCCAGCCCGCGAAGTCCATCTTCGCCTCGCCCGCGGGGTTCTGCAGGAAGACGCGCATCGTGATGACGTCCTCGTACGTGAGTCCGGCCGCCTCGAGGTTCTCCCCGATCCGGCGCAGCACGTTGATCCCCTGCGCCTCCGTGATCGTGACACCCGGCGGCAGCTGGCCTCCGGGGAACACCTCGGTGTCGATGTAGGCCAGCTCCCCGCTCGCCCCGGTGTTCAACCGCGACGGTCCGAGCCCGCTGGTCTTGTAGATCGCGGCCTCCGGGCCGATCGCGACCCCGTTGGCGATCGACGGGTTGTCCTGCCCCGCCGGCAGCACCGAGATCGTCTCGCCGCCCCGCGGCGGAAACTGTGACCACTTGCTCCCGGCGACCGCCGCCGTCGGAGCGACCAGCGCCACGGTCAACCCGACCACGGCCACCACCTTCGTACGCGGCGACATCATGCCGTCACCCGCGCGTGCAGCTTCTCGACGGCGGCTCGGGCCGCCGTGATGGCACCGTGCTGCCAGGCGACCGCGTGACTGAGGTGGTCGCCGGCGAAGTACGTGTTGCCGGTGGCGTCCAGCAGCCGGGTGTAGAGCGGGTCGGTGTCCGCCGTGGTCGAGTAGGCCCAAGCTCCCTCGGAGAACTTCGCCGACCTCCAGTCCTGGCTGTAGGAGGCGGTGATGCCCTGGCCGTAGACGTCTCCGAAGATCTGCTTGCCCCGGTCGACCGCGCGCGAGAGCCGCTGGGCCGGCGTCAGCGCGCCGTAGGCATCGGCCGCGCTGCCGGTGTTGTAGTAGCCGATCATCGTGCCCTTGTCGCCGTGGAACCCGTACGACGGGTGCCACATGTTGCGCAGGTCGAGGCGGGTGTTGGTGATCCCGCCGTAGATCCGGAAGTCCTCCTCCCACCAGCGCCGGTCGTACTCGATCCCGATCTTCCCGGCGTTCGACGGCCCGAAGGACTTCAGGCTCGCGGTGATGTCGGCGCCGAGGTTGTGCGGGATCTTCGCCGCGATCTGCGGCGGCATGCAGTTGATCGCGTAGTCGGCCTCGACGACCTCGGTCCGCCCGCGGGCCTTGTAGACCACGGAGACGCCGGTCGAGGTGTTGTTCCACTCGACGACCTCGGCCCCGTAGCGGATGTTCCGCGACCCGATCGCCCTCGCGAAGGCCTTCGGGATCGCGTCCATGCCACCCACCGGCTGGTACATCATCATCGCCTGGTCGTAGCCGAACTCGAAGGAGAAGTACTGGCCCAGGCCGGAGGCGAGGACCGCGCTCATCGCGTGGGGCGCCACCTCGGTGCCGGACTCCTGTCCGGCCCCGGGCTCGACGGTGTAGCCCGCGCGGCTGGAGCCGGTGTAGGCGTACCCCTCCGCCTTGGAGCCGATGTCACCGAAGCTCCGCAGGAACGCGATCAGCGCCTCCTTGTCGGCAGCGGTCAGCTCCTCGTCCAGCGCGCCCTTGTCGGTCGCCTTGGCGAGCAGCTCGGAGACATAGCCGTACGTGTCCGCCTTCGCCTGACGCATCTGCACCGCACCGATGCCGTGATCGCCCGGGTAGTAGAGCAGCGCGTTGGCGTTCTGGTTGGTGAACGCCTCGATCGGGACGCCGAGCTCCTTGCAGTAGTCCAGCGTGATGTGGCTCTGCGGCAGCCGTCCGGGGCCGGCGTTCATGTACTCGCCCTGGGAGAAGCCGGCGACCTGGGTGACCCCTTTCAGGTCGGTCACCCGGGTCCCGCCGCGCACGGTGAAGTTGCGACCGCCCGGCCGGTCGCGGCCCTCGAGCACGGTGACGCGGTAGCCACCCTTGAGCAGCTCGTACGCAGCGGTCAGCCCGGCGATGCCGCCGCCGAGGATCACCACCGACTTGCTGCCGGCGCGGCCGAGGTCCGACGGCTTGGGAGGAGTGAAGGCGGGCGTCTCCGCGGCGTGGGCCGAGGTGAGCCCGAGTGCGCCCATGCTGTGCAACATGACTCCTGCTCCGCCGGCGAGGCCGACGTTGCGCAGGAAGTTCCGACGTGACTGGGTCATGTGGGGTTCCAATCTGTTGGGGACGTCCCGCAACGTAGGAACCGCTTGTTGCACAGCGATTGCGTTCACGTCTCGCTAGAACACGTGTTCCCGAACTCGTCAGTAGCCCTAGGATCGGCACCGTGACCGTCACCATCCGCGATGCAGCTCCCGCCGACGTACCCGAGATCCTCCGCCTCGTCCACGCCCTCGCCGTCTACGAGAAGGAGCCCGACGCCGTCGAGGCCACGGAGGCCGACTTCACCGCGGCGCTCTTCCCCGAGTCCGGCACCGCGACCACCCACTGCCTGATCGCCGAGAACGACGGCGTCGTCATCGGGATGGCGGTCTGGTACGTCACCTTCTCCACCTGGACCGGCCGCAACGGCATCTGGCTCGAGGACCTCTTCGTCGACCCGGAGCAGCGCGGCGCCGGGGCCGGCAAGGCCCTCCTCTCCCGTCTCGCCGAGATCTGCATCGAGAACGACTGGCGCCGGCTGGAGTGGTGGGTGCTCAAGTGGAACGCGCCGTCGATCGCCTTCTACCGCTCCCTCGGCTCGGTCCCGCAGGACGAGTGGGAGGTCCACCGCATCGACGGCGCCGAGCTCAAGGAGCTGGGCGCCGCCGGCGGCAGCTGACCTCAGACCTCGTACGCAGCGGCGAACCGCCGCGCCCACTCCCCGAACCCGCGGGCCGGCCGACCGAGGATCTCCTCGACGTGCGGGCTGACCGCCTGCTCGTCGGCCGTCGGCTGCCCGAGGATGGCGAGCGTGCCCTCGACGACGACGGGAGGCATGAACGCGGACATCTGCTGTCGCGCCTCGTCGGGCGTCTGCTCGACGAACTCCACCGCTCGCCCGGTCGCCGCGGCGATCTCCGCGACCCGCTCCCGGGGCGTGGTCGCGACCGGCCCGGTGATCTCGTAGGTCCGTCCGGCGTGACCGTCCTCGGTCAGAGCAGCCGCGGCGACCTCGGCGATGTCGAGCGGGTCGACCACGGGAAGCGCGACGTCACCGAACGGCGCATGGACGGCGCCCATCTCCTTGATCATCGGCACCCACGCGAGCGCGTTGCTCGCGAAGCCGCCCGGACGCAGGATCGTCCACTCCATGCCCGAGCCCCGCACTGCCTCCTCGAGCTCGACGAGCGGTGCGTGCGACGCCGCTCCCGGCCGAGTGCCGACAGCCTGGGACGACTGCAGCACGACCCGGCGTACGCCTGCCGCCTCCGCGTGCTTCATCAGCGCCGGGCCGTCGACATGGGCGCCGGCGCCGCTGACCAGCAGGAAGAGCGCTTCGGCCCCGGCCAGGGCCGGGGCGAGCGTCGCGACGTCGGTGAGGTCGGCGACCGCGGTGGTGACTCCGGGCCGGGTCGGCAGTGGCGCCGACGTCCCGCGCGAGACGGCTGTGACGGTGCGCCCGGCTTCGGTGAGCAGTTCGACGAGGGGCTGTCCGACATTTCCGGTCGCTCCGGTGATGACGATCATCGAGGTCTCCATTCATGGGGAACTAGGTGTGTGACGCGACATTAGATCCCTCGATACAGTGGGTTCCCCAAGGTAAGTATTGGAGCAGCGATGACCTGGCGCCCGAGCACCGACGAGCCGGTGGAGGCATGCCCGATCGCGCCGGCGGTCGAGCTGATCTTCAGCCGGTGGACGACGCCGATCCTGTGGGCCCTGCACGAATACGGCACCCAGCGCTTCGTGGAGCTGGAGCGTCGTCTGGGTTCGATCTCGTCGAAGGTCCTGACCCAGCGGCTGCGCCAGCTCGAGCGCGACGGCCTCGTCGAGCGCCGCTACCACGCCGAGGTCCCGCCCCGCGTGGAGTACGACATCACCGACCTCGGCCGCAGCCTCCAGCCGGTCTTCGCCGCCGTCGGCACCTGGTCCGAGACCAACATGCCCTCCGTGGAGAAGGCGCGGGAGGCCTACACGGGTCCGCTACCCCGCTGACGCCGGCTCCGGCGCAGCCCCTGGTCCGGCCAGCACCTCGACGTCGTCGGCGTGCATCGGCTCCCCGCAGTGGGCGCACCGCAGATCGACGCGGCCGATCTCCCCGCAGGCGTGATGCCGGTAGAGCACGGGCGGTCCGGCCTCGCCCGCGAGCCACTTGTCGCCCCACCCGGCCATCACCATGAGCACGTCGACCAGCTCGCGCCCCTTCTCGGTGAGGACGTACTCGTAGCGCGGCCGGTTGTCGTACGCCCGCCGCTCAAGCACCCCACGCTCGACCAGGTGACCGAGCCGCTCGGTGAGAACCTTCCGCGAGATCCCGAGATCCGCCTGGATCTGGTCGAAGCGGTTCATGCCCACCCAGATGTCGCGCAGCACGAGCGGCGACCACGGCTCCCCGATCACGTCCAGCGTGCGCGCGATCGAGCAGGCCATGTCGCCGAAGTTCGTACGTTGCATGCCCCGAATCTACCATTTGGGGTTCCCTGAGGGAACTCGAAGTGCTACGGTCACAGGGTCTCCTCAGGAAACCCCGACTCTCAAGGAGCGGTCATGAGCAAGGTCCTCGCAGCACTCTCGGTCTCCGTCGACGGCTTCATCACCGGGCGCGACCCCGGCCTGGGACGAGGCCTCGGCGACGGCGGCGTCCTCTTCGACTGGTACTTCAGCGGCGACACCCCCAGCCAGGTCTTCGACGGCTTCAACCTCTCCGAGCCGAGCGCGCGCGTCTTCGACGCCCTGGCCGCGCGGGACGGCGTCAGCGTCGCCGGCCGCAACACCTACGACGACTCCGGCTGGGACCAGGGTGGCGCGCCGCACCCGACCGCACCCCTGGTCGTCCTCTCTCACCGACCCGCCCCGGCCCACCACGACCGCCAGACCTTCACCTCGACCATCGAGGAAGCGATCACCGTCGCCAAGGAGCAGGCAGGGGGCAAGGACGTCGGCCTCATGGGCGGCGGCGTGGTCACGGCAGCTCTCGAGGCAGGCCTGGTCGACGAGATCGTCCTCCACCAGGTCCCGGTGCTCCTCGGCTCCGGCCGGCGGTTCTTCAACGAGCTCCCGGAGCACATCTCGCTCGACATCGTCGATGTCGTCCCGGCACCGGGCGTCACCCACCTCCACTACCGCGTCATCCGCTGACCACGACAGCTAGGAGAAGTCCGATGATCAACCCTGACGTACGCCCCTTCCTCGAAGGCACCGACCTCGCCCATGTCGCCACGATCGGACCCGACGGTGCTCCCCGCACCTCGCCGGTCTGGATCGGCACCCACGGCGACCACGTCGTCTTCCTCACCGGCAATCGCGGCCGCAAGTACCGCAACCTCCACACCGACCCGCGCATCGCCCTCTCCCTGGCGCCGGCCGACAACGACTACATGCCGGTGATCCTCCGCGGCCGCGTCGTCGGCTGGGTCGAGGACGAGAGCCGCTGGGAGATCATCGACGAGCTCGCCACCCGATACACCGGCGCTCCCTACCCCCGCGAGGTCGACGAGTACGGCGACCGCGCCATCGCCCTGATCGACCTCGACTACCAGCACATCGGCGTCGGCTGACCCGTCCGGCCGATCACCGTTCCCCGAGAACGGTCGCCACCAATCCCTCGACCTCGTCCGTACGCAGCGGCTCCGGCGTCATCAGCCGCCGGTAGAACACCGCACCCGCGAGCGCTTCCGCCGCCCGCTCCGGATCGCCGACGACATGCCCCGATTCCTGGAGCCGGATGATCGCCTCGACCAGCCGCGTACGCCGCTGCGCGCTGTAGCGGTGATGCAGCTCCCGGAGCCCGGGGTCCCGCTCGGCGCCGTCGAGGACCGCAGGAAGACAGTCGGACATCAGGGACGACTGCATGGCGGAGGCGAGGTGGGCGACGATCGCGACCACGTCGGCGCGCGGGTCCTGGCCGCCGGCCTCCGGCCGCGGCTGCACGTTGAGCGTCTCCATCGCCGCGGCGACCAGACTGAGCCGGTCGTGGCCGAGCCGATAGATGGTGCTCCGCGCGACGCCGGCTCGCGTCGCCACGCCGTCGATGCTGAACCCGCCGTATCCCCGCTCCGCGAGCTCGGCGAGCGCCGCCTCGAGCACTCTCTCCCGGCTGCGTACCACCCGAGGGTCTGTCCGCCCTTGACGAGAAGCCATGCCAGGAGCCTACTATGCAACATTAGTGTTGCAGAGAGGAGAGACGGATGATTCCCGGATTCCGCTACATCGTCGACGACATCCCTGCCGCCGTCGCCTTCTACCGTGAGCTCGGGTTCGAGGACGTCGGGCCCAGGGCGGGCGGCTTCGCCATGCTCGAGGGCCGTGGGCTCAGGCTGATGCTGAACAGTCCCGGCGCGGGTGGTGCCGGCCATGCTGCCGACGACGGCTCGATGCCGACCCCTGGCGGGTGGGGCCGTATCCAGCTCGAGGTGTCCGACGTGGACGAGGAGCTACGCCGTCTGAGCGACGCCGGCGTACGCGTGCGGACCAGTCGCATCGACGGCCGGGGCGGCGCCCAGGCCGTGATCGAGGACCCGGCCGGCAACCCGGTCGAGCTGTTCGCGCCAGCCTGACCAGGGGTTACAGGGCCCGTGGGGCTGTGTGCGGCAAACGGACTGCGGGCCTTGTCTCGGGGGTCTACAGTGGAGGCCAGGACATCGCACGAAAAAACTTGCTCTGACGATTTGAAACGGCGTCAGGGTGTGTGTAGTGTTCTCCGAGTCGCCAGGGTGCGGCGGGAAGCAAGCGCGAGTCTTCGGGCGGGCTTCCGGCCCCGGAGCGGCCACCTCCACTCTTCGAGCATCGCTCGAGCCAGGGTGTTCTAGATGTTGATCTTCGAATCGACGACGGAACCTCAGCCGGATCTGGTTCAGCCAGGTCGGCTCGGTCATGGGTGGGCAGGTTTGAGCGATAAACACCGCGGGTTTCCCGAATTGGTGATTAGAGCAAAAGCCACTAAGGTCCTCCAGGACTGAGGCGGATAAAGCTTCGAACTTTCAGCGAAAAGGTGCGAAACGCGCCGAATTGCGAAAGCGAGAAAGACTCCGCTAAAGTCGGGAAAGACGAAGCAGAGAAACAGTTGCTAATCCGGCAGAAAGCGCGAATAGCGCCGAGTTGGAGAAGCGAGAGTGGCTCTGATAAAGTCTGCGAGGCAGGACCGGCCAGAGGGTCTGGAGCTGGTAAGGAAGCGCGGTTAGCGCCGAATTGCTGAAGCGAAAGAGAGCCTGGTAGG
>NZ_JAALAA010000031.1 GCF_011045035.1 Nocardioides turkmenicus
AGGGGCTTGGGATCGGTGGCGAACGAATTTTCGTTCGCGCCGAGAGGACCAGTTGGAATGGCGGGGTGAACGAAAATTCGTTCGGCGGGGCAGGGTGAATGAAAATTCGTTCGGCCGCCGCGGGTGAATGAATTTTCGTTCGCGGTGGAGCGTCTACCTCCCGTGGAGCGAGTGTCCCGCGGCCCACCTCAGCCAAAGTTCACTGCACCGTCCGAGCAACCTCCGGCAGTTCCCCGGACTCCCGCAGCGAGTCGAGCAGATCGCCAGGAAGGATCCAGACAGTCGCATACGGGAACGGCCGCTCGCGCAGCATCACCGCGCCGGTGACGTACGCCGGTTCGCCGTTTGGGCACGAGAAGACGATGTCGTCGCCCCACTCCCACTCGCGCTCGACGATCGTGGGGAGCATCCACCACATCAGCCAGTTGCGCTCGGAGTTCATCGCCGAAGGGCGACGGGGGCAGTTCTTGTCGTAGGCGACGACCGCGTCGGGGTGCTCGGCGAGGATCGAGCGCAGGTCGTCCACGATCGGGCCGGCGTGGTCGAAGCGGTCGTGGAACCTGTCGGAGGCCACGTCGGCGACGGCCGAGCCGGCGGTGCCGACGACCAGGACGAGTGCGGTGACGACCACGGCACGCACCCGGTCGGCCAGCTCGGGCCCCAGCCGGCGTAGCGGAAGGGCCGAGAGGAGGGTCCAGATCGCCAGCGGCACGAGGGCGCACAGCGTCGCGATCAGCCAGAAGCGGTTGTCGTTGGTGAACGACGGGATCGGTCCGGGCTGAGGGAACTGTCCGTCCGGAAGCGCCCACCACCACGGGATCGCGCCCGGGATGTGCGCGGGGGTGGTGTAGGCCCAGGTGGGTGCGTCGGGCGCGACGACGAGGATGGTCACCAGCGAGATCCCGGCGACGATCACCCAGGTCCAGACGAAGACCGCGCGGGAGCGTACGGCCTGGATCGCCGCGCACACCCCGGCCAGCACGAGGACCGCGAAGACCGGATCGATGTACCGCCCATAGATCCAGTAGTCGAAGCGCCGCCACTCCATGGTGAACAGCGAGTACTCGTTGCCCCAGTTCAGGCAGCTCAGGACATACATGGAGCCGGCCGCGATCAGCACGAACCCAGCCGGCCCCACCTGCCGCGAGCGGAGCTCCTTCCAGGACATCGCGGTCACCACGACCAGGCCGACGACCACGACGCCGAAGCTGCCGACCATCTGCGTCCAGGCCTCGCCGGCGAAGGTGTTGACCCAGAACCGCGGGTTGGCCTGCGAGACCTCCTCGAAGAAGCCCTGCGCCTGGATGAACTTCCACGGCACCAGCTGGGCGTGGAACCAGAGCGCGGCCTTGTTGGCCACCACCGCGAGCACGCCGGTGGCGACCAGCCCGACCAGGGCGACCTGCCGCTTGCGTACGAGGAAGAAGATCAGCCACAGCGCGACCGCGGCGACGAAGACCTGCATCCGGGCGTGGGAGAAGAGTGCGAGGCCGGTGAGCAGGCTGAGCAGGAGTACGCCGCGATAGCTCGGCCGGTCCCAGACCCGGAACGCGACCAGGGTCGCCACGACGACGAGGAGCGTGATCAGCCGCTCGGAGAGGACGTAGTCGGCCTGGATCGCGCGCGGCGGCAGGGCGGTCACGATGGCGCCGGCGACCACACCCTGCGCCGGGGTGACGCCACTGAGCCGAACGGCGACACGCGCCAGGGGCCAGATCGTGAGCATGCTGATCGCCAGGCCGACGACGATCGCCAGCTGGTAGAAGGTGAAGACGTTGGAGGTGATCAGCCACAACGGCGCCAGCAGCACGCCCCAGCCGGGGTAGTAGCCGGGGGTGTTGAGCTGTGGCGAGTCGAGTCCGAGAACGGTGCGTCCATGGATGACGGTGCCGATCTCGTCGTACATGAACGAGAGGTTCGAGCCCCAGGCGATGTAGACGTTGACCGCGAGCGCGACCACGACGGAGACGACAGCGGCGATGCGCCATAACCGATCCACGCCGCGGAACATATACCCACCTCATAGGCTCTGACGGGTGGACTCCCCGAAGCTGCCCATCCATCTGCGAATCACCCAGGATCCTCACGACCGCTCCGGCCATCTGCGTGCCGACGACGGCTGGGTCGAGAAGGCTTGGTCCGAGGAGACCACGAGGGTCCTCGTGGTCGCGGGCAACAGAGTCGAGCCGGAGGGGGAGACAGGGGTGAGGTGGCGTACGCCGGATTCCTCTCCGGAGGGGATCCGGCTGCTCCTGGGCGACACCGCCGACGGCGCCAGGTTCGCGGTGCTCACCGGTCGCGAGGAGGCCGGCGCGACCTGGCGCGACCTGCGTGGACTCTTCCCGGCGCTGCTCGCCGACACGACCGAGGCGAGCTTCCTGATGCATGCGATCGGCATGGCCGAGTGGCACCGGGCGACTCGGTTCTGCGCGCGGTGCGGCGGCGCCTTGATGCCTCGCGCGGCCGGTCACGAGCTGGCCTGTGCCGAGGGCCACCTGACCTTCCCGCGCACCGACCCCGCGGTGATCATGCTGGTGACCTCGGGAGAGCCCGGGACCGCCGAGGAGCGTTGCCTGCTCGGCAACCACACCCGCTGGCCCGCGCCCAACTTCTCCACGCTCGCCGGCTTCGTCGAGCCGGGGGAGTCGCTCGACGACGCGGTCCGTCGGGAGGTCGCCGAGGAGGTCGGCGTACGTGTCGGGCAGGTCGACTACTTCGGCAACCAGCCCTGGCCGCTGCCGGCGAGCCTGATGCTCGGTTTCTTCGCGCGCGCGACGTCGACCGAGATCACGGTCGACGAGGACGAGATCCGCGAGGCGCGCTGGTTCACCCGTGCCGAGCTCGCCGCGGTCGCGGAGAGTGGCGAGATCAAGCTGCCCAGCGGCATCTCGATCAGCCGGTCGCTGGTCGAGGCCTGGTACGGCGGCGAGCTGCCCGGGTCGTGGTGACCCGAGGAGGGATCAGGCCAGCTCGGCGATCTTCGCCTTGACCTGAGCGATCGACGGGTTGGTCATCGCGGTGCCGTCGGAGTAGACGAGCGTGGGGACGGTCTGGTTGCCGTCGTTGACCTGCTCGACGATCTGGGCGGCTTCGGGGACCTGCTCGATGTCGACCTCGTCGAAGGTGATGCCCTCGCGGCCGAGCTGTCCCTTGAGCCGCTGGCAGTATCCGCACCAGGGGGTGGTGTACATGGTGAAGCTGCTCATCGGGACTCTCCTCATCTGAACTGTCGGTGCGAGCCAATAGTGTTGACCCGCAGCCCATAACGATCCCACCCCGAGGAGTTCTTCCCACCCATGACCCCCGAGTCCCTCCTCGCCGCTCTCGACCCCGAGCAACGACGGGTGGCCGAGGCGCTGCGCGGTCCGGTCCGGGTGCTGGCGGGTGCCGGGACGGGCAAGACCCGGGCGATCACCCACCGGATCGCCTACGGCGTCGCCACCGGCGTCTACGCGCCGCAGGAGGTCCTCGCGGTCACCTTCACCACCCGGGCGGCAGGGGAGATGCGGCAGCGGCTGCGCGCGATGGGCGCCGGCGCGGTCCAGGCGCGTACGTTCCACTCGGCTGCGCTGCGGCAGCTGCGGTTCTTCTGGCCCAAGGTCTACGGCACCGAGCTGCCCACCCTGACCGAGTCGAAGATCCCGCTCATCCGCGCGGCCGCCCAGCGCCAGCGGATCAACGTCGACCAGGCCCAGGCGCGCGACCTGGCCTCGGAGATCGAGTGGTCGAAGGTCTCCAACGTCCACCCCGACGACTACCCGAAGTCGGCCGAGGCCCGCGGCCGGGAGGTAGGCGGGCTGACGCCGTCGATGGTGGGACACATCTACGCCGCCTACGAGGACGTCAAGCACACCCAGGCGCGCATGGACATGGAGGACGTGCTGCTGCTGACCGCCGGGCTCCTCGAGCACGACGAGCGGGTCGCGGCGCAGGTCAGGCGGCAATACAAGTGGTTCACCGTCGACGAGTTCCAGGACGTCTCGCCGCTCCAGTCGGCGCTGCTCGACCTGTGGCTGGGCGGACGCAACGAGATCTGCGTGGTCGGTGACCCCGCTCAGACGATCTACACCTTCGCCGGCGCCGACGCGACCTACCTGCGCGACTTCCCGAAGAAGCACCCCGGGGCCACCTCGGTGGAACTGGTCCGCAACTACCGCTCCTCACCGCAGGTGGTGAAGGTGGCCAACCGGATCCTCGAAGGCACTCCCAGCGCCGGTGTCCAGCTGCAGGCGCAGCGCGAAGCCGGACCGGCCGTCGAGCACGTCGAGCAGCCCGACGAGGTCGCCGAGGCCGAGGGCGTCGCCGCGGAGATCCTGCGCCTGCACCAGTCCGGCAAGCCCTACAACGAGATGGCGATCCTGTTCCGGATCAACGCCCAGTCGGAGGCCTACGAGGACGCCCTGACCGCGCGCCGGATCCCTTATGTCGTACGCGGCGCCGCCAGGTTCTTCGACCGGCCCGAGGTCCGCGAGGCGGTGACCCGAATCCGGGGCGCCGCGCGCGGCGGCCAGGGCGCCGTGATCGGCGACGAGCTGCTGGAGTCGGTCCACGGGATCCTGGCCGGGATGGGCTGGACCTCGGAGCCGCCCGACGGCCGCGGCCAGACCCGCGACCGCTGGGAGTCGTGGCAGGCGCTGATCGACCAGGCCCGCGCCTTCGCGGCGGCCGGCGGCGACCTGGCCGGCCTCGTCGCCGAGCTCGACCGCCGCGCCGCCGAGCAGCACGCGCCGGTGCCCTCGGGAGTGACCCTGGCGACCTTCCACGCGGCCAAGGGACTGGAGTGGGACTCGGTGTTCCTGGTCGGTCTCCAGGACGGCACGATGCCGTTCATCCTGCGCGGCGAGGAGCCGACCCCGGCCGAGATCGAGGAGGAGCGCCGGCTGCTCTACGTCGGCCTCACCCGGGCGCGGGTCGACCTGACCCTGTCCTGGGCGCTGGCGCGCCAGCCGGGCCAGGCCGCCCGGCGCCGGCCGTCCCGCTTCCTCGACTCGCTGCGACCTGCGCGCTCCACCACGCCGACGCGGCGCCCCGGCTCCGGCAAGGCGCGGATGTGCAAGGCCTGCGGCGGTCCGCTCGGCTCGGCGGCCGAGAAGCGGTTGGGCCGCCACGAGGGCTGCGACGCGCCCTACGACGAGGAACTCTACGGCCGGCTGAAGCAGTGGCGCAAGGAGACCGCCGAGGCGATCCGCAAGCCCGCGTTCGTGGTCTTCACCGACGCCACCCTGGAGCAGATCGCCGAGCAGAAGCCGAGCACGCTCCAGGATCTGCAGCGCATCGCCGGTATCGGCCGCGGCAAGGTCGAGGCGTACGGCTCGGAAGTCCTTGACGTGATCGCCGCTGATGCCTGAAAACCCTTCAGAGAAATTCCTCGAAATCAACTGGTTTAATCGTTTGCGGCCGACCATCCCGGCCGGTTACTGTTCTTTCATCAAGTAAAGCCCGCGCGCCTGTTGAGCGCGCCCGACAGCCCCGAAGGAGGTGGCCCCAGTGAAGATCAACACGATTCAGACGCCGATCAATGGCATCGCCATGTCCGCGTGCGGCCACCCCGAGCTGTCCAGCCCGACCTGGGCCACCCCGGCTGCCGGTGCCTTTATGGGCGCCGGTTACGGCATGCGCGTCAAGGGACTCGTGTCCCCGCAGGCGGATGCCATCAAGGTCAAGTCCCACGGGATTCGAGCCTGGAGCTGTCCGGCTACGTAGAACCACGTAGTCACAGCAGCCTCCAGGCCGCGGAACCCGAAACCCGGGATCCGCGGCCTTTCTGTTTCTCAAAACCCGCGATCAGTCACAAAGGAGGTGTACATATGACCAGCACTCTCGAGCCCTCGGTGGTCGAGCCCGTCGAGACCACTCTCGGCGTACTCCACGACCGCGCCAACCGCTACGACGAAGACCTGCTTCCCTGCCGGGCCAACAACCCAGAGCTGTGGTTCGCCGAGTCTCCGGCCGACGTCGAGTTCGCCAAGGCGCTCTGCGCGACCTGCCCCGTGCAGCCGCTCTGCCTCGCCGGCGCCCTCGACCGGCGTGAGCCCTGGGGCGTCTGGGGCGGCCAGCTGCTCCTGCAGGGGAAGGTGATCCCCCGCAAGCGGCCCCGTGGCCGGCCCCGCAAGGACGCCGCCTGATCGACCGAACAGCACCGAAGCACCATCAGCGTTTCAACGACGAAGGGCGACAGCAATGAACACGATCGTGATGACCATGGGCGCCGGAGCCCGCTGACCAGCAGGAGAACCCACAGACATGAACACCAACCGAGTACGGAGCACTCAGATGAACTTGCTTTACGAAGACCTGGCGCGCGCGCAAATGTCCGCGCGCCTGGGAGAGGCGCGTGAACTGCGACGAGGCCACGCCCTCGTCAAGGCTGCTCGCCTGAGCCGCAAGGCCGAGCGAGCCGCCGTCCAGGCGAAGCTGGCTCTTGCCCGCGCGCTGTAAGTCCCCCATGGGACACCAGACCTCACCCCTCTGATCGCGGGTGTGGAAGATGGCCGGCCGGTCCGAGAAACCCTCGGACCGGCCGGTCCTACATCTGTTCCGACGTCTGCCCGACAGGTCAGAGGTCGGTGGCGATGATCCGCTCGATGTTCCGCTCCGCGAGGGCGGTGATCGTGACGAACGGGTTGACGCTCGTGTTGCCGGGGATGAGCGCGCCGTCGATGACGTACAGACCGTCGTATCCGTGCAGCCGGCCGTAGTTGTCCGTGGCCTTGTTGAGGACCGCACCGCCCAGCGGGTGGTAGGTCAGGTGGTCGCCCCAGATCTTGTTGGTGCCGAACAGGTCGGTCCGGTAGATCGTCCCTTCCGTCCTGTTGATCTTGTCGAAGATCGTCTTCGCCATCGTGATGGAGTCCTGCTTCCACGCGGTCTGCCACGACAGGTCGACCTTGCCGGTGGCCGAGTTGTAGCTGAACGCGGCCCGGCGCTGGGTCTTGGTGATCGCCAGGTAGAAGGATGCGAACGTCTCCAGGCCGGCCGGCAGCGGTGCGACCTCGGCGAACGCGCCGCCGGCGTCCCAGTTGTCGATGCCCGAGCACGGGATCGTCGACTGGACGTCACCGGTCGGGTCCCACATGTGGTTGGCGCGTCCGACCATCACGTTGCCGTTGTCGCCCCAGCCCTGGCCGACCTCGCTGTTCAGCGCGGGCAGCGCGCCGGTCGCCTTCAGCATCACCAGCAGCTTGCTCGTGCCGACGCTGCCGGCGGCGAAGAACACCTTGCCCGCGTTGACCGTCTTCGTGGTCACCACGTCGCCGGCGGTGTTGATCTGCTCGAGGACGACGTCGTAACCGCCCGCCGCCCCCGGCCGGACCGACGTGGCCCGATGCAGGGAGGAGATCGTGACCTTCCCGGTGGCAGCTGCCTGGGCGAGGTACGTCTTCGGCAGGGTCCTCTTGCCGTAGTTGTTCCCGTAGAGGATCTCCTGGGCCAGCGCCGACTTGGGGACGCTGCCGTTGTCCTCGGCCTCCATGTAGTCCCAGTCGTACACGTCCGGCACGAACGTCCACGCGAACCCCGAGCGCTGAGCGTGCTTCCGGCCCACGCGGGAGTACTGGTAGTACGAGGTCCGCTCGAACCAGTCGGGGTCGACCAGGCCGACGCCGAGGGCGGCGTTGGCACGGGGGTAGTAGGTGGCGTACATCTCGGCGGCATCCACCGAAGGCAGGATGCTGGCGAAGTTGGCGCGCTTCGGGGTGACGGCCATGCCGCCGTTGACGAGCGAGCCGCCGCCGACGCCACGCCCCTGGTAGACGGAGATGCCGGCGAAGTCCTCGGCATCGAGGATGCCGGCGTACTTCGGGACGTCCTTGTCGATGGGGAACCCGAGGAAGTTGCTGAGCGGCTGTTTGGTCCGGGTACGCATCCAGAAGGAGCGGTAGTCCGGGCTGGTCACCTTCGGGTGGATCTTGCCGTCCGGCCCCGGGGCGACCGTGGACCAGTCCTGGCCCATCTCGACCATGTGGACGTTGATGCCCGCCTGGGCCAGTCGCAGGGCGGCGACCGAGCCGCCGTACCCGGTGCCGATGACCAGCACCGGCACCTGCGCGCCGTTGCCGATCGACGACGGCGCCGCTGCTGCCCAGGTCGGGCCGGCGCCGAGTGCTCCCCCCAGCACTCCGACGCCCGCCAGTGAGCCCGCGCCGAGCATGAAACCCCTGCGCGACAGCCCCCGCGATCCGGTCGATGGCCTGTCTTCTCGTTCCGTGGTGCTCATGATGTCCTCCCTTTTCCATCACTGATTGCTAGAACATGTTCTAGTATCCCCAGGGGGGTGTCACGGTTTTCGCAAACTTCAGCGGGGCAACAGGGAGGTCGCATGATCACCGCATGCGTGTGGGGCACGGGCAACATCGGCCAGCTCGCCATCCGGGCGGTCGAGGCACATCCACGACTCGAGCTCACCGGTGTGCTCGTCCACGACCCCGCCAAGGTCGGCCGGGACGCGGGCGATCTCGGCGGACTCGGCCGTGATCTCGGGGTTGCCGCCACCGACGACATCGACGCGGTGCTCGCCGCACGACCGCAGGCGATCGTGTACGCCGCGTCCGGCGACATCCGCCCGGACGACGCGCTCGCCGACATCGTCCGCGCGCTCGGGGCCGGAGCCGTCGTCGTCACGCCCGCCCTCTACGCGCTGTACGACCAGCGCAACGCGCCGCCCGAGATGCGCGAGCCGGTGCTCGCCGCGATCGCCGAGGGCGGCGGGTCGCTGTTCGTGTCCGGCGTCGACCCGGGGTGGGCCAACGACGTGCTGCCGTTGCTGGTCAGCGGCCTGGGCAGCACCGTGGACGTCGTCCGGTGCCAGGAGATCTTCGACTACTCCACCTACGACCAGCCCGACTCCGTCCGCTACCTGGTCGGGATGGGCCAGCCGATGGACTACGACGCCCCGATGCTCATGGAGAGCGTGCCGACCATGGTGTGGGGCGGCCAGGTCCGGCTGATCGCCCGCGGACTCGAGGTCGAGCTGGACGAGATCAGGGAGACCGTCGAGCGGCTGCCGCTGGACGAGACCGTGACCACCACGTCGATGGGTGACTTCGAGAAGGGCACCCAGGGGGCGGTGCGCTTCGAGGTCCAGGGGATCGTCGGCGGCGAGCCGCTCATCGTCGTCGAGCACGTGACCCGTATCCATCCCTCCTGCGCCCCGCACTGGCCGACGCCGCCGGACGGCGATGGCGCACACCGGGTGGTCATCGAGGGCGACCCGCGGATCGAGGTGACGGTCGAGGCGACGGATCAGTCCGGCAACCGGGCGGCTGGTGGCAATGCCACGGCGGTCGGGCGGCTCGTCGGTGCGATCGAGTGGCTCGTCGACTCGGCTCCCGGCCTCTACGACGCGCTGGACGTCCCGTTGCGCCCGGCGATCGGCAAGCTCGGTGCGGCAAAGGCCGCCCAGGAAGGTGTGACCGCATGATCATCGATGTCCCCGACGGCAAGGACCCGATCGCGTACGTCTGGGGTGAGATGGTCCCCGGGATCGGCCCGGCCGCGGCCGGCCTCTCGCTCGCGGTCTACGAGCACACCACGCTCGGGCTGCGCGAGTTCGAGGCCGCTCGGCTGCGGATCGCGCAGATCAACGGGTGCGTCTTCTGCCTCGACTGGCGCACCGAGCGAGGCGGCGAGAAGGTCGAGGAGTCCTTCGCCGAGGCGGTCGAGGAATGGCGTACGACGGACGCATTCGACGACCGCACCCGGCTCGCCGCGGAGTACGCGGAACGCTACGCGAGCGACCACCACGGCATCGACCAGGCCTTCTGGGACCGGATGTCGGCCCACTACACCGACGCCGAGATCGTCGAGCTGAGCATGTGCCTCGGATCGTGGCTCGCGTTCGGCCGGCTCAACCACGTCCTGGGCCTCGACAGCGCCTGCATGCTGCCCTCCCAGAGGTAACACGGGCCTGACATCCAGGTCATGCAGAATTTCGGTGTTGCGCCCTCGGAGCCGCAGGATTTCGACCTATCGTTGATCCATGAAGACCTGCGATTTCTGCGGATGCTACGAGGCCGACCCACACCGCCTCCTCGCATGGACCACCGCGGTTGAGCGTGGGCGTGCGAAGTCGTTCTGCGAGGCCTGCTCGCGCCGACACGTACGCTCCATGGAAGCCAAGCTCGACTCCGACTGGTGGGCCTGAGTCCCACTGCTACATCCGTTGTGGCGCCTCGATGCCGAGGAGCCTGAGTCCCTCTGACAGCACTCGCCGGGTCGCCTCGCACAATGCGAGCCGGGTCTGCCTGACCTCGCCCTCCGCCTTGAGCACGGGGCAGTTCTCGTAGAACGCGGTCAGCGCGGTCGCCAGACCGTAGAGGTACGCCGTGAGGTGATGCGGCTCCAAGGTGTCGGCGACCTTGGCGACCACCGGCGCGAAGCCGGTCAGCTCCAGCGCGAGCCGCTGTTCGGCCGCGTGGGACAGGGTGTGGACGTGGTACGTCTGCTGCGGTGCCTGCGCGAGGATGCTGCACACCCGCGCATGGGCGTACTGCAGGTACGGGCCGGTCTCGCCGGTGGTGGCCGACATCCGGGCGATGTCGAAGACGTAGTCGCGTGCCAGGTGGTTGGAGAGGTCCGCGTACTTCACCGCGGCGTTGGCGACCATGCGTACGACCTCGGGCGTGGCATAGGTGGACGCGGCGGCCTCCTCGGCGGCGTCCAGCAGCGCGGTCAGCGTGACCGTCTCGCCCGACCGGGTCTTGAATGGCCGGCCGTCGGGGCCGAGCACCGTGCCGAACCCGATGTGCTGGACCTCCACGGAGTCAGGCAGCCAGCCGGCGGCGCGAGCGACCGCGAAGACCATCTCGAAGTGCTGGCTCTGCCGGTGGTCGACGACGTAGACGACCCGGTCGACGGCCAGGTCGTCGACGCGGTGCCGGATCGTGGCTAGATCGGTCGCGGCGTACCCGAACCCGCCGTCGGCCTTCTGCACGATCAGCGGCAGCGGCGCGCCGTCCCGGCCGGTGAAGGCGTCGGGATAGACGACCTGGGCGCCGGCCGACTCGGTCAGCAGACCCAGGGCCCGAAGGTCCTCGACGACGCCCGGAAGCTGCGGGTTGTAGCGGCTCTCGCCGTCGAAGTCGTCGTCGGTCAGGAGTACGCCGAGTCGGCTGTAGGTGGCGTCGAACTCTGCCATCGAGGCGTCGACGAGCGCCTGCCACAGAGCCAACGTGGCCGGGTCGCCGGACTGCAGCGCCACCACCCGGCGCCGGGCGGCGTCGGCGAAGTCCGCGTCGTCGTCGAAGCGTGCCTTCGCCCGCTGGTAGAGCGCGAGCAGCTCGCTCATGTCCAGGTCGGCGACGGCCGCCGGGTCGTCGAGATCCTCGCCGAGCAGCTCCTCGACCAGCATGCCGAACTGTGTGCCCCAGTCGCCGAGATGGTTCTGCCGCACGACGTCGTGGCCGGCGTAGGCCAGCACTCTGGCCAGGGCGTCGCCGATGACCGTGGAGCGCAGGTGGCCGACGTGCATCTGCTTGGCGACGTTGGGGGAGGAGTAGTCGACGACGACCCGCTTCGTGGTCACCGGGATGGGCACGCCGAGGTGCGGGTCGGTCAGCAGGCCGCCGACGGCCCGGCCGAGGACGTCGGGGGACCAGGTGAGGTTGAGGAACCCGGCGCCGGCGAGCTCGACGGTGCCGAGCTCGCCGAGACGCTGTATCGAGCCTGTCGAGATGTCGAGGGCATCGACGAGGCGGGCGCCGATCTCCCGCGGCGGCAGGCCGAGCGGGCCGGCCAGCCGCAGCGGGAGGTTGGACTGGAGGTGCCCGAACTCGGGCCGGGTGGCCGGGCGCAGCTCGGGGTCGATGCCGGCGAAGGACTCGCCGAAGCAGGCGACGACGGCGTCCTGGAGGTGTGCGGACAGGGCGAGGGTGTGCTCGTGCACGAGAGTGGTCCTAGAGGGTGAAGAGGGCAGGCTGACGCGAAGGCGGGGTCAGAGACCCATGCCTCGTCGTCGCAGCGCGCTCTTCGTGACCATGTCCGCAAGGGTGCCTGGACGTGTCGGCGTCGGTCAAGCCGGTTCGCTCCCGTCGGCCCTGGCCGAGGCGATCAGGTCCCAGGCGCAGCCGCAGTAGGGATGCCGCAGCCACGGCCGGACCGTGGGCTTGTCGTCGCGGGTGAGGATCACCGACGCCGACCACGAGGCGGGAGTGCGCCCGGCGAGGTAGGTGCGGGCGTCGCGTACGGCCCAGGAGAGCGCCAGCGACTGCAGCAGCGCGTCGCTGGGCACCTCGTTGCCGACGAGCTGGCTCACCACCACCGCGCGCCGGTCGTCCTCCTCAGCGAGGGTCGCGTCGACACAGCGCAGGCACGCGGTGACGCCGGGGACGACCAAAGGGCCCACCGTCCACGTGTCGGGGCCGCTCTCGACGACGAGGTGAGCCCGGCCGACGCGCAGCATCTCGTCGGTCCGCTCGCGGTCCAGCGGCCCGTCGGAGAGGAGTACGACGAGGTTCGGCGCGGTCGGCGCGGCGAGGTCCGGTCCGATCAGCGCCCGAGCGGCGGAGACCATCGCCGGAGGTCCGTCGAAGCCGATCCGTGGTGGCGGCTCGCTGCGCTCGGCGTCGACCAGCAGGCCGGCGTTGCCGAGCTGCTGCATCGCATGCCGGCCGGGCAGGTGGTCGGGCTCGACCGCGCGGCCGGCGGCGAGGTCGGTCAGCAGGCGGCGTACCTCCACGCCGTCCTGCACGATCGCCCGCCGAGGCGGGTCGATGCCGATCTGGAGTCGGGTCTCATCACGTCGTACGGCCACATACCCCGGCCGAATCCGGTAGCGGTTGCTCATGCCGGGGAGTCTCACACCGCCCGAGATTTCCTGCAGCGACAATCCACAGGCCCTGTGGATAACTGCCGAGACGTCACCTACGTCGGTCGAGTCGGCACCCGGGTGACGCTTCGGCCGACGGGGCTGACGCTTCGGCCGGCGGGGCCGACGCCTCGGCAAAACGTGGCAGCGGCGCCGCCGGGCTTGCCGGGGACGCCGCCGCGAGTTGTGCGCTGGTAGGGTCTCGAGCTGCGCTGGCTCACTGCTACGGGAAGCGTGGATCTCGACCCGCTTCGCGGGTTCGCAGGCTCACCCGCTGCGCTCGCTCGATCCCTTCGCGTTGCGGCTCCGCTCCTTCGTCGCGGAGTCGCAGGCTCAGGCCTTGCCCAAGATGCGGTTGAGGTTGGTGCTGCAGACGGGGCAGACGGCCTTGGCCATCTTGGTGCCCTTGTCGTTCACCCGGATCTCACCGGTCGCCTCGCGCTTCTCCTTGCACTTCACGCAGTAGAACTCGCCGCTCCAGGTCTCCGCCATGACGGCCTCCTTGCCTATGTGTAACTGGTCGTCGCGACGGGGTTGTCAGGGAAGCCCGTCGGAAGCTCGTCATGACGAGCCGTCTCGACCCTACGACACACGGCGCTCCCGGCGGCAACATGGGCTACCAAGCGAGTGTCGGCGTGTTGGCGTCATACCGGGCGATTCGGGGGTTTCGAGGACGCATCGAAGGTCCTCGCCGCGGTTGCGTCGCCTGGGAAAATTGGAGGGACCCCCGGTGCCTGGATCGTCCTTCGCCTTCCCCTTGCGAAGGCCGTCCGGCGGCGCCGGGGGTCCCACTGACATCGAACTTAAAGAGGATGTGGGAGCCCGTCAACGTCCCACTCCGTGATCCTTGTGGACAAGATGTGGACAACACCGCTTTTCTTGGGGAAAGCCGGTGGAAGACACGCCCGTTCCTGTGGGTAACCAGGGTGAGCGGATGGGGAATGATCGGTTGAATAACGACGGTGACCTGCGAAAAGCGTTCTCCACCGCCTGTGGAGGAGAAAATAGTTGGAGGAAGATTTGGTAGGCGAGGCGTTGTCCCCCGTAGCGGCCCTGCGTCGGATCGCTTTCCTGCTCGAGCGCGGCCGCGAGGACACCTACAAGGTGAAGGCGTTCCGCACCGCGGCAGCGGCGATCCTGCCCATCCCCGAGGACGAGGTACGCCGCCGGGCAGCCGAGGGCACCCTGACGGAGCTGAGCGGGGTCGGCGCCAGCACGGCCAAGGTCATCACCGAGGCCGCGCGCGGCGAGGTGCCGCAGCGGCTGCAGGACACCGAGCGGGTCCACGGCGGTCCGCTGACCGAGGCCGGTGCGGGAGAGAGGCTCCGGAGCAGGCTCCGGGGCGACCTGCACAGCCACTCCGACTGGTCGGACGGCGGCTCGCCGATCGAGGAGATGGCGTTCACCGCGATCGAGCTGGGCCACGACTACCTCGTGCTCACCGACCACAGCCCGCGCCTGACCGTCGCCAACGGGCTCAGCGCGGCCCGCCTGGAGCGTCAGCTCGGCGTGGTCGACGCGGTCAACGATCACCTAGCCGGCCACGGGTTCACCCTGCTGAAGGGGATCGAGGTCGACATCCTCGATGACGGCAGCCTCGACCAGACCGACGAGATGCTCGCCAAGCTCGAGCTCCGGGTCGCCAGCGTCCACTCCAAGCTCAAGATGGACAAGGACCAGATGACCCGGCGGATGGTCACCGCGGTGTCCACGACCCGGATGAACGTGCTCGGTCACTGCACCGGTCGGCTCGTCACCGGAAACCGCGGCACCCGGCCCGGCAGCCAGTTCGACGCGCGCAAGGTCTTCGAGGCCTGTGCGGAGCACGGCGTCGCGGTCGAGATCAACTCCAGGCCGGAGCGGAGGGACCCGCCGACCAAGCTTCTCGAGCTCGCTCGCGACGTCGGTTGCCTCTTCTCGATCGACTCGGACGCACACGCTCCTGGGCAGCTCGACTTCCTCGTCCTGGGCTGCGAACGAGCCGAAGCGGCGGGTATCGAAGAGGAACGGATCATCAACACCTGGCCGCGGGACCGCCTGCTGGCCTGGGCGAACAGGTAGTTTCTTGACCTATGGACGGCCCGGAGATCGAGGTACGGCGCAGCAAGCGGCGTCGGCGTACGGTCTCTGCCTACCGTGACGGCGACCGCATCATCGTGATGATCCCCGCGGCGATGTCGCAGCGGGAGGAGGCCGAATGGGTCGAGCAGATGGTCGCCCGGCTGGAGAAGGCCGAGCGGCGCCGCAAGCCCAGCGACGACGACCTGATGCGGCGCTCGGCCGCCCTGAGCGACCAGTACTTCGGCGGTCTGGCCAAGCCGGACTCGGTCCGCTGGGTCGACAACCAGAACAGCCGCTGGGGCTCCTGCACGCCTGGCGACCGGTCGATCCGGCTCAGCGACCGGCTGCGCGGCATGCCGAGCTGGGTCATCGACTACGTGCTCGTCCACGAGCTCGCCCACCTCTTCGAGGCCAAGCACAACGACGCCTTCTGGGCCTGGGTCGACCGCTACCCCCAGGCCGAGCGCGCCAAGGGCTACCTGGCCGGCTGGTCGGCCGCCGCCAAGCTCCCCGCCCCTCCGGGCGAGGAGGACGACGGCGTCGACTAGCGCTCCCGGGCGACCAGCTCGCGCACCTGCGGCGCGACCTCGGCAGCGAACCGCTCGGCCACCGCGGGGTCGTCGCCGCCGATCAGGAAGGTCGAGAACCCGTACTCCAGGACCAGCCCGGCGAGGTCCTCGACCCACTGGTCCACCGGTCCGTTGAGGAGCGCCCGGCTGGTGGGCTGGAACGAGACGTTCATGAGGTTGAGCAGGCGACGTACGTCACCGGGCGATCGCCCGGCCGCGGCGGCCGCCTCGTCGATGCGGCCGTTGATGCCCGGCACCGAGTCCAGCCCGCCCTCGATGTACTCCAGCGTCGGCAGCCAGCCGTCGGCGTACGCTCCGGTGAGCTCCAGCATCTTCGGCTTGTAGGAGCCGACCCAGATCGGGACGTCGTGGGCCGGCTCGGGGCCGCGCTTGGCCCCGTCGACCTGGTAGAACTCGCCGTCGAGGTGGATGCCGCCGCGGGTCGAGACGTCCCAGACCTCGCGGATGATGCCGATCGCCTCGCGCAGCGCCGTCACGCCTTGAGCGGCGGTGAGCCGCCGCCCGCCCATCGCCTCGATGCCGTCCCAGAACGCGCCGGCGCCGATGCCGAGCTCGATCCGGCCGTCGGAGAGCCGGTCGAGGGAGGCGACGGCGCGGGCGAGCATCGCGGGCGGCCGCAGCGGGAGCGAGTGGACGTTGCCGGCCAGGTGGACGCGTGAGGTGCGGGCGGCGGCGTACGAGATCAGGGTCCAGGTGTCGAGGAACGCGGGCTGGTAGGGGTGGTCCTGGAAGGTCACCAGGTCCAGGCCCGCGCGGTCGGCGGTGACGGCGAGGTCGACCACCTTCTGCGGGGACTGGGCGGACGGGGTGACGAAGGTGCCGAACAGCAGGTCGTGGCCGTAGTCGGTCATCGGTTCATCTCCGAAAGGTCGATGTTGAAGTTGTCGCGGAACAGGTTGGTCGGGTCGAAACGCTGCTTGAGCTCGCGCAGTCGGGTCAGGGTCGCGGGCGGGAACGCGTCCGCGACCCGCTCGGGGGATCGGGTGGTCTCGAAGCTGAGGTAGAGCCCCTCGAGATGGGGCTGCACCAGAGACCATGCCGTATCCAGCGCTTCCGTGCCCCCGCCCATCGCCGTGATCTGGAACGCGGCGTTGCGGTGGGCGAAGGCGGTGGCGGTGGGATCCACGTCGGCGATCGCGCCGCCCATGGTGCGCAGCTGGAAGAAGTAGACGTCGCCGGTACGCAGCAGCTGCGCTGCGTCGCGAGCGAACTCGCTGGTCAGGCCCGGGATCAGCCCGGAGCGCGCGTGCGGCTCGCCATGGCCGTGGTGGCCGTCGGGGCCGATGTCGTGGGCCTGGTTCATCACGTCGGTGTAGTGGGCGAGGATCACCTGCTGCTGCACCAGCGCCCCGAGGGAGGCGAACGGGGTCAGCCGCTCCACGATCACCTCCGGGTCCGGTGAGTCGACCAGGCCGTAGAGCTGGATCACCGAGCCCTCCGGCCGCGGGCGACCGGTCACCAGGAAGACGGTGGTGTCCCGCGGTGCCTCGGCTGCCATCTCCCCGAACCGGAGCAGCGCCTCCTCGATGTCGGGGACCACCAGCGTGAGCTGGGCGGAACCGACCTCGGCGACCTCGTACACCTCGAACTCGAACGCGGTCACGACCCCCAGGTTGGCGCCCGCCCCGCGTACGCCCCAGAACAGGTCGGGGTTCTCCTCGCGGTCGGCGCGCACGATCGACCCGTCGGCGAGCACCATCTCGACGGCGACCAGGTGGTCGATGGTGAGACCGTGCTTGCGCGAGAGGTAGCCGATCCCGCCCGCGGTCGCGAGCCCACCGACCCCGACGCCGCCGTAGTCGCCCGAGCCGAGCGCCCAGCCGTACGGATCCAGTGCTGCCGCCACCTGCTTCCAGGTGGCCCCCGGCCCGATGCGTACGCGGCGCGTGGCCGTGTCGAGGACCTCGATCGTGTTCATCCCGCCCACGTCGATGACCAGCCCGCCGTTGTTCGTCGACCGGCCGCTGACGCCGTGTCCGCCGCTGCGGATGCCGAGCGGCAGATGCCGGTGGCGGTCGGCGAAGGCCAGCGCGTCGGCCACCTGGGGCGGGGTCGTCGGCCGCAGCACGAGGCCGGGGCGTCCGCCGCGCAGGTAGGTCGAGCGAACCGTCCGGTAGGCCGGGTCGCCGGGCTCGACGGCCGTCTCGGCGAGCGAGGCGGGCACCTCGTCGTAGGCGATGCCCGGGAGCCGCTTCGCCCGCACCGAGGACGTACGCCGCGGCCCCGTCGGCCGCGGACCTCGGTGCTCGATCAGCAGGCGAGCCAGCCGGTCCACCTCGGCCTCGGTCGAGGCCGGGACGACCACCGGGAGGTTCGCCGCTGCCGCGCGCTCGAGGTCGGCGGGCGAGGGATCGGCAGGGGCGAGCGTCCACGCGCTCGGGTCGGTGATCAGGCGCGCACCGGCCAGCAGGTCGAGGCTGTCACGGGCCCGGCCGGCGACGCTCGGGTAGCCGGCCTCCGGGTCTCGCGGGTCGGGTGTGGCGACAGGCGCCAGCGCGACGCCGATCGGGATGGACTTGGTGCTGCCCAGCAGCCAGGTCGCGGTGGTCCAGGGGTCCAGGTCACCGGGGTTGGTCACCACCATGTCGAGACCGGCCTCCTCGGCACGCTGCGCGAGAGCCGCCATCGTGGCGGGTGGAAGCGCCGGGTCGAGCACAACGCCCAGCTCGAGAGTCATCGAGATCGTTCCTCCAAAGATCGTTCGTCACAAGATCGTATGCGACACAGACGATTGGTTCAACAGAACGATTTGCTAGGATGTTCCCGTGACCACGAGAACCGAAACGCAGGCCGAGACCGGACAGGCCGCGGGCGTCGACGACCTCGGCTGGGGCCTCGGTGCGCTGCTGCGCGGTTACCGTCGGCGGGTCACCGACGCGATCGGCGACTTCCCGCACGGGGCGCGCGGCTACCAGACGATGTGTGCGGTGGTCGGCGGCGACCACCCCAGCCAGCTGGCGCTGGCCCGCGACCTCGGCATCGACAAGACGGTGATGACCTATCTGGTCGACGACCTCGTCGAGGCCGGTCTGGTCGAGCGCCGCCCCAACCCGGCAGATCGTCGCCAGCGCCAGGTCGTCGCCACCGAGCGTGGCGCCCGAGCGGTCGCCGAGCTGTGCCGCCGCGTCGACGCCGCCGAGGACGACCTGCTGGGCCGGCTCGACGGCGACGAGCGCGCCACGCTGCGCCGCCTGCTCAGCAAGGCGACCGGCCCCGCGCCCGGTCACACGGCTGAGGCCTGCGCGCTCGTCACGGGGGAGTCCGAGGAGGCCGGCCGGCCCACCGAGTAGGTGAGCGCCACGGTCCCGAGACTCGTCGAGGCGATGTCCTCGAGCCGCAGCGACCCCGGCGAGGGCAGGTCGCCGAAGAGCCGCTTGCCGGTGCCGAGCAGCAGCGGATGCACGAACAGCCGCAGCTCGTCGACCAGCCCGGCGCTCATCAGCTGACGGACGAGGTCGCCGCTACCGAGCACGACGACGGCTCCCGAGCCGTCGGCCTTGAGCCTGCCCACCGCATCGAGGACATCGCCCTCAAGCACGGTCGCGCCGGCCCAGTCCAGGTCGCGGAGCGTGCGGGTCGCGACGTACTTCGGGGTCGCGTTGAGGCTCGCCGCCATCGGGTCGGTGTCGGACTGGTTCGGCCAGAAGGCGGCCATCTTCTCGTAGGTCCGCCGACCGAACAGGTAGGCAGACGTCTGCGCGCCGATGTCGGGGGAGAGGACCTCTCCGAGGGCCGCGCCGAACGGCGCACCCCAGCCGCCGTGCTCGAAACCACCGTCCCGGTCCTCGTCAGGGGAGCCCAGCCCCTGCATGACTCCGTCGACGCTCAGGAACTCCACGATCGCAAGTCTTCGCATGCCTTCAGCCTGCGCTTCGACCGAATCCGCTGGCTTGAAAGAAATCGACCGGCGATGATCGGTCCATGACGGGTGTGACCCGCGAGCTCGTACGTCTGCCCACCCATCCCGGCCTGCAGGGCCTGGTGGCGGGTGTCGTCGGTTTCCGTGAGCAGTCGGACACACCACTCGAGCGGCGCCAGCCCGCCGGGACGCTGCTGCCGCTGGTGCTCTCCTTCGGCGACCCGTTCGAGGTCGTCGAGGTCGCCGCGGGGCAGGGGGAGGGGACGTACGGATCGTTCCTCTCCGGCTTCATGCCCGGACCGGCCTCGACCCGGTCCGGCCGCAGCCATGCGTGCGTGCAGGTCTACCTGACACCGCTCGGCGTCACCCGGCTGCTCGGCCTCCCGGGCCGGGAGGTCGCGGCCAGCGTCGTGGCGGTCGACGACCTGGTCCCCGAGCTCGGGACGTCGTTCTCGGGGCAGCTCGCCGAGGCCGGTACCTGGCGGCAGCGGTTCGACCTGGTCCAGTCCGCCCTGCTGACGCGAGCCGGCGACCCGCCCGACCCGCTGGTGTCCTGGTTGTGGGACCGGATCACCGGGTCCGGGGGACGGGCGCGCATCCGCGACCTGGTGGCGGAGACCGGCTGGAGCCACCGCTACGTCACGACCAGCTTCCAGCGCACCGTCGGGCTCACCCCGAAGGCGGCCGCAGGCGTCGTACGTTTCGAGCGGGCCGCCGCCGACCTCGGCCGTCTGCCCGTGGCCGAGGTCGCGGCTCGCCACGGGTACGCCGACCAGAGCCACCTGACCCGAGACACCGTCAGGTACGCCGGTGAACCTCCGGCCGCTCTCGCCGCCAGCCGTCGCCCGACCGCTCACACCGCGCTCGGGACCACCCCGGCCGGCTCGCGTGTGAGCTAGAGCCGCCCCTGCGCGAGCTTGATGAGCTCGATCAGGTCGTCCTCGGGATCGGGGACGCCGTCGACCGGCCACCACCGTACGTCCAGCGACTCCTCGCTCACCTCTGGAACGACACCGGTCGGAGCGACCGCCATGAAGCGGACATCGAGGTGGTGGACGTCCCCGGACGGAGCGCAGAAGGGCACCGGATGCTCGGAGAGCTGCACCAGCCCTGGAAGCGGCTCCAGGTCGGGCACGCCGGACTCCTCACGCAGCTCGCGCGCGGCGGCCGCCCACAGCGTCGCGTCGCCCTGCTCGAGATGACCACCGAACTGGAACCAGCGCCGCGCCTTGCGGTGATGGGTCAGCAGCACCGAGGAGCCGTCGTCGGAGAGCACGACGCACGAGGCCGTCAGGTGGTCGGGGACGCACGACTTGAAGACCCCGGCCGGCTCGGTCTCGAGGTGGGTGACATAGCGCTGCCGCAAGGCCTCCTGCGGAGCCGACGGAGCGTCCCACGCCCGCAGGGCTGCGAGCGCGTCAGCGTGAAGGCTCACTCCTCGGATTCTCCGCCGAGCAGCTTCTTGAGCTCCGCGTCGAAGTCGATCGACTCGACATCGGGAGCCTCGGCACCCTCGCGGAAGCCGAGCGGGTCGTCGAGATCCGCCGAGGTCGGCAGCAGCGCCGGCGACATCCAGACGCCGTCGCGGGCCTCGATGCCCTGCCGGGTGCGCAGCGAGCCCCACAGCGCGGCCGCATCGCGCAGACGCCGCGGACGGAGCTCGAGGCCGACCAGGGTCGCGAAGGTCTGCTCGGCCGGACCGCCGGCAGCACGGCGGCGGCGTACGGCCTCCTGCAGCTGCCCCGCGACCGGCATCTTCTCGGCGGTGGCCAGGGCGACGACCTCGTCGACCCAGCCCTCCACGAGCGCCAGCACGATCTCGAGCCGCTCCAGGGCGGCCTTCTGCACCTGCGAGTCGGGCACCTCGAACATGCCCTCCTCGAACAGGTTCTGCAGCTGCGAGGGGTCCTGCATCGCGGAGAGGTCGAGGCCGCGCATCTGCTCCTCGATCCGCTGCTGCATGGCCTCCATGTTGAGCTCCACGCCCTGCGCGTAGTCGGTGACGGCGGTGACCACGTGGTCACGCAGCCACGGCACGCCGGCGAAGAGGCGCTGGTGGGCCGCCTCGCGCAGGGCCAGGTAGAGCAGCACGTCGTCGGTGCTGACGCCGAGGCCCTCGGCGAAGGGCTCGACGTTGACCGGGAGCAGTGCGGCCTGGCCAGCCTCGGCCAGCGGGATGCCGATGTCGGAGACCGAGATGACCTCGCCGGCGAGATGACCGAGGCCGGTGCCGGCCTGGTTCGCGTACAACGCGCCCATCGCCTTGCCGACGAACCCGATCATCGGGCCCATCTGCGCCTTCATGTCCTCGGGGAGCTGTCCGCTCATCGCGGCCGCGGTCGAGGCCGCGACCGGCTCGATCAGCGGCTTCCACGCATCGACGGTGTTGACCAGCCACTCCGCCTTGGACCAGGCGGTGGCGGACTTCACGCCGGCCGGGAACGAGGTGGTGTCCTCCAGCCAGTGGTCGGCCAGCTGGATCGCGTCGGCGACCGCGTCCTTCTGCTTCTGAGAAGGCGTCGGGTCGGGCGTCGATGCAGCGACCTTCCGGGCGAGGTCCATCGCGACGTCCCAGTTCAGCGGGCCGTCATAGGGCTGTAGCAGCGACTGGATCTGACCGAAGATCTGGCTCAGGTCAGGCATGCCGCCGGGGCCACCACCGACTCCGCCGATGGGGAACCCACCGAAGAACGCTTCGAAGGGCGTGCCCTTGAAGGGGTTCTCCGGCTCCTCCGGCTCGTCGGGGCCACCTGGGGTCTGACTCATGTGTCCAGCCTACGCGGTTACGGAAGCCCACCGTCAGCAAGCACTAGGCTGGTCCCATGGCTGAACCGAAGAAAGGCGCCGTCAAGCTCCTCGACATCCGGGAGACCCCTCTCGATGTCACCGAGGTGATGGACGCTCTCGACGACGACGCGTCCGGTGGGGTGACTCTCTTCGTCGGCCGCGTACGTGACCACGACGGGGGCAAGGGTGTGACCGGCCTCGACTACCAGGCCCATCCCACCGCCCTCGCGCGTCTGACCGAGGTCGCCGAGAAGGTCGCCGCCGACCACGGTGTCGCGGGTGTCGCCGCAGTCCACCGCACCGGCCACCTCGACATCGGCGACATCGCCGTCATCGTCGCCACCGCCTCCGGCCACCGTGGCGAGGCCTTCGCCGCCTCCCGCGACCTCATCGACACCCTCAAGGCCGAGGTGCCCATCTGGAAGCACCAGGTCTTCACCGACGGCACGGATGAGTGGGTCGGCGCGCCGTGACATGGCGATTGCTTCGCAATTCGCGCAGCGCTGGCGGCTCCTGAGGTCGGCGCGCCATGGTGCGCGGTGTTGGGGTCACCAATAGGCTTTCGTACGTGGACATCCTGCTCTGGCTCGTACCGTCGGCGGTCATCACCGTGCTGGCGATGGGGTGGGTCGCGTTCCTCGGCCGCGAGGGGCGGGTGGAGGACCGCGAAGAGGTCGTACGCCGCCTCGGCATCGCGCTCGAGAAGGAGAAGACCCGCGAGCGCTCGAGAAGGTATGCCGCGCCCCAGCCGCCGCCCGACAGGTCGACCGGCGTCGCGGTCCGCGTCAACCGCGATGCCTCTTAGTTCCTGGTGGTCGAGCTTGTCGAGACCCGCCCGCGTTCGCCTGTTTGTCCCGAATGAGAAGGTGACGCTATGACACAGCGCACCTTGGCAGGACTTGTCGCCCTGCCGCTCGTGGTCGCCCTGATCGTGATCGCCTGGGTGGTTCCGCTGCCGTTCACGATCTACAGCCCCGGCCCGACGGTCAACGTCCTGGGCGAGTTCGACGGCAAGGACATCGTCCAGGTCGAGGGGCATGAGGTCTACCGCAACGGCAAGAAGGCCCAGCTGCGGATGACCACGGTCTCCGAGACGACCCGTGAGGCGCGGCTCGGCCTGTGGACCCTGCTGGGCGCGTGGATGAGCGACACCGAGGCGGTCTACCCGCGCGAGGTCGCCTACCCCGACCAGGGCACCGTCGAGGACGACCGCGAGGCCGGCCAGGTGCAGATGGCGAGCGCTCAGGACGCGGCGATCGCGGCGGCGCTGACCAAGCTCGGCGAGGACGTCGACGAGGTCTCGGTCGCGGAGGTGAGCAAGGGCGCGCCGGCCGCGGGCAAGCTGAAGCCGGACGACGTGGTCACCAAGGTCGGCGACACGGCGGTCGACACCCCGCAGGAGGTCGTCGACGAGGTGCAGAAGGCGAAGCCCGGCGAGACGATTCAGCTGACCGTCGAGCGCAAGGACAAGACGCTGACCCGGGCGATCAAGACCGGTGAGAAGGAAGGCAAGGCGTTCATCGGTGTCTCGCTGGGGGCGACCTACGACTTCCCTTACGACATCAAGATCACCCTCGACCCCGCCATCGGCGGACCGAGCGCCGGGCTGATGATGGCCCTCTCGGTCTACGACACCCTCACCGAGGGACCGCTGACCGACAACAAGAAGATCGCCGGCACCGGCACCATCGACGGCTCCGGCAACGTCGGGCCGATCGGTGGCATCCAGCAGAAGATCCCGGGTGCGGCCAGGGACGGGGCCCAGCTCTTCCTGGTGCCCGCCGGCAACTGCCAAGACGTCGAGGGCGCCGCGAACGGCGACATGCGCCTGACCCGAGTGGAGACCCTCGATGACGCCATCAAGGCCATCGAGACCTGGACCGAGGACCCGAATGCCAAGCTGCCGACCTGTGGGAGCCCGAAGTGAACGACACCCCTGAGCCCCTGCCCGGGCCCACCCCTGAGCTCAGCCGCGGACTCGACCTGGAGACCGACCCGGCGCTGGCCGCGGCGGTCCTCGAGATCGAGGCCCACGTCGCGAGCGAGGGCTGGGACGGTCCGGCGAGGCTCTTCGCGCTCGTCGACACCGCCGCGCTGGTCAAGGCCGAGCCCGCGCTCGCCACGATGATGGGCCTCGACAACCCTGACCAGGAGGGGTCGCTGACCCCGATCGAGCAGGATCAGGTGCCGGTCACGACCCAGCTGGAGGAGGTCCTCCAGACGACCGCCTGGCCCGAGGGGGTCACCGGCTGTGCCGCGGTCGTCGAGCGTCTCGTGCTGCCGCCCGACGCCGACGGCAAGATCCCCGAGGACGCCGAGGCGGCCGCGGAGTTCGCCAAGGCGCACCCCGACCGTCAGGAGGTACGCATCGTGGCCGGCGCGACACGTGCTGGTGCGACGTACTGTGCTCTGCGGTTGAAGGCCCACGACGACGACCAGTCGGTCATCGGTGGCGTCGACCTGGTGCCCGAGCTCCTCGAGCTGCTGCGTGTCACTCTTGAAGAGACCCCCGAGGACGAAGCATGAGTCTGTTCGACGACGACGACCCGGCGCAGGCGCCGGCCCGCAGCCAGAGCACCGGCCGCAACCGCTGGCTGGCGATCGCGGCCGTCTCGGTCATCGTGCTCTTCTTCGGCATCAGTGCCTTCGCGGCGGTCTACACCGACGCGCTGTGGTACGACGCCATCGATTTCAGCAGCGTCTTCGGCACGGTCTTCTGGACGCGTACGGCACTCTTCGTCATCTTCGGTGTGCTGATGGCGATCATGATCGGGCTGCCGGCGGCGCTCGCCTACCGCACCCGTCCCTACTTCCACCCGGCCGACGACATCGGCGGCCTGGACCGCTACCGCGACGCGATCGCCCCGATCCGCACGTGGCTGCTCGTCGGCATCGCGGGGGTGTCCGGGATCTTCGCCGGATTCTCGGGCGCGGGTCACTGGCGCACCTATCTGATGTGGCGCCACGGGCGCGACTTCGACAAGACCGACGAGTTCTTCAAGAAGGACATCGGCTTCTACGTCTTCGACCTGCCGTGGTGGCACTACCTGGTCAACTTCGCGCTGACCGGACTGATCCTCGGCACCATCGGCGCGCTGATCGTCCACTACGTCTACGGCGGGATCCGGCTCACCGCGCAGCGCGACCGGTTCACCCGCTCGGCGCAGATCCAGCTCAGCGCGATGGTCGGGCTGATCCTGCTGGTCAAGGGGCTCGACTACTGGGTCGACCGCTACGACCTCGTCAACGGCTCCGGCCCGCGCCTGGACGGAATGACCTACACCGACCAGCACGCAGTCCTTCCGGCCAACCAGATCCTGCTCGCGATCGCGGTGATCTGCGGCGTGCTGTTCATCCTCAACATGTGGCGGCGCTCGTGGCAGCTGCCGTCGATCGGGATCTCGCTGTTCGCGATCTCGGTGCTGCTGATCGGGATGATCTGGCCCGCGATCGTGCAGGGCTTCCAGGTCCGACCGAGCGAGCAGGACAAGGAGAAGCCCTACCTGGCGGCCAACATCAAGGCCACCCAGGACGCCTACGGCATCTCCAAGGACAACCTCGAGGTGACCGAATACACCTCGCAGGCCGAGGCCGACGGGGCCTCGCCCGAGCAGCTCGACGAGACCGCCTCCTCGCTGCCGATCGTCGACCCCGCGGTCGTCCACCGTGAGTTCGAGCAGGTCCAGCAGGGTCGCTCCTACTACTCGGTCCACGAGCCGCTGGACATCTCGACCTACGAGGTCGGTGGCAAGGAGCGGGCGGTCGTGCTCGGCGTACGCGAGCTCAACCAGGCCGGTATCTCCGACTCCGACCGCACCTGGACCAACCTGCACACGGTCTACACCCACTCCAACGGCGTGATCGCCTCCTACGCCAACATGCGCGGCGCCGACGACAAGTCCGAGTCGAGCCAGATGCAGTGGGCCGAGGGCGACCGCACCGGTCAGCACGACCTGACCTCGGGCCAGGGCAAGTTCCAGGACAAGGTCTACTTCGGCGAGGACTCCCCGGAATACTCGATCGTCGGGAAGGCCCCCGACGGCGCCGCGGTCGAGCTCGACTACAACTCCGAGGACGGCGAGACCCGGACGACGTACGAAGGTGCCGGCGGTGTCCCGATCGGGAACAACTTCCGCCAGCTGATGTACGCCATCCAGTTCGGCTCCACGAACTTCCTGCTCTCCTCGCGGGTCAACGAGAACTCCGAGATCCTCTACGACCGCTCCCCGAAGGAGCGGGTGCAGAAGGTCGCGCCGTGGCTGACGCTCGACGACGACGTCTACCCGGTGATCGTGGGCGGGCGGATCCAGTGGGTCGTCGACGGCTACACCACCACCGACCGCTACCCGCAGGCCGCGCGTGACTCGTTCGCCGCGATGACCGACGACGCCACCCAGACCTCGGCCGGCGTGCAGACGCTGCCCACCGACGAGATCAACTACATGCGCAACGCGGTGAAGGCGACCGTGGACGCCTACGACGGCACGGTCACGCTCTACGAGTGGGACGAGGCCGACCCGATCCTGCAGACCTGGCAGGCGGCCTTCCCGGGCACCGTGATGCCGAAGTCGTCGATCCCGAAGGAGCTGATGGAGCACCTTCGCTACCCCGAGGACCTCTACAAGGTGCAGCGCTACCAGCTGGCGCGCTACCACGTCTCCGACCCGGACGTCTTCTTCTCCGGCAACGAGCGCTGGGCCGTACCCGAGGACCCGAACGATGACAACCACCAGCAGACTCCCTACCGGATGTTCCTCTCCGACAGCGAGGGGACTCCGCGCTGGTCGCTGACCTCGACCTTCGTGCCCTACAACCGCCCCAACCTCGCGGCGATGATGTCGGTGGACTCCGACGCCACCTCGGACGACTACGGGAAGATCCGGATCACCACCGGCTTCCCCGACGACACCCAGGGCCCCGGCATGGTCTCCAACGAGTTCCGTACGGACAAGGCGATCGCCGACGAGGTCGCCTCGTTCAACCGCTCCGGCTCGGCGCCGGTGTGGGGCCAGGTCATCACGTACCCGACGGCGAAGAACGGCATCCTGTACGTCGAGCCGATCTACGCCCGCCGAGCGACAGCGTCCACGTCCGGCTACGCCCAGCTCGCCTTCGTGCTGGTCTCCTACGACGGACGGGTCGGCTACGGGTCGACGCTGAGCGAGGCCCTCGAGGTCGCGCTCACCGGCGCCGAACCGACGCCGCCGGCGACCTCGGATCCCGACGAGGAACCGGCAGAGACCCCGCCCACCTCCGGCAACTCCCCGGGCGAGGTCGGCCAGCTCCTCGAGGACGCCCGCGCCCTCTTCGCCCAGGCCGACGAGGCCGGCAAGTCCGGCGACTACGCCGAGCGCGAGCGGCTCATCGCCGAGGCGCAGGAGAAGGTCGAGCAGGCCGCTGACCTGATCTCGGGCGGCTGAGGACCTCCCCGATTTGGGTTCCGTTCACCCCACGTGTAATGTTCTTCTTGCGACGCGGGGTGGAGCAGCTCGGTAGCTCGCTGGGCTCATAACCCAGAGGTCACAGGTTCAAATCCTGTCCCCGCTACTCCGAAACGAAGGCCCGGACCGAAAGGTCCGGGCCTTCGTGATTTCCGCGCCAGGACGTGACGCTCGGTGGGCTACGCGCGGAAGGGACCGCTGATCTCGTAGGTGATACCGCCGCTGGAGGAGCCGGTGGTGCCCCGCTGGGAGGAGAAGTACATGCGGTTGCCTGCGGGGTTGAACGCCACCCCGCACAGCTCGGACGAGCTCTGGCCGGTGACCCGGAGGAACGGGGCGACGACGTCGTCGGGGGTGATGATGCAGATCTCCATGTTGCCGCCGTCCTCGGCGACGTACAGGTCTCCGGCGGAGGCGCCGGTGATGTTGTCGACGCCGGTGAGCGGCGGGTTGCTGGTCGAGTTGTCGTCGTAGACGACGTCGAGGGTGTTGGCGGCGGCGTTGTAGGCCCACACCTTGTTGTCGCCCTTGGTCGTGAAGTAGCAGATGTCGTTGCGGTAGTAGGCACCTTCACCGCCGTTGAACAGCTTCATGCTCGACACCTGGTCGCGCGTGGGTGTGGGCGAGCCGTCGGGGTCGGGGACGTCGGCCCAGGTCAGGTTGGTGGTGAGCACCTGCAGTTTGCCGGCGGACAGGTCGCCCCAGGTGGTCGGGACGAAGCGGTAGAAGCCGCCGTCGCTCTTGTCCTCGGTCTGGTAGACGACCTTGCGCACCGGGTCGCAGGCCGCGGCCTCGTGGGTGAAGCGGCCCATCGCGGCGCGGCGTACGGCAGGCTTGACGCCCCACGGGTCGGTCTCCCAGCTGTATCCGGTGTCGTGCTCCTCGCAGGAGATCCAGGTGTTCCACGGCGTCGGCCCGCCCGCGCAGTTGCGGGTGGTGTTGCCGAGGATGCGGTAGGCGCTGGTGATGTTGGCGTTGCTGTCGAACTTGATGGCGCTCACGCCGCCGGCGCCGCTGCTCATCTCCGAGTTGGAGACGTAGATCCAGCCGGTTCCGTCGGCGAAGCACACTCCGCCGTCGGGAGCGCTGTGCCAGGTGTAGCCGGTGCTCGCGACCGTCCTGGTCGAGCGGGCGATCACCCGGCTGGTGAACCCGGCGGGCAGCATGATGCCGTTGGCGTCGGCGGCCTGGAGAGCGCCGTACGGGCTCGGTCCGGTCTTGGCGGGGTAGGCGATGGCGGGGCGGGTGACGCTGAACCCGAAGGCGACGGTTCCAGCGCCGGCGACGGCGGCACGGAGGAAGTTGCGACGATCCATGATGGAGCCCTTCTGGAGTCTCGGCAGATGGAAATGTGCGCGACATACGCTAGGGATCAGGGCCTCCGTCGAGGCGTCTTCGGGGCGAACAGTGCCCGACGCGCAAGCGCCGGTGGCGGACGCCGGCGGCGCGGGGGGAGGATGGCGACATGGGTGTCGACGTGCTGGTGGAGACGACGATCCGGCGTTCGCCTGCCGAGGTGTCCGCGTACGCCGGAGACCCCAGTAACGCTCCGACCTGGTACGCCAACATCCGCTCCGTCGAGTGGCGTACGGAGCCTCCGATGCGGGTGGGGTCGCAGATGGACTTCGTGGCTCAGTTCCTCGGGCGCCGGCTGGCCTACACCTACGAGGTGGTCGAGTGGGTGCCGGGGGAGCGGCTGGTGATGCGTACGGCGGACGGGCCGTTTCCGATGGAGACCAGCTACACCTGGGAGCCGGAGGACGGTGAAGGGACCCGGATGACGCTGCGCAACCGCGGCAACCCGTCCGGCTTCGCCCGGATCGCCGGGCCGGCGATGGAGCGCGCGATGCGGCGGGCGACGACCAAGGACCTCGCCAGGCTCAAGGAGATCCTCGAGGCCTGAGCCGGTGACGCGTCCGGATGCCTCTGGATCGCTGTGTCTGACCGTGATCGGGCGCATTTGGTGACAAGGTTTCGGCCATGAGTGAAGACGCGGTCGAAGAGGAGGCCCCGACGTTACGGGCGCTCGGCGTACGTGCTCGGCAGCGGGCTCGGGATCTGCTGCCCACCACGTCGCTGACGCTGCGTGGGGGAGAGGTCGCCGTGGCCGTCGGGCCGCCCGGAGGCGGGCACACGTCGTTGGCCCTCGCGCTGGCCGGGCGGCTCCGGCTCGACGCGGGTCGGATCGATCTGGACGGGGACGCGTCGCCGCGCGCCCTGCAGGCCGCGGTGGCGCTCGTCGACGTGCCAGGGGTCTCCGAACCGGACGAGATGGTGCCGTTCCGTACGATCCTCGGCGAGGAGCTCGCGATGGCGAAGCACAAGCCGCGCGCCGCGGCGATCGACCGCTGGCTGGGGGAGTACGACCTCGCGCCCGACCTCACCACGGAGGCCGTCCCGCCCCGGCCGCGCCTGGAGATCCTCGGGCGGATGGCGTCGCTGCGGCCCGGCACCCGCTTCCTCGTGCTCACCTACCCGGAGCGGCTCGGCCTGCCCGTCGGGGACTGGCTGAAGGTCGCGTACGACCTCGCCGGGGCCGGGCCGCGACCCGGCGTCCTGGTCACCGCCAGCCGCGCTGCGGTGATCCCGACCGGGGTTCCTACGTTCACCATCGGCCCGACGGAGGAAGCATGAACTCGCTGCGTATCGCCTTGACCGAGCTGCGCCGGATCACGGCCGGACGGCTGGCGAAGCTCGTCATCGTGGCGCTCGTGATCGTGCCCACGCTCTACGCCGGGCTCTACCTGTACGCCAACCACGATCCCTACGCGCACTTCGACGAGCTTCCGGCGGCTCTCGTCGTCGAGGACACCGGTGCCACCACGACCGACGGCACGAGGATCGACGCCGGGCGCGATGTCGCCGACAAGCTCCTGAAGTCGGGCGACTTCGACTGGTCGGAGACCTCGGCGGCCGAAGCCGAGGAGGACATCCGCGAGGGCCACTACTACTTCGCGCTGCGGATCCCGGAGGGGTTCTCCCGGACGCTGACCGGCGCGGAGCGGCTCGACCCGAAGCAGGCGCAGATCCAGGTCATCACCAACGACGCCAACTCCTACCTGTCGACGACGATCGCGACCAACGTCACCGACAAGGTGCGCGACGCCATCGCCAGCGAGGTCTCGGAGCAGGCCGCGGCCAGCTTCCTGCTCGGCATCTCCGACCTCCGCTCGGGGCTGGTGAAGGCGGCCGACGGCGCAGCGAAGCTGGAGAAGGGAGCGGTCACGGTCCGCGACGGCGCCGGGAAGCTGGCCGCCGGAGCGGGCGATCTCGAGGAGGGCCTGGACACGATCGAGGACAAGGTCGCCGACCTGCCCGGCAAGACGCGTGAGCTCGCCACCGGCGCCCGCAAGGTCGCCGACGCGAACGGTGAGATCGCCGCGGTGGGGCAACGGGCATCGGCCGCCGTCGACGACGCGGTCGCCGCCTACGAGTCGAACCGTGCGGACCTCGACGCCCGGCTCGAGGCGCAGGGGCTGGACGAGCAGCAGAGAGCCGAGGTGCTGGCCATCTATGACCGCGGGTCCGCACCGCTCGACCGGGTCGACCAGCGCGTCGGGGACGTCTCCGGCCAGCTGAACGAGCTCGCCACCGGTGCGGACCAGGTCGCCGACGGCAACGAGCAGCTGGCCACCGCGATGCCCGGTCTGGTGGCCGGGATCTCCCAGGCCGCCGACGGTGCCGGCGAGCTTCGCGCCGGCGCGGCGAAGCTCGGTGCGGGTGCCGGAAAGCTCGCCACCGGAGCCGGCGACCTGAAGAAGGGACTGCAGAACGGCGTCGAGCAGGCGCCGGCCACCAACGAGGAGCTCCGTGACCAGATCGCCTCGACGATCGCCGACCCGGTCGCGATCGACTCCGTCTCCGAGGCGAAGGCGTCCTCCTACGGCGCCGGTCTGGCACCGTTCTTCCTCGCCCTGGGCGCGTGGATCGGCGGGTACGTCCTCTTCCTGCTCGTGCGTCCGATCTCGACCCGCGCGCTGGCGGCCAACCAGACGCCCGTGCGGATTGCCCTCGGTGGCTGGCTCACTCCGGCGCTCATCGGCGCCGCGCAGATGGTCGTCGTGCTCGTCGTCGTCGGTCTCGCCGTCGACATCACCCCGGTGAACTGGCTGGGTACGTTGGGGTTCCTGCTGCTCACCTCCGCGACCTTCATCGCGATCGTGCACATGCTCAACGCGCTCCTCGGGGCGCCGGGCCAGTTCCTCGGTCTGGTCCTGATGGTGGTCCAGCTGGTCACCGCGGGCGGCACGTTCCCCTGGCAGACGATCCCCGAGCCGTTGCACCCGCTCCACCACGTACTGCCGATGAGCTACGCCGTCGACGGGCTCCGGCAGCTGATGTACGGCGGGCTGTCCGGCCGGGTCGTCTCGGACGTCCTGGTCCTCGCCGCCTTCCTCGTCGGAGCCCTGCTGCTGACCGCCTACGGTGCCCGTCGGCAGCGGGTCTGGACTCCTAAACGGGTGAGGCCCGAGATCGTCTTGTGAGCCGTGCCCTCTGCGCTCAGGCGCTGGACGAAAGCCACCTGTCGAGTGCCTCGGCCATCCGTTCGGGCTGGTCCTCGGCGGTGTAGGTGTAACTCTCGGGGATGGTCGCGAGCTCGGCACCCAGGCGTTCGGCGTACGCGACGGCGTGCTCGAGCGGGAAGACGCGGTCGTCCTCGGCCCAGAGCAGGTGGATGGGGAGGGTGTCTCGTCGGGCCAGCAGGTCGGCCGCGCGGCGGACGTGGTCGGCGCTCACGGTGCTGATCGCGGCGCGGCCGTCGCGACGGATGGCCCGGTCGGCGAGCACGGGACCGACGTACGTCCTCATGACCGCATGCTCGATGGGATTCTTCGCGAGCCAGCCGTAGGTGTTGGGCCAGCGCCAGGTCTGCGGCAGGCGCAGCGGCTGGTAGAGCGCCCGGTGGGTGACGGGGTGCGCGGCGGCGCGCTTGAGCAGACCGAATCCGCCGGGGTTCGGCGGCCAGGAGCACCGGGGTGTCTCGCAGCTGTTGAGGACGAGGCGTACGAATCGGTCCGGATGCTGCGCGGCGGCGACCTGGGCATAGGCACCGCCCGAGTCGTTGCCGATCAGGGTGACGTCGTCCAGACCCGTACGTTCGACGAACTCGGCGATGAGGTCGCCCATGCCCCGCGGGGACAGGTCGGCGCCGGGGTTCAGTGCGGTGCGGTGGGAGCCGAGCGGCCAGTCGGGGGTGATGCACCGGTAGCGGTCGCCCAGCAGGGGGACGAGCGTGCGCCAGATGTTGGCGTTGACGAGGTAGCCGTGGACGAAGAGCAGGGTGGGGCCGTAGCCGTGGGAGTGGTAGTCGAGGGTGCCCGCCGACAGGTCGACACGCTCGGGCGTCCCGAGCCGGGGGTCGCGCCAGAAGGCGTCGGTCGGCGCCGTCACGGTCGACGTCCGGGGGAGAGGCGGTCGAGCAGCCTCCGGCGTCCGGCCAACGGCCACAGACCGGACCACCACCAGGCCCACCAGGTGCGCGGGCGGGTCGCGAGCGCACCGGCGACGGGCGCGGAGTCGAAGAACGACTCCCGGCGGACCAGGCTCCCGTCGGGGCGCAGGTGCAGGAGGTCGACGGCGTCCCAGGTCAGGTCTCGGCCGCCGACGGTCGCCTGAAACCTCAGGTGGATGAAGAGGCGGTCGTCGCGACCGCTCCAGTCGAGCACGTCGGCGCGCAGGTCCGGCATCACTCGGAGGGCTCGGCTGATCTCGCCGGCCCAGAACCGTGCGCCGACGCCGTTCTCGAGCATCGGCTGCACCATCTCGCTCCGCTCGCCGATGAAGTCGTCCCACGCCGACGGCCCCGCCTCGTCCCATCCGGTGCGAAAGCTGTCGACGGTGCGGCGATGGACGGAGTCCCAGTCGGTGGCATCCATCAGCGCACTGTTGTAACCATTGCAAGAACTGTCATGAGGTCACGGTAGCTTTGCCACGAAACTGTTGCAACGATCACAAGAAGTCGGAGGAGGGCCGTGGATCCTCGTGCGCGCCGCACCATCGAGGCGCTGCTCACCGCGGCCGAGCAGCTGTTCGCGCGGCGATCGGTCGACGATGTCACCCTCGACGAGATCGCTACCGCCGCCGGCGTGGCGGTCGGGTCGGTCTACAACCACTTCGGCTCCAAGGCCGGGCTGCACGCCGCAGTCGTGCAGCGCGCCGTCGACGCCGACCGCCGGTTCATGGACCGGGCCTACACCCAGGACGGATCGGCCGTGGAGCGGCTCTACGCCGCCGCCGACGCCTACCTCGACTTCTACGCCGCCAACCCCGACTACTTCCGCACCCTGGCCTTCCCGAGCGGTTCGACCGCCTACCCTGCCGGTCGCGAGCTCGCGGACCGACTCGCGACCTCGGTCCGCGAGCAGAACGCCCGGATGGTGGCTGAGCTGCGGCGCGGCGTCGCCGACGGCTCCTTCCGGGCGATCGATCCCGACGACGTCGCCACGGTGCTGTGGGCCGCCTGGAACGGCATCATCAGCCTCGGCTGGCGCAACGACGCGCTCGGGCGGGACCTCGACGGGCTCAGGGAGCTCCTGCGGGTCGCGACCGACGTCGTCGCCCATGGGCTCCTTCAAGACCGCCCCGCGGGAGGCGGACCCGGCCAGGTGTCCTCTACGTTGGCCTGACGCGTCGGTCGGCGCTCCTGCCTGAAGGGATGAGGACATGAACTCGAACGAGCCGGGTGTCACGCTGAGCATCGACGGTGTGGTGGCGACCGTGCTGCTGGACCGTCCCGACGTACGCAACGCCCAGCATCCGGCGATGTGGGCGGCGATCGCGTCGTTCCTCGAGTCGTTGCCGGAGGAGGTCCGGGTCGTGGTGGTGCGCGGGGCCGGCGGGACGTTCTCCGCCGGGCTGGACCTGTCCCTGGTCGACCCGGGGCAGACGGACGTGGACGGCAGTCTGGTCGCGACGCTGGGGCGTAGCGACCAGGAGGTCGTCGACCTGATCGGCGAGTATCAGCGGCCGTTCGTGGCGCTCGCCGACCCGAGGTTCATCTCGATCGCCGTCGTCGACGGGTACGCGATCGGCGCAGGTTTCCAGATGGCGCTGGCGTGCGATCTGCGGATCATGGCCGAGGACGCCTGGGTCTGCATGAAGGAGCCCGCGCTGGGGCTGGTTCCCGACCTGGCCGGCACCAAGCCGTTGGTCGAGGCCGTGGGCTACGCCCGCGCGCTCGAGATCTGTGCCACCGCGCGCAAGGTGGGCGCCGCCGAGGCGGAGCGGATCGGCCTCGCGCAGAGCGTGGTGCCGGCTGTCGACCTGGACGTCACGCTCAGCGGACTGGTCTCCTCGCTCGT
Source organism: Nocardioides turkmenicus (assembly GCF_011045035.1). Lineage (GTDB taxonomy): Bacteria > Actinomycetota > Actinomycetes > Propionibacteriales > Nocardioidaceae > Nocardioides > Nocardioides turkmenicus. The sequence goes on from NZ_JAALAA010000031.1 coordinate 34,842, forward strand.
CGCCCACGATGCGACCGCGGTGCGGCGTACGCACGAGCTCCTGTCGGCCGCGTCGAGCCGGAGTCTCGACGAGCAGCGCCTCGCCGAGCGCACCGCCCAGGTGGACCGGCTCCGCGCGGTGCTCGGGCGCTGAGTCACACGGTCTGGCGGACCACCTCGAGCGGCCCCTCGTCGGGTGTCGGCGGCTCGAACTGCTCGAAGTACTCCGTCGCCGTCTGCTCGGTGAGCGGCCAGTCGTCCGCCCGCCTGCCGTGTCGGTCACCGACCCGGGCCAGGATGGTCTCGAGGCTCGTCGCGATGTAGACGGTCTCCGGCACGATGCCCTGCGGTGCGAGCAGCGCGCGGTACTCATCGCGTTGTCGCCGGAACCAGAATCCGAAGTCGAGCACGACATCGTTCCCCGCCGCGACATGGCGCAGCAAGCGCGCCTTCAGGTCCGCTGCGACCTCGGCGACCAGTTCGGCGGAGGGCATCGTGGTGACTCCGCGATCCCAGAACTCCACCTCGAACGACAGCCGCGTCCAACCCTCGCGCTCCAGCCGCTTGGCGTAGGTGGTCTTGCCCGCACCGCCTGGCCCGCACATCATCACGACGCGGGGGCGTCGAGCCTTGTTCAGTGCCACCGGACCGAGGTTACGCGCCAGGACACAGGGCCCAGACCGAGCGGCTCGAGTCCGGGGAGGGAACGGCCGACGAGGTCAGGAACCGGCGGTGAGGACCCGGGCGGCCTCGCGGTCGGCGGCGGCGTTGAGCACTCCCGCACGCGAGCCGGCGAGCTTGGCGGCGATGTGCGCATCCACCGTGACGTCGGTGTAGAGACGAGGGTGCTGGTCGTCGACGAACCCCGGCAACGGGCCGACCAGAGCCTCGGCGTCACCGTCGAAGAAGTACGCAGCCGACCGGCGCCGCTGGATGGTGCCGTCGACGATCGGTGGCTTGACCCGGTGCAGGGTCGAGAGCCACTGCTCGTTGGTGAGCCTGGTCGTGAGGTCGCCGAGGTTGATCAGCAGCGCCCCGTCGGCCGGGCTGACGTCGTGCCACTGTCCGCTGTGGAGGACCTGGAGGCCCTTGACCCGGTCGGCCCACAGGATCGTGACGATGCCGTAGTCGGTGTGCTCGCCCATGCCGATCATGTCCTCGTCCACCTCGACGCGGGTGCCCTCGGGCAGGGCGTAGTTGTTCATCCGGAGGACCTCGATCGGGTGCGTCGCGAGGCGCGAGATCGCGCCGCGCTCGAGGTCGAGCGCGTCCTCGAAGATGGTGACCATGGTCCGCGCGACCCGGGCGGACTCGGCGCGCCAGGCGTCGACACGCTCCTGGAACCCGGCGACCGCGGGCCAGGTGTTCTCCGCGTAGTGCCCCTCGACGAGGGCGGCATCGGGGTGGTCGGAGACCGAGGAGCCGACGTTGAAGGCCTCGAAGAAGTCCTTCATCCGGGTCTCGGACTGCACGCCGGCGCTGAGCGCGAGCGTCTCCGACTTGGGCGGGGTGTAGCCGCGGTTCTCGGCGGCCGGACGGCGCCACCGGGACTTCTCCTCCAGCGGCAGCGCGAAGAAGTCGTCCATCGCCGAGGCGAGCCCCTCGGCCAGCTCTGGCGGGACGCCATGGCCGAGGATCTGGATGAAGCCGACCTCACGGCACGCGGCGTCGATCGCGGCGGCCACCGCCGCCTTCTCCTCGGGCGTTCCGCCCTGGACGTACGCAGCGATGTCGACGGCGGGGACGTGGAAGGTGATGTTCGGACGGTTCGCTCGCTGGTGCTCGCTCACGGGGGTGCTCTCCTTGCTCGGGGCAGACGGCGGTCGTGCCCGGAGGTGTCCGCTTTCCCGGCCGAGAGGCCTTGCTGTCCGTTGAACTCGGGCTGCTCCACCATAGAGCGGCGACGTTTCCGCGTTGTTTCTGGAGTGCTGCGGGGGTCAGAGAGGTAGGAGGGTCGAGGCCAGCCCGAGCACCGCGCAGACGCCGAGGGTGCGCAGCGTGGACCACTGCCGCCAGAACACGAGCGTGATCGCCACCGCGGTGATCGCGAACGCGACCGGATCCCACGAGGACAGGACGGGGAGGTCGAGGTCGACCGGGCCCCAGGCCAGGGTGCGGGAGCGGTCGAAGAGGGTGTGCAGCGTGAAGAACAGCGCAAGGTTGGCGATCACACCGACCACCGCCGCGGTGATCCCGGTGAGCGCCGCGGTGAGGTGGTGGTTGTTCCGCAGCCGCTCGACGTAGGGCGCGCCCAGGAAGATGAACAGGAAGCAGGGCACGAAGGTCACCCAGGTCACCAGCAGCGACGCGAGCACCGCGGCCACCCAGGGGTCGAGCGAGCCGGGGTTGCGGTAGGCACCCACGAACGCGACGAACTGCACCACCATGATCAGCGGCCCGGGCGTGGTCTCGGCGAGCGCGAGGCCGCGGACCATCTCGCCCGCCTTCAACCAGCCGAAGACGTTGACGGCCTGATGGGCGACGTAGGCCAGCACCGCGTACGCACCGCCGAACGTGACCACGGCGGCGCCGGAGAAGAACAGACCCATGTCGACGAAGACGCTGTCACGGCTGAACACGACCGCGGCCAGCGCCACCGGAGCGAACCAGAGCACCAGTCCGAGCACGAGGATCTTCAGACCGCGAACCTTCGAGGGGGCGTCGTGATGGAGGGCGTCGTCGCTGATCAGCGGTGCCGGACCGTCGTCGGCGCTGCCGTGGTCCTTGCTCTGGGCGAAGGCAGGGACCCGGGTGCCGATCAGCCAGCCGAGCAGACCCGCGACGAGGATCACGACGGGGAACGGGACCTTGAAGACGGTCAGCGCGAGGAACGAGGCGATTGCCATCGCCACCAGGATCGGATGGTGCAGGGCGCGCTTGCCGACGCGCTGCACGGCCTGGACGACGATCGCGATGACGGCCGGCGCGAGGCCGGCGAAGAGCCCGGCCACGACGGCGGTGGATCCGGCGCCGACGTACAGCGCCGAGAGGGCGAGAAGGGCGAGGACGCCGGGAAGCACGAACAGGATGCCGGCGATGAGCCCGCCGAGGGTGCCGTTGAGCAGCCAGCCGACGTAGATGGCCAGCTGCTGGGCCTCCGGGCCAGGGAGCAGCATGCAGTAGTTCAGGGCGTGCAGGAACCGCTGCTGGCCGATCCAGCGCTTCTCGTCGACCAGCTTGTGCTGCATGACCGCGATCTGGCCCGCGGGCCCGCCGAAGGTCTGCAGGGAGATCGAGAACCAGGCGCGCGTCGCTTCCCGCAGCGGGATCACGTCGCGGGCGGGAGTCTTCTCGGGGGTCATCGGGGTGTCCGTTCGGGTGTGCGGAGTCTTGACCTTCGGAGATTACTCAGTCATTATTGACTCAATGGAGGTTGAAAGACAGGCCGGGTTGGAACGTCGGGCCAAGATACACGCTGCGCTCGGCGATCCGGTGCGGCTGCGCATCGTCGAAAGCCTCCAGATCACTGATGCCTCCCCCACCGAGCTCGCCGGGATGCTGTCTGTCCCGTCGAACTTGTTTGCTCACCACGTTCAGGCTCTGGTGAGCGCAGGCGTCGTGTCCCGTCATCATTCCGAGGGCGACGGGAGGCGCACGTACCTGCACCTCGAGCAGGACACGCTCGAAAGCCTGGGCACCGCGTCCCCCGTGGCGGTGCCCAGGCGTGTCCTGTTCGTCTGCACGGGCAACTCCGCGCGCTCCCACCTGGCCGCGGCGCTGTGGCGTCAGGTCAGCACGATTCCGGCCGCCTCGGCCGGCACCCACCCCGCCGACCGCATCAATCCGGGGACGATCGACGCCGCCGCCCGCCACGACCTGGATCTCCCCGTCGTCGAGCCGCGCAACCTCGACGACGTCCTCGATCCGGACGATCTGGTCGTCACCGTCTGCGACCGTGCTCACGAGACCCCGAAGGTCCCCGGTGAGCTGCACTGGTCGATCCCCGACCCCGTCGACAAAGGCCCCGGGGCCTTCGACGCTGCGTACGTCGAGCTCGAGCACCGCGTCCGGGCGCTCGCCTCGCGCTTCGACTCCTGACCCTCACAAAAGTTCCGCGCAAGGAGAGACCCTGATGGACACGACCCCCGCCGACGACACCCCGGCCGTGCTGTTCCTCTGCATCGAGAACGCCGGCCGCTCCCAGATGGCGCTCGGCTTCTTCCAGCACTACGCCGGCGACCGGGCCGTCGGCTGGTCCGGCGGCTCCGCGCCGGCCGCCGCCATCAACCCGGTCGCCGTCGAGGCCATGGCCGAGCTCGGCATCGACATCTCCGGCGAGTTCCCGAAGCCGTGGACCGACGAGGTCGTACGCAGCGCCGACGTCGTCATCACCATGGGCTGCGGCGACTCCTGCCCGTTCTACCCCGGCAAGCGCTACGAGGACTGGAAGGTCACCGACCCGAAGGGCGGCGGCATCGAGCACGTACGCGGCATCCGCGACGAGATCGAGCAGCGCGTGCTCGGCCTCCTCGATGAGCTCGGCGTGACCCCGGTCAACTCGATCACGAGAGAGTGATCGGCGCCCGGCTGATCGTGAACAGCTCCTCGCTCGGAGCTGCCGGACCGCAGCAGCCGCCGCCGCTCTTGGTGCTGTCCGGGTCGTCGAAGACTCCCGCGCCGCCGCACACGCCGGTGTCGGGGAGCTCCAGCTCGACCCGGGCGGCCGCGTCGTGGTCGCCGGCGACCTCGGCCACCACGCTGCGTACCTGCTCGTAGCCGGTCATCGCCAGGAACGTCGGGGCTCGCCCGTAGGACTTCATCCCGACCAGGTAGAGGTCGGGCTCGGGCTGGGCGAGGTCCTTGGCCCCGGTCGCGCTGACCGAGCCGCAGGAGTGGATGTTGGGGTCGATCTGGACCGCGATGTTGCGCGGCGCCTCCAGCGTCGGGTCGAGGTCGAGCCGCATCTCGCTCAGGAAGCCCAGGTCGGGGCGGTAGCCGGTCAGCACCACCACCTGGTCGGCCTCGACGACGCGGCCGTCCTCGGCCGTCACCGTGGCGCCGTCCACGCGCTCCGTGCGAAACCCGGTCACCAGCTCGACCGTGCCGTCCTGGACGGCCTTCTTCGCGCGTATGCCGAGGGCGCCCCGCTCCGGGAGCTCGTCGGCCTCGCCGCCGCCGAAGGTGTTCGTCGAGACCGCGCGGCGGATCGCCCAGGTGATCCTCGTTCCCGGGTGGTCCTTGGCGATGGCGGTGAGCTCGTTGACGGCGTTGAAGGCGGAGTCGCCGGCGCCGATCACGACCGTGTGCTTGCCGGCGTAGGTCGTGGCGTCGCCCCGGTCGGGCACCGCGTACGCGACCTTGCCGGCGGCGTGGGCGGCGCGCTCGCCGAGGGCCGGGAGCCCGTCGGCCCCGGCCGGGTTGGGCCGGCGCCAGGTGCCGGAGGCGTCGATGACGGCACGCGCCTCGATGCGCGCCTCGGTGCCGTCGGCGCTGGTCACGTGGAGCACGAAGGGCTGCTCGGCGCGGCCGGCGTCGACCAGCCGGTCACGGCCCTTGCGGGAGACACCGGTGACGGCGGCGCCGTAGCGGACGTGGTCGCCGAGGGCGGCGGCGAGCGGGACGAGATAGCGCTCCCGCCACTGCGCTCCGGTGGGATATCCCTTCTCCGGCGCGGTCCAGCCGGTCGGCTCGAGGAGTCGGGCGGCGGCCTTGTCGACGAGCTCGGGCCAGGCCGAGAAGAGACGTACGTGGCCCCACTCGGCGACCGCCGCGGCTGGTTCGGCTCCTTGCTCGAGGACGAGCGGGGTGAGACCACGCTCGAGGAGATGGGCTGCGGCTGCGAGGCCCTGGGGCCCGGCGCCGATGACGGCAACAGGAAGGTCGGTCATGATGCTCCTCAGATTCAAGAACGTCGATATGTCGGCGACCCTAGGTGACGCATCGACGTTCGTCAATATCATTCGGTAGACTGCTCCTCATGACCGTTCTTCCTGTGCTCCCGTCCGCCGCTGTCGCGTGCTGCTCGCCGGTCACCGCGGGCGTTCTCGACGACAGTCAGGCCGAGGCGCTGGCGCGGATGTTCAAGGCGCTCGGTGATCCCAACCGGGTCAAGCTGCTCTCGATCATCGCGGCCTCCGAGGGTCAGGAGGCCTGCGTCTGCGACCTCACCGAGCCGGTCGGGCTCACCCAGCCGACGGTCTCCCATCACATGAAGCTGCTGGTCGAGGCAGGGCTGGTCGCCCGCGAGCAGCGGGGTCGCTGGGCCTACTTCTCCATCGTCCCCGGTGTCCTGGACTCGCTCGCGGGCGCGCTGTCGCCCCGATGAAGGCGGTCCTCAGGCCCTAGCTGCGTCGCAGCACGGCCCAGGTGAACGGCTGTACCGCTCCCCACGGGGTCACGTGCTCCTCGGTCTCCGAGTGTTCCAACGTGAAGGACTCGGCAAAAAGCCGAGCGAGCGAGCCGGCGTCATGGCGGGCGGTGGGCAGGCCGGAGCACGACTCGGGGCCGGCGGGTGCGAATGTGCCCATCACCAGCCCGCCGCCGGTCCCGACGGCTGTCGCCGCCAGGTCCACGTATCGAGCCTGATCGTCCGGATCGGTGAGGAAGTGGAAGACCGCACGATCGTGCCAGACGTCGTAGCTGGCGGCGGGTGTCCAGCTCAGCACATCGGCGAGGACGTACGCCGCTTGCCGGCCCAGCCGTTCGCGGACCTGTGCGAGTGCGTTCGAGGAGATGTCCAGCACAGTCACGTCATAGCCTGCTGACACCAGCACGTCCGCGAGGTTCGAGGCGCCCGCGCCGACATCGATCACTCGCCCTGAGGCTGCAGCCAGTGTGATGAGCCGACGAGAGACCGTCGGAACCGGCTCGTACCAGCTCACCTCGTCGGCGGCCTTGGTCGCATAGACGGTGTTCCAGTGGGTGTCGGGGGCGGGGGCCACGCCTCCGATTCTGCCGGGTCTACCGTCATGGCGGCGCGGATCAGGTGTGATCCGGGGGTTGCGCGGCGGCTTGGCTGATGCCGTGGATCGCGGTGCGGATCCGTTCTGCTGCCGTCTCCGGGTCGGGCTGCCCGCTGTCGAGCCAGGCGATCACTGCGTCGGTCGTCATGGTCGGGATCAGCCGGGAGGCCCAGTCCAACCAGGGGCCGTCCGGGATCTGCTTGGCGAGGTTGGAACGTGCCACCGTGATCGCGGCCGTGGAGAGGCTGTCCGTGAGGTTTTTGAACTCGCGCTCCCGAGTGGCGAAGCGGAAGAGCAGTCGAAACGCATCGGGATCCTCGCTGGCTGCGGCGAGGAGTGCCGGGATCGCATCGTCCTCGAAGTCGTCGGTGCCCACGCGTTCCGCCAGGCGCGCGCACGCTTGGTCCAGGATCGTCCGATAGAGCTCGGCCTTGGAGTCGAAGTGGCGATAGAGCACGACACGCGTGACGCCGGCTTCTTCGGCGATCTCGTCCAGGCCGGTGTCGGCGAACCCGTGTCTGGCGAACGCGCGGGTCGCGGCCGTCAGGATCTGGGCCCGCCGTTCTGCGCGGGGCAACCGGGTCTTGGTTGCGGGCTGGGGCATGCCGCTCTCCTCTCTTGTATATCTCGAAGTTTACATCTACGGTTGTATACATGCGAGTTAACTTATTCCGAGAGTTGGCGTGTGCGGCCGATGCGCGCGTCGAGGTCCGTGGACTGACCAAGCATTACGGAGGGGTCGCGGCCGTCGATGACGTCAGCTTCACCGTCGAGCCCGGGTCCGTCACCGGATTCCTCGGCCCCAACGGCGCCGGCAAGACCACGACGCTACGGATGATCCTCGGTCTCGTCCGTCCTGATCGAGGCCGGGCAACCATCGGTGGAGCCGGGTACGCCGACCTGGCGAGGCCGCTCGAGATCGTCGGGGCTGCGCTGGACTCGACCGGGTTCCACCCAGGGCGGACCGGCCTCGACCATCTGCGGATCTATGCCGCGGCGGCGGCTCTGCCGTCCTCGCGTGCCGCCACGGTGCTGGGTGTGGTCGGTCTCGGTGACGCCGGGAACCGAAAGGTCGGCGGCTACTCGCTCGGCATGCGGCAGCGTCTCGCCCTCGCAACCGCGCTTCTCGGCGACCCTGCCGTACTGATCCTCGATGAGCCGGCCAACGGACTCGATCCTGAAGGCATCGTCTGGTTGCGACGGTTCCTCAAGGAGTACGCCGAGGCGGGACGGAGCGTGCTCGTCTCCAGCCATGTGCTGACCGAGATGCAGCAGCTGGTCGACCGTGTCGTGATTCTCCACCGTGGCCGACTGATCCGAGAGGCGACACTCGCGGAGCTCTCCGGTGACCACGGCGACCTCGAGACCGCCTTCTTCGAGCTGACCACGAACCAGGAGATCCGACCATGAGGCCGCTCATCATCTCCGAGGTCCACAAGCTGTTCTCCACGCGACTCTGGCTCTGGCTGCTTCTGGCCTCGATGGCTTTGGCCGCACTCTATGCGTCGCTGCTGATCGGATTCAGCGACGACCCCGACACCATGACCGCGCCGCTGGACAGCCCTGCTGGTCAGCAGACCCTCTTCGCTGTCGCGTCCGGCGGTGCCAACACCCTCGTGGCTGTCCTGGCGGCGATCGGGGTCACCGGCGAGTTCCGCCACCGGACGGCAACCGCGACCTTCCTCGCGACGCCTCGCCGCCGAAGAGTCGTCCTTGCCAAGCTGCTGGTCTACGTCGCGGCGGGGGTTGGATATGCGATCGCGTGCCTGGTGGTCGTCGCATCGATCGCCTGGCCGTGGCTGAGTGCAAAGGGCATCGACCTGGGACTTCTCGGGGAAGGCCTTCCTTCCACCTATGCGGGTGTTGTCGCCGACGTGACACTCTTCGCGATGGTGGGCGTGGGTCTGGGCGCGTTGGTCCGCAATCAGGTCGCCACCGTGGTCGGCCTTCTCGTCTACCGCTTCGTGGCTGAGCCGATGGTCACTGCGGTGCCGGCGTTGTCCGACTGGACGGCCTACCTCCCTGGCTCCGCGTCTGCAGCGCTCACCCAGGTGTCGCTCAGCACCCAGAACTACCTCGATCCATGGCTGGGTGGTCTCGTGCTCACGGGATACGGCCTGCTTCTCGTCATCGTCGGCGCGCGCGTCTCCGTGGGCAGAGACGTCACCTGACGGCTACCGGGTCGCCGCGGCGATGACCTCCAGCAGCCGGCGGTGGAGCTCCATCAGCTCGTCGAGGCTCATGTCGAGGCGCTCGACGATCGCGGGCGGGATCTTCTCGGCGTCGTCGCGGAGGGCGCGGCCGCGCTCGGTCAGTACGACGGCGAGCGAGCGCTCGTCGTGCTTGTTGCGCTCGCGCCGGATGTAGTCCTGGGCCTCGAGCCGCTTGAGCAGGGGGGAGAGGGTGCCGGGGTCGAGCTGGACCTTCCGGCTCAGCTCGGAGACGCGGAGCGGCTCCTCCTCCCAGAGCGCGAGCATGACCAGATACTGCGGGTGGGTCAGGCCCATGGGCTCGAGGAGCGGGCGGTAGAGGGCGATGACGCTGCGCGCGGCGACAGCGAGGCCGAAGCAGACCTGTTGATCGAGCGCCAGCGGGTTCTCGATCTCCGCGAGAGGATCCTTCTTCGTCGGCATGCTGGTTAGCGTACCAATAATTTGTGCACAAACAATTACTCTGGTAAGTATGAGCCCGTGAACGAGCAACCGCGACGACCGCGCCACCTGATGGACCCGGACAACCCGATCCGGCCGGTCAACGACAAGTCGCTCACCCACGTGAAGCAGTGGGTCGCGTCCGTTCTCGTCGTCTTCACCGTCGCCCACCTGGTGGTCGGGCTGGTCATCGGGGCGGTGGCGATCGACCCCGTCTACCAGAGTTCGCGGATCGGGCTGTGTGTCATCGCCGCGGGATTCGGCGTGCTGGGCCTGGCCGGCGGCTTCATCATCCATCGGCGTAGGCCGTTCACGCCGTGGCTGATCTTCGGCCTCGTGCCCTCCGCGGTGGGGCTCTGGCTCATCCTTCGCTGACAGGGCGGTGCCCGGATCGACGCACCGCCCTGTCAGCTGACACGGCAGGTCAGAACAGGTCCGGCACGGTCCAGCCGTCGAGGTCGTACTCGGCCAGGAACTCGTCGGCGAGCCCCTTCATCGCGTCGGCGCCGCCGCGGTTCTGGGCGGCGAAGAGGAGCTCGGCCTTCACGTTCTCGTGGTTGCCGGAGTAGTTGCGCTCGTAGAGCTCGTGACGGCCGCCGAACTCGGAGCCGATCGAGTCCCACAGTGCCTTCATGACCTTCACCCGGTCGACGGCGGTGATGCCGTTGGAGCCACGGACGTACTTGTCCAGGTACGGCCGCACCTCGGGGCTCTTGAAGTCGGCGGCGCCGGAGGGCAGGTAGATCAGCCCGGAGGCGACGTCCTGCTCGATGATCTCCTTGACCCGCGGGTAGCCGTGGATCATGAACATCCGGTACGTCAGGCCGTACTCCAGCTTCGGGATGACCGCGTCGCCGACCCACGGCTCGGGGTCACGGGCCATCGACTCGGTCAGCGACCAGAACAGGTTGCGCCAGCCGATGACCTCGCCGACCCGCGTCTGTACGCCGCGGAAGCCGCCCGAGCCGGTGGCGTCGAGCGCCTTCATCAGCAGACCGGCGATGAAGTCGAGCTTGACCGCCAGACGGGTGCAGCCCTGGAAGGTGAACCGGGGCAGGAACCCCGACTGGGGGAAGAACGCGTTGATCCGGTCGACGTCGCCGTACATGAAGACGTTCTCCCAGGGCACCAGCACCTTGTCGAAGATGAAGATGGTGTCGTTCTCGTCCATCCGGCTCGACAGCGGGTAGTCGAACGGCTCGCCGTTCCGGGCAGCCTGCTCGGTGTAGGAGGAGCGGCAGATCAGCTTGATGCCGGGGGCGTCCATCGGGACCGTGCAGATCAGCGCGAACTGCTTCTTGCGGATCGGCAGGCCGTAGTGGGCGATGAAGTTGTAGTTGGTGATCGCCGAACCCGTCGCGACGACCTTGGCCCCGGAGACGATCAGGCCGGCGTCGGTCTCCTTCTCGACCTTCATGTAGACGTCGCCGACCTCGTCCGGCGGCAGCTGGCGGTCGACCGGCGGGTTGATGATCGCGTGGTTCCAGTAGAGGACCTTCTCCTGGGACTCGCGATACCAGCGCTCGGCGTTGTCCTGGAACGGGGCGTACAGCTCCTTGTTGGCGTGCAGGGTGCCGAGGAAGCTGGCCTTGTAGTCGGGGGAGCGGCCCATCCAGCCGTACGTCATCTTCGCCCAGCGCGCGATCGCGTCGCGCTCCTTGAGCAGGTCGGCCGAGGAGGTCGGGGTCTTGAAGAACGGCATCGTGACGCCGCCGTTGCCGGTGTCCGTCGGCACGGTGAGCTCGTCGACGTGCGGGCCGGTGTGCAGGGCGTCGTAGAGGCGCGCGGTCATCCGCACCGGGTTGCGGAAGGCCGGGTGGGTGGTGACGTCCTCGACCCGCTCGCCGTGCAGGTAGATCTCGCGGCCGTCGCGCAGGCTCTCGATGTACTCGTCGCCGGTCATCGGCCGAGAGGCGAAGTTGGTCTGCCTGTTGGCGGGCGACTCGGCCGCCGGGTTGACGGTCGGCGGGCCGTCGGTCTGGGACTCGGGGGCGAGGGTGTCGGTCATGGTGTCTCTCCTTGGTCTGATCAGTAGTGGGTGGATCGCGGGATCGCGGGAGTCTCGACGGCGGTGAACGACGCGGTCGCGTCGAACCAGCCGGTGTGCGGGTCGTCCTGGCAGCCGAGCCAGACGACCTCCGAGGACGGGTTGCCGATCTGGTGGAAGGCGCTGTCGTGGAAGAGCAGCGGCTTGCGGTCGGTGGTGATCACCTCGACGACCTCGCCGAGGAACAGCAGGTGGTCGCCGCCGTCGTCGGTACGCCACGGGCGGCACACCAGCGTCGCGGCCGTCCCTCCGAGACGCGGTGCCGTCGCGCCCTCGCGCCAGGGGAGCGGGTCGCCGCACGGGCGGCCGGCGAAGTGCATGGCGACGTCGCTCTGGTCGGCCGCGAGCACGTTGACCGCGAAGGCGGCGCCGTCGAGATAGGCAGCCGCCTTGGACGTACGCGTCAGGGCCACCTGCACCAGCGGCGGGTCGAGCGAGATCGGGGTGAACGCCGTCACCGTGGCGCCGTGGTGGGCGCCGTCCGGGGTGCGGCAGGTGATCACGGTGACGCCGGTCGCGAAGCGGCCGAAGGTCGACCGCAGGGTGCGTGGGTCCATGGAGCTCCTCCTTCGTCGGGGCCGCGGGTGGTGTGGCGGCGGTCACGTCGGAGGACGACGCTAGATCCGGATCGCGAGGGCGGCGATCCGCTGGGCGAAGGGGCTGTCCGGATTGCGCACCCGGTTTGTGGACGATTCTCGGAGGCTCTCGGCGACGCGCGGATGCGCTGTTAATGTGAAGGACGTCACTAGGGGGTGGCAGATGAGCGTGACCGGCACTCTCACCGTTTCGTCGGGGTCGTCCGGATCGTCCGGCGACATGGAGACCTTCTCCGACCAGGTCTCCCGGGCCTACTTCCCGCATGCCCTGACCATGCGTGGCCGGCCCGCCCGCCCCGCCGAGCTACGAGCGGTCGACCTCGGCCCTGTCCGGCTGACCCGGATCGGCTGGGGTGCGGAGGTGTCGGTGGAGTCCGACCATCCCGGCGCCTGGGCCGTGAACGTCCCGCGCAGCGGTGTGCTCGAGGCCAACGTCGGCGGCGCCCATGTGCTCTCGCTCGACGGTCAGGCGACCGTGTGCCCTCCCGACCGGCCGACGAAGATGACCCGCTGGTCGGCCGACTGCTCGATCGTCGGCATGCGGGTCGACCGCGACTACCTGGTCGACGAGGTCGCTGCCCTGGTCGGCCTGCACACCGACCGGCTGCCCGCCCAGCTCGACCTGCGCGCTGACGGCGCCCGCGCCTGGATCGGCCTGCTCGGCTCCCTCGGCACCGAGGCCATGCGCAACCCGGCCCTGGTGGGCGACGAACGGGTACGTCACCGGCTGGCAGGGACGTTGACCGCCGCCTTCGTCGCCGCCTGTTTTCCCTCCGAGCCGGCCGTCGGGAGCGTCCAGCCCCGCATCGTCTCGCGTGTCGTGGAAGCCATGGAGGCCGACCCGGCGCGCGAGTGGGCCGTCTCAGACCTGGCCCGCGAGGCCGACGTCGGCATCCGCCGCCTCCAGCAGGGCTTCCAGCGCTACCTCGGCCGCACCCCGACCCAGAAGCTGCAGGAGATCCGCCTCGAACGCGTCCACGCCGACCTGCTCGCCAGCCGTGGCGACACGGTCGCCGAGATCGCCTACCGCTGGGGTTTCACCCACCTCGGCCGCTTCGCCGCCGCCTACCGGCAGGCGTACGGCGTCACGCCGTCGCAGACGCTGCGCTGCCGCTGACCTCGACCTGCCGAGTCGGCCCGTCAAGACGGGCCGACTCGGCGTCAGTTCTCGTCAGTTCGCGCCGACTCGGCGAGGATGGCCAGCGCCCGGGTGAGCAGAGGGCTGTCGTCACCGGCCCGGGTGGCAGCGACCAGCTCGACGCCGGGGGTTCCCGAGAGCGGGACGTACACGACACCCGGGACGGCGAGGGCAGCGGTGGGCTCGGGGACGATGGCGACCCCCAGGCCGGCGGCGACGAAGGTGACCAGAGTCGAGGTCTCGGCGACCTCGTGGGCGATGTGGGTGCGGATCCCGGCGGAGTCGAAGAGGTCCTGGATCATCGTGTTCATCGCCGAGCGCCCGCTGCCGGCGTGGATGACGAGGCCCTCGCCGTCGAGGTCGGGGATGCGTACGCGGCGACGGCCGGCGAACCGGTGGTCCTGCGGCATCGCCACCAGCAGGTTCTCCTGGCGTAGGTGGGTGATCGAGAGGCCGGGGGAGGGGCTCGTGGGCAGGGGGCGGAGC
>NZ_JAALAA010000032.1 GCF_011045035.1 Nocardioides turkmenicus
ACGGCTCCATCGTCACCATCACACCTACCCGCCACGTCTACACGAGCCCGCCACCGGAACCCTGGCGACCGGACCCACCACCCCTATCGCGGGCAGAGTTCGCGCTGCGCGACGTACTCCTCGACCATCGCCTCGCAGCCTGACGGGTCAGCCAGCCCAAGCGCACGCCCAGGCTCAGTGCGCCAGCATGTCCAGGTAGTGAGGGCTGTGCATCAGCCCGATCAGATTGCCGAACGGGTCGGCGACCGTGGCGATCTCCCAGCCGGGCTCGCCGAGCGGGCGGGGCGCTGAGAGACCGGTGGCGCCGTGGTTGAGCAGGTGGTCGTACGTCTCCTGGATGTCGTCGACGTGCCAGTGCATGATCGCGCCGGCCCGGCTGGCGGGGGAGTGGCCCTCGGGGGCGTAGCGGCGGTCGAGGAGGCCGAGCTCGTCCTGGCTGTCGCCGAGGCGGAACTCGACGTAAGCGGGCTCCTCGGCGGTGGGACGTACGAAGTAGGGCTCGATGCCGAGAAGGTCCTGATACCAGGTGGTGGCCGCCTTCACGTCGTCGACGAGGTAGTTGATGGTGGTGAATCCGCGGAACATGGTGCTCATCCTTTCGTGGTGGTGAGATCCATGATTCCGCTCAAAGTGTTCACGTTATGAGCACTTTATGTGGAATTGTTCTGACGTGAGAGCCGAGCGGATGATCGCGACGCTCCTGCTGCTGCAGGCGCGCGGCCGTGTGACCGCAGCCGAGCTGGCCACCGAGCTGGAGGTCTCGGTCGCGACGGCGCGGCGTGACCTCGAAGCGCTGTCGGCCGCCGGTGTGCCGGTCTATCCGCAGGCAGGTAGAAACGGTGGCTGGTCCCTGGTCGGAGGGGCGCGCACCGACCTGAGCGGACTGACCGGTCCTGAGTCACAGGCGCTGTTCACGCTGATCGGGCCGGGCGCCGGTGCATCGCCCGAGGCCCGGCAGGCGGTGCGCAAGCTCCTCCGTGCGCTGCCGAGCCCGTTCCGGGCAGACGCGGTCGCGGCCGCGGAGGCGGTACGTCTCGATGCCGGCGCGTGGGGCGAGCAGCGCCGCTCGCGACCCGAGGTAGTGGACGTCGTGCAGCAGGCGGTGATCGACCGGCGCCAGGTGCGTCTGGACTACTCCAGCCGCACCGGCCACGTCAGCAATGTCGTGCTCAGTCCGCTGGGCCTGGTGGCCAAGGACGACCTCTGGTACCTCCTGGCCACCCGTGACGGCGCTCCGGACGTACGCACCTACCGCATGGACCGGGTCGCCTCGGTCGAGGTGACGACGGAGGAGGCGGAGCGGCCCGAGGACTTCGACCTGGCTCGTGAGTGGCAGCGGGTCGTGGCGTACGTCGAAGGACGCCGCGCTCGGGTCCGGGCCACCGTGCTGGTGCGGCGTCGTCATCTGTGGGTGCTGCGGGACCATTTCGGCACCTATCTCGACGTGGTCGGCGACGCGTCCCCTGTCGCCGGGGAGGAGCGGATCGAGGTGACCGTCGCCGCTCACACCGCCCGGTCCCTCGCCGAGCAGCTGGCCGGATGGGGAGCGATGATCGAGGTCGTCGGCCCTGAGGACGTGCGCCAGGAGCTGGCCCGGATCGGGGCCGAGCTGGCGGCTGCGTACGGCCGACGGTCGAGCAATTTCGGCTAAGCGGGTCGTCGGTGGTGGATGGTCTACTTGGAGGGAGATCATCTGAGGAGGGTGAATGCGCACAGAACAGGTTCGGTTCCCGAAGGAGTACGGCACGCCGAGCGAGCTGCTGGCGTGGGAGGACGTACGTCAGCAGCTGATCGAGGCGAAGCAGTTCTGGTTCGCGTTCGAGAGGCCCGGGCGGAGCCCGCACGTGACGCCGCTGGACGGGATCTGGTTCGAGGAGAAGCTGGTCTACGGGGGCAGCCCGGAGACGCTGCACCGGCGGCTGGCCGCGGCGCACCCGAAGGTGACGGTGAACCTGCCGGACCCGTGGAAGCTGGTGGTCATCGAGGGGGAGGTGCGGGAGACCAGCTTCGCCCCGGAGGCCGCCGAGGAGATCGCCGGGCTGCTGAACGCGAAGTATCCCGAGTACGGCGAGAACGTCTTCAAGGCGGAGCACTACACCGACGCGGCACCGGCCGTGCATCCGCGCCGGATCCGGGCCTGGACGTCGTTCCCCAAGGACGCGACCGCGTTCGTCTTCGACTGAACCGCCGGCTGCCCGTTGTAGTCTCCCGGGGATGCATTTCACCGAGTACGACACCCGGGTGGCCGCGTACGCCGTCATCGTCGACACAGGGCGGATCCTGCTGAGCTGGTTCAACGGCAACCACCGCACCGAGCCGGGCTGGACGCTCCCGGGCGGCGGTGTCGACTACGGCGAGCAGATGCCCGACGCGGTCGCGCGCGAGGTGAAGGAGGAGACCGGCTACGACGTCGAGGTCGGGGCTCCGCTGACGACCAACGTGTACGTCGTGCCGTTCGAGCCGGGGCGCCGGCCCTACCAGTCCACCCGGGTGATCTTCGAGGCGAGGATCATCGGGGGTGAGCTGGGCACGCTGGAGGTCGACGGAACCACCGACTTCGCCGCATGGGTCCCGCTCGAGGAGGCGGCCGAGGTGCCTGATTCGGCCGCCGACATCGTCCGTCTCGGGATCGACGCCTGGAGGGCTCAGTCCACCCAGTAGTTGTCGTGGAGCTTGTAGAACTCGGCCAGGTCGTCCGGGCCGAGCTCGGTGCCCTCGGCGAGCTCGCGCAGCCCCTCGAAGTAGCCCTCCCGCGGCGCGCCCGGGGTGAAGTGGAGCAGCATCGAGGCGGGCTCGTCGGTCACGTTGCGGAACCCGTGCAGGCCGCCGACCGGCACGTGCACGAAGTCGCCGGCGCTCGCCGGGATCCACTCCTCGCCGTTGTAGATCCGCACCGTCCCGGTCAGCACGTAGAACGACTCGGCCACCGCCCGGTGGAAGTGTGGGCCAGGGCCGGTCTCGTTGGGACCGAAGTGCCAGCGGTAGAGCCCGTAGTCGCCCGCGGTGGTCGCGCCGGTGGCGAGATAGTCGACCTTGACGCCGTTGGGATAGCTCAGATCGGGCGCGGCCTTGTCGGGACGGTAGAGCGCCGAGACCTCACCGGCCTCGCCGTCGTAGCGCTCGGGCGGGTAGGGAACACCCTTGGTCCCCATCGACTCTGGAAGTGACATGGGCCCAAACCTGCCCGATCCGCCACGGGTTGGGAAGCGGATTTAGGGTTGCCGCCGTGACGCTCGTCCCGGACTCCTTCCTGGCCCTGGCGGCCAACGTGCCGTCGTGGGCGGCGTGGCTCGACGACCTCCCGGGCCTGCTGCGCGACCTGGTCGAGGAGTGGTCGCTGACCGTCGACGGCCCCTCCACCCACGGCAACTGTGCCGTCGTGGTCCCGGTGCGCACCGCCGAGGGCGAAGTCGCCGTGCTGAAGGTCGTCTGGCCGCACTGGGAGGCCGAGCACGAGGCGCTGGCGCTGCAGGTGTGGGGCGGTCGGGGTGCCGTACGTCTGCTGCGGGCCGACCCGAAGCGGTTCGCGCTCCTGCTCGAACGGCTGCGCCCTGCGGACCTCTCGGAGATGTGGGACGTGCAGGCGTGCGAGATCGTGGGCGGGTTCTACCGACGGCTGCACGTCCCGGCTCCGCCGCAGCTGCGTACGTTGTCGGCGCAGGCCGCACGGTGGGCCGCCGAGCTGGGGGAGAAGGAGCGGCGGCTCCCGGTCCCGCCGCGGATGGTCGAGCAGGCCCGGGCGATCGCCCGCGACTTCGCCCGTGACGAGTCCACCGACGGCAGGCTGATCCACACGGATCTTCATTTCGCCAACGTTCTCCAGGGTGACCGTGAGGAGTGGCTGGTCATCGACCCGAAACCCCTCTCCGGCGACCCGCACTACGAGCTCGCGCCGATGCTCTGGAACCGCTTCGACGAGTACGCAGGGCGGATCCGGGACGGTGTCCGCGACCGGTTCTTCGCCTTGGTCGACGCCGCCGAGCTCGACGAGGACCGCGCCCGGGCCTGGGCGATCCTGCGCCTGGTCGTCAACGTGAAGGGCGAGCTCGAGGAGAACCAGGCGCCCGACAAGGCTGGACCTGACAAAGAGTGGATCACCGCGATGATCTCGGTCGCCAAGGCCGTTCAGGACTGAGGACCGACTCAGCCACCGGGTTGCCGGAATCACCTCCGCCGATCGCTCCCAGCCCCTACGCTCGATCAGCCGGCAACGGCGCCGGCCGCGGGACGACGGAGGTCGTGATGAGACGTTTCCTGTTCGCAGTGGTGAGTGTCGTGGCGCTGTTCGCGACGATGACGGCCCCCGCGTCACCTGCGGCGGCCGCGGAGAGCGACCCGCCCGAGCAGTGGCGGAGCCTGTGGGTCGACGGTTTCAACCGAGGCATCTACACCCCCGCGCAGGTCGACGACCTGGTCCAGGTCGCCCAGGACATGCACGTCAACGCGCTGATCGTGCAGACCGCCCGGCGGTGGGACTGCTTCTGCAACAACGCGCTCTACCCGCGTACGGATGCGGCCATCGACCCCGCCCCCTACGACCCGCTCCAGGAGATCATCACCGAGGCGCACGCGGCCGGGATCGAGGTGCACGCCTGGGTCAACGTCAACACGATGTGGAACTCCGCGACCGCACCGCGCTCGCCCGAGCACGCGTTCAACCAGCACGGGCCGACCGCGACCGGGGAAGCCAGGTGGCTGAACAAGAAGTACGACGGCACCGAACGCGTCGGCGCGAACTCCTACGCCGACCCGGGCCACCCCGGCGTCGTCGACTACATCGTCGCGGGCGTGCAGTCGATCGTGCAGAACTACGACGTCGACGGGATCAACCTCGACTACGTCCGTTACCCCGACGGCTCCTCCACGACCACCCACAGCGACTGGGGCTACAACGACGTCTCGGTCGCTCGCTTCCAGGCGGCCACGGGGCGTACGGACGTTCCGGTCCCGTCGGACGCGCAGTGGAGCCAGTGGCGACGTGACCAGGTCACCGGCCTGGTCCGCAAGATCTACCTCGGGCTCTGGTCGGTGGGCCCGAGCGTACGGCTCTCGATGGACGCGATCACCTACGGCAACGGACCCCAGGCGGTCGGCGGCTGGACCAAGACCCGCACGTACGCCGAGGTCCTACAGGACTGGAAGGGCTGGCTGGCCGAGGGGATCATGGACACCGCGGTGACCATGAACTACAAGCGCGACTGGCAGCCGGCGCAGGCGACGATGTACGACGAGTGGTCGGAGTTCCTCGCCGACAACCAGGCCGAGCGGCAGGCGGTCAACGGACCGGCGCTCTACCTGAACTCCGTGGCCGACTCGGTGGCGCAGGCCTGGCAGGCGGTCGCGCCGAGCGCCGCGGGCAACCTGGCCGCTGGGTGGAGCGGGTACGCCTACGCCAACCCGACCCGTGAGGCCCTCGCCGACCCGTCGACCCGGCCCACCGAGCTGGCTGCGCTGACGGCGGCGCTCGCCGGGCCGGGTGGGCCGTTCGAGGCGCCGGCGGCGGTGCCCGACATGCCCTGGAAGTCGGCGCCGACCGACGGGCACGTGGCCGGCGTCGTCCGCCTCGCCGACGGCACGGCGCTCGATCAGGCGGCCGTGACGCTGCGACCGCTCGACCACGCGGGACCGTCAGTGTCCACCGCGACCGACGGCTCGGGCTGGTTCGGCGTCGTGCACGTGCCGCCCGGGCTCTACCAGGTCCGCGTCGACGTGCCCGAGGACTCCGACCAGCGTCCCGTCGATGTCGTACGTGTCCAGGCTGGAGGGATCGCGACAGCCTCGTTCTCCTGAGCCGGCAGCCGGCGGATAACCGTTCGACGGTCTCCGGGCCGGGCCGCGACACTAGGCGCATGCCAGTCGTGCGAAGCGTCAACGTCGGTCGGTCCAAGCCCGCTGAGTGGGCGGAGGTGGGCGCTACCTCGATGGAGAAGCTGTCGGTCGTGGAGCCGGTGACGGTCGGTGCCGAGGGGATCGTCACCGACACCCAGACCGACCGGCGCCACCACGGCGGCCAGGAGCAGGCGGTCTACGCCTTCGCCCGCGAGGACCTCGATCTGTGGGGCTCGCGGCTGGGCGTGACGCTTCGCGACGGACAGTTCGCCGAGAACCTCACCACCGAGGGGATCGACATCAACGCCGCTCTGGTGGGCGAGCAGTGGCGGATCGGGACGGTGCTGCTGCAGGTCTGCAGCGTGCGTACGCCGTGCAACGACTTCAAGAACTGGATGGGTGTCTCCGGCTACGACAACGCCCAGTGGGT
Organism: Nocardioides turkmenicus; assembly: GCF_011045035.1. Taxonomy (GTDB): domain Bacteria; phylum Actinomycetota; class Actinomycetes; order Propionibacteriales; family Nocardioidaceae; genus Nocardioides; species Nocardioides turkmenicus. The sequence goes on from NZ_JAALAA010000032.1 coordinate 6,260, forward strand.
CAAGAGGTTCACGGCTGAGGGGCGTCCGGGTCCCTACCTCCGGGTCCTCGAGGAGGGGCAGCTCCAGGCCGGCGACGAGATCGTCGTCGTCGACCGCCCCGACCACGACGTCACCGTCTCGACCCTCTTCAAGGCCCTCACCACCGACCGCAGCCTGCTCCCGAGCCTCCTCGGCATCGAGGGGCTCGGGGACAAGCCGCGGGCGGTGGCGGAGAAGTACGTCGCCGCCGGCTGAGTCTCAGTCCTTGCTCAGCGGCACCTGGACCGGATCACCGTCGGTGTCATAGGCGTGCCAGGCGTACGCCCTGCTGTCGCCCCGGTGCAGTTCCTCGTCGGTCACCTCGCCAGGCCCCAACCAGGTGACAGCCGCGTCATCGACGATCACCGCGGGGAAGGTCTTCTCACCCAGAGTGACCTCCACGGAGGCGACCTCGTCGGGCACCCGCAGGACCATGGTGGTGCCGGTGTCCAGGCCCCAGCTGACGGTCTCCGGCCACTTGTCGGCGGCATGCTCGGACATGGCGAAGGTCCGCCCGCTGGCCTCGGTTGCCTCGAACCGGTGCCCCACCGGCATGCCTCCGGGTGTCGAGCACGTCACCAGGTGACCGTTGCCGATGAAGAGCGCCTCGATGCCGGTCTCACGGCGTTCGGCGACGGTGGGGTGGGTGCCGGCTGGGATCTCGCCGGTCGCCGTGCTGGTGCGGCTGAGCGGCTCGGTCGCATAGGCGCTGGTCAGGCACGAGTCACTCAGTTGGTCGAGCTCGTCCGCACTCAGGTTGGTCGGCCCTCCCGACCAGTCGACGGTGGCCGTTGGGGCGATCCGCCCAGGAGCCGGGGGTGCGGTCGCGATCGGCGGTGAGGACTCTCCGACGACCTCCGGAACGACGACGTACGCAGCGGCTGCAAGGGCCGCGACACCGACTGCGCCCACGATGGCGGTGGAGGTGCGACGGCGGTGCCGCATGTGGTCGCCGCGGGCGAGAATCGCGTCGGCGGGGCGATCGAGCGTGGGGCCGTCCAGGGTGTGGAGGGCGTCTTCGAGGTCGGTGTTCACGAGGGATTCCCTTCGAACGTGAGCTCTGCTCGCAAGGTGGCGAGCGCGTGGTGCAGGAGCGCCTTGGCCGTGCCGGGCGCGATGCCGAGTGCCCGGGCGGTCGTGGCGGTGTCGAGGTCGAGCAGATAGCGGTGCACGACGACCTCGCGTTGGCGCGGAGGCAGGCGGCGTACGGCCTCGATCAGGACCGAGGAGGTATCCAGGTCGTGGGTAGCGGCGGGGCGCTCCGGTGGTTCGGTGACCACTTCGCGGCGGCGTCGTCGCCACCAGGAGATGTCGGCGTTGATCGCCGTGCGGACGACCCACGCGCGGGGCGAGTCGGCGCTGCGTACGCTCGGCCACCTGGACCACGCCCGGGCGAACGCCTCGGCCACGGCTTCCTCGGCGCGGTCGGGAGCTATGCCGTAGGCGATCGCGGCCCGTAGGCAGCGGTCCTTGTTGCCGGCGTAGAACTTGGTGAACTCGTCTCTGGTCACACCATCTGGACGCCCTGGACGGGCGGATGGTTTAGGCCGCACGAAAAACGATTACCAGGAACCGGGGATGTGCGGAAGAGTGCCCGCGTGAGCATCCGGGAGAGCCTCTTCGTCCTGAAAGACCGCGACTTCGGGTGGTTCTTCGCCTCGCGGTTCGTGAACATGACCGGCTCGTCGATGTCGCACGTGGCGCTCGCGTTCGCCGTGTTGGAGGTGACCGACTCGGCCTCCGCGCTGGGCTACGTCATCGCCGCGCACACCATCCCGATGATCGTGTTCCTGCTGGTCGGCGGCGTGATCGCCGACCGGTTCCCGCGGCGGCTGGTGCTGCAGGTGAGCAACGTCGCCTCGGCCGCGACCCAGGCGGCGGTGGCGGCGCTGATCATCACCGGGCAGGCCGAGATCTGGCACCTCGTCGTCCTGGAGGCGATCAACGGCACCACGATGGCGATGGCCTTCCCGGCCATGCAGGGGATGGTGCCGCAGCTGGTGGCGAAGAAGGACCTGCAGCCCGCCAACCTGCTGCTCTCGATGTCGCGCGGCACCCTGACGATCCTGGGCCCGTCGGTCGCCGCGGCGCTCGTGGTGGGCGTCGGAGCCGGCTGGGCGCTGGCGGTCGATGCGCTGACCTGGCTGCTCGCCGCGATCTTCCTGCTCCCGGTGCGGATCCCACCGCGTCCGGCGGACGCAGTTAAGACCTCCGCACTGGAGGACCTGCGGGCAGGGTGGAGCTACTTCCGCCGCACCACCTGGCTGTGGGTCGTGGTGGTCGCCTTCATGGTGCTCAACGCGATCCAGTCGGGCGGGCTGAACGTGCTGGGACCTGCGTACGCGAAGTCCACCTCGCTGGGCGTCGAGGGCTGGGGCCTGGGCAACTCGGCGCTCGCGGCCGGGATGCTGGTCATGACGATCGTGCTGATGCGGGCCACGATCCGGCGTCCGCTGCGGGCAGGGATGTTCGGGATCATGATGTTCTCGCTGCCCTTCTTCGCGCTCGGGCTCTGGCCCGAGACGGTGCCGCTCGTCATCGCGATGGCCGTCGCCGGCGCCGGGATCGAGGTCTTCAGCCTCGGCTGGAGCCTCGCGATGCAGGAGAACGTCCCGGAGGAGATGCTCTCGCGCGCCTACTCCTACGACGCGCTCGGCTCGTTCCTCGCGATGCCCGTCGGACAGCTGCTCTACGGACCCTTGGCGGCCTGGTTCGGGGAGCGACCGGTCTTCCTGGTCAGCGGCGTGCTCTACGCCGCGGTCTGCCTTGCCGCGCTGGCGGTGCCCTCTGTGGCTAGGCTGCAACGCGTCGAGCAACCTGCCACCGAAGGAACGCCCGCATGAGCCTCAACACCGCCGTCGTCGACGAACTCTTCCAGCAGCGCTTCGAGGAGAACCTGACCCCGGGCCTGGTCTATGGAGTCGTACGCGGCTCCGAGCTGCTCCACTCCGGTGCGTTCGGTGCGACGACGGAGGGTGGTCCGGCGCCGACCGCGGAGAGCGTCTTCCGGATCGCGTCGATGTCGAAGTCGTTCACGGCGGCTGCGGTGCTGCTGCTGCGCGACCGTGGGCTGGTGGACCTCGACGAGGCGATCGCGCAGTACGTGCCCGAGCTCGTCGACCAGGCTCCCTACTCCGCCGACTCGCCGGCGGTGACGCTGCGGCTGCTGCTCTCGATGTCGGCCGGGCTGCCGACCGACGACCCGTGGGGCGACCGGCAGGAGTCGCTGTCCTACGCCGCCTTCGGGACGTTCCTCGACGGGGGCTTCTCGACCGGGCAGGAGCCGGGGGTCGGGTTCGAGTACTCCAACCTCGGCTACGCGCTGCTCGGCCGCGCGATCGAGAACGTCGTGGGCGGTTCGTCTCCTGAGGGAGCCAATCGGGACTTCGTCGAGCACGAGCTGCTGGCGCCGCTGGGGATGACCTCCTCGGCCTACTCGCCGTCCGCGGTGCCGAATCTGGTCCCTGGCCATGTTCCGCCCCTGCACCCGGCCTGGGCCGGCGACCGGCTCGAGGGTCCGCCGGCGTGGGCTCCGGCCGTGCCGGTGCCGTCGGGGTCGTTCGCGGCGATGGGTGGTCTGCACTCCTCGGTCGCCGACCTGGCGCGCTGGGTCGGCGGGTTCCTGGGCGCCTTCTCGTCCGGGGCCGACGGTCATCCGTTGTCGAAGGCTTCCCGGCGCGAGATGCAGCAGCTGCACCGGTTCGGCTCGGTGTCGGCCTCGCTCGGGTTCGAGGGCGCCGAGGCCGGGGTCGGTGCGGTCGCCGCCGGCTACGGCTACGGCCTCATGGTCGACCACGACAGCCGGCTCGGGCAGATCGTCCACCACTCCGGCGGCTACCCCGGCTACGGCTCGCGAATGGTCTGGCACCCCGCGACCGGTCTCGGCGTGATCACGCTGTCCAACAGCACCTACGCCGGCGCCTACCCGACCGCGATGACCGCGTTGCGCTCGCTGGTCTCCGAGCAGCTCGCCGGGGGAGGACCGCACCGGTTCTCGACGGCGGTCAAGGGCCTGCGGCCGCGGCTCGACTCGGCGCTGGAGGCCGCGGTCGAGCGGCTGCGTACCTTCGATCCTTCGGGTGCTGAGGTGTTCGCGCTGCCCTCGCTGTTCGCCGACAACGTCGAGCTCGACGCCCCCGACGCCGGCCGGCGCGTACAGATCACCCAGGCGCGCGCCAAGGTCGGGCTGCCGCTGGGCGGTGCTCCCTACGGCTACTTCTCCCGCGCCATGGGCGTCGCGCTGGCCGTGGTGCCGGCCGAGCGGGGCCGCTACGACATCGAGGTCATGCTCTCGCCGGAGGCCGAGCCGCGTATCCAGACCCTGCGCATCAACGCCGTCCCGGACGCTCACCAGAGTGTCGTCGCCGCCGCCCGTGCCGCCCTCGAGGAGGACTGCCCGGTCATCGCCGCGATGCGCGCCTTCGGCGTACCCGAGCTGATCACCACCCCGCTCTCCGGTGACGGCTCGGGCAAGGCCGACTTCCTCGTCGTCGCCGGTGCCACCTACTGGAAGGTCGCGGTCGACAAGAAGACCACCGTCACCGCCCTCCCCACCTCCGATCACCCCCGCCTCACCTACCTCGCCTCCGCTCTCCGCGGCTGACTTCCCGCCGAAGCGTCACCCGCGTCGGCCGAAGCGTCACTTCCGTCGGCCCAGTGGGCAGCGGTATGCCCGTTCGGCCGACGCGAGTGCCGTCTCGGCCTGCGCAAGTGACGTCTCGGCGATCTTGCCCCGTTCGAACAAATGTTCGATACTCATTGAGTGGGAGTGGTAGCGGGGATCGAACGACACCAGAAGCTGGCTCAGATCGAGCAGCTTCGGTCCAAGGTGCGGCGGCTGGAGCAGAAGCCGGGCCTGGGGGCCGAGCTGGCCACCCACGAGGCGCTCGGTGGGGTGGTGCAGCTGCGGGCAGGTGGGACGTACGCGGCCGACTCGCTGTCGCTGGCGATGCTGCTGCTCGCGGGACCCTCGAGCGCGGGGGAGTGGACCGCGGTCGTCGGGGTCGAGGACTTCGGTGTCGAGGCGGCGGCCGAGGCCGGGGTCGACCTGGAGCGGACCATCCTGGTGCCGCGACCCAAGGACTCCTGGCTGGAGGCGACCGCGGCGCTGGTCGACGTGGTCACCCTGGTGCTGGTCCGGCCGACCGGCCGGGTGGCTCCGGGCGTCGCCGAGAAGATCGGTGCCCGGCTGCGCACCCGCGGCGCCGCGCTGGTCGCGCTGGGGGAGTGGCCGAGAGCAGACGTACGTCTCCGGGCGACCGAGCCGCGCTGGGTCGGGCTGGGCAACGGCGACGGCCATCTCCGGGCGAGGAGGATGGTGGTCGAGGCGGTGCGCGGGACGGCTCCGCCGCGGCGTACGGCGCTCTGGTTCCCCGCCGAGGACGGCACTCTCGGACGCGTCCTGGAGCCCGTCACGGACATTGCCGACCTGCGGAAACAGGAGTCGGCATGAGTCGCACGCTGGTGGTCTGGTGCGCCGACTGGCCGGTCGCCGCGGCGCTGGGGGAGCAGGGGCTGCCGCGGCACCTGCCGGCGGCGGTCTTCGCGCAGAACCGGGTCCAGGCCTGCAACCAGGCGGCGCGGGAGTTCGGGACCAAGCGCGGGATGCGGCGCCGGGACGCGCAGGCGCGCTGCCCTGAGGTGCAGGTGCTCGCCGCCGACGACGCCCGCGACGCGCGAGTGTTCGAGGAGGTGCTGGTGCGCCTGGAGGAGCTGCGTCCCGGCGTCATGCCGCTGCGCCCCGGGCTGGTCGCGCTGCGCTCGCCGGCCCGCTTCTACGGCGGCGAGGCCGAGGCCGGCGCGGCGATCGCCGAGTGTGTGGTCGGGCTCGGGATCTGGGACGTACGGATCGGCATCGCCGACGAGCTCTTCACCGCCGAGCAGGCCGCGCGCAGCGCCGGGCTGCAGGAGACGTACGCGGTCCCGGCGGACGGCGGATCCGCAGCGTTCCTGCGCGCCCTGCCGGTCCATGTCCTCGACGACGCCAACGCGGTCAGCCTGCTGCAGCGGCTCGGCCTGACCACGCTCGGCGGTCTTGCCGACCTGCCCGGCGTCGACGTCAAGGCGCGGTTCGGCGCGCAGGCCGCCTGGGTCCGCCGGGTGATCCACGGTGAGGGGGCGCGGCCGGTGACCGGGCGTACGCCACCGCCCGAGCTCGCCACCGAGGTCGCCTTCGAGCCGCCGCTCGACTCCGCCGAGGCGGTCTGCTTCTCGGCCCGCCAGGCGGCGGAGGGGTTCGTGAAGGGCCTGGCGACGCGGCAGGAGGTCTGCACCGAGGTGCGGATCGAGGTCGAGATGGACGACGTCGCGGACTCCTGCCGCACCTGGGCGCATCCGCGCTGGTTCTCCGCTGTCGATCTCATCGACCGGCTGCACTGGCAGCTGGCCGGCGCGGTCACGAGCGGGCGCGGAGGAGCGGTGACCCGGGTTCGCTTCGTCCCCGAGGTCGCCGTCCCCGAGGCGGTCCATGCCGACGGCCTCTGGGGTGGCACGGACGAGCGCGTCGACCGTGGCATCGCCCGGGTGCAGGGCCTGCTCGGCCACGAGGCCGTCGTCGCGCCGGTGCTCCAGGGCGGCCGGAGCCCACGCGACCGGCAGGCGTACGTCCCCTGGGGCGACCGCCCCAGTACCCTCCGAGACCGCGCGCTGCCCTGGCCGGGAAGCATTCCGCCGCCGGCGCCCGCCCGGGTGCTGGCCGACCCGTGGCCGGCGGAGGTCTGCGACCAGGCCGGGCGGCCGGTCGTGGTGCTTCCGCGAGGCGGTGTCTCCGGCGATCCCGTCCGCTACCGCCCCTCGGCGGGCCAGCCCTGGCAGCGGGTCGCCTCCTGGGCCGGCCCGTGGCCGGTCACCGAGGCGTGGTGGGAGCCCGGCGGCGGGCGGCGGGTCGCCCGCTTCCAGCTCGTCGGGGTCGACGGCCGCGCGTGGCTGGCCACCTTCGACACCGATCACTGGCTCACCGAAGCCAGCTATGACTGACGGGGCTGTGGCTGATGGGCTGGAACAACCCCGAGATCCCCTGGAAGGAGCTGGAGCGGCGGCTCTCGGGCCGCCCGCCGAGCGACCCCTACGGTGATGCGCCGATCTCCCGGCGCAAGAAGCGGCTGCCCGAGGAGGAGGTGCGTGGGCCGGAGGGCCCGGTGGTGCCGTACGCCGAGCTGCACGCCCACTCCGACTTCTCCTTCCTCGACGGAGCGAGCTCGCCGTCGGCGCTGGTCAGCGAGGCGATCCGGCAGGGGCTGCACGGGATCGCGATCACCGACCACGACGGGTTCTACGGGGCGCCGGCGTTCGCGGAGGCGGCGCAGAAACTGAGCGGGCCGGAGCGTCTGCTGACCATCTACGGCGCCGAGCTTTCCCTAGGCCTGACCAAGCCGCAGAACGGGGTCGCCGACCCCGAGGGCAGCCATCTCCTGGTGCTCGCCCGAGGCGTCGAGGGCTACCGGCAGCTGGCCGGAGCGATCACCGAGGCGCAGCTGCGCGGCGACGAGAAGGGCCGGCCGACCTACGACCTCGACGAGCTGGCCGACCGGGCTCGCGCCGGCCACTGGCTGATCCTGACCGGGTGCCGCAAGGGCGCCGTACGTCAGGCGCTCACCGGCACCGGCCCGATCGCCGCCGCCCGGGCGCTGCGCGAGCTCACCGACAGGTTCGGTCACGACAACGTCGTCGTCGAGCTGACCGACCGCGGCCACCCGACCGACTCCTACGACAACGACCTGCTCGCCGGCATCGCCCGCGAGGCCGGGCTGCCCACGGTCGCCACCAACAACGTCCACTACGCCACGCCCGACCGGCACCGGGTGGCCGACGCGCTCGCGGCGGTCCGCGCCCGCCGCACCCTGAACGACATCGCCGGCTGGCTCCCGGCGGGCCCGGTGGCGTACGTCCGGTCGGGGGAGGAGATGGAGCAGCTCTTTCGGCGCTACCCGGGCGCGGTGGCACGCAGCGTCGAGATCGCCGAGGAGTGCGCCTTCGACCTGCGCAAGGCCACCCCGAAGCTGCCCAAGCGCGGCATCCCCGAGGGCGAGACCGCCGCGACCTGGCTCCGCCGCCTGACCGAGATCGGCTTCGAGCAGCGCTACGAGATGGCGTACGCCCACGACCCGGAGCACATCGAGAAGGCCCGCGAGCGCGTGGAGCACGAGCTCGACGTCATCGAGCGCAAGGACTTCCCGGGCTACTTCGTGATCGTGCATGACATCGTCAAATATGCCCGTGACCAGGGGATTCTTTGTCAGGGCAGGGGGAGTGCGGCGGCGAGTGCGGTCTGCTACGCGCTCGGGATCACCGCGATCGACCCGGTCTTCTACAACCTTCCCTTCGAGCGGTTCATCTCCGAGCATCGTGAGGAGGAGCCCGACATCGACGTCGACTTCGACTCCGACAAGCGCGAGAAGGTGATCCAGTGGGTCTACAAGGAGTACGGTCGGCGTAATGCCGCACAGGTCGCGAACATCGTCGGCTACCGCCCGAAGATGGCGGTCCGGGACGCGGCCAAGGCGCTGGGCCACTCGCCGGGACAGCAGGACGCCTGGTCCAAGCACGTCGGCTACTCGCGTGTCGAGGCGCCCGACGACGTCGGCATCCCCGCGCCTGTCCTGGCACTGGCCGCCGAGATCCACGGCACTCCGCGCCATCTCGGCATCCACTCCGGCGGCATGGTCCTCACCGAGGAGCCGATCGGCGAGGTCGTGCCGATCGAACGGGCGCGGATGGACGACCGCACCGTGATCCAGTGGGACAAGGACGCCGCCGAATACATGGGCCTGGTGAAGTTCGACCTGCTCGGGCTCGGGATGCTGGCGGCGCTCGACCACATGATGCATCTGGTCGCGGATCATCTCGACGAGTGCTGGAGCCTGGCGACCATCCCCAAGGAGGAGCCGGCGGTCTACGACATGCTCTGCCGGGCCGACTCGATCGGCGTCTTCCAGGTCGAGTCGCGGGCACAGATCGGGACGCTGCCGCGGCTGCAGCCGCGCTGCTTCTACGACCTGGCCATCGAGATCGCGCTCATCCGACCGGGGCCTGTGCAGGGCGGGGCGGTCCATCCCTACGTACGCCGGGCCACCGGGCGTGAGGAGGTCGGCTATGCCCATCCGCTGCTGGAGCCGGTGCTGGAGCGCACCCTCGGGGTGCCGCTGTTCCAGGAGCAGCTCATGGAGATGGGCCGTGTCCTGGGCGACTTCGACCACGACGACGCCGACCTGCTGCGCCGGGCGATGGGCTCGAAACGTGGTCTCGAGCGCATCGACTCCCTCAAGGAGCAGCTCTATGCGGGCATGCGGGCCAAGGGCATGACCGAGAAGACGGCCGAGGCGGTCTACACCCAGATCCTCTCGTTCGCGAACTTCGGCTTCGCCGAGTCCCACGCGCTCAGCTTCGCCAAGCTCGTCTACGCCTCGTCGTGGTTCAAGCTCCACTACCCGGCCGCGTTCCTGGCCGGCCTGCTCCGGGCTCAGCCGATGGGCTTCTACTCACCGCAGTCGCTGACCCAGGACGCCCGCCGCCATGGGGTGGAGGTACGCCGCCCCGACCTCGTCCTCTCCGGTGCCGCCGCCGATCTGGAGCCGCTCGACACCGAGGTGTCGCCGACCGGGAAGGACGAGTGCCGGCTGGACGGGGAGAAGACCGAGTGGGTGCCCGGCACCCCCGACCCCACCCCGGAGCACCGCCGTGACGGCAACTTCGCGGTGCGGCTGGGCCTGGACTCCGTACGCGGCATCGGCAAGGACGTCGCCGAGCGGATCGTGAAGGCCCGGACCGAGGCGCCGTTCAAGGACTCCCTGGATCTCTCTCGCCGTGCCGGTCTGGAACGGGCCCAGCTCGAGGCACTGGCCACCGCGGGATGTTTGCAGGTGTTCACATCGAGTCGCCGCCAGGCGCTCTGGCAGGCGGGCTGGACCGAGACCGAGGACCAGATCGAAGGGGTCCGGTTCATCGCGGAGACGCCCGAGCTGCCCGACCTCGACCCCGTCGAGGAGACCCTCGCCGACCTCTGGGCGACCGGCGTGACCCCCGGCAGCCACCCCTTCGCCCATCTCCGACCCGGGCTGGCCGCGGCCGGACTCCCGAAGATCGGTGACCTCCCCACCTACCCCGCCGGGCGGCGCCTCACCGTCGCCGGCCTGGTCACCCACCGTCAGCGTCCCGGCACCGCGGGCGGCGTCACCTTCATCAACCTCGAGGACGAGACCGGCATGCTCAACGTCGTCTGCTCCGCCGGTCTGTGGAAGAAGCACCGCAAGATCGCGGTCTCCACCTCCGTCATGCTCATCCGCGGCATCCTTGAGCGCAACGACGGCGTGACCAACTTGGTCGCCGACCGCCTCGCCCCGCTCGAGGAGATCCACCCCGAGGCCGCCCGGGCCATCCAGTCCCGCCACCGCTCCCGCGACTTCCGCTGATGTCGCTCCGCCGAATCTGCAGAACTGGCGGCCCGAGACTGCAGAAATGGGCGACGAAAGTAGAGATTCGTCGCCCACAACTACACACTCGCCGCGCCAGAACTACAGATTCGGCAAGGAGTCAGGCGGGCGCGCGGAACAGCTCGAAGGTCGTACGCCGCCGCTCCTCGAACCCGAGGCCGAGGTAGACCGAGATGGCGCCGGTGTTGGCGGCCGAGGCGTGCATCAGCGCGCGGGAGCCGCGGGCGTGGATGTCGGCGGTGACCGCGCGGACGAGGCGGCCGGCGAGGCCGCGGCCGCGGGCCTCGGGCGCGGTGCAGACGGCGCTGATCTCGATCCATCCGCCCGGGTGCATCCGCTGGCCGGCCATCGCGACGAGCCGGCCCTCGTGGCGCAGCCCGAGATACGTACCCATCGTGTAGGTCGACTTCTCGAACGGACCGGGCTCGGTGCGGGCGACGAGGTCGAGCATCTCCGGCACGTCGGTGGCCCCGAGCACGACCGCCTCCGGGTCTGGCACTGCGGCGACCCGGGACGTCTCGACGAGCTGTACCCCTTCGCCGCCGCCGACCATCTCCCAGCCGTCCCCGCAGATCCCGTAAGCCCCGGTGATCAGCGCGGTGCCCCCGGGGCCGACCGCCGCGGCCAGGTCACGCCACGCCTGAGCCGAGCGTGGGTCGGAGACGCCGGCGAAGGGCGAGATGTCGGGGCGGTAGCGACGCGCGAGTCCCGACCCCTCGGCGAGCGAGGCGTGCGCGCCGGTCAGCGAGTACCAGACCGGGTTGTCGAGGACGTCGCCGAGGAGATGATCTGACGGGGAGACGGACACGCCGGAATTTTCCCACCCCCGGTGCAGGCGCGGTTAACCCTTTTCGACAGGTGGATCGATAATGGAGGGGTGCCTTCTGCTCTGCCTCCCGGCGACCCTGCCCCCGCCGACGGGTCGCTGCCGGCCGAATCGCTGAGCACGCTGGGGGAGAAGGGCCTGGGCTTCTACGTCCACGTCCCGTTCTGCACGGTCCGGTGCGGCTACTGCGACTTCAACACCTACACCGCGATCGAGCTCGGCGAGGGTGTCAGCCGACAGACGTACGCCGACCAGGCGATCGAGGAGGTCAGGCTGGCGCGCCGCATGCTCGGCGAGCGTGACAAGCAGGTCGACACGGTCTTCTTCGGCGGCGGGACGCCGACCCTCCTCCCGGCGCAGGACCTCACCGGCATCCTCGGTTCCATCAAGGACGAGTTCGGCCTCGCCGACGACGTCGAGGTGACGACCGAGGCCAACCCCGACTCCGTCGACCTCGACTACCTGCGCAGGCTGCGCGAGGGCGGCTTCACCCGGCTCAGCTTCGGCATGCAGTCCGCGGTGCCGCACGTGCTGCACACCCTCGACCGCACCCACGACCCCGAGCGGGTCCCGCTGGTGGTCGAATGGGCCCGCGAGGCAGGCTTCGAGCAGGTCTCCCTCGACCTCATCTACGGCACCCCGGGCGAGTCGATCGACGACTGGCGCACCAGCCTCGACACCGCGCTGGCGAGCAACCCCGACCACATCTCGGCCTACTCCCTCATCGTCGAGGACGGCACCGCCCTGGCGCGCCGCGTCCGACGCGGCGAGCTCGAGATGCCCGACGAGGACGACCTGGCCGACAAGTACGAGCTGGCCGACGCGACCCTGCAGAAGCACGGTCTGACCTGGTACGAGGTCTCCAACTGGGCCACCGACGAGAGCCAGCGCTGCCGCCACAACATGCTCTACTGGCAGGGCGGCGACTGGTGGGGTGTCGGCCCGGGCGCCCACAGCCACGTCGGCGGCACCCGCTGGTGGAACGTCAAGCACCCCGCGGCGTACGCAGACCGCATCGGCAGCGACCAGAGTCCTGCCCACGCCCGCGAGGTCCTCGCCGAGAAGGACCGGCGGGTCGAGCGTGTCCTGCTGGAGCTCCGCCTGGCCGACGGGCTCTCGGCCGGGGCGCTCGACGACGAGGGCCGGGCCGCGCTGCCGGAGCAGGTGCGCCGCGGTCTGGTGACCGTCGAGGGCGACACGATCGTCCTCACCGACACCGGCAGGCTCCTCGCTGACGCGGTGGTCCGAGACCTGCTCCCCTGAGCATTCCCCGAGAAGCCCTGAGTCCGGGACCTTGGTCCTGACCGAAGGATCAGGGGTGATCCTGATTGGTAAAGAGCACCCGACAAGGGAGAGTGGAGCCATGGCAACCACAACTCTTTCCCGTCCCAGCAACGACAAATGGATCGCCGGCGTCTGCGGCGGTCTCGGCCAGCGGTTCGGCATCAACTCGAACCTGATCCGGCTGGCCTTCGTGCTCTCCTGCCTGCTCCCCGGACCGCAGGTGATCGTCTACCTCGTGCTCTGGATCATCATGCCGAAGAAGTCGTCCTACTGACGAACGACCTCAGACCGGCTCGGTCACGAAGTCGATCAGCTCCTCGACCCGCCCGAGCAGCGCGGGCTCGAGGTCGCCGAAGGAGCTCACCCGCCCGAGGATGTGCTTCCACGCCCGGGCGATGTCGGCCTGGTCGCGGTGTGGCCAGCCCATGTGCTGGCAGATGCCCTTCTTCCACTCGACCGACCGCGGCACGGAAGGCCAGGCCTCCAGCCCGAGCCGGGCCGGCTTGACCGCCTGCCACACGTCGATGAACGGGTGACCGACGATCAGCACGTGCTCGCCGACCGTGGAGCGCCGGATCGACTCCGCGATCCGGGCCTCCTTCGAACCCTTGACGAGGTGGTCGACGAGCACCCCGACCCGCCGCTCGCGGCTGGGACGGAAGTCGACCAAGTGGTCGGCGAGGTCGTCGACACCGCCCAGGTATTCGACGACCACACCCTCGATCCGCAGGTCGTCGCCCCAGATCTTCTCGACGAGCTCGGCGTCGTGACGTCCCTCGACGAAGATCCGCGACTCGCGTGCGACCCGTGCCTTGACGCCGGCGACGGCGACCGACCCCGAGGCCGTCCGGGTCGGCGCAGCAGGCGCCGCGCGGGTCACCGGGGGAGTGAGGATGACCGGCTTGCCCTCGAGCCAGAAGCCCGGCCCGAGCGGGAACGTACGCCGCTTGCCGTGCCGGTCCTCGAGGGTCAGCGTGTGCAGGTCGCGGTCGATCCGGACGATCTCGCCGACGAAGTCGGTCTCGACCTCCTCCACCACCGCGCCCAGCTCTGCCGGGGTCTCGACGGCGCGCCCGTGCTTGGGCTTCTTCCAGTCGCCGGCCAGGACGTCGGAGCCGTAGCGATCGCTCATCCGGAGAACGCTACAAGGTTCAGCAGCGGGAACCGGTCAGAACGCGCCCGAGCTGCTCGAGAACCTCGTCCGCCGTGGCCGCGGTCTCCGGGAACCGGAAGGTGACGTGGTGGCCGCCGTCGAGGGTGATCCAGGAGACGTCGACGCTCTCCGGGGTGAGGTGGGAGAGACGTACGCCGACGATGTGGCGCGGCCGCAGCCCGAGTCGTGCGGAGAGAGAACGGCACAGGTCGGCCTGGTGCTCGTCGTTGGCATGGGCCGTGATGCGGACCAGCAGATCGTCGGCGATCATGGACTCTCCCGTGGGGCAGAAACGGTGAAGCGAACAGGCTCTAAGGTCAGCCTAACCTAAGGCTATCTCGATGGCGAGAGAAGTAACGCGTTCCACAGAACGAAGCGGCCACCGGAAACTGGCTCCTGTGATACGAACCGGTAAGATTGGCACTCGCACGGAATGAGTGCCAGGCAGCCAGGACGATAGGAGCGCAGATGCAGAACGAACGCAGGCTCTCCGTTCTCCGGGCGATCGTCGAGGACTACGTGAAGACCGAGGAGCCGGTCGGTTCCAAGGCGCTCGTGGAGCGTCACGGCCTGGGCGTCTCGCCCGCGACGGTACGCAACGACATGGCCGCGCTGGAGGAGGAGGGCTACATCACCGCCCCCCACACCAGCGCCGGACGCGTGCCCACCGACAAGGGCTACCGGCTCTTCGTCGACCGGCTGACCACGGTCAAGCCGATGACCGCTGCCGAGAAGCGGGCGATCGCAGGCTTCCTCGACGGTGCGGTCGACCTCGACGACGTCGTCACCCGCTCGACCCGGCTGCTCTCCCAGCTCACGCGCCAGGTCGCGGTGGTGCAATACCCGACGCTGAGCCGCTCGACCGTCCGCCACGTCGAGCTGGTCGCCCTGGCCCCGACCAGGCTCCTCCTCGTGCTGATCCTCAGCACCGGTCGCGTCGAGCAGCGGCTGCTCGAGGTGGCTGAGGAGGTCTCCGAGGAGAGCCTGGCCACGCTGCGCACCCGGATCAACTCCGCGGTCGCCGGTGCCGTCATCGCCGATGCCGGCGAGGCGCTGCGCACGATCGCCGAGCCGACCGACCAGCCCGCCGACGCGCCGCGGGACCCGCTCGCGACGGCGGTGGCGGAGGCCCTGATCGAGGCGATGAACGACCACCGCTCCGACGAGCGGGTCTCCATCGGCGGCACCAGCAACCTGGCCCGTTTCGGCGACAGCTTCGACACCGCCGTACGCCCGCTCCTGGAGGCCCTCGAGGAGCACGTCGTCCTGCTCAAGCTGATGGGCGAGGCGACCGCGGGCGGCCTGGTCACCGTGCGGATCGGCGCCGAGGGTCCCTACCAGGAGCTGTCGCAGACCAGCGTGGTCGCGACCGGCTACGGGCCTGGCGACGAGGCGCTGGCCACGCTCGGCGTGGTCGGGCCGACCCGGATGGACTACCCCGGATCCATGGCGGCGGTGCGCGCGGTGGCGCGCTACCTCTCCCGGATCCTCGACGAGGCTTGAGCAGCAGACTCGATTCAAGGAAGATCAGCGAACTTCGATGGCAGGAAGACCGACGTTGGACCCCTATGAGCTCCTCGGTGTCGACAAGGACGCCGACGACGCAACGATCAAGAAGGCGTACCGGAAGCTGGCGCGCCAGTATCACCCTGACGTCAACCCGGACGCCGAGTCGCAGGAGAAGTTCAAGGAGATCTCCCACGCCTACGAGGTGCTGAGCGACCCGCAGAAGCGGGCTGCGTACGACCGCGGTGGCGACCCGTTCGGCGGCGGCTTCGGCGCGCAGGGCGCGGGCTTCTCGTTCACCGACATCATGGACGCCTTCTTCGGTGGCGCCGGTGCGGGCACCGGCGGCGCCGGACGCGGCCCCCGCCCACGCGTACGCCGCGGCCAGGACGCCCTCATCCGGCTCGACATCGAGCTGGCCGAGGCCGCCTTCGGCGTCACCCGCGACCTCAAGGTCGACACCGCGGTCGTCTGTGACACCTGTGGCGGCGAGGGTGCCGCGGAGGGCTCCCACCCGATCCCGTGCGAGACCTGCCACGGTCAGGGCGAGGTCGCGGTCGTGCAGCGCTCCTTCCTGGGCGAGATCCGCACGCTGCGCCCGTGCTCGGCCTGCAACGGCTTCGGCACCGTCATCCCCGACCCGTGCCGCGACTGCGGTGGCGAGGGCCGGGTCCGCTCCCACCGCACCCTGACCGTCAAGATCCCGCCGGGCGTCGACGACGGCACCCGGGTGCAGCTCGCCGAGCAGGGCGAGATCGGACCCGGCGGTGGCCCCGCCGGCGACCTCTACGTCGAGATCCACGTCGCCAAGCACCCCACCTTCACCCGCAGGGGCAACGACCTGCACTGCACCGCGAAGGTGCCGATGACCGCGGCCGCGCTCGGCACCACCCTCAACCTGCCGACGCTGGAGGCCGACCTCGTCGGTGACGGCGCCGACCAGATCGACCCCGAGGACGCCTCGATCCAGATCGACCTCAAGCCCGGCACCCAGTCCGGCACCGACCACGTCCTGCGTGGCCGCGGTGTGCCCGGCCTGCGCGGCGGTCGCGGCGACCTGATCGTGACCGTCAACGTGGAGACCCCCACCAAGCTCGACCTCGAGCAGGAGGCGCTGCTGCGCCAGCTCGCCGAGATGCGTGGTGAGGAGTCCGTCCAGGGCCAGCTCAAGGCGGCCCACAAGGGCGGCGTCTTCTCCTGGTTCAAAGACACCCTCAACGGGCACTGAACCGGTCATACTGAGTCATGACCCTTCCCGTTCACCTCGTCGACTCGCTCGCCGGCACCCGCGTCGGCGACGCCGTCGAGGTGACCGGCGACGAGGGCCATCACGCAGTCGTCGTGCGCCGCCTCCGGGTCGGCGAGGAGGTCGTGCTCACCGACGGCGCCGGCGAGGGCGTCACCGGCACGATCATCCAGACGACGAAGAAGTCGATGACCGTACGCGTCGACGAGATCATCCTGGGCGACGCACCGCCCGAACCCTCGCTCACGGTGGTCCAGGCGCTGCCCAAGGGCGACCGCGGCGAGCTCGCGGTCGAGATGCTGACTGAGATCGGCTCCGCCCGGATCGTCCCGTGGGCGGCGGCCCGGTCGGTCGCGGTCTGGAAGGGTGAGCGCGCGGTCAAGTCCCTCGCGCGCTGGCGGGCCACCGCCCGCGAGGCAGCCAAGCAGTCCCGCCGGCTGTGGCACCCCGAGGTCGAGCCGCTGGCCACCACTGACGCGGTGGTGGCGATGATCGAGCAGGCCGACGTCGCCGTCGTGCTCCACGAGGAGGGCACGCTCCCGCTGGGTGCGGTCCCGGTCATCGACGAGGGCACCATCCTCGTCGTGGTCGGCCCCGAAGGCGGCCTGACGGTCGATGAGATCGCGCTCTTCGAGAAGGCCGGTGCCACCACCATCCGCCTCGGCGGCGAGGTCCTACGCACGTCCACCGCCGGAGTGGCGGCCTGCGCCGCCCTGCTGGCTCGCACCCGCCGCTGGGACTGACCGCCGACTCGTCGGCGTGGTGGGTTCCGCGTCAGGGGGCGGCGAGTGAGTATGGAGACATGAGGAGCACACGCACTCGTCCGGTGGGTCTCGTCATCACGCTCGCGCTCTGCGCCGTGCTGGCCGGAGGGTGCGGCGGCGACGACGCGGTCGCGGAGGACCCGGCGACCTCGGCCCAGCCGTCCCAGGAGCCGTCGACACTGCCACGCACCGCCGAGCTGATCACGCTCGAGGAGCCTGCCGAGGGTGCGACCGTGTCGGGCAGCTTCGAGGCCTCCGGCAAGGCCAACTCCGTCGAGGCGAACGTGCCCTGGGAGATCCGAGACGGTTCCGGCGAGACCGTGCTCGAGGGGCACGCGACGGCCGAGGGCTGGATGGACAGGCTCTACCCGTGGAAGACGACCGTCGACGTCTCCGGGCTCGAGCCCGGGACGTACATCTTCGTCGCCCGCACCGACGACACCTCCGACGGCGAGGGGAAGCCTTCGGAGGAGGTCGGCGCCCGGATCACCGTCGAATAGGACATCATCGCTACCGTGATCCTCACCGAACGGCAGCTCAACCGGACCCTCCTGCTCCGCCAGCACCTGCTCTCGCGGGTCTCGCGCACCCCGGCCGAGATGATCGAGCACCTGGTCGGCCTGCAGGCGCAGGAGCAGCTGCCGCCGTTCCTGGCGCTGGCCGCCCGGCTGGAGTCGTTCGACCCCTACGCGGTCAGCGCCCAGCTCGAGTCGAGCGCCCTGGTCAGGCTCTCCTCGCTGCGCTCGACGATCCACATGCACACCGCCGCCGACGCCGCGCTGATCAGGGCCTGGGCCCAGCCGGTCCACGACTTCTACACCCAGCGGATCGAGATCGTCCGCCCGGCGGCGCAGCTCGAGGGCTTCGCGGCGGCGGTCGAGGACGTACTCGCCCTCGGGGCCCTGCCCAACTCCGCCCTGGAGGCCGGGCTCGTCGAGCACTACCCCGGCATCCCGGCCAAGGCGCTGGGCCTACGGGCACGCAACGAGCTGCCGCTCGTCCAGCTGCCGCCGCGGGGCCTGTGGAAGGGCTCGCGCGGGCTCGTCTACGACCTGCTGCCGCGGTGGACCGGTGTGCCACCGGTGGTCGCGGACGACGTCGTCCCGGACCTGGCGCCCCAGATCGTACGCCGCTACCTGCTCGCCTTCGGGCCGGCGACCGCCGCCGACGTCACCACCTGGTCGTCGTTGACGCGGCTGGGTCCGGTGCTCAAGCGGATCGAGGGCCTGGTGACCTACCGCGACGAGGCCGGAAAGACCCTCTACGACGTCCCCGACGCCCCGCTCGCCACGGGGGAGGAGCACGCCCCGGTGCGGCTGCTCGGCAAGTTCGACAACGTCTGGCTCTCCCACGCCAACCGCGAGCGGATCACCGCCAAGGGCACCCGGAAGGAGTGGGCGTTCGGGGGCGGCGGGTCGGTCATCCTCGCCGGCGGCCACCTCGTCGGGCTGTGGAAGCCGGTCGACGGCAAGGTCGAGGTCACGAAGCTGCTGCGCGACCTCACCCCCGACGAGCGCGACGAGCTCGCCGAGGAGACCGTACGTGTCGAGGCGCTGCTCGCGAGCTGACGCCGGAACCATGCCGCAACTATCCAGTAGGAACCGGGCGGAGTGCCCGCGTAGCATGGAGGCATCAGCCTCATGACGAGAAAGGGCCCGCTCCGGGCATCCATGACCGATCGACACCCAAGTCCGCAACCGATCGACGCCTCCGACCAGGGGGCCACCGCGACCACCAAGCACACCGTGGTCGTTCCGAACAGCGTCGACATGGTGACCGTCCTCGGTCCGGCCGATGAGCACCTCGGGATCATCGAGGCCCACTTCGACGCCGACGTGCACGTACGCGGCAACCGGATCACCCTCCACGGCGCGCCCAGCGAGATCGCGATGATCGAGCGGGTCCTCGAGGAGCTGGTCCAGATCATCCGCACCGGCCAGGGCGTGAGCGGCGAGACTGTCGAGCGTGTGATCAGCATGCTCCAGGCCGACACCACGGAGAAGCCAGCCGACGTGCTGAGCCTCAACATCCTCTCCAACCGTGGCCGCAGCATCCGTCCCAAGACCCTCAACCAGAAGCGCTACGTCGACGCGATCGACAAGCACACGATCACCTTCGGCATCGGTCCGGCCGGCACCGGGAAGACCTATCTCGCGGTCGCCAAGGCGGTCCAGGCGCTGCAGTCGAAGCAGGTCAACCGGATCATCCTGAGCCGGCCCGCGGTCGAAGCCGGCGAGAAGCTCGGCTTCCTGCCCGGCACCCTGACCGAGAAGATCGACCCCTACCTGCGCCCGCTCTACGACGCGCTCCACGACATGATGGACCCGGAGATGATCCCCAAGCTGATGGCATCGGGGACCATCGAGGTCGCCCCGCTCGCGTTCCTCCGCGGCCGCAGCCTCAACGACTCCTTCATCATCCTCGACGAGGCGCAGAACACCACGCCCGAGCAGATGAAGATGTTCCTCACCCGGCTCGGCTTCGGCTCGAAGATCGTGGTCACCGGAGACGCCACCCAGACCGACCTCCCCTCCGGGCAGCGGTCCGGACTGCGGGTCGTCGAGGGCATCCTCGAGGACGTCAAGGACATCAGCTTCAACAACCTGACCAGCCACGACGTCGTACGCCACCGGCTCGTCGCCAAGATCGTCGCCGCCTACGAGGAGCACGACGTGCAGAGCCAGGCCAAGCGCGAGCGAGCCTCCGGAGACGAGCGATGAGCACGGAGATCATCAACGAGTCGGAGCAGGAGATCGACGTCGAGCACGTCGCCAAGCTGGCCCGGTTCCTGCTCGAGCAGCTGCGGGTGCACCCGCAGGCCGACCTGCGGATCAAGTTCGGCGACGAGGCCACGATCACCGAGCTCAACGAGCGCTACTTCGACACCGAGGGCCCGACCGACGTGCTCTCCTTCCCCGGTGACGAGCTCCTCCCGGGCCGCCTCGACGAGGAGCCGGTGGAGGGCGACCTGGGCGATATCATCATCGCCCCGACGATCGCGGCCAAGCAGGGCGAGGCGGCCGGACACGGCACCGTGGCGGAGATCGAGCTGCTGACCACCCACGGGGTCCTCCACCTGCTGGGCTACGACCACGTGGACCCTGACGAGCATGCCGAGATGTTCGGGCTGCAGGCCAAGCTGCTCAAGGCCTGGGGCTCCTCGGCCACACCACCGGAGTAGGAGCCCGACCACCACCCATGGACGATGCGAGGCTGCTGATCGCAGCCGCAGTTCTGGTCCTCATCGCCGGCATCTTCTCGGCCGCCGACGCGGCGCTCAGCGCCTTCTCCCGCGCCCGGGCCGCGGAGCTCGTCTCCGAGGGCCGTGCCGGCGCCAAGCGCCTGGTGGCGGTCGTCGGCGACCCGGCCCGCTACGTCAACACGGTGCTGCTGCTCCGGCTGCTGTGCGAGATCGGCGCCACCGTGCTGGCCGCGCTGTGGGCCTACGACCTCTACCAGGGCCGCTGGTGGCCGACGGTGCTGACCACGACCGCCGCGATGACCGTGGTCTCCTTCGTCGTCATCGGCGTCGGGCCGCGCACCCTCGGACGCCAGCACCACGAGGGCATCGCCCTGGCGGTCGCGGGTCCGATCGGCGTCATCACCGCGGTCCTCGGCCCGATCCCGAGCCTGCTGATCATGCTCGGTAACGCGCTCACCCCCGGCAAGGGCTTCCGCAAGGGACCGTTCTCGACGGAGACCGAGCTGCGCGAGCTGGTCGACATCGCCGAGGCCAGCGACCTGATCGAGGCCGACGAGCGCCGGATGATCCACTCCGTCTTCGAGCTCGGCGACACCCGCGCGCGTGAGGTCATGGTGCCGCGCGGAGACATCGTCTTCCTTGAGCGCCGCAAGACCCTGCGCCAGGCGCTGTCGCTGTTCCTGCGCTCGGGCTACTCCCGGATGCCGGTGATCGACGAGAGCCTCGACGACATCATCGGGATGGTCTACCTCAAGGACGTCGTCGCCCGTGACTTCGAGGCGCCCGAGGTCGAGACCACCCAGCGGGTCGAGTCGCTGATGCGGAAGCCGACCTGGGTGCCCGACTCCAAGCCGGTCGACGAGCTGCTCGCCGAGATGCAGCAGCACCGGCAGCACATCGCGGTCGTCGTCGACGAGTACGGCGGCACCGCCGGCCTGATCACCATCGAGGACATCCTCGAGGAGATCGTCGGCGAGATCACCGACGAGTACGACGTCGAGGACCGCGAGCCACTCCACCTCGGCGACGGCTCGTGGCGGGTGCCCTCCCGCTTCCTGGTCAGCGACCTCGAGGAGCTGATCGGCTTCCCCGTCGAGGAGGACGACGTCGACTCCGTACGCGGTCTGATGGCCAAGCACCTCGGCCTGGTGCCGATCCCCGGCACCGAGGTCGAGGCCCACGGTCTGCGCTTCGTCGCCGAGGAGGCCGCCGGCCGGCGGAACCGGATCGGTACCGTACGCATCAGCGCCGTCGTGCCGGCCGAGACCGAGGCCGACGACGAGGACGAGCAGAGCGAGAAGTCGGACCGAAGGAAAGAGGCCCATGCCCGAGCAGAGTGAGCTGTCCGCGGAAGACCGCAAGCTGGTGACCCTGGCCCGCGCGACGCGGGCCCGCACCGGCGCGGCCGAAGGAGCAGCCGTACGCGACCTCGACGGCCGCACCTACGCCGCCGCCACCGTCGACCTGCCCTCGCTCCAGGTCTCCGCGATCGGCGTCTGCGTGGCGATGGCCGTGGCCTCCGGCTCCAAGGGCCTCGAGGCGGTCGTCGTGCTCGGTGACGCCGAGGAGGCATCCGCGGACGACCTGGCGGTCGTCAAGGAGTTCGCGGGCGAGGATGTCCCGGTCCTGGTCGGCGACCCGCGCGGCAACCTCCGCTGAGTCCCCGCTCAGTCAGCGAGCGGCTCGGTGGCCGCCGGCGCTCCCGCCGGTCTCGGCGACGAGCGGGAGGGTGCCGAGCTCGATCGTGACGTGGATGCCGTCCTCGTCGCGGTAGGCGGTGAGGCCGTTCATCGTGGCCATGTCGACGCCCTTCTCCCGCATGTGCACGACGATCTGGTCGATGGCCAGCGCGAGCCGTGCCTGGGACACGGACTTGTTGCGCCACTTGACCTGGTTCTCGGTGAAGTAGGGGGTTGCCTTCTCGGCGAGCGTTGCCACAGCGTCACGGTGGGCAGCACTGGACATGGGGACCCTCCGGGGGTGCACGAGATGGGGGGAGTTCGACGGGAGCAGCCGGCGCTTGCGACTGTAAGCGAACTAACCAAAAAATCGAAACCGGAGATCCATCCCCGAGCGTAAAGTGGATCAAGTGACGGGTGAGACTGGTTGGGAACGACACAACGAGGCCGTCGAGCGGCTGACCGACTCTTACGCGAGGATCCCCGACGGTGCTCCCGTCAGGCTGGCCAAGCGCACCACCAACCTCTTCCGGGCCCGGGCCGCGACCAGCGCCCCGGGTCTCGACGTCTCCGGGCTGGACGGTGTGATCGAGGTCGATGCCGAGGCGGGCACGGCCGACGTACAGGGGATGTGCACCTACGAGGACCTCGTCGACGCCACCCTGGCGTACGGGATGATCCCGTACGTCGTCCCGCAGCTGCGCACGATCACGCTCGGTGGCGCGGTGACCGGGATGGGCATCGAGGCCACGAGCTTCCGCAACGGCCTGCCGCACGAGTCGGTGCTGGAGATGGACATCCTCACCGGCTCCGGCGAGATCGTCACCACGCGTCCCGGTGACGATCTCTTCGACACCTTCCCCAACTCCTACGGGTCCCTCGGCTACGCCACCCGGCTCAAGATCGAGCTGGAGAAGGTGCCGGGCTACGTCGCGCTCCGGCACGTACGCTTCGACGACCTCGACCTGCTCACGAAGACGATCGCGCAGATCACCGAGACCAGGACCTACGAGGGGGAGCGGGTCGACGGGCTCGACGGTGTCGCCTTCGAGCCGGGGGAGTACTACCTGACCCTCGCGACCTGGACCGAGCAGGCCACCCGTACTCCGAGTGACTACGGCGGCCAGCAGATCTACTACCGCTCGATCCAGCAACGTGAGACGGACCTGCTCACCACCTACGACTACCTGTGGCGCTGGGACACCGACTGGTTCTGGTGCTCGGGCGCCTTCGGCGCGCAGAACAAGTACCTCCGCCGCGTCTGGCCGCGCCGGCTGCGGCGCTCCGACGTCTACATGAAGCTCGTCGGTCTGGACCGGAAGTTCGGCATCGCCGACAAGCTCGACGCACGTGCCGGGCGGCTGCTTCGGGAGCGGGTGATCCAGGACATCGAGGTCCCGGTCGAGAACCTCCCCGCCTTCCTGGAGTGGTTCGACGCCGAGATCGGGATGCGGCCGGTGTGGCTGTGCCCGCTGGTCTCGCGGGGGACCAGCTCGGGAGGGAAGTGGCCGACCTACCCGCTCGAGGCGGGCCGGACGTACGTCAACGTCGGCTTCTGGGGCACCGTCCACGTCGGTCCCAGCGCCGTCAACGCCCCGAAGAACCGTGCGATCGAGACGCAGGTGCACGAGCTCGGCGGGCATAAATCGCTCTACTCCGAGGCGTTCTACGACAAGGATGTCTTCGACGCTCTCTACGACGGGGACAACCTCGCGGCCGTGAAGGCGAGGTATGACCCCGCCGATCGGTTGACCGATCTGTACAGCAAGGCGGTGAAGAGACTGTGAACCATATTGCAGAGACCATCAACGAACTCTTCGACGGTGGGCTGCCGATCAAGCTCACCGCGTACGACGGCAGTGTCGCCGGCGACCGGGACTCCGAGTTCGGCATGGAGATCCTCAACCCGCGCGGGCTCGCGTTCCTGCTGACCGCGCCGGGCGACCTCGGCCTGGCCCGTGCCTACGTCAGCGGCGACATGGCCCTCCACGGCATCCACCCGGGCGACCCCTACCCGCTCCTGGACCTGATCCTGGACAAGACCGACTTCAAGCGGCCCAGTCCCCGCGAGACGATCGACCTGGTCCGCGCGCTCGGCGTGACCAACTTCGTCCCGCCCAAGCCGCCGCCGCAGGAGCACCTGCCCGCGTGGCGGCAGCGGGCCGAGAACGTACGCCACCTCTCCGGCCGCGCGCTCGGCGCGCTGCCGTGGACGCGACACTCACCTGAGCGCGACGCCGACGCGATCCACCACCACTACGACGTCTCCAACACCTTCTACGAGTACGTCCTGGGTCCCTCGATGACCTACACCTGTGCCCTCTACCCGACCGACGACGCCACCCTCGAGGAGGCGCAGGCGGCCAAGTACGACCTGATCTGCCGCAAGCTCGGGCTCGAGCCCGGGATGCGGCTGCTCGACATCGGCTGTGGCTGGGGTGGGATGGTGCGCCACGCCGCCAAGAACTACGGGGTGAAGGCGCTCGGCGTGACGCTGTCGCGCGAGCAGGCCAACTGGGCCCAGGCGGCGATCAAGGCCGACCGTCTCGACGACGTCGCCGAGGTGCGCTTCTCCGACTACCGCGACGTGGTCGAGGGGGACTTCGACGCGGTCAGCTCCATCGGTCTCACCGAGCACATCGGGGTGGCCAACTACCCGTCCTACTTCGGCTTCATCAAGGGCAAGCTGCGCGACGGCGGCCGGCTGCTCAATCACTGCATCACCCGTCCCGACAACGTCTCGAAAGCGAATGCGGGCGCGTTCATCGACCGCTACGTCTTCCCCGACGGCGAGCTGATCGGCTCGGGCACCATCGTCTCCGCGATCGAGAACACCGGCCTCGAGGTGCAGCACCACGAGAACATCCGGGTCCACTACGCCAAGACGCTGACCGCGTGGAACCAGAACCTCCGCGACAACTGGGACGCCTGCGTCGACGAGGTCGGCCTCGGCACCGCCAAGGTCTGGGGCATCTACATGGCCGGCTCCCGGATCGGCTTCGAGCGCAACAACATCCAGCTCCACCACGTGCTCGCCACCAAGACCGTCGACGGGACCTCCGGCTACCCGCTGCGGCACACCTTCTGAGCAGGGGAGTGGGCGGGAGCGGCGTGCCGCTCCCGCCCACTCGTCATCTCATCATCAGGCGCCGGCGATGCTCGTCACCGGGAGGCCCGCGAAGAGGTCGACCACCTCAGAACCTCCACCGGGTCGCGCCGTACGGCTCCACGCACTGGACCGCGTGCGCCGAGGTGGCGTCGATCCGGTGCACGTGCCACGGCGCGGGGCCGGCGGTCTGCGCGTTGAATGGCGCGGTCAGCGCCTCGCCGGACTCGTCGACCTCGGCCGGCCACCCCTCGTGGTCGTGGTAGCGCTTCGCCACCCGGGCGAGCTCCTCGCCCAGCACCCGGGTGGCGTTGCCCTCGACCACCAGGTCGAACTCGCGCACCGAGAGGGAAAGGGCGCAGCGGGGGTCGCGCGCCAGGTTGCGGCCGCGCCGGGTCCCTGGTCCGGTGACGAGGTAGAAGGAGCCGTCGAACCAGATCGCGCCGACCGCGTTCACGTGCGGGCCGCCGTCGGCGTTGAGCGTGGTCACCCAGGTCGTGTAGCGCCCGGGCTCGCCGTCCTGAGACCCGGGGGCCTGGTTGAACCCGGCCTCCAGCCGCGTCGTCACCTCCTCCCAGGACATGGTCGGGGCTCCGTGCATCTCAGCGAGGTTGTAGGTCTTCATGAGCTGTCTCCTTCGACTGAACAGGACTATTCACCTGCTCCACGAACGAGTCACGCCCCATTCGACAGCTGCGCTGATGCGGGCAGCGGCGCTCGGCGCGGATAACCTTGAGCTGATGAGTGTCAAGGCCCAGCAGTACGCCGCGGAGGTGCTGCGGCGCGAGCAGATCACGCCCCACCTCGTACGTCTGGTGCTCGGCGGCCCCGGGCTGGCCGGGTTCGAGTCGACCGGGATCCCGGACGAGTGGGTCGGGCTGATCGTGCCCGGGCAGTTCCAGTCGCGCTACTACACCGTGCGGTCCTGGCAGGAGGGCGAGCTGACCCTCGACGTCGTCGTCCACGACGTCGGCCTGGTGACCGAGTGGGCCACCCGCCTCGACCCGGTAGGACAGACCGTGACGATCACCGAGCCCAAAGGCTCCTACGCCGCGCCCGACGGTGCCGAGTGGCTGCTGCTGGTCGGCGACCTGACCGCGATGCCGGCGATGGCGCGGATCGCCGAGACCACCACGCTGCCGACGCGGATCTGGGCCGAGGTGCCCGACGACCTGCCCGGCTACCTGCCCGGCTACCTGCCCGACTCCGCCGAGGTCACCTGGTCGGCGCCGCCCTCGGAGACCTCCTCCGACCTGGCCGCGGCCGTGGAGAAGATCGAGTGGCCCGCGGGCGAGGGCTACTTCTGGATGGCCGGCGAGTCGAGCCAGATGCGGGCGATCCGCAAGCATCTGATGCGGGAGCGGAAGCTCGACTCCCACGCCTACGACGTGATGGGCTACTGGCGGGGCGGTGGCCAGAAGCGGCAGCCGCGCGCGGTCGATCCCGGCCCGGTGTGGCGCGAGGGCAAGGCGCAGGGGCTCACCGACGAGCAGATCTGGCAGCGATACGACGAGCAGCAGGAGCAGCAGTGACCGATCCGGAGACCCAGCCAGCCTTCCGGAGCGGCTTCGTGTCGTTCGTCGGGCGTCCCAACGCGGGCAAGTCGACTCTGACCAACGCGCTGGTCGGCACCAAGGTGGCGATCACCTCCGACAAGCCGCAGACCACCCGCACCGTGGTGAAGGGCATCGTCCACCGCCCCGACGGCCAGCTGATCCTGGTCGACACCCCGGGCATCCACCGGCCGCGTACGCTGCTCGGCGAGCGGCTCAACGACCTGGTCGAGGCCACCTGGACCGAGGTCGACGTGGTCGCGATCTGCTTCCCGTGCAACGAGAAGATCGGCCCCGGTGACCGCCGGATCGCGGAGAACGCCAACAAGCTCAAGAAGGGCATCAAGCGGGTCGCGGTCGCGACGAAGACCGACCTCGCCACGCCCGAGCAGATCGGCGAGCACCTGATGTCGATCCAGGCGCTGGGCCAGGAGCTCGGCATCGAGTGGGCCGAGATCGTCCCGGTCTCCAGCGTCGGCGGCGACCAGGTCGACCTCCTCGCTGAGCTCCTCATCAAGCTCCTCCCCGAGGGCCCGCCGCTCTACCCCGACGGCGAGCTCACCGACTCTCCCGAGGAGATCATCGTCGCCGAGCTGATCCGCGAGGCAGCCCTCGAGGGCGTACGCGACGAGCTCCCGCACTCCATCGCCGTCGTCGTCGAGGAGATGCGGCTGCGTGAGGACCGCCCCGAGAACAAGCCGCTGATGGACGTCCACGCCTTCTTGTACGTCGAGCGCGACTCCCAGAAGGGCATCGTGATCGGCCACAAGGGCTCCCGGCTCAAGGACGTCGGCCAGCGCGCCCGGCTGCAGATCAAGGAACTGCTCGGCATGCCGGTCTACCTCGACCTGCACGTCAAGATCGCCAAGGACTGGCAGCGCGACCCACGTCAGCTGCGCAAGCTCGGGTTCTGAGGCTCAGGCCGGGGCCCAGCAGATCCCGTAGGTCTGCCCGCCCTGCCACTGCTCGGCGCTGGGGAACTCCCAGGACCACTCGTACTTGAGCGGGTCGTCGGCGACCTCGGCGGCGGCGGCCTTGCAGTCCTCGGCGCCGGCGCTGTTGACCCGCGACTCGCCGGGGTACTTCCCGGAGCCGAGGTCGATGACGGACAGCGCGCGCCAGGTGTGCTTCATGGAGCACGGGACGCGCTTGAAGGACTCGGACTTGGGCGAGGCGGTGCCGCACATCCGGAACGGCTCGGCGGTGTCGGAGTCGCCCAGGACGCCCTTCATGTTGCCCTTGAGCGTCATCAGGGCCTTGGGGCCGGCGATGCCGATGACGTCGCAGCGGAACCAGTTGGCGCCGGCCTCGGACTCCTTGATGGTGGGTGTGAACCAGACCGGGCGCAGCATGGAGAGGCGCAGGTCGTCGGCGTCGCCGCCGAGGTACTTGGTGACCTTGTTGGGGCACGCCTCCGCGACCTGGGCCGCGACCTGCTCGGAGTCGACCGCGACCAGGTGGCCGTCGACGACGTTCTTCAGCCGGCCCACGGCGTAGGTCTGGGTGGTGTGCTTGCCCTTGCAGGACACCGCGGTGCCGCCGGCGGTCGGGGCCAGCGCCTCCTCGTAGGTGAGGTTGTAGCAGGCGCCCTCCTTGGGGGACGGCGCCGGGGAGGCGGACGGGGACGGCGGGGCGGACGATGCCGACGGCGCGGCCTCGGGCTCGCCCCCGCCACATCCGGCGAGAGCCATGGCCCCGACGACGACGAGAGCCCCCCACAGCTTGTTACGACCCATGCTCACTCCTCGGTCACCGCCCAGCAGACCGCCCAGCGGTTGCCGGCGTTCCACTCCTTCTCTCCGAACCATGTGTACCCGTAGTCGAAGCTTTCCGGGTAACCCAACCAGGCCTGGACCGAGCCCTTGCAGTACTGCGCAGCCTTCTTCTTGGACTCCGCCACGCCCGGGAACGGGGTCTTGTCCTCGCCCAGCTTGATGGTCGTCACGGCGCGCATCTGGTGCGGCTCGGAGCAGGGCACCTTCGCGGAGGTGACCGTCTTGCCCTGCGCGCACACCATCCAACGGTCCTCGATGTCCTCGATGTTCTTGACCTTGAGGAGGTTGCGGGTGGTGGTCGGCAGGTCGACGTACTCGGCGCCCTGCTGGCCGCCGCCGACCACGTCGCAGCGGATCCAGCGCGCGCCCTCCTCCCAGGCCTTCTCCGAGGGACCGAAGTAGACGTGGGAGAGCATCGAGCGCATCAGCACGCTCTGGTTGGTGCCGACGTACTTCTCCAGCAGCTTGCGGCACTGGCTGAAGGCCCACTCGTTGACCTTCTCGTCGCCGTACTCGGCGTCCTTGAACTCGTCCGGGAGCGGTCCGGCGCCGAAGGTCTCGGCGTTGTGCGGCTCGTCGCAGGCGACGTACTTGTCGAAGTTGTAGGCCTCGGCGACGTCCTCGTGGCTGAGGTTGCGGCACTTGCCGACCTCGGGCACCGCGGTCGAGTCCACCTGCTTCGGGTCCTCGCCCTTGGCGGCCGCCCGATCGCCACCGCACCCGCTGAGCGCGAGGGCGGCGAGCACCACGATCACGAGGGACAAGGAGGTCGTACGTCCAGGGGTATGGCCGATCACGGGGATCGACTCTACTTGCGAAACCATGAGCGGGCCGAAAGGAGAGCTCAGCCCAGGAGCGCGGCCAGCGTGGCTCCCAGCTCGTACGCCGCCTCGACATGCGCGTCCTCGACGTCGCCCATCACGTCGAGGATGTCGAAGGCCTGGGTCCACCCCAGCGCACCGACGATGGACTGCACCGAGCGGATCGCGCCGGTGGTGTCGTAGCGGCCGTGGACGTAGAGACCGTAGGGCCGCTTGGCGGTCGCGCCGGCCGACTCACCGGCCCCTCCGGACGGGTCGAGCGCACCGCCCACGGCCAGGAAGGTCGAGTCGAAGAAGTGCTTGAGGGCGCCGGACATGTAGCCGAAGTTGGCGCTGGTGCCGAGCACGTACCCGTCGGCGCCCAGCACGTCGTCGGCTGTCGCCTCCAGGGCGGGGCGTACGACGACCTCGACGCCCTCGATCTCGGGGTCGTTGGCGCCGGAGACGACCGCGTCCGTCAGCCGCTGCAGCGAGCGGGTCGGGGAGTGGTGGACGACGAGCAGGCGAGGCATCAGGCGTCAGCGACCAGACGGCGGCCGGTGACCTCCTTGGGGTGCAGCCGCACCCACAGCGGGCGGGGTCCGGCGGGCCAGGAGTGGAGGCCCTTGACGACCTCGGGGATCTGGTCCTCCCGGTAGAGGATCTCGGCGCGCCCCTTGAACTGCACCGACCAGCCGACGTGGGTGTCGGGGTCGAGGTCGTCGACGAGCAGTGCGACGGCGGACTCGTCGATCTGCTCGGCCATCGAGGAGTGGGCCGAGGTGCGGATCCAGACCGTCTTGTCGTGCATGGCGTGGTTGACCGGCAGCACCACCGGGCCGCGCGGGCCGGTCCACCCGATCCGAGAGATCTGGCTGTCCGCCGCGAGCCGCCAGGACTCCTCGACCGTGAGCTCTTCCAGGTGGGACACGCCCGTTCCTCCCAATTGGTCGTCAGTTCGGTGCCAGTCTGCCAGTTCTGTTCTGTTATTGTTACCGAGTCATGATGCGCAGCCTCCTCCTTAGCTGCCGCAGCGGGGTCTGAACAGTTCTCTTTCTTGGCCGGGACTCCCTCGCTGCGGAGGTTCGACGTGCGCCGGCACTCGCTCCCACCTGATGAGGATTCCGCATGACCAACCTGAGCAACTCCAGCAACCAGCAGAAGCCGTCGGGGATGCCGTTCGAGCGCTACCGCGCGTGCGTGCCCGTCGACGTCCCCGACCGCACCTGGCCCAGCAAGAAGATCACCAAGGCCCCGCGGTGGCTCTCCACCGACCTGCGTGACGGCAACCAGGCCCTGATCGACCCGATGACGCCGGCCCGCAAGCTGCGGATGTTCGAGCTGCTGGTCGCGATGGGCTACAAGGAGATCGAGGTCGGCTTCCCGAGCGCGAGCCAGACCGACTTCGACTTCGTGCGCAAGCTGATCGAGGAGGACCGGATCCCCGATGACGTACAGATCTCGGTCCTGACCCAGGCGCGCGAGGACCTCATCTCGCGCACCGCCGAGTCGATTGCCGGTGCCCCGCGGGCCACGATCCATCTCTACAACGCCACCGCCGAACTGTTCCGCCGGGTCGTGTTCAACGTGACCCCGGCAGAGTGCATCGGGATCGCCGTGCGCGGCACCGAGATGGTGATGAAGTACGCCGAGGAGCACGTCCCCGAGCTGATCGGCACCGAGGACTTCGGCTACCAGTACAGCCCGGAGATCTTCACCCAGACCGATACCGACTACGCGCTGGAGGTCTGTGAGCGGGTGAGCGACGTGTGGCAGCCGGAGGCCGGCCGCGAGATCATCCTCAACCTGCCCGCGACGGTCGAGATGTCCACGCCGAACACCTACGCCGACCAGATCGAGTACTTCGGCCGCGGCCTGACCCGCCGCGAGCACTCGGCGATCTCGTTGCACCCGCACAACGACCGCGGCACCGCGGTCGCGGCCACCGAGCTCGGCCTGATGGCCGGCGCCGACCGCGTCGAGGGCTGCCTGTTCGGTCACGGCGAGCGCACCGGCAACGTCGACCTGGTCACCCTGGGCATGAACCTCTTCTCCCAGGGCATCGACCCGCAGATCGACTTCCGGGTCGGCGGCGGCATCGACGAGATCCGCCGCACCGTCGAGTACGTCACCAACATCAACGTCCACCCGCGCCACCCCTACGCCGGCGACCTGGTCTACACCGCCTTCTCCGGCTCCCACCAGGACGCCATCAAGAAGGGCCTGGAGGACCTCGACCGGATCGCCGCCGAGGCCGGCAAGCCGACCAGCGAGATCCCGTGGGAGGCGCCCTACCTGCCCATCGACCCCAAGGACGTCGGCCGCACCTACGAGGCCGTCATCCGGGTCAACAGCCAGTCCGGCAAGGGCGGCGTGGCCTACCTGCTCAAGACCGAGCACTCCCTGGACCTGCCGCGTCGCGCGCAGATCGAGTTCTCGCGCGTGGTCCAGCAGCACACCGACACCGAGGGCGGCGAGGTCAGCCCGGAGGAGATCTGGTCGATCTTCTCCGCCGAGTACCTCGAGCGCGAGGAGCCGTACGCCCTGGAGAGCTGGTCCTCGGTGACCGACGCCGAGGGCGGCGACGAGCAGCAGGTCACCCTCCGCGTACGCGGCGAGGAGCGCACCTACAAGGGTGTCGGCAACGGCCCGGTGGCTGCCTTCGTCGACGCGCTCAAGGAGGCCGGGGCCGAGATCCGGGTCCTCGACTACGCCGAGCACGCGCTCTCGGCCGGCGGCGACGCATCTGCTGCTGCGTACGTCGAGTGCGAGATCGCCGGCGAGATCGTCTGGGGCATCGGCATCCACGAGAACATCGTCACCGCCTCGCTGCGGGCCGTCGTCTGCGCGGCCAACCGGGCCCAGGCGGTCACGATCCCGCAGCGCTGACGCTGGGCGCCGCTGCGGGACGACCCGCAGCGGCGCCGCCGCGCAGGCCGATCACCAGGCCCAGCGCGACGACAGCCGTGCCGAGCCAGACCATCGGTCCGGGCACGATCCCGTTGAGAGATACGCCGAGGGCGGCCGCCGCGACGGGCACGACGCCGGTCAGCAGGCCGGCGCGCCCGGAGCCCAGGCGGCCGACCGCGGTGAACCAGAGCAGGAACGCGAGCGTGGTGACCACCACCGCCAGGTGGAGGGCCGCGAGCAGGTCGACGGTGTCGAGCGTGGCGACCGCCGCCGGACCCTCCGCCACCACACCGACGACGGCCATGCCCGCGGCTGCCATCCACACCGAGTGGAACGAGACCCCGAAGGCACCCAGCCGGGCGAGGACGGGCACCGCCAGGAGCGTGAAGCCCGCCTCGCAGGCGAGCACCAGGAGCGCGTAGCCGACGCCGGCCGCGTCGGTCCTGCCGAAGCCCTGGACCAGGATCGCCCCCGTCGTCACGACCGTGGCCCCGATGATCACCGGGCGGGCCGGCAGGGTGCGGGTCGCGACCGCCGGGACCACGGCGAGCAGCATCGGGACGGCGGCCACAGCCACCCCGATCACCGCCGGTTCGGCATGGGCGACGCCGCGTACGACGCCGACGTTGAAGAGCACCAGGCCCACGGTCGCCACCCCGGCCAGCCAGAGCCACTCGCGACCGCGCGGGCGCGGGACCCGCCAGCCGGTGACGCGGGCGACCACGAGCAGGAGCACGGCGGCGAGGGCGTAGCGGACGGACTGGAGGGTGAAGAGCGGGGCGTCCGTGATGGCGGCGGAGACCGCGACGCTGCTGCCGACGCACACCATCCCGGCCGCGGCGAACGCGATGCCGATCAGGGTGCCGCGTGATGCTCGCGCGTGTTCGGCAGGCCCGGAGGAGCCGGCCATATCGGGACGGGGGAGGGTCTCGGTGCTCATGACCACGAGATTCGCGCCGATTTGGTCTGGCAGACAGATCCAAGGTCGAGGTGGCAGAGTGGACCAAGTGACCGGAGCGGACTTCCTCCAGCTCGACCCGGCCGGCGTGCCGCCGGGCGGGCTGGCGGCCTGGCTCACCGGTGCGCTGCGCGACGCCGTGGCCGACGGCCGCCTCGCCGTCGGCGCCCGGGTGCCGGCGTCGCGCACGCTCGCGACCCAGCTCGGCGTCTCGCGCGGGGTGGTCGTCGAGGCGTACCAGCGGCTGACCGACGAGGGGTTGCTCTCGGCTCGCAGCGGCGGCGGGACACGGGTGAGCGCGGTTCCCGGAGCCGTACGCCGCCTCGGCGCCGCCACGCGTCTGCCGACGCCCGAGCTGGACCTCTCCCCGGGGGTGCCGGATCTGTCCGCCTTCCCGCGGGCGGCGTGGGCGAAGGCCTCGCGGGAGGTGCTCGCCGAGGTCGGGAGCGCCGACCTCGGCTACGGCGACCCGCGCGGTGTGCCCGTGCTCCGGGAGGCGCTCGCGGTCTGGCTGGGACGTACGCGCGGGCTCACGGTCTCGCCCGACGAGATCCTGGTCGTCAACGGGGTTGCCCAGGGGCTGGTGCTGCTCGCGCGCTGGCTCGAGGAGCGTGGCAGGACCACAGTCGGCTTCGAGGAGCCGGGGTCCTACGGCGGGCGGGTGCACCTGCAACGGTGGGGGATGACGACCGTCCCGGTGCCGGTCGATGGCGACGGCCTGGATGTCGCGGCGCTCGGTGCCAGCGGGGTCGACGCCGTCGTGGTCACGCCCGCGCATCAGTTCCCGACCGGCGTGGTGCTCTCTCCGCAGCGCCGGCGGGAGCTGGTCGAGTGGGTCCGGGCGGCGCCGGACCGGCTGTTGATCGAGGACGACTACGACGCGGAGCACCGTTACGACCGGCCGCCCGTCGCTGCGGTGAAGGTGCTCGCACCCGACCGGGTGGTCCACCTCGGCAGCGTGTCGAAGACGCTGGCGCCGGCGATGCGGATCGGGTGGCTGATCGCTCCGTCGGGGATGCACGAGGAGCTGGTCGAGGCTCGTTACTGGCTCGACCTCGCCAGCCCGGCGCTGCCCCAGATCACACTGGCCCGCATGCTGACCTCGGGTGCCTTCGAGCGACACCTCAGGCTGGTCCGGCCCCGGCACAAGGCCCGGCGCGACGCGTTGCTCGAGGCGCTCGCCGAGCATCTGCCGGCCGCTCGGGTCCGAGGTGTCGCGGCCGGGCTCCACGTACTGGCGACCCTGCCCGACGGGATCGACGACACCGCGGTCGCGGAGGCCGCGCTCGAGGCGGGCATCGCGGTCCATCCGCTGTCCCGGCACCGCCAGGGCACCGGGCCGCCCGGCCTCGTGATCGGGTACGCCGCGACGACCCCGGACCGTCTCCGGGAGGCGGTCAGACGGCTGGCGCCGCTGATCTCCTAGACGTCCCTAGGAGCCGGCGTCGTACTTCGCGCAGAGGCCCAAGCGGCTGCTCGCGATCCAGGCGGTCTTGAACGGTGCTCTGAACAACGTCGCCGACCTACTTCCCGAACCGCTCCTGATCGCGCTTGACCGCGGCGTAGTCGTCCGAGCCGATGTTCTCCCGCAGCTCCTTGGCAGACTCGCGGATGGCGTCGGAGATGATCTCGTGGACCCGCGGGTCGGCCAGGCCCTCGTCGACCAGGCGCAGCACCGTGTCGGCCACGAGGCGGACGACGTCGTCGTGGAAGGGGAGGTACTTCAGCTTTCCGGTCGCCTGGTCCTGGCGGATCAGGTCGATGATGAGCGTGTCGATCTCGGCGCGGTTCTCCTCGATCGCGCTGGAGATGTGCCGGGTGTAGTTGCCGGTCTGGATCACCGCGATCACCTCGTCGAGCACCGCGACCGTGATCGGCTTGCGGATCGCGTTGACGATCGCCCCGGAGAACCTTCCCACCACGTACGCCGAGACGCGGTCGCCGAAGGCACGGTCGGCCGCGCGCATCAGCCGGAGGAAGATGACCACCACCCGCAGCAGCCGGAAGGCACGGAAGGCCGGGTCCGAGAGCGGGATCATGCCGAGGATCTCGTACCAGTAGAGCGCCAGGAACTTCCAGCCCAGCCCGGACCTGGCCCAGCGGATGCAGAACTCGACGAAGAAGATCCCGCAGATGACGTAGTCAGCGATGATCACCCGGTCGGCCCAGACCCGGGGTACGTCCCAGAAGGTGATCCAGACGAGCAGCGCGACCGAGACGATCGCGAGCACCAGCATCAGCCAGTCGACGACGGTGACCGGTGGCGTCGGTGCGGCGCCCGGCCTGCGGTCGTCATGGCGGCGGTCGATGCCTGTGGAGCTCATGGTGGGCACGATAGGAGACATGTCCACCGCTGGCGGTCAGCCACACGCGTCGTTGACGTGATGTAGGTCTGTCGCTGCCGCGGTTGTCGGTGCGACGCGGCAGAATGGTGCCGTGCCGCTCTACCGCGACGAGGCCATCGTGCTTCGCACCCACAAGCTCGGTGAGGCCGACCGGATCATCACCATGCTCACCCGCCACCACGGGCGGGTGCGTGCCGTCGCGAAGGGCGTGCGGCGCACCACCTCGAGGTGGGGCTCGCGTCTGGAGCCGTTCACCCATGTCGACCTGCAGTTCGCCGAGGGGCGCAACCTCGACACGATCACCCAGGCCGAGACGCTGACCCTGTTCCATGCGGGCATCGGCCTCGACTACGACCGCTACACCGCCGGCACCGCGATGCTCGAGACCGCCGACCGGCTGGTCCACGAGGAGGGCGAGCCGGCGCCCCAGCAGTATCTGCTGCTCGTCGGCGGGCTGCGGGTGCTCGCCCAGGGCGACCGGCTGCCGCGACACGTGCTCGACTCCTATCTGCTCCGCTCGCTGGCCGTCGCCGGCTACGCGCCGTCCTTCGAGGCGTGCGCGCGCTGCGGGCTGGAGGGTCCGCACCGGTGGTTCAACGTCTCCATGGGTGGCGCGCTGTGCACGACCTGCCGGGTGCCGGGCTCGGCGACGCCCGCGCCTGAGACACTCACCCACCTCGGTGCGCTGCTCTCAGGTGACTGGGATACCGTCGGCTGCGCCGAGGACCGGACCAGCAGGCAGGCGAGCGGGTTGGTCGCTGCGTACCTCTCCTGGCATCTGGACCGCAACCTGCGCTCGCTCGAATACGTCGAGAGCTGAGGAACGATGGCCCACTCCCACGGCCACTCCCACGGCGGGCACGACGCCGAGGTGGAGGTCGAGGCGCTGCCGCGGATGGTGCTGACCGTCTCGCTGGTGCTCATCGCCGTCATCACCGTCGTCGGCGTGGCCGTCTGGTGGCCCGACCGCGCCGCGGTCGAGAAGCTCCAGGGGTCCCAGGAGTTCGTCGCCGACGGCGTCGTCTTCGAGACGGCCGAGGTGACCTCGGTCGCCGAGCCGTGCACCGCCGAGGGCACGCCTGAGGGCTGCAACAAGGCCTCGGTGAAGCTGACCAGCGGACCCGACACCGGCACCGAGGTCGCCGTCGAGATCTCGACCCCGATGGCGCGCTCCGGGCTCGAGACCGGCGACGAGGTGGAGCTCTCCCGCACCGAGAAGGAGGGGGATGCGACCTACGCCTTCTTCGACGTCAAGCGCGGACCGCCGCTGCTCCTGCTGGTCGGTCTCTTCGTGGTGTGCGTCGTCGCCGTCGCGCGGCTGCGCGGGCTGATGGCCGTGCTCGGCCTGGGCTTCGCGGGCGCGGTGGTGTGGCTGTTCCTGCTGCCGGCGCTGCTCTCCGGCGAGCCCGCGGCGTGGGTCGCGCTGGTCTCCTCGGTGCTGATCCTCTACGTCGTGCTCTACACGACCCACGGGCTCTCGGTGCGTACGTCGGTGGCGCTCGCCGGCACGCTGGCCGGCGTCGCGGTGACCGCCCTGATCGGCACCCTCGCGATCGGCGGGAGCCGGCTCAGCGGCCTGGGCTCGGAGAGCGGTCAGACGCTCTCCTCGCTCGACGCCGAGCTCGACCTGCAGAGCCTCCTGGTCGCCGCCGTGATCATTGCCGGCCTCGGCGCGCTCAACGACGTCACCATCACCCAGGCGTCCGCGGTGTGGGAGCTGCGCGCCGCCGGGCCGACCACCTCGCGGTGGGACGTCTTCCGCGGCGCGATGCGGATCGGCCGCGACCACGTCGCCTCGACGATCTACACGATCGTGTTCGCCTACGTCGGCACCGCGCTGACCCTGCTGCTGGTGATCCAGCTCTACGACCGCACGTTCTTCTCGCTGCTGACCACCGAGCAGATGGCCGGCGAGATCGTCTCCACGATGGCCGCCGGCATCGGGGTGGTGCTGGCGATGCCGATCACCACGATCATCGGGGCGCTGACCGTCCCCGGTCCGGCCGGGCGGCCGGAGGAGATGGAGTACGACGCGCCCCGGCGTCCGATGGTCCCGCCCAGGCCGCATCAGCCCGGGCCGCCCCAGCCCGGGCCGCAGCCGCCTCCTGGCTATCGCCCGACTAGGGTTGCACCTCGTGAGCAAGCCGGTCCGTACCCCAACACCCCACCCGTCCGGGG
>NZ_JAALAA010000033.1 GCF_011045035.1 Nocardioides turkmenicus
GGATCGGGGGAGTGGGCGCGAAGACCCAGCGGCCGGCGTCGTGCGAGACGACCGCGCCGTTGGCCAGCACGGTGTCCTCGGGAGGAGCGGTGACCGAGACCGCGAACGACGCCTTCAGGTCGTTCTGGTCGAAGCAGGCGAAGACCTTCGAGGCGTTGTCCATGCCGAGGTAGGCGGACACGTAGCGAGAGCCGTCGACCGGGTCGGTGAACGTGTGCATCCCGTCGCCGTCGGTCGTGTAGGGCAGCGTCGCGGCCACCTCCACGACGTTGACCTCTTCGGTCGACAGCCCGCTCAGCCGCACCCGCCCGCCGTCGTATGCAGCATCGACCGCCTCCCCGTTGACCACCAGCACCACCGTGAGCGCGCCCTTCAGCTCCAGGAACGTCTCGGCGGTCGCGGGTCGGAACCGGACCCGGGAGTGGCTCCGGAACGTGTCGAGGCCGGTGAGGTCGAGATCCAGGTCGTAGGAGACGGAGGTGAGCACGCCGGCCCGCTCGCGGGCCTCGTCGAGTGTGAGGGACACGACCTCCAACGTACGTCCTCGCAGGTCAGCACGCGCGCGCATTTCGCTGTGAGCGTGATGCGGGGATAGTCTGTGGCAGTTGCCTCGGCGAGGGAGCGCCTCGCGCTCCGTGATCGACA
The DNA here is from genome assembly GCF_011045035.1 of Nocardioides turkmenicus. Classification (GTDB taxonomy): domain Bacteria; phylum Actinomycetota; class Actinomycetes; order Propionibacteriales; family Nocardioidaceae; genus Nocardioides; species Nocardioides turkmenicus. The sequence continues at coordinate 646 of NZ_JAALAA010000033.1, forward strand.
AGGTGGACGTCTCTTCTCAGGGACGCCGTGCCTTCGTCGCACGGCCTTCGTTGGACCAGCCGGGCGCCATTGACGTCAGCACCACTCATCGAGGAGTTCAACGCATGTCCAGCGAGAAGATCGTCGCCGAGAAGCGCACCGAGTTCGGCAAGGGTGCCGCTCGCCGCATCCGCCGTGAGAACAAGATTCCGGCGGTCGTCTACGGCCACGGCGCCGACCCGATCCACCTGACCCTGCCGGGCCACGCCACCATGATGGCGCTCAAGCACCACGGTGCCAACGCGCTCCTGGAGCTGGACATCGACGGCAAGAAGCAGCTCGCCCTGACCAAGCAGGTCCAGGTCGACGACGTCCGCCGTGTCATCGAGCACGTCGACTTCGTCGCCGTCCGCGCGGGCGAGAAGGTCACCGTCGACATCGTCGTCAACGTCGTGGGCGACGCCGCCTCCGGCACCATGGTCGTCACCGACGCCAACACCCTGACCGTCGAGGCCGAGGCCACCCACGTGCCTGAGAGCCTCGAGGTCAACATCGAGGGCCTCGAGATCGGCACCCAGATCCTGGCCGGCCAGGTCGAGCTGCCCAAGGGCACCACCCTCGTGACCGACCCGGAGACCCTGGTCGTGAACATCACCGAGGCCCGCACCATCGAGGAGCCTGTCGCCGACGAGGCCGCCGAGGGCGAGACCGCCGAGGCCGCCGAGGCCGCTGAGGCCGCCGACGCCGAGTGACTTCTGACTCGGTGACCGACGGCGTCTGGCTGATCGTCGGCCTGGGCAACCCCGGGCCGACGTACGCCGGGCACCGTCACAACATCGGCTATCTCGTCACCGACGAGCTGGCCAACCGGCTGGGCAGCAAGTGGCGCGCCCACAAGTCCGGCCGTGCTGACGTCGTGGAAGGGCGCCTCCGGGGGACGACCCCGGGGGTGCCCGGCCCACGCGTCGTGCTCGCCCGCTCTCGGACCTTCATGAACGAGTCCGGCGGGCCGGTCAAGGCGCTCGCGACCTTCTACAAGGTCCAGCCCGACCACGTCATCGCCATCCACGACGAGCTCGACATCGCCTTCGACACGATGCGGGTCAAGCTGGGCGGTGGCGACAACGGCCACAACGGCCTCAAGTCGATGCGGTCCTCTCTCGGCACCGGCGACTTCCACCGGGTGCGCGTCGGCATCGGCCGCCCGCCCGGGCGCCAGGAGGTGCACGACTTCGTGCTCTCCAACTTCTCCACCACCGAGCGCAAGGTGCTGCCGTTCGTCGTCGACACCGCCGCCGACGCCATCGAGACGCTGATCACCGAGGGTCTGGAGAAGACCCAGCAGAAGTTCAACTCCTAGGTTCAGCTCCTGGGGAACAGGTACCGGTCGTACGCCGCGACCGCGGCCAGCTGGGAGCCGACCCCGAACTTCCGCAGGATCGACTTCACCTGGGTCCGCACCGTCGTCTGGGCAACGCCGAAGCGGGCCGCGATCTCGGCGACGGTGGCTCCGTCGTAGAGCAGCTCGATGACCTCGTGCTCGCGCACGGTCAGCGAGGCGACCACACGGCGCATCCGCTCGCGCCCGTCGCGCATCATGTGCCACTGCGCGACCAGGCCCTCGACCTCGGCGGGGGAGTGGCCAGGACGTCCCTCGGCCGCGTCGCGAAGCGAGCCCTCGATCGTGTCCGAGTCGGTGTCGGCGGGCAGCACTTCGACCGCCCCGGCCTCGATCAGCGCCCCCCACAGCCCGCCGCGCGGAGCGGTGGTGAGCGCCACCCCCGGCAGCCGTACGCCACGCACCAGTGCCTGCACCCGGTCGACCTGCGGCCAGTCGTCGAGGTCGGTGACCACCAGCCAGGCCGCGGGGTCACCGCGGAGGAGATCGGCCGGGTCCGCATCGGTGGCAGCGGTCGCCGTCACGGCGATGCCGCGCTCGCCGAGCGCGACCCGCACCGCGTCGAGGGTCATCGTCTCGTCCGCCGAGACAGCCACCCTGAGTCGTACGGTCGAGCCTGCCATGCCTGGTGCGCCGTTCGGTCGTCTCGGGCCCTGCCAAATCTACCTGGGGGTATGACCATTCTGGGTGTCCCGCGACCCCTACCGGGAACATGTTCTACGTTCCCCCAAGTTTGGGGATGACCTGGGACAACGTGTCCCGCAATGTAGGTTGTGGACGACCTCGGAAATCTTTGACTCCTCAAATCTCGGTATTGGCCCGAAATGAGGTCGCGCGGCGATAACGTGATGATTACGTTTCCTTGAGCGAAGGATTCGGTCACAACATTCAAATCTGGACGGCCCGAACAACTCGGGCTGGAGGAGCGGGACCACTCGGGTCCCTGATCGGGGCCATCCTCACTGGCCGACCAGTCATGGGGAGCAGTATGTCTACGTCCATTTTCAAGCGAGTCAACTCGGGCTGGCTAGGCACCGCTTACGCAACCACGACAGCCGTCTTCATCGGCGTCCAGAGCTTTCTCATCGCCGTTCTCCAGGGCCCCTGGGTCTCATTTCACTCCCACGGAGTGCTCCTGTGGGTCTTCCTCACGGCCATCGTCGTCGCGACGTCGCTGGCCGCGTCCGCCGGGCTCGTTCACGGCGCCGTACTCATCTACCGGCGTGTGTGCGCCGCCGAGGCGAAGGCGGCCGACGAGATCTACCACGACCTGCTCAGCGCTCGGGAGACCCAGCGTCTCCACCGGGCCCGGATGCACGAGGTGACCTCGACCCTCGCCGGCGTCCGCTCGGCCAGCGAGCTGCTGTGCAACTCCGAGACCCTCGACCCGGAGCGCCGCGTCGCGATGCTGACCATGATGGGCAGCGAGCTCCGGCGCCTGGAGCGCCTCGTCCGCGCTCATCGTGGTGGCGCCGACACGATGCCCGTCGACAACGGCGTCGTCGACGTCGACTCGGTGATCCACAATCTCGCCCTGGCCCACGAGGCCAGCGGCACCACGGTCGTCCACATGCCCAGCAACGCGCTCGCCGCCGGCAGCTCGGACGCGGTCGCGGAGATCGTCAACGTCCTCCTCGACAACGCGGCCAAGCACGGCTCCGGCTCCGTCGATGTCGCGGTCCGGCACCAGCGTGGGGAGCGTGGGCCGATGGTGGTCATCCAGGTCTCCGACGATGGCCCCGGCGTCGCACCCCACCTGCGTGAGCGGATCTTCGAGTGGGGCACCCGCGGACCGGACTCGGCCGGTCAGGGGATCGGGCTCAACGTGGCCCGCAAGCTCGCCGAGCGGATGGGCGGCTCACTCCGCCTCGCCGTCGGAGAGCGTACGACCTTCGTGGTCACTCTCCCCAGTGCCGTGATCGAAGGACCCGAAGTCGAGACCGAGAAGGAAGGCACGTCTGATGACGTTGTCGCCGCGTAGCCAGTACCGAGTCGTCATCGTCGAGGACCACGTCCTCTTCGCGGAGTCGCTCGAGCTCGCCGTCTCGATGGAGGGATACGACGTACGCCGTATCCCGATGCCCAGCGAGCCCGTCTCCACCGCCACGATGGTCTCCGTCGTGCTCCGCAACAAGCCGAAGGTCGTGCTCCTCGACCTCGACCTGGGCCGCTACGGCGACGGCGTACGCCTCATCGAGCCGCTCGCCAAGGCCGGCGTCGACGTGGTCGTGGTGACCGGGGCCATCGAGGAGGCGCGGTGGGGCCAGGCGCTCCGCAACGGCGCCCGCACGGTGCTGTCCAAGTCCCGCCCGCTCGGCGAGATCCTCGGCACCGTCAGGCGGCTCTACCAGGGCGCCTGTGTGCTCGCGGTGAGCGACCGCGAGCGGCTGATCCGGATCTGGTTCGAGCGCCAGCACGAGATCGCCGAGCTGAGCCGCCGCATCGAGCTGCTCACCAAGCGCGAGTCCCAGGTGCTCGGTCATCTGATGCTCGGCCGCACCGTCCACGAGATCGCCGTCATCGGCGTCGTCTCCGAGGCGACCGTGCGTACGCAGGTGAAGTCGATTCTCGCCAAGCTCCAGGTCACGTCCCAGATCGCCGCGGTCGGGCTCGCCCACCGCCTCGGCTGGCGCTCGCCCCAGTCACTGGAGTGATCCAACTGGTCTGGACCAGTGGGTTCTGATTCCCTCATTTGGTCTAACCGGACCCCTATCGGGCCCACGCGACCGCTCTCATCCCGCATTGTTCTGGCATGAAGTAGCGTCCGGGCGCCCGAAGCCATGGGGGAGATGAATGACGATCGAGCTGGCGTCGGTGGAGACCGTAGTCCCACTCGACATCAACCGCCGGAGGGTGTCCGTCAAGGCACCCTCCCTTCGGTTGCAGGCCTCGATGATCGACGGGCTCGCACTGATGATCCTGGCGCCGCTCCTCGTGGGGCAGGAAGTCGTCCACGCGCTCGCATGGGGACTGGTCTGGGGCCTGGCCACCAGGATGACCGCACCGAAGATCCTGCCGGGCGCCGAGCGCCTGCGGGCGACGGTATCGGGGGTCTTCAAGGCCTTCATGGCGATGAGCATGGCGACCTGGCTGCTGGGTGCGGTGGTCGAGCTGCCGCAGGCGCAGCTGGTCGTCCAGACGGTCCTCGGGCTGATCACCGCGCTCGCGTTCCGGGTCGTGGGCTACATCTTCAGCTCCCGGCCGCGCAACCCGCTGCGGGTCGTCGTCGTGGAGGCGGCGCACGACCACAGGGCGACGCCGGAGTGGACCCACCGGCTCAGCGGTGGCCTGATGGAGGCGGCAGCGGTCTGCCGCGCCGACGGCCTCGCCGGCGCGATCGCCTCGGTGGCACCGGATGCGGTGCTGGTCGTCCCCGGACCCGACCTGGCCGGCCGCGAGATCCAGAGGCTGGCGTGGACGAGCGAGTCCTTCGGTCTGCCCCTGCTGGTCAGCACCCGGATGCAGGACGTCACCCCGCAGCGTACGTCCTCGATGCGCCTGGGCTCGATGACCCTGCTCTACGTCGACGAGGCCCTGCGGGCACGGCTGACCCGGGTCGCCAAGTACGTGTGGGAGTGGCTGGCCGCGGTGGCCGCCGTCGCCGTGCTGCTGCCCGTCTTCGCGGTCCTGGCGATCGTGATCAGGCTCGACTCCCCGGGGCCGGTCTTCTTCCGGCAGGTGCGCGTGGGCCGGGGCGGCAAGCAGTTCCGGATCTGGAAGTTCCGCACCATGGTCGTCGATGCGGAGTCGCTGCTGCGCACGCTCGACCACCGGCCGGGACACGTCCTCTTCAAGCTCCGCGCGGACCCGCGGGTGACCCGGGTGGGACGGGTGCTGCGCAAGTACTCTCTCGACGAGCTTCCCCAGCTGTTCAACATCGTGCTGGGCCAGATGTCGCTCGTCGGCCCTCGGCCTGGACTGCCGAGCGAGGTGGCGATGTACGATCGAGACTCGCATCGCCGACTCGCGGTTGCGCCCGGTCTGACCGGGCTGTGGCAGGTCTCGGGGCGATCGGACCTCTCCTGGGAGGACACGGTTCGCCTGGACCTGGACTATGTCGACAACTGGACGCTGCTACGCGACTTCGGGATCGTCGTACGCACGGTAAAAGCTGTCGTGCGTGGCTCTGGCGCCTACTAGGGCGGGTCCCCTAAACTCCCAGGCCGCTGTGTGAGCAACCCAACACGTACGTACAACTGGATCCTCGACGGGAACGTCCCCCATGCACACCTCCCCCCACCCCATGATTGCCGGCCGTTACGAGCTGCACCGCCTGATCGGGCGAGGCGGTATGGGCGAGGTCTGGCAAGCCATGGACCTCACCCTGCAGCGCTGGGTCGCGGTGAAGGTGGTGCGGACGTCGGCGGACCCGACGATGATCGAGCGGTTCCGTCGCGAGTCGCTCTCGACCGCGGCCGCCAGCCACCCCGGAACGGTGCAGGTGCACGACGCCGGGATCGAGCGCACCGGCAACGGTCCGATGGCCTTTCTCGTGATGGAGCTCCTGACCGGGCCTGACCTGGGGGAGAGGCTGCGCTCCCACGGTCCGCTGATCGCGCGCGAGGCCGGTGAGGTCGTCGTGCAGGCGGCGCGTACGCTCGCCGCGGTCCACGGCCAGGGGGTCGTCCACCGCGACATCAAGCCGTCCAACCTCGTCTACGACGCCGACCGCCGGATCCGGATCGTCGACTTCGGCATCGCCCAGCTCGCCCGGCTCGGCGACCAGCGGCTGACCTCCACCCACGACGTCGTCGGCAGCCTCGGCTACCTCTCGCCCGAGCGTGGCTCGGGTGGCGAGGTCGGGCCGCCGAGCGACATCTACTCGCTGGGTTGCGTCTTCTTCGAGATGCTCACCGGGCACACTCCTTACTCCGGCGGCGCACCGGCGACGATCGTCTACCAGCACGCCACCGCACCGATCCCACGGGTCAGCGCCTCGGTCCAGGTGCCGGGGATCATCGACGACCTGGTCGCGATGATGATGGCCAAGGAGCCCGAGCAGCGTCCGACCGCGCAGGACGTCGTCGCGGTGCTCACCGGCTCGGGCCCGCTCCCCGTCTTCGACGCACAGGTGCCCCGGCAGCGCGCGATGCACGCGTCCGGCCCGATCAGCACCTCCGGTTCGTTCGAGGCGTACGGCGGGAGTGGCTCGTTCCCGGCTGCCGGTGCCACCGGCTCGACCGGTGGGTTCTCGACGATCGGGGCCAGCGGTCCCATCCCTACCGGCGGAGCCCGTGCGGCGAAGCGCTCCGGCGGTGGTCGCCGGGTGGTGAGCACCCTGCTGGCCGTCGCCCTGCTCGGCGTGGCCGTCGGCGGCGTGGCCACCTTCGCCGCCTTCCGGAACGCCTCGGAGACCGGCCGCGCGGCCGCGCTCAGCGAGGCCCTCCCCGAGACCATCGAGCTCGCCGTCGACGTGATCTTCGAGCGCGACGCGCTGCAGCCGGTCGCGCAGGCGCCGGTCAACGTACGCTCCACCTATCTGCACACCACCGACATCGCGATCGAGGAGTGGCAGACCGCCTCGGCGGAGATCGACGTCGACGGCGATGCCGAGCTGCGTGCGCTCCATCACGACATCACCGAGGTGCTCAAGGACTTCGAGCTCTACCGGGTCGAGATGCAGGAGGGCGACCGGGCCAGCCAGGACGCCGCCCGCGAGGTCTACACCGGCCTGGCCAGCAACCTGCTGATGCTCGCCGCGCAGCTGCCGGAGCTGGAGAACGACGAGACCGCCGACCAGATCCGCAACCTGAGCAACCTGACGCCCGCGGCGGAGGCATTCAGCATCGAGCGGGAGATCATGGTGGTCGCGCTGTCCGACAACCAGATCAGCACCAAGTCGGTCAAGGAGCTCACCAACGCCGAGGCGGCGTGGGTGAAGGCGTCCTCGGCGTTCTACTCGGGCGGCTCGCCCGAGCTGCAGGCCGAGCTCGACCGGGTCTCCGACGGCACCTTCGACAAGGGCTCGGGTGCGATGACGCCGCAGCGCACCATCCGCGACGTCGCCGCCACGGCCAGCGTCGAGAACGTCGCCAAGGAGATGCGAGCGGCGTCGAAGGGCGAGCCGATCGTACGCACCTGGTCCGACGCCGCTGTGGCCTACATCCAGAGTCTTCGTGAGGTCATCCTGAAGTCGACCGAGACGATGGCCAATGACGTCACCGAAGAGCACGAGCGCGCCAGGACCGGGCTGATCCTGCGCGCGGTACTGACCGCGGTGGCCCTGGTCGCCGCGATCGGGCTGGGGCTGGGTCTTTATCGGTCCGGGCGCAGGTCTCGCTAGAGTTCCGCGGGTGACTTTCGAAGCAGGAGTGCCCACGCCCGAGATCCTCGCCTCCGACCACCTGCTGGCCGCCTGGCTGGCAGAGACCGCCGGTCGGCGGCTGCTCGAGGTGCGCGCCACCTCCGGCCTCGAGGGCAAGGAGCTCAAGGACGCCGGCGACCTGGCGGCCCACGAGCTGCTGATGAAGCTCGTCGCCGAATACCGTCCGGAGGACGGCGTCCTGTCCGAGGAGGGCAAGGACTCCAAGGAGCGGCTCACCAAGGACCGGGTGTGGATCATCGACCCGCTCGACGGGACCCGCGAGTTCTCCGAGCCGCCGCGCGACGACTGGGCGGTCCACGTGGCGCTGTGGGGCTCCAGCAACGGTGGTGAGCTGATCGCCGGCGCGGTCGCGCAGCCAGCGCTGGCCGACGCGTCCGTGCAGAGCACCTTCCACACCGGTGCGGCCCCCGTCGTGCCGCCGTCCACCTCGCCCCGCCCCCGGATCGCCGTCTCCCGCAGCCGTCCGCCGGCCTTCGTCGAGGCGCTGGCCGAGGAGCTCGGCGCCGAGCTGGTGCCGATGGGATCAGCCGGCGTGAAGATGATGTCGGTCGTGCGGGACATCTCCGACGCGTACGTCCACGCGGGCGGGCAGTACGAATGGGACTCCGCGGCTCCCGTGGCCGTCGCCGCCGCGGCCGGGCTGTTCACCTCGCGCATCGACGGCTCGCCGCTGCGCTACAACCAGGACGATGTCTATCTGCCTGATGTGATCGTGTGCCGGCCTGAGCTCTCCGAGCAGATTCTCTCGTTCATCAAGCGGCACGGGGTGGAGTAAGCCGCCTTCGCGGCTGTGTTTTCGCGCGGCTGTGGGCCGCCGACCCTGTCCTCGAGTGTTTCTCGACCTGCCCCGGAGTCAAGGACGGCCTGCGGCCGCCGGCTTCGCCGGTCGCCTTCGGCGATCCTTGACACCGGACCAGGTCGCGAAAGATTTGGCTGGCTATCAGGGGCGGCGGCCCCAGAGTGGCCGCAGGGCAGTCGCTCCTCGGGAGGTGGATGCCCCGGTGCGAACGAAAATTCATTCACCCGCGGGGGACGAACGAATTTTCGTTCACCCCGCCATTCCACCTAGTCCCCTCGGCGCGAACGAAAATTCGTTCGCCACCGATCCCAAGCCCCCGCCCAACCCGAACCGCCGCGGCAAACGCCAAGCACAAAACAGACCAAGCCGCCGGCGCGCGAGAAAGCGAAGCTCACCCGCCGATCAACAGTTCCTCGAGCGACTCGAGACTCTGCCGCGCATACCCCCTCCACATCCACCCGAAAACAGGCATCGCGAACGAGGCCGCACGGGAGGCGGGCGTGACCTCCCAGGACCAGGTGATCCGGGTGCCGGTGCCGGCGGGGGCGAAGGACCAGCGGCCGGCGATGTTGCCGACCAGCGGCTTGAGCGGGCCGGTGAGCGGCGTGATCTCGTAGGAGAACGACGAGGGGGCGTCGATGGCGGTCAGGGTCTCGCGCATGGTCGCGCCGTCGGAGAGGACGATCGTGCGGGTCTCGCCGACGGAATCCCACCCGCCGGCCTGGTCGCGGACCTCGGCGATCGGGCCGATCGCGGCGTACCGGCGACCGAAGATCTGCGGCAGCGGGGCGGGGAGGACGCGGGCGAGGGCGGTCTCGTAGGCGACCGGGATCGCTCGAGAGGACTCGAGGTGCAGCGCTTCAAGGTGCTGGGTCATGACTACGAGCATGGCAGTAGCGTGATGGTCGTGGTTGAGCAGATCGAGATCGAGACCCCCGACGGCACCGCCGAGGCGTACCTCGCCCGGCCCGCGAGCGAACCGAGGGGCGGGGTGCTCGTCTACATGGATGCCATCGGCCTGCGACCACGGTTGGCCGAGATGATCGAGCGGGTCGCGTCCTGGGGCTACCTCGCGCTCGCCCCCAACACCTTCTACCGCGACGGCAGCGTGGCTGACCTGGCGCCGACCGCCGACCTCCGCGACCCCGCAGCCCGGGACGCCTACTTCGCCGACGGTGCGATGGCCCGGGTCCGTGACCTCACCGTGGCCCGCCTGGAGGTCGACATCCCGGCGTACGTCCAGGCCCTCAAGACGTACGTCACCGGCCCCCTCGCGACGCACGGCTACTGCATGGGCGCCAGGCTGGCTGTGCGGACGGCGGGGCGGTTCCCCGAGGAGTTCGTCGCGGTCGCCGGGTTCCACGGGGGCGGGCTGGTGACCGCGGACCCGGCCTCGCCGCACACCTGCATCGCGGGAACGAAGGCGGAGTACTACTTCGGCCACGCCGACCACGACCGCTCGATGACGCCGGAGCACGTCGCCGATCTCGGCCGGGCGCTCGAGGACGCCGGGGTGACCCACACCAACGTCATCTACCCCGATGCCCCCCACGGCTACACCATGGCCGACACCTGCTCCTACCAGGAGGCGGGAGCGACGAGGCACTTCACCGACCTCGAGGCCCTCTACACCCGTACGATGGCCTGATGGCGAAACCGGTGCTGGTCGTGATGGGTGTCTCGGGTTCGGGCAAGTCGACCATCGGGGCGGCGATCGCAGGCAGGCTGCGGCTGCCGTTCGAGGACGCCGACGACCTGCACCCGCAGGCGAACATCGACAAGATGACTGCTGGGATCGCGCTCGACGACGACGATCGCTACCCCTGGCTGGAAGCGGTCGGGGAGTGGCTCGCCCGGCACGAGGAGCGTGGTGGCGTGATGAGCTGCTCGGCGCTGAAGCGGAAGTACCGCGACCAGCTCCGCCGGCACAGCGCCGAGGTGACCTTCCTCCACCTGAAGGGGACCCGCGAGGTGATCGCGCGGCGCCAGGCGAGCCGACCGGGCCACTTCATGCCGGCCTCGCTCCTGGACAGCCAGTTCCGGACGCTCGAGCCGCTCGAGCCGGACGAGGCCGGGTGCGCGATCGACGTCGACCAGCCGGTCGACGCGATCGTCGAGGAGTACGTACGCCTGATCGGCGCCTGAGGCGGCCGACACGCGCCCATCTCGGGTTAGGCGTAGCGTGCCGGCCGCGGCCACACCCGGGTGAGGGACCAGCGGGCGGGCCCACTTTCGACGGTAACCCACGATCCCCCTCCACAACAGGGGTTGATGGATATCGGTGCAGGTCAGCGCGTAAAAACGTCCGGGACCTCGGACGCCTTCGAGGTGAACTCCGGCGCCCGCTTCTCCAGGAAGGCCGCGACTCCCTCCTTGCCGTCCCCGATCGAGGTGTGGAACATCGCCAGCGAGTCGGCCAGGTGGGCATCGAGCGGGTGGCGCGCGGAGGCGTTGCGGGTGACCAGCTGGCGGACGAGCGCGGTGCCGACCGGTGACCGGTTCTGGGTGAACCTGCGGGCCAGGTCGATGGCGGCGGGCAGCAGTTCGTCGGGCAGGTGGATGCTGCGGATCAGGCCGCCGTCGAGGGCCTGGTCGGGGTCGAGGATCTCGGCGGTGTAGAGCCACTCCAGGGCCCGCGGCACGCCCACCACGCGCGGCAGGAAGTAGGACGAGCAGGCCTCCGGGACGATGCCGAGCTTGCCGAAGACGAAGCCGATCTTCGCCTTGGAGGAGGCCAGCCGCGCATCCATCGCGCACAGCATCGTGGCTCCGATCCCGACCGCCGGGCCGTTGACCGCGGCGATCACCGGCTTGGGGAGCGCGTGGATCGCCAGGGTGACCTTGCCGCCGGTGTCGCGTACGCCCTCGGCGTACTCGGGGTGCTTGGCGGGGTCGGCGAGGTGCTCGGCGAGCTTCTCGGGCGTCGGGTGCAGCGACTCGTCGAGGCCGAACACGTTGCCCTCGGCGGAGAGGTCCATGCCCGCGCAGAAGGCCCGTCCGGCACCGGTCACCACGACCGCGCGCACCTCGTCGGCGATCGCGTCGGTGGTGAAGACCTCCTCCAGTTCGCGTGCCATGGTCACGGTGAACGAGTTGAGAGCGTCCGGTCGGTTGAGGGTCAGGAGCGCGATGCCGTCGGCGTCCACGTCGAAGGTCAGGGTCTCGTAAGCCATGGGTCACAGTCTGTATCGATTGCGTTCGGCTACGGAAGGGTGGGTCTATGTACTGTCGAAAGTCAGTACATCTCCGGTGAACCCGCAACTACCGTGAGAGGCGTGAGTCTGCTGCGCCGGCCCGGGGTCTGGGAGTCGATCTTTTCGGGACTGCTCGTCGTGGCGGTCGCCGCCGAGCACCTCTACATGAGCAGCGCGGGTCACCCGCAGTGGTCGGGCTGGTCGGCGCTGGCCGGCGTCGTCGGTGTCGCGCTGGCGATGTGGGTCCGGCGGCGCCACCCGGCGGTCGCGATAGCGGTGGTGTGCGTGCTGGTCGGAGGCACGGTGGTGGCCAACGACGGCTGGATCCTGATCAGCTACGTCGTCTTCGCGGCTCTGGTGAGCTTCCTGGTCGGCAGATGGGCGGACCAGGCATGGCCGTCGGCGGTCGTGGCCGGCACGGCCGTGGTCACGCTGACGGTGCTCGATGCCGTCGTCAACGGCGGCGGGGTCACGGTGGCGATGACCGGCAACATGATCATCTTCATGGCACTCCCGTGGCTCAGCGGCCGTTACCTGCGTCAGATCGCCCGCCATCACTCGACCGAGATCGAGCAGGCCCAGCTCACCGAGCGCGCCCGGATCGCCCAGGAGATGCACGACTCGCTGGGCCACGAGCTCAGCCTGATCGCGCTGCGTGCCGGTGCGCTCGAGGTGGCGCCCGGGCTCTCCGCGACCCACCAGAAGGCGGCCGGCGACATCCGTGCGGCCGCCGCCGGAGCCACCGAGCGGCTCGGCGAGATCGTCGGCGTCCTCCGTCCCGCCGCCGAGGAGGCGCCGCTGACGCCCGCCGCAACCGGGATCGGTGGCCTGGTCGAGCGCGCGCGGGAGTCGGGGATGGACGTACGCCTGGTGGGCTCGCTCGAGGAGGGCACCGCGCAGGTGCAGGTGCGGGACGCGGCTGCGCACCGCATCGTGCAGGAGGCGCTCACCAACGCGGCCCGGCACGCTCCGGGGTCGTCGGTGACGGTCTCGGTGGAGGAGCCGGAGCCCGGCGACGTACGTCTTTCGGTGCGGAACGGGCGGGCGACCCTGCCACCGCGGGCCGGGACGACGACAGGGCTCGGCCTGGCCGGACTCGAGGAGGCGGCGCGGACCGCCGGCGGCACGTTGCGCCACGGCCCGGTCCCGGGCGGAGGGTTCGAGGTCGTCGCAGACCTACCCGTCCGCCACCGGCGAGAGGTCGCACTGTGATCAGGGTGCTGCTGGCCGACGACGAGGCGATGGTGCGGGCCGGCGTACGCGCGATCCTGGAGACCGACGAGGCGATCGAGGTGGTCGCCGAGGCCGCCGACGGGCGCGAGGCGGTCGAGGCGGCCCAGCGCCACCGGCCCGACGTGGCGCTGCTCGACGTCAGGATGCCGCGGATGGACGGGCTGGCCGCGGCTGCCGAGATCGCCCGGACCGCTCCGGAGACCGCGCGGGTCATCCTGACCACCTTCTCCGAGGACGCCTACATCGCCCGCGCGCTCGGCGACGGGGCGAGCGGGTTCCTGCTCAAGTCCGGCGACCCGCGCGAGCTGCTCGCGGGCGTGCACGCGGTCGCCGACGGCGCCGCCTTCCTCTCCCCGCGGGTCGCCCAGCGGGTCATCGCCGAGCTCGGCGCCGGAGCCGGCGACCGGATGTCGCGGGCCGCCGAGGCCCGGGCCAAGATCGCCACCCTCACCGACCGCGAGCGCGACGTGATGGCGCTGGTCGGAGCCGGGTTCTCCAACGCCGAGATCGGTCGCCGGCTCCATCTCGTGGAGGGGACCGTGAAGGCCTATCTGAGCAGCGCCTTCGGTCGTCTCGGCGTACGCAACCGGGTGCAGGCAGCGGTCCTCGCCCACGAGGCAGGGCTCGTGAGCGAGGACCGCTAGAAGCGTTCGGGCAGACAGATCAGGCGTCCCGGCGCCGGAACACCAGGTAGCCCGCCAGCAGCGTTACCACCGACCATCCGGCGAGCAGCCCGAGGCCGCCGTCGGCGTCGTAGGGGAGTCCGTCGGAGAGCCCGAACAGGGTCGCGATCCCGATGCCGAGGTACTCCGTGCCCGCCGTCCCCGGCAGGTAGTAGGACACGTCCGTCATCAGGTCCATCCCGCTCATCATCAGCACCATCGGCAGCAGGAAGAGCGCCAGGAAGGCCACGACCAACGCTCCCGCGGTGCTGCGCAGACCGACTGCCAGCCCGATGGCCAGCGCGACCACCACGCCCATGTAGACGCTGACCTTGCCCGCAACCGTGGCCACCGAGGAGACGTCGAAGACGCCGTAGTCGCCCGCGGTCAGGTAGCCGAGACCGGCTCCCAGCAGCGCCAGGAGCGCGCCGGCGACCAGCGCGACCACCTCGACGACGACGAGCTTCGCGACCAGCACCCGGCCGCGTCGTGGCTCGCACTGCAGCGTCGTACGCATGCTGCCCGAGGCGTACTCCGAGGTCACCGTCAGCAGGGCCAGCGCGATAAGCGCGAACTGGGTGAACAGCAGCCCCGCGGTGGCGACCTCCTCGACGTGGAGCAATTGGTCGGCGTGGGACAGGTCCGGGTTCGGCTCGGCCGCGTCGAAGCCCAGCGGGACCGAGTAGAGCGCCATCAGTGCGGCGGCGCCGATCAGGCACCACCAGGTCGAACGGACCGACCAGAGCTTGGTCCATTCCGATGCGATCGTCGCGAGCATCAGGCCACCTCCGTCCCGGTGTACTCCACCGATCCGGCGGTCAGCCGGAAGTACGCCTCCTCCAGCGAGGAGTGCCCGGCGACGAACGAGGCCATCGAGGCGTCCGCGAGCAGCCGCCCGCGCCCCAGCACGACCAGGTGGTCGGCGGTCTGCTGCATCTCGCTCATCAGGTGGCTGGAGACGAGGACCGTACGCCCCTCCGCGGCGAGCGACCTCAGCAGCGTCCGGATCCACATCACCCCGTCGGGATCGAGCCCGTTGACCGGCTCGTCGAAGAGCATCACCCTCGGGTCGCCGAGCAGCACGCCCGCGATCCCGAGCCGCTGACTCATCCCGAGCGAGAGGTTCCCCGCCCGGCGCCGGGCGACCCCGGTCAGGCCGACCCGCTCGAGCACCTCGTCGACCCGGTCCACCGGGATCGAGTTGCTCCGCGCCATCGCCACCAGATGCGTACGCACCCTCCGTCCCGGGTGCACGGCACGAGCGTCCAGCAGCGCACCGACCTCGCGCAGCGGACGCCGCAGCGAGACATAGGGGCGGCCGTCGATGGTGGCAGTGCCGGACGTCGGCCGGTCCAGGCCGAGGATCATCCGCATGGTGGTCGACTTCCCGGCGCCGTTGGGGCCGAGGAACCCGGTGACCCGGCCGGGCTCGATCTGCACGGTGAGATCGTCGACCGCGGTGGTCGCGCCGTATCTCTTGGTCAGGTGGTCCACAGTGATCATGCCTCGAACCTAGGGACGTACGCGGCCGGGCACAGCAGACGTTAAGCAGCCGTCCCTACCGACGAAAGTCAGTAGGGACGGCCGCGGATGCTTCGGACTACTCGGGCAGACCCGTCGGCGTGCAGATGTCCGCCGGGATCTGGTCGACGGTGTCCTCCTTGATGTGACCGAACATCGTGAGCGCGTCGTCCTTGCGCCAGTGGACCGCGAAGTCCCTGATCGGCACGCCACAGGTCATCGCCGAGCCGCCGGCGAGCGCCTTGAACGCCCACAGGAACTTCGCGCCCCCGATGACGCTCATGCCCTCGCCGACCTTGAGTCCCGCCGCGCCCTCGCCCATCTCGGCGAGCCTGAACGGGTTCAGCAGCGTGCCCGGGCTGGTGGCCTTCTTGCCGATCGCGGAGATGACCTCGGTCTGGTTGGCGCCACGACCGAGGTCGCCGTCCTCGGCGGCGTAACGGGAGCGGGAGTAGGCGAGGGCGGTCACGCCGTCGGCCTCCTGGCAGCCCTTCTTGACGTCCAGTCCGGCCTTGGGGTCCTTCATGTCCTTCTTCGGGCAGATCTCGATGCCGCCCACGCCGTCGACGAGCCGGGCCAGGCCGCCCATGCCGATCTCGACGTAGCCGTCGATGCGCACGCCGGTGTTCTGCTCGATCGTCTGCACCAGGAGCTCGGGGCCGCCGTAGGCGAAGGCCGCGTTGATCTTGGTCTCACCGTGACCCGGGATCGGCACGATGGAGTCACGGGGGAGGGTCACCACGATCGTCTTGCCCGCACCGGTGTGCAGGAGCTTGATGGTGTCGGTGCGGCTGCCTGCGGCGTCGCCGGTGGAGAGCTTCTTCTTCTCCTCGGCGGTCAGGCCCTCGCGGGAGTCGCTGGCGACGATGAGGTACGTCGTGCCGGGCTGGTCCGCCGGCCGCTCGCCCGCGGTGGGCTCGTAGGGGACCTTGTCGACCTTGTTCCACGCCGAGATGCCGATCCAGGCCACCGAGCCGACCAGGATCAGGATCGGGATCATCACGATGATGACGAACTTGCGGAACGGGTGGCGCTTCTTGGGCCGCGGCTGGCGGCCCCCGCGACCACCGTAACCGTCGCCCGGCCCGCCGTAGCCACCGCCGCCGTTGCCGCCGTACTCGCTCGGCTGGCTCCAGCCCTGGTTGTAGCCCTGGTCATAGCCCTGGTTGCCGTAACCGCCCTGTCCGGGCGTGGGCGCGATCTCCCCCGGCTGGGGCAGCGGCCGGTCATAGCCGCCGCGCGGCGGCGCCGGGGGCGGCGAGCCGGCAGAAGGCCGACGGATGGTCGGCATGACGTTGGTGGGCTCCGGACCCGGGTTCTGGGCAGGCTGGCCACCGCCGTACGCCCAGCCGTACTGCTGCGACCGGGGATCGTTCGGGTTGCCAGGGTTGCGGGGGTTTGGCATGCGCTCAAACGTACCGTGCCGCGCCGGTAGAGTTAGTCGGCGCGTCGTACCACCGTGTTACGTATGTGACTAGTGATACTGGCGGGGCAACCCATTTACCTGGTAACCCCCCTCGCCCGGTAAAACCTGCCCGTTCGACGAGAACTGCCCCGAGGGACCTCATGGCTGACCAGAACTACCGGCCCCAGCGTACGGCCGCCGAGCGCGCCTCCCGCGTGCGGTTTCGCCGTGCCATGGCGCTGTTGCTGATCACGCTGCTCCTGCCGGGGTCGGCCCAGCTCGTGGCCGGCAACCGCCGGGTCGGCCGGATCGCGATCTGGACCGTGATCGGCCTCGCGGTCACCGCCGGGCTGGTCTTCGCGATCTCGCTGGTCTGGCAGGGCCTGATCTTCCGGCTCGGCACCACGCCGTGGCTGCTGGGCCTGTTCCGGATCGCGCTCATCGGCGGCGGGATCGCCTGGGCGGCGCTCTTCATCGACGCCTGGCGGCTCGGCCGCCCGCTCGAGCTCGACCTCAAGCAGCGCCGGATCGTGGTCGCGATCAACGGCGCGCTGGCCTTCTCCGTGGCCGCGACCCTGATCTTCGGCGCCCACCTGGTCGGCGTCCACAAGGGCATGGTGGAGGCGATCTTCGCGGGTGCCGAGGCCGCCGAGGCCCACAACGGCCGCTTCAACATCCTGCTGGCCGGCGCCGACTCCGACGGCGGCAAGACCCGCTGGGGCCTGCGGCCCGACTCGCTCACGGTCGCCTCGATCGACGCGGTCACGGGTCGCACCGTCCTCATCGGCCTGCCCCGCAACATGCAGAACTTCACCTTCGACGACGGCTCCCCGATGGACAAGGAGTTCCCGCGCGGCTTCGACTGCGATGGCTGCTACCTCAACGGCGTGAGCACCTGGGCCGGAGAGCACAAGGAGCTCTACAAGGGCGAGAAGGACCCCGGCATGGCCGCCACCGTCGACGCGGTCGAGGGCATCACCGACCTGCAGATCAGCTACTACGCGATCGTCGACCTCAACGGCTTCCAGGAGATCGTCGACGCCATCGGGGGAGTCACCATGAAGGTGCGCCAGCCGATCCCGGTCGGCATCCCCTCCGACAGCTTCTACACCCACATCCAGCCCGGCACCCGGAAGCTCGACGGCTGGGAGACCCTCTGGTACGCCCGGGCCCGCCACGACTCCGACGACTACTCCCGGATGGCCCGCCAGAAGTGCGTCCTGAACGCGATCCTGCAGCAGACCAGCCCGGCCGACGTCGTACGCCACTACCAGGACGTCGCGAAGGCGACCGGCTCCACGATCACCACGAGCGTGCCCCCGAGCGAGATCGAGCGCTTCTCCGCGCTGGCGCTGAAGGCGAAGTCGCAGAAGATCTCGACGCTCTCGCTGGTGCCGCCGCTGGTCAACACGGCCGACCCGGACATGTCCGACATCCACGCTGAGGTCCGCAAGGCGGTGAAGAAGGCGACTCCGAAGATGGAGGAAGCCCTCAAACAGCAGAGCGCGTCGCCCAGCACCGGCGAGGACGGCGAGACCAAGGGTCCCGCCCCGAAGAACAAGACGAAGGCCTCCGGCGACTCCGACAAGGGTCCCGTCACCGGCGGCTCCCTGGGTTCGCGCAACAAGGGCTACCGGGCCAACGAGACCGACGATCTCGCCTCGGCCTGCTGAGCGTGCCGAGCGTGTTGAACAACGCGTTAACGAGGGGGCACCGCGACTCGCTGATTCCCGGGATACCCCGCGGTCGCGGCTAGTCTGGAACCGTGCCAGGGAGCAATCGTGTCGCCGCGGTCGTGGTGACCTTCAACCGTCTCGAGCTGCTGCAGCGACTGCTGGAGCGGCTCGACGTGGTCGACGGGCTCGACGAGGTGATCGTCATCGACAACGCCTCCACCGACGGCACGTCGCAGTGGCTCGCCGAGCTCGACGGCGCCGAGGAGCCCGGTCAGCGGCAGGTGCCGGTGATCGCGCGCACCCTGGAGCGCAACAGCGGTGGCGCGGGCGGCTTCCACGACGGCCTGGAGCTGGCGATCGAGCGCGGCGCTGACCTGGTCTGGCTGATGGACGACGACGGCCTGCCCGACCCCGACTGCCTGGCGCTGCTGCTCAAGCAGACCGACCTCGACTTCTGGGGACCGCTCGTCGTCGACGAGGACGACCCCGGCCGCCTGGTCTTCCCGATCCGGCTCCCGGGCCGCTCGAAGGTCGTGCACCGGCTCGCCGCCGTCGAGGCGGCCGCCACCGACGGGCTGATCAAGGACATCGTGATCCCGTTCAACGGGGTCCTGGTCACCCGCGACCTGGTGGAGCGGATCGGCTACCCCCGGGCGGAGTACTTCATCTGGGGCGACGACCACGAATACCGCCTCCGGGCCGAGAAGGCCGGCGCCCGGATCGCGACGGTCGTGGGCGCTCAGGTGCGCCACCCGGCCGTGGGCGACCTCGGCACCCCGATGGCGTGGGGGAGGGCGACGTACAACCACACGCCCAGCGACCTGAAGCACTACTGCATGGCGCGCAACAACCTGCTCAACCTGCGCGACTACCGAGGGTGGCCCTTCGCTTTGGCTTTCGTGGCCAAGACTCTATGGTTCTACCTGCTCACCAAGCCGCAGCCGAAGCGAATCCGGCTCTCTGCGCAGGCATGGTGGGCGGCTGTCCGGGGGGACTTCAGTGGACACGAGAGGTTCCTTCGTTGAGCACCACCCGTGAGACGGTCGCGATCGTCGTCGTCACCTACAACCGCGCCGACATGCTGCGCGGGCTGCTCGACGGGCTCACCAAGCTCGACCAGCCCGCCGATGCCGTGATCGTCGTCAACAACGCCTCGACGGACCACACCGCGCAGGTCCTCGCCGAGGCGGTCACGCCCAACCTCCAGATCATCGACAGCGCCGAGAACCTCGGTGGCGCCGGTGGCTTCCACCTCGGCACCAAGGCTGCCGTCGAGCAGGGCTGGGACCGTCTCTACCTGATCGACGACGACGTCGTCCCGGCCCACGACTGCCTCGAGGTGCTGCTCGCCCAGGACGAGGACTGCCTCTTCTCGGTGCGCGAGGACCGCAACGGCAAGCTGATCGAGCTGGCCGCGCTGAAGTTCGACCTGCGCAACCCGCTCGCGATCAAGCCCAAGACCGCCGCGGTCATGGACACCTATCCGACCCGTGACGCCATGCCCGAGCGGGTCCCGGTGGAGAACGTCGCCTTCGAGGGCTTCATGATCCGCCGCACCGTCCTGGAGGAGATCGGTCTCCCCGACCCCTCCTACTTCATCTTCTACGACGACGTGGATCTCGCGATCCGCGCCCGTCGCGCCGGCCGCACCATCTGGGCCGTACGCGACGCGGTGCTCGTGCGCCAGCTCGACTTCAGCCAGCAGCACGACCTGGCCGGCTGGAAGGGCTTCTACATGTACCGCAACCTCTTCGTCGTCCACTTCCGCTACGGCGAGAACGTCCTCGTACGTCTCAAGCCCTGGCTCATCGCCGCGGCTGTGGTCCTCCTCAGCCCGTTGCGAGGCGGCAAGCACGAAGCCGTCAACGTGATCAAGGCCCTGCGCGCCGCGCGGGGCATGCGAACGCTGCCCAACCCAGCACCGTCCACCTCCTCCTGACCGACCCCTTACCCACCGAGACCTAGACTGAGCGATCGTGTCCTTCCCTGAAACCACTCCTGACCTCGTCGTCGTCGGCTCCGGCCTGTTCGGCCTGACCATCGCCGAGCGCGCCGCGTCCCAGCTGGACAAGAAGGTGCTCATCATCGAGCGCCGTCCCCACATCGGAGGCAACGCATACTCCGAGTTCGACGAGGAGACCGGCATCGAGGTGCACAAGTACGGCACCCACCTCTTCCACACCTCCAACGAGAAGGTGTGGGACTACGTGCGGAAGTTCACCGACTTCACCGACTACAAGCACAAGGTCTTCGGCAAGTACAAGGGGCAGGTCTACTCCCTGCCGATGAACCTGGCGCTGATCAACCAGTTCTTCGGGAAGTCGCACACGCCTGACGAGGCGCGCGCGCTGATCGCCGAGCAGGCCAGCGAGTTCAAGACCGAGGAGGCCCAGAACCTCGAGGAGAAGGCGATCTCCCTGATCGGCCGCCCGCTCTACGAGGCGTTCATCAAGGGCTACACCGCCAAGCAGTGGGAGAAGGACCCCAAGGAGCTGTCGCCGGACATCATCACGCGCCTCCCGGTCCGCTACACCTTCGACAACCGCTACTTCAACGACAAGTACGAGGGCCTCCCGGTCGACGGCTACACCGCGTGGCTCGAGCGGATGGCCGACCACCCGAACATCACGGTGATGCTCGACACCGACTTCTTCACGGTGGTCGACGACTACAAGGGCAAGGTCCCGATCGTCTACACCGGCCCGGTCGACGAGTACTTCGGCTACTCCGCCGGCAAGCTCTCCTGGCGCACCGTGGACCTCGAGTCCGAGATCCTCGACGTCGACGACTACCAGGGCACCGGCGTGGTCAACGCCAACGACCCCGAGGTCCCGTTCACCCGTGAGCTGGAGTTCAAGCACCTCCACCCCGAGCGTGCCGACCGCTACAAGCCGGGCAAGACCGTCGTCGTGAGGGAGTACAGCCGCTTCGCCCAGGAGGGCGACGAGCCGTACTACCCGATCAACACCGCCGATAACCGCGAGAAGATCCTGGTCTACCGCGACCTGGCCAAGAAGGAGCCGATGGTGCTCTTCGGTGGCCGCCTCGGCACCTACAAGTACCTGGACATGCACATGGCGATCGCGTCCGCGCTCACCATGTTCGAGAACAAGCTCCGTCCCCACTTCGAGGACGGCACCCCGCTCACCTCCGGAGGCGTTGACGAATGAGCGTGACCCGACTGCTCCAGCGGCAGATCCTGCCCCTGGACCGTGACTCCGACGTACTCCCGCTCTACGTCGACAACCAGGCCGCCATCCTCGACGCCGACAAGTACGAGGTCGGCTCCGACAAGACGGCCCAAGCGCTCAACAACGCCCAGATCCGCCAGTCGATCAACGACGGGACCCAGATCCACCCCGACCAGATCGAGTCGCGTACGTCGCTGCGGGTGCTGAAGAGCGAGCGGCTCTCGCTCGGCACCTACTTCAACGCGTTCCCGGCCAGCTACTGGCGCCGCCACACCGTGGTCGACGACGTGAAGCTGACCGTCTCGCTCCAGGGTCGCGGTGCCAGCGTGATCGTCTACAAGTCGATGGCCAACGGCCGCTCCCAGCGCGTCGACGCCGCCGACACCGGCACCAACCCCGAGGGCACCTTCACCTTCGACCTGCCGCTGAAGCCGTTCGTCGACGGCGGCTGGTACTGGTACGACGTGGTCGCCTCCGACGAGGACGCCGTCATCACCTCGGCCGAGTGGACCGCGGAGGTCCCCGACGACCGTGCCGAGCACGGCACCGTCGACATCTGCGTCACCACGATGAACAAGCCCGATTTCTGCGCCAAGCTGCTCGCGCAGATGGGCGAGGACGAGCAGCTGCGTCCCTACCTCGACACCGTCTTCGTGATGGAGCAGGGCACCAAGAAGGTCGCCGACGACGTCGAGTTCCCGGCGGCCGAGAAGGCGCTGGGCGACCTGCTGCACATCATCGAGCAGGGCAACCTGGGCGGTTCCGGCGGCTACGCGCGCGGTCAGCTCGAGTCGCTGCGCAAGGGCACCGCGACGTACGCCCTGATGATGGACGACGACGTCGTCTGCGAGCCCGAGGGCATCATCCGCGCGATCACCTTCGGTGACCTCGCCAAGCGGCCGACCATCGTCGGCGGCCACATGTTCTCGCTCTACGCGAAGTCCCGCCTGCACTCCTACGGCGAGATCGTCCAGCCGTGGCGGTTCTGGTGGCAGTCGGCTCCCGGCGTCTTTGGCGACTGGGACTTCGGCGCCCGCAACCTGCGCTCGACCCGCTGGCTGCACAAGCGCGTCGACGTGGACTTCAACGGCTGGTTCATGTGCCTGATCCCGCGCAAGGTGATCGAGGAGATCGGCCTGTCGCTGCCGGTCTTCATCAAGTGGGACGACTCCGAGTACGGCCTTCGGGCCAAGGAGGCCGGCTTCCCGACCGTGTCCTTCCCGGGTGCGGCCGTGTGGCACGTTCCGTGGACCGACAAGAACGACGCGCTCGACTGGCAGTCCTACTTCCACCAGCGCAACCGCTTCGTCGCCGCGCTGCTGCACTCGATCTACGACGACGGTGGCCGGATGGTCACCGAGTCGTTCTCCCACCAGATCAAGCATCTGGTCTCGATGCAGTACTCGACCGTCCTGCTGCGCCACCAGGCGCTGCTCGACGTGCTCGCCGGCCCCGAGAAGCTCCACGAGACCCTCGCGACCCAGCTCCCGGCCGTGCGCGAGATGGTCAAGGGCTTCCCGGACGCGGAGCTCGAGGCCGACCGGGACGCGTTCCCGCCCGTACGCCGCCACAAGCCGCCGCGCAAGGGCAAGGACGACACCGCTGTCCCGACCAACCGTGAGGTCAAGCTGGCCGCGCTCAAGGCGCCGATCCGTCAGCTGATGAAGCCGCGCAAGCTCTCCACGGAGTTCCCCGAGGCCGAGCTCGCCGCGATGGACAACCAGTGGTACCGGATCACCAAGTACGACAGCGCCATCGTGTCGATGAACGACCAGCAGGGTGCTGCCTTCTACCGCCGCGACAAGAAGCTCTTCAACCAGATGCTGAAGGACACCATCAAGGTGCACCGTCAGCTCAAGCGCCGCTGGCCCAAGCTGGCGGAGGAGTACCGCGCCAAGCTGGGCGAGGTCACCTCGCCCGAGGCCTGGGAGAAGACCTTCGAGCCGTGGAAGGTCGCTGAGGAGAAGGGGACCGATGGCAACCGGAGTTGATGAACGTCCCGTACGGATCGTCGACGCGCCGCTGGCACCGCCGGCGGAGAACCTCGGGCTGCTCTCGGTCTTCAAGCGTCGCTATCTCCTCAAGCTGCTCGTGCAGCGGGAGATCAGCGGTCGCTACTCCAACTCGATCCTGGGCGTGTTCTGGTCCTACATCAACCCGTTGACGCAGTTCTGCGTCTACTGGCTGTTCATGGGCAAGATCATGGGCGCGGACAAGGGCATGGACAACTACCCGGTCCACCTGTTCGCCGGCCTCGTCATCGTCCACTTCTTCACCGAGACCTTCGGTGCGGGCACCCGTTCCCTGCTCGGCAACAAGGGCCTGCTGAAGAAGATGGCGATGCCGAAGGAGATGTTCCCGGTCGCCTCGATGCTGGTCTCGCTCTACCACCTGGTGCCCGCGACCCTGATCCTGGTGGTCGTCTGCGTGCTCAGCGGATGGAAGCCGTCCTGGGAGACGGTCCCGTCCTTCCTGCTCGCGCTCGGCATCGTGATGGCGCTCGGCACCGCGCTGGCGCTGGTGTTCAGCCTGGCCAACGTCTTCTTCCGGGACTTCGGCAGCGCGGTCAACATCCTGACCAACTACATCCGTTTCGGCGTGCCGATGATGTACCCGTTCTCGATGATCGAGGGCTTCCTCGGCGACAAGTCCTGGATCTACCTGCTCAACCCGATCTCGGAGGCCGTGCTGCTCTTCCAGCAGGCCTTCTGGGTGGGGGTGACCAGTGATCCGGAGCAGACCGCCGCGGAGCACCTGCCCGACCACCTGTGGTCGTGGGGCCTGGGGGCCTTCGGTGTCTCGCTGGTGCTGCTGGTGATCGCCCAGCTGGTCTTCAGCAAGTACGAGAACAAGATTCCGGAGCGTCTGACATGAGCGCCGACTCGATCGTGGTGGACGGGGTCACCAAGAACTTCACGCTCCGCTACCACCGCAGCATCAAGGACATCACGGTCGCCAAGATGAAGGGGCGGGCCGTCTCCAACACCTTCAAGGCGCTGGACGACATCACCTTCACGATCAAGCAGGGCGAGTCGGTCGGCCTGATGGGGCTCAACGGCTCCGGCAAGTCGACGCTGCTGAAGCTGATCAGCGGCGTGATGCGCCCCGACCAGGGTGTCGTCAAGACCCGCGGCCAGATCGCCGGCCTGATCGCGACGGGCGCGGGCTTCCACCCGCAGCTGTCCGGTCGGGAGAACATCTTCCTCAACGCGGCGATCTACGGCCTCTCCGCCGAGGAGACGGCCGAGATCTACGACGACGTGGTGAAGTTCGCCGAGCTCGGCGACCACCTCAACTCGCCGGTCGGCAACTACTCCTCGGGGCAGTACTCCCGGCTGGGGTTCTCCGTCGCCGTCCACATCGACTCCGACATCTTCCTCGCCGACGAGGTCCTCGCCGTCGGTGACAAGCCCTTCAAGAAGAAGTGCATGGAGAAGATGGAGGAGATCCGCGACAGCGGCCGCACCGTGGTCTACGTCAGCCACGCCGCCGGCTCGGTCAAGCGGATGTGCGACCGCGTCATCTGCCTGGAGAAGGGCCGTCTGGTCTTCGACGGCGACGTCGACGAGGGCATCGAATACCTCCACTACGGTGAGGACGACGCCAAGGGGTCGGCCAAGCTCAAGAGCCTGGAGGCGGCTGACAGCGCGCTCGGTGCCGAGGTCTGAGCCTGCGACCCGGCGACGAAGTCGCCGGGTCGCAACGCGAAGAGATCGAGCGAGCGCAGCGGGTGAGCTTGCGAACCCGCGAAGCGGGTCGAGATCCAGTCTGTGCAACATGGAGCCCGCGAGGAATTACAGACATGTAGTTCCTCGCGGGCTCTTCCGTCCCCTGTTGCTGATGTGAAAGATGTTCCCTGGTGTTACGGAACCAGGGGGATCCACGCAATGTCTTTGCAGGCAGGACAGCAGCCGAACGAGGTTCGACGGGCGAGATCCCGCTATGTCGCCTCGACCCAGCAGCTCCTGGTGCTCGGGGTCGTCCTGGCCGCCCTGGTCCCGGCAAGCACCGTCGTCGACCTGAAGGTGGTCCGCCCCGGTGAGGAGATCCCGGTCTCCGGGGGCCAGGCAGCCGTGCCCTCCGTAGCGCAGGTGCCTGCGGATCCGGTCGCCGCCCACCTCGAGGAGATCTCGTTGACCGCGCCCCTGGCCAAGGGCCGCGAGTCCGGCCACGGGGTCGTCGGCCGCCTCACGGCGGAGGCCGAGAAGGCCACTCCTCGGGGCGATGCGGTGACCGTGACCAGCCTGCCGCAGCCGGTGGACGGCTTCGGGACGGTCGGGCTCACCTGGGCGCCCGGGGCAGGGGTTCCGGAGGAGGCGGTCAGGGCCGACGTACGCACGCTGGTGGACGGGGCGTGGAGCGACTGGCAGGCGCTGGACGTCCACCTCGACGACCATGCTCCCGACCCGGCTTCCGCGGAGGCCGATGGGTCCCGGCCGGGCACCATGGAGGCGATCGTCGGCGAGGTCGACCAGGTGCAGACCCGGCTGCGGCTGACCGGTGCGGACATGCCGGCCGACCTGAGGCTGGCGGTGATCACTCCCGGCGAGGCGGTCTCGACGCGCAGCGAGTCGCCCGAGATCGACACCGGGGCCGACGATGCTCCGGAGCCGGCCGACGGGGTGGAGAGTGCCGATGAGGGGGCCGCGACGCTGTCAGCGGCGGCGTACACGCCCAAGCCGAGCATCTACAGCCGCCGGCAGTGGGGTGCCGACGAGAGCGTACGTGAGCCGGGACCGCCCGACTACCACGAGGTCCGTGGCGGGTTCGTGCACCACACCGTCAACACCAACTCCTACACGCGGGACCAGGTGCCGGGGATCATCCGGAGCATCTACGTCTACCACGTGCAGAGCCGCGGCTGGCGCGACATCGGCTACAACTTCCTGCTCGACAAGTTCGGCCGGATCTGGGAGGGCCGCTACGGGGGCGTCGACCGCCCCGTCGTGGGCGCCCACACCTCGGGCTACAACAGCTATTCCTTCGGTGCCTCCGCGATCGGCAACTTCGACAACGTCGCGCCGCCGAGCGCGCTGGTGAACGCCTTCGGCACGCTGTTCGCGTGGAAGCTCTCGCTGCACGGCGTCCGCGGCAACAAGGGCAGCACCCGCATCGGCGACAAGACGTTCCGCTACGCGATCAACGGCCATCGCGACGCCGGCTCCACCGCGTGCCCGGGTCGCTACCTCTACGCCCAGATGAGCACGATCCGCTCACAGGCAGGCTCGAAGCAGGCCGGGTGGGCGGCGCGCGAGCTGCAGTCGCAGATCAGCGGTCGTGGCTACCCCGACCTGGTCGCCCGGCGGGCTGCCGACAAGCGGATCTTCGTGCTCCGCACCGACGGCAACGCCCGCTTCGGTACGCCGCGGGCGACCAACCTGATCGGCGGCACCTCGGCCACGCTGATGAACGCCGGTGACTGGGACCGTGACGGCGACGGCGACATCCTGATCCGCCACACCGACGGCACGATCCGGCTCAACCGGGGCAACGGCACCGAGACGTTCGCGACCGGCGTCATCATCGGACGCAACTTCCAGTCGGTCTCGGTCATCGACGTCGTCAGCGACATCACCGGCGACGGCTGGCCCGACCTCCTGGGCAAGCATCCCACCGGCGAGATCCGGGTGTGGCCCGGGCGAGGCACCAGCGCCCTGGGTGCTTCCTACATGATGCGCAGCGGGGTGAGCGGGTCGAGCCAGGTCATCGGCGCCGGTCGGTTCTACGCCGACGACGGCTCTCCCGAGGCGATCTTCAAGGTCTCGAGCAAGCTGCTGATCTTCCGCACGAACGGTCCCGGCGGCCTGACCACCCAATCCGACCCTGGCATCGACACCAGCGTCTTCGACTTCATCCTCGCGACCAAGGACCTGCGCGGTGCCTCCACCGGCGGCGACCTGCTGCTGCGCCGGAAGTCCGACGGGATGTGGTTCGCCTACGAGCACAACCAGAGCGGTGGCTGGGACCGTAAGGTCCAGATGGGCGTCGTGCGGGGATACGACCAGTTCGGATAACACCGAAGTCCGGCGTCACGAATTTTCGTTATCGCGGTAATTCCGACGATCTCATGGACAGCGTCCGTGAAATGTGCCTAACGTGTTGTGCAGCGAGTTTGCGACAGGGGAGGACGCAGCGCGCTTCTCTGCCGGTCAACGGCTCGCATTTCTAGGGTTTCTCGGGCACTAGGAAAGGAGTTGCTCATGCCTGATCCCGGCATCATCGACGCGATCATCCAAGCGGTGATCGACCTTCTGAACAGCCTGTGACCCACCCATGACGCCCTCGCGGCGCGGGGTCGGCGCCTTTCGATCGGCTACGGACCCAGGACGACTCACCCCTTCCTCGGGGCCGTAGGGCGCCGCACCACCGCGCATGCTGGGCGCCCCTGTCGGCGCCGGTCTTGGATCACGAATTCAGGGCCGGCGCCGATTCATTGTCGCCGCTGAAATCAGTGAATTCCCGTCAGCGATATCCGTCGTGCGACCGTGTTATCGAGCAGATATCCTCGGGTTATCGAAACCTCGTCACGAGTGGTCCGGAAACTGCATGGCGCGCTCGCTGGAGGCTACGGCTGCCAGCCGGTCGTCGGTCGCGTTGGTGACCAGCACCAGCGAGCCACCCCCGACCAGCAGGGAGGCCAGGAGCTCGGCGCCGGCCGGTGAGGCCGACGGAACGGTGGAGAGCAGCCGCCCGCTGTTCCCGTCACCTCCGAACAGGTCCGCGTGGCTCGCCTCGACACCGGCCCACGAGGTGGCCGCGTCGTCTGCGGCAGGCGGGTCCAACGGGGTGAAGGCATCCGGCTGACCCCAGACCTCGATGCCGACGTCGTGGACGCCCTGGGGGAGCGGATCGGCGAAACGTACGCCGAACGGCAAGAGCGAGCAGGCCAGCGTCGGACGTTTCCCGGCGCCGTCGGCCCAGCCGGCCAGGGTCTCGGGGCCGCAGACGACGGCGTCAGGGCCAGAGGAATCAGAACCGTCGGAGTCGGTCACCACGAGCCCGGTGTTCCAGGCCGCGCCGAGGAACACCGTCGCCAGCCAGTGGGTGGGCAGGTCGATGCGGATGCTGTCGCCGTGCTCGAGGCCGTGCTCGTCGACGAGCAGGCCGGAGGCCTTGGCCACCCAGTTGGCGTACGTCGTGGTGGACAGCTCCTGGCGTTCGCCGCTCGTCTCGTCGTAGAACGTCACGAACGGGCCGCCGGGGTCGGTCCGCAGGGCTCGGGCGAGGGTCTCGGGGAAGCTGCTCACGTCGAAACTCTAAGGTGTGCGCCATGACGTTCTGGGCAGTGATCCCCGCCGGTGGTGCAGGCACCCGGCTGTGGCCGCTCTCGCGGTCCTCGGAGCCGAAGTTCCTGCGGGACCTGACTGGCCACGGACGTACGCTCCTGCAGGAGACCTACGACCGGCTCGAGCCCGTCTCCGACGGCATCATGGTGGTGACCGGCGCGGTGCATGAGCGGGCGGTGTGCGAGCAGCTGCCGGAGGTGCCGCACGACGCCATCCTGTCCGAGCCGAGCGGCCGCGACTCGATGGCCGCGATCGGCCTGGCCGCGGCCTTCCTGGAGCGCCGCGACCCGGACGCGGTGATGGGCTCCTTCGCCGCCGACCACGTGATCCGCAACGTCGACAACTTCCACGAGACCGTACGCAGCGCCGCGGCCGTCGCCGCGGACGGCTGGCTGGTGACGATCGGGATCTCGCCGACCTTCGCCTCGACCGCGTTCGGCTACATCGCCGAGGGCGCGCCACTGGACGGCCACCGGGGCGCCTACCTGGTCGACGAGTTCGTCGAGAAGCCGTCGGCCGAGGTGGCCGCCGGCTACCTCGCGACCGGCCGCTACCGGTGGAACGCCGGGATGTTCGTGGTCCGTCCCACCGTCCTCCTCGACCTGCTCGCGGAGTCGGACCCCGGCTTCACCGACCGGCTGCGGGCCATCGCCGCGGA
This sequence comes from Nocardioides turkmenicus, assembly GCF_011045035.1. Lineage (GTDB taxonomy): Bacteria > Actinomycetota > Actinomycetes > Propionibacteriales > Nocardioidaceae > Nocardioides > Nocardioides turkmenicus. The sequence goes on from NZ_JAALAA010000033.1 coordinate 29,974, forward strand.
GCCGTCGCGACTCGAGGCGCTGTGGGAGACACTGCCGACGATCGCGGTCGACCACGCGGTCGCCGAGCCGGCCGCCGCTGCCGGCAAGGTCGCCACGGTGCCCGCCGACCTCGGCTGGGACGACATCGGCGACTTCGACTCGCTCGCGACGCTGCTCCAGGCCGCCGCCACCGCCTCGCCCGAGGGCCCGACGATCCTCGGCGACGACAGCCTGGTCCACGCCCTCGACTCCACCGGCCTGGTCGTGCCCCACTCCGGCCGCACCATCGCCCTCATCGGCCTCGAGGACATCGTCGTCGTCGACACCGACGACGCCGTCCTGGTCACCACCCGAGCCCACGCCCAGCAGGTCAAGAAGATCGTCGCCGCCCTCAAGGACTCCGACCGCACCGACCTCACCTGACCAGCGACACCGTCGGTCGAGCCGCGAGCGCCAGCGAGCGTGTCGAGACCAGCACAGTTCCCTCGGCGCTCGATAGGACTGTGTTGGTCTCGACACGCCTTCGCCTAGCGGCTCCGGCGGCTCGACCGGCGGAGATGAGAGACGGCCGCCTCCCCGAAGGGAGACGGCCGTTTCGTACGTCCGGAGGGACCGATCACATGGCCTGGGCCTCAGGGCTGGACGTGTAGGGGTACTTCTGCATGAATTCCTTGATCGCCTCGCCGGAGACACCCTCGCAGTACTGGAAGACGCCCTTCTGGGTGGACGCCTCGGTCGGGTTGGCCGGGTCGGCGGACCAGTGCGTCAGCGCGATGTGGGTGCCCGCGGGGAACTCGGTCTTCTTGTCGCCGGCGACAGCGGTCTCCTTGGCGTCGGCAGCGGTCCACGGGGCCGCGATGAACTTGTAGCGGAAGTTGGAGGTGCCGGCGAACTTGTCACCGATCGCCCGGAGCGTGTTCAGCTCGTCCTCGGAGACGGTCTCGTCGTACCACACGATGGTGTAGCCGTGCTCGAGGTTGTGCACCAGCGCCTCGAGGTCGGGGCGGTCACCGGGGGTGTAGAACTTGCGCGACATGTCGGCCGGCGCGACGTTGGCCTCGTTCCAGTGGGGGCCGAACGCCGGGGGAGCAGTGGTGTAGGTCTGCTCGGTGCCGGTGGCGATGTGGTTCTGGTTGCCGTCTGCCGCCATCTCGGTGATCTTCTGGCAGCCGGCGGCCTTCGCGCTCTTCCCGATGTCCTGCAGCGCGACGTCGTCGTACTTGCTGGTCTTGAAGAAATCCGTGATCGGACCCCACGCTGCGGCACCCACGATCACGAGGGCGATGACGACGCAGACACCGACGATCGCCGCGCCACGGACGCGCTCGGCGCGACCCTGCTTCTTGCGGATCTCGTTGATGACCGCGCGGCGGTCTTTGTTGAGCGACTTGTTGGCCACTGTCGGCTTACCTCAGGTCTCTGGTCGGGACGCGCAGATTCTAGGTGGTCAGTGGTAGCAGAAGTGAAGTTGCCCCGTGATTGATGTCATCCCGTACGCACCGCCAGCCGTGGGCGAACGCCAGCACGTCGATCACCACAGGGTCGGCACCGTCCACCCGGAGCGCGTCCCCGTGGGCGATCGGGGCGGTTCCGGTCACCTCCGCGACGGCCGCGGAGAGCTCCTCGACGCTGGCCGGGGCGCCGAACGGGGCCTGGTCCTCGGCGGCGCCCTTGAGGGCGCGTACGACGGCCTCCCGTGCCCCGAAGCCGAAGAAGTCCGACCCCTCGGGGCGGATGAGCGCGCTCGCTCCCGGCCCGTCGTCGCCCGGCTCGCGGACCAGGTCGGCGCGCCCGCGCAGGACCGCGAACGGCCGCGCGCCCAGCTTGCCCTGGGAGATCTCGGCCGCCGAGGCGATCTCGTCGACGACGGCAGGGGCGGTGACGACGAGGTCGTTGCCGTAGGCGTCGACCTGTCCGGCGAAGCTCTCCAGCACCTCGAGCCCGGCGGCGCCGATCGCGATGTCGGTCTGGCCGTCGCGCCAGGCCCGTCCGGCGGTGTCGGTGATGATCACGCCCACGTTGGCGCCGGTGCGGTCGCGGAGCGTGGCGCGCAGGGCGCGAGCGGAGGCGTCGGGGTCGAGCGGCAGCAGCACGATGTGGCCGGCCTCGACGTTGGAGGCGTCGATCCCGGCCGCCGCCATGGTCAGCCCGAGCCGGCTGCGCACGATCTGGGTCGGCCCGCGCCGGGCCACCACCCGGGTCGTCTCGCCGGGGAGCGCGTCGTCGCGGTTGCCCTCCCGCACCTGGCCCTCCGCCTTGGAGACCACCTTCGAGGTGACCACGACGATGTCGCCGTCGGCCAGCGGGGATTCGAGGGCGGCGAGGAGCAGGCCGGCGAGGTCGTCGCCCTTCCGCACCTCGGGTACGCCGTCGGGTGCGGTGACCGTGATGCCGGTCATCGGGTGACCAGCTCGACCGCGGCCGCGGCGATGTCGGCGGTCGCGTCCTCGGAGGACATCCACAGCGGGACGGCGGCCGCCTTCAGCCCGGAGTCGGTGAGCGAGGGGACGGCGTCGGCGTCGGCGGTGTCGACCAACCAGCCGTCGAGGACCCCGCCCGAGCCTCGCGTCCCATAATGCAGACCGACTCCGGCAGCGGTCGCGTCGACGCCGATCGCGGCCAGCATCTGCTCCGCCATGCCGCGTACGTGATGACCACTGATGATCGGCGAGATCCCGACCACGGGGGCGGAGGTCGCGACCAGGCCCTCCCGGATTCCGGGCACGCCGAGGATGGTCCCGACCGAGACGACCGGGTTCGAGGGAGGCACGATCACCAGGTCGGACTGCAGCAGCGCGTCCATCACACCGGGGCCCGGCTTCGACTCGTCCTGGCCCACGAAGACGAGCTTCTCGACCGGAACGCCGGCCCGTAGGCGAACCCAGTATTCCTGGAAGTGGACGACTGAGAGTCCACTGGGTGAATTCTCGTCCTTCACCGCCACGTGGGTCTCGACACGGTCGTCGGTCATCGGCAGCAGCTGCACCCGGTCGCCCCATACCGGTTTCAGCCAGCGATCGCACAACGCGGCGGTGACCTGCGACAACGAGAAGCCGGCCTCGAGCATCTGGGTGCGCACCAGATGCGTGGCGATGTCGCGGTCGCCGAGCCCGAACCAGGTGCCGGGCACGCCGTAGGCCTCGAGCTCCTCCTTGATCGACCACGTCTCGGCCTTGCGGCCCCAGCCGCGCTCATGGTCGAATCCGTTGCCGAGGGTGTACATCACCGTGTCGAGGTCGGGGCAGACCTTGACGCCGTGCATCCACAGATCGTCGGCGGTGTTGGCGATCACGGTGACCCGGGCATCTTCCCCAATGCCCGGGAGGCGGCCGGCGGAGATGCCGTGGAGGAGCCCGGAGATGAACTTCGAGCCACCATGGCCGCCGGAGAGAACGGTGATGTCACGCATGGTCCTAGCCTCTCAGACGAGGGCCAGCACCCCTGCTCCAGCCGGTGCCGAAAGGCCGTGTTAAGGCGCCCCTAGCAGATTTGAGGGTTGACTTGTGGCACCGACAGGCATGTAATTTCATCAGTGTGATTCGAAACTGAACCGGGGACCGTCAGCGCTGGAGACGGCGCTAGGAATCTCGGGAAATTTCGTACTGGGGACTGCATCAAAACATCGATCTCGGTCGTAACAGAGGCAGTTCCCGCAAAAAACGGGGGGATCGGTTACCTGCCGATGGCATGGAGGTGACTGGCCCAAGATGGGGTCACGGTCCCGAAACAAGCTGAATAGGGTCGAAAGGTCGGAAAGACGATGAGAGAGCTGTTTCTCCTCGAGCCGGACACCGACGAAGGGGGCTGGCAGGAGCGCGCCCTGTGCGCGCAGACGGATCCGGAGGCGTTCTTCCCTGAGAAGGGTGGATCGACTCGGGAGGCCAAGAAGGTCTGCCAGACCTGCGAGGTGCGCCAGGACTGCCTTGAGTCTGCTCTGGGCAACGACGAGCGCTTCGGAATCTGGGGTGGACTCTCCGAGCGGGAGCGCCGCAAGCTGAAGAAGCGCGCAGTCTGAGGCAATAACCAAGCACGAGCCAGCAAGGCCCGGACCGTCACAGGTCCGGGCCTGCTGTCTTGTTCAGCCGATTGCTTCGCAATCCACGTCGCGGAGCCCCGAAGAGGCCACTCATGCCCAGGGGGATATCGCCGATCGCCCGACAGGTCCATTCGGTCTATCACCAGATGGGCACTAGGGTTGCCGATCGTGCAAGCGTCGGTCGCCCTCGTCCTCGTCTCTCATAACGGCGCCGGCTGGCTTCCGACCGTCATCGACGGGATCAGGAACCAGCAGGCTCCGGTGAGCTTTGCCGTCACGATCGACACCGGCTCGACCGACCGGTCGGTGGAGATCCTGGAGGAGACCTTCGCCCAGGTCGTCCAGATGCCCGCATCGACCACCTTCGCCGACGCGGCGAACGAAGCGCTGGCGATCCTCCACCAGGCGGCGCAGCCGCCGGAGTGGATCTGGTTCCTCCACGACGACTCGACCCCCGACCCGCACGCGCTGGCCACGCTGCTCAACGCCGCCGAGGAATACCCGGAGGCCGACATCCTCGGCCCCAAGATCCGCGAGTGGCCCTCGCTGCGCCGGATGCTCGAGCTCGGTGTCTCGATCTCGGTCACCGGCAACCGCGAGACCGGCCTGGAGCGCGGCGAGTACGACCAGGGCCAGCACGACGAGGTACGCCGCGTCCTGGCCGTCAACACCGCCGGCATGCTGATCCGCCGCGAGGTCCTCGAATACCTCGGCGGCTTCGACAAGCACCTCCCGGTCCTCGGCACCGACATGGACCTCGGCTGGCGGGCCGCCAACGCCGGCTTCACGACCATCGCCGTCCCGGACGCGGTCGTCTTCCACGTGGAGGCGGCCCACCGTGGCGTACGCAAGACGCAGCTGACGGGGCGCCGGATCCACTACCAGGAGCGCCGGGCGGCGCTCTACACCCTGCTGGTCAACGGCCGGCCGGGGACGTTGGCGCTGTGGATGGTCAGGTTCTTCTTCCAGACCCTGTGGCGGATGCTCGGCTTCGTCCTCGTACGCGACCCCGGGGCGGCTCTCGACGACCTGGCCGCGCTGGGCTGGATCTACGGCCACACCGGTCAGATCATGGTCGCCAAGCGGCGCCGCCGGAAGCAGGCGCACGCCGACAAGGAGACCGTCAAGGCGCTGCTGCCGCCGCCCTGGCTGCCCTACCGCCACGGTCTCGACTTCGTCTCCGACGTCGCCACCGCGGTCACCCTGCAGGCCTCCGACATCGCCGAACGCCGTCAGATGGCGCAGGCGGAGGCCGACCCGGCGTCCTTTGCGGCCAAGCGGCAGGCCGAGCGAGCCCAGCTCGAGGAGGACGAGATCCCGGCCGAGACCGGCTGGCTGGTGCGCCTGTTCACCAACCCGGTCGCGGTGCTCCTGGTCGTCGTCGGCATCCTCGGCGTCGTCGGCGCCCGCGCGGCGCTCGGCGGCGTGGCCGGCAGCGGTCTCGGCCCCACGCCCCAGAACGTCGGTGACTGGTGGCAGCTGCAGTTCCAGTCCTGGCACGCGATCTCCCAGGGCACCGGCGTGCCGGCGCCGCCGCACATCTTCCCGCTGGCGGTCCTCGCGACGTTCCTCGGCGGCAACCCGAGCCTGGCGGTCACCGCGGTGATGCTGCTCAGCTTCCCGGTCGCGCTCGGCGGCGCGTGGCGGCTGCTGCGGGTCGCCGGCCGGCTGATCAGCCACCTCGGTGCCCCGCGCTGGCTGCTGCTGTGGGGCGCGACGGCGTACGCCCTGGTTCCCTACGTGAGCGGTGCCTTCGGCGACGGCCGGATCGGTGCGGTCGTCGTCGGCGCACTGCTGCCGTGGCTGGCCCACGCCGCGCTCGGGTTCAGCGACCCGGTCGCCGACCGTCGCTGGCGGGCCGGCTGGCGCACCGGTCTGCTGCTCACCGTCATCACCGCCTTCGCGCCGATGGCCTTCCTCGTCGCGGCCGTCTTCGCGGCCGTCATCTTCATCGCCGTACGCCGACTGATGCCCGCCGCGCTGCGCGACCGCGACCAGTGGGGTCCGCCCGCTGCGGCGATCGCGACGCCGGTCGGTCTGCTGATCCCGTGGTGGCTCCCGCTGATCTTCTCCGGCGGCTGGGCCGGGCTGCTGCTCGACCCGGGCCGACTGCCGGCCCCGGCCGCGGGCGGCTTCGACCTGCTGGTGGGCCGCCTGACCGGGCTCGACGGCACCGACCTCGGCGCTCCGTGGTGGCTGGGCCTGGCGCTGCCGCTGCTGGCCGTGCTCGCGCTGATCCCCAGCCGCACCCGCATCCCGGTCCTGGTCTGCTGGATCGGCGCGGTCGCGACGGCCGTCGTCACCATGCTGCTGTCCTGGATCCCGATCCATCTCGACGCCGGCATCGCGCGCGTCGGCTGGGGCTTCCCGCTGGTCGCCATCCAGGGCCTCGCGGTGGTCGCGGCGGTGCTGGGTGCCCAGGGAGCCATCCTCGACGGGCTGAGCGGGCTGCGGAAGATCATGGTCGGCGCGGCCTCCGCGGTGGCGGCGGTCGGTGTCGTCGGCAGCCTCGGCTGGTTCGTCTACGCCGGCTCCGGCGACCTCACCGACAACACCCGCGCCCTCGGACACACCGGTGTGCCGTCCTACATGCTCGACCCGACCTCGACCACGCTCGGCCCGGAGGACGGCGTCCTCGTGCTGCGCGGCTCGGTCGACGAGGGCATCCGCTACGCCGTCCTGCGCGACGACGGGATCACCCTCGGCGAGGACGAGATCGCGCAGGTCGCCGGTGGCTCCGACGAGCTCACCGGAGTCGTACGCCGCCTGGCCGCCGACCCCGACGACGCGGTGATCAGCGACCTGGCCGCCCAGGGCGTCGCCTACATCGTGATGCCCGGGCCCGCCGACTCCTCGGTCGCCGAGGGGATCGACGCCTCGGGCTCGGTCACCCAGGCGAGCACCGTGGAGCGCTCGACGCGTGCCTGGCTGCTCGACTCCGACCCGAGCGACCCCGGCGTGACCGAGTCGCAGTCCATCATCCGTACGATCCTGTTGGTCCTGGCCGGGATCGGGCTGTTCGTGGTCCTGGTCCTGTGCCTGCCGACGCTGATCCAGAGGAGGGAGTCGGCATGAGTCATCCTCGTGACCCCTACGACCGCTCGCACGAGCAGCAGGCCGACGACGTCTACGGCCAGGAGCCGTGGATGCTGGACCCCTACGCCGACCCCTACGTGGGGCAGATGGCGCCGGAGGGATACACCCCGGAGCAGCTCTACGGCCAGGAGCCGTACGTGCCCGGTCCGGAGACCGGACAGATGCTCGCTCAGACGGGCGACCCGCCGCCCTATGAGAGTGACTACCAGACCGGCGAGTTCACCGGTGAGTTCCAGCCCGAGCTCCAGGGCGAGTTCCAGCCGGAGTACGAGGCCTGGCCGACCGCAGACGAGATGCGGGTGGGCGAGCCGGAGCCCGAGGCCGAGCCGCAGCGAGGCAAGGGCGGCCGGATGGCGGCTGCCGCGGCGGCAGCAGCCGCGGCCCGACCCCGGCTGCGCCGCGTACGCAGGCAGCGTGGCCGCCGCCTCGACAACACCGCTCTGGTGGCGCTGGGCCTGATCGGCGCGATGGCCGTGGCCCTGTTGCTCAACCGGCCCCACCAGTGGGAGCAGCCGACCCTCGCCGCCGAGAGCAGCGCGCCGAAGGCAGCCACCGTGGTCTGCCCCGGCAAGCCGAAGGCCGGTGCCGACGAGGTCTCGGTCACCAACGCCGCCGACGGCTCCGGCGAGGTCACGCTCAGCGGCCCAGGCGCCGGCAAGGGCGCCCCGGCCACCGTCGGGTCCGGCAAGGTGACGACCACCGCTGCCAAGCCCGGCTCGGTCGTGATCAAGGCGGACAAGGAGGTCGCCCCGGGTCTGGTCGCCGGACGCTCGACGACCAAGCCGCTCGCGGCGACGGCCTGCCTGGCTCCGCAGGCGGAGGCGTGGTTCCCCGGCGTCGGTGCCGGCGCCACCCACAACTCGATCCTCGAGCTCACCAACCCCAACAGCGGTGCGGCCACGGTCGACATCTCGCTCTACGACGAGAAGGGCGTCGTGGCGGTCCCCGAGGACCTGCGCGGCGTCGCGATCCCGGGCAACACCACCCGCACCTTCGACCTGCTCCACGTGATCCCGCGCAAGGGCGAGCTGTCCCTGAAGACCACGGTCGTACGCGGCCAGGCCGGTGTGATGGTGCGTGACCGTGCCGTCGCGCTCGAGACAGGGGCTACGAAGGAGGATTACTTCCCGGGCCAGTCGACCCCGGCCGAGACCAACCTGCTGGTCGGCTACCCCAACAGCTCCGCGAGCCGCACGCTCACCGTCGTCAACCCCGGTGACGCCCAGGTCAGCGCCGAGCTGCGCCTGCTCACCCCCAAGAACGTGCTCACCCCGGAAGGCGCGCCCGAGATCAGCGTGCCGCCCAACGGCCAGGCGCAGGTCGACCTGACCAAGCTGCTCGACAAGGACAGCGCCGACGACGCGTACGGCATCGAGATCGTCGCCTCCGGCCCGGTCACCACCGCCATGCGTTCGGTCGACGGCGGAGACGTCGCGATCACCACCGCGACCGAGACCGTCTCGGAGGCGACCGCGGTAGTCGTTCCCGCAGGTGCCGGTGTCGGCAAGAAGCGGGTCGTGATCGCCGGCCCGGTCGCCAAGACCGGGAGCAGCGGCACGGTCCAGGTGGTCCCGGTGACCGCGAAGGGCAAGGCGCTGAAGGCGAAGTCCGTCGAGGTCGGCCCGGGCCAGGGCGCCGAGATCGAGGTGCCTGCCGAGGCCGCGCTGATCCAGCTCGTGCCCGAGGGTGTCGAGGTCAACGCAGCCGTGGTGATGAGCGGCGACGGCGACGCGGTCGTCCCGTTCCACCCGCTGCGCTCGGAGGTACGTACCGCCGGGGTTGCTCCTGGGTTGCCGCTGCCGTTGGAGCCCTGAGTTTCTTAGTGCGGCACGCCAGCGGGCCGGTGCGTTTTGTGATCGGCGGCAGGGGTCTGGCGCGGCGGTCTGGGTTGGGTGGGGGCTTGGGATCGGTGGCGAACGAATTTTCGTTCGCGCCGAGAGGACCAGTTGGAATGGCGGGGTGAACGAAAATTCCTTCGGCGGGGCGGGGCGAA
>NZ_JAALAA010000034.1 GCF_011045035.1 Nocardioides turkmenicus
CCGCCCCACCCGCCCGGCACAATGGACACCGATGAATCGAATGTTCGTGGCGGTGATCCCGCCGGAGTCGGTGATCGAGGATCTCGACGAGTTCTTGTCCGTACGCCGCGACGCGGCCTCCTTCCGCTGGTCGGCGCCCGACCAGCTCCACCTGACGCTCGCCTTCGCCGAGCACGTCCCGGACAGGTCCCTCGATGACGCGATCGAGCGGCTGGAGACGGCCGCGGGGCGGCGTACGCCGTTCGAGCTGACCATCACCGGCGGCGGTGCCTTCCCCAATGTGGCCGAGGGCAAGGTGCTCTACGCCGGCGTCGAGACCGATGCCGCCGAGGAGCTCGACCGGGTCGCCGCCGGCACCAGGAACGCGCTGGTCAAGGCAGGGGTCGAGGTCGACGGCGGCCGGTTCCGCCCCCATCTGACGGTCGCCCGCACCGGCACCCCGGTGGAGCTCAGCAACTGGGTGCGGCTGCTCGATGCGTACCGGGGCCCGGCCTGGACCGTCTCCTCCTTCGCGCTGGTCCACTCACGGCTCGGCGAGGGGCCGCGGAAGCGTCCGGTCTACGAGGTCATAGCAGAGTTCCCCTTCGGCTGAGAGGAAGCCCCGGGCGGTACCGGTCGGGGACCCAGGTCGCTACCGTGTGCGGCTTGTTCTGACCTGACCCAGAGGAGAACCGGACATGAGTCGTCGAGTGGGGCGCAACGCCTACACCGGACTTTTCAACGACGTCGTGCTGCTGGCTGCCCGTGTGGTGGTCGGCGGGATCTTCGTCGCCCACGGCTGGCAGAAGTACGACCAGGGCTTCGCCGGCACCGAGCAGTTCCTGGGTGGCCTGGGCGTTCCGGAGCCTGCCATCGCCGCCCAGGTCGCGACCTACGTCGAGCTCGCCGGTGGCGCACTGCTGGCCGTCGGCCTGTTCGCGCCGATCGCCGGGATCCTGCTCGCCGGCCAGATGGCCGGCGCGATCTGGTACGCCCACCGCACCACCGAGGTCTTCGTCGACCAGGGCGGCTGGGAGCTCGCTGCCGCGCTCGGCACCGCCGCCCTCGTCCTCGGCCTGGTCGCCCCCGGCCGGATCACCCTCGACCAGCTCCTCACCTGGCCGTTCAAGGCCGTCGCGGCCAAGCGCCGGGCCCGCAAGGCCGAGGCGGCCGAGGCCGAGACCGTCGAGGCCGAGCCGTACGTCGAGGAGAAGGTGACGGTCAAGGCCTGAGCCGTCCGTGGCTGGTCCGCCGCCCGTGTAACACGTCGTTCGTAGGTCTACTCGCCCTGTCAGAACGACCGGAAAGTTCCACGAACGACGTGTTACCCGCGGACGAGCCCCACGAACAGCGTGTTACCCCGGCGCCAGCAGCTCAGCCCGCGACGCCGTAGAGCCGGTCGCCGGCGTCACCGAGGCCGGGGACGATGTAGCCCTTCTCGTTGAGCTTCTCGTCCATGGCCGCGGTGACGACCCGGACCGGCGCCTCGATGCCGTCGAGGGCCTTCTCCAGGGCGGCGACGCCCTCGGGAGCAGCCAGCAGGGTGACGGCGGTGATGTCGTCGGCGCCGCGCGAGACCAGGAAGTCGATCGCCGCGGCGAGGGTGCCGCCGGTGGCCAGCATCGGGTCGACCACGTAGCACTGCCGGCCGGAGAGGTCGGCGGGGAGACGCTCGGCGTACGTCGTCGCCTCCAGCGTCTCCTCGTTGCGGACCATCCCGAGGAAGCCGACCTCGGCGGTCGGCAGCAGCCGGATCATCCCGTCGAGCATGCCGAGACCGGCCCGCAGGATGGGCACGATCAGCGGCTGCGGGTCGGTGAGGCGTACGCCCTGGGTCGGCGCGACCGGGGTGACGATGTCGACCGGGGCGACCCGCACGCCGCGGGTCGCCTCGTAGGCGAGCAGCGTGACGAGCTCGTCGGCGAGACGACGGAAAGTCGACGAGTCGGTCTCTTTGTTGCGAAGCGTGGTGAGCTTGTGGGCGACGAGCGGGTGGTCCACAACGAGGGTCTCCATGGGCTGAACCCTACGATCGGTTCGCCCCAAGGTCACCAATTCCCCCTAGACCCACGGCGGTTTCGATGTCACTCTGGTCGTGTGTCTGATCAGCTGGAGCAGATCGAGGGTGTTGACTTCGCCGTCGCGATGTATCGCGAGGACGGCGCCTGGGTCGTGCGCGAGCTCGCTCACGACCTGCTGACCGATGTCGAGACTCTGACGCACGCGCTCCACCGCTTTCCAGGCGATGGCGGGGCGATCGCGATGGCGGCGATCGACGAGGACTTCTTCGTGATCGTCCGGGTGACCGGTGCCGCGACCAGGGTGCTGCTCTCCGACGTGACCGCCGCGGACGAGTGGGAGCTGGCCGCATCGGCGCTCGATGTGCTCGGCCTGCCGCTGCCCGAGGAGGTCGAGGAGGAAGAGGACGCCGACCCCGCCGGCGATCTGGGCATCCTCGCCGACTTCGGGATGAGCGCGGTCGATATGGGCATCCTCATCGACGAGATGTTCGAGGAAGACCTCTACCCCGACGAGACGCTCTCCGAGATCGCCCGGGCGATCGGCTGCGGCGAGGCCTTCGACGACGCCGTCGGCCTCATGCCTGCCTGATTTGCGATTGCTTCGCAATTCGCGCATCGCGGCGCTTTCAGCGCTCGTCTTCCTTCCCTCCGTTCAGTCGCTTCGCTCCCTCGCTCCAGTCAGTCCAGACGAGCGCGCGCCGCTCTGCCGTCGTTAGGGTTGGTTCATGTCTGCTGGTGGCGTCGGTGACAAATGGGAGGCCCCCATGCGGGCCGCCCTGGAGGAGGGCCGTGCTGCCCTGGCGACGGGTGACGTGCCGATCGGCGCGGTCGTGGTCGACCCGGCCGGTGCCGTGATCGGGCGAGGCAGGAACGTACGCGAGGCCGAGGCCGACCCCACCGGACATGCCGAGGTGGTGGCGCTGCGGGAGGCGGCCAAGGCGCGGGGCGAGTGGCGGCTGGAGGGCTGCACGCTGGTGGTGACCCTGGAGCCGTGCACGATGTGCGCCGGCGCCGCGGTCCTGGCCCGGGTGGAGCGCATCGTCTTCGGCGCCTTCGACGACAAGGCCGGCGCGGTGGGATCGCTGTGGGACGTCGTACGCGACCGCCGGCTCAACCACCGGCCCGAGGTCGTCGCCGGGCTGCTGGCAGACGAGCAGCGTGCGCTACTGGAGGACTTCTTCGGAGCCCAGCGAGGCGCCCCCGATTTCGGCGAAGACACCCCGAGGTTGTAACTTATTCGGCGGTGACGTGTCCGAGCGGCCGATGGTGCAACACTCGAAATGTTGTGTAGGGAGACCTACCGTGGGTTCAAATCCCACCGTCACCGCCAGCCAGACAAGGGCGCTTGACCTGCGACAACGCAGATCAAGCGCCCTTGCTGCATGTCGGGCCGCGCCGGCCGGCCCCGGCCACTTGAAACGTTTGCCGCTCACGACCCCTCGTCGACCCCTATAGTCCGGACGAACGATTGCTCGCGATCCCCCATCTGGAGCTCCGGCGTGCCCCTACTTCCCTTCCCCCGCGCGGTCGTGTCGGTGGTTGCGATGGTGGCGATCTTCTTCGGCGGCTGGGCGGTCGAGCAGACGCCGAGCCATCTCGCCGACATGATCCGGTCGCCGTTCACGTGGGCGGCGCTGATCTTCCTGGGCATCGGCGTCGCGGCGGAGCTGCCGATCTCCCGGCATCAGCGGTGGGGACGGGCGCTCGTCACGGTCCTCGACGGGACCGGCGAGCAGGTCGGCTATGGCTTCGTCGTCTCGCCGCAGCGGATCCTCACCACCCGGCGGGTGGCCGAGATGGCGGTCGAGAACCTCGCCGACGACACGCTCACCGTGCGGTTCCCCCACCTCCGCACCGCGACGGGCGAGGTCAGCGTCCAGGTACGCCTCGCGGACAGCCAGGGCGATGTCGTCGCTCTGGACGTGGTCGGCGTGGAGCGGCTGCCTCGCCGCGTACTGCCGTTCCGGTTCGCCGCGCCGGTCGTCAACACCAAGGTCCTGGTGCATGACCCGACCGCGCGCAACGGGGCCGGCGACTGGGTCGAGGCGGAGATCAGGTCGGCGGCCCAGGAGCACGTCGACGTCAAGACCGAGCGCAACGAGGCGCCGCTGGACGCCGGCGTCTGTGAAGGCGTGCCGATGGTGCACGCCCGGACGGGCCGCCTGCTCGGCATGTGTGACGGCTCGGTCGGCGACGACGCGACCAGGGTGCTGATCTCCTCGACGTTCGCCGGGCTCAACACGCGGATCAGCCTCCCGCGCCGCTTCGCCCGCGCGTTCGCCGAGATCATCGCCGCGGTGGTCGCGGGGCTCGGAAACTGGGTGCGCGGCCACGCGATCATGGCGGTGGCCGGCGCGGTCGTCCTCGCTGTCGTCGGGACCGTCCTGGTCATCCGCTGGATCGACGGGCCCGGCTCCACGGGCGAGTGTCTCGTCCTCGACGTCACCTCCTCCACGGAGAAGGACGACCTCGTGCAGCGCCTGGCCACCGAGTTCGAGACCGGCCGCGAGGTGGACGGACGGTGCGTCGACGTCAACGTCCTCGGCCTGACCTCGGGCGCCGCGATGGAGGCGCTCGCCTCCGACTGGGACGTCGAGATCGTCGAGCCGATGTTCGAGCGCAGCCAGACCGGCCGCAGCCGCCCCGACGTATGGCTCCCCACCTCCTCGATGTGGACCGACCTCCTCGAGCTCGACACGAAGAAGACGTACGAGACGCTCGGCCCCGTCACCGAGAGCGTGATGGTCATCGCGGTGCCGGAGGGGACGGCGGACGGCGAGGAGGTGTCGATGGAGTGGCTGAAGGCGAAGGCCGTGGCCGGGAAGACCGCAGGCACCGGTTTCGTGCTCGGCCGTGACGAGCCGCTCTGGTCGACCTCGGGACTGGGCGCCAGCATGCTGACCTACAACGCCGCGGTCCGGGCGGGCGCCGCCGCCGGCGCCAGTGTGAGGATCACTCCGGAGGCGCCGGAGGACGAGGCGGTCAACGCCTGGGTGCGCGAGCTCGAGTCCTCGGTCGGCAGCTACGGCGACGAGGCGACGACGTACGTCCAGGACCTCTACTGCGGCATCGTCGAGCCCGTCGACGCCCTGGTGATCCAGAAGCAGCTGGTCGACCTCTACAACAGCGGTCGGCCCTCCGGCGCCGAGCCCGACTGCGACCAGCTGCCCGGCTACGGCGAGAAGAGCCACCCGCGGGTGCGGAGGTTCGAGTCGCACATCCCGCCCGAGGGCACCCTGGCGATGGACCATCCGTACGTCCTGATGCCAGGTCTCTCCGAGGCCCAGCGCGAGCTGGCCGAGGAGTTCTACGAGTTCCTCGGCGAGGACGAGGCGCAGGCAGCGTTCGTCGAGGACGGCTTCGAGCGGATCGGCTCCGTGGACGAGGACGACACCTTCCCTCAGCCCGAGGCCGAGGCGATCCAGCGGATCCGCGCCGAGTGGGACGGCGTACGCAAGAACTCGCAGGTCATCCTGCTGATCGACAACTCGGGATCGATGAACGACGAGGTCGCCCCGGGAGCCGCAAAGATCGACCGGGTCCAGAGCGCGGCCAACGCCGCGATCGGCCTGCTGGCGCCCAAGGACGAGCTGGCGGTGTGGACGTTCGGGAGCTCGGTGCACAAGACGGCCCTGGCCCCGATGGGTGACCGGATCTCGCAGGTCAGGGCCGAGATCGGCGCCATCGAGGCCGGGGGTACGACGACCCAGCTTCCGGCCGCGGTCCAGGCCGCCCACGACGCTCTCGCGCAGACCAACGACCCGGACAACCCGAAGACCAAGGCGGTCGTGCTCCTCACCGACGGCGCCACCAACCTGACCCCGGACGGCTCCGACGCGGAGGAGAACCAGGCGGCCAACGATGCCCTCGTCGCCGACATCGCGGGCAGCGAGTCCCGCGTCCGGATCTACACGATCCCCTACGGCAACTCGGCCGACAAGTGCCTCCTGGAGAAGGTGGCCGCCGCCTCCGGCGCCCGCTACTACGGCGCCGGCGCCCGTGAGAGCCTCATCAACGACGTCATGCTCGCCGTCTTCGGCAACTTCGGCACCCAGGCGGCCGCGGCCAACCTGCCGAGCATCGAGGCGAAGGCCAGGATCCCGGCGGGCGACTGCGGGCCGTCGTCAGGGGCTGGTCAGAGGTAACGCGCCGCGACGGTGGCCGCCCGGCCGCCGTAGCCGCCGCCGAACATGGCCGCATGGACGAGCAGCGGGAAGAGCTGGTGAAGGCCCTGACGCTCCTCCCAGCCCTCCGCGAGCGGCGTCACCTCCTCGTAGGCGGACATCATCCGCTCCAGATGGGGAAGGCCGAACAGGGCCAGCATGGCGAGGTCGACCTCACGATGACCGGCGTACGCAGCCGGGTCGATGAGCCAGGCATCGCCGCTCCGGTCCCAGAGCACGTTGCCGTTCCAGAGATCGCCGTGGAGCAGCGCCGGCGGCTCCTCCGGGATCAGCGAGGTCAGCTTACCGACGACCTGCTCGACGCTCTCGGCGCCGGCGGCGTCGATGGCGCCGCGGTCACGGGCGGCCTTGAGGTAGGGGAGAAGGCGGCGTACGGCGTAGAACTCGGCCCAGGTGTCGGCGGGCTTGTTGGGCATCGGCAGCCGGCCGATGAACCCGTCCTTGTCAGCGCCGAACCCCGAGACCGGGGTGCGGTGCAGAGCGGCGAGCGCGCGGCCGAGGTCTTCGGCGGTCTCGGCGTTGGGACGGCCCGGCTCGATCCAGCGGAGCACCAGGCAGTCGGGCTCGGCGGCGAGGACCTCGGGGACCTTCACGGCCCCCGACTCCTCCAGCCAGCGCAGCCCCCGGGCCTCGGCAGCGACGAAGTCGTCGCGCGGCGGGGAGAGGGCCTTCATCAGGACCAGCGAGCCGTCGCTGAGCCGGATCTTGGTCGCGGTCGAGATGTCACCGCCCGCGACCGGAGACGTGCTCACCACCGCCGCCCCGAGCAGCTGCTCGGCGCGACGGGCGACCGCGGGCTGACGGGTCACGAACCGGGCCTCGACGCGGCCACGGATGCGACGATCGCATCACTCGTACGCTCCACCATCGCCAGCACCTCCCGGAATCCCTCGACACCACCGTAATAGGGATCGGGCACGTCGCCGGGGCCTTCGGGATCGAAATCACGGAACATGCGCAGGCCGTTCTCCGGTGCCTGACCAGCCAGATCGGCCAGGTTGTCGGCGTCCATCGCCAACACCAGGTCGTACGTCTCGGGGTCCCCGACCGGCCACTGCTGGGCCCGGTGGCGCTCGGGGTCGTAGCCCGCCTCGAGCAGCGTCGCCGCCGCCCGGCGGTCCATCTTCTCGCCGGTGTGCCAGCCGCCGGTGCCGGCCGAGACCAGCTCCACGTCGTCGAGCCCGGCACCGTCCAGACGGTCGCGCAGCACCACCTCCGCCATCGGAGAACGGCAGATGTTGCCCAGGCAGACGACCGCGATCTTCATGGCCCGAGTTTTACATTTCAGCCAAGAACGCGGGGCGGATGCCGAATCTCGGGCGCCCGAACCTAGTCGTCGCTGTCGGGCCAGACCCGGTCGATACCCCAGCCGACGATCGAGATGATGATGCCGCCGAGGACGGCAGCCCAGAAGCCGTCGACGTGGAAACCCACCCCGGTCGGGCCGAGGATCCACGCGGTCAGGCCGAGCATCGCCGCGTTGATCACCAGCAGGAACAGGCCCAGGGTGAGCAGGATGAACGGGATCGAGAGGATCTTCAGGATCGGCTTCACGAACGCCGAGACGATGCCGAGCACGAGGGCGACGATCAGCAGCGGCAGCAGCTTCTGCTTGACCTCCGCCATGCCGCTGGTGGGGCCGTCGAAGTAGATCCCGCCGACGAGCCAGGTCGCCACGGCCAGGGCGATGGCGTTGGTGATGAGCCAGGTCACGATGCGCATGTCATCGAGTCTGGCAGGCACGACACCCCGGCGTAAGAGGCGCGCGGCGCGGCGTGACGACCGAGGTCACCTCTCCAGCCGAAGGGCCTTGCAGATGTCGTGGGCGGCGTCGGAGAGGTGCTTCTGCAGGAACCGCTCCGCGTCGTGGATGCGGTCGGCGTCGAGGAGCCGGACGAGGGCCGCGTGGTCCTCGGCCTGGTCATGGGCGTTACGACGGATGCGGTCGACCTGGGCGAGGGCGAGCTTGAGCTCGAGGACCAGGTGCTCCTGCATCGCGACCAGCCGTGGTGACCCGGTCAGCGCGACGAGCGAGAGGTGGAAGGCGAGGTGGCGCTCGTTGAGTTCGCGGTAGGACGCCTTCTCGGAGTGAACGGCGGTGATGTACGCATCGAGCGACTCGTGCACCTCGCGGCGGGACTCGGGGGAGGCGTTGAGCCAGTTGCGGACCCCGGCGCCCTCGAGCACCCACCGGGCGGCGCAGACGTCGCGGACCGAGGCGGCCTCGGGGGTGGCGACGGCGACGCCCTTGTTGGGGGCCCGGGTGGCGAGGCCCTCGGCGACCAGGATGGTCAGGGCCTCGCGGACGGTGGAGCGGCCGACGCCCAGCGACTCGGCGAGACCCTGCTCGCGCAGCGGGGTGCCCGACTCCACCTCGCCCTCGAACACCGCCCGGCGGAGCTCGTCGGCGACACGGTCGACCGTCGATGCGGGTTCGTCCAGGGTGAGCGACTCGAACATGGACCCATTGTCCTATCTGCGTCGGCTTCCGGTGATGACCGTTCGTGCTCTAACCTAACCGCAACGAGATTGTCTGACAATCAGTCAATCAGGCAATCCGACGATCTGACCTGGATCTGACCTGAGAGGGGTACGAGTGAGCACTTCGCTGGCCTGGGGCCGTCACTACCTGATGACCGAGCCGACGCACTACCGCATCGACTACGCCATCAACCCGTTCATGGACACCGAGATCCAGCCGGATCCGGCCCGTGCTCGCGCGCAGTGGGACACCCTCAAGGCGACCATCGAGGAGCTCGGCGGCCGCGTCGACGTCATCGCGCCGCGGGAGGACAGCCCCGACATGGTCTACGCGATGAACCTCGGCTTCGCGGCCACGCTGGCCGACGGCCGCCGCCACGCGCTCCTCTCCCACATGCGCTTCCCCGAGCGCCGCAACGAGACCCGCTCCGCGGTCGAGTGGTTCGCCGCGAACGGGTGGAGCACGGCGTACGTCGGCAAGGACGGTGTCGGGCCGACCTTCGAGGCGGGCGACGTCTTCCCGTTCGCCGGCCACCTGGTCGCCGGCACCGGTCCGCGCACCGACGAGATGGCGCTCAAGACCCTGGCGACCGAGATGGGCGTGCGGGTGATGAGCGTGCGGACGACGCACGCCGGGATGTACCACCTCGACCTGGCCTTCTGCCCGCTCGACGAGCGCCGGGCCATCGTCTGCCCGGACGCGCTCGCGCCGGAGTCGGCCGAGGCGCTCCTCGACCTGGTCCCCGAGCCGCTGGTCATCACCGAGGAGGAGGCGCTCAGCACCTTCGCCGCCAACTCGATCGTCATCGGCCGCACCATCGTGATGCCGTCCTGCCCGGACCGCATCCGGCCGATCCTCGAGGGCTGGGGATTCACGATCCGGATCGTCGAGATGAGCGAGCTCCACCTCGGTGGCGGGTCGGTCCGCTGCGTCACCAACCCGCTCGACATCGTGGTCGGCCGCGACGTCCCCGTGGTTTACGGCGGCGAGGTCATCCCCACCTAGGATCTCACGATATGAGCACCCCACAGCCCCGTCCCAGTGTCGCCGCTATGCCTGCGTACGTCGCGGGCAAGCCGCCGGTCGAGCGGCCTGGTCTGGTGACCTACAAGCTGTCCTCGAACGAGAACCCGTACCCGCCGCTCGACGGGGTCGTGGAGATCGCCGCCGAGGCGGCCGGGCGGGTCAACCGCTATCCCGACGCGGGCAGCACCGAGCTCTACGACGCGCTCGCGAAGGCCTACGGCGTGCCGGCCGAGGAGCTCGCGCTCTCGACCGGTGCCGTGGCGCTGATCTTCCAGCTGGTCTCGGCCTACTGCGGTCCCGAGGACGAGGTCGTCTTCGCCTGGCGCAGCTTCGAGGCCTACCCGATCGCGGTCCTGGCCGCTGGGGCGACCGCGGTGAAGGTGCCGGTGACCGAGGGTGGACGTCACGACCTCGACGCGATGGCGGCGGCCATCACCGAGCGTACGAAGGTCGTCTTCGTCTGCACCCCCAACAACCCCACCGGCACCTCGGTCACCCAGACCGAGCTCGACGCCTTCCTCGCGAAGGTGCCCGAGCACGTGCTGGTCGTGGTCGACGAGGCCTACGCCGAGTTCGTACGCATGGACGACGCGATCGACGGCATCGCCACCTATCGCTCGAGGGCCAACGTGGTGGTGCTGCGTACGTTCTCCAAGGCCTACGGGCTCGCCGGCTTCCGGGTCGGCTACGCCTTCGCGCCCGCGCCGATCGCCGCCACCCTGCGGGCGATGGCGCTGCCGTTCGGGGTCAACGTCGTCGCTCAGGCGGCCGGTGTCGCCTCGCTCGAGCGCCAGGCCGAGCTGCTGGCGCGGGTCGACGACCTGGTGACCGAGCGGACCCGCGTGGTCGAGGGCATCCGGGCCGCCGGCTGGGACATCCCCGACGCCCAGGGCAACTTCGTCTGGTTCGCCTTCGAGTCGGCCGAGCGCTGCGCCGAGTTCGCGGCCGCTGCCGACGAGGTCGGCCTGGTGGTCCGTCCCTACCCGCCCGAGGGCGTACGCGTCTCGATCGGCGAGGCCGAGGCCAACACCCGCCTCATCGAGCTCGCCGGCTCGTTCCCGAAGGGCTGAGGCCGGGCGCCAGCCACAGAGCAGAGGTCCAGCAGCACGAACGCTGCTGGACCTCTGCGGGTTGTCGGTGATGGTGTGTGCCGGTTACGGCACCGGGAGCTTCCCGAGGATCGAGCTCAGCAGGTCGGTCAGGATCGGACCGACGACCGGGAGGCTGTTGACGATGCCCAGCAGGCTGTCCGTGACGCCGGGGAGCTCCGGCACGCCGGGCACGCCGGGAACGCCGGGCACGCCCGGGACCTCGGGGACCGGAACGTCCGGGACCGGAACATCCGGGACGGGAACGTCCGGGACGGGAACGTCCGGCGCGGGTACGTCCGCAGCGGGCTTGTCCTGGGCCTGATCGCCCGGGACGGGGACGTCCGGAACCTCAGGCGTGTCCGGGACCTCAGGGGCGTCCGGCACCTCAGGGGCATCCGGGACATCCGGGGTCTCGGGGACCTCAGGGGCGTCCGGAACGTCCGGGGTCTCCGGGACCTCGGGAACGTCCGGCGTCTCCGGGACGTCCGGGGTCTCCGGAACCTCGGGGCTGTCCGGGACGTCCGGAACCTCGGGGGTGTCCGGAACGTCCGGAACGGGATTGTCCGGAACCGGACAGTCGGGAGCAGGGCTGCCCGGGACCGGGGTCTCCGGGACCGGGCAGTCAGGGACTGGAGGTGGGATAGGGCTGGCCAGGGCCGGTGCGGTGACGGTGGCCAGTGCGAGTCCAGCGACGACAGCGGCGATTCGAGTCCGAGAATTCACGAGATCTCCTTTGGTTTGCTGTGAGGTCGTGACGGATGAATCCTGAAGCGATCGAAAGCATGAAGTCAAGAACTTTCTCAAACTTATTGATTTCTATTCCTGCGTAAGAATTCGTGGCGTAAACTCATTCGATCGCCTTTTTGGACAGTGCCCCAAAGGAGTCCCGAAAGTGCGAGGGAAATCTGCATCGCTGCAGGTGACACCCCTTCTCCTGCCGCCACTTCACCGACGCATAAGCCGTCGCGATATCGGTTCCCAGCGCCGGATAGGAGGATGGACTTTTCGTCTAAACCCCAGGGGGTAATCGGAAGGGTTTCGTCGACCCGGTGTCGACGATTCAGTCGAAGTGAAATGTGTTTACCAGTCGCCGAATTCTGATCCCGTTGGATCGATCCCGTGGTAGATCACGTCCATTCCGGACAGGCCGTCGAGCCAGGCGACTCGGTCGTTCGTTACCGCTGTGCAACCTGGATCGGTCAGGCTTGGACCCATGTGGATCAAGGTTGCGCTCGAGCACCGGCGAGTGGTGCGGTGACCGTCCTCCGCGAATACGCCGACGCCCTCCGCCTCCGCGACGCTCCCGACCAGCCCTACGACGAGGTCGTCGGGCCCGACGGCACCCTGCGCCCGGCCTGGAAGCCGATGGCCGAGACCGCCGTCTCGATCACGCCGGCGACACTGAGCCGGATCAGCCACGACGTCGAGCGGTTCCTCGCGGACGACGGGGTCACCTACCTCCGTCCCGGTGCGAAGCCCGAGTCGTGGCGGCTCGATCCGGTGCCGCTCGTCATCGATCCCGCGCAGTGGCGCATTCTCGAGGTCGGCCTGGCCCAGCGCGCCGAGCTGCTCAACGCGGTCCTCGTCGACCTCTACGGGCCGCAGCGCCTCCTCCAGGACGGGATCGTCCCGGCCGCGGTGATCTTCGGCCATCAGGGCTTCCACCGCGTCACCGCCCGCGCCAGCAACCACGACCCGCGCCCGCTCGTCCTGGCCGCCGCCGACCTCGGCCGCACCCGCGACGGTGAGTGGCGCGTGCTCGCCGACCGCACCCAGGCACCGAGCGGCATCGGCTATGCGATGGAGAACCGCCGCGTCATCAGCCGCGTGCTCCCCGAGCTCCATCGCGACGCCGGGCTGCACCGGATGGAGCCCTACTTCGCGGCCCTGCGATCGGCCCTCCTCGAGTCGGCACCCGGCGATCAGGCCGACCCTCGGGTCGTCGTCCTGTCCCCGGGCACCCACTCGGAAACCGCCTACGACCAGGCATTTCTCGCCTCGACGCTCGGCTTCCCGCTGGTCCAGGGGGCCGACCTGACCGTACGCAACGGCGAGGTCCTCATGCGTGGCCACGGCGACCGCCTGGAGCGGGTCGACGTCATCCTGCGCCGCGTCGACGCGACCTGGTCCGACCCGCTCGAGCTGCGTGGTGACAGCCAGCTCGGCGTGGCCGGCCTGATCGAGGCCGTACGCCGCGGCAACGTGCGCGTGGTCAACGGGTTCGGTGCCGGCGTGCTCGAGAACCCCGGCCTCGTTCCCTACCTCCCCGCCGCCTGCGAGGCGCTGCTCGGGGAGCCGCTGCGGCTCGGCTCGATCGGCACCTGGTGGTGCGGCGACCCGGCCCAGCGTGCGGAGGTCGAGCGGCGGCTGGCCACCGACGACCTGGTGGTGCGGACGCTGGAGGGCACCATCGTCGCCGGCACCCCTGAGGAGCTGCGCGCCAGGATCGCCACCGACCCCTACCGCTATGTGGGTCAGGAGCAGATCACGCTCTCCCGGGCACCGACCTGGGTCGAGGGGCGCGGCGCGGTCGGCCGACCACTGACGCTGCGCACCTTCTCCCTGAGGTACGGCTCCGCCTACCGGCCGCTGGTCGGCGGCCTCGCCTCGATCCGAGCCGACGGGACCGGGCTACCGCCCTGCAGCAAGGACGTCTGGGTGCTCAAGGAGTCGCCGCAGGACGCCGACCAGGGCCTGGCCGACGTGCTCCCGATGACCCATACCCGCTCGGTCACCGTGCTCGTCCCGCGCGCGCTCGAGGACATGTACTGGTCCGGTCGTTACGCGGAGCGCGCCGAGGACCTCATCCGGCTCATCCTGGCGACGCACGTGCTGGCGGAGGACTTCAGGACCAGGCCGCGTACGTCCGGAGGCGTCAGCCTCGAGGTCATGCTGAGCGCGCTCGACCGGCTGGCCGGCCGTGGCGACGCGGATGCCGATATCGACGCCGAGTTCCGGTCGATGCTCCTGGACGCCGACCGGCCGGGGTCGGCGGCGCAGTCGCTGGCCGGGATGCGCCAGGCCCTGACCGACGTACGTGACCAGCTCAGCCCCGACATGTGGCGGATCTTCTCCTCGACCGACCGTGCGGCCGAGGAGCTCCGGAGCAACCCGCACTCGCTGCAGATCGCCGAGTCGGGAGCCGAGATGCTGCACGGCATCCTGGCGATGCAGGGGATCGTGGCGAGCATGATCCGCGACGAGGGCTACCACTCGATCCGGCTGGGCCGTTTCCTGGAGCGAGCGATGCAGATCTGCCTCCTGCTCCGCGCGACCACGACGGTCCGCCGTGGCCTGGAGGTCGACCGCGCGGTCCTCAACGCGGTGCTCGTCTCCGCCGAGTCGGCGGTCACCCACCGCCGCCGCTACCGGGGCTACGTACGCACCGGGGGAGTGCTCGACCTGCTCATCATGGACCGCGACAACCCCCGCTCCCTCGCCTTCTGCCTCGACGAGCTGCGGCTCCACCTCACCAAGCTCCCCGGCTCGACCGGCTCCTCCCGCCCCGAGCGGCTCCTCGACGACATCACGGACATGCTCGACCGCACCGAGGTCGCCGGCCTCGTCGCCATCGGCGGCGTCGGCCGCCCCAACCTGGAGTCCTTCCTCGACCAGGTCCACGCCCAGCTCGTCCGCCTCGCCGACGCCATGAGCGACGTCCACTTCGCGACCGGCCCGGCACCCCAGCTCCTCAACGTTCTCTCGGCGGTCCGCGGATGAGATACACGGTCAGCCACACGACGACCTACTCCTACGACGAGGACGTCACGAACTCGTTCGGGATCGCCCATGTCACTCCGCGCGAGCTGCCTCATCAGCATGTCGCGAAGGCTGAGGTGCGGATCAACCCGGCACCCGCGGACCAGTCGTCCGACGTCGACTTCTACGGCAACACGGTGACGTACTTCCAGGTCCTCGAGCCCCACCAGCTGCTCGAGATCACGGCGGTCTCCGAGGTCGACGTCAGCACCCCCGTCTATGACGAGACGAGCTTCGACCAGCCGTGGGAGCGGGCGCGGCCGCTGGTCGACCCGAGCCTCCCGGGTGCATGGCGGGCGGCCGACCTGGCAGTGGCCTCGCCGCTCGTCGAGCACACCCAGGAGGCGTACGACTTCGGTGCCGTCTCGCTGACGGAGGGGCGCGGGGTCGTGGAGGCGGCGGAGGATCTGATGCACCGGATCCACGGCGGGTTCGACTACGACGACACGGCCACGACGGTCACCTCGACGATCCCGGAGATCTTCACGGCCGAAGGTGGCGTCTGTCAGGATTTCGCCCACCTGATGTTGGCCTGTTTGCGAGCGCACGGGCTCGCGGCCCGCTATGTTTCCGGCTACCTCGCCACCACTCCTCCGCCGGGGAAGCCGCGGCTCGTCGGAGCCGATGCCTCCCATGCCTGGGTGGAGGTGTGGGTGCCCCAGCTGAGCGGCGCGGGGACGGGCCAGTGGCTCGCCCTCGACCCGACCAACGACACCAGGGCCGACGATCGCTACTTGAGCGTCGCCTGGGGTCGCGACTATGCCGATGTGCCTCCTGTGAAGGGGGTCATCTACACCGAAGCGACCACCTCGACGTTGACCGTCTCCGTCGATGTGGCCCCCGACCAGCAGGAGTGAAGTTACGGTGTTGCTCGTGGGACAGCCTCCGCGGCGGGCGAGCATCGTGACCCGCGGCAGCCGCTGGCGTCGCGGAGTGCGCATCTCCGGAGCGCTGGTGGTCGTCGCGGCTCTCATCGCGCTCAGCCTCTGGCTGCTGACCCGCGGCTCGACCCCGGCCGAGGTCAGTCGTGAGTTCATGGAGACCACCTCGGTCACCACCCTCTACGAGCTGGCCTCCGACGAGGGCGACGAGCTCCTCGACGGTGGCGGCGCCAGCGCGATGATCGACGCCGCCGAGGGGAAACGGACCTACGCCGACCCCAACCCGCGCGCGGTCAGCCGCACCTTGGTCTTCGGGGAGCCCGACATCGAGGGCGACACCGCGCGTGTCACGGTCGCGATCTCCTACACCGCCGAGGACGGTCCCGTCCCGGACGAGTCGATGGTCGTCGTCCTGGTCCGCGAGGACGGCGAGTGGCGCGTCGGGAGCTGGGGGACGGCCTGAGACGGCCGAAGATGGTGGCATGCAAGCGTTCACCTGCAGGGAGTGCGGCAACCTTCTCTACTTCGAGAACTCGGCGTGCGTCTCCTGCGGCACCCGGCTGGCCTACTCGCGCGAGGAGCGCGAGATCGTCCCGGTCTCGCCCGAGGGCAGGTACGTCGACAGCGACGGCTACATCTGGTGGGTCTGCGCCAACACCCTCGAGACCGGGTGCACCTGGCTGGCCCGCATCGAGGGCGGGATCTGCTTCTCCTGCGGGCTGACCCGCACCCGGCCCAACGACGCCGCGCCTGAGTTCGTCCAGCAGCAGTACTCCCTGGCTGAGCAGGCCAAACGACATCTCGTGGTCGAGCTCGACACCCTCGGTCTCGGCATCCGCACGAAGGCCGAGGACCCGGCCGAGGGGCTCACCTTCGACCTGCTGGCCAGCGACGGCATCGCCTCCACGGCCGACGTCGTCATCGGGCACGACAGCGGGGTGATCACCATCGACCTCGCCGAGTCCGACGACGTCTACCGGGAGCACGTCCGGGCGACGCTCGACGAGCCCTATCGCACCCTGCTGGGCCACTTCCGTCACGAGGTCGGCCACTACTACGAGTGGCAGCTGGTCCGGGGGCCCGAGCTGATGCGGCGGTGCACCGAGGTCTTCGGCGACGAGTCGGTCTCCTACCAGGAGTCGCTGCGGCGCCACTACTCCCAGGGGCCGCCCGACGGTTGGACGGAGCACTACATCTCGACGTACGCCACGATGCACCCCTTCGAGGACTTCGCCGAGACCTGGGCCCACTACCTGCACATCCGCGACACGCTCGGGTCGGCGGCGGCGTACGGGCTCACCGATCCGGTGCCCGCCGAGATGCCGTTCCGGCAGGTCGTCACCGACATCTGGGTGCCGCTCTCGGCCGCGCTGAACGTGATCAACCGGTCGATGGGCCACGACGACCTCTACCCCTTCGTCATCCCGCCCGCGGTCCTGGACAAGCTCGACTTCGTGGCCTCGCTGGTTCAGGATTCAACTCAACCTCTAGGGTGATCCTCATGGGCGAGAAGGCGACCTACATCCAGCCCGGCAACGAGTTCAACCGGGACATGAACTACATCCCGGACCGGATCACGCGGGACGCGCGGACACCTGAGTTCGGGCCGACCGACGTGCCGCTGTGGCCGGTCGAGCCCGGCCGCTACCGGCTGATCGCGGCCGCCGCCTGCCCGTGGGCCAACCGGGCGATCATCGTGCGCAACCTGCTCGGGCTCCAGGACGTCATCTCGCTCGGCCTCGCCGGTCCCACCCACGACGCCCGGTCATGGACCTTCGATCTCGACCCCGGCGGCGTCGACCCGGTGCTCGGGATCGAGCGGCTGCAGCAGGCCTACTTCAAGCGCTACCCGGACTATCCGCGCGGCATCACCGTGCCGGCGATCGTCGAGGAGTCGTCCGGCAAGGTCGTCACCAACGACTTCCCGTGGATCACCCACGACTTCTTCCACGAGTGGACCGACTTCTTCGCCGACGACGCTCCGGACCTGTGGCCGCGGGACCTCCGCGAGGAGATGGACGAGGTCAACCAGCGGGTCTTCACCGAGGTCAACAACGGGGTCTACCGGTGTGGCTTCGCGGGCTCCCAGGAGGCGTACGACGCGGCGTACTCACGCCTCTTCGTGGCCCTCGACTGGCTCGAGGAGCGGCTCTCGGGACAGCGCTACCTGGTCGGCGACCAGCTCACCGAGTCGGACATCCGGCTCTTCACGACGCTGGCCCGCTTCGACGCGGTCTACCACGGCCACTTCAAGTGCAACCGGCAGAAGCTCGTCGAGTTCCCCGCGCTGTGGGCCTACGCGCGCGACCTCTACCAGACCCCCGGGATCGGCGAGACCCTCGACTTCCCGCAGATCAAGGACCACTACTACATCGTCCACACCGATCTGAACCCCACGCAGATCGTCCCCGCGGGCCCCGACCTCTCCGGCTGGGACGAGCCGCACGGGCGCGAGTCGCTCTGAGCTCACCCCGCGTCGGGGATGAAGACGTGGCCGGCGGCAGGGTCCGTCGACCCGTCGTGGAAGCCGGCGATGACGGACGGGGCGTCCTCGAGGCCGGCGTGCTCGATCAGGGTGATGGCCGGCCGATCCGGGCGTCCCACCAGCTCGAGGAAGGCACGCTCGTCGCGTCGGTAGCGCTCCATGAACGCGCGCGACCGGCCTTC
This sequence comes from Nocardioides turkmenicus, assembly GCF_011045035.1. GTDB lineage: Bacteria > Actinomycetota > Actinomycetes > Propionibacteriales > Nocardioidaceae > Nocardioides > Nocardioides turkmenicus. Next base: position 18,091 of record NZ_JAALAA010000034.1, read on the forward strand.
GGCCTTGTACGCGTCGAGCTGGAGGGCCGCGAAGAAGAAGACCGGAGCCGGACCGGCGAGGCTGTCGTCCTCCTCCGGCAGCGCGTCGGCATGGGTCGACCCGATGAGGCAGTCGTACGCGAGCTGGTCGCCGAGGTGCTCGTGGACCCGGCGGCGCAGATCAGGATCGCCGGAGAGATCGACGTAGACGGTGCGCTTGGTCGCGTCGACGGCCGTCAGGTCGGCGTACTCATGGGCCGCGGCGTAGAGACCGAGGCGGTTCACGAAGCCGACGTTGCGGGCGGAGGTGAGTGCGATCTTCGGTGCCGGTGAGTCGGCGAGGGAGTGGGCGGTGCCGTACGCCGTCTTGCTGGAGGCGCTCGAGATCACGAACTGCTCGGCGCCGAAGAAGTCACGGTCGCGCAGGTAGTCCGCGGCGGTGTAGGAGGTGATGAACAGGGGGCGGTAGAGCGCGGTCAGGCTGTCCTGGTGCGGATCGGTCTCTCGGGGCTGGAGCTCGTAGAGGTTGTAGACCTCGGGCGTCCCGGTGCGATGGCCGGCGCCGTCGACGAAGCTGCGGGAGGTGACCTTCGTGGGTCGCATCGTCAGGTGGGTCGCGATGGGGAAGTAGCCGAAGATCCGTGTCCCCACGGGGACGCCGGACGCCTTCGACTCGACGATCTCCACGTACCCCCAGGCCGGCATGCAGCCGTACCCCACCTGTTCGGCCGGGAACAGGTTCCAGTAGCCCAGGGCATCGCCGTAGACCGCGTAGGTCATGTTGTTCGTGGTGAGGGCGAAGCGTTCGATCCGGGCGAGCACCTCACCATCGTCGAGCCGTGGCGCCGGGAGGTCCACCAGACCAGCCACTCCGAGGTCGCTCTTGAGCGACTCCACCCGGGCATATCGAGTCATCGGTTCCTCATTTCCTGAGCTGGGGCGGGCGCGTCCAACTTACTAAGCGCTTGCTTAGCTGTCTATGGGGTGTTTGTGGATGGTGCCCTTGACAGCGGTGAAGGCCGTCTCCAAAATCAACAGGAATCCTGTCAATCAGGTTTCGTCAAAGGAGATGGCTCGTGCGCCTCACTCGATCGCTAACCCTCGCCGCCTCGTTGTGCGCCGGCTTGGTCGCCTCATCGCTCGGCCCCGCGGCGGCTGCCGACACCGCGTCCACCACGCTCACCGGCTCGCTGCCCAACGGAACCACCTGGCAGGCCGAGGTGCCCGAGAACTGGGACGGCACGACCGTCCTGTTCTCCCACGGCTTCCGGATGGGCTCGGAGAATCCCGCCTGGGACACCGGCTTCGCGCCGACCGCGCAGGCGCTGGTCGACCGCGGCACGGCGGTGGTCGCCTCGTCGTACGCCACCACCGGTTGGGCCCTCGGCACCGCCGTGCAGGACCAGATCGACGCGCTGACGGCGTTCGAGGCCGAGGCCGGGGACTCCGAGCGGGTGATCGCGATGGGCCGGTCGATGGGCGGCCTCGTCACCAGCCTGATCGCCGAGCGTCCGGATGCCGGCGTGGACGCCGCGGTCAGCACCTGCGGGCTCGTGGGCGGCGGCGTGGCCCTCAACAACTACCAGCTCGACGCCGCGTACGCCGCGGTGCGGCTGCTCGCGCCGGACGCCGACGTCCCGCTGGTCGGGTTCACCTCGCCCGATGAGTCGCAGGCGACCGTCGACACGATCGCGAAGGCGCTCGACGAGGCGGCGGGCAGCGCGCAGGGACGTGCCCGGGTCGCGCTGGTCGCGGCGCTGCTGAACACACCGACCGAGCTGCCGGGCGTCGACCAGGACGACCCCGAGGAGCTGGCCGCGGCGCAGGCCGAGCTGGTCCGTACGACGCTGCCCGAGGTGATCCGGCGGCGCAGCGCCATCGTGAACGCGGCCGGAGGCGACAGCGGCTGGACCGCCGGGGTCGACTACCAGCAGTTGCTGCGCCGGTCCGCCCAGCAGGACCAGGTCCAGGCCCTCTATCGCGGCGCGGGGCTGGACCTGGGCGCCGACCTCCGCCGGCTCACCCGGACCGCCGACATCGAACCCGACGCCGACGGCCTGCGCTGGATGAGCCGGACCTCGGTGCCGACCGGCGACCTGCAGGTGCCGGTGCTCGCGACCCACACCCTCGTCGACGTGCTGGCGCCGGTCGAGTACCACGAGGAGTACGCCGAGACCGTGCGCGAGGCCGGCAACTCCTCACTGCTGCGCCAGGCCTACGTCGACGCCGTGGGCCACTGTGTCTTCTCCGTCGCCGAGGACCTCGCCGCGGTCGAGGCCGTCGAGCACCGGCTCGACACCGGACGCTGGGGCATCGCCGCTACCGCGGAGGCGCTCGATGCTGCCGCCGAGCGGCACGGCGAGGGACGCTACGTACGCTTCCGGCCGGCCGAGTTCGTGAACGACCGCACCTGGTGATCCGGGTCTTCGCGCTCGCTTGAGCCCCCTTCCCTCACGCCGGGCGGGTACCGTGTGGCTATGCCGATGTGCCACGGATCACAAGTCCGTGATCGGCATAGCCAGCGGTGGCAACCCCACCCCGTGTGAAGGAAGCGTGATGACTGAATTTCTGGATCCGAGTCCCAGCCACACCGACATGGTGCAACTGCTGAACCCCGAGGGAGAACGGGTCTCGCACCCGGACTTCGAGTTCTCACCCGACCGACCTGAGGACGAGGCCGTACGCGGCTTCTACCGCGACATGGTGCTGACCCGCCGCCTCGACGTCGAGGCCACCGCGCTGCAGCGCCACGGCGAGCTGGGCCTGTGGGCACAGCTGCTGGGCCAGGAGGCTGCGCAGATCGGCGCGGCCCGCGCGCTCGCACCCCAGGACTTCGTCTTTCCGACCTACCGCGAGCACGGCGTGGCCTGGTGCCGCGACGTCGACCCGATGCAGCTGCTCGGACTGTTCCGGGGCACCGACCAGGGTGGCTGGGACCCCGACGAGCACAACTTCGGGCTCTACACGATCGTCATCGGCGCCCAGACGCTGCACGCGACGGGTTATGCGATGGGCGTGCAGATGGACGGCCTGGTCGGCACCGGTGACCCGACCCGCGACATGGCGGTCGTCGCCCACTTCGGCGACGGTGCCTCCTCGCAGGGCGACGTCAACGAGGCGATGGTCTTCGCGGCGTCCTACAACGCCCCGGTCGTCTTCTTCTGCCAGAACAACCAGTGGGCCATCTCCGAGCCGGTCGAGCAGATGGTCAAGGTGCCGCTCTACAAGCGCGCCCAGGGCTTCGGCTTCCCCGGGATCCGCGTGGACGGCAACGACGTGCTGGCGACGTACGAGGTGATGAAGTCGGCGCTCAAGCGGGCCCGAGAGGGTGGCGGGCCGACGATGATCGAGGCCTACACCTACCGGATGGGCGCCCACACGACCACGGACGACCCGACGCGTTACCGGCTCTCCGACGAGGTCGAGGCCTGGAAGCTCAAGGACCCGATCGCCCGGGTGGAGGCCTACCTTCGCCGCGGCGGCGGCGCCTCGACCTCCTTCTTCGCCAAGGTGGAGGCCGAGGCCGACGAGCTCGGCGAGCGTCTCCGCGCCGGCATCCACGCCCTGCCCGAGCCGGATCCCGTACGCCTCTTCGACAACGTCTACACCGAGCTGCCGCCCGAGCTGCAGGAGCAGCGTGACGGCTACGCGGCGTACCTCTCCTCCTTCGACCTCGAGGGGGCCTCGCGATGACCAAGATGACGCTGGCGAAGGCGCTCAACGCGGGGTTGCGGCGGGCGATGGAGGACGACGACAAGGTCGTCCTGATGGGCGAGGACATCGGCCGGCTCGGCGGTGTCTTCCGGATCACCGACGGGCTGCAGAAGGACTTCGGCGAGGCCCGCGTCGTCGACACGCCTTTGGCAGAGTCGGGCATCGTCGGCACGGCGGTCGGGCTCGCTCTGCGCGGCTACCGGCCGGTGGTGGAGATCCAGTTCGACGGGTTCGTCTACCCGGCCTACGACCAGATCGTGTCGCAGGTGGCCAAGCTCCACTACCGGAGTGGTGGGCGGGTCGCGATGCCGATGGTCATCCGGATCCCGTTCGGCGGCGGCATCGGGGCCGTGGAGCACCACAGCGAGTCGCCGGAGGCGCAGTTCGCGCACACCCCCGGGCTCAAGGTCGTGGCCTGCTCGGAGCCGGTCGACGCCTACTGGATGATCCAGCAGGCGATCGCACATCCCGACCCGGTCATCTTCCTGGAGCCGAAGCGGCTCTACCACTCGACCAAGGCCGAGATCGACGTCGAGGCGACCCCTGGTCCGCTGTTCGCCTCGCGGGTTCTGCGGGCCGGCTCGGATGTGACGGTGCTGGCGTACGGGCCCACCGTGAAGACCGCGCTGACCGCCGCCGAGGCGGCTGCGGGGGAGGGCAAGTCGCTCGAGGTGATCGACCTGCGCACGCTCTCTCCACTCGACATGGCCCCGGTCTACGAGTCGGTGCGGCGTACGGGGCGGGCGGTCGTCGTCCACGAGGCCCACGTCAACCTCGGCCTCGGCGCCGAGCTCGCCGCCCGGATCACCGAGACCTGCTTCCACTCGCTGGAGGCGCCGGTGCTCCGCGTGGGCGGGTTCGACACGCCCTACCCGCCGGCGAGGGCGGAGGAGTACTTCCTCCCCGATCTCGACCGGGTCCTCGACGCCGTCGACAGGAGCCTCGCATGGTGACCTCCCACGAGTTCAAGCTGCCCGACGTCGGCGAGGGGCTCACCGAGGCCGAGATCGTCGAGTGGCACGTCGCCGTCGGCGACGTCATCAAGGTCAACGACCCCGTCTGCGACATCGAGACCGCCAAGTCCGTCGTCGAGCTCCCCTCGCCCTACGCGGGCGTGGTCCAGGAGCTCCTCGTCGAGGTCGGCACCGAGATCCAGGTCGGCACGCCGATCATCCGTATCGGTGACTCCGTCGTGCCGTCAGCCCCGTCGCCCGAGACGTCAGCCCCGCAGGCCGAGGCGTCAGCCCCGCAGGCCGAACCCGCGAGCGGTGCCGAGACCGACACTGCCGCCGACGAGCACGAGCAGCCGCTCACGCTGGTTGGGTACGGCTCCAAGGAAGACGCGGTCGTACGCCGCAACCGCACCGTCTCCGCGCCGGCAGCCGCCGCCGGCACCGGTGTGCTGGCCAAGCCGACCGCCCGGAAGCTGGCGCGGGACCTGGGTGTCGACCTGGCGACCGTGACCCCGGAGCGCGAGGACGGGGTGATCACCACGGCCGACCTGGAGGCGCTGGCGAACGCCCCGGCCCCGTCGGAGACCCCGGCCACGTCGACCGGTGGTGAGCGTCGTGAGCCGATCAAGGGCCTGCGCAAGCAGATGGGTCAGGCGATGGTCGACTCGGCGTTCACGCTGCCGCACGTGACCATCTGGACGACGGTCGACGTCACCCGCACCTCCGAGCTGGTCTCCGGCCTCAAGGCCAACCGCGACTTCGCCGACGTCCGGGTCAGCCCCCTGCTGATCGTGGCCAAGGCGACGCTCCTGGCGATGCGACGTACGCCGATCATCAACTCCTGGTGGGATGAGGCCGCCCAGGAGATCGTGTTCAAGGAGTACGTCAACCTCGGCATCGCCGCGGCCACCCCCAGGGGCCTCCAGGTGCCGAACGTGAAGGGCGCCGACCGGATGTCCCTGGTCGAGCTCGGGGCCGCGATCAACGAGCTCACCGACGTCGCCCGCACCGGGAAGACCCCGCCGGCCGACCAGGCCGGCGGCACGTTCACGATCACCAACATCGGCCCGTTCGGCATCGACGGCGGCGCCCCGATCATCAACCCGGGCGAGTCCGCGATCCTCTCCGTCGGCGCGATCAAGCGCCAGCCCTGGGTGGTCGGCACCGGTGACGACGAGCGCATCGAGCCCCGCGACGTCTGCACCCTCGCCCTCAGCTTCGACCACCGCCACATCGACGGCGAGGCCGGCTCCCGCTTCCTCGCCGACGTGGCCAGGATCGTCGGCGACCCGAGCACGGCCCTGTTGTTCTGACCTCGCCGAGACGTCAGCAACGCCGGTCGAGTGGGCACTCAGGTGCCCACTCGACCGGCGTACGTGACGCCTCGGCCGCGGTTGGGGTCAGGCGGGGATGTCCCGGCGGCGGAAGCCGAGGAAGGCGGCGACCAGCAGCACCAGCGCGACGGCGCTGAGGCCGATCATGTGCGAGGCCTCGATCGGCTCCTGCGGGTAGCGGCCGACCCACCAGATGGGTGAGATGCCGGAGACGGCGTCGGGGAGGTCGAAGAGCGGTCCGAACATCCCGGTGATGCAGGTGAACGCGAACAGGGCCCAGATGACCGGGGTGATCTTGGGGATCCAGGCGTAGAGGGCCGCGGTGAGAGCCATGAAGACCGCGACGGCCGGCAGGAACGCTGCGCCGCCCTTCAGGAACGTCTCGACCTCGACCTCGCCGTTGACCAGCGCGCCCACCCACAGCGCGAGGGCGCCCGAGATCATGGTGAGGACGAGCGCGCCCACGGCCACGACCACGAGGTGCGCGGCGAACCAGCGACTGCGCGAGACCGGCTTGGCCAGCGTGATCTCCAGCCGGCCCTCGGTCTCCTCCGACTTGGCGCGGAGCGTGGTGGCGATCGCGTAGCCGGAGGCGGCCAGCGCGGCGTACAGGATCATGACTGCCAGGAAGCCGGTGAGCGGGTCGTCGCCGAACATCTTGGCCGCTTCGGGGTTGGCGGCGGCGAGGTCCTTGACCATGTCCTCGACGCCTTCGCCGAGGTAGGTGCCGGTCGCCCCGAACATCACGAAGGTGCCGAGGAACCACCAGAACAGAGCCGTACGCTGCTGGCGCCAGGCCATGCCGAGCGGGGACGAGAGCATCCCGCTGGCCTGGGCCCGGCCGGAGCCGCCGGCGAGCAGCGCCCCGTCGAAGTCGCGCTTCGAAGCCAGGAAGGCCCCGAGGGCGAGCAGCACGAGGACCGTCACGACGCTCAGCGCCAGCGGCCACCAGCGCAGGTCGACGTACGCCCGCATCTGCTGCGTCCATGCGATCGGGGAGAGCCACGAGAGCCAGGTGCCGTGCTCGCCGGGCCCGGCCTGGAGGTCACCGATGCCGCGCACCAGCACCGAGACGCCGAGCACCGCCAGGGCGAGGCCGGTGGCACCGCGCCCGTGCGTGGTCAGCTGCGAGGTGACCAGGGCGACCGCGGCGAAGACCAGGCCGCTGACCGCGATCGCGGTCGACAGCGCGAAGGTGTCCTCGACCGCGAGGTCACCCGCGGAGACCAGCAGCGCGCTCCCGAGCACCGCGAAGACGACGTTGACGATGACGACCGTCAGCAGCGAGGCGGCGACGGCGGCGTGCCGTCCGACCGCGCCGGAGCGGACCAGCTCCGCGCGTCCGCTCTCCTCCTCCGCGCGGGTGTTGCGGACGACCTCGAACATGTTCATGACTCCGAGGAGCGCGATCATCCACAGCGTCATCTCGTTGGCGAACATGGCGCCGATCGTGTAGTCGTCGAGCCCGTAGTTCGGCCCGCCGAGGAACACCGATGCCGGCTGCTGCATCAGGTCCGCGCGCCCCTGCCGATCCTCGGCTGTGGGGTAGACGGTGCTCAGTGCGGTGACGAAGTAGGCGTACAGCGCGAGCAGCGAGACCGTCCAGACCGTCAGCCGGACGCGGTCGCGCCGCAGCATGAACCGGGTCAGGTGCCAGGTGCCGGCGAAGGAGTCCAGGGGCGTACGCCGCGGCATGGCCGGAGCGAGCACACTCATCGCGCGTCCTCCGTCTCGATGACGTCGCCGTAGTGGCGCATGAAGAGCTCCTCGAGCGAGGGCGGGGTGACCGTCAGGCCGTGTACGTCCAGGTCGGTCAGGGTCTTCATGACCTCGCCGACCGCGTGGTTGTCCACGTCGAAGGCGACCCGGGTGCCGGCGCCGTTCTGGCTGGTCTCCAGATCGTTGACGGCCTGCAGCCCGCTCAGCGCGGACGGGTCGCCGCCGATGGTGGCGACGACGGAGGAGCGGGTCAGGTGGCGCAGCTCGTCGAGCGTGCCGGACTCGACCGCGACCCCGGCACGGATGATCGTGACGGTGTCGCAGACCTTCTCGACCTCGCTGAGGATGTGGCTGGACAGCAGCACCGACGAGCCCTCGGCCTTGGCCTCCCTGGCGTACTCGGTGAAGACGGCCTCCATCAGCGGGTCGAGGCCGGAGGTCGGCTCGTCGAAGATGTAGAGGTCGGACTCGTCGAGGAACGCGGCGACCAGGGCGACCTTCTGCCGGTTGCCCTTGGAGTAGGTGCGTGCCTTCTTGGTCGGGTCGAGCTGGAACCGCTCCAGCAGCTCGGCCTTGCGTGCCCTGCGGCGGGCCGTGCCGCCCGGCTTCAGGCGGGTGAGGTAGTCGATGCACTCGCCACCGGTGAGGTTGGGCCACAGCGACACGTCGCCGGGGACGTACGAGATCCGCTTGTGCAGCTGGACCGCGTCACGCCAGACGTCGCCGCCGAAGAGGCGGGCGGTGCCGGCGTCGGCGCGCAGCAGCCCGAGCAGGATCTTGATGGTGGTGGACTTGCCGGCGCCGTTGGGGCCGAGGAAACCGGCCACCTGGCCGGGCCGGACGGTCAGGTCGAGGCCGTTGAGCGCCTTGAAGGAGCCGAAGGACTTGTGCAGGCCCGCGATCTCGACCGCGGGGGTGTTGTCGGACATGGAAACTCGCTTCCGCGTTGGGAGGACAGGAGGACGTACGCCGACGGGCTGGGCGTCACTCGGACGCGGGCTCCGTGGCGGTGTCCTGCGGCGGGTCCGGGACGTAGAGCAGGTATTCGTCGAGCATCCGGCGGGTGGTGAAGAAGCCCTCGGAGTAGAGCTCGATCATCGGGAGGTAGCTCGTGGCCAGGAAGCCGCGCACCATGCCGCTGATGTCGCTCGGGTCCTTGGGCGGGTTGAGGTTGATCTCGAGCATGAGCGTGCCGAGGGCGGAGAGGACCAGGTAGCGGGCACGGGCCGCCTCGTCCCGGCTGGGCTTGATCAGTCCGGCCTCGACGCCGTGCTTGGTGTAGCCGACGGCGTCCTCGATCATCTGCTCGATGAAGGTGCGCCCGACCGGCCCGCCGTCCTGCAGTGAGCGGATGACATAGCCGAGCATCGGTGCGTACTCGTCCGCGGCGGCGAACCGGTGCAGGATGCTCTGGCCCGACGCGAGCTCGTCGATCGTCTCGTTCTTCGCTGCCCGGATCTCGGCGAGCACCGCCTCGTCGCACTCCGCGTGTAGCTCGTCCTTCGAGCCGAAGTGGTGGATCACCAGGGCCGGGCTGACCCCGGCGTCGGTGGCGATCGACCGGACCGAGGCACCGAAGCCCTCACGAGCGAACCGCAGCACGGCCGCGTCGCGGATTCGCTCGCGGGTGCTCGGATCGGCAGGGGCTGAACGCATGTTCAATGCTAAACACGTGTTCAGCCCCCGCGCAAGGGGTCAGCCGATCAGTTGCTGGCCCAGCTGAAGTCGACCGCGATCGGGAAGTGGTCGGAGAGCATCAGCCCCGAGCCGTCCTCGCGGAAGTCGGCGTCGAGGTTGCGGTAGGACGTGGCGCTCAGGTCGATGCCCCCACCGTCGCGGTAGAGCACCTTGTCGACGACCTCGCACTCCGCCGGCGGGTTCGAGCTCGGGCAGCCCAGGGCAGGGCTGCCACGGTCGGGCTCGTCGCCGCCGCGTACCAGCTCCACCCAGGCGTCGGTGAGGCCGTTCGCGGCGGCGAAGTCGGAGATCCGGTCGCCCTCGGTCGTGTAGCGGGTGTTGGTGTCGCCCATGACCAGGACGGCGTTGCCGGCGGAGTGCTCGGAGATGTACGCCGTGAGCTGCTCGAGGTTGCCGCGACGAGCGGCCTCGTCGAGGCTGTCGTCGCCCGCGTCGGCGTGCAGGTTGTAGACGTCGACCCAGGTGTCCGGGGCGATCTGCGCGCGGTGGAAGGTGAAACCCTTCGGGGTCAGGCAGTCGGCCTGGTTGATCCAGCAGTCGTCCCAGGTGACGCGGTCGAGGGCTTGGTACGGCTGGTGGTGCAGGCTGTTCAGCCCGCTCCCGAACGGCACCCCGCCCGAGGTCGGCGTGCGGTGGGCGTGCACGTCGGTCTCGTAGAGGTAGGCGTGGTAGTTGAAGTCCTCCTGGACGTTGACGATGTCGAACCCGGCGATCCGCCGGCCGATCTCGTTGGTGGCGCTCTTGCGAGGTGTCGGGGCGCTGGACAGGAACTCCGGCAGGCCGGCGATGTTGTACGTCAGCGCGCTGAAGCTCCCGTCCTGGGCCTGCGCGGGCGTGGTGCCGAGGAGGGGGAGGGTCGCGGCGAGCGAGGTCGCGGCGGCGAGGGTGAGAAGACGCTTGATCTGAGGCACGAGAAACTCCGATCGAGTGTGGGGGTTGCTGGGCTCGTGACGAGCCCACCCATCGTGGCGGAGTTCGTGGTGCGTGTCCGCAGATCTCCCGCGTACGTCCTCAGCCCGCGTAACGAGCGGCGCGAGCGGTCGGTTCGCCGGGGCCCGAGGTCAGCAGCGCGAGCAGCTCGTCCTCGAGGACCGTGCCGACCCGGCGGCAGAACGCCTCGGGCTCGTCGGCGGCGTCGGGGGACTCCACGACGATCCGGTCCACCACGCCGATCCGCTGGAGGTCGACGGCGAGCACCCGCTGGGCCTCGGCCATCTCGGCCGCGTGGTCGGAGTCGCCGTGGACGATCGCGCTCGCGCCCTCCGGCGGCAGCGGGGAGAGCCAGGCGTGCTGGGCGGCGACCACCCGGTCGGCGGGAAGGAAGGCGAGCGCGCCGCCACCGTTGCCCTCGCCCAGCATCAGGCTGAGCGTCGGGGTCTCGACGTTGACGAGTGCTCCCAACGTACGCGCGATCTCGCCGGCGATGCCGCCGTTCTCGGCCTCCGGGGAGAGTGCGGCGCCCGGGGTGTCGATGACGGTGACGACGGGGAGCCCGAGGCCTGCGGCGAGCTTCATCCCGCGCTGCGCCTCGCGCAGCCCTTCCGGGCCGAGCGGCTGGTGCGCCTGCTCCCGCCGGTCCTGCGCCAGCACCAGGCACGGTGCCGACCCGAACCGCGCCAGCGCGATGATCAGGCCCGGGTCGCGCTCGCCCTGGCCGGTGCCGTTGAGGGGGACGACGTCCGCGGCCGCGATCCGGAGCAGCGCCCGGGCGCCCGGCCGGTCGGTCCGTCGGGAACGGGTGATCGCGTCCCAGGTGTCGACGTCCGCTGGTCGAGCCGCGAGGCCGCCTGCGGCCGAGCGTGTCGAGACCGACACGGTCGGGTCCGTGCTCGAGGGGACTGTGTTGGTCTCGACACGCTCGCTGGCGCTCGCGGCTCGACCAGCGGGGGGACGGAGGGCCAGGATCCCCAGGACCCGGTCGACGAGCCCGGCGAGCTCGTCGGGAGGTACGACGCCGTCGACGAGGCCGTGAGCGAAGAGGTTCTCCGCGACCTGCACGCCGGAGGGGAACGGACGGCCGTTGAGGACCTCGTAGACCTTCGGCCCGAGGAAGCCGAGGAGAGCCGCGGGCTCGGCGACGGTCACGTGGCCCAGCGATCCCCAGGAGGCCATCACGCCGCCGGTGGTGGGGTGGCGCAGGTAGACGAGGTAGGGGAGGCCGGCCGCCTTGTGACGGGTGACCGCCTCGGCGATGCGCACCATCTGCACGAACGCCGGCGTGCCCTCCTGCATCCGGGTGCCGCCCGAGGCCGGACCGGCCAGCAGCGGCAGTCCCTCGCGCGTCGCCCGCTCCACGGCTGCGATCAGCCGCTCGGCCGACGCACGCCCGATCGATCCCGCCAGGAACCGGAACTCGGAGAGCACCACAGCCACGCGACGTCCCGCGATCCGGGCCTCGCCGGTGACCACCGACTCGTCCGTCCCGGCGCGCTCGCGGGCGCGCGCCAGGTCGGCGGCGTACGCCTCGGGGATCTCGCCGTACGACGGCGGCGTGTCCCACGACGTCCAGGTCCCGGCGTCGAGGACGAGGTCGATCAACTCGGCAGAGGTCAGGCCCATGCCCGGACCATACCCCGAGTTGGCTCATTGGCTGAGCCTGTGTTCATCCACGGATACGCGACGAATAGTCGATAAAGTCGATTAACATTCATGAGCAGACCTCACGAAGGAGTCCGGAATGACCGTCCCCCACGCCCCCGAGTTCCTCTGGTACCTGCCCAACTTCGTCGAGACCGGCCACCGCGGCGACACCGCCTCGGCCGAGGAGGGCTACGGGACCCTCGACTACCAGGTCGGGCTCGCCGAGGCCGTCGAGGACGCCGGCTGGACCGGCGCGCTGCTCGGCACGAGCTGGGGGAGACCCGACACCTTCACGGTCGCGACGGCCCTGGCCGCGCGGACCACGACCTTCGAGCCGCTCATCGCGATCCGCCCCGGCTACTGGCGTCCGGCCAACTTCGCCACGTCGGCCGCGACCCTCGACCAGCTCAGCCGCGGCCGGGTGCGGGTCAACATCGTCTCCGGCCAGGACGACCTCGCCGCCTACGGTGACCGCGAGGAGTCGCGCGCCGCCCGCTACGCCCGCACCAAGGAGTTCATGCGGCTGGTGCGACGGCTGTGGACCGAGGAGGACGTCACCTTCGACGGCGACCACTTCCAGGTCGCCGGCTCAACCATCACCCCGCGCCCGTACGCCACCGACACCCGCCCGCATCCACGGCTCTACTTCGGCGGCGCCTCCCCGGAGGCCGAGGCGGTGGCCGCGACCGAGGCGGACGTGCAGCTCTTCTGGGGTGAGCCGCTGGACGGCATCGCCGAGCGGATCGAGCGCCTGCGCGGCCTCGAGCGGTCGTTGGAGCGTGATCTCGCCCCGCTCGAGTTCGGGCTGAGGATCACCACGCTGATCCGCGACACCCGTGAGGAGGCCTGGCGTGACGCCGAGGAGAAGGTGCGCCGGATGGCCGACAACGTCGGCGACCGCGAGTTCCGGCGCAGCGGACGGGCGGCCGTCGGGCAGAGTCGCCTTCTCGACCTCGCCGACCGCGGCGACGTGCTCGACGACTGCCTCTACACCGCGCCCGGGCGGTATGGAGGCGGTGGCGCCGGCACCACCTGGCTGGTCGGCTCCGCGGACGACGTCGCCGCCGCGCTCGGTCGCTATCGGGAGCTCGGCGTGACCCACTTCGTCCTCTCGGACACGCCCTACCGGACCGAGGTCGCCCGCGTCGGCGAGGCGCTGATCCCGCGGCTCCGGGACGGCAAGCAGGTCGCGCTAACAGCCTCAAACGGCGTACGTCGGGCGTAGTTAACCGGAAAGACACGCTCCTGACCTGCGAAAACCGTTGGTGGCTGACGGGTGTTCGCTCTATTCTGGTAGCACCCGGTATCGCCACCGGGCGAAATAGACCTGACCAATTGAAGGGCCCACGCATGAGCACGCAGCACTCGACCACCGCCCCGGCGGCGTGGTCGCTGACCGCTGCGCACGAGCGCGACCCTCATGCCCGCGGGAGCCGACAGTGACCTGGGTGCATAGCCGCACCGGATCACTCCGGGCCGCTCCTGCGAGACATGTCTGTCTCGTCGGGGCGGCCCTTTTTGTTTCTGTCCAGCGCTTCCGTCCGATCTGCACGCGATCTCTATCCGACTCTCCTGGGAGGTAACCGATTATGACCACGACCATGGGCGCCGTGACCCTGTATAACGCCTCCTTCGAGCCGCTCGGGAGGGTCTCCTTCAAGCACGCCGTGCGGATGCTGTTCCGTGAGGTGGCGGTGGTCCACGAGCAACAGGGCGACAAGATGATCGGGCCGCATCCATGGCCCAAGGCGGTGCGGCTGGTGCGCTACATCGCCATGCACTGGATGTACCGGCCGGCCGGCTACTCCCGCGAGGGAGTGCTCAAGCGCGACCATCATCGTTGTGCCTATTGTGGCGGCCACGCCCGCACCATCGACCATCTGCTGCCACAGTCCCGCGGCGGCAGATGGACGTGGATGAACACCGTCGCGGCCTGCGGCAAGTGCAACGGCCGCAAGGGCAATCGCACACCCGAGGAGGCCCACATGGCTCTCCGGATCGAGCCGTACGTCCCGACCCGCGCGCAGCTCGCGGCCATCGTCTGAGCGACGATGTGCCGTTTTCTGCCCGCGGGGTGGGCAAATTCGCCGCGTCGACTTGACGCATCATTAATAAGTACGATGGACTAACAAACATGTCCAAGGCGAGGCGCCGTACGTTGCGGCCGATCGGGAAATTGCTGCAGGAGGATGCGCGGCGCCATCACCGTTCTCTGGTGCTCCAGCACCTCTTCGCGGTGGGGCCTGCGAGCCGCGCCGATCTGGCTCGAGCCTCCGGCCTGACCCGGGCGACGGTCTCCGATCTGGTCGGCAGCCTGCTCGACGACGGGTTGGTCGAGGAGCTCGGGGCGCCGGTCGAGAGCCGGGTCGGGAAGCCGCCGATGCTGGTCGGGCTCGCCGCCGACTCGCGGCACATCGTCGCCATCGACGTCTCCGGTGACGACCAGGTCGCCGGAGCCGTCCTCAACCTGACCGGCGACGTCGTCCACCACACCACCAGGTGCCGGGAGGGACGCACCGGAAGCGATGCGGTCCGGCTGGTGAAGGAGATCGTCACCGAGCTGATCGCGAGCACCGAGCGACCGATCCTCGGCATCGGGATCGGCAGCCCCGGTGTCGTCTCGGCCGACGGCACCGTGGTCGCCGCGCCCAACCTGGGCTGGACCGATGTCGCCCTGGCCGAGCAGGTGCACCGCGAGACCGGCCGACCGACGTACGTCGCCAACGACGCCAACACGGCGGTGCTGGGGGAGTACACCTTCGGCCAGTCCGGAGACGGCGGCCTCATGCTCGTGCGGGTCGGCACCGGTGTCGGTGCGGGGCTCGTGCTCGAAGGGGCTCTGCTCCACGGGTTCGTGGACGCGGCCGGTGAGGTCGGGCACGTGACGGTCGACCCCGAGGGCCCGCTGTGCGCATGCGGTCGCACCGGCTGCCTGGAGACCTTCCTCGCGGTCCCGCGTCTGCGGGAACGCCTCGAGACGGCCCACGACGACGCGCTCGTGGAAGCCGGAGAACACCTTGGAAAGGCATTGGCGCCTGTGGTCGGAACCCTCAACCTTCACGAGCTGGTCCTCTCCGGACCGGCCGATCTGCTCGACGGACCGCTGCGCGAGACCGCCGACCGCATCATCCGCGAGCGGACGATGCCGGTCAGCGGCGAGCCGCTCGAGTTCCGTACGTCGACGCTCGGCGAGGACGTCGTCATCGTCGGCGCCGCGGTGCTCGTCCTCGCCGGAGAGCTGGGGGTGTCGTGATGCCCCCTGAGACCGCCGTCGAGACCCTGGCTCTTCGTGTCCAGGTGCCCGCGTTCGCCGGCGCGACGCTGCCCGCCGACTACGCCGACCTGCTCCGCGCCGGCCTGGGCGGGATCTGTCTGTTCGGCAGCAACACGGCCGCCGGCGAGGAGTCCGTACGCAGCCTCTCGGCCGAGATCCGGTCCGCCTCCGCCGAGGGCGGTTGGACCCCGGTGATCACCATCGACGAGGAGGGTGGTGACGTCACCCGGCTCGAGGCGCTCACCGGGTCCTCCGTGCTCGGTGCAGCAGCGCTCGGTGCGGCCGACGACCTGGCGCTGACCGAGGAGACCGGCCGGGCGATCGGGGTGCGGCTGGCTCGCGCGGGCATCAACCTCGACCTGGCTCCCGTCGCGGACGTGAACTCCAACCCCGACAACCCGGTGATCGCGACCCGGTCGTTCTCCCGCGACGCGGGCGTCGCGGCCAAGCACGTGGCGGCGTGGGTGAAGGGCCTGGAGTCGACCGGGGTCGCCGCCTGCGTCAAGCACTTCCCCGGCCACGGCGACACCGGACAGGACAGCCATGTCGATCTTCCCGTCCTCGACGCCGACCTGGCGACGCTCCGCGAGCGTGAGCTGGTCCCGTTCCTGGCGGCGGCCGACGCCGGTGCGGCCTCGGTGATGACCTCCCACATCGTCGTGCCGGCGCTGGACCCGGAACTGCCGGGCACGCTCTCGGCGCCGGTGCTGGGCTTGTTGCGCGAGCTGGGCTACGAGGGTCCGATCGTCTCCGACGCCCTCGACATGGCAGGCGCCTCCGAGCCCCGAGGCATCCCGGCGGCCGCGGTGCTCTCGCTCCAGGCAGGTGCCGACCTGCTCCTCCTCGGCCCCGACAAGCCCACCTCGCTGGTCCACGAGACGGCTGCCGCGATCGTGGCCGCGGTCGAGTCCGGTGACCTCGCGCTGGAGCGGCTCCAGGACGCCGTCGCGCGCGTCGACCGGATGCTCGCCGACCTCGCCGACCGCACCGCGGCGCGGCAGGGGACCGACGGCGAGCTCGACCCGCGGTTCGAGGAGCGCTCGGTCGAGGGAGCCCGCCGTGCGCTCGCCGCGGCCAGTGACCTCACCGGGATCCCGGATCTTGCCGGTGCCCGAGTGGTGACCGTCGACACCGAGGCCAACATCGCCGTCGGCGACGTGCCCTGGGGGCTGCCACCGGACCTCGTCGTCCGCCCCGGCGACCCGCTCCCCGAGTTCCCCGATGCACCGCTGATCGTGCAGGTACGCGACGCCCACCGGCGTCCCGAGGTCGGCCGGACCGTGGCCGAGCTGCGGGGCGCGGCGGTGCTGGTGGAGTGGGGGTGGCCCGGGACGTACGACGGGGCGGCGGTGCCACGGTTGTGTCCGCAGGGCTACTCGCTGCCCGGCGTGGCGGCCGTGACCGAGATCCTTCGACGAGCGGGTTGGGACAAGTGAACGGCTCACGGATCGGCCTCGACATCGGCGGCACCAAGATCCACGGCATCGCCATCGGCCCCGACGGCGCGGTGCTGGCCGAGGACCGTGCCGCCACCACGCCCGGCCCCGAGGGCGTCGTGAAGAGCGCGGCCGCGGTGGTCGCGAGCCTGCGCGAGACGCTCGAGGGTGGCGAGATCAGCTCGATCGGGGTCGGCATCCCGGGCATCGTCGACACCCGAGCGGGCACCGTGAAGCATGCGGTCAACCTGGGCCTGGACGGCGAGGCGTTCCCGCTCGCGGCGCTCCTCGGCGCGCGGACGGGGGCGGTCGTCACCCTCGAGAACGACACCAACGCGGCCACCCTCGGCGCCCACGCGGTCGAGGACGTCGACGACCTGGTCTACCTCTCCCTCGGCACCGGGCTGGCCGCCGGTCTCTACCTCAGCGGGGCGCTCCGCCGCGGCTTCCACGGCGCCGCCGGCGAGGTCGGACACCTTCCGGTCGACCCGGAGGGCCCGGTGTGCGGGTGCGGGCAGCGCGGCTGTCTCGAGCTCGTCGCCTCGGGCGCCGCGCTGGCGGCCGCCTGGCCGACGACCACCGGCCACCCCGCCGCGGCGCTCTTCGCGGCCGCCGCAGCGGGCGACCCGGCGGCCGTCACGGTCCGGGACAGGTTCGCCGACGGCGTCGCCGCGGCCGTACGCGCCCTCGCCCTCGCCGTCGACCCCGAACGGGTCGTCATCGGCGGAGGGGTCGCCGCCGTCGGCGAGCCGCTGCGGGAGGCGATCGCGGTCGCGCTGGCGAAGCAGGCCGAGACCTCGCCGTTCCTGGCTTCCCTCGAGCTCGCCTCGCGTCTGCGCGTGGTCTCGTCCGCACCCGTCGCCGCCATCGGCGCCGCCCTGATCACCCCGATCGCTCCGATCACCCCGACGAAGGACTGACATGGAAGTAGTTGTCCTCGACACCGCCGCCGAGGTGGCATCCCTCGCCGCGGACACCATCGAAGACGTCGTACGCCGCCGGGCGGCCGCCGGCACCCCTGCGGTGCTCGGTCTGGCCACCGGCTCGACGCCGCTGGCGACGTACGAGGAGCTCATCCGGCGTGCCCGGTCAGGGGGCGGGCCGTCCTACGAGGGTGTGCAGACGTTCAACCTGGACGAGTACGTCGGGCTCCCCGACGGCCACGAGCAGTCCTACCTTGCGACCATCCGGCGGGAGTTCACCGACGCGATCGGCATCCCGCCCGAGCGGGTCCACGGGCCCGACCCGACCGAGGACACGCTGCCGACGGCCGGGGAGCGTTACGAGGCGGCGATCGTCGCGGCCGGCGGGATCGAGGTGCAGATCCTCGGCATCGGCTCCGACGGTCACCTCGCCTTCAACGAGCCCGGCTCGTCGCTGGCCTCCCTGACCCGGATCAAGACGCTCACCGCCAGGACGCGGAAGGACAACGCCCGCTTCTTCGGATCGCCCGACGCGGTGCCGCACCACGTACTCACCCAGGGGCTCGGCACCATCACCCGAGCCGGTCACCTGCTGCTCCTCGCCACCGGCGAGGGCAAGGCCGAGGCGGTCGCAGCCGCGGTCGAGGGCCCGGTCTCGGCGACCTGCCCGGCCTCGGTCCTCCAGCTCCACGGCCACGTCTCCGTGCTGCTCGACGAGGCTGCCGCCTCCCGCCTCGTACGCCGCGACTACTACCGCGAGGTCTACGCCGGGAAGCCGGACTGGCAGGGGCTCTGAGGCTCGCTCAGGCCTGCCTACTTGCTGACGCAGGCCTGAGCGGCGCCCTGGGAGACGTTGCCGTTCTCGCTGAGGGAGCGGACCTGGATGCAGACCTTGCTGGCGCCGTGGAGGCGTACGACCGCCTTGGGCTGGCTCACGTTGCCGCTGGTGGAGTTGTCGCCGACCCACTTGTAGCCGGTCGCGCCGGGGACGCCGGACCAGGTGAAGACCGCGCGGTTGCCCTCGAGCGTGCCCTTGACCTTGCCGGGGGCGGCGGGGCCGGTGACGCCGGGGAGGTCGGTCTCGACGGG
>NZ_JAALAA010000035.1 GCF_011045035.1 Nocardioides turkmenicus
ACACCCGGGCCGGCGCCCCGATAGCCAGCCAAGTTTTTCTCGATCTGGTCCGGAGTCCAGGACCGCCGAAGGCGGCCGGCGAAGCCGGCGCCCGAAGGGCGTCCTTGACGCCGGTCCAGATCGAGAAGACCCTCAAGGAAAGGGTCGGCGGCCCACCCCAACCCGAAAAGACATCCGAAAACCCTCCCAGAAAAGACAAGCCCCCCGCTAGATTCCCGCCCGTGACCCAGTGGAAGACGATGGACGAGATCCTCGCCGCACGCACCAGCTTCGAGACCGCCATCGACGGCTGGACTCCACCACAAGCCCACGGCGTAGGCCTCCGCCCCTCAACAGCGACCACCCACCAACCAGAGCACTTCCCCCTGGTCAACGCCTACGGCCACCGCCTCCCAGCGGTCGTGATGGCAACAGTCGTCGGACACAAGAGCGGCACCGCGGCGTACAGACTGTCCAAAGAGCAACTCGAGCGGGCGATCGAGCTGATCAGCCCCGCGGAGGCCTACACCGACTACGACCACCCCAACCTGTGGACCTGGCGCGACAGACTCCTTCCGGCGCTGACCGAGGATCCCGAGGCCGAGGTCGTGGCGGTCTTCATCGGCGAGCAAGAGACGGCACACGACCCCGCGATCGACGCGTTCCGGGCAGCGTTCCCGGACCATGCCGTCGCGCTCGCCGCGGCGAGCGCAGGCGCAGCCGTCGTCAGGAAGATGTACGGCACCGACCTGAGCCACTTCGACAAGTCCGCCACAAGCCAAGAAGCCAAGGACAGCGCGACCGAGGCGGACATCGCCTCGGAGAAGGCGATCCGGGAGACGATCACGACGTACCGGCCCGAGGACGCCTTCGAGGGCGAGGAGACCGGCCGCAGCGGCGACAGCGAGCGGCGGTGGCTCGTCGACCCGCTCTGCGGCACCCTCAACTACGCCGCACAGACCCCGCTGGCCGCGGTGAACGTCGCGCTGGTGACGCCCGACGGCGTCCAGGCGGCCGTCTCGGCGGACCCGATCAGCGAGGAGATCTTCTGGACCGACGGCACCGGCGCCTGGGTGCGCAAGGGCGGCGGCGACACCGCGCTCTCCCCCACCCCGCGTACCAGGCTCGTCGACATCCAGTGCGACGGAATGCTCGATCGGCCGTTCGTCGGCGGTCAGCTCGTCGCGGACCCACGCCTGCGCGCCGAGTTCGGCCCACGCGTGATGTCCTCGACCCTCGCGGTCGCCTGGGTCGCGGCCGGCAGGCGCGCGGCGTACGTCACCGACGGCCATCTCGAGGGCAGCGTCCACTTCACCGCGGGCATCGCGCTGTGCCAGGCCGCGGGCTGCGTCGTCACCGACCTCAGCGGCGGCCCGATCCACACCGGCCGCGGGATGATCGCGGCGGCCGACGCCGACACCCACCGGAAGCTGCTCGGCCTGGTCCGCCGGCACCTGCACCCGGCGGACGAGGCCTGAGCCGAGAGGGTCAGCGCTGCATCAACGCGTCCATCGCGACCGCGACAGCGGCGGCGACGCGGAAGTCGACGCGCGCGTCGTGGACGGTGACGGTGTACTTGTCCCGGAACGCGAAGCGGCGCTCGATCGAGATCAGCGGCTGCCCGTCGGAGGACACGTAGTCGAAGTGGATCGGCAGGAAGTCGAGCTCGGTGAAACGCCGCAGGATGGCCACCACCTGGTTGCGCTCCTGACCGGTGCCGGAATAGCCCGGGCCCTCCACGTGGAAGGTCGAGCGCAGCAGGCTCTTGCCGAAGTCCTTGCGGAAGAAGCCCAGCGGCGCACCGCTCGGGTCGGTGACGTCGTAGCCCGCGTTGAGGTCCATCACCGCACGCGCCTTGAACGCGAAGACCGCCTGCGACTTCGACTCGTCGGCGTAGAAGGTCACCTGCTCCTTGAACGCCAGCCGCTTCTGCTGCGCGAAGGCGAGCACCTGCCCCTCGGAGCCGTCGGGGTTGGCGGCCTGGGCGACGTACTTGTTGGCGAAGGGCGTGACCTTCTGGCGAAGGAAGAAGAGGGGTACGTGGTAGGGCTGCTGCGTCATGGGCGCAACCTATCCGGTCAACCCATCCCGTCAGCGTCGGCGCGCGACGAGATAGGCCTGCGGCGTCCGTTCCCAGTCCTCCGCGGAGCGGACCACGGTCGCGGTCACCTCGAAACCGGCCTCCTCGAGCAGCGCGCTGGTCGCCTCGACCGGCATCCGGTAGCCGTCGAAGGTGACGTCGTGGCCGTAGGCGCCGATGTGGCGTACGTGCTCGTCGCCGACCTGGAAGGCGGTCACGAACCGGCCCCCGCGCCGGGTGACCCGGGCGAGCTCTGCGATGACCTCGGGACGGCGCGACGGCGGCGTGTGGATGAGCGAGTACCACGCCAGCACACCCGCGAGCTCACCGTCTCGCAGCGGCAGGCGCGCCATGTCGCCGACCTCGAACCTGAGCGCCGGATGCCGCTCCATCGCCTGAGCGATCATGCCCGTCGACAGGTCCACCCCGAAGACGTCGAGACCCCTCGCGGCCAGGTAGGCGGTGATCCGCCCGGGACCGCACCCGATGTCACCCACGAGCCCGCCACCGTCCCTGCGTACGTAGGCCGCGAACGTGTCGAGCACGCCGGCGTCGAACGACGTCTCGGTGACCGAGGGGTCGACGATCTCGGCGTACGCCTTGGAGACCGTGTCGTAGGCGGCCCGGGTCTCGGTGACGTCGTAGGGCTCGGTCACGGACGCCTCCTCAGACCCTGCTGGTTCAAGAAGGCACCCGTCATCGCCATCACCGACTCCGCCGCCGGGAACGTCTTGCCGTGGCGCCAGAAGCCGTGGATCTGGCCGACGGCACGGAAGGCGACCACCTCGACGCCGAGGTCGGCGAGCCTGAGCGCGAAGTCCTCGTTCTCGTCGGTGAGGATGTCCCCCTCGGCGCTCACGATCAGCGTCGGCGGCAGGTTGCGAAGCTCCTCGTCGGCGGCGAGATACGGACCGAGGTCGGGGTTGCGGAGATCGGCCTCGGTGGCGGCGTACTGCTTCCAGTACCAGGCCGCCTCCTCGTTCCAGCCGTCCGCCATCTCGTAGCCCGGCGTGCTCATCGACGGGTCGAGGAACGGGTAGACGAGCACCATCGCGCCGAAGACGCCCGGGTTGCGCAGCGCCGCGACCAGCGCGAGGTTGCCGCCGGCGCTGTCGCCGTGGACGTACGCCGGCAGCGTGCTCAGCAGCGGGTCGTTGCCCAGCCACTTGATGACCGTGTCGACGTCGTCGGGAGCCGCGGGATAAGGGTGCTCCGGAGGCCGGCGGTAGTCGACCGACAGCACCCGCAGCCCGCTCCGGTTGGCCAGCTTCCGACACGCTCCGTCGTGGACCTCGACGTCGTTGAAGACGAACCCGCCGCCGTGGAGGTGGACGATCAGCCCCTCGCGTACGTCCTCGGGGGTGTAGAGCCGGCAGGGAACCCCGTCGGCGTCGATGCCGGCGACCTCCGCGACCTCCTCCTTCGCCTCGGCCGCGGCCAGCCTGCGCGCCTCCTCCCGCTGCGCCGCGACGTCGACCTCCCAGACGGGCGGCGAGGCCTGCTCAGCAGCGATGGCACGGCGGGCGGCGGGGAAGAGTCGAACCATGTCAGAAGATTCCCACACCGACGCGTGTGGTGCATGCTGAGCCGCATGACCGCGGCGGAAGTAACGAGTACGTCGATCTACGTCATCGACGTGCTGGTGAAGGTGATCGCGCTCGGGGTGGTCCCGAAGAATCGCCGTCCGAGCAGCGCGATGGCGTGGCTGCTGGCGATCTTCTTCATCCCGGGAATCGGCCTGATCGGCTACCTGCTGCTCGGGCAGACCCGGCTGGACCGGCGGCGGCATGCACGCCAGCGGGCGCTCAACGACGAGGTGACCGAGTACGTCCGCGGCCTGCCCAGGGTGCCGCACCCGCAGACGATCTCCGAGACCGACGCGGCGACGATCGAACTCAACGAGCGGCTCGGCTCGCTGCCGGCCCGGGCGGGGAACCGGATCGACCTGATCGACGACTACACGGCCTCCGTCGAGGCGATGACGGCCGCGGTGGACCAGGCCGAGACGTACGTGCACGTGCAGTTCTACATCACCGCGTGCGACCACGTCACCGAGCCGTTCTTCGACGCCCTCGACCGGGCAGCGGCGCGTGGCGTCCGGGTGCGGCTGCTCCTCGACCACCTGGGCTCGCGCGGCATCCCGGTCTGGCGCACGCTCGTGAAGAGGCTCGACGCCTCCGACATCGACTGGCACCCGCTGCTGCCCATCAACCCGCTGCGCGGCCAGATCCGCCGGCCCGACCTGCGCAACCACCGCAAGCTCCTCGTCGTCGACGGCCGCATCGCGTTCACGGGGTCGCAGAACCTCATCGAGCCTGGCTACAACAAGCGCAAGAACCACCGGGCCGGCCGGGAATGGGTCGAGCTCAACGCCCGGATCGAGGGCCCGCTGGTGACCGCCCTGAACGTCGTCTTCGCCAGCGACTGGGACACCGAGACCGGGGAGCTGCTGCGCTCCGAGCTGGCCGCCCCCGCACCGCGTGCCGGCGACGTGACCGGCCAGATCGTGCCCAGCGGCCCGGGTGTCGACGCCGAGAACAACCTGCGCGCGTTCACCTATCTCATGTACGCCGCCAAGAAGCGGATCTCGATCACCAGCCCCTACTTCGTGCCGGACGAGTCGCTGCTGTACGCCGTGACGACCGCCGCCCGCCGCGGCGTCGAGGTCGAGCTCTTCGTCAGCGAGGGCAAGGAGCAGTTCATGGTCTACCACGCCCAGCGCTCCTACTACGAGGCGCTCCTGGAGGCCGGGGTCCGCATCTACCTCTACCCCAAGCCTGCCGTCCTGCACTCCAAGCACTTCAGCATCGACGACGAGGTCGCCGTGCTCGGCTCGAGCAACATGGACATGCGCTCCTTCGCGCTCAACTACGAGGTCTCGCTGATGCTCTTCGACGGCGAGCCGGTGGCACAGCTGCGGAAGGTCGAGGACGGCTACCGGGCCATCTCGCGCGAGCTGCTGCTCGAGGAGTGGCTCGCGCGGCCGAAGCTGGCGGCGTACGTCGACAACGCGCTGCGCCTCACCGCTGCCCTGCAGTGACGCCGGAAGAATATTCGAGGGCGGGAACCTCCGGGGCTACCTAGACTCCGCACGTGGAACTCCGAGCACGCGCTGCCACGCTCGCGGTCCTCGCCCTCCTGGCCGCCGGCTGCGCTGACCTCCCCGGGAGCGTCGGTCCTTCCCCGGCGCCGTCGCACCCTCCGTACGACCCCGTTCCGGCCGACTACCAGGCGGTCGAGGACCTGCTCGCCGACCGTGCGACCGCAGCGCTGCAGGGCGACGAGGCGGCGTTCCTCGCCACCGTCGACCCGCGCGACCGGAAGCTGCTCGACCAGCAGCGGACGATCTTCACCAACCTCCAGGAGCTCCCCCTGAAGTCGTTCGCCTACCAGGTGAAGCAGAGCGACCGCGCGCCCGACGAGGTGCGCAACGACGGCGTTCTGTTCTCGCCCCAGGTCGTCGAGGTGGCGCAGCTCGAGCAGGCGCACCGCGCGTCGGTCGCCAATGCGACCGACATGACCTTCGTACGCCACGACGGCGGCTGGGTGGTCGGGCGGGACCGGGCGGCACCGAGAGAGAAGTACAGCAGGCCGTGGTTCGGCGGTCCGGTCACCGCGGCGGTCGGGCGCTCCGTCGTCGTGGTCACCGAGCAGGACGGCCCGACGAGTGCCGACGAGCTCCTGGAGCGGGTCTCGGAGGCACGCACCGAGATCAAGAAGAAGCTCGAGACCGTGTGGCGCGCAGAGGAGCGGGAGGTACCCCTGCTCGTCGACGCGACGTACAACGGCAGGCCGCCGGGCGACACCTTCGACGGCGACGACGGCGCCGCCGCAGTGACCTACTGGGTCCCCGCCGCCGGTCGCCGCCCGAGGACGAGCACGTCCGCCCTCGCCGGAGCCGTCATCAAGGACAACCCGGTCGCGACCAACCGGCTGGCGACAGACGAGCGCACCCTGCGCCACGAGATGAGCCACGTCTACGGTCCGGCGTTGGTGCCCACGTGGGTCAACGAAGGGCTCGCCGAATACCTCTCCGGCTGCGAGTCCAACATCTGCGGCGAGGACGAGCGGCGCGACCAGCTGCTCACCCACGAGCGCGCGATCCCGAACGACGACGAGTGGGGCGACGACGGTGCGATCGACTACGCCATCTCGCATGCGGCGGTCTCGTGGCTGATCGACGACAACGGCGGCCTGGAGAGGTTCCTCGCGTTCTGCAACGACTTCTACCTCCACCTGCCGAGCGGCGCCGAGAACCTCCACGAGGGGACGGGCAAAGCGCTGAAGCAGTCTTACGGCATCACCGAGAAGCAGCTCGTCGACGGCACCTGGAGCTGGTTCGAGGATCTCCCCGAGGACTGACACCCCGGACCCATCCGTCAGGGCCTACGCTCCGAACCCATGCACATGAACTCTCGAATCGTCGCTGTGCTCGCCCTCGTCTGTCTCGCCGTCGCCGGGTGCGGCGGCTCCGGCGCCGACTCCGCCGACGATCCCGCGTCTCCAGCGGCCTCCTCGAGCCCGGCGACCGCCGAGTCCACCCCGGCCGAGGTGCCCGCGGAAGGCGCTGCCTGCGAGGGCCGCTACGCCGACTACTCCGCCGCGGCGGTCGCCGAGGAGTGCTACACCGACACGATCCTCTTCTTCCACGCGCCGTGGTGCCCGGAGTGCCGTGGTTTCGAGGAGGCGATCAAGAGCGGCGAGATTCCTGAGAAGGCGCAGATCCTGAAGGTGGACTACGACTCCGCGACCGGCCTGCGCAAGAAGTACGAGGTGACGATCCAGTCCACCTTCGTACGCGTCGACGCCTCCGGCGAGCGGCTCAAGCTGTGGTCGGGCTACGGCCAGGACAAGTCCGTCGACGCGATCCTCGAGAACACCCAGTGACGCTGCTGCTCGCCTCGTTCCTCGCCGGGGCGCTCTCGGTGCTCGCCCCTTGCGTGGTCGCGTTCGTTCCGGTGATCCTCTCGCGGGGAACCGGCGAGCGGCGGCCATGGGTGGCGGTGGCCGCGCTCGGCGTCTCGGTCATCGTGTTCAGCGTCGTGCTGAAGTCGACGACACTGCTGATCGACGTACCTCCCCGGTTCTGGAGCATCGTCTCCGGCGTGATCGTGGCGCTCTTCGGCGTGGTGATGCTCTGGCCGCGGCTGTGGGACACGGTCGTGTTCCGGCTCGGGCTCGGCTCCCGCGCCCAGGAGCGCCTGGCCCGGGCGAGCGACCGCGGCGGGATCGGCGGCGACATCCTCATCGGCGCGAGCATGGGGCCGGTGTTCAGCGCCTGCAGCCCGACGTACGCCCTGATCGTGGCGGCCATCCTCCCGGCCGAGCCGCTTCGCGGGCTCGGCTACCTGATCGCGTACGTCGCCGGCCTGACCCTCCTGCTGGCCGCGGTCATGGTGGGCGGCCGGGCGCTGCTCGCCCGGTTGCGGTGGGCGATCGACCCGGAGGGTGCCTTCCACAAGGTGCTCGGCGTCGTCCTGGTCCTCATCGGCGTCGCGATCGCGACCGGTCTCGACAAGGCCCTGCTCACGCTGCTGGTCGAGCAGGGGCTCTTCGACTGGCAGATCGGCCTGGAGGGCCGGCTCAGCGCTGAGCGGTGACCGCTTGGAACGACCCGCCGCGCAGCACCGGCACCACCGACGCGCTGTCCAGCTGGGCGGCGACGACCACGTCCTCGGCATAGCCCTTCGCGATCAGCTCCCGACCACCGGCGCAGGTGTGGAGCGCGTCCGGTAGATCGGCGGCACGGAACGCGTCGCGCGCCATCGCGGCCTCCGGCGAGAGGCCGTCGGGGTCGAGCGCGTCGAGGACCGCTCCGGCACCCCAGAGGTCCTCGACCGCCGGCCGGAGCGTGCCGTCTGGCCAGCGCTCCCC
Source organism: Nocardioides turkmenicus (assembly GCF_011045035.1). Lineage (GTDB taxonomy): Bacteria > Actinomycetota > Actinomycetes > Propionibacteriales > Nocardioidaceae > Nocardioides > Nocardioides turkmenicus. Next base: position 7,934 of record NZ_JAALAA010000035.1, read on the forward strand.
CGAGGCGACGAAGGCGACGCTGGCGCCCTCGACGCAGCGCGGGGCGAGCCACCGGGCGACGGCGGTGCGGTTGCGGAGCGAGGCGCCGACGACCGTCGCTCCGGTCTCTGCGAGGAGGGTGCTGATCGTCGAGCCGTTGGGCGAGGGCAGCACCAGACGCCGGACGCCCTCGGCCTTCCGCAGCGACGCGGGCGAGAGCGATGGCCGGCCGGGCACCGCGTCCTGACGCTGGACGGCGAGGACCGCGTCACGCTCACGTGCGTACGCCTCCGCCCGATCGTCCCGCCAGCGGAACGGGAAGACCTCGATCCCGCGCTCGACGGCGACCGTCAGCGTCGTGGTGAACGAGAGCACGTCCACCACGACGGCGATGTCCGCGGGCCCGATCGCCGCCGCGCCCACCGGGCCCCAGTCGAGCCGGACCCGGTAGGCGTGCTGGCGGTGCTGGTCGTCGACTGCGCTCACGCGCCGAGCGCGGCCGCGATCTGCGGGGCGATCTCGCGCAGCGCGCGGCCACGGTGGGAGATGGCGTCCTTCTCCTCGACCGACAGCTCGGCGGACGTACGTCCGTCCTCGGTGTCGACCGCGACGAACAGGACGTCGTAGCCGAACCCGCCGTCACCGCGGACCTCGCGGATGATGCGGCCGTCCATGCGGCCCTCGACGACGATCTCGCCACCGTCCCAGACGAACGCGATGGCGCACGCGAAGTGGGCGCCGCGGCGCTCGTCGGGGACGTCGGAGAGCTGGGCCAGGAGCAGCTCGTTGTTGCGCTCGTCGGACTTGGGAGGTCCGCCCCAGCGGGCCGAGAGCACGCCCGGCATGCCGTTCAGAGCATCGACGCAGAGACCGGAGTCGTCCGCGACCGTGGGGAGCCCGGTGGCCGCAAAACCGGCCCTGGCCTTGATCAGTGCATTGCCCTCGAACGTCGGCGCGTCCTCGACCGGCTCGTCGTAGTGGGTGACGTCATCGAGGCCGACGACCGAGACCCCGGGCACCAGCGGCGAGAGGATGCGGAACATCTCCTCCAGCTTCTTGGCGTTGCGGGAGGCGACGTGGATCTTCACGACCCGAGCGCCTCGAGCTGCAGCTTGGTCAGGTCGGCGCAGCCCTTCTCGCCCAGCGCCAGCAGCGCGTCGAGCTCGGCGCGGTCGAAGGCGACGCCCTCGGCGGTGCCCTGCACCTCGACGAACTTGCCCTCGCCGGTCATCACGATGTTCATGTCGGTCTCGGCGCGGACGTCCTCCTCGTAGGGCAGGTCGAGCCGCGGCACACCGTCGATGATCCCGACCGAGATCGCGGCGACGGAGCCGGTCAGCGCCTTCTGGACGCCCAGCGAGGCCACCGCGTCGGCGAGCGCGACGTAGGCGCCGGTGATCGCCGCGGTGCGTGTCCCCCCGTCGGCCTGGAGCACGTCGCAGTCGATGTTGATGGTGTTCTCGCCGAGGGCCTTGTAGTCGATGACGGCGCGCAGCGAGCGGCCGACCAGGCGGGAGATCTCATGCGTACGTCCGCCGATCTTGCCCTTCACCGACTCGCGCGAGGAGCGCTCGTGGGTGGAGGCGGGCAGCATGGCGTACTCGGCCGTCACCCAGCCCAGCCCGGAGCCCTTGCGCCAGCGCGGCACACCCTCGGAGGCGGAGGCGGCGCACAGGACGCGGGTCCTGCCGAACTCGATGAGGACGGAACCGGCCGCGTGGTCGAGCCAGTTGCGGGTGATCTTGATGGGGCGCAGCTCGTCGTCGGCGCGCCCGTCAGCTCGTGTGGTCACGGGACCACCCTATGCAACGGTCTCCCGCTTGGGTTCACCGCTGGGTCGCGCCCATGCACGCCGCACCACCCACGGCCCCAGATCGCGCGCACGCCGCCCCATCCACGGCACTCCCTCACCGGCCATCCAGGCCAGATCCTGGCGCCAGCTGGTCGGCAGCCCACCGGCCGGCTCCAGCGACGGCGGCTCGAAGGAGAAGCCGTACGTCACCAGCTGCTCGCCGAACGCACGGGCCATCCGCCGGTGGCCGAGCTCGGAGGGATGCAGCCGGTCGGCAGCCCAGAAGCGACGCTCGTGCAGGTCGGGGACCGCCCCGAGGTCGAGCCGCAGGCCGCCGTAGGTGGCGTGGACCTCGTCCCAGATGGCGTTCAGGTCGGCGGTACGCCGCTGGATCGACCGCTTCATCCAGCCGGGCATCGGCCACATCACCGAGTGGTCGTGGAAACGCGCGGTCATCAGCAGCGCGCCCTGGCCCGCGAGCGCGTCGGCGCAGGTCATCAGGTCGTCGCGGAGTCTTCCGGTGTCCCACGCCGAGCGCATCACGTCGTTGACCCCGACGATCAGCGAGGCCACGTCGGGCCGGTGCGCCACCGCATCGGCGAGCTGCTGCTCGACCACGACGGTCGAGGTCGCGCCGATGATCGCGGTGTTGCAGAAGGAGATGTCGTACGCCTGTCCCAGAGCCTCGGCGAGCAGCCGGGCCCATCCTCGCCAACCCTCGACAGTGGGGTCGCCGAGTCCGACGGTGGCGCTGTCGCCCAGCGCCGCATAACGCAGGTAGGTGCCCACGGCTCACAACGGTGACGGGGGTGGGTGCCGAAGCACCCACCCCCGCGTGTCGTGTCGCGAACAGTCCGATGAACTACTTCACCTCGGACTTGAGCACCCGGTAGGCACCCAGCACGACCGGGACGACCACCCAGAGGAAGATGCTGCAGATCAGCGCGAGCACCTCCTGGGTGCCGGGGTCGGGGAGCTGCGTCCCGTCCGGCATCATGCCGCCGGCCCCCATGAACGGCGACATCGCGTAGCCCATGTCGATGAACGGGATCAGGTCGGCGGCCCAGTCGAAGATGAAGTAGAGCGTGGACCAGACCATCAGTGGCAGGAGCAGCTGGTCGACGTAGACGACCACGATCGAGAACGGCGTGCTGAGCAGGCACATCGCGATGCCGAAGGCGCTTACGAAGTAGAGCAGCTGCTGCGCGATCGTCCATCCCAGGACCTGGCCGTCGATGCTCCAGCTGGCGTCGTAGCCGCCCACGGCCGCGGCGAGGGCGTTGCCCACGATGCCGCACAGCAGCGCGACCGCGATCAGCGCGAGGGCGAACGCGACGACTGCGACGAGCTTGGCCGCCATCACCCGCAGCCGGCTCGGCTCGAGGCTGAAGGTCACCATGTTGGTGCGCTGGCCCCACTCCTGGGTGACGATCATGATCGCCAGCACCGGGGTCAGCAGGGAGAGCGGGATCGTCAGGATCGAGGACCAGGTCGAGAGCCCGAGCGAGAAGTTGTCGTTGAGCGCGGCCACCAGGACCACGATGCCCATAGCCAGCAGCAGCATGCCGGCCGAGATGATCAGCAGGGCGCGACCGGCACGGGTGTCGGTCATCTTGCGCCACTCGACCAGCAGGAGCCGGCCGAACGGCACCTTGGTCACCGCCGGGAGCGGGGTGGAGGGCGCTACGGATACGGCGCTCATGCGGAGACTCCTTCGGCGTGGATCTGCGCGACGTTCTCGCGCTGGGTTTCGGCGGTGAGCTGGAGGAAGATGTCCTCGAGGCCGGCGCCGCCGTCACGCAGGTCGGTGAGCACGACGTTGGACTCCAGGGCTGCCCGGCCGACCTCGGCCGGCGCCGCGGAGACGCGCATGCCGGTGCCGAGCGGCTCCACGCTGTAGCCCTTGGCCTTCAGCGCGACGGTGAGCGCCTCGTTGTCCAACGAGGTGACCAGCGACTGGCCGGCGGTGCCCTGGCTGGCGAGGATGGTGTCCTTGGTGCCCTCGGCCACGATGCGTCCGTTGCCGATGAGGATCAGCTCGTCGGCGATCTGCTCGACCTCGTGCAGCAGGTGGGAGGAGAGCAGGACGGTGCCGCCGCGGTCGGCGTACTCCTTCAGCAGACCACGCATCCACCGGATGCCGGCGGGGTCGAGGCCGTTGGCCGGCTCGTCCAGGATCAGCACCTTGGGGTCGCCGATCAGCGCGTGGGCGATGCCGAGGCGCTGCTTCATGCCGAGGGAGTAGTTCTTGATCCGGCGCTTGGCCTCCGACGGGGTCAGCGAGACCAGCTCGAGCATCTCGTCCACGCGCGACTTGGGCAGGCCCATCGTCATCGCGGCGAGCGTGAGCACCTCTCGGCCGGTGCGGCCGTCGTGCTGGGCGCTGGCATCGAGCAGCACACCGACGTGGCGGCCCGGGTTGGGGAGGTCGGCGTAGAGGCTGCCGTTGATCGTTGCCCGACCCTTGGTGGGGTTGGTCAGGCCGACCATGATGCGCATGGTGGTCGACTTGCCCGCACCGTTCGGGCCGAGGAAGCCGGTGACTTTGCCGGCCTCGGCGGTGAACGACACGTCGTCGACCGCGGTGAAGGTCCCGTAGACCCTCGTCAGTCCTTCGACTTTGATCATGGCGTACATCCTGCCGTTCCTCCGCCGCGGACTGCATCGGACATACGGATGACCTGCCACCCGACGAAAGTATGGGGCCGGTCGCGACCGCGGCATCGGGTCCGTCGGTCCGCGGTTCATTAACGTGTACGACGTGCAGCAACGCTCCCCCGCCGACTATCAGCCACGCCTGAGCCTGTGGGGACACGTCTGGCGCTACCTCGCCGCGCTCGGGATCAGCGCGCTCGGACTGACCAGCAGCGTCGGCGGCTGGCCGGACTGGCGTTTCGCGCTCGATCTCGTCCTCGGCGTCATCAGCCTGGTCCTGGTCTTCTGGCGGCGTCGCTGGCCGGTCACGGTCACGACGATCGTCACCCTTGCCAGCGCGTTCTCGATCCTTGCGGCGGGCGCGTCCGCGCTGGCTCTCGTCTCCCTGTCGACACGGCGTCGTTGGCGCGAGATCATCCCCATGTCGCTGCTCAGCTTCGCGGCCGGGATGTTCTGGTTCGCCGTGATGGACACGGCCACCCCCGACGACGGAATGCCGACCTTCGCTCTGTGGGGCCTCAACATCGGGCTCAGCGTGGTGATCATCGCCGCGATGGTCGCCTGGGGCATGTACATCGGGTCGCGCCGCGAGCTGATCGCCACCCTCCGGCTCCGCGCCGAGACGGCCGAGGCCGAGCAGGCGCTGCGGGTCTCGCAGGCCCGCGAGACGGAGCGACGGCGGATCGCCCGCGAGATGCACGACGTGCTCGCCCACCGCATCTCCCACATCTCCATGCAGGCCGGGGCGCTGGCCTACCGCGAGGACCTCTCCGCCGACCAGATCCGGGGCGAGGTCGGCACCATCCGCGACGGCGCCCACCGCGCCCTCGAGGACCTCCGGACCGTCCTCGGCGTGCTCCGCGGCAACGGCGAGGACCCCGAGACCGCGCCCCAGCCGACGTACGCCGACATCGGCCGCCTCGTCGAGGAGGCTCGCGCGGGCGGCATGAACGTCACCTTCGACGACGCCGTCGAGGGCTCCCCGCCGGAGACGGTCGGGCGGTCGATCTACCGGGTCGTCCAGGAGGGCATCACCAACGCCCGCAAGCACGCCCCGGGAGCCCTGCTGGAGGTCGCGCTGGAAGGGTCCGAGGAGCACGGCATCGACGTACGTCTGCGCAACCGGCTCGGTTTCGACTCGAACACGCCCGGTGCCGGCCTCGGCCTGATCGGGCTCACCGAACGCGTCGACCTCGCGGGCGGACGGCTGACGCACCGCACGGAAAAGGATGTCTTCATCCTCGAAGCATGGCTACCGTGGGGCCAGTGAGCAGCCCAGGGTCCAGCCCAGAGAGTCCCGTCAAGATCAAGGTCGGGATCGTCGACGACGACCCGCTCGTGCGCTCGGCCCTCGGGCTGATGCTCGGCGGCCAGGCCGACATCGAGGTCGTCGGCGAGGCGACCGACGGCCAGGAGGCGCTTGCCCTGGTGCGTACGTCGGCCCCTGACGTGGTCCTGATGGACATCCGGATGCCGCGGATCAACGGGCTGGACGCCACTCGGCGAGTGCTGGCCGACGCCCGGCCGCCGCGGGTGATCGTGCTGACCACGTTCGGTGCCGACGAGTACGTCGTCGACGCGCTCGCCGCCGGTGCCGAGGGGTTCCTGCTCAAGGACACGCCGCCGCCCGAGATCGTCGCGGCGATCCGCGCGGTCGCGGCCGGCGAGCCGATCCTCTCCCCCAAGGCCACGCGCACCCTGATCACCCGGCTCCGTGCCGAGCCGACCGGCGACCGCGCCGCTGCCGCTCGCGGCCGCCTCGAGGCGCTCACCGAGCGCGAGCACGAGGTCGCGCTCGCCGTCGGGCGCGGCCTGAGCAACGCCGAGATCGCCAAGGAGCTCTACCTCTCCATCCCGACCGTCAAGGCGCACGTGTCGCGCCTGTTCGACAAGCTCGGCGCCACCAACCGCGTGCAGATCGCGATCACCGTCCACGACGCCGGGCTGGTCTGAGTCACCGTCGGTCGAGCCGCCGGAGCCGCTAGGCGGAGGCGTGTCGAGACCAACACAGTCCCCTCAGCGCTCGACCAGACCGTGTTGGTCATCTCGACAAGCTCGATACAACGCTCGACACGCTCGCTTCGCTCGCGGCTCGACCAGCGAGGGCGGTCAGATCTCGTAGATCGACCCCGTCGCCGCCAGCTCCGTCGGCCCCTCGTACGCCGACCGCGCCTCGCGGAGCGCGTCGGCAGAGTCGTGCCAGGGCGGGACGTGAGTGACGACCAGCTTCTTCACATGAGCCTTGGTGGCGTACTCCCCCGCGTGGACGCCGGTGATGTGGACCCCGGGAGGGTTCTCGACGCCGTCGCGGAAGGCGGCCTCGCACAGGAACAGGTCGGCGTCGGTGGCGATGTCGAGGAGCGCCTCGGTCTCGGCGGTGTCGCCGCTGTAGGCGAGGACCTTGCCGTGCGCCTCGATCCGCAGCCCGTACGCGTCGACCGGATGCTCCACCGCCGTCGGGGTGATCACGAACGGACCGAGGTTGATCGGCCCGGTGTAGGTCGAGAACGCGAACTCCTCGCGCATCCCGGGACGCTTGGGCAGGTCGTAGGCCTTGGCCAGCCGCCGGCCGGTGCCCTTGGGGCCGTAGACCGGGATCGGCGGCTGTGGGCCGGTCGGGTGCCACTTGCGCAGCACGTAGTAGGAGGTCATGTCGACGCAGTGGTCGGCGTGCAGGTGGGAGAGCAGGACCGCATCGATCAGCAGCGGGTCGACGTAGCGCTGCAGGACCCCGAGCGCACCGTTGCCCATGTCGAGCACGATCCGCCAGGTCCGGCCCTCCGCGTCGTCGGCCTCGACGAGATAGCAGGAGGCGGGGCTGTCGGGCCCGGGATAGGAACCCGAGCACCCGATGACGGTCAGCCGCATCCCGGAGGTCATCCCATACCTCCGGCGAACTGCTGGGCGGCCGCGAGCTCCGGGCCGAGGAACCGGGCGCCGATCGCCTTGAACTCGGCGGGGTTGCCGGTGGTGAGGAACGTGTAGGTCGGCTCGCCGCTCTCGCGCATGAGGTCGTTCTCGGCGAGGACGCGGTAGACGTCCTTCGCTGACTCCTCGGCGCTGCTGACCAGCGTCACGTTGTCGCCCATCACATAGGAGATCACACCAGTCAGGAGCGGATAGTGGGTGCACCCGAGGATCAGCGTGTCGACCCCGGCGCTGGTCAGCGGGTCGAGATATTCGTGCGCGGCGGCCAGGAGCTCCTCGCCGCCGGTGATGCCGGCCTCGACGAAGGGGACGAACTGCGGGCAGGCCTGGGTGTGCAGCGAGACGTGGGGCGCGGCGGCGAAGGCGTCGTCGTAGGCCATCGACTCGGCCGTCGCGTGGGTGCAGATGACCCCGATGCGGCCGGTGCGGGAGGCGGCGACGGCGCGGCGGGTCGCCGGCAGGATCACCTCCACGACGGGCAGCGGCTTGTAGCGCTCGCGGGCGTCGCGGAGCATCGCCGCGGAGGCCGAGTTGCACGCGATGACCAGGGCCTTCACACCCTGCTCGACGAGGTGGTCGAGGCACTCGAGGGCATACTCACGCACCTCGGCGATCGGCTTGGGGCCGTAGGGGGCACGGGCGGTGTCACCGACGTACAGGATCGACTCGTGGGCGAGCTGGTCGATCACCGACCGCGCCACGGTGAGACCGCCGAAGCCTGAGTCGAAGATCCCGATCGGGGCGTCGCGGTCGGGCTGGGCTGAACCCAGGGACGAGGTCGAACCCAGGGACGAGACGGACTGCACGATCGTCAAGGCTAGGCCCAAACGCCGCCGATTCGCAGTGCTGGGGGTCACTCGCGACATACCCGAGATACATCTCACGTTCATGAGCAGGGTGAATCAGGGCGGTTAACGTTCGGTTATGACGATTTCTCGGCGCTCGCTGGTGTTGGCGGTCCTGTTCGCCCTGCTGGGCGTCACCTTCGCCGTCGTCGAGATCCCCGGGCGGCCCGCGGACGCGGCCACCACGAAGCGCGTGCTCGCGATCTCCGTCGACGGGCTCAGCGTGACCGCGATCGAGAGGCTCGGCCCCGGCAACCTGCCCAACATCTACCGGCTGATGCGCGGTGGCGCCTCGACGCGCGAGGCACGCAGCGCGTACGAGCAGAACGTCACCCTGCCCAACCACACCTCCATGGTCACCTCGCGGCGCATCACTCCGACTTCTGCGGGCGGCCACGGCGTCACCTGGAACGACGACCGCCCCTGGATGACCGTGCAGGAGGCCGCCGGCCACCCGGTCTCGTCGGTCTTCAGCCAGGTCGAGCGGACCGGCCGGAGCAGCGCCCTGTTCGCGTCGAAGTCGAAGTTCGGCCTCTTCGACCGCTCCTGGCCCTCGATCGACCGGTTCGTACTCGACGGCGACGCCGACCTGGTCGACCGGGCGGCCCGCGACCTGGTGGCCAACAAGCGGGCGTTCACCTTCGTCCACCTCGGCTCCCCCGACCACTACGGCCACCGCGACGGTGGGATGAGCGCGGCCTACCGCGCCTCGGTGATCCGCACCGATGCCCGCATCGGCAGGCTGCTGAGGGCGATCGACTCCTCGACGGTGCTACGGGGGTCGACGTACGTCATCCTCACCGCCGACCACGGCTTCAAGGCCACCGCGACCGACCACAGCGCCCACCTCTACGCGAACTACCGGATCCCGTTCGTGGTGTGGGGTCCCGGCGTGACTCGCGGTGCCTCGCTCTACCGGCTCAACCCCGAGTACCGTGCGCCGGGGACCACCCGGCCCATGTACGCCGGTGCACAGCCGATCCGCAACGGCGACCTCGGCAACCTGGCCCTCGACCTGCTCGGCCTGCGCCCGATCCCCGGCAGCACCTTGAACTCGACTCAGTCACTAGACATTCGCTGATCGTTCGCCCGACGTGGCATCGGGTTCACTTAGGGTGTGCCGGTGCGTCGCCTCTTCCCTCTCGTCTCCATCGGCATCTTCGTCGTCGTGGTGCTCGTCGTCGCGTTCACCGCACTGCCCGGCCGCGACAGTGGCAACCGCGCCGAGCGCGAGGCCGCCCAGGCGGACCGGAAGGTGCTCGCGATCTCGATCGACGGGCTCAACCCGGACGCGCTGGCGAAGCTCGGCCCGGCCGGGACACCCAACATCCACCGGCTGATCGACGAGGGGGCCTCGACGCTCAACGCCCGCACGGCCTACGAGAAGAACATCACCCTGCCCAACCACACCGGGATGGTCACCGGCGACCCCATCGCGGCCGACGACGGCGGCCACGGGGTCACCTGGAACGTCGGCGACCCGTCGAAGTCGATCGCATCCGACGAGGAGTCGGTGTTCACCGTCGCCCACGAGGCCGGGCTCAGCACCGGGGTGTTCGTGACGAAGCAGAAGTTCGAGCTGTGGCAGCGGGCCTGGGAGGACGACATCGACCTCTTCGTGCCGATCGACGACCACGACGAGCTGGTCCCGGCGGCGGCCGAGGACCTCGCCGAGGAGCAGCGGGACCTCACCTTCGTACATCTCTCCCTTCCCGACGTCGCCGGACACAAGTCGGGCGGGATGTCCCCGGAGTACCTGGAGGCCGTCGAGGAGTCCGACCGCCAGGTCGGCGAGCTCCTCGAGGTCATCGACGCCGACGCCGGGCTGAAGAAGCAGCTCGACGTCATCCTCACCGCCGACCACGGCTTCAAGCCCGGCATCACCAACCACTCCGAGAAGGTCTACGAGAACTACCGGATCCCGTTCGTCGTGTGGGGTCCGGACGCCGGCGCCGGCACCGACCTCTACGAGCTCAACTCCGACGACTACCGCGACCCGGGCAAGGACCGCCCCGACTACGACGGCCCCCAGCCCGTACGCAACGCCGACCTCGGCAACCTGGCGCTGGACCTCCTCGGGCTCGGCCCGATCGAGACCAGCGACATCGGCAAGGGCCAGACGCTCGACGTCAAATGACGTTCTCGCAACCATCCACGCGCACCTGGGGGCCTGGGGTACGTTTCGAACGTAACCTCCCAAGGAGCGTGCGATGTCAGTCAGCAGGATCGCTCGGGCAGCTCTACGCCGGGACCGGCGCGCCCGACGGCTCACGATCGTCGGCGCCGGTGTCGGCGGCCTGACGCTCGCCCTCGCCCTGCGTCGCCATGGCATCGACGTCGAGGTGTACGAGGCAGCGACCGCCCCGCATCCGACCGGCGACGCGGTGCTGCTCACCGCCAACGCGACCAGGCTCCTGGAGCGTCTCGGGCTCGAGCCCTGCCTCGGGGAGGCCTCGGCGACCGTGGACGGCCTGGTCTGGCGCGACGGCCACACCGGCGCCGCGATCGGCCGGGTGCTCTCGGGCTCGGAGTATGCGGCCCGCTGCGGCGCGCCCTGCTACGGCATCCGTCACGCCGACCTGCACGCTCTTCTCGGCGACGCGCTCGGCACCGACGGGCTCCACCTCGGCCATCGCGTGACCGGCGTCGCCGACGACGGCGGGCCCGCCAGGCTGGAGCTCGCCGGCGGCGAGTCGGCCGAGGCCGACCTGGTCATCGGCGCCGACGGCGCCGGGTCGACCCTCCGCGAGCACGTGGTCGGCTACGACGACGCCCAGTTCTCGGGCTGCGTCGCCTGGCGCGGGGTCGTCCCTCGGTCGCGGCTCACCCTGCTCCCCGACCCCGGTCGCCTGCAGCTGTGGACGGGCGCCGACGGCCACCTGATGCATCATCCGGTGGGCGACGGCGACCATGCGTTCCTGCTGGTCAAGCGGCAGCTAGGGCCGTGGACCCCGGACTCGTGGTCGTGGCCGGCCGACCCGGACGAGCACGTCCACGCCTTCCCCGGCTGGCACCCGGCCGTCGTCCAGATGATCTCCGCCGCGCCCGCCGCCGAGCGCTGGGGCCTCTTCCACCGTCCACCCCTGACCACCTGGTCGCGCGGCCGGGTCACGCTGCTCGGCGACGCCGCCCACCTGATGCTCCCCCACCACGGCCAGGGTGCGTCCCAGGCGATCGAGGACGCGGTCGTCCTCGCCGGCTGCCTCGCCTCCGACGACGACTGGGACCGTGCCCGCACGACCTACGAGGTACGCCGCCGCGACCGCACCCGCCGGATCCAGGCCGCCTCGGTGGCCGCCGCCGACGTCCTCCATCTCCCGGACGGTCCGCGCGCCCAGGCCCGCAACAAGCGACTCGGGTCACCCGATGCGTACGAACGCCACCTCGCCTGGATCCACGAGCACGACGTGACCGACGTGGCCCCGTAGCGCGGCACCCGTAACCCCGCGGCCCGCTCCCGCGTTGCCCAGGAGTGAGAGCCATCCCTGGACGCAAGGGCTTCATGGCGCTCGGCATCTGGGTGATGTACGCATCGGCCGTCGCCGTAGCGCTGGTCCAGCTCGGCTCCGCCTCCGACGCCGGCGGCGTCCGCTCCGGCCGGCCCCTCGCCCCCGGCAGCCC
>NZ_JAALAA010000036.1 GCF_011045035.1 Nocardioides turkmenicus
GTCCCGCCCCGCTGACCCAGCCCAACCCCAAGCGCAACCCCGGCCCCTGCCGCGCGGACCGGTCACGGAGCAGGCACGACGCCTTCCCGGGGCCGGTCCCGCGGCGCGACCAGGCGCAGCGTCGGCACCAGCACGACCAGCGCGACCCCGGTGAGGGCCGCCGCCACCCACACCGGTCCCAGGCCGGCGGAGCCCGACAGGGCTGCCGCTCCGATCGCCGGCCCGGCCGCGGCTCCGACGTTGAGCGCGACGGTCGCGTAGGAGCCGCCCATGGTCGGCGCGCCCGAGGCCGCATAGAGCACCCTCGCGATCAGGCTGCTGCCGACCGCGAACGCCAGGACTCCCTGGACGAACACCAGCACGAGCAGCGGGACCGCGCGGTCGGCGAGCAGTCCGAGGAGCAGCCACCCCGCGAGCAGCGCGGGCGCGGCCGCCCCGATGACCAGGCGCGGGTGCCGGTCGGAAAGCCGCCCGGCAGCCGTGACCCCGACGAACGAGCCGATGCCGAACAGCACCAGCGCCAGCGGCACCCACGCCTCCGCCAAACCGGCCGTACCGGTCACGATCGTCGCCAGGAAGGTGAACACCGCGAAGGTGCCACCGTTGACCAGCGCACCGAGAAGCATCGCGACGAGCAACCGCGGCGCCCGTAGCTGCGCGAGCTCAGCGGCCAAGGAGCGGCCGGGACCGCCCGATGTCTCCCGGCCACCGGGCCGGACGCCGTTGGCGATCCCGAGGGCGGCGGGGACGCACAGCAGCGCGACCGCCCAGAACGTCGCGCGCCAGCCCAGCGCGGTGCCGAGCAGCGCGCCGGCGGGCACCCCGGCGACGGTGGCGACCGTCGTACCGGACAGCAGGACCGCGAGGGCGCGACCCTTCCGGTCAGGGGCCACCAAGCGGGTCGCGGTGCTGAGCGCGACCGCCAGGAACCCGGCGTTGGCGACAGCCGCCACCACCCGGGACACGAACAGCACGGCGAAGGACGGCATGACCGCGGCGACGACATGGCAGGCGGCGAAGAGCGCCAGACAGCCGAGGAGCGCGGCGCGCGCGGGCCACCGGCGCGCGAAGGCGGCCATGACGGGCGCGCCGAGGATCATCCCGACCGCGAAGGCCGAGGTGAGCAGACCGGCGGTCCCGACCGAGACGTCGAGGCCGGCGGCGATGTCCGGCACCAGGCCGGCGAGCATGAATTCCGAGGTGCCCATGGCGAAGACCGCCAGGGCGAGCAGGTAGAGCGCGAGAGGCATGTGAGTACTCCGAGGCAGAGAGGACGGACGGAACGCGTCTCGTCACCACGGCCAGCACCCAGGGACGACCGAACGACCGCCCGCGCGGAACGCACCGGGGCGGAAGGGCTGGAACCTCAGTGGTTCAGGGGGCTGACGGCGTGACCGAAAGCCCCCACAGTGGCTGCCTCAGGGCTCGACATGGTCCGTAGGCTACCGCAGCGCCTGACCGGCGTACGCGGCCACCGGCTCGACCCGCTGGCTGCGCTTCCACACCCGGAAGCTGTCCTCGCTGTTCCCGCGGCGCCAGTAGCCGGAGATCGACAGGTCGCCACGCGGCATCCCCCGCTCGCGCAGCAGGTAGGGGCGGATCCGCTGCATCGTGACCTCGGCCTCACCGTGCACGAAGGCGTGCACCCGACCGAGGAGCCAGGGCAGCGCGCGTACGACGGTCTCGAGGGGCGGGTCGACGGTGGCGTCCACCCATCGCACGGTGACCCCGGCAGGCGCGTCGACCTCCTGGACATGGTCCGCGGAGGGCACCTCGATCACCGCGTAGCCGACCGCGTCGGCCGGCAGCGCCGCCAGCGCCGCCCGGATCGCGGGCAGACCCGACTCGTCACCGACGAGCAGGTGCCAGTCGGCAGCAGGGTCCGGAGCGTACGTCCCACCCGGACCACGCACAGTGAGCACATCGCCCGGTTGCGCGACGGTCGCGGCCCAGCGGCCGGCGACACCCTCCTCACCGTGGTGCACGAAGTCCACGGCCAGGGTGCCGTCGGCGACCGAAGGATCCAGGGCGGTGTAGGTGCGGCAGACGGTCGAGCCGTCGCCGACCGGGATCTCCAGGCGCACGAACCGGTCGGTGCACACGTTGCCGGCGAAGGCGGAGAGGTCCTCGGCGCGGAAGTGGACACGGGTCATCCCAGGACTGAGCCGCTGGGTCGAGGTCACCACGACCCGCGTCTCCGGCTTTGTCTCCGGCTTCACCGCGCGAAACATGAGGGGAGCCTAACCTAATTCTCGACAAATGCGGATGACCGCTCGCGGGCTGCCCTAGAGTTGCGCCGTGCTCTACTCCGCCGGGTTCGAGTTCGAGTATGCCTTGGTCACAGAGTCGGGCATCTTCCACGACTTCGGGGACCTCGACTTCATCGCCCTCCAACGTGCCCTCGCCGACGGCTCCGGCGCCACCGACGACGGCCTCGTCCGCGGCGACCTCGGCATCAAGAGCGGTTACTGGTACCTCGAGGGCGACGAGCGGTTCGACGCCGACGGCACCTTCACCACGATGCTGGTCAAGGGCGTCGAGATCCGCACCCCGATCTGCGCCGGCACCACCGAGGCCGCCGACCGGCTCGTCGAGCTCCAGGGCGACATCGCCAAGCGTCTCGAGCCCCTCGGTCTGCAGCTGGGCATCGTCGGCTTCAACCCGGTCCGGGAGGCGTACGTCCTCGACCCGCCGCTCAACGAGTGGGAGCGGCAGATGCGGGCCGAGCACCGCGAGTACGACCACGCCGAGGTCTCCAACCTGAGCTACGGCCCCGACATCAACCTCTCCTTCCCCGGGCTCTCTGCGGAGCAGGTGGTCGAGATGACCCGGAGGCTGACCCACTACAGCCCCTTCATGGTGCCGTTCAGCTTCAGCTCGCCCTTCCATGCCGGCAGGCCCTGGCGTGGGCCCAGCAAGCGCACCTACGAGCGCACCTGGCGACGGGTGGCGGCTCGCTGCTTCATCGACCCGCCCATGGGTGAGCCCACGATGGTGCACGAGCCGCGGATCCCGCGCGAGGACGGGCGCATCGAGTTCAAGGCCTTCGACGCCTTCCTCACCCGGGACCTGCTGCTCGGCGGCGCGGCGCTGACCCTCGGCGTCTGCCTCGCCGACGACCTTCCGGGGCTTGCCGACAGACCCAGCCGCGACCTGCACCAACGCGCCGCGACCGCGGCGTTCGCCGACCCGGAGATCGCCGCCGGCGCGCGGGAGGTCCTCGCCGCCGCCCGCCGCGCGCTCGCCGGCACGCCGGAGGTCCACCACCTGGACTGTCTGGACCAGTTGCTGGGCGAGGGACGGACCCCAGCCGATAGCCTTCTGGACGCCTATTCGCGCACCGGCCTGATGTACCACCCGGAAGGACTTCGTTGACTGATCTCCCCGCCGACCTGCCCGCCGACCTGACCGCCGAACTTCCCACCGAGGCCGATGTGGCGATCTGCGGAGCGGGACCGATCGGCGCCGCGACGGCCTACTTCCTGGCGCGGAAGTCCCCGGGGCTGAGGATCGTGGTGCTCAGCGACGACCCCGCCGACGATCCCGGCCACGTCTCCACCTACCGCTACTCCGGCGGCAGCATCCGGTGGACCTGGGCCGACCCGGTCAAGCGGGAGATGACCACGGAGACCGCCGAGTTCGTGCAGAGCCTCCTTGCCGACGGCGTCGACCTGGCCGCGATCGAGAACACCTACCACCTGCTCCACACCGGCGAGCACATCCCTGCCCTCAACATCTCCGCGTCCCGGCTGGTCTCCCACCTGCTGGAGCGGGCGGCCGAGGCCGGCGCGCAGATCGTGCCTCGTGCCGTCGTCGAAGGCGTACGTCCCGACGGCTCGGGCCACCTGGTCGACACGACCCGCGGGACGATCCGGGCCGAGCGCGTCCTGGTCGCGCTGGGCGCCGCCAACGCCCTGCTCTTCCCCGAGACCGACGCCGAGCTCGAGAAGCGTCAGCTCTTCGTGCTGGACCTCCCGGTCCCGCCGGAGCGCGAGCGGATGCCGCACACGATCGTGCCGGTCGGCGACGGCTTCGGCTACGCCTTCGTGAAGTCGGTCGAGGGACGCCTGCGGGTCCTGGTCGGCCAGGAGGACATCGTGGAGGACGACGATCTCAGCGGTCCCGTCGACCATTGGGACACCCTCTTGGAGCGTGGCCTCGCGACCGCGCTCCCATGGCTCCGCGAGGCGCAGGTCGACCAGATCCTGTGGGGTGTCGACATCGCCCAGAAGAAGCTCGTCCTGGACGAGCCCGCGCCCGGCCTGCTCCTGGCCGGGTGTGGCAGCTCGGTCCGCTCCTCGGCCTGGCTGGGACGTACGCTCGCCGAGCGGCTGGCGGCCTAGGGGCGAGTCAGCCCTCGAGCTCGGCCCGGGTCGGCGGGTTGGCACCGGCACGCGAGACGGTGACCGCCGCCGCCCGGACGCCGTGGGCGAGCACCTCGCGGCGGTCGCGGTCGAAGTCGTCCCAGAGCGCGTCGACCAGCCCCGCGGAGAAGGTGTCGCCGGCGCCGATGGTGTCCACGACGGTCACCTTCTCGGCCTCGACGTCGATCCGCTCGGTCTCGGTGATCCAGCTGGCCCCGTCGCCACCGCGGGTCACCGCGACCGCGCCGGCACCGAGCTCGAGCAGCCGCGCGGCCGCCTTGTCGAGCCCGATCCCGGGGTAGAGGGTCTCCAGGTCCTCGTCGCTGGCCTTGACCACATCGGCGTACGCCGCTGCCCGCTCGATGCGCGAGACGATCTCCTGGCCGGTTCCGGTCAGGGTGGGCCGCATGTTGATGTCGTAGAGGACGCGGGTGGAGTCGGGGAGGCCGTCGAGCAGCGCGACGACGGTCTCGGCGCCGGGCGAGAGCACCGGCGCGAGCGAGCCGATGTGCACGAACCGTGGCGTCCCCACCGCGATCTCGCCGAGCTTCCACTCCAGGTCGAAGACGTACGTCGCGGACCCGTCGGCCGCGATGGTCGCCTGCGCGGTCGAGGTGTGGTCGAGCACGTGCGGGTCGCACGCCATCACCACACCTGAATCAGCCAGGTGAGCAGCCAGGGAGCGCCCGCGAGCATCGTCAGCGAACGAGGCCGCATACCGCACCGGTCGGCCGAGCCGGCCGAGCGCCACGGCGACGTTGGCGCCGCTCCCGCCGGGGTGGTCGCGGGTCACGCCGTCGGCCGTCGTGACCACGTCGACCAGCGCCTCACCTACCACCAACACGTCAGCAGCGGCATTGTCACGATCCAGGCTGGTCACGGCGGCAGGGTAGCAACTCGGCGTACGAACTGGTTTTCCGGGGTTGACCAGCAGAAACCTCCTACTGTCCAGTAACCCACCGCGGATGGGCAACCGCTCTCGACCGCGTGCGACCATTGAGGATGTGACCGAAGAATCCACCGAGACGACTGGTGGTCCGCAGGGCCCGACCCCCGCCCAGCCGACCGTAATCCACGAGGGTCTACCGACCCAGCTTCCGGACATCGATCCCGAAGAGACCAGTGAGTGGCTCGGCTCGTTCGACGCGATGCTCGAGTCGAGCGGGCGCGAGCGGGCCCGCTACCTCATGCTGCGTCTTCTGGAGCGTGCCCGGGAACAGTCCGTCGGCGTCCCCGCCCTGCGCAGCACCGACTACATCAACACCATCCCCTCCGACCGCGAGCCGTGGTTCCCGGGCGATGAGGACATCGAGCGACGCATCCGCGCCTTCATCCGCTGGAACGCCGCCGTCATGGTCTCCTCCGCCAACCGCAAGGGCCTCGAGGTGGGTGGCCACATCGCCACCTACCAGTCCTCCGCGAGCCTCTACGAGGTCGGCTTCAACCACTTCTTCCGCGGCAAGGACCACCCCGGCGGTGGCGACCAGGTCTTCATCCAGGGCCACGCCTCCCCCGGCATCTACGCGCGCGCGTTCCTGGAGGGCCGGCTCACCGAGGAGCAGCTCTTCCGCTTCCGCCAGGAGGTGCAGCACGGCGTCGGCCAGGGCATCTCCAGCTACCCGCACCCACGCCTGATGCCGGACTTCTGGGAGTTCCCGACGGTCTCGATGGGTCTGACCGGGATCAACTCGATCTACCAGGCCCGGTTCAACCGCTACCTGCAGAACCGCGGCATCAAGGACACCTCCGACCAGCGCGTGTGGGCGTTCCTCGGTGACGGCGAGATGGGTGAGCCCGAGTCGCTCGGCGCCATCCGGGTCGCCGCCCGCGAGGAGCTCGACAACCTGGTCTGGGTGGTCAACTGCAACCTGCAGCAGCTCGACGGCCCGGTGACCGGCAACGGCAAGGTCATCCAGGAGCTGGAGTCCAACTTCCGCGGTGCCGGCTGGAACGTCATCAAGGTCATCTGGGGCCGCGAGTGGGACCAGCTGCTCGCCAAGGACGTCGACGGCGTCCTGGTCAACAAGATGAACTCCACCCCCGACGGCCAGTTCCAGACCTACTCGGTCGAGACCGGTGCCTACGTCCGGGAGAACTTCTTCGGCTCCGACCCGCGCCTGCGCAAGATGGTCGAGCAGATGAGCGACGAGCAGATCCGCAAGCTGCCCCGCGGCGGCCACGACTACCGCAAGGTCTACGCCGCGTTCGACGCGGCCACCAAGACCGTCGGTCAGCCGACCGTCATCCTGGCCCACACCATCAAGGGCTGGACGATCGACGCTCTGGAGGGCAAGAACGCCACCCACCAGATGAAGAAGCTGACCATGGCGGACCTGAAGAAGTTCCGCGACCGTCTGCTCCTGCCGATCTCCGACAAGGAGCTCGAGGCGACCTACGAGCAGACCGGCGCGGCGCCGTTCTTCAACCCGGGTCCGGAGTCCGCCGAGATCGAATACATGATGGAGCGCCGCAAGCAGCTCGGCGGCCCGCTCCCCCAGCGCCGGGTCGAGTTCAAGCCGCTCACCCTGCCGGGCGACAAGGTCTACTCCGAGCTCAAGCAGGGCTCCGGCAAGAACAAGATCGCCTCCACGATGGCCACCGTCCGGCTCCTCAAGGACTGGATGCGTGACCCCGAGATCGGCAAGCGCATCGTCCCGATCGCGCCCGACGAATACCGCACCTTCGGCATGGACGCGATGTTCCCGAGCGCGAAGGTCTACAACCCGGGCGGCCAGCAGTACGAGAGCGTCGACCGGAAGTTGTTGCTCTCCTACAAGGAGTCCGCGCAGGGCCAGCTGCTCCACGAGGGCATCTCCGAGGCGGGGGCGCTGGCGTCGGCGACCGCGGCCGGCACGGCATACGCCACCCACGGCGAGCCGATGATCCCGTTCTACATCTTCTACTCGATGTTCGGGTTCCAGCGCACCGGCGACTCCATCTGGGCGATGGCCGACATGATGGGCCGCGGCTTCCTGATCGGCGCCACCGCCGGTCGCACCACGCTGACCGGTGAGGGACTCCAGCACGCCGACGGTCACTCCCCGCTGCTGGCGGCGACCAACCCGGCGGTCGTGCACTACGACCCGGCGTTCGCCTACGAGGTCTCCCACATCATGCAGAGCGGCCTCGAGCGGATGTACGGCACCTCCGAGGAGCACCCGCACGGCGAGGACGTCATCTTCTACCTGACCGTCTACAACGAGCCGGTCAGCCAGCCCAAGGAGCCCGAGGGCGTCGACGTCGAGGGCATCCTGAAGGGCATCCACCAGGTCTCGACCGCCGAGGGCGAGGGTCCGAAGGTCCGCCTGCTGGCCTCCGGCGTCGGCTTCCCGTGGGTCGAGGAGGCCGCCCGCCTCCTCAAGGAGGACTGGGGCGTCAACGCCGACACCTGGTCGGTCACCTCGTGGAACGAGCTCGCCCGCGACGCCATCGACGCCGAGCAGTGGAGCCTCAACCACCCGGGCGAGACCCCGCGCACGCCGTACGTCACCGAGAAGCTCTCGGCGTCCACCGGCCCCGTCATCGCGGTCTCCGACTACATGCGGGCCGTCCCGCTGCAGATCGCCCGCTGGGTGCCGGACGACTACCGCGTCCTGGGCGCCGACGGGTTCGGCTTCGCCGACACCCGCCCGGCCGCACGTCGCTTCTTCCAGATCGACGCCCAGTCCGTCGTCGTCCAGGCCCTCCAGGCCCTGGCCGAGGCCGGCGAGATCGACTCCTCGCTGGTGAAGAAGGCCTTCGACGCCTACCGCATCGACGACCCGACGGCCACCAAGGGCATCATGCAGGAGGGCGGCGACGCCTGAAGCTCGTGGCGCCGAGTCGGCGCATCTGACCCCGTGTCTGGCGAAGCGAAGCGAGCCAGAGGGGTCGGATGCGCCGACTCGGCATGTCATGAGATGTACTAAGCGCAAGAATGGACAACGTGACCGCAGTGATTCCTCCCACCCGCCAGCGCACAGCGCAGGCGCTGCGGCGTGCGACCGGGCGGCTGGCGACGGCGGCCACGTCGCGTATGGACGACGCGATGCCGTGGTTCAAGGACCTCTCCGCGAAGAACCGCTCCCTGGTCGGCCTGATCGTGCAGGCCGGCATCAAGGAGTTCGTCGGCTGGTACGCCGGCGGCGCCTCCGCCGACACCGCCAAGCCCGACCTGGCCGCCTCCATGTTCGGCGTCGCGCCCCGTGCGCTGACCGGCATCATCACGCTTCAGCAGACCGTCGATCTGGTGCGGCTCTCGATCGAGGTCGTCGAGGCCAACATCGACGACCTCCTCGGCGCCGAGGACGCCGCGGACGTGCACGAGGCGATCGGCCGCTACGCACGCGAGGTCGCCTTCGCCACCGCCGAGGTCTACGCCCGTGCGGCCGAGCAGCGCGGCGCGTGGGACGCCCGGCTCGAGGCGCTCGTCGTCGACGCGGTGCTGCGCGCCGAGACCGACGAGGTCGTTCTCTCCCGCGCCAGCGCACTCGGCTGGGACGCCGACCTGCAGCTGTGCGCCGTGCTGGGCCACGCGCCCGACGGCATCGGCCTCGACGCCGCCATGGAAGAAGTACGCCGCCGCGCCCGCGCCCACGACATGCACACCCTGTGCGCGGTCCAGGGTGACCGCCTCGTCGCCCTGCTCGGCGGCATCGAGGACCCCCTCGAAGCCGCCGAGCACATCGCCGACCTCTTCGCCGACGGACCCGTCGTGGTCGGCCCGTTGGCGAAGGGCCTCGCGACGGCCGCCGAGTCGGCCCGGGCCGCACTCTCGGCCTACCGAGCCGCGCCCGGCTGGCCGGACGCGCCGCGGCCGGCGCGGAGCCAGTCGTTCCTGCCCGAGCGCGCGCTGGCCGGCGACGCCTGGGCCCACCGCTACCTGATCGAGCATCTCTACCAGCCGTTGGTGGAGGCTCGCAGCACCCTGATCGAGACGCTGGCCGCGTACTTCGCCGCCGGTGGCGGCCTCGAGGCCACCGGTCGCGCCCTGTTCGTGCACCCCAACACGGTGCGCTACCGCCTCAAGCAGGTCGCCGAGCTCACCGGGTTCACCCCGACCGACTCCCGCGACGCCCTGGCGCTGCAGGTCGCGCTGATCCTCGGCAGGCAACAGGACCATTGAGTCTGGCAGCGGCGAGAATTGTAGAACCTCTACAAGCTTGCCTGACAGATATCGTCGCCGCCGCAGGTGAACCAGGACCCCTCCAGACGGGACCATCGTTCCGTGCTCGTCATTGTCGCCCCAGGACAAGGTGCCCAGACACCAGGATTCCTCACCCCGTGGCTGGAGGACCCCGCTTTCGCCGCTCGTATGGAGTGGCTCTCGACCGTCGCAGGCATCGACCTGATCGACTACGGCACCAATGCCGACGCAGAGACCATCCGCGCCACCGAGATCGCCCAGCCGCTGCTGGTCGCGACCGGCCTGGTCGCCGCGCTGCAGCTCTTCCCGCAGCCCGCGGACGCCTTCGCCAAGATCGGCGCCGTCGCCGGCCACAGCGTCGGTGAGATCACCGCCGCCGCGGGTGCTCGCGCGATCAGCGCCGAGCAGGCGATGGTGCTCGTCCGCGAGCGCGGCAAGGCCATGGCCGAAGCCGCCGCGAAGACGCCGACCGGCATGACGGCGGTCCTCGGCGGAGACCGCGAGGAGGTCCTCGCCGCGATCGAGAAGCACGGGCTCACCCCTGCCAACGACAACGGTCCCGGCCAGATCGTCGCCGCGGGCACGCTCGAGCAGCTCGAGGCGTTCGCCGCCGACCCGCCCGCCAAGGCCAGGCTGATGCCGCTCAGCGTCGCCGGCGCCTTCCACACCAAGCACATGGAGCCCGCCGTCGGCCACCTCGCCCGGCTGGCCCAGAGCGTCTCGACCCACGACCCGCGTACGCGTCTGATCAGCAACAAGGACGGCCAGATCGTCCACGACGGTGCCAAGGCGCTGGAGCGCATCGTCGGCCAGATCGCCAGCCCGGTGCGCTGGGACCTCTGCCTCGACACCATGTCCAACATCGGCGTGACCGGCATCCTCGAGATGCCGCCGGCCGGCACCCTGACCGGGATCGCCAAGCGCGCCCTCAAGGGAGTCGAGACCTTCGCACTGAAGACGCCCGACCAGCTCGAGGACGCCCGTGCGTTCGTCGAGAAGCACGGCGAGGCCAACCCGATCGAGACCACGCCGACCTGGCGCATGGTCGTCGCCCCGGCCAAGGGCACCTTCAAGCTCTCCGAGCAGGTGTCCGGACTCGACCTCATCCCGGCCGGCACCGAGATCGGCGCCATCGCCAGCCTCCGCGACACCATCGCGATCACCTCGGCCCACGGCGGCGAGGTCATCGAGTGGCTGGTCGAGGACGGCGACCTGGTCTCCCCCGGCCAGCCCCTGCTCCGCCTGCACCCGACGGGAGTCCACCACTCGTGATCTCAGCCCCCACAGGCGCCCCGCACGCCCGCATCCTCGGCGTGGGCGGCTACCGCCCCAGCCGGGTGATCCCCAACAGCGAGATCGTCGACCTCATTGACTCCTCCGACGAGTGGATCCGCACCCGCTCCGGCATCGTCGAGCGCCGCTGGGCGAACGACGAGGAGACCGTCCAGATGATGTCGGTCGCCGCCTCCCGCAAGGCGCTCGACCACGCCAAGATCAGCATCGACGAGATCGACTGCGTCATCGTCGCCACCGTCAGCCACATGCGCCAGACCCCTGCGGTCGCCGCGCTGGTCGCCGACGAGCTCGGTGCCGACCACCCGGCCGCCTTCGACATCTCGGCAGCCTGTGCCGGCTTCTGCCACGGCATCGCGATGGCCAGCGACTTCATCCGCGGTGGCAGCGCGCGCAACGTACTCGTCATCGGGGTCGAGCGGCTCTCCGACATCACGAACCCGCACGACCGTGGCACCGCCTTCATCTTCGCCGACGGCGCGGGCGCCGCGGTCGTCGGCCCGAGCGACGAGCCCGGGATCGGCCCGGTCGTCTGGGGCTCCTCCGGCGACAAGGCCGAGCTGATCCAGACCCCCGACTGGTTCGAGGCGAACGAGGCCAAGGAGACACCCTGGCTGACGATGGAGGGCAACCCCGTCTTCCGCTGGGCCTCCTTCGCGATGGCCAAGGTCGGCCAGGAGGCGCTCGAGAAGGCCGGCATCACCGCCGACGAGCTCGACTGCTTCGTGCCTCACCAGGCCAACATGCGGATCGTCGACGCCCTTGCCCGCTCCATGAAGCTGCCGGAGACGGTCAAGATCGCGCGCGACATCGCCACGATGGGCAACACCTCGGCCGCCTCGGTCCCGCTCGCCCTTGAGCGGATGATCGAAGAAGGGCAGGCTCAGTCGGGCGACACCGCACTGCTCATCGCGTTCGGCGCCGGGCTGGTCTACGCCGCCCAGGTCGTCGTCCTGCCCTAGTCCCGCACCATCCAGAGTTTCACCACAAAGAAAATCCGAGAGGAAGCACCACACATGGCCACCACCGAAGAGATCCGCTCCGACCTCGCCGAGATCGTCAACGAGGTCGCCGGCATCGATGTCGCCGACGTTCAGCTCGACAAGTCGTTCGTCGACGACCTCGACGTCGACTCGCTGTCCATGGTCGAGGTCGTCGTCGCTGCCGAGGAGAAGTTCGGCGTATCCATCCCCGACGAGGAGGTCAAGAACCTCAAGACCGTTGGCGACGCGGTGAGCTTCATCGAGAAGGCGTCCGCGAACGCCTGACGCGCCCCGGCGGCTCGGCCAACCCTCCCAGGCCGAGCCGCCGGACCTTCATCACCTGATCACCACGCGCACACACCCCACGGAGACCACATGAGCAGCCGCACCCGAGTCGTCGTCACCGGATTGGGCACCACCAACCCCGTCGGCGGAGACGTAGCCACCACCTGGGATGCCTTGATCGCCGGCCGCTCCGGCGTCCGCGAGCTCACCGAGGAGTGGGCCCAAGACCTTCCCGTACGCATCGCTGGCCGCATCGCCGTCGAGCCCTCCGAGGTCCTGGAGAGGGTCAAGGCCCGCCGCCTGGACCGCTCCGCGCAGTTCGCCGTGGTCGCCGCGGCCGAGGCCTGGAAGGACGCCGGCTTCGAAGGCACCGCGACCGAGGCCGGCCTCGACGGTGAGCGCCTCGGCGTCGCCGTCGCCACCGGCATCGGCGGCGTGACCACCCTGCTCGACAACTACGACACGCTTCTCGCCAAGGGACCGCGCCGGGTCAGCCCGCTCGCCGTCCCGATGCTGATGGCCAACGCCTCCGCAGCCAACATCTCCCTGACCTACGGCGCCCGCGCCGCGGCTCAGACCCCGATCTCCGCCTGCGCCTCCGGCTCCGAGGCGATCGCCCTGGCCGCCGACCAGATCCGTCTGGGCCGCGCCGACGTCGTGCTCGCCGGTGGCACCGAGGCAGCGATCCACCCGCTGCCGATCGCCGCGTTCGCCAACATGATGGCCCTGTCCAAGACCGCGTCCGGCCCCGACGGTGGCGACCCGACCGCGGTCAGCCGCCCCTGGGACA
The DNA here is from genome assembly GCF_011045035.1 of Nocardioides turkmenicus. Classification (GTDB taxonomy): domain Bacteria; phylum Actinomycetota; class Actinomycetes; order Propionibacteriales; family Nocardioidaceae; genus Nocardioides; species Nocardioides turkmenicus. The sequence continues at coordinate 12,841 of NZ_JAALAA010000036.1, forward strand.
CCGGCCGCGACGGCTTCGTCCTCGGTGAGGGTGCCGGCATCGTCGTGCTCGAGTCCCTCGAGCACGCCCAGGCCCGTGGGGCCCGGATCTACGCCGAGGTCCTCGGCTCCGGCGTGACCGCCGATGCCCACGACATCGCCCAGCCCGACCCGGAGGGTCGCGGCGGCAGCCGCGCCATCCGGCGCGCGCTCGAGGACGGCGACATCGACCCGAGCACGATCGCCCACGTCAACGCCCACGCGACCTCGACCCCGCAGGGTGACATCGCCGAGGGCCTGATGCTCCACGCCACCCTCGGCAAGCACGTCGAGAACGTCGTGGTCACCTCGACCAAGTCGATGACCGGCCACCTCCTCGGCGGAGCCGGCGCGCTCGAGACCGTCGCGACCGTGCTGGCGATCCACCACCGGCAGTCACCGCCGACGATCAACCTCGACAACCTCGACCCCGCGGTCGAGCTCGACATCGCCACCAAGGCGCGCGACCTGCCGGTCGGCGACATCGCGGCGCTCAACAACTCCTTCGGCTTCGGCGGCGCGAACGTCGCGGTCGTCTACGGAAGCATCTGATGACGATCACTGCTCCTGCCCCCGCGGCGAAGCAGAAGCTTCCCCGTGACCAGGACCCGCGTCACCCGCTCACCCGCCTGAAGGCGTTCTTCGACGAGGGCACCGTCGCCCTCATCTCCCCCGACGACGAGTCCGGCATGCTGGCCGCCGTCGGCGAGGTCGACGGCACCCGCGCGGTCGCCTTCTGCTCGGACGCCACCGTCATGGGCGGCGCGATGGGCGACCTCGGCTGCCGGGTGGTGGTCGACGCCTACCACCGGGCGATGACCGACGGCATCCCGATCATCGGCCTGTGGCACTCCGGCGGCGCCCGGCTGGCCGAGGGCGTGCTCTCCCTGCACGCGGTCGGACGCATCTTCCACGCGATGACCCAGGCCAGCGGCAAGATCCCGCAGATCTCGGTCGTCCTCGGCCCGGCTGCGGGCGGCGCTGCCTACGGCCCCGCCCTCACCGACGTCGTGATCCTCGGCCCCGAGGGCCGCATCTTCGTCACCGGTCCCGACGTCGTACGTTCGGTCACCGGTGAGGACGTCGACATGCTGCGTCTCGGCGGCCCTGAGCCGCACGGCCGCCGCTCCGGCGTCGTCCACATCCTCACCGAGTCCGAGCGCGAGGCGCTCGACAAGGCCCGCACGGTCACCTCCCTCCTCGGCTCGCAGGGCGGCCTCGACGTCGCCTCGGTCGAGGACAAGGACCTCGCCGAGCAGCTGCCGGAGTCGAAGAAGCGCGCCTACGACGTACACCCGCTGGTCGAGAACATCCTCGACGAGGGCACCGCCCAGGAGCTGCACGCCCGCTGGGCGCCCAACATCGTCACCGCCCTGGGCCGTTTCGGCGGCCGCACGGTCGGCGTCGTCGCCAACAACCCGCTGCGTCTCGGCGGCTGCCTCGACTCCCTCTCGGCGGAGAAGGCCTCCCGGTTCGTACGTCTCTGCGACTCGCTCGGCGTCCCGCTGATCGTCGTCGTCGACGTCCCCGGCTACCTGCCGGGCGTCGGCCAGGAGTGGGACGGGGTCGTCCGCCGCGGCGCCAAGCTCCTGCACGCCTTCGGCGAGTGCGTGGTCCCCCGGGTCACCCTGGTGACCCGAAAGACCTACGGTGGCGCCTACATCGCCATGAACGCCCGCTCGCTCGGCGCGACCAAGGTCTTCGCCTGGCCGGGCGCGGAGGTCGCGGTCATGGGGCCAGTCGCCGCGATCCGCATCCTGCACCGCCGCAAGCTCGCCGAGGTCGCCCCCGACCTCCGTCCTCAGGTCGAGGCGGAGCTCGCGGCGGAGCACGAGCGGCTCGCCGGCGGTGTCGACAAGGCCGTCGAGATCGGTGTCGTGGATGAGGTCATCGAGCCTTCGGCAACCCGGAGCGCCATCGCGGCCGCCTTCGAGGACGCGATCCAGACCGTCGGCGTACGCCGCGGTGCTCATGGCAACATCCCTCTCTGACCGACACCGGTCTGACACAACTGAGGCCCCGGAGCTCACGCTCCGGGGCCTCAGCTTCTTCGTCGGCCGTGCTCTGCGGCCGACGACCGTCGCTCAGACGACTTGGTGCAGCCAGCGTACGGGCGCACCCTCCCCCGCGTGACGGAACGTCTCCAGCTCGTCGTCCCACGGCTTGCCGAGGAGCTTGTCCACCTCGAGCTCGAGCGTGGTGTCGCCCAGCGCAGCCTTCACGACCGCGGCCTTGAGACGGTCCTCGGGGATCATGATGTCGCCGTGCATCCCGGTGACGGCGTGGAAGACGCCGAGATCGGGCGTGAAGGAGTAACGCGCCCCCTCGGAGGTCGATGTCGCGTCCTCGGTGACCTCGAAGCGCAGGTGCGTCCAGCCCTTCAGCGCCGAGGCGATCGCGGCGGCAGAGCCGATCGCACCCGACCAGAAGAGCTCAGCTCGGTAGGTGCCGGCCTGGGCGGGCTGCGCCGTCCAGTCGAAGTTCACCGGCACACCAAGCACCCCCGCGACGGCCCATTCGATATGAGGGCAGAGCGCGGAGGGAGCCGAATGCACGAACACAACGCCTCGGGCGTTACCACGCGAGGCGCTCGGGTCCTTGATCTGAGTGGTCACCGAATATCTCCTTCGTTGCGGCGCGAGCTACGCCTTCCCCAGCGGGCTCGATCATGCGTGAAGGAAACACTTCGGCGGATCACATGGATGTAGTTGTGTTCTCCATTCTTACCTACCAGGCCCAGGATCTCCAGTACCGAGGCAAAACGACCAGTGGCGGTCGACACAGCTGTCGACCGCCACCGACCACATCATCCGAGCGGTTCTCAGTCCCTCTCGACCGTCTTCTCGAGCGCCTCGGCCCGCGCCGCAGCGTCGGTGATCTCGTCGGCGTCGATCGCGTAGGTGCGGTGGAACCAGGTCAGCGCGTCCTTGTCGCGGCCGGCGTCCTGGAGCGTGTCGGCGTACGCGTAGCGGAGCCGCACCACCCACGGCTCGCGGCTCTTGTTGTTGAGCGGCGACTGCTCGAGGATTCGCAGGGCCGCGTCGTACTGGCCCATGTCGCGGCGAGCACCGGCCTCGACGATGGTCATCTCGGCCTTCGCCGGCGCCTCGAAGTTCACCACGGACGGGCTGTGCGCGAGCTTGATCGCCTGCTCGGGCTGACCGAGCGCACGGTGGCAGTCCGCCATGATCGGCAGGTAGGCCGTCGCGCCGTTCATCCGCTTCGCGGCGCGCAGCTCGGCGAGCGCCTCGGAGTAGTGGCCCGCAGCGTACGCAGCCTCGCCCAGCGCCTCGCGGATCACCGCGATCCGCTGAGTACGCGACTTGGCCGCCTTGGCGTGCTGGTAGGCCAGCTCCGGGTCGGAGTCGATGTACATGTCCGCAGCGACGAGGTGGCGGGCGATGCGTGCCGCCAGCTTCTCCGGCAGACCGCGCAGCTGAGCCGCGATCGCACGGTCCAGTTCCTTGCCGGTCACCTCGGGCGGGAGCTCCGGACCGTCGTAGGCCCGCTGGTCCGCCGTACGCTCCTCGCGCGGCTCGTCGAAGCGACGCGGCGGCTTGCCACCGGGCTTGCCGCCGCGGTCCTTGGAGTAGCCACCCTTGCGGTCGCTGCCGCCACCGCGCTTCGGACCGTCGGCGCGGCCGCCCGCGCGCGGGCCACCACGGCCGGTCGACGGCTTGCCGTCGCGACGCTCGTCGCCACCCCGGCCGCCATCACGGCGCTGCTCGCCGCCGCGGCCACCGCCACCGTCCCGGCGGTCGCTGCTGCGGCCGGCGCCAGGCCGACCCCCACCCGATCGGCCACCACGGCCGCCGGTGGATGAACCAGAGCTCTTCGGACGCCCCGGGCGCCCGGCGGGCTTACCGCCTCTGTTGCTACGGCGCTCGTCAGCCATAGCCGCCATCCTCACTGCTGCGTACCGCAGCCGACTTCGAAGATCCCCAGATCGTTACGTTTGACAAACTCAGTGCCAGTAAAAGCAGTAGAGGCCGCCCAATGGGCGGCCTCTACCTGAAATTTTGTCCGGCGGCGTCCTACTCTCCCACAGCCTCTCGGTTGCAGTACCATCGGCGCTGAAGGGCTTGACTTCCGGGTTCGGGATGGGACCGGGTATTTCCCCTTCGCTATGGCCGCCGTAACTCTATCGACTCACCCCCGCGTGCATCTGCCGGCGCTTTCGCTGCCAGGCGATGCTGCTTGGGGTGGCCAAGCCATTGTTCAGTTCTAGCATGTGTTGCTAGTTGGTGTGGACGCGAACAGTCTCATCAAAGAGTCAGTCTTCGATGGTTGTTGTTTTTGTTGAGGGTTTATGAAAGATAAGCCCTCGGCCTATTAGTACCGGTCGGCTGGGCATCACTGCTGTACACCTCCGGCCTATCAACCCCATAGTCTGTAGGGGGCCTTAACCCATAAA
>NZ_JAALAA010000037.1 GCF_011045035.1 Nocardioides turkmenicus
CCCCAGCCGGCCCCGCCCCAGCCGCGTCGGCGTGAGGCGCGAAAGATCCCGCGTACGGCACCCGCGGCCCAATCGCTCCGAGCGATGACATCCGCACGGCGCTGGACGTGGGCCGGAGGGAGGGCGAAGGAGTGGAAGAGCATGTGGGCCTGGTCGACGGCGGCGAGCAGGGCGATCAGGGTCGCCGTACGCCTGCTCGGGTGTGCGCCGTCGAACAGAGCTGCGCAGAGGTGGCGGCGCATGTCCGCTTTGTAGCTCACCTCGGCGGCCGGCCAGCTCGTCCGCGTGATGAGGAAGTGCTTCTCCTGCTCCTGGCGCAGCAGCCCTTGGTGGACGAGGCGGCCGGCGACGTGGCCGAACATGTCGATGCCGCAGCTTCTGATCAGGGGCGCGGGGCGTGCGTGGCCCCCGGCGAGGGTCAGGCAGCGCTGGAGAAGGGGATCCTGCGGTATCCGAACCCCGGTCGGGTGCACCTCGACCATGTGCGTGACGGGGTCAGGGTGCAGCTGGACCGCGCCGGTGAGTGCGAGCTCGGACACCAGGGCACCGCCTGCCAGGAGATCGAGCATCCGGGAGCTGAGCCCGCCGACGGGTCGTCCGGTGACGTCCTCGAGCACGAGCAGGACCAGGTCTTCCGCGATCAGCATGTCGTCATCCCGGTGGCGTGATGGCCGCGGCGTAGCGCTTCGCGAGGATGTCGAGATGGTCGCGGAGCTCCGGGGGCGACTCGACGGTGAAGTCGAGGCCGAGCATGCCGATCCAGACGGCGACGACCTCGACGCTGTCGCCGCCGGTGACCAGGACGCTGCGGTCGGCGGCGATCGGCTCGACGGTGCCGACGGCGGGATTGATGCGGGAGATGACCTCGTCGGCGGGGGCGGCGATCACCAGGCGGGCATGGACGGCCCAGCCGGTGCGCGCGACCTCGCGGACCACGAACTCGGTGAGGTCGAAGCCTGGGTCGGCGGGGCGGAACGGTCTCCCGCCGGGGACCTTGAGACGTAGCCAGTCGACCCGCAGCGGCAGCCAGGCGTCGGTGAGGGGGTTGCGGGCGACGAGGTACCAGCGGCGCTGCCAGGAGATCAGCCGGTAGGGCTCGACCTCGACGGGCTCGTCGCGGTAGTCGGCGCGTACGCCCTGGTGGTCGCGGATCGCGGTGGCCAGTGTTTGCAGGGTGCCGGCGTCGACGTCCGGGTCGGGGACGTTGCTGTCGGTGTTGACCGGGCCGGCCTCCATGGCGTCGACCACCGCGGCCAGCTTGCGGCGCAGGTGGTCGGGCAGCACCTGGTCGAGCTTGGCAAGCGCGCGGGAGCTGGTCTCGGCCACCCCGGCGATGCCGGTGGCGGCGCGGAGACCCACGGCGACCGCGACCGCCTCCTCGTCGTCGAGGAGCAGGGGCGGGAGCTTGCCGCCGGTGCCGAGCCGGTAGCGCCCACCGGGGCCGCGCACCGACTCCACCGGATAGCCGAGCTCGCGGAGCTTGGTCATGTCGTTGCGCACGGTGCGCTCGGAGACGTCGAGCCGGGTGGCCAGGTCGGTGCCGGTCCAACCGGCCGAGGACTGCAGCAGGCCCAGCAACGCCAGGAGTCGCGCGGAGGTTTCCAGCACGTGGTCAGCGTCCTCCAGAAAAGATTCACGGGCCAGCGAAATTGCGGAATCAGGCTTGCCGGAACCCTTCCTAACGTGGGTCTCACAAGGTCGGAAACCACCAAGGAGAAGTCATGAACCAGCAGGTCAGCAGCCAGATCAGCACCGTCACCGTCGAGTTCCCGCAGGCCGATCTCGACGACCTCCGCTCCCGCCTGGAACGCACCCGGTTCGCGCCCAGCGTGCCTGGTGACTCCTGGGAGTACGGCACCCCGACCGCCTATCTCGCCGACATGGTCGAGCGCTGGAAGGGCTTCGACTGGCGGGCGGTCGAAGAGCGCATCAACGCGGTCCCCAACCACCAGACCGAGATCGACGGCCAGGTCGTCCACTTCGTCCACGTACCCTCCGCCAACCCGGACGCCAAGGCGCTCCTGCTCGCCCACACCTACCCGGGCTCGTTCCTCGAGTTCCTCCCGATGATCGAGCTCTTGACCGAGGAGTTCCACCTGGTGATCCCGGACATGCCGGGCTTCGGGCTCTCGGCGCCGCTCGTCGACACCGGCAGGACGATGAAGCGGGTCGCCGAGACGTACGACGTCCTCATGCGGCGACTCGGCTACGACTCCTACGGAGTGCACGGCAGCGACGGCGGCGCGATGGTCGGTCGTGAGCTGGCGATCCTGAACCCGGACGGCTTCCTCGGGGCGCACGTCCTCCAGCTCTTCTCGTTCCCGTCCGGCGACCCGAGCGAGTTCGAGGGCTTCGGACCGAAGGAGTACGCGGCGCTGGAGCACATGCAGTGGTTCCAGTCGGTCGGCGGCTACAACGCCATGAACGGCTCGCGTCCGCAGACGATCGGCGCGGCACTGGCCGACTCGCCGGTGGGGACGCTGGCCTACAGCGAGCTCTTCGAGTCCTTCGGGAATGGCACCTCGCTGGTCACTCCCGAGCAGGTCCTCGAGCAGGCGACCTACTACTGGCTCACCAACTCCTACGCCTCGGCGGCCCGCTACCACTACGAGGAGGGCCGCGCCGAGCGCGAGCCGGAGATCTCCCAGGGCCGGATCGGCGTCGCCGTCTTCAAGGACGACTTCCAGACCATCAGGTCGCTGGCCGAGCGGGACAACGCCAACATCCAGCACTGGTCGGAGTTCTCCGAGGGCGGCCACTACGCCGCCATGGAGCGACCCGGCGACATCGCCGCCGACCTCAAGGTCTTCTTCGCCTGACGGTCGGGGAGAGCCCGGGGATCGCAGCCTTCCGCGGCGGCGATCCCCGAGCACGTTGTCAGGTGGCCGCCGTGGTGACGGTGGTGGCGACCATCACCGTGGTCATGACCGCGACGACCTCGTCCATCACCTCCCTGACGCCCTTGGCGGCCCAGTCGCCATGGGCGATCTCCTTCGCCCGCTTCTTGACCGTCCCGGAGCCGACCGCCCTCGTGTCGACCACCCTGTGGGCGAGGTCGATTGAGGAGAGCAGGGCGATGAGCGGCCCAGTCCGTGCGTCCGGGGTGGCGCCCTGCACGAGGACGGCGGCCAGCTGGCTGCGTACGGCGTTCTCGTGGGTCGAGTCCGCAGCCGGCCAGGTGGTGCGCGGGAAGAGGCCGAGGATCTTCTCGTCGCGGCGCTTGAGGATGTTGCGGTCGCAGAGCCGGGCGGCCAGGGCCTCGTGAAGACCCTTGCCGAGGTCGGAGACGGCGTTCTTGGCCGTCAGCGGCTTGGTCGCCAACGCGTCGTACGCAGCAGCCAGGATCGGCTCGTCCGGCCGGTGCCCCGGCAGGGCCACCGCCTTGGCCGGGGTGAGCCCGGCCTTGGGCATCACCTGGACCGAGCCCGTCATCACGAGCTCGGTCAGGATCGCTCCGCCCAGCGCTTGCTGGACCCAGGACGAGGTGAGGGTGCCCTTGTCGTCGTCGAGGACGAGCAGCAGCAGATCTTCGGCGATGAGCATGCCTCAGACGCTACGGCGGTGCGGTCGACCGCACCTCCTACGAAAGGACGATCTTCACCTCGACGTTGGTCTGACTAGGCGTCCGTCGACTCGGGGCCGGCGACGTCGAACATCCAGCTCACGCCGAACTTGTCGTCGAACTGGCCGAAGTAGTCGCCCCACGGTGCCTGCGCGAACGGCATCCCGGCCGTGCCGCCCTCGGAGAGCTTGGCGAACTGGTCGGCGTAGACCTCGTGGTCGGCCGGGTCTGCGCTGGTGACCGCGATGGTGACACCGGCGGTCGGCGCGACGTAGTCCATGCCCGGAGGCGTGTCGGAGGCCATCAGGACTCGACCGTCGTCGAAGGTGAGCGAGCCGTGCATGACCTGGTCGGCGCTCTCGGCGGGCGCGCCCATCTCGGGCATGTCGCCGAAGGTCATGATCTCGACCTTGCCCCCGAGCACCGAGCTGTAGAACTCGAGCGCTTCCTTCGCCTGGCCGTTGAAGCTGATGTAGGGGTTGAGCGTTCCCATGCTGATCTCCTTTGATCGATGTCTGACCCCGCTGCCCACAGTAGGCGCGCGCCATGATGCTGAGAAGAGCAATTCGCATCTGCCCTCCTCTACTTCAGGGATGGGTCACATCGACGCCGAGCCAGGTCGCCAGAGCCTCGATCTCGGCCTCCACCGCGTCCCCGATCTCGGCAGTCCAACCGAAGTCCTCGTGCACGGCGAAGACGTTCAGCTGCTGCTTCTTGTGGTCCACCTTGGCGTCGAGCTTCCCGACCAGCCGCTCGCCGTGCAGGATCGGGAGCGCGAAGTAGCCCCAGCGCCGCTTTGCCGCCGGCTTGTACATCTCCAGGACGTACTCGAACCCGAACAGGTCCAGCGCCCGGTCGCGGTCGTAGACGAGACGGTCGAAGGGGGAGAGCAGGGCCGTACGTGGCTCGAACTCGTCATCGAGCGCTGCCAGCGCCTCGGGATCGACCCGCCACTCGCCGTCGACGCCGGCCACGGTGCACGGGACCCCGGCGTCGCCGGCGCCGAGCATCTCGCCGCCGGAGGATTCCTTCCGCCCGGGTCGGGCGATCCCGAGCGAGGCCAGTCGCCGGACCGTCTCGACCTTCAGTGCCTCGTCGGGTGACGGCAGCCGCAGGTCGGAGGGGTAGACGCGCTCGGCGAGGTCCCAGGTGCGCAGCTTCCCGCGGCGTCCGGCGATCGCGACCTCGCCCATCCGGTTGAGCAGCTCGATCATCCGCAGCACGTTCTTGTCGTTCGTCCACCCGGTCGAGGCCCAGGGCACCTCGGCGGTGTCCTCGATCTCACCGGCAACGAGCGGACCGTCGGCTCGCAGACGACCCAGGATCTGCGTACGGAATCTGCTGTTGGCCTCCACCCACTCGACGGCCGTGGGGTGGATCCGCCCGGGGGAGAGGGCCAGGACGGTCTCGATCTCGTCCATCGGCACGATGAAGCTGGAGAACTCCACCAGCGAGCGCTCCTGCTCGAGGGCGAAGGTCAGGTCCGAATGGTCGTACGCATCCCCCAACCGCGACCAGGCCACCAGGTCGGCACTCGGCGCGATCGCTTTCGTCGGGTCGATCTGCAGCAGCGTCAGCTGGTCGACGGTCTCCACCAACGACACCGGCCGGCGCGCGTCGAGGAGCTGGGCACGGACCGCGATCCGGCGCGCCTGCTCCGGAGCCAGGGTGAGCGTCATGGTCGTCACACTAGGGGGAGTTCCGGACGACCTGCTGCCGATTCGTACCGATCTTCCGATTCCGCTTGACCACGCGGATGTTAACGCTCACACTGAGTCGCATCGTGACGACGGTCACACTGGGCCGCCGCAGTGAAACACTGGAGGACGACAGTGAAGAAGACCCTCACTGCTCTGTGCGCACTCGCCATCGGCGGGATGTCGCTCAGCGCGTGCGGTGGCAGCGAGGCTGCCGACGACGGCTCGATCACCATGGGCTTCGCCCAGGTCGGGGCCGAGAGCGGCTGGCGCACCGCCAACACCACCTCGATCCAGGAGTCGGCGAAGGAGGCCGGCATCGAGCTGAAGTTCTCGGATGCGCAGCAGAAGCAGGAGAACCAGATCAAGTCGATCCGGTCCTACATCCAGCAGAAGGTGGACGTGATCGCGTTCAGCCCGGTCGTCGAGACCGGCTGGGACGCGGTGCTCCAGGAGGCCAAGCGCGCCAAGATCCCCGTGGTGCTGACCGACCGGGCCGTGGACACCGAGGACACCTCGCTCTACGTGACCTTCATCGGCTCCGACTTCGTCGAGGAGGGGGAGAAGGCGGGCCAGTGGCTGGTCGACAACGCGGACGCCTCCGACGTCGACAAGGACGGCGCGGTCAACGTCGTCGAGCTGCAGGGCACCACCGGATCGGCCCCGGCGATCGACCGCAAGAAGGGGTTCGAGGACAAGATCTCGGCCGACTCCAAGATCAAGATCACCGCCTCCCAGACCGGTGACTTCACCCGTGACGGCGGCAAGCAGGTCATGGAGGCCTTCCTGCAGTCCGAGCCGAAGATCGATGTCGTCTACGCCCACAACGACGACATGGGCCTGGGTGCGATCGAGGCGATCAAGGCAGCCGGTAAGAAGCCCGGCACCGACATCAAGATCATCACCGTCGATGCGGTCAAGGACGGGATGACCGCGCTGGCCGCAGGAGAGATCAACTTCATCGTCGAGTGCAGCCCGCTGCTCGGTCCGCAGCTGATGGACGTCGCCGAGAAGGTCGTCGCCGGCGAGGAGGTCCCCGAGCGCATCGTCACCGAGGAGACCACCTTCACGCCGGAGCAGGCGGCCGAGGTGCTGCCGGACCGGAAGTACTGACGCCGCCGCCGACCGAGGCACCTCGGTGAGCCGTTGCTTCCTTCGTGGAACTCCACGAGGGGAGTGCGCGCTCACCGAGGTACCTCGGTGAGCATCCCGCCCCGCCGCACCCGCCCCGAACCGCCAGGAGCCAGCACGACATGAGCCAGGCAGAAGTGAAGCCACCCGGACCGGTGGTGGAGATGCTCGACGTCTCCATCACATTCGGGGCGGTGCGAGCGCTCGACGAGGTCTCGCTCCGACTCCTCCCCGGGGAGGTGCACGCGCTCATGGGGGAGAACGGGGCGGGGAAGTCGACGCTGATCAAGGCGCTGACCGGGGTCTACACGATCGACTCGGGACGAGTGGTGATCGACGGCGTCGAGACCCAGTTCGCCACTCCGGCGGCTGCGCAGCACGCCGGGATCAGCACGGTCTACCAGGAGGTCAACCTGGTGCCCAACCTCACCGTCGCCGAGAACATGCTCCTCGGCCGCGAGCCTCGCCGACTCGGCCGGATCGACCGGCGTGAGATGAACCGCCGTGCGGCCGCGTCCCTCCAGGCGCTCGGCATCGACGTGGATCCCGCCTCCGAGCTCGGCAGCCATCCGATCGCGGTCCAGCAGCTCGTCGCGATCGCGCGTGCGGTCGACACCGACGCGCGGGTGCTGATCCTCGACGAGCCGACCTCCAGCCTCGACGCCGACGAGGTGGCCAGGCTCTTCGAGGTGATGCGCAGGCTGCGCGACCACGGCACCGCCATCGTCTTCGTCTCCCACTTCCTCGACCAGGTCTTCGAGATCTCCGACCGGATGACGATCCTGCGAAACGGCCGCGTCGTGGGCGAGCGACTGGTCGAGGAGACGACCCAGCTCGAGCTGGTGCAGCTGATGATCGGTCGCGATCTCCAGGTGCTCGAACGCCTCGACCATGCCGCGCACGAGGCCACCGAGGAGACCTCTGCCGAGCAGCGCCTCCCGGTACTGAGCGCCGTCGGCCTGGGCCGGAAGGGGAGCCTGGAGGCCACCGACCTGAATCTGTACGCCGGTGAGGTCGTCGGTATCGCCGGCCTGCTCGGCTCGGGACGTACCGAGCTGGCCCGGTTGCTCTTCGGTGCCGACGCACCGGACACCGGTGATCTGACCGTGAAGGGCTCGAGCCGACGGAGGCTGCGGAGCCCACGGCACGCGATCGACCGCAAGCTGGCCTTCTGCAGCGAGGACCGCAAGGCCGAGGGCGTCTTCGGGGAGCTCTCCGTCGCCGACAACATGCTGCTCGGGCTGCAGGCCAGCCGCGGCTGGCTCCGGCCGATCCCGGCGATCACGCGCTCGACGCTGGTCAGCGAGTTCATGACCGCTCTCGACATCCGGCCGGCCGACCCCAGCCTGCCGATGCGAAGCCTGTCCGGTGGCAACCAGCAGAAGGTGCTGCTGGCGCGCTGGCTGATCACCGAGCCCGACGTACTCCTTCTCGATGAGCCCACGCGCGGCATCGACATCGGCGCCAAGACCCAGATCCAGCAGCTCGTCGCCGATCTCGCCGAGAAGGGGATGAGCGTCGTGTTCATCTCCGCCGAGCTCGAGGAGGTGCTGCGGCTGAGCCATCGACTCGTCGTCCTCAAGGACCGCCGCAAGATCGCCGAACGACCCAACCGCGGCATCGACGTCAACGACGTACTCGAGATCATCACCGGCGAGCCCGGCGGGCTGGTCGAGAAGGAGTGGGCAGATGCCTGAGAGTCCTGGAACAGTCAAGGCGCTCGGCGCCCGCGCGCTCGCCCACCGCCTCTTCTGGCCGCTGGCCGCCCTCGGCGCCCTGCTGGTCGTCAACCTGATCGCGACGCCGACGTTCTTCAACGTACGCATCCAGGACGGTCACCTCTTCGGCAGCCTGGTCGACATCGTCCGCAACGGCGCCCCGGTGCTGCTGGTCGCGATCGGGATGACCCTGGTGATCGCGACGCGTGGGATCGACCTCTCGGTCGGTGCGGTGGCGGCGATCGCGGGCGCGGTCGCCTGCGTCTACATCGTCAAGAGCCCCGCCGACGGCGCTGCCGGGACCGCGGTCGTGGCGGTCACGATGGCGCTCGCGGTCTGCGTCGCGCTGGGACTGTGGAACGGCTTCCTGGTTTCCGTCGTCGGCATCCAGCCGATCATCGCCACCTTGGTCCTGATGGTGGCCGGACGCGGGATCGCGATGCTGGTGACCGGCGGCCAGATCACCACGGTCAACAACGACACCTTCGCCGCCCTGGCCTCCGGCCACCTGCTCACCCTCCCGGTCGCCGCGCTGATCGCGCTCGGGGTCTTCGCGGCCACCCAGATCGTCGTACGCCGCACCGCCCTCGGCCTGCTCATCGAGTCGGTCGGGATCAACCCGGAGGCGAGCCGGCTGGCGGGCGTGCGGTCGCGGACGATCATCTGGACCGTCTACGTCTTCGCCGCGCTCTGTGCCGGCACGGCCGGCCTGATCGTCGCCGCCAACACCCACTCGGTGAACGCCAACAGCCTCGGGCTGTGGATCGAGCTGGACGCCATCCTGGCCGTCGTCATCGGCGGTACGTCGCTGGCCGGCGGCCGCTTCTCGCTCACCGGGACGCTGGTCGGGGCGATGTTGATCGCCACCCTCACCCGGACCATCCCCAACATCGGCATCCCTGCCGAGGCCAACTATCTGTTCAAGGCGCTGGTGGTCGTGATCGTGTGCCTGCTGCAGTCGCCCAAGGCGCGGGCAGTGCTGCAGCGACGCCGTGACCGTACGCCGACCGGCCCGAGCCGCGAGGAGGCGGTCGTATGAGTATCACCGTCCCCGAGGAAGGGCTCCTCGCGCGTGCCGCGCGGTTCAGCCCGCCGCGGCGCTACCTGCCCGTGCTCGGCACGTTCGCCCTGTTCATCGGCATGTTCGGCGTCGGCGGGATCCGCTACGAGGGGTTCGCTGACCCGCAGGTCTTCCTGACCCTGCTGCTCGACAACGCGTTCCTGATCGTGCTCGCCGTGGGGATGACGTTCGTCATCCTCACCGGCGGGATCGATCTCTCGGTCGGCTCCAACGTCGCCCTCTCGACGCTGATCGCGGCCCGGACGCTCGAGCTCGGCTGGCCGGTGGTCGCGGTGATCGGGGTCGTGCTGCTGGCCGGAACTCTCCTCGGCACCGCGATGGGGCTGCTGATCCACTACTTCGACATCCAGCCGTTCATCGCGACCCTGGCGGGAATGTTCCTGGCGCGTGGCCTGTGCTACCTGATCAGCGTCGACTCGATCCCGATCAAGGACGAGACCTTCTCGGCCATCGCGTTCGGCTCGATCACCCTGCCCGGTGGCTACTACCTCGGGTGGACCGCGGTCTTCGCGCTCGTGATCGTCGCCGTCGCTGCGTACGTCCTCTCCTCGACGCGCTTCGGGCGCACGGTCTACGCACTCGGTGGCAGTGAGCCGTCGGCGCTGCTGATGGGGCTGCCGGTGGCGGCGACCAAGGTCGGGGTCTACGCGATCAGCGGGCTGTGCGCGGCGCTCGGCGGGCTGCTGTTCGCGCTCTACACGCTCTCGGGCTACTCGCTGCACGCGGTCGGGATGGAGCTGGACGCGATCGCCGCGGTGGTCATCGGCGGGACGCTGCTCACCGGCGGGCGTGGCTTCGTGATCGGGTCGTTGCTCGGGGTGCTCGTGCTGGGCACGATCCAGACGTTCATCTCGTTCGACGGCACGTTGTCGTCGTGGTGGACGCGGATCACGATCGGGGTGTTGGTGCTCGTGTTTGTGGTCGCGCAGCGGGTGTTGACTCGGCGGTAGATCGGCCTTCTTTCCGCTACCGCCGGGTGCTGTGTTTTGTGGTTGGTGTTTGCCGCCGACCCGTTACGGAGGGTGTTCTCAGCGGCGTCCGGAGTAAAGGACGGCCTTCGGCCGCCGGCTTCGCCGGCCGCTTCGCGGTCCTTGACACCGGCCGTCGCTGAGAATTTTTGGCTGGCTATCGGGTCGGCGGCAGGGGTCTGGCGCGGCGGTCTGGGTTGGGTGGGGGCTTGGGATCGGTGGCGAACGAATTTTCGTTCGCGCCGAGGGGACTAGGTGGAATGGCGGGGTGAACGAAAATTCGTTCGGCGGGGAGGGGTGAATGAAAATTCGTTCGTCCCCCGTGGGTGAATGAATTTTCATTCGCGCCGGGGCATCCACCTCCCGAGGAGCGACTGCCCTGCGGCCACTCAGGGGCGGCGGCCCAGTCCAGCCCGAGACGACAGCACCAAGCCCGAGGCATCAGCCCGGGCGTACGGCCAAATGCCTCTGACCAACCCAGCGACTACAGCCGCCCAAGAGCCGCCCGCAACGGATCGAGCCCGAGCGACCCGAGGTCCAGCGCCGCACGATGGAAGGCCTTCATGTCGAAGGCGGCCCCGGCACGAGCGCGGGCATCCTCGCGAGCCTGGAGCCAGATCCGCTCGCCGACCTTGTAGGACGGGGCCTGGCCGGGCCAGCCGAGGTAGCGGGCGACCTCGAAGTCCAGGAAGGCGGCCTCCATCAGGCAGTGCTCGCCGATGAACTCACGGCCGAGCTCCGGAGTCCACACCTCGCCCGGGTGGAAGCCGAACGGGTTGTCCTCCGGGATCGTCAGCTCCAGGTGCATGCCGATGTCGATGATGACCCGGGCGGCTCGGAAGGACTGGCCGTCGAGCATGCCGAGGCGGTCGCCGGGGTCGTCGAGGTAGCCGAGGTCGTCCATGAGGCGCTCGGCGTAGAGCGCCCAGCCCTCGCCGTGGCCGGAGACCCAGCACATCAGCCGCTGCCAGCGGTTGAGCAGCTCGGCGCGGTAGGCGGTCTGGGCGACCTGGAGGTGATGGCCCGGCACGCCCTCGTGGTAGACCGTGGTCAGCTCGCGCCAGGTGCCGAACGAGGTGACCGACTCGGGCACCGACCACCACATCCGGCCGGGTCGGGAGAAGTCCTCGGAGGGGCCGGTGTAGTAGATCCCGCCATCAGAGGTCGGGGCGATCATGCACTCGATCCGTCGGACCGGCTCGGGGATGTCGAAGTGCACGTCGGCCAGCTCGGCGATCGCCTGATCGGTCTTGCTCTGCATCCACGACTTCAGCGCGTCGGTCGAGGCCAGCTGCCGTGCGGGGTCGTCGTCGAGGTGAGCCGCCGCCTCGGCGACGCTCGCTCCCGGCAGGATCCGGTCAGCGGTGGCGTCCATGTCGTCGGAGAGCCGCTTGAGCTCCTCCCAACCCCAGGCGTACGTCTCCTCCAGATCGATCTCGGCGCCGAGATAGCGGCGCGAGTAGAGCCGGTAGTGGTCGCGCCCCACGGCCTCCTTCGGCAGCCCGTGGGGGACCAGGTCGTCGCTCATGAACCGGCCGAACTCGGCGAACGCCTCGTTGGCCTTCGCAGCCGAGGCCTCGAGCTCGGCGCGCAGGGAGGCGGGAGTGTTCTCGGGAGCGCGCGCCACCAGACCGCTGAAGAAGTCTCCGGCGCCCTTCTGACCGGTCCAGCCGAGGATCTGGTCCGCGACCTTCGCGTACTGAGCCGTGGCCGACACCCGGCCGGCCGCCGCCTCCTCGCGGAGCGTCGCCGCATAGCCCGCGACGGCCTGCGGCAGTCCGGCCAGCCGCGAACGGATCGCGGCCCAGTCGTCCTCGGTGTCGGTCGGCATCAGGTCGAAGACCTCGCGCAGGTTGTGGATGCCGCTGGCGATGACGGAGACGAACTTCCGGTCGAGCTGCGCGTCGGCGAACTCGATGTCGAGGCCGACCCGCTCCAGGAACGCCTCCTTGGCCACCTGTTCACGCTCGTCGACGGGCTCGATCGCGGCCACGTCGGCGTACGCCGCCCGATGGAGATCCTCCACGGCCTGCATCCCGTCGGGAGAGAGGTCGGGGAGCTCCGCGTCGTGGCCGGCGACACCGACGTACGTCGCGGTCAGCGGGTCGAGGGCACAGAGCTCCTCGACATAGCGGTCGGTGCGGGCGTCTACTTCACGGGTCACCCCGCCAACCCTAGGACCGGGAGGTGCCGGGGCAACTCAATTCCGCGCTACACGCAACGAACACGACAGACTTCGCGTAGGAGGGGTGTGAACATGCCAGAGGAGGTGTCCGTGGATGCCGGCCATGAGGCGACAGAGCCCGACTTCGGTGCCTGGGTGGCCTCCCGGGGTCCCGCGCTGCAGCGGTTCGCCTACCTGGTGACCGGCAACAGCTCCGACGCTCCGGACCTGGTGCAGGACGCCCTCACCCGCGCGCTGCCGCGGTGGGAGTCGCTGGCGGCGTCCGGGACGGCGGAGGCGTACGTGAAGAGGAGCATCGTCAACGGGTCGATCAGCGGCTGGCGCAAGCGCCGCCGTCTGGTGTTGGTCGAGGACGTCGAGCCGATGGCCACCAGCCACGCGCCCGGCCCGGAGGAACGCGACGCGGACGAGGCGTGGGCTCTGGTGCAGACGCTGCCGTCGAACCAGCGGGCGGCGGTGGTGCTCCGGTTCTACGAGGACCTGTCGTTCGCACAGATAGCCGTGGTGCTCGACTGCGCCGAAGCCACCGCCCGCTCACATGTGCACCGGGCGCTGGCCAAGCTGAGGGAACGATTGAACGAGGGGGTTGACAATGAGTGACTTCGAGCGTGAGGAGCGGGCCTTCCGGGCCGCCCTGGCCCGTGCCGCCGATGGCTTCGAGCCGCAGGAGCTCGCGATCCCCGGGGCCGCTGAGGAATCCGGACCGGACGACGTGTCCGACACGTCCGACGAGCAGGTGAAGGCGCCCGTACGCCGCAAGGCTCCCTGGATCCTGGCTGCGGCCGCCGCGGTGCTGGCCGTCATCGGCCTGGGCGGCGTGGTGGCCAACCTGCAGCCCACCGGCAGCAGCGGCGAGAGCACGGCCGCGAGCGACGACGCCGGTCTGAAGGACAGCTCGGGCGACGCTCCCAAGCCGCTGACAGAGCAGAAGGAGGCGGCCCCCGAGGGCACCTATGTCGACCCGGGCCGCAAGGATCTGGGTGCGCCCGCGGAGGGGAAGCGCTGGGCGGTCCGCTACGACATCGCCTTCCAGGTGCCCGAGGAATGGGCCGACGCCACGGCGGCGGCGCTGCCGGAGTGCATCGCGGAGCCCGGCGACCAGTGGGACACCGTCCCGCGGACTCCCTACGTCGCCAACATCACCAACCAGCCGGTGCCGGCGATCGCCTGCAACGAGACCCGTGACCGTGACTTCCCGGCGGAGTTCGGCAAGGTTCCGTTCGCGCTGTGGCAGCCGTATGTTCTGATCGAGAAGCCCGGCGAGGGCGTGCCTGCTCCCGAGACCGGCTCCTGGGAGCACGAGGGCTGGCTGCTGACGCGGGTCCAGGTCGAGGACGCGTACGCCACGATCCTCACCGGTCCCGGCGACGACGACGTCAACGACGACATCAAGGCCTCGCTGCAGACGACGCCCAAGGACCCCTACGGCTGCGACACGGCCTCGCCGCTGGCCCAGGGCGACCCGGTGCGACCGAAGACGAAGCCGACGAGCTCACCGCTCGAGGGCGATGCTCCGGACTCGATCGCAATCTGCGAGTACGAGCCGTCCTCGGCCTCGCTCACCGGCTCGCGCGAGATCACCGGCGACGACGCCTCCGGTCTCGTCGAGGCGATCCGGGACGCCCCGGCCCGCTCGGGCCCCAACTCGCCGCAGAACTGTGCCGAGGGGCAGCCGGTGACGTCGTACGTCATCCTGCGGATCGCCCGAGACGGCAGAGAGCCCGGGGAGGTCTACGTGAACTACGAGAACTGCACGGACCACGGGTTCTACGACGGGATCACCGTGCACGCGCTCACCCCGGCGGCCTGCCGACCGGTGTTCGCCGAGGAACCGGTCACGATCTACTCGGCTCAGGGCGACGTCGCCAAGGTCTGCCTCTCCTGACCCTCGGTTGCTGGCCGCCCCCGCTCGGGGAGGACGGCCAGCAACCGAGTAGTGCGCCACGCGGCGTAGAGGAAGAGCAGCACCAGGAGTCCGTTGCGCCAGGCGAGCACCTCGGTGATCCAGGGTGAGCCGATGTCGTTGAAGGTGAGCATGTAGCCGTACATCCGCGGGAAGATCTCGTGGGTCAGCAGCGTCACCGCGGCCAGCGCGACCGACCAGATCCCGAGCTGTCGGCGAGCCCGTCCGCGGAGCAGGACCAGGCCGGCGGAGGCGGCCGGGAGCAGCCAGAGCATGTACTGCGGGCTCAGCACCTTGTTCGTCACCAGGAACGCGGCCACGGTCGCGAGCACCAGCCACACGATCGTCTCCTCGGTCCTCTCGCCATCAGGGAGGCGACGCCAGGCGAGCACCCACCAGACGATGACGAGCGCACCGACGACCACGGAGGCGACCGTCGCCGCGAGCAGCAGCGCCTCGACCCGCGGCCCGCTGATGTCGTACGCCTTCCACTCGGTGTAGCTGATCGCGTAGCCGCTCGCCGGCCCGCCGTGGCCCCACACGAACATCGCCGGTGTCGCGAAGACCGACTCGATCTGGAGCCCTCGCTCGCTCTGGTAGCTCAGCGGCGTCCAGAGCCGGTCCCAACCACCGAGGACGAGGCTCAGACCGGCGAGCGCGACGCCGGTCGCGCCGACCGTCAGGATGACCCCGCGGCGCGCGGCACGGTTCGCCGCCAGCGCCGGGATGACCAGGATCGGCCAGTACTTCGCGCCGGTCGCGAAGGAGGCGAACGTCGCCGCAACCCGTGGTCTCCGCGAGGTGTAGAGCACCGCCAGACCGACCATGATCCCGGGGAAGAGGTCGAAACGGGCGTACGCCGTCGCCCCCAGCGACGGGACCGCGGCCAGCCACAACGCCTCGCCGCCCGAGATCCCGAGGCGTGGATGCTCGCCTCGGCGGTTGCGGACGATCAGCACCATGAAGAGCAGATCGGTCAGCACCGCCATCGCCAGCACCGCCACGATGTAGGCCTCGCCGCCGAGGCGGAGCAGGCCGATCGCGGCGTACGGGACCCAGAGCAGCAGCAGCGCCGGCACCGGATACTCGACCAGCGTCCCTGCTGTTCCGTCCTCGGCGAGGGCGTCGAGGCTGTCGCGGTAGTAGTTGACGTCGCCCACGACGCCCCACTCCGCGCCCCACCAGTCGACCCAGCCCTCGGCTGCCGCCGGGAACCCGTAGAGGACCACCACCCATCCCCGGGTCATCAGCCATGCCAGGGTGACCAGGAGATATCGCCGAGAGAACGTGATCACGCAGCCATCTTCTCAGGGGCTCAGCGTGACATCGCGAACCTCGTCAGTGAGGCAGGCCGCTGGCGCGCCAGGCGTTGGGGCCGGGGTGGAGG
>NZ_JAALAA010000038.1 GCF_011045035.1 Nocardioides turkmenicus
CGCCCGCCCTCGTCCCGCACGCGTTCGAGCGCTTCACCCGCGCCGACGAGGCCCGTCAGCGCGACGGCGGCGCCGGCCTCGGCCTCGCCCTCGTCCACGCCATCGTCACCGCCCACGGCGGCACGGTGAGGCTCACCAGCAAGCCCGGAGACACCACGATCGCCGTACGTCTTCCCACCCACTGATCCCAAGCGAAACCGCAGAAACGGACGTCGAGAAATCACTTGTGGGCGACGAATCTCTACATTCGTCGCCCACAAGTGCGGACTCGGCCCGCCATACGTGCGGACTCGGCGGGAGGGTCAGTCCTTCTCGGTCTTACCCGGGAGGTCGAGCATCCGCTGGAGCGCGAGCTTGGCGTAGTGCTCGGTCTCGGCGTCGACCTCGATGCGGTTGACGACCTGCCCCTCGACGAGCGACTCGAGCGCCCAGACGAAGTGGGGGAGGTCGATGCGGTTCATCGTGGAGCAGTAGCAGACGGTGCGGTCGAGGAAGACGATCCGCATGTCGGGGTGGGCGGCGGCCAGACGCTTGACGAGGTTGAGCTCGGTGCCGATCGCCCAGGCCGAGCCGGGCGGAGCGGCCTCGATGGTGTTGATGATGAACTCGGTCGAGCCGACCAGGTCGGCCTTGAGGACGACCTCGTGCTGGCACTCGGGGTGGACCAGGATCTGCACGCCCGGGATCTCGGCGCGCAGCTCGTCGATGGTGTCGGGGGAGAAGCGGCCGTGGACCGAGCAGTGTCCCTTCCACAGGATCATCTTCGCCGCCTTGAGCTCCTCGGCGGTGACGCCGCCGCCGGGCTTGAGCGGGTCCCAGACCACGCAGTCGTCCAGCGACATGCCGAGCTTCAGGACCGCGGTGTTGCGGCCGAGGTGCTGGTCGGGGAAGAAGAGGACCTTGGCGTCGTCCTTCTGCTCGAAGGCCCACTCCAGCACGGTCTGCGCGTTGGACGAGGTGCACACGACGCCGTCGTGGCGGCCGCAGAACGCCTTGATGTCGGCGGAGGAGTTCATGTAGGTCACCGGCACGACCTGCTCGGCGACCCCCGCTTCCTCCAGAGCCGACCAGGCCTTCTCGACCTGGCCGAGCCGCGCCATGTCGGCCATCGAGCAGCCGGCGGCGAGGTCGGGGAGGATGACGGCCTGCGACGGCGAGGTCAGGATGTCGGCGGACTCGGCCATGAAGTGCACGCCGCAGAAGACGATGTACTCCGCGTCGGGCCGGGCGGCCGCGTCGCGCGCGAGCTTGAAGGAGTCACCGGTCACGTCGGCGAACTGGATGACCTCGTCGCGCTGGTAGTGGTGTCCGAGGACGAACACCTTGTCGCCGAGCTTCTCCTTGGCGGCGAGCGCGCGCTTGACCAGGTCGGGGTCGGAAGCCGCCGGCAGGTCGCCGGGGCACTCCACGCCACGCTCGGAGTTCAGGTCGGTGCCACGCCCCAGGGGGAGCAGCGGGAGGTCGACAGTCGTCATGATGACGATAATACATGCCCGGGCCCCGAAGGCCCGGTGGCCTGGATCACATCGTGGTACCGGCCGCGGCCCCGGGTCAGGCGCGCAGCGGGCGGACGGCGTCCCATCCGGGGTCGGTGTCGACCCGCGGGTGACGAGGTCGCCGTAGGCCCAGCCTTCGACCGTCTCCACCAGCCGCTGCGGGGCGGAGGTGGTGGGGTCGACGTAGGCGTGCAGGAGGCGTACGCCATTGGTGGTCTCGTGGGCCACGACCCGACCGTCGGGACCGAGCGTGGAGGTCAGCCGGTCCTCGAGCCGCCCGAGCTCGCGAAGAGCGTCGGCCGAGGGCAGACCCCGCTCGGCGAAGCCGACGTAGGGACCATCACGCCGACGTGGTGGGTGAGGTTGGGTGCCGTGACCGGGTGCAGTGGCACGACCGCGCTCGCGACCACCGGACCCTGCGGGCTCTCCCCGCGGAGCAGCACCCAGGCGGGGTTGCCGTCGGGGTCGACGTACTCCTTGCGGAGGTTCTTCACCGCGGCGCGCAGCCCGTCGAGGCCGAAGCCGTCGCGCCGTGACCAGCATGTCGGCCAGCCGGATCGCGGCCCCACCTGGCGTGCTCAGCACCGCCTCGACCGGGTCGTCGACCGGCGGGCGCTGGTCGCCCGGGGCCGACCTCCCAGCTCAGACCCGCTTCGATCGCGTCGACGCGCCGGGCCAGCAGGGCGACCAGCGCGTCCTGGTCGTCGGCGTTGAGTGCGGCACCGCAGGCCAGGGCGCCCTTCTGTGCCCACCAGGTCCAGAACCCACTGATCCGTCTGGCCTCTGAGTCGCTGGTCCGGCGCCGCCCGAAGATCCGCGCGAAACGACCTCAACGCGACGTAACCGCAACGGTCAGGACAATGAATACGGTCAGGCCGCCCACCCATGGCCTTCTGTACGCGGGTAGGTTTCCGCCATGCGAGTGCTGATCGCCCCCGACAAGTACGCCGGCACGCTGACAGCCTCCCAGGCGGCCGCCG
This sequence comes from Nocardioides turkmenicus, assembly GCF_011045035.1. Lineage (GTDB taxonomy): Bacteria > Actinomycetota > Actinomycetes > Propionibacteriales > Nocardioidaceae > Nocardioides > Nocardioides turkmenicus. The sequence continues at coordinate 2,477 of NZ_JAALAA010000038.1, forward strand.
CGATCGCGGAGGGGTGGCGGCGTACGGCTCCCCGCGACGAGCTCTCGCTGGCGCCGATGGCCGACGGCGGGCCCGGATTCCTCGAGCTGCTGCACGACGTCCTCGGCGGCGACCTCCGCGAGGTCGAGGTCAGAGGCCCGCACGGGGAGCCGGTCACCGCGCAGGTGCTGGTCGAGGGTGAGGCCGCCTACGTCGAGTCGGCCCAGGCAGCGGGTCTGCACCTGACCGGCGGGAAGGGAGCCGAGCAGGCGACCTCGTACGGGGTCGGGCAGCTGCTGCTCGCCGCCCGCGACGCCGGGGCGAGCAAGGTCGTGGTCGGGCTGGGCGGCTCGGGGACGAGTGACGGGGGAGCGGGGCTGCTCGCCGCGCTGGGTGCCACCGCCGACCGGCCGCTCGACGCCGGTGTCGCGGGGCTGGAGGGCATCACCGAGGTCACGCTGCCCGAGCCGCTGGGCCTCGAGATCGTGATCGCCAGCGACGTCGACAACCCGCTGACCGGCCTCTTCGGCGCGATCAAGGTGTACGGCGCGCAGAAGGGGCTCATCGAGGAGGCCATGCCACGCTGGGACGGCGCGCTCCAGGACCTGGCGGCCGCGACCTCTCGCAAGGTCGCGACCGAGAAGGGCGCGGGAGCCGCCGGCGGGATGGGGTTCGCGCTGCTGCTCCTCGGGGCCACCCGGCGGCCGGGGTTCGACGTCGTCGCCGACCTGCTCGGGCTGCCCGACCTGGCCTCCCGGGCCAACCTGGTGATCACCGGCGAGGGCTCCTTCGACCCGCAGAGCGCCTCGGGGAAGGTGCCGGCCGGGGTGGCGCGGCTCGCCGAGCAGGCGCTGCGTCCCTGCATCGTGCTGGCCGGGAAGGTGAGCATGAGCGGGCGCGAGATGCGTACGCTCGGGATCGACGCCGCCTACTCGCTCGTGGACAGCGTCGGCGAGGAGCGGGCGCTGAGCCAGGCGTACGACTCCCTGGTCCAGGTCGCCGCCAGGGTGGCTCGGACGTGGTCCGCCGACCACCGGGAATAACCGCGGATGTGCGACGATTGACCCTGAGACACACCCGCACCCACGCACAGGGAGCCCAGCTACATGACCGAGCAGACGACCGAACGCCGCGCCGACTCCATCAACCTGAGCGACGTTGCCGCCGCGAAGGTGAAGAGCCTCCTGGAGCAGGAAGGCCGCGACGACCTGAGCCTGCGCATCTCCGTGCAGCCCGGTGGCTGCTCCGGCCTGCGCTACCAGCTCTTCTTCGACGAGCGCACCCTCGACGGTGACGTCGTCACCGACTTCGACGGCGTCTCCGTCGTCGTCGACCGGATGAGCGTTCCCTACCTCAACGGCGCGATGATCGACTTCGTGGACACCATCGAGAAGCAGGGGTTCACCATCGACAACCCCAACGCCACCGGCTCCTGCGCCTGTGGTGACTCGTTCCACTGATCTGAGGCGTACGCACAGCAGCCCCTGCCGATCGGCAGGGGCTGCTGGCTTTCTCCGAGGAGAATCAGGTCAGGGCGAGATCGTCGGCGACGTGCCCGATCGCCTCGAGCATGGCGGCGTCGCGCGGCTCGCGGGACTGCATCCGCACCGTCGGTGCCGGCCGGGCCGTCGCCCGCGCCCGCGGGGTGGGCAGGCGCAGCGCGCTGTCGGCAGCGGCACAGTCGGCGCAGAGCTGCGCGGGGCTGTCGAGGTCGTCGTACGGAACGCGCATGTCGGTCATGCAAACGACGGTAAGCACTACCAACGGGTAGAAGAAGGGCGACTCGAGAGTAATATTTCATCTCCTGTCCACGGCCGAGCCTTAACGTCGCCCGAGGTCTCGCCGGTAGGGTTCCGCGCATGTCCGGTTCACTCCTGATCGCAGGCTCCATCGCCACCGACCACCTGATGAGCTTCGGCGGAAAGTTCGCCGACTCGCTGGTCGCCGACCAGCTCGACAAGCTCTCGGTGAGCTTCCTGGTCAACGACCTCGAGATCCGCCGTGGTGGCGTCGGGGCCAACATCTCCTTCGGCCTGGCCAACCTCGGCCTCGCGCCGGTGCTCGTCGGTGCGGTCGGCGAGGACTTCGCCGACTACCGCTCCTGGCTCGAGCGCCACGGCGTCAACTGCGACCACCTGCGCGTCTCCGAGACGCTGCACACAGCGCGGTTCGTGTGCACCACCGACACCGCGATGGCGCAGTTCGCCAGCTTCTACCCGGGTGCGATGGCCGAGGCCCGCGAGATCGAGCTCGGCCCGATCGCGGAGAAGGTCGGCGAGCCGGCCTTCGTCCTGATCGCCCCCGACGACCCCGACGCGATGAAGCGTCACACCGAGGAGGCGCGCCAGCGCGGCTACACCTTCATCTCCGACCCCAGCCAGCAGCTCGCCTTCGGCGACGGTGAGCTCATCCGCGAGCTCGTCGACGGCGCCGCCTACCTGTTCACCAACGAGTACGAGTCGCACGTCCTCCAGCAGAAGACCGGCTGGTCGGCCGACGAGGTCCTGGCCCGCGTCGGCACCCAGGTCACCACGCTCGGCAAGGACGGCGTACGCATCCAGCGCAAGGGCGAGGACCCGATCCAGCTGCCCGCCGCCAAGAACGTGAACGCCGTCGAGCCGACCGGTGTCGGCGACGCCTTCCGCGCCGGCTTCCTGGCCGCGCTGGCCTGGGACTGCGAGCTCGAGCAGGCCGCCGAGGTCGGCTGCGTCCTGGCTGCCTACTGCGTCGAGACCGTCGGCCCGCAGGAGTACTCCTTCACCGCCGAGGAGTTCGTCGCCCGCGTGCGCGAGTCCTACGGCGACACCGCCGCCGACCAGATCGCCTCGCACATCAAGAGCTGAATCTCGTCAGCTGAGACGGCGTATCCGATACACGGGTACGCCGTCTTCTGCTTCCACCTCGCCGACGAACTCCTGCCCGCGCATCCGGGCCCAGGCAGGGACGTCGTGGTGGGCGGCGACGTCGTCGGCAGCGACGGCGATGACCTCGCCGATCTCGACGTCGCCGAGGTGGCGGCCGAGCTCGATGATGGGCCGCGGGCATGCCTGGCCGCGGCAGTCGAGGGTGATGACCGGCGCGCTCACACGACCACGCCCGTAGCGCAAGCGCCAGAATACGGGCGCGGTCGTGTGATGCCTCGATGATTCGCTCGCCTGCGCTCGCTCATAGCCCCGCCTCGGCGCGCAGGTCCTTGACGATCCCGGGCAGTGCGTCGAGCACGCGCTCCACATCCTCTCGCGTCGTGTCGCGGGTCAGCGACAGCCGAACGTTACCGTGTGTCAGCGCTCCCATGGCAGCAAGCACGCGAGACGGCTCGCGGGTGTCCGACGTGCAGGCCGATCCGCTCGCGACACCGGCGCCGAGCCGGTCGAGCGCGGTCACCAGCGCCTCGCCGTCGACGTACAGGGCCGAGAACGTCACCAGGTGGGGAAGACGGTCCTCGTCCGGCCCCGCGACGTCCACGTCGGGGACCTCCGCCCGGACGCGCTCCCGGACCAGCGAGATCAGCTGGTGCTGGCGGGCGTTGACCTCGTCGCGCTCGGCGACGACGGCCTGGAGGGCCGCCGCGGCGGCCAGAGCCCCGGGGATGTTCGAGAACCCCTGATCCGTACGCGACCACTCATCGCCCGGGAACGGCCAGCGCCACCTCGCCGACCTGCGCACGACCAGCACTCCCACACCGCCGGGGCCACCCCACTTGCGGGCGGAGCCGGCGATCGCGTCGCCGACCGGGGGCAGAGGAAGCCGTCCCATGGAGGCGCAGGCGTCGATGAAGAGGGCGGCCGGGCCGGTCGCGTCGGCGACCTCGTCCATCGGCTGCACGGTGCCGACCTCGTGGTTTGCCTGCTGGACCGCGACGACGTCGACATCCCCGGCCGCGACGGCGTCGCGCACGGCGGCCACCTCGACCCGCGCCTCGCGATCGACGGCGAGCTCGGTGACGGGGGAGCGCTGCGACCAGCGGGCGGCGTCGATGACGGCCTGGTGCTCGACGGCACTGTGACCGATGCCACGCGAGCCGAGCCCCAGCAGCCCGGCCTGCACCGCGGCGGTGCCCGACGATGTGAAAAGCACCTCATCGCGGCGTACGCCCAGTGCCTCGGCCACGACCTCGCGCGCGTTCGAGAGCAGCAGCCCGGCGTTGCGGGCAGGTCGGTGCAGGCGGCGCGGGTCGGCGTACCCCTGCTCCGCCGCGGCCAGAAGCACGTCCCGGGCCGCCGGGTGGAGCGGTTCGGCCGAGGCGGCGTCGAGGTAGGTGAAGCTGTCGGTCACAGGACCCAACGGTAGCCACACGCGACATGAGGAACCCCTGAAGATGAATCCGGAGGCGCTCGCGGTAGTCTGCGGGCATCTGAGTGTTCGCATGAGAGAGAGGCTCGTAGTGGGTCTGCACTTGCCAGGGGCCGGATCGACTCCGTCCCACGCCCGCGCCCGCCGTGGTGCGCTGGTGGCGACGCTGACGGCCGGCGCCCTCCTGCTGAGTGGTTGTTCGGACGAGGCGGCGCGTTTCGGCTTCCCCGAGCCACGTTCTGAGCAGGGGGAGCACAACCTCGCCCTGTGGCAGGGCGCCTGGATCGCCGCGCTGCTGACCGGCATCCTGACCTGGGGGCTCATCTTCTGGGCGATCTGGCGCTACCGGCGCCGCAGCGACGCCGACATCCCGGTCCAGACGCGTTACAACCTGCCGCTGGAGATCTTCTACACGATCGCCCCGGTCCTGATGGTGATCGTGTTCTTCGACCACACGGTCAAGGTCCAGAACGAGATGCTGGACGACGCCAACCCGACGAACGTGATCGAGGTCACCGGCCAGCAGTGGCAGTGGACCTTCAACCACGGCATCGGCGAGATGGACGCCAGCGCTGACGAGAACCTCGTCGACGACGAGTACCCCTACGACAGCTACGGCTACGTCGTGGGCACCGGCTCGCACATCCCGACGCTGGTCCTCCCGGAGAAGACCACCACGCGCTTCAACCTGCGCTCGGCCGACGTCATCCACAACTTCGGTGTCCCGGAGTTCGGCATGAAGATGGACGTCGTCCCGGGTCGGGTGAACCACTACTCGATCACCACGAAGGAGGCCACGGCCACCTTCGACCCGGGTGCCAACGACCTCATCGAGGGCAAGACCTTCCGTGGCGCCTGCTACGAGCTCTGCGGCGTCTACCACGCCCGGATGATCTTCAAGGTCGCGATCCTCTCCGAGAGCGACTACAAGTCGTACGTCGACGCGCTGGCGCAGAAGGGCTTCGAGGCCGAGCGCCCGCTGCTCGGTGGCGGTAAGTCCACCCGCACCACCGACGACATCGCCAGCCACAACGAGGAGGAGGGCGAGTGACCGCCACTGCTGCACCCCCAGTCGCCGGCGGCCGCAAGCCGCTCGGTAAGCACGTCTACCAGCTGCTGACCACCACCGATCACAAGCTGATCGGCAAGATGTACCTGGTCACGTCGTTCGTCTGGTTCCTCATCGGCGGCCTGATGGCGCTGCTGATGCGCTCGGAGCTGGCGTTCCCGGGGCAGCAGGTCGTCAACGACGAGCTGTTCAACCAGCTGTTCACGATGCACGGCACGATCATGCTGCTGCTGTTCGCGACGCCGCTGTTCTTCGGCTTCGCGAACGTGATCATGCCGCTCCAGATCGGTGCGCCCGACGTCGCCTTCCCGCGACTCAACATGTTCAGCTACTGGCTCTACCTCTTCGGTGGGATCATCGCGGCCAGCGGCTTCTTCACCCCGACCGGCGCGGCTGACTTCGGCTGGTTCGCCTACACGCCGCTGTCCAGCGCGCAGTACTCGCCGGGTGTCGGTGGCGACCTGTGGATCATGGGTCTCTACATGAGCGGTCTGGGCACGATCCTCGGCTCGGTCAACTTCATCACCACGATCATCTGCATGCGTGCGCCGGGCATGACCATGTTCCGGATGCCGATCTTCACCTGGAACGTGCTGATCACCGCGCTGCTCGCGCTGATCGCGTTCCCGATCCTGGCCGCCGCGCTGCTGATGCTCGAGTCCGACCGTCAGTTCGGCTCCCACGTCTTCGACGCCGCCCATGGTGGCCCGATCCTGTGGCAGCACCTGTTCTGGTTCTTCGGCCACCCCGAGGTCTACATCATCGCCCTGCCGTTCTTCGGCATCATCTCCGAGATCCTCCCGGTCTTCAGCCGCAAGCCGATCTTCGGCTACATCGGCCTGGTCGCCGCGACCCTCGGTATCGCGATCCTCTCGGTGGCGGTGTGGGCGCACCACATGTTCGTCACCGGAGCGGTCAACCTGCCGTTCTTCTCCGGCATGACGTTCCTGATCGCGGTCCCGACCGGCGTGAAGTTCTTCAACTGGATCGGCACGATGTGGGGCGGATCGGTCAGCTTCGACACCCCGATGCTGTGGTCGATCGGCTTCCTGACGACCTTCCTCTTCGGTGGTCTGACCGGCATCATCCTGGCGAGCCCGCCGCTCGACTTCCAGGTGTCCGACTCCTACTTCGTGGTCGCGCACTTCCACTACGTCGTCTTCGGCACCGTGGTGTTCGCGATGTTCGCCGGCTTCTACTTCTGGTGGCCGAAGATGACCGGCCGGATGCTCGACGAGCGCCTCGGCAAGGTCCACTTCTGGCTGCTGTTCGTCGGCTTCCACGCGACCTTCCTGGTCCAGCACTGGCTCGGTGTCGAGGGCATGCAGCGGCGTATCGCCGACTACCTGCCCAGCGACGGCTTCACCTTCCTCAACCAGTTCTCGACCGTGGGCGCGTTCCTGCTGAGCCTGTCGATGCTGCCGTTCTTCTACAACCTCTACGTCTCGCGCCACGCGCCGATCGTCGAGGTCGACGACCCGTGGGGCTGGGGCCGTTCGCTCGAGTGGGCCACCGCCTGCCCGGCGCCGCGCCACAACTTCGTCTCCATCCCGAAGATCCGCTCGGAGTCCCCGGCCTTCGACCTCCACCACCCGGAGATCGCCGCGCTGGAGCACGATGAGGACGATCTCGTCTCGACCAGCTCCAACAAGGAAGGCTGAGCCCGATGAAGTCTGAAGCCTGGATCTTCGTGGTCTGCACCGCCTTCATGGTGCTGGTCACCCCGGCCTACTGGTTCGTCACCGCGGCCTCCGAGGAGGGTGGCGACTGGACCGGCACCTCGGCGCTGGTCATGTGCACCCTGCTGTTCGCGATGATCACCGTCTACCTCGGCTTCCACGCGATGCGGATGGACCCGCGTCCCGAGGACCGCGAGGACGGCGACATCGCCGAGGGCGCCGGCGAGTACGGCTTCTTCCCGCCGTTCTCCTGGTGGCCGCTGTGGGCCGGTCTCACCTTCGCCCTGGTGGTCCTCGCGATCGCGATGGCCGCCTGGTGGCTGGTCATCATCGCCGCCGTGCTCGGCATGCTGGCCACCGCCGGCTGGAACTTCGAGTACTACCGAGGCGAGTTCAAGCACTGAGCAAGGATGTATGCGGGGCCCGATCCGAGACCGGATCGGGCCCCGCTCCCTTTCTTGGGCGCCTCTTGGCAATGCCCGATAGGGTTATCGCGCTCGCGTCCCGGTTCAGGGCGCGGGCTCAAAAATTCAGGTCTGGAGCAGTCTCACCGTGTCAACGCAGTCACCGTTTCACCGCCCGTCCCTGCTCGCCCGCCGCCGGGTGCTGTTGACCACCGCGACCGCGGTCGTGACGCCCGTGCTGGTCGCATGCGGCGCCGACCCGGCCTCGAAGGAGCCGAAGAAGCCGGCCGAGCCGAAGGTGCAGATCACGCCCAACGTCGAGGACAAGGCGACCGGCGTCGCGGTCGACAAGGTGATCAAGGTCGACGTGGCCAAGGGGCGCCTCGACGAAGTGATGCTGACCGGGGCCAAGGGCACCAAGGTGCGGGGCACGATCACCGAGGACGGGCTCAGCTGGAGCGCGGGCGACGTGCTCGAGCCGACCGCGTCCTACACGCTCGCGGTCACCGCCACCGGCGACGACGGCCTGCAGAAGAAGAGCCAGATCACCTTCTCCACCGAGGACCTCGGTCTGGACCGCCAGACCTACCCGTCGATCGCGCCGCTCGACGGGGAGACCGTCGGCGTCGGGATGCCGATCATCGTGACGTACGACCTGCCGGTGAAGAACAAGGCCGCCTTCGAGAAGAAGATGCTGGTCGAGTCGACGCCGAAGCAGGAAGGGTCGTGGTACTGGGTGAGCGACAAGGAGGTCCACTACCGGCCGCGCAACTACTGGCAGGCCAACTCCACGATCAACGTGAAGCTCAACATCAACTCGGTCCCCGCCGGCGACGGCATCTTCGGCCAGAAGAACCGCGAGATCACCTTCAAGACCGGTGACGCGCACATCTACCGGGCCAACGCGCAGACCCACCAGATGGAGGTCTTCAAGAACGGCCAGAAGATCAAGACCATCCCGATCACGACCGGCAAGGAAGGGTTCATCACCCGCAGCGGCGTGAAGGTGATCATCGAGAAGTTCCGGCGCAAGACCATGAACTCCGAGACCATCGGGATCAACCAGGGCGACCGGGAGTACTACAACATGGAGGGCGTGAAGTGGGCCATGCGGCTCACGTTCTCCGGCGAGTTCATCCACGGCGCGCCGTGGTCGGTGGCGCAGCAGGGCCGCGCCAACGTCTCCCACGGCTGCACCGGGATGAGCGACGAGAACGCCAAGTTCCTCTACGACATGACCCGCCGCGGCGACGTCGTCGAGACCGTCGGCACCGACCGCCAGATGACCTTCAGCAACGGCTGGGGCGACTGGAACACCCCGTTCGAGGAATACCGGGCGGGGTCTGCCCTCGCCTGAGCCGACGGCGCGTCGGGCGTCGCTTGAGCCTTCGTCCCGGTCAGAGTCGATATTCTGCAGTGCAGTAAATAGCGTGTGACACCAAGCCGATGCTGCTTGCGTCCTGAAGCGTCCTTACCTACGTTCCAGTCAACACGTAATCGCGTTGCGCAGGGCCGACCCCCGACGGCCCGCGCCTGGAAGGTGGACTCGTTGCCTCGCCCGGTGCTGGTGCTCGACCTGGACGGCACGGTGTGTCTCGGAGACACACCGGCTCTTCTCTACGCCACCCGGGTGGCGGCCCTCACCGACGCCCCTGAGGCGCTCCTGGAGACCGCACAGGCGTTTCTGGGGCAACGGCTGCCCCAGAGTGCCCCGAAGACGCTGATGGGCGCTCAGGACGGCTACGAGGCCGTCAAGATCCTGGGCCTTGCCGCCGGTGTCACCGAAGAGGAGCTCAGCGCTGCGTACGTCGCGAGCCGAGCGGAGATGAGCGCGAACCCGGGCGACATCCACACGCCCGAGGGCCTGGTCGACCTGCTCGCCGGGATCGACGCGTACCGGGTGATCCTGACCAACTCGCCCGGCAGCGGGCTGGACGAGGTGCTTGAGCATCTGGGCGTACGCGACGTGGTCGACGAGGTGCGCACCGACGCCCTCAAGCCGACCCGGATGACCGGGCACCTGGACGCCTTCCTCGACACCGTCGGCGCCGCCGACACGCCGGAGTGGCTGATGTCGGTTGGCGACATCTGGCGCAATGACCTGGCTCCCGCCGTCGAGCGTGGTTGTGTTGCTGCGTACGTTGACGCCTTCGACCGCCGGCAGGGACCGGCACATGTTCGTGCAGGATCGTTCAGAGACCTGTACTCAGCGGTCTTGGACTGGTCGAATGACCCGTCGTCCTTCCTCGCAGCTCACCCCCTCAAGGAGTCTGTCCAATGTTGAGAAGCCCCCGGTTGCTGGCGGTCGGTGCCGCCGCATCGCTCGCCCTCTCGCTCGCCGCCTGCGGCAGCGGGGAGGACGGCACCGCGCCCGCGGAGGATCCCGAGGAGATCGTGCTGTCGCTGGTGCCCTCCGGCGACGTCGACTCGATCACGGAGAGCGCCAAGGGCCTGGAGTCGTTCCTCAGCGACCGGATCGGGATCCCGGTACGCGCCGAGGTGACCGAGAGCTATGCGGCCGCGATCGTGGCGATGAAGTCCGACCAGGCGCAGGTCGCGATGCTCGGCCCGATCGGCATGGTGCAGGCCGAGGACCAGGCCGGCGCGGTGCCGATCCTGCAGTCGGTGCGCTACGGCTCGGGGACCTACCACACCCAGTGGTTCACCAACGACCCCGAGACCTACTGCGTCGACGAGGTCAAGGTGGTCGAGGGCTTCAAGTACTGCAACGGCACCGATGCCGCCAAGACCGGTCCCGTCGGTGAGGAGGCGCTGGCCAAGATCAAGCCGGGCACCTCGATCGCCTTCGTCGACCAGGGGTCGGCGTCCGGCTACTACTACCCGGCCACGCAATGGGGGCAGATCACCGGCGGCGACGCGCTGGTCGACCTCGACGCCCAGTTCGCAGGCGACCACGACGCCGCGGTGCTGGCCGTGGCGCGCGGCGACTACCCGATCGGGGTGAGCTTCGACGACGCCCGCGAGGAGGTCGCGGCCGACGAGCCGAAGGTCGCTTCCGACGTCGTGGTGTTCGCCTACTCCACCGAGATCCCCAACGACGGCATCGTCGTCGCCGGCGGGCTCTCCAAGGAGCTGCGTACGAAGGTGACCGACGCATTCACCGCGATGGCGAAGGACCCCAAGGGCCTCAAGACGCTGGAGGCGGTCTACGAGATCGAGGGTCTCGAGAAGGTCGACACGGCAGCGCTGAAGAAGGCGAAGTCCGTGGAGGAGAACTTCGGCGAATGAGCGGCTCGGATCCCGGGGACGGTGGCGGGCACAGCATCGTCTTCGACGACGTCTCGGTGGTCTACCCGAACGGCACCCGGGGTCTGGACACGGTCTCCTTGACCATCCCGGAGGGGGAGTTCGTCGTGGTCGTCGGGCTCTCCGGCGCCGGCAAGTCGACCCTCATCCGCACGATCAACGGTCTGGTGCCGGTCACCTCGGGCTCGCTCTCCGTCGGCGTGACCGAGGTGGCCACCGCACGCGGACGCCGGCTGCGGCGGCTGCGGGCCGAGATCGGGATGATCTTCCAGGGGTTCAACCTGGTGACCCGCCGCTCGGTCATGGGCAACGTGCTCACCGGCCGGCTGCACGCCCAGTCGTGGCTGCAGTCGGCGTTCGGCGTACACACCAAGGCCGACAAGGAGATCGCCTTCGAGGCGCTGGAGCGCGTCGGGATCGTCGAGAAGGCCTGGGTACGCGCCTCCGAGCTCTCCGGCGGGCAGCAGCAGCGGGTCGCGATCGCCCGAGCGCTCGCGCAGCAGCCTTCCGTCGTGCTCGCCGACGAGCCGGTCGCGTCGCTGGACCCGCCGACGGCCAACCTCGTCATGCGTGACCTGCAACGGATCAACCGCGATCTCGGTATCACTACCGTGGTCAACCTGCACTTCCTCGATCTGGCGCGGCGCTACGCCGACCGGATCATCGGCATGCGCGCAGGCCAGGTGGTCTTCGACGGTCCCGCCGCCGAGGCCGACGACGCGGTCTTCGAGACGATCTACGGTCGCTCGCTGACCGCCGAGGACGTCTCCGCATGACCCCGAGGTGACCGGCACCAGACCGTTGATCGTGCGGATGAGGGTCGAC
>NZ_JAALAA010000039.1 GCF_011045035.1 Nocardioides turkmenicus
CGCCCTGCTAGCCCCCGCCTCCCTGCCCGCCGGCCTCACCGCCCGCGAGGCCGAGGTCCTCCGCCTCGTCGCCTCCGGCCGAAGCAACGCCCAGATCGCCGCCGACCTGGTCCTCAGCGAGAAGACCGTCGCCCGCCATCTCTCGAACATCTTCACCAAGCTCGACGTACGCTCCCGCACCGCCGCCACGGCCTTCGCTTTCGAGCACGGCGTGGTGTGAGGCCAGGGAACTCGAGCAGCCAATTTGGCGAGGTGCCTCGAGGCAAGCTGCGGCATGCTGCCAAGGTGCCGTTGTTCAGCCCGAAGTGCCCCGTCTCCGAGAAGGCCCGTGACTGGGTCGAGACATCGGTCGACTGGCTGCGCGCGGAGTTCGGCGACACCGCCCTGTTCGGCGAGGTGCTCGTGCCGAGCTCCGTCCTCTCCCTCTGGTCGGGCAGCGAGCTGACCGATGCCGAGCGGGTGCTGGAGCTGATCTGCGCCCGGATGGACGCGCCACGCGCCTCGATCGATCTGCGTCTCACCGAGGACGAGGCCGACCCGAGCCTCGGTGGAACGGTGCCGTTGGCCAGCCAGTGGAGCGGCGACGCCGGTCACTACCGCCGCGACGGCGATCGATTCGTGGTCGCGGTCAGCCGCGGCGAGCTGAGGTCCCCGGTCTCGCTCACCGCGACACTTGCGCATGAAGTCGGCCATGTCCGTCTTCTCGGCGAGAACCGGATCTCACCCGACCAGTACGACCAGGAGCAGCTCACCGATCTCATCACGGTCGTCTTCGGCCTGGGCGTATTCACCGCCAACGCAGCGTTCGACTACCACCAGGACAGCACCGGCTGGCGCACCCAGCGTCTCGGGTACCTGGGCGAGCAGCTGCTCGGCTACGCCCTGGCGTACGTTGCTCACTCTCGTGGCGAGCAGGCCCCCGCATGGGCGGCGCATCTGGACACGAATCCCCGCGCCTACATGAAACAAGGCCTGCGATATCTGAAAGCGCGTGGCTCCTGAGCATCACCGCTTCCTCGCCTGACCTGGGGTGAGCAGCGATTATCGCGTATGCGCTTGCGGCCGAACGCCTGAAGTGCCGACACGCGGCCGGTCCGCCACCAACAACGCGTCCGACATCCGAGGTAGCCCCGAAAGGAGTTCGATCTGGTGGCAGATCCGTGCTGGCAGCCAGAACGAAACTGGCTCTGACCCGTTACCCAGGTCAGAGCCAGTCTGTTTCGGTCGGGCTGACAGGATTTGAACCTGCGGCCCCTTGACCCCCAGTCAAGTGCGCTACCAAGCTGCGCCACAGCCCGAAACTGCGAGTGGATTTCTCCGCTCGAAGCGATCCGAACATTACCGCACCGCGGCGCATGGCCTCCAATCGGTACCCCTACGGCGGGTCGTCGGCGGCGGCGAGGGCCTCGGCGGCCTCGTCGATGATGGCGCGCATGGCTTGCTCGGCTCCGGCGGGATCGCCGTTGCGGACGCACAGAGCTACCTTCTCGTGCAGCTCGATCGCGGTCGGGTTGGGCGTGGCGGGCATCAGGTGGTGGTGCGTACGTCCGGCGAGGAGCTCGGCGACGAGGTCGCCGAAGGCGGCGAGCATGTCGTTGCCGCAGGCGTTGAGCAGAACGCGATGGAAGGCGGTGTCGGCCTCCAAATAGGCCTCGAGGTCACCCGAAGCCGCGTGGACGACCATGTCGGCGACGGAGCGGGCGAGAGCGCCGTGGTGCTCGGGGGCAGCTCGCTCGGCGGCGAGGCGGGCGGCGATCGGCTCGAAGCCGCGCCGTAGCTCGGAGAGCGATAGCAGCTGCTCGCGCCGGCCCTCTCCGTCGAGGCGCCAGCGGATGACGAGCGGGTCGAAGACGTTCCACTCCTGACGCGGGAGGACGGTGATGCCGACGCGGCGCCTGGTGGCGACCAGGCCCATCGCCTGCAGCACCCGGATGGACTCGCGGGCGACCGGGCGCGAGACGTCGTACGTCGCCTGGATCCCTTCCAACGTCAGCACCGCACCGGGCGGCAGCGAGCCGGAGACGATCTCGCGCCCGATTGCGTCGCGGACGCTCTGGTGCAGTCGGTGCGTGGCCTCACCGCTCGAAGTCGTCACTGCGGCATCGTCGCACATCCTCGGCTCCGCGCAATCGGAATACTTAACATCACCTCGCCTTGCCAAACGGATGCCTTTTGATGCACGCTGTGACGCGTGACACAGAATCCGCTCCTCGTCGTCATGGGAGTCTCCGGCTCCGGCAAGTCGACCGTCGGCGCCGCGATCGCGCAGCGCCTCCGGGTCCCCTTCGCCGACGCAGACGACTTCCACCCGCCGGAGAACATCGCGAAGATGGCCTCGGGCCGCCCGCTCGACGACCACGACCGGCAACCCTGGCTGGAGACGCTCGGAGGCTGGCTAGCCCAGCACGAGCACACCGGTGCGGTGCTGAGCTGCTCGGCGCTCAAGCGCAGCTACCGCGATCTGCTCCACGGTCGTGCCCGTGGGCTCCGGTTCCTCCACCTCAGCGGCACCCCGGAGGTGGTCGAGGCACGCCTCGCCGCCCGCGCGGGTCACTTCATGCCGCCGTCGCTGCTGCGCTCGCAGTTCGCGACCCTCGAACCCCTCGCTCCCGACGAGCAGGGCACGACCATCGGCATCGACCAGGACGTCGATGCGATCGTCGACCGCTTCCTCGCCACGGTGTCCCCCACCTCGAACCTGACCAAGGAATCCGCATGAACATCCTCGCCGCCGCGACCGAGCCGGTCGCACCGGTCGCCTCAGGAGGCGTACTCCTCGCTGCCGCGCTCGCCGCGATCGCGCTGATCGTCGTCCTGATCACCTACGTGAAACTGCACCCGTTCCTCGCGCTGCTGCTCGGCGGCGTCGCCGTCGGCATGCTGTCCGGGCGCAACGTGATGGACGTGATCACCTCCTTCGGCGAGGGCTTCGGCGCGACCGCCACCAGCGTCGGCCTGCTGATCGCGCTGGGTGCGATGTTCGCGAAGCTCCTCTCCGACTCCGGCGGTGCCGACCAGATCGTCGACACGATCGTCGGCCGGTCCTCGGTCCGTACGCTGCCCTGGGCGATGGCGCTCGTCGGCGCGATCATCGGCCTGCCGATGTTCTTCGAGATCGGCCTGGTGCTGCTGATGCCGGTCATCTACCTGGTCGCGCGGCGCGCGCAGGTCTCGCTCATCACGGTCGGCATCCCGACCCTCGCCGGCCTCTCCGCGATGCACGGCCTGGTGCCGCCGCACCCGGGCCCGCTGGCCGCGATCGGCGCGCTGCAGGCCGACCTGGGCACGACGCTCGCCCTCGGCGTACTCGTCTCCATCCCGGTCATCATCGTCAGCGGGCCGCTGTTCGGCCGGCTCGCGGGCCGCTGGGTCGTGGTCGAGGCGCCGCACACCTTTGACGCCGCTCCGGTGACCGACACCACCGACGCTCGCCGCCCCTCCTTCGGCATCACGCTGTTCAGCGTCCTGCTGCCGCTGGTGCTGATGCTCGCCAAGGCGATCGTCGACATCGTCATCAACGACCCGGAGAACCGGGTCCAGCAGGTCTTCGACGTGATCGGCTACCCGCTCGTCGCCCTCACCATCGCGGTCATCGTCGCCATGTTCACCCTCGGCCGGGGTGCCGGGATGGACCGTCGCGGGATCGCCAAGACCGTCGAGCAGTCGCTGCCGCCGATCGCGGGCATCGTCCTCATCGTCGCCGCGGGCGGTGGCTTCAAGCAGTCGCTGATCGACACCGGCATCGGCACCCAGCTCGCCGAGTGGGCGCAGGGCTCCGGTGTCTCGGCGATCGTCCTCGCCTGGGTGCTCGCCGTCCTGATCCGTCTGGCCACCGGCTCCGCGACCGTCGCGACGATCACCGCGTCGTCGCTGGTCGTCGACCTGGTCGCCAACATGCCTGCCGCCGAGGTGTCCCTCGTCGTCCTGGCCGTCGGTGCCGGCTCGGTGTTCTTCTCGCACGTCAACGACGCCGGGTTCTGGCTGGTCAAGGAGTACTTCGGCCTCGACGTCGTGCAGACGATCAAGTCCTGGTCGCTGATGGAGACGGTGCTCTCCGTGTCGGGTCTGGTGTTCGTGCTGGCGCTGAGCCTGGTGATCTGACCGAGGTCCTGGCGAAACTGTCGGTGCTGTCCGACACAATCACTCCTGACACATGGATCACACCCACCACAGGAGCACACCGTGTCGGATACACCTTCCCCATCCAACACAGCCCCGACGACAGACCAGACCCCTGCCCCCGCCAAGCTCGACCCGATCTCTCGCAAGGGCACCCCGGCCCACCGCACGAGGTCGAAGCGGGAGGGCGCCGGGCGGCGCCAAGGGATGCCGGTGCAGGCGATCAGCCTCTCCGTGCCGGCATCCCTGGCGGCCCAGTGGAAGACCTACAGCCAGGAGGTCCCGCGGTCGCTGGTCGACGTGATGCTCGACGCCGTCGCGGCGACCCGCCCGCGGCTCCCGGTCCTCCTGCGGGCCCATCAGGCGGCGTTGCGCGAGAAGACCAGGCCCGTCTCCGACGGCACCTTCATGCGCACCGTCCCGCAGCCGAAACGCCTAGACGACCCGTACGTCACGATGCCCCTGCGCCTGCTGGCGACGAACGTCGACGTGCTCGATGCCATGGTCCACGAGATGGCCGCGGAGTCACGCTCGCAGCTGGTCGTGGTGGCGCTGGCGGCGTGGCTGGCCGACCGGCGGGCCGAGGAGCAGGTCTACGAGGAGCAGCTCGAGCTCGAGGTGCCCGAGGACCCGTTCGACCGTCCCTGAACGCGACGCGGGACGGGCCGCTCGGTGGAGCGGACCCGTCCCCGGACGTGACGTTCTCAGAGCACCTTGGTGCCGTACATCTCCCCCAGCGGGTCGGCGAGCAGCTCGAGGCGCTCGCCGTCGGGGCCCTTGAAGTAGATCGACGACTTGGACTCGACGATGTAGTCGATCTTCGCGTCGTCCAGCTTGGCGCGCAGGTAGTCCCACTTCTCGCGGGTCACCGAGATGGCGATGTGGTGCAGCCCGCCGAGCACCTCGGCGTACTCCCCCAGGTCGAGACCGGGAAGGGTGAAGAAGGCCAGCAGGTTGCCCGCGCCGACGTCGAAGAAGAAGTGGTCGGAGCCGGCGTAGTCGCGGTTCTCGAAGATCTCGGTCAGCGGGAACTCGAGGAGCCCCTGGTAGAAGTCGATCGACCGGCGTACGTCGGAGGAGAGCAGCGCGGTGTGGTGGATCCCGCGGGCCGTGCTGGCCGGGCGGTCGCCCTCCTCACGGAGGTACTCCTTCTTGATCCGCTCACGGTCCTTCGTGATGAAGTCCATGTCGATGCTCATCGCGCGCTCCTCATGCAGAACAGTCTAGTTTCTGCATCAACCGTTTGCCTAAGCAGGCAACCTCCCGGCGTCTGCGGTGCGTCATCAGTCACACCGGGCGGTGCCGACCTGCGCCGATGCGCGGTGATGGTGAAAGCGACAACTACAACTCGGTAAGGTGTACCTCATGGATGAGGTCAAGTGGCTCAGCAACGACGAGCAGGTCGCGTGGCGTTCCTGGCTCGCCGTCAACGCACAGCTCACCGCGCGGATGAACCGTGACCTCCAGGCCAAGAACGGCCTCTCCCTCGCCGACTACGACGTCCTGGTCAACCTGACCGACGTCCCCGACCGCTCCCTGCGGATGTACGAGCTCGGCGACAAGCTCCAGTGGGAGAAGAGCCGGCTCTCGCGCCAGGTGATGCGGATGGCGGCCCGCGGGCTCGTCGAGCGGCGCGAGTGCCTCGACGACCGCCGCGGGGCCTACGTCGACCTCACCCCGGCCGGCCTCGAGGCGATCCAGGCCGCCGCCCCCGAGCACGTGAAGCTGATCCGCCAGGTCATGTTCGACGCCTTCACCCCCGAGGAGGTCGCCGCCCTGACCAAGCTCTACCAGGGCGTGCTGGAGCGCCTCGAGGTCAAGCCTCCGACGGTCACCCCGGACGGCTCCGTCGCCTGAACCCGGCCCGGAAACGTAAGACAGGCCCGCAGGTCGCCATCCGGTGACCTGCGGGCCTGATTCGTTGCCGGACAGAGCCGGCTAGCGCTTGCGCTTCTCCCGGACGCGCTGCTGGAGCACGATCGGGGTGCCGACGAAGCCGAACTCCTCACGCAGCCGGCGCTCGATGAAGCGCTCGTAGGAGGCCTCGAGCTTGCCGCTGGTGAACAGGATGAAGGTCGGCGGCGCGGTCGAGGGCTGGGTGCCGAAGAGGATCTTCGGCTGCTTGCCGGAGCGGACCGGGTGCGGGTGCTCGGCGACGAGGCGGCCGAGGAACGAGTTGAGCGCGCCGGTGCCGACCCGCGTCTCCCACCCCTCGAGGGCCTTGTCGAGCGCCGGGACCAGCCGGTCGACGTGCCAGCCGGTGCGCGCGGTGATGTTGATCCGCGGCGCCCACTGCACCTGGACGAGCTCGCGCTCGATCTCACGGTCGAGCTGCCAGCGACGGTCCTCGTCGACGAGGTCCCACTTGTTGAACGCGATCACCAGCGCCCGCCCGGCCTCGCGCACGGTCTGCAGGATGCGGATGTCCTGCTCGGAGATCTTCTCGCCGCCGTCGATGACCAGCACGGCCACCTCGGCGCGGTCGATCGCGGTCGTGGTGCGCAGAGAGGCGTAGTACTCGTGCCCGCTCGACTCCTTGACCCGCTTGCGGATGCCCGCGGTGTCGATGAAGCGCCACTCGCGGCCACCGAGCTCGATCAGCTCGTCGACCGGGTCGACGGTGGTGCCGGCGACGTTGTCGACGACCGCCCGCTCCTCCTTGGCCAGCTTGTTGAGCAGGCTCGACTTGCCGACGTTGGGCTTGCCGACCAGGGCGATCCGACGCGGGCCACCGATCTCGGTGCCCTCGGGGAGCGGCGGCGGGTCGGGCAGCACCGCGAGGATCGCGTCGAGCATGTCGCCCGAGCCTCGGCCGTGCAGCGCGGAGACCGGCCAGGGCTCACCGAGCCCGAGGTTCCACAGCGCGGCCGCCTCGGCCTCGGTGCGCATGTCGTCGACCTTGTTGGCCACCAGCACGACCGGCTTGCCGGACTTGCGCAGGATGCGTACGACCGCCTCGTCGGCGTCGGTGATGCCGACCGTCGCGTCGACGACGAAGAGGACGGCGTCGGCCAGCGAGACCGCAATCTCGGCCTGGGCGGCGATCCGCTCGGCCAGGCCCTGGGCGTCGGGGTCCCAGCCGCCGGTGTCGACCAGGGTGAAGGCCTTGCCGTTCCAGTCGGCGTCGTAGGAGACGCGGTCGCGGGTCACACCGGGGACGTCCTGGACGACCGCCTCGCGGCGACCGATGATCCGGTTGACCAGGGTCGACTTCCCGACGTTCGGGCGGCCGACGACCGCCACGACGGGCAGCGGCCCGGTCGGGGTCTCGTCGGTCTCGTTCAGCTCGTCTCGTACGTCCTCGTACGAAACGTCGGGGTCAGTCATTGTTCTCCTCGCTAGGTAGCGGACCGGGCAATTCGCGACCGGTCAACGCCAGGGCATGGTCCTGTTGGACCTGCATGTGCTTCTGGAGCAAACCCGAGACATGCCCGACTTGTTCCCTGGTACGCGGCCAGCCTACGCGCTCGACCTGGAAAGGCTCGCCATAGACGATGTCGATCCGAGCACCTTTGTGCGGCAGCGACGAGACCCCGCCGCCCGGATCACGGCTGCCGATCATCGTCACCGGCACCACCGGGGCGCCGGAGGCGAGGGCGAGATAGGCGGCGCCGCGGTTGAACCGCACCAGGTCGCCTGCGCCACGGGTGCCCTCGGGGTAGATCCCCATCGCGTTGCCCTCGCGCAGCACCTTCAGCGCCATCTTCACCGCCGCCGGGTCGCTGCCGAACCGGTAGAGCGGGATCTGGCCCGCCCAGCGCAGGAACGGTCCGAGGAACCAGTGCTCGAACATCTCCAGCTTGGTCAGCGCGTGGACCGGCCGCGGCGTGAAGATCGCCAGCAGCGGGCCGTCGATGATGCCGATGTGGTTGGAGGCGAAGACGACCGGTCCCGTCGTCGGGATGTTGCCCGTCTCGTGCAGCCGGACGTCGTAGCGGCGCCGGATCAGCCAGCGCGACGGCCCGTTGAGATGGTTGAGCGGCCATCGGCTGGGGTGCCGGACCCCATCCGTGCGCGGAAGATCGTTCACTCCCCCGCCTTCTCGGCGAGGTCGACGACGAGGTCGATGACCTCCTCCAGCGTGTAGGGCGTCGTGTCGATGTGGGTGGCGCCCTCCGGCACCGCCGCACCGCCCTTGGTGGAGTCGATCTTGTCGCGGTTCTCCAGCGACGCGCGGACGGCCTCCGCGTCGGTGCCGCCCTCCTCGGCCGCGCGGCGCGCCGCGCGGGCGGCGGGGTCGGCGGTGACGTACAGCTTCAGCTCGGCGGCGGGCCACACGGCGGTGCCGATGTCGCGGCCCTCGACCACGATGCCGGAGCCGGCTGCCAGCGCCTGCTCGATCTCCTGCTGCTGCAGCGCGATCAGGCGGGCGCGTACCTCACGGACCGTGGCGACCGGGGAGACGGCGCCGTTGACCCGGTCGCTGCGGATCTCTACCGAGACGTCGACCCCGTCGAGGGCGATCGTGGGGGCGAGCGGGTCGGTGCCGGAGGTGATGACCGGCTTGCCGGCCGCCGCGGCGACCGCGTCGGCGTCGTGCACGTCGACGTCGTTGCTGAGCATCCACCAGGTCATCGCCCGGTACATCGCCCCGGTGTCGAGGTAGCGCATCCCGAGGCGGTCGGCGACCCCACGCGAGGTGCTCGACTTCCCGGAGCCGGAGGTGCCGTCGACGGCGATGACGATACGGGCGGGGTCGGTGGTGGGGTTGCTGCTGCTCACGGGCGGGAGCCTACCGGTGAGCGACCCAACCCCGAGACTCCAGAACCGACTGCATCCGATCGGCCGCGTCGTCGGCCACGATCAGCTCCATGACACCGACCGGTCGGCCCGGGTCGTGGTCGATGCGTACGTCCTCGATGTTGACGCCGCTCTCCCCCGCGTCGGCGAAGAGCCTGGCCAGGTTGCCGGGCTCGTCGGGGACCGTGACGTAGATGGTCGCCTGGGCCGTCTGCGGGCCGCCGTGCTTGCCCGGGATCGCCCGGGTGCCGGCCTGCCCCTCCTTGAGCAGTACGTCCAGGGCGGCCGCGTCGCCGTTGCCGACGGCCGCGATCATCTCGTCGAGCTGGGCGCGCACCTCGGTGAGCAGGTCGGTGACCGCGCGGGCGTTGCCGGCCACGATCTGGCCGTAGAGGCCCGGGTCGCCGGCGGCCACCCGGGTCACGTCTCGTACGCCCTGGCCGCTGAGGCTGAGGTGTCCCTCCGGAGCCACCGCGAGCCGGCCCGCCACCAGCGCCGCCATCAGGTGGGGCACGTGGGAGGTGCGGGCGACCGCCTGGTCGTGGTCCTCGGGGGTGAGGGTGAGTGGCACGGCGCCGCACAGCGAGGCGAGCTGCTCGACGAGCTCGGTGGCGCCCGGATCGGCCTCATCGTGCGGGGTGACGGCCCAGGGCCGCCCTTCGAAGAGCGTCGCCGTCGCGGCCAGCGGGCCCGAGCGCTCGCTGCCGGCCATCGGGTGGCCCCCGACGTAGCGGCGTACGTCTTCGGGACTGTGCTCGCGCACGTAGGCCAGCGGCGATGCCTTCACGCTGCCGACATCGGTGACGACCGCATCGGGGTTGTCGGCCAGCGAGCGCACGATCACCTCACCGAGATGCGCCGGCGGGACCGCGACGACCACGAGCTGTGGCGTATCGCCCGCCTTGCGGCGACGGCCGGCGCCGAGGCCGGAGGCCGTGCGTACGTGGCTGGCGACCGAGTCGCTCAGCAGCACCTCGAGCCCCGCCGCCGCACAGGCCAGCGCCACCGAGGTGCCGAGCAGGCCCACGCCGACGATCTCGACGGGGCCGCGGAGCGCTCGGGGGTTTGTCATGGGTCCAAGGCTACGAGACCGGGCTGGTCGAGCCCGCGCTCGCCGACGCGGTGAGACGGGCCGGTCTCGTCCCGGCGGGTTGTGCGATGGCACGCCCTGCGACCCAGATGTGCGATAGCGCGATGCGGCAGCGGCACATTCTTCGCAGAACTCATTGACAGCATGCTGTCAATATGACAGACTGCTGTCATGATGACGACCGAGCCCCGCGCAGTCCACCTCGCTCTCCCGGAGTCCATGTCCGACTGGGAGACCGGGCACGCCACCGCACACATCAACAAGCCCGACTGGCAGGCGCGGCCGGGTCGCTACCAGGTGGTCACGGTGGGACTCACCGACGAGCCCGTCACCACCATGGGCGGGCTCCGGGTCACCCCCGACATCACCGTCGACCAGGTCGAGCCGACCGACAGCGCGATGCTGATCCTGCCGGGCTCGGACACCTGGCACTCCGCGGACGACACCGCGCCGTTCGTCGACCTTGCGCGGAATTTCCTCGACACGGGGACGCCGGTGGCGGCAATCTGCGGCGCCACCTACGCACTGGCAGCCGCCGGACTGCTCGACGAGCGTGCGCACACCAGCAACGACCCGCGGTATCTTGCGATGAGCGGCTACCGCGGCGGCGACCACTACGACACCGCACGGACGGCCGTCACCGACGGCGACCTGATCACGGCGACCGCGACCCGGCCTGTCGACTTCGCCGCCGAGATCTTCAGCAAGCTCGGCCTGTACGAGCCGACCGTGCTCGAGTCCTGGCTGAAGCTCTACCGTGACAACGACCCGCAGGGCTTCTACGAGCTGATGGCGGTCCAGTGAGCAGCGCCGAGCAGGAGCTGCTGGCGAACGCCGCGATCACGAGCTTCCGCCTCAACGGCCAGTTCCTCGCGATCGCCGAGCAGCTGGCCGCGCCGTCGGGGCTGACGGCTGCCCGCTGGCAGGTCCTCGGCGCGGTGCTCTCCTCGCCGGCGACGGTCTCCGAGATCGCCCGGACCATGGGCATCACCCGGCAGAGCGTGCAGCGCATCGCCGATCTCCTCGTCGACCAGGCGCTGGCCGAGTACCACCCGAACCCGGCCCATCAGCGCGCGAAGCTGCTCTATGCCACCGACGCCGGACGCGACGCCGTCGCCAAGATCGGCCCGGGCCATGCCGCGTACGCCCGGCTCCTCGCCGAGAAGCTCGGCGCGGAGCGGCTTCGAGACGCGGTCGAGCTGATGGACGTGCTCTCACAGACGCTCGACGGGCTAGGCCTCCCCAACCAGGCACCGGGCCGGAACCGATGACGGCGAACGGCGCGCCGAGGCCGCGCCGTCAGGACGGCTGATAGCTCCCGAAGGACCAATGGTTGCCTTCCGGGTCGACGACGCTCCCGCCGCGACCGCCGTAGTCCTGGTCGACCATCGGCCGGTCCACGGTGGCGCCGGCGGCGAGCGCCTTGTCGAAGACGCTGTCGGGGTCGTCGGTGACGAGGTATGCGTTGGCACCTCCGGGTGATCCGACACCACCGCCCTCTCGGACCTGCCCGAACATCAGGCCGCCGCCCTCGGGCCAGAGCCACTCCGCGTGGTGCACGACGCCGTCCTCGCGGTAGGTCGCGTGCTCGACGAACCCGATCGCACTCAGCCACGTCATCATCGCCTCGGCGTCGTGGAACGCCATGCACTGCCAGTACTTCACCTTCGCTGCTTCACTCATGACCTCAGCCTTGCTCGGACGCACCATCGAGGTCTTGAACGAATGGGAACTCCTCCCGCAGCCAGGTCGTCGGCGTACACCCGGCGAACTCCTGCCACTCTCGCGTCAGGTGCGCTTGGTCGGCATAGCCGCAGACCGTCGCCGCCTGCGCCAGCGGCATCCGGCCGACCAGGCCACGGGACCGGTCGAAGCGCGCCAGCCGCTGGAACTGCTTCGGCGCGACCCCGGTCTCGGCGCGGACCAGGTCGCTGATCCTCCGGCGGCTGTAGCCGACGTCGTCGGCCACCTCCTGCACTCCCGCTCCCTTGGTCAGCAGCGCCAGCGCCCGCCCGACCTCCGCCCTCGGCCCAGGCTCGCCGTACCGCGCGAGCGCCCCGACCAGACTCGTCACCACCAACCGCTCCCACTGCCGCGGATCGGTCTCGGCCAGCTGCTCCGGGAGATGCCGTACGCCGCCGGGCGCCGCCACCTCGTCGAGATCGAGCAGCTCCCCGCGCCAGGCCGCCGCCGGCATCCCGAACAGCGCCCGCACCCCGGCGGTGGTCAGCCCCAGCTGGACGCCGCGCTGGTAGCCGCGGTGATGGATCGCCGCCGGCCGGGTGTGCAGCCCCGAGACCAACGACCATGCCGTCACCGGCTCGGCCTCGCTCCCCCAGGAGGTGACCAGGGGGTCGTCGACCGACAGCACGAACGTGATCTCGGTCGACGGCATCCCGCGGTGCACTCCCGGCGCCCCGAAGTCGATGTCGTAGGCGATCAACGAGGTGACGTAGGGCCTCAGGACCTCCGGCACGGTCATGCGTTCGATGGTGCCACGGTTGCTGCGGGTTGCCTATGCGCTATCGCCGCTGGCGAGGTGGGGTGTGCGATAGCGCTGAGCGTTGAGGGATGCGTTCACCACTTCACAGAAGCAGCCCGAGAGACGTACGCCTCCTTCACCGCCGCCACCAGATCGACGACCGGGACCCGTCGCTCGACACCGGCTCCGACGTCGCGCACCTGCACCTCACCCGCTTCCTCCTCGGTAGACCCGATGACCGCGATCAGCGGCTCGCGCCGACGCCGGGACTCACGGATCCGGGCACCGAGAGACCCGTCCGGATCCAGGCGCGGACGGAGGCCTTCGGCGACGAGGGCGCCGGCGAGCTCCCGGGCAGCCGGGTCCTGGGCCGGCGAGACCGGGAGCACGGCGACCTGAGTCGGGGCCAGCCACAGCGGGAGACGCCCCTGGTAGCGCTCCAGGACGGCCGCGGTGACCCGCTCCATGGAGCCGACGGTGCCGCGATGGACCATCACGACCCGCTTCCGGGAGCCGTCGGCGTCGTCATAGCTCAGATCGAAGCGCTCCGGCTGGTTGAAGTCGACCTGGACGGTGGAGATGGTCTCCTCGTGGCCGGCCGGATCGACGACCTGGAGGTCGAGCTTGGGGCCGTAGAAGGCGGCCTCACCCGGCGCCTCGACGACCTCGACACCAGCCTCGGAGGCTGCCTTCCTCAGTGCCTCCTCGGCACCGCGCCACTGCTCGGCAGAGCCCAGGTAGGCCGGCGAGGAGTCACGGAGGGAGAGACGTACGTAGTCGACCTGCAGCCCGAGGATCTCCTGGGCTTTCAGCGCCGACCGCAGTGCCTTCGCCGCCTCCTCGGCGACCTGGTCGGGGCGGCAGAAGACGTGGGTGTCGTCGAGGTTGATCTGGCGTACCCGGCTCAGCCCGGACAGCACCCCAGAACGCTCGGCGCGGAACATCGGGGCGAGCTCGTGGAGGCGCACCGGGAGCTCGCGGTAGGAGTGTGGGCGTGCCCGGTAGACCAGCGCATGGTGGGGACAGTTGGCGGGACGGAGGACCAGGTCCTCCTTCCACGCCGAACCCGACCC
>NZ_JAALAA010000003.1 GCF_011045035.1 Nocardioides turkmenicus
GCCGCCGCCCCGATACAGGCGAAATCTTTTCTCGATCGGGTGCCGGGTCAAGGATGGCCGAAGGCCACCGCGAAGCGGCGCCCGAAGGGCGTCCTTGACGCGGCGGCTGATCGAGAAACACTCAAAGAACGGGTCGGCGGCGAACCCTGAAACGAAAACACAGTCGCCAAACCGAGGTGGTCTCGACAAGCTCGACCACCGAAAGGCGAAACCCTGTTGGTCTCGACACGCCTCCGCCCAGCGGCTCCGGCGGCTCGACCAGCGGGGAAGCGTTACTTCTTGTCGTTCGACGGCTGAGTGGTCGAGAGCGCAGCGACGAAGGCCTCCTGAGGAACCTCGACGCGACCGACCATCTTCATCCGCTTCTTGCCTTCCTTCTGCTTCTCGAGCAGCTTGCGCTTACGCGAGATGTCACCGCCGTAGCACTTGGCGAGGACGTCCTTGCGGATGGCGCGGATGTTCTCGCGGGCGATGACGCGGGCACCGATGGCGGCCTGGATGGGCACCTCGAACTGCTGCCGAGGGATGAGCTCCTTGAGCTTGCCGGCCATCATCACGCCGTACCCGTATGCCGCGTCGCGGTGGACGATGGCGGAGAAGGCGTCGACGGGCTCGCCCTGCAGCAGGATGTCGACCTTGACCAGGTCGGCGGCCTGGTCGCCGGAGAACTCGTAGTTGAGCGAGGCGTAGCCCTTGGTCTTCGACTTGAGCTGGTCGAAGAAGTCGAAGGCGATCTCGCCCATCGGCAGGGTGTAGCGCATCTCGACACGGTCCTCGGAGAGGTAGTCCATGCCCTGCAGGGTGCCGCGCTTGTTCTGGCACAGCTCCATGATGGTGCCGATGTAGTCCGACGGCGCCAGGATGGTGGCGTTGACGACGGGCTCGCGGACCTCGTTGATCTTGCCCTCGGGGAACTCCGAGGGGTTGGTCACGATGTGCTCGGTGCCGTCCTCCATGATCACGTCGTAGACCACGTTGGGCGCGGTCGAGATCAGGTCGAGGTTGAACTCGCGCTCGAGCCGGTCGCGGGTGATCTCCATGTGGAGCAGGCCGAGGAAGCCGCAGCGGAAGCCGAAGCCGAGCGCGCCGGAGGTCTCCGGCTCGTACGTCAGCGCAGCATCGTTGAGCTGGAGCTTGTCGAGCGCCTCGCGCAAGTCGGGATACTGGTCGCCGTCGATCGGGTAGAGCCCAGCGAAGACCATCGGGTTGGGGTGGGAGTAGCCACCGAGCATCTCCTCGGCGGGCCGCCCGTTGTTGGTGACGGTGTCACCGACGCGCGACTGGCGCACGTCCTTCACGCCGGTGATCAGGTAGCCGGTCTCGCCGACGCCGATGTGATCGGCCTTCACCGGCTCCGGCGAGATCACGCCGAGCTCGAGCATCTCGTGGACGGCGCCGGTCGACATCATCTTGATCTTGTCGCGGTGTTTCAGGGAGCCGTCGAAGACCCGGACGTACGTCACGACACCGCGGTAGGTGTCGTAGACCGAGTCGAAGATCAGGGCGCGCGCGGGCGCGTCCGGGTCACCCACCGGGGGCGGGGTCTGCGCCACGATCTCGTTGAGGAGTGCCTCGACGCCGAGCCCGGTCTTGGCCGAGACCTGGAGCACGTCCTCCGGCTCGCAGCCGACGAGGTTGGCCAGCTCCAGGGCGTACTTCTCGGGGTTGGCCGAGGGCAGGTCGATCTTGTTGAGCACGGGGATGATGTGCAGGTCGGCGCCCATGGCGAGGTAGAGGTTGGCCAGGGTCTGCGCCTCGATGCCCTGCGCCGCGTCGACGAGCAGGATCGCCGCCTCGCACGCCTGCAGCGAGCGGGAGACCTCGTAGGTGAAGTCGACGTGGCCGGGGGTGTCGATCATGTTCAGCACGAACGTCTGACCCTCGTCGTCCCCGGAGGTGACCGTCCACGGCATCCGCACGGCCTGGGACTTGATCGTGATCCCGCGCTCGCGCTCGATGTCCATGCGGTCGAGGTACTGCGCCCGCGCCTCGCGCTCGCCGACCACCCCGGTCAGCTGCAGCATCCGGTCGGCCAGCGTCGACTTGCCGTGGTCGATGTGCGCGATGATGCAGAAGTTGCGGATGATGGCCGGGGGCGTGGAGCCGGGCTTCGGGGCAGCACTCATGATGCCTGCCATCATCCCACGCTCAGTACTGATGGAACCAAAGCGGCAGCTGCACCGACTCGCCCGGGCAGGTCACGTTGCGGTCGCGGCCGTCCTCGAGCCACTGCACGATGACCGCGGCACCGCCCTGGAACATCCACTCACCACCGCAGCGCTCCAGGGCCGCGGCCCGCGATGTCTCCCCCGCCGGGCGCCACTCGGGCAGCTGCAGCTGCAGGTCGCCGACGATCGGCGTCCACAGCCCCTCGATCGAGTAGACCCCGACCCGCTTCCCGGCGTCCTGGTAGCCGGCCAGGGCGCCCTTGACGACCGCCTGGTTGGCCGCTATGTCGCCGGACCACTCCCACACCGCGACCGGCTCGACGTCGAGCCAGACCGAGGGCGACTCCAGCCCGGCACGTTCCATCTGCTCGAGGTTCCACCGGGCCTGCTGGTAGCCGACGTTGGTGAGCCGGCCGATCTTGGTGTCCGGGTCGCCGGGGCCCTGCTCGCCGTGCTCGCGGAGATGGGCCGCGGTGGGATAGGAGACGACCGCGTAGGCCGAGGTCATCAGCTTCTTCGTCTTGGCCCACTCGGCCTGCGCGGCCAGGCAGGGGTTGGGGGTGAATGCCGGGCCGTTGGTGAGCCCGATGACGACGTACTCCGCCGAGTCGAGCGGCATCGGCATCCCGAGCGTCCGGCGCTCCTTGATGCCCATCCCCTCGGGACACTGCGGCCAGCTGACGTCGCCGCCCTCGACGATCCCGCGGTCCTCGGCGGGCGGGACGGTCGGGATCTCGAGCGACTGCGGCGCACGTGGCGCCGGGCCGGCCGGCGTCTCGGCCTCGGTCCCGGGCTGCGCGGGCACCGACGGCGAAGCCGACTCCGCGTCGGCCCTCGGCTCGGCGGCGCAGCCGAACAACGCCGGCGCCGCCAGGAGCAGCAGCGCGGCGGCGTACGTCTTCTTTCGTGCCGACATCACCGCCGATACTGCCAGCCGTGTCCCAGCAGGTCACACCTGCGCGAAGTCGTCCCCCATCACGGGACGGATCTCGATGGGCTCGCCGAGGACCGCGACGATCCGCGACACGATGTCGATGGCACGCTCCTGGCTAGCCACGTCGATGACCGCGAAGCTGGCCAGGACCTCCTTCAGCTCGGCGAACGGCCCGTCGGTGGCGACCGGGCCGCTCTCGCCGGGCCGGACCGTGACCGAGACCGCCGGGTGCCCCAGGCCCTCGGTGCTGACCAGCTCGCCGTTGGCGACCAGCTCCTCCTCGAACCTCTGGTATTCCGCGAAGGCTGCCAGCGCCTCCTCGGAGGCCATGTCCGAGGCGTCCCAGGCGTCGGCAGGGGTGTATCCGAGCAGCAGGTATTTCATGCCGTCGAAACTAGTCTCTGTGGACATGACCGGGCCAACGGATCTCGAGGATCTCCTTCGTACGGAGGCACCGTACGTCCTCGGCGCCCTGGTCCGCCGTTTCGGACGGTTCGAGGCAGCCGAGGACGCGGTCCAGGAGGCGCTGCTGGACGCCAGCGTCCAGTGGGCGCGCGACGGCATCCCGGCGAACCCGCGCTCCTGGCTGACGCGGATCGGCTACCGGCGGATGGTGGATCTGCTCCGCGCCGAGCAGGCGGCCCACCGTCGCGAGCTCCAGGTCGGGATCGCCGAGGCGGTCACCCCAGCCGGACGTGCCGCGGCGACCGACGACAGCCTCACCCTGTTGCTGCTGTGCTGTCATCCGGCGCTGTCGCGGACCTCCCAGGTGGCGCTCACGCTGCGCGCCGTCGGCGGGCTGACGACGACCGAGATCGCCCATGCGTACGGAGTGCCGGAGGCCACCATGGGCACCCGGATCAGCCGGGCGAAGCAGAGCCTGCGCAAGGCCGGCGTCCGGTTCACGCCGCCCGGCGAGGCGGAGCGTACGGAGCGGATCGCCGCGGTGCTCGATGTGCTCTACCTCGTCTTCAACGAGGGCTACACCGCCACCGCCGGTGCCGCGCTGGGCCGGGTCGACCTGGCACGCGAGGCGATCCGGCTGACCCGGATGCTCCGCCGGATCGCTCCCGGCGAGCCGGAGGTCGCCGGGCTGCTGGCGCTGATGCTGCTCACCGAGGCTCGCCGGCCCGCTCGCACCGATCCCGACCTCGGCCTGGTGCCGCTGGCCGAGCAGGACCGGACGCAGTGGGACCGGGCTCTGCTCGACGAGGGCCTGGCGCTGCTCGAGGAGGTGTGGGGCACCGGCGACCCCGGGCACTTCCGGCTCCAGGCGGCGATCGCGGCCGTGCACGCCCACGCGGAGTCTGCGGCGGAGACCGACTGGCGCGAGATCCTCGGCCTCTACCTGCTGCTGGAACGTACGCTGCCCACCGCTCCGGTCCGCCTGGGCCGCGTGGTCGCGGCGGCCCACGCGTTCGGCCCGATGGTCGGCCTGCGGCTGCTCGATGAGCTCGACGCCGAGCACGGCCTCGCCGGCGACCCGTTGACCGCGCAGCGGTTCCTGGCGGTGCGGGCACACCTGCTGGACCAGCGGCGCGACCCGTCCGCAGCCGCCCAGTTCCGGGCGGCTGCGGAGCTGACCGCCAACGAGGCCGAACGCGGCTACCTGTTGCGGCGCGCGGATCAGGCCCGGGTCATCGTCGACTCGTAGCCGCCCTGGCCGGCGTAGTCCCACTCGCCGGTCATGACGTCCCCGGTCTCGTCGAAGGTGCCCACGAACTTCACCGGCGACCTCTTCTCCCCTCCCCAGATGGTGAGCGTGTCGCCGTCGAGCTCGTAGACGTAGTCGAGGGTGGCGCCGGTGTTGTCGTAGTAGCGCGAGTGCACGTCGGCGCTCGCCTCCTCGCCGAAGGGGCGCAGGTTGCCGATCACCTCGATCCCGGTCGTGACCTGGCCGAACTGCTCCAGACGAACATCCTGGCGCAGGAAGTAGCCGCCTTCCATCCAGCGGTAGGTCACCTCACCCTCCGCTCCGCCGGTCACCTTCCAGGTGCCGATCAGCCGGTCCAGGGCGCGGACACCCTGACTCGGGGCGGGCGCTGCGGGCATGGCGTACTCGTCGTTCATGATGTCGCTCCTCAGGTGCAGCCGGCGTCTCCGGCCTTCACCCCTCTCTCGGAGCCCGTCCGGAGATCTCGACATCCCCGGCGAAGAAATGTTTCTTCGCCGCGACCGGCACCCTCGGCGTACGTGTTCACCGACACGACCCGCGGAACTCACCGGTAGTTCTGCGGGAATCGGCAGGTTTGGCCCATGACCTCCCTCAACCGCCGCTCCGTCCTCGGCCTCGGTGCCGCCGCCGGTGCCGGACTCGTCATCCCCACGACCGCTGCCGCCCACGCCGCCCGCGCTGTCCCCACCTCTGCCCCCGCCTTCGTCCGCGGCAACCGCCCGACCCTCACCCACGGCGTCCAGTCGGGCGACGTCGGCGCCCGGGGCGGGGTGCTCTGGAGCCGCGCGGACAAGACCTCCCGCCTGGTGGCCGAGATCTCCACCGACGAGTCGTTCCGCCGGGCACGGCCGGTCAGCGGTCCGGTGGTGACCGCGAAGAGCGACTTCACCGGCGAGCTGAAGGTCGACGGCCTCGAGGCCGGGCGCGACTACTTCTACCGCGTCCGCGCCGTCGACCCCGACGACCCGCGACGCGGCAGCGCCTGGGAGCTGGGCCGTCTCCGCACGTCGCCGAGCAAGTCCCAGGACATCCGGTTCCTGTGGTCCGGCGACATCGCCGGCCAGGGCTGGGGCGCCAACCCCGACTTCGGCGGCTTCCGGATCGCGCCCGCGATGGCGGCACGCGAGGCCGACTTCTTCCTGAGCTCGGGCGACAACGTCTACGCCGACGGCCCGCTCACCTCGACCGTGACCCTCCCCGACGGGCGGGTCTGGAACAACATCGTCACCGAGGAGAAGCACAAGGTCGCCGAGACGCTGGCCGAGTTCCGCGGCCAGTACGCCTACAACCTGCTCGCCGACAACTGGCGCGCCTTCCTCGCCCAGACGCCGATCGTGGCGCAGTGGGACGACCACGAGGTCACCAACAACTGGTACCCGGGCGAGATCCTCCCCGACGACGGCCGCTACACCGAGCGCCGTGTGGACGTCCTCGCGGCGCGCGCGAAGCAGGCGTTCCACGAGTACATCCCGGTCGGCGACGCCTCCCCCGACCCGGACGGCCGGATCTACCGCAAGCTCTCCTACGGCCCGCTGATGGATCTCTTCGTCCTCGACATGCGCACCCACAAGGACGCCAACACGACCAACGCGGAGACCAGCGCCGACGGTGGTGTGCTCGGCGAGCGCCAGACCCGCTGGCTCCTGCGCGAGCTGGCCGCCTCCCGCGCCACCTGGAAGGTCATCGCCGCCGACCTGCCGATCGGCCTGATCGTCCCCGACGGCCCGCTCCAGGAGGGCATCTCCCAGGGCGACGGCGGCGCCCCGCTGGGCCGCGAGCTCGACATCGCGAAGGTGCTCACCGGGCTCAAGCGCCTCGGCATCCGCAACCACGTCTGGCTGACCGCCGACGTCCACTACACGGCCGCGCACTCCTACTCGCCGGACCGTGCGGCCTACCAGGACTTCGACCCGTTCTGGGAGTTCGTCTCCGGTCCGCTCAACGCCGGCGCCTTCGGCCCCAACAAGCTGGACGCCACCTTCGGTCCGGCCGCCGAGTTCGTGGCCGCTCCCCCGGCCGCCAACACCTCGCCCGCCGACGGGTTCCAGTTCTTCGGTGAGGTCGAGATCGACGGACGTACGCAGCAGCTCACCGTCACCCTCCGCGACATCGACGGCGGTGCTCTTTTTACGAAGACGCTGGACCCGAGTTTCCGTTAAGGTCTGCGGGCTAGGGCGTGTCTGTCGTGACACGCCCTAGCCGTCTCCCGTTCGGGCCCAGGAGGACCAGCAGACCATGAGCGAAATTCATGTCGTACCCAAGGACATGAAGGCATCCATCGGCGTCGCCACCGACGCCGAGAGCAACGTACGCAAAGCCGATTCCGCCGGTCACCTGAGCAAGGCGGGCGCGGCGGTCCCGGGGGCGGAGTCGGTCGGATACCTGTCCGAGCTCGGCACCCGCTGGACCGACGAGACCAAGTCCGCGGCCGACCGCTCCCAGAAGCTCGCCGCGGAGATGCAGAAGGCCCTCAACGAGTTCGAGGCCGCTGACCAGGCCGCCGGCCAGAACGCCGGGAAGGTCATGGGCCCGAACTGATGGCGATCACGTTCGGCCAGGTCAAGACCTGGAAGGCAGCGCCTCTCGGCGATGCCGGTGACGGACTCAAGGCCGACCTCCGCCTGCTGGAGACCAGCCGCGACGAGCTCGAGGCCAACGGCGTCGCCAAGTCCTGGACCGGCGCCGCCGCCGACGCCGCCCGCGGCCACCGCGACAGCCTCGTCGCAGACCTCAGCAGCCACATCACCGGCAAGCAGCAGATGCAGAAGGCCCTCTACAGCGCCGAGACCGAGGTCGAGACGATCGAGCGTCTCGTCCAGGGCATCCTGGACCGTGCCAAGACCCAGGAGTTCACCGTCAGCGACGACGGCACGGTCACCAGCACCGCCACCCCGCCCACCTTCAAGAGCCGGTTCGAGGCCGAGGAGTGGGGAAACAGCCGCCAGACCATCGCCCAGGAGCTCGCCGACGACGTCACCGCCGCCCTCGCCAAGGCGGCCGGCGTCGACATGATCCTCACCGACGCCATCCCGGCCGGCACCGACAAGGACCTCGATCACACCCGCGACGAGCGCGGCATGGTCTCCCCCGAGGTGGCCGAGCGATGGGCCCAGCTCACCGACGCCGAGCGCAAGGCGATCATCGACCAGAAGATCGCAGAGCTCGCCGAGGAGTACGGCGTCGACGTCGAGGACATCGTCTGGGACGCGCAGGGCAGCACCAACGGCTACTGGAGCGAGGACGACCACACCGTGCACCTCAATCCGGCCAACGTCGGCGATCCCGACATCCTGCACACCGTGGCCCACGAGATGCGCCATGCCCGCCAGTTCGAGGCGATCGAGGACAACAACGACTTCCAGTTCTGGTGGGAGGACGATCCCTTCGACATGCACGAAGAGGACGGCATCACCGAGGAGCAGGCCGAGGAGTGGGAGGAGAACTTCGACGACTACAAGAGCACCGACAACGGCGACTCCTACGACGAGTACTACAACCAGCCCGTCGAGGCCGACGCCCGCAAGTCCGGCCGCGAATATCTCGACAACCTGACCACCGAAGAGCTCGACCGTCTCCTGAAGGAGTCGAAATGACGACGTACGCCGACCTGGTCACCGCCTACCTGGACGACCCGGGCCCCGAGACCCTGGCGCCGCTGCGTCGTGCGGTCCGCAACTCCTCCAACTTCACCGTCGACCTCGACCTGGGCCCGATCGACAAGATGCTCGCCGAGGGCGCCTACGCCGAGGCCGCGACCGCGCTGCGGGCGCTCATGCCGGGCGCGATCTTCAGCCCGTCGGCACACCTGCGCCTGGCGACCGCCCTGGAGCGCTCGGGTGAGGAGCGCTCCGCCGCCCGTGAGCGCCAGGTGGCCAGCGCTGCCCTGCGGAGCATCCGGGCGACCGGCGACGGCAGCGAGGAGCACCCCTGGACGGTGCTGCGGATCAACGACGAGTACGACCTGCTCCGTGCCCTCGACAAGGTGCCGGGACGGCAGGATCTCGTCGAGACCGGCGGGCGGCGGATCGACCGTCACACCTGCACCGACGGCACCCTCGTCCACTTCGACGCCACCGCGCTCGTCTGATGGCGATCACGTTCGGCCAGGTCAAGACCTGGAAGGCAGCGCCTCTCGGCGATGCCGGTGACGGGCTCAAGGCCGACCTCCGCCTGCTGGAGACCAGCCGCGACGAGCTCGAGGCCAACGGCGTCGCCAAGTCCTGGACCGGCGCCGCCGCCGACGCCGCCCGCGGCCACCGCGACGCCCTGGTCAAGGACCTCAGCAGCCACATCACCGGCAAGCAGGACATGCAGAAGGCGCTCTACACCGCCGAGACCGAGGTCGAGGCCATCGAGCGCATCGTCCAAGGCGTCCTCGACCGCGCCAAGACCCAGGAGTTCACCGTCAGCGACGACGGCACGGTCACCAGCACCGCCACCCCGCCGACGTTCAAGAGCCGGTTCGAGGCCGAGGAATGGGGCAACAGCCGTCAGACCGTCGCCCAGGAGCTCGCCGACGAGATCGAGAAGGCGCTGGCCAAGGCGGTCGGCGTCGACGCGCTCCTCGCCCGCGCTCTGCCGACCGGCATCGACGAGGAGGGCGACGAGTACGGCACCATCGACCCGGCCATCGCCGAGAAGTGGGAGACGCTCACCATCGAGGAGCGCAAGGCCGTGCTCGAGGAGATGACCAGGAAGATCGCCGAGGAGAGCGGCGTCGACATGCCCACCATCGACTGGGACGACCTGGGCAACGACACCTGGGACGACGGCAGCATCACCTACGGCTACTGGAGCGACGAAGAGCCCACGATGGCGCTCAACCCGAACGTCCTCGACGACCCCGGTCAGCTGATCAACACCGTCGCGCACGAGGTGCGCCACGGTCGCCAGCACGAGGCCATCGACGACAAGAACGACTGGCAGTTCTGGTGGGAGGACGACCCGTTCGACGAGCACAAGGAGGACGGGATCACCGAGCAGCAGGCCGAGGAGTGGGAGGAGAACTTCGACGACTACAAGAGCACCGACAACGGCGACAGCTTCGACGACTACTACAACCAGCCCGTCGAGGTCGACGCCCGCAACTCCGGCCGCGACTACCTGAACAACCTCACCGAGGAGGAGTTCAACCGACTCCTGGAAGAGTCGCGATGACGACGTACGCCGTCGCATGCTTCGATGTGACCTCGTTCGCCTGACAGATCTCGCCTGACAGATGCTCGCCTGACAGACCTTCGCGAAGGACCGATGAAACCCCGAACGTACGCCCTCAGTATCCCGCTCATCGGCGTGCTCGCCGCCGCGCTCCTGGCTGGGTGCGCCAGCGACCCCGACCAGGACGGCTGCGACATCTCGGCGCTGGGGACGGCCGACGACGCGATCAGCCTGGCCGCCGCGGTGGCGCCCTCGCGACTCGTCGCCGGCTCGCTGACCGCCGGTGCCGACGGGAAGTACGTCGTGGCCAGCTGCACCGACG
The DNA here is from genome assembly GCF_011045035.1 of Nocardioides turkmenicus. Lineage (GTDB taxonomy): Bacteria > Actinomycetota > Actinomycetes > Propionibacteriales > Nocardioidaceae > Nocardioides > Nocardioides turkmenicus. The sequence goes on from NZ_JAALAA010000003.1 coordinate 10,257, forward strand.
GCACCTGCCGCTGGAACGCCGACGGCGGGGCGTACGAGACGATCTCGGACACCGGCTACGGTGCCATCAGCCCCGACCTCACGCTCGTGGCACGGAAGGTCGGCTGCGCGGACATCGCGCTGGTCGAGGTGGACGGCGACAAGCAGGTCCAGCGGCTCGAGGGCCTGCCGAACCCGAAGGTCACCGACGCCAGCCCGGTCGGTGAGATCGCGTTCAGCCCCGACGGCCGGCTCGTGGCCGGCACCGGTCTCGAGGGCGACCTGGTGATCTGGTCGGTCGAGGACGGCGAGAAGGTGGTGAGCACCGATCTCGGCAGCGGTGTCGGATCGATGTCGTTCAGCCCCGACAGCAAGCTGGTCGCGGTCGTCGCCGGCGACAGCGTCTCGATCCGTGCCAGCGACTCGGGCGAGGAGCTCGCCAGCGTGCCGGCCGGAAACCAGGCCCGGCCGGTCTGGAGCCCGGACAGCCGTTGGCTGGCGGCCGCAACCTCGACCGGGGCCGCGACGATCTGGGACTCTCGGAGGTTCACGGCCGTGGCCGACCTGGCCGGCTACGACACCGAAGCCGTCGCCTTCTCACCGGACTCCCGCTCCCTGGCCACGATCAGCACAGCCGCCGCCGACGACTCGACCAGCGTGCGGCTCTGGGCACCGGCCGCGCTCGGCGGCTCGGGACCGAGCCGAGAGCTGGCGTCGGTGTCTCCGGACGCGAACGTGGTCTTCAGCCCCGACGGCAAGACCCTCTACACCGCCTCGGCCGAGGACGGTCTCGCCGGCTGGAACGTCGCGACCGGGAAGCCGGTGGCCACCTTCGACGCCCCGGAGCTGTCGTCCTCCCCCACCGGCTGACGCGCCGCTGGCCCGGGTGGGCGGTGTACGTCAGGATGTCGCTGTGAGCGCGATCCCGACGAACATCCCGCACGGACAGACCGCCCGCCGTCTGGAGTGGACCCACCTGCCTCCGTTCCTGCGATCCTCGATCGAGAAGCGGCTCGGCGGCGGCCCGGTGGTCTCCGCGCAGTCGCACGGGGCCGGCTTCACCCCGGGGTTCGCCTCGATACTGACCTGCCAGGACGGATCCCGGCACTTCGTGAAGGCCGCCTCCGCCAAGGCGCAGCGTGACTCCGCGGCGCTCCACCGCGAGGAGGCGGCGAAGCTGAAGAAGCTCGCCGGCTGGGTGCCCGCACCGAAGCTGCGGTGGTTCGACGACGGTGAATGGGTCGTGATGGCCTTCGAGTACGTCGAGTCGCGGCTGCCGTCGCGTCCCTGGACCGCCTCGGACCTCGAGGTCGTCTCACAGGCGCTGGTCGAGACCGCCGCCGCACTCACGCCCGCCCCGGGCATCGGCTGGCCCACCTTCGCCGAGGAGCACGCCGCGTACCCGGGTCTGTGGGACCGGGTCGCCGGCTATCCGCACGCCGACCGGGCGGCGGCGCTCGCGGCCGGCTTCGCGGAGCACACGGCCGGCGAGACGCTGGTCCACCTGGACGTACGCGACGACACCATCCTCATCCGCCCCGACGGTGGCGTGCTGCTGGTCGACTGGACCTGGCCGGTGCTCGGCGCGGACTGGATCGACTCGCTCCTGCTGCTGATCGGCCCGCGCGGGGACGGTCTCGACGCCGACTCGTTCCTGGCCGGGCACCCGCTGCTGTCGAAGGCCGCACCCGAGGCCATCGACTCCGTCCTGGCCCTCTTCGCCGGCTACTTCCTGGCCGCCGCCGACCAGCCGGTGAAGACGACCTCGCCCCACCTCCGCAGGATGCAGCGGTGGCAGGGCGAGGTGTGTCTGGACTGGCTGGCGCAGCGCCAGGGGTGGGCTCAGGAACCGGCGTAGAAGGCGTCGATGCGCGCCTTCTCCCGCTCCTCGACGACGTTGCGCTTCACCTTGAGCGACGGGGTCAGCTCACCGCGCTCGACGGTCAGGTCGTGCTCGAGGATCTCCCACTTCTTGATGGTCTCCCAGCGGTTGAGGCCGGCGTTGAGCTCGTCGACGTAGCCGCCGATCAGCTCGCGCACCTGCGGGGAGGTGACGATCTCCTCGTAGGACTTCCCCTCCAGACCGTTGGCGGCGCCCCAGGCGGTGATCGACTCGGGGTCGAGGGCGATCAGCGCGGTGACGAAGTTGCGGTTGGCGCCGAAGACGAGGAACTGGCTGGTGTAGGGGCACAGCGCGGCGAACTTCGACTCGATCGCCGGCGGCGCGACGTACTTGCCGCCCGAGGTCTTGAACAGCTCCTTGATCCGGCCGGTGATGGTGATGTAACCCTCCTCGTCGATGGAGGCCTTGTCACCGGTGTGGTACCAGCCGTCGGCGTCGAGCGCCTTGGCGGTCTCCTCGGGCAGGTTGTGGTAGCCCGGCATCACGTGCGGGCCGCGGATGAGCAGCTCGTCGTTGTCGCCGATCTTGACCTCGCTGCCGGGGAACGCCTTGCCGACCGTGCCGAGCTTGTTCTCCGTCAGGGTGCCGACGGACGCGCCCGCAGCGTTCTCGGTGGAGCCGTAGCCCTCCATGATCAGGATCCCCGCGGCCCGGAACCACTCGGCGATGTCGCGGTTGAGCGGGGCGGAGCCGGAGATGAAGAAGCGTACGCGGCCTCCGAAGCGGTCACGGACCTTGCTGAGCACGAGCTTGTCGAGCACGGCGTGCTTGATCGCCATGCCGGTCGGCACGGGCTTGCCCTCGCGCAGCAGCCGGTCGCGGGCGATGCCGTTGGCGAAGGCGGCGTCGAAGAGCTTCTTCTTCACGCCACCGTCGTTCTCGACCATCATCGTGATCTTGGCGTGGACCTTCTCGAAGATGCGCGGGGCGGCGCCCATGAAGGTCGGCTTCACGATCGCCAGGTTGTCGACGATCTTGTCCATCCGGCCGTCGATCGCGGTCGGGAAGCCGCAGGCGATCTGGATCGAGAGCAGCACCTTGCCGAAGACGTGCGACATCGGCAGCCACAGGAACTGCAGGTCGTCGGGACCGAGCACGTCGCCCTGGACCCGGATGGCCTCGCCCTCGTAGACCCAGGCGCGGTGGAGCAGGCGGACGCCCTTCGGCCGGCCGGTGGTGCCGGAGGTGTAGACCAGGGTGGCCAGGTGGTCCGGCGTGATCTTGGCGGCGGTCTCCTCGATCAGGTCCGGGTGCTCGGCGAGGTACTTGTCACCGATGGCCGCCAGGTCGTCCAGGCCGATGACCCGGTCACCGTCGGTCTCACCGTCGAAGGTGATGACCTTGACGATCTCGGGGAGCTCGGCCGCCTTCTCGGCGATCTTGGCGAGCTGGCCGTCGTCCTCGGCGAAGACGAAGCGGCACTCGGCGTCGCCGAGGATGTAGGCGGTGTCATCGACGTTGGTCGTCGGGTAGACCGTCGTGGTGGCGCCGCCGGCGAGCATCACCGCGAGGTCGGCGATGATCCACTCGTAGCGCGTGGTCGAGGCGATGCCGACCCGCTGCTCGAGCTCGAGACCGAGCGACACCAGACCCGCGGCGAGGCGGCTGGCCTGGTCGCTGGCCTCCTTCCAGGTCAGCGACTTCCACTCCTCCCCGCCGGACTCGGTCGTCGAGCCGACCACGGGATAGCGGAACGCCTCTGCGTCGGGCGTCGCCTTGACACGGTTGAGGAAATGAAGGGCGAAGTTCGCCGGCATCTCGTCGAGGAATGCGAGATCGATCGCGGACTGGGTCGGCATGATTCTCCTGGCCTGCAGTATTTGCGTGGGGGTGGCAATGGGCGGTGTGCACGAGAGGCGCCGCGCGGGGGACCTTAGACGCTCGAGTCGCGCCGCAACAGGGGTCCCGCTCGGAAATCTCGTGACCGAGATCACCACAGCCTACCCCGGAGTAGCTACCGACGGTACGGCGATTTGAGGCCACACGACGCGTGTCTGTAATCTTGACCGCAAGCGTGTTCGCGTAGGCCTCTCCCCTCTCATTCCCCCGAGAGGCCGGATTGAGAGCCCGCACCACCACACGTCGAAGCACTGGAGAGCATTTACCCATGGCGAACATCAAGTCGCAGATCAAGCGCAACAAGCAGAACGAGAAGGCGCACGAGCGCAACAAGGCCGTCAAGAGCGAGCTCAAGACCGTCATCCGCAAGTTCCACGCCGCCGCCGAGGCCGGCGAGAAGGACGCCGCGGTCGAGACCGCCAAGGTTGCCGCCAAGAAGCTGGACAAGGCCGCTTCCAAGGGTGTCATCCACAAGAACCAGGCCGCCAACCGCAAGTCGGCGATCGCCAAGAAGGCCGCCTCCCTCTGAGGTTCCTTCTCTGACAAGCCCCGTCCTGATGGACGGGGCTTTCGTCATTCCTGCCGAGGCGTCAGTTACGTCGGCCGAATGGGCACTTTTGGCAGGTCGAGTCTGTAGTTGTGGCGGACGAAAGTGGACTTTCCTGGCTCTTCGCAGTCAAGGGTGTAGTCCGATCGACGCGTCGGTGGCCGGGTAGAGGTCGAGGTCTCCCGAGGATGGGGTGACCATGATCTCGGGCTCGAAGTGCTCGGGCAGCGGTTGGAGCCCGATCGGGCGATTCTCCGGTGCCGGGTTGTCGAGCGGGCCGCGAGCCGTCAGTCGCCGACGCTGCCGTCGATCATCTCGCGCAGGATGTCCGCGTGGCCCGCGTGCCGGGCGGTCTCCACGATCACATGCAGGTACATCCACGTCAGCTCCCTGCCCTGCGGTGTGGTGACGGCATAGTCGAGGCTGTGCTGGGCGGCGATCTCGCGGGAGCGGTCGCACTCCGCCTGGTAGGCGGCGATGACGTCGTCGAGCTTCTCGTTCGGCTCCAGCCGCAGGTCGGCCTCCGGGTCTGCGTCGGTCCACGGCGGCGTGGGCAGCTCCGCGGCGGGTATCTGCCCGATCTGCTCGGCGAACCCGCCCAGTTCCACCCACCGCAGGTGTTTGATCAGGCCGCCGAGGTTGGTGCCGGTCGGCACCGGGCTGCGCCGGGCGTCCTCCTCCGACACCCCGCGGACCTTGCGCACGACGGCGTCGCGCAAGTAATCCAGGAACGTCTCGAGCTGCTCGCGCTCGCTGGCTGCGAACACGCTGCCCAGGATCTCGCCGGGTCTGGTCATGGCCCGAACGTAGCACGTGGGCCGACCCTCGCACCGGGGCTATTTTGGGCTCTTCGCAGTCGCAGTTGAAGGTGTCGTCCGGTCGGCGCGTCGGTGGCCACGGTTTTGGAGGTCAGCCTCCGCCGATACCGGTGCACCCGGTGCGGTCACGTGTGGCGCTAGGACACGTCGCGGGCCGCCGAGCCGCGGGCAAAGCTGTCGCGACGTGGCCTGGTGCTCACTGAGACCCAGCAGCACCGGTTGACGGAGCTGTTCGCGGCCGACGCCCACGTCGAGGTCGAAGCCGCCTGGGGCATCTACCAGCGGATGATCGCCGGCTACGTGAGCCCGACCGAACCCGACTACAGAATCGACCCGCCAGAACTACAGATTCGGCGTGTTTGTGGTCAGCGCTGACGCAGCGCGGCGATGGTGAGGACGAGGCGCTCGAGCGTGTACGCAGGGTCGCTGGCAGCGCCCTTGAGGTCGGCGTCGGCGCGGGCGACCGAGCGGAGGGCCTCGCCGATGGCCTCGCGGGACCAGCCGCGGGCGAGGGCGGCGATGGACTTCTGCTTCCAGGGCGGGGTGCCGCTGTCGCGGATGCCGGCGACGTGGTTGGCGACCGTACGCAGCTGGCCGGCCACCGCGGAGAGGACGTAGACCGGGGAGGAGCCGGTGTCGAGGGCCCAGCGGATCTCCTCGAGGGCCTTGACCCGGTCGCCGGAGATGATCGCGTCGGCGATCACGTAGTTCTTCACCTCGGCCCGGCCGCCGAAGTACTGCTTCACGTGCTCGAGGCCGAGTCGCTTCGCCTCGTTGTCGTTGGCGAGCTGGCTGGCCGCAGCCGCCAGGGCGCGAAGGTCCTGGCCGACCGCTTGGATCAGGAAGTCGGCGCCCTCCTCGTCGATGCTCGCTCCGTGCAGCCGCAGCTCGGCCTTGACGAAGCTGCCGAACTCGCGCGCCTTCAGCTCGACGGACTTGTGCTCGGTCACCTTGGGGAGCTTGCGGAGCTTGGCGAGCGTGCCGCTGCCCTTCTGCCCTCCCCCGTGGACGAGGACGAGCGCGACCTCCTCCGACGGCATTCCGGCATAGTCGATCAGGCCAGCCACCGACTCGTCGGGAAGGTTCTCCAGGTTGCGCACCACGACGCAGCGGATGCTCGAGAAGAGCGACGGAGCGCTCAGCTCGCCCAGCGTGGCCAGTGTCAGGTCGGCGGCGGTCGCCTCGGAGACCTCGGCCTCGGCGTCGTAGGCCCTCACCGCGGCCTTCGCCGCAGCGACCGTACGTTCCCCCAGGAACTCCTCCTTGCCCGTCACCAGCGTCACCCGGCCGAGGACGTCGGCGGCCGACAGGCTTCCGGTGGGGCTGGGGGCGGAGGCGGTGCGTGCCATGCTCAAACCTTCCCACACGGCACCGACAATCAGCGCGTCACCACGGCCACCTCTCCTCCCGACTCCACGACCGCGACCGTGCCGTCCCGGTCGGTGCGGTAGACCTCGGTGCCGGTCTCCTCGAGCCCCTTGACCGTGGCCGTGGCGGGGTGACCGTAGTCGTTGCGGGCACCGACCGAGGTGAGCGCGACCTGCGCCTGCAACGTACGCAGCCAGCCGAGGTCCTGGTAGCGAGATCCGTGGTGGGGCACCTTGAGCACGTCGATGTCGAGCCCGGCCAGGTCGTCGGCGAGCTGGTCCTGTCCCTCCGGCTCGATGTCACCGGTCAGCAGCAGACGCAGGCCGCGGGACTCGACGAGGAGGACCACGCTCGCGTCGTTGGCCGTCGAGCCGTCGCCCGGCCCACGGGTGTCGGAGTCGGCCGTCGGCCAGAGCACCTGGATCCGCGCCTCCCCGATGGTGGTCGTGGCGCCGTAGGGAGCAGGGACCGGCACGACCCCGGCCGCCCCGGCAGCCTCACCGAGGATCTGCACTCCATCGGGCGGGTCCTGGAGACGGGAGGTCCACAGCTCGCCGACCTGGCGCCCGGCGAAGACACCCTCGACACCGTTGACGTGGTCGGCGTGGAAGTGGGTGATCACCGCCAGCGGGATGTGTTGGATCTCCAGCCCGTCGAGACAGTCGTCGACGAGGTCCGGGTCGGGGCCGGCGTCGACGACCACCGCGCTTCCCGGCCCCGTACGCACCGCCAGCGCGTCTCCCTGCCCGACATCGCACATCACCAGCACCCATCCCGCCGGTGGCCAGCCCGGGCTCGGCAGCCGCACCAGCGCGACCGCGAGCAGCACCAGGCATCCGGCGACCCCGGTGACCGGGTGTCGCAGGACCCGTGGCGCCAGGAACGCGATCGCGGCGCAGACGGCGACCAGCACCGCCAGAGCGAGCGGTCCGGTCGCCCAGCCGACCTGGGCACTCGGCAGGTCGGCGCCGAAGCGGGCCACCGCGATGATCCATGCGACGCACCACGTGGCGACCGTGCCGGCGACCATCCCGAGGGGATCCCACACCAGCCCGAGCAGCCCGCCCAGGAGGCCGAGCACGGTCGCCGGCGCGACGGCGGGCTCGACGAGCAGGTTGGCGAGCACCGCGACCAGGCTGACCTGGCCGGAGATGGCGGCGACCACCGGCGTGCAGGCCAGCTGCGCCGCCGCCGGGACCGCGATCGCCTCCGCACACCACTGCGGCATCCAGCGGCGCAGCGCATCCCGCCACGGCGGCCCGAAGAGGAGGATCCCGGCGGTGGCGAGCACCGAGAGGGTGAAGCCGACCGAGGTCGCCAGCCCCGGGTCGATCAGCAGGAGGCCGATCACCGCCGCACCGAGCCCGCGCAGCGCGCGCTGACGTCCGTTGTTCGTCATCGCCAGGAGTCCGACCGCGCCCATCGCCGCCGCCCGCACGACGCTCGGCTCCGTGCGCGCGAGCACGACGAACCCGATGATGCCGAGCACCCCGACGGCGTAGAGACCTCTCCCCCGCACCCCGGACCAGCGAGCCACGATGAGCAGGAACCCCACCACGAGGGTCAGGTTGGTGCCCGAGACGGCGAGCAGATGGGTGAGTCCGGTGGTGCGGAAGTCGTCGGCGAGGTCGTCGGAGAGCCCGGTGTCGTCGCCGTCGACCAGGGCCGGGACCAGTGCGGCCTGGTCGGGTGGCCGGTGCGCGACCGCGTCCCGGATCGAGGCGCGCAGCCTGTCCGAGGCGCGCCACCAGATCCCCGGGCCGGCGACGACCCGAGGTTCATCGGCGACGAGCAGCGCGGACTCCTCGTGGGAGTCGCTCCTGCCCAGCCGTCCCGCCGCCGACACCGTCGTCCCCAGCGGGACGTCCGCCCACGCCTCGTCACCGAGCACCACCACCGGCGTACGCAGCCGGTAGACCACCCCGCGGCCCCGGATCTCCCGCACGCTGGCGCGCCGGAGCTGGTAGGTCGCGTGCTCTCCTCTCACCTCCTTCGGATCGGTGGTGACGGTGGCGACCACCCTCACCTGGGCCTTGCGCGCGGCCAGGTCTGCGACCGGGTTGTCCCTGACCCGGGCGGCGTGCAGTCCCGCGACGACCGCTGTCCCGGCGATCATCAGCACCAGCGCCAGCACGGTCGCGCGACGCTTCCGGACCGCCCATCCACCACCGATGCCGACGACCGCGGCGAGCAGCACCATCAGAACCAACCCGGCCCGCCCGCCGGCCGCCACGACAGGGCCAGCCAACGCTCCGGCCCACGCACCCGCCCCGAGAATCGGCAGCCGCAGGTCGTTCACAGCGTGACCAGCGGTTCCAAGGAGTCGAAGGTCTTCGGCCCGATCCCGTCCACCTCGAGCAGCTCGTCGACCGATGTGAACGCGCCGTTGGTGGTGCGCCAGTCGATGATCGCCTTCGCCGTCACCGGCCCCACGCCGGGCAGAGTCTCCAGCTCCTCCAGCGAGGCGGTGTTGAGGCTCACCCCTGCGCCGGGCGCCGCTGCACCCGACCCGCCCGACCCCGGCGGCGCGGCGGCGCCCACTCCCCCGTTGGGCGCACCGACCACGATCTGCTGACCGTCGCTGAGCAGAGCGGCGAGGTTGAGTCCGGCGAGATGCTTGTGGGACGCCCCACCGGCGGCTTCGACGGCATCGACCACCCGCGACCCGACCGGCAGCACCACGATGCCGGGCTTGGGCACCTTGCCCTCCACGTCGACCGTGACGGTCCCGGCCGACGCTCCTCCCGATGGCACCGCGGCGACGCCTCCGGGCGCGGCCGAATCGGTGGGCAGCTGGACCAGCGGGGAGGCCGACGGCGACGCCCGGGCGGCCGGCACCACCTCCGGGTCGGCACGGATCATCCACCAGCAGGCCATCGCCAGCCCGGCGACCAGTACCAGTGAGACGACCACCAGATGCCACGGGCCGAGACTCACCCGCCCGCGCAGCGGCTCGGGCAGGACCGCGTCGGGTGAGATCACGACCTGCCGTCGGGACGCGTGACGCCCCGGGACCGGCACCATCGGATCGAGCTCCGCAGTGTCGGTCGCAGCCGGCCCGTCCCACCACGGCGGCTGCCAGTCGTCCTCGCCGTCGTCCACCTCCTCCGGTGGGTCGAGCTCGGCACGCAGCTGCTCCAGCCGCCGGGCGACGGCATCGGCATGGTCAGAGGTCGGTCGGGTGCGCATGACGCCGAAGCTATGCGCCCGCGCCGACGGTTCCGAGCGCGATTTCAGCGTCTGTGGAGAACCCGATCCTCAACCGTCCCTGTGGACAGCAACCGGCCCGCAACCGGGCCCAGAAATCAGAGCCGAGGCCCCACGACGACCGCCACGCACCCCGGCCCGACGTGCGCACCGAGCACGGCACCCAGCTCCCCGACGCGTACGTCGCCGTTGATCTTGCCGTTCAGCTCCGAGGAGAGTCCCTCGGTCATCGCGGCCGCCCGGTCCGGGCTGCCCAGATGGGCGACGACCACCTCTACGGCGTCGGCGTCCTCGCACGCCTCGACGCCGAGAGCCTGAAGCCGGGCGATCGCCCGCTCGGCCGTACGCACCCGCTCGTGCGGCACGACCCGTCCTTCCTCGATCGTGAGCAGGGGCTTGACCGCCAGTGCCGTCCCGAGCAGTGCGGCGGCAGCACCGATCCGGCCGCCGCGACGAAGATACTCGAGCGTGTCGACGTAGAAGTAGGAACGCGTCGCCGCGACCCGCTCCAGCGCGGCCTCGCGCGCCTCGGCGGCGCTCCCGCCGCGACCCGCGACGGCCGCGGCCGCCATCACCGCGAACCCGACACCGGGCCCGACCTGACGCGTGTCGACGGTGACCACCGGAATCGGGGCCTCCCGGGCGGCGAGCATCGAGGACTCGCACGTCGCGCTCAGCTCCGCAGAGAGGTGGATCGAGACGATCTCGTCGAAACCCTCGGCCGCGAGCTTCGCATAGACCTCCCCCAGGAGCGCCGGCGAGGGCCGTGAGGTCGTCACCGTCTTGTGCGCGGCCAACGCCGTCAGCAGCGCATCCGGCGACGTCTCCTCCACCCCGTCGTCGTACGACGTCCCATCCACGATCACCTGCAACGGCACCGATGTGATCAGCTCCGTGGCATCCCCGAGATCGGATGGAAGCATCGCGGTCGAGTCGGTCACGATCGCTACCCGGGCCATGCCAGCAGCCTACAGATCCAGCCCATCCCGGGCCTCCCCCGATCCCGAACAGCAGTCGAATCATCGCCCGATCGCGTCATGAGTCGAGAGGCCGTCCGTTTCATCGACATACCTGGTCGCCCCGGCAACGGAGCCGGCCGCGACCACGTTCCGCACCCGAAGGAGGCACATCATGACCGTCAAGAGCATCGAGTCGAGCAGCCGTCAGACACCATCCGAGACCTCCGGACTCGTCATGCTGCTCATGCTCCTCGCGATCCTGACCGCGGTGACGCTCCTGACCGTCTGACACCGATCAGGAGCCCGCACGTACGCGAAAATCGCGCCGACCCAGGTCGATCCGATGCCGGCGTACTTTCGCGGGCGCCATCTCCGATCCCCAAGCCCATACCGAACCCGAGGCCACGGGCAGGCCTCACCTAAGGTCGCTGCGCAGGAATCTCTCGGTAAGTCTCTTGCAGCGCAACGAGGACCGGATCTTCGGCGTCGAACTCGTGACCGTCGATGAGCCTGATCGGACGCACACCGATGCTCGCGTTCGTGGCGAATGCCGCTCGCATCCTCGAGACATCGGCCAAGGGGACTGCGCGAGTCACGTGCGACGCATCCGCCGCAGTCAGCAAGGCCATCGTGACCCCAGGAAGAACCGCGGCCTCGGGCCAGACGACCTGTCCATCTTCGGTCACGAATCCGACGTTCCAGGTGCTTCCCTCGCTCACACGACCCGACGCGGGGTCGACGAAGAGGACGTCATCGAACCCGGAACGCTTCGCTGCGACTCGATGGTGCAATTGACTGAAGAGTCCGACGTGCTTGACCTCGGGGCTGTCTCGCTGGAACTCCACGGTCTTCACACGCAGCGGCTGCAGTCCTCCAGGTGCACCGGCCCGAGTCGTGATCAGGGAGACCGGGTGTGCTTCGACCGTGCCGACATTACCGAGCGTGATCTGGGGATCGAAGACGGTCACCCGGAGCGTGTAGTCGCCTGACTCGGCGGCGACAACATCCCTGATCTGGGCCAGCAGATGAGAGCGATCCAGCTCCGCGTCGAAGACGGTCTTGCAGTCCCGGGTGAGCCGGTCGAGGTGGAGGTCCAATCCCCTGACCGCGCCACTCGCCACATGCATCGATGTGAAGTGTCCGAAGCCAGTCAGTGCCAGTGCACCCAGCTCAGCGGCGGTCGCGTCCCGGCCATCAACTGTCGCCATGGCGTCACCTTCTCACGAAGTGCAGGAACGCTCAGGGCAGTGTCGAGATCGGATCATTCCGACCGCGGTTTGGTCCCAGAACACAGACCGGGCGGTCGCTGCCGAGCAGCCTCTCCTTCGACCAAAGTGGTCGAACCGGGAGACGCTCAGCAGCGACCGACGACGTCACACGACGATGTTGACCAGCTTGGGCGCGCGGACGATGACCTTGCGTACGGTCTGGCCCTCGATCGCGGCGGCGATCGACGGGTCGGCCAGCGCGGCGGCCTCCAGGTCGGCCTCGGAGATCGAGGGCGAGACCTCCAGGCGGGCGCGCACCTTGCCCTTGATCTGGACGACGGCGGTGACGGAGTCCTCCACGAGCAGCTCCGGCAGAGGCGTCGGCCACGCAACCCGCGCGACCGTCGGCTCGTGCCCCAGACGCTCCCACATCTCCTCGGCGGTGTAGGGCGCGACCAGCGAGAGCAGGATCGCGACCGTCTCCGCGGCCTCACGTACGGCAGGGTCGGCCGGGCCGCAACCCGAGTCGATCGCCTTCCGGGTGGCGTTGACCAGCTCCATCACGCGAGCGACGACCACGTTGAACCGGTAGGACTCGATCAGCTGCTCGGCCTCGGCGACGGTCTTGTGAGTCGTACGCCGCAGCGCGACGTCGCCGTCCTCGAAGGACACACCCGGCGAGGACGTCACGTCCCCGGCCAGGCGCCAGGCGCGCTGCAGGAACTTCGCCGAGCCGCCCGGCGAGACGTCGGCCCAGTCGATGTTGTCCTCGGGCGGGGAGGCGAAGACCAGCGTCAGCCGGGTCGCGTCGACACCGAACTCCTCCAGCACGTCCGAGAGGTTGACGCCGTTGCCCAGCGACTTCGACATCTTCTTGCCGCCGTTGATGACCTTGCCCTGCGACAGGTACGCCGAGAACGGCTCGTCCCAGTCGATCAGGCCGATGTCGCGCAGCGCCTTGGTGAAGAAGCGCGCGTACAGCAGGTGCAGCACCGCGTGCTCGTCGCCACCCAGGTAGAAGTCGACCGGACCCCACTCGCGGGCGGCCTCGGTGGAGAACGCCCGGGTCTCGTCGGTCGGCGACAGGTAGCGCAGGAAGTACCACGAGGAGTCCACGAAGGTGTCCATCGTGTCCGAGTCACGGGTGGCCGGACCGCCACACGTCGGGCAGGACACGTTGACCCACTCCGAGGCGGCCGCCAGCGGCGAGACGCCCTTCGGCTTCAGGTCAGCGCCCTTCAGCTCCGGCAGCTGCACCGGCAGCTCGGACTCGGGCACCGGCACCTCGCCGTCGACCGGGCAGTGGATGATCGGGATCGGCGCGCCCCAGTAGCGCTGGCGCGACAGCAGCCAGTCGCGCAGCCGGTAGTTGATCGTGCCCTTGCCGTGGCCCTCGGCCTCCAGCTTCTCGATGATCTTGTGGATGCCGCTCGCCTTGTCGGCGACACCCTCCAGCTCAGGAGAGTTCACGTACGCACCGTCACCGGCGGTCGCGACGTACGTCTCCTCCGGGTTGTCCGCACCAGGCACGTCCACGACGCGACGGACCGGCAGCGAGAACGCCTTGGCGAAGTCCAGGTCGCGCTGGTCGTGGGCCGGGACGGCCATGACCGCGCCGGTGCCGTAGTCGGCCAGGACGTAGTCGGCGGCCCACACCGGGATCTGCTCGCCGTTGACCGGGTTGGTCGCGGTGACGCCCAGGTCGACGCCGGTCTTGGGACGGTCGGTCGCCAGCCGGTCGATGTCGGAGGCCTTGCGTACGTCCTCCAGATAGCTCTCCAGCGCAGCCGCCCGGTCGGGCGCCACGATCTCGGCGGCCAGGTCGGCGTCGGCGGCGACGACCATGAAGGTCGCGCCGTACAGCGTGTCGGGACGGGTCGTGAAGACGGTGACCTTCTTGGTCTCACCCGAGGTCAGCGAGATCTCGAAGTCGACGTGCGCGCCCTCGGATCTGCCGATCCAGTTGCGCTGCATGTTGACGACCTTGCCGATCCAGGTGTCCTGCAGCGTGTCCAGGCCGTTGTACAGTTCCTCGGCGTAGGCCGTGGTGCGGAAGTACCACTGGGTCAGGTCACGCTTGGTGACCGTCGCGCCACACCGCTCGCACTCGCCGTTGACGACCTGCTCGTTGGCCAGCACGGTCTGGTCGTTGGGACACCAATTGACCGGCGACTTCTTCCGGTAGGCCAGGCCGGCCTCGTACAGCTTCAGGAAGATCCACTGCGTCCACTTGTAGTACTCCGGATCGGAGGTGTGCAGGCGGCGCGACCAGTCGAAGGAGATGCCGTAGCGCTTGAACGACTCCGCCTGGGTCTCGATGTTGGCGTAGGTCCAGCCGGCGGGGTTCTCGTTGCGCTTGATCGCCGCGTTCTCGGCGGGCAGGCCGAAGGAGTCCCAGCCGATCGGGTTCAGGACGTCGAAGCCCTTCAGCCACCAGTAGCGCGCCAGCACGTCGTGCAGCGCGGTCACCTCGGCGTGGCCCATGTGCAGGTCGCCCGAGGGGTAGGGGAACATGGTGAGCGCGTAGCGCTTCTCGGCCCCCTCGCGCTGGCCTGCCTTGAACGGCTCCAGCTTCTCCCAGATGGGGCGCCACTTGTCCTGCAGCTCCACGACGTCGTACGTCGCCTGCTCGGCCTGCTCCTGCGTCATTGGTCTTTCGTCCTTGTCGAGATTCGTGTCGAGACTGCTTCTGGAACGAAGAAACCCCTCACATGGAGGGGTAGCCGCGTGACCGGGGTGTGTCCCTCAGGGTCAGCGCGGCTGCCTAAGAAGCAGGACAGACATCTGCATGTATCCAGGGTAGCCGACCACGGCGGCGACCGACATTCGCAGCCCCGCCATACTCCCGGGCGAGACATCGGTGACAGGGTCGAAGGCCTCTAGAAAGCCACTTTCGATAGGTCATGAGTTCTGCCCTGCGGATCGACCGACAGAAAATATGGCCAGAGGGGCCTTCACCTATTGCGACGGTCAGTTCGAGCGTGCCAAACTGGCGACGCTCCGCTGCTCGTGATGTCGGTCGTGAATGAGGACCCCCCCATCTCATCCAAGGAACGCTCCGAGCAGCGGAGTCCAAATCTTTGAGGCCCAGCGACGAAGTCGCCGGGCCTCAAAACGATTTGGAGATCGAGCGAGCGCAGCGGGTGAGCCTGCGAACCCGCGAAGCGGGTCGAGATCCAGTCGGTACGTGGATTCAGCACCACGCCTACGGCACCCGACTGATCCACTCCCTCGTGCCGTGCTTGCCGGCGACCAGCGCCGCCGCCTCGTCGATCGTGCCCTGATCGATCCCGACGTACGCAGCCCCGAAGCTCTGCTCGAACTCGGCGAGCAGGGCGGCGATGACCTTGTCCCGCGACAGCCCGGTCTGGGAGCGGATCGGGTCGACGCGCTTGGCGGCGCTCCTGGTGCCCTTGTCGGACATCTTCTCCCGGCCGATCCGGAGCACCTCGAGCATCTTGTCGGCGTCGATGTCGTAGGCCATCGTCACGTGGTGCAGGACGCCGCCGGGGATCCGTTTCTGCGCGGCACCCGCGATCTTGCCGACCGGCGAGGCGATGTCGTTCAGGCCGGCGTACGCGGCCTCGATGCCGACGCGCCGCAGGCCACGGAGCACCCACTCGTCGAGGAAGGCGTAGGACTCCTGGAAGGACATGCCGGCCACGAGTGTGTCGGGCACGGCAAGGCTGTAGGTGATCGTGTTGCCCGGCTCGATGAACATCGCGCCGCCACCGGAGATGCGGCGTACGACCTCGATGCCGTGGCGCTCGGCGGCGGCCTGGTCGACCTCGTTGGAGAGGGACTGGTAGCTGCCGATCACGACCGCGCTGCTGGCCCAGTCCCAGAACCTCAGGTTGGGCGCGCGGCGGCCTTCGGCGACCTGCCGGAGGATGACCTCGTCGAGGGCCATCTGCATCGTCGGGGATAGCGGGCCGGTCTCGACGACCTCGAGGTCGAGATCGTCCCAGGTCGTGGCCCGACCGAGCGCCCGCAGCACCGTCAGGGCGATGTCGCGGGTGCCGAAGCCGACCAGCTCCGCGTCGCGCGCGGCGGCGTCCAGGGAGGCGGTCAGATGGTCGAGGGACGCATCGACCGGCTGCCCCTCCAGCGCCGCGGTCAGCCACTCCAGCGCCTCGTCCGGTTCCAGGAAGAAGTCGCCCGAGAGGACGACGTCGATGATCGTGTCAGCGGAGACCGTCGCGTCGACGACGACCAGCTTGCCGCCGCGTACCTTCCGCTCGCCATGCACTCGTTCGCTCACAGTCCCTCAACACCGTGAGCGACCGGAATCATCCCCTGACTACACGGCCGCGCCGCAGGATCCGGCGGTGTCGGCGAGGCGGGTGAGACCGACCGGACCGACCAGGGGACGCGGGTCCTCGGCGAGCGTCCAGGCGCCGTCGACGAGGACGTAGTCGCCCCGGACGTCACCCGCGAGCAGGGACCGTACGCCGGCCACCAGCCGGTCCACGTCGGCGACCGAGGTGCCGAGGCCGATGCTGGCGCGGACCGCGCCGCCGGTGAGCCCGAGGCGCTTGAGGAGCGGCTGGGCGCAGAAGCGGCCGTCGCGTACGCCGAGGCCGTGCTCGGCGGAGAGGTACGCCGCGACCCGGCCGGGCTCGATGCCGTCGACGGTGAACGTGACGACGCCGACCGGCTCGTCGGAGTCGGGCCACAGACGAAGGACCTCGACACCGGAGAGAGCGGACAGGCCGGCCACGAGGCGCCCCCTCAGCGACGCCTCGTGGCGGTCCAGGTCGGTGGCCGGGAGGCCGCCGAGAGTCGTACAGGCGGCCGCGAGCGCGGCGGCGCCGATGACGTTGGGCGAGCCGCCCTCGTGGCGCGCGGGCGCGGGCTGCCACGTGGTCTCCCCGACCTCGACGTCGTCGACCGCCCCTCCCCCGGCGAGGTAGGGGGTGCCGACGTCGAGCCAGTCGCGGCGGCCGACCAGGGCACCGGCACCGTAGGGCGCGTAGAGCTTGTGGCCGGAGAAGGCGACGTAGTCGGCGCCGGTCGCTGCCAGCGAGAAGTGGCGATGGGCGAGCAGCTGGGCGCCGTCGACGAAGACCCGCGCACCGTGGGCGTGGGCCAGGGTGACGATCTCCCCGATCGGGAGCGACTCGCCGGTGACGTTGGAGGCACCGGCGACCGCCACCAGCGCATAGTCACCTCGGGCCAGCTCTCCGGCGAGCGCGTCGATGGTGCCGGCGAGCGTGTCGAGGCCCGCGACCGCGGTGACGCCCGCCTCGACCCGGTGCCACGGGAGCAGGTTGGCGTGGTGCTCGATGTCGAGGACGAGCACGCGCCCGGGTACGCAGCCGGCCAGCAGGTTCACGGCGTCGGTGGTGTTGCGGGTGATGACGGTGACGTCGTCCTCACGGGCGCCGACGTAGGCGCCGATCGTCGCGCGCGACTCCTCGTAGAGGGCGGTCGAGACCTGGGACAGGTAGCCGGCGCCACGGTGCACCGACGCGTACCAGGGCAGGACCTCGGCCACCCGGTCGGCGACGCTCTGCAGCGCCGGCGCCGACGCGGCGACGTCGAGGTTCGCGTACGTCACGGTCGTGCCGTCCAGCAGCGGGACCTGGGTGTTCGAGCCGACGAGCGGAAGCAGGGACATGGGGGCACCCTTCGGGGATCATGGCTCCCCGGGGCCGCACGAGGACCGCCCGGTGGAGCACGCGCTTGCCCGCGCCACCTCGGCGAGGGCCTGGTCGTCACCCGGAGCACCCCACCGCGTGGGAGGGTTGCCCGCCAGCAAGCCGGGGCTTCGCGCTGGCAGTCGTGACCTTCGCCGAGGATCGTGCCGGAGATCCCGGCCACCCGCAAAACCGACGTCTCGCTCCGTGGGCAGGAATCTCGCAGTTCGGACGATCGGTCAGTCGTCTCCGCGCCCCGGGCGACCACCGTCGCCCCACCCGTCGCCGTTCCCCTCGTTGCCGTCGCACGCGCCGAAGAACTCCGCGATCGGGTCGCACTCCTCGCCGTCCCCCTTGTCCTCAGGCGGCGCCGGCGGCGCGATCAGCTGCTCCTCGTGGCCGGACTCCGGGTCCTGACCGTCGACGTAGACGGGCTCGGGGAAGCTCATGACCTCCTTGCCCTCCAAGGCCTTCGCCATGATCGCCGCCCAGGTCTCGGTGGGATAGTCCGCGCCGAAGTAGGACGGCATCCAGCCACCGTCGAGCCTCCCCTCGCCGTTGCCGCGCGAGTAGCGCACCGCGGTGGCGATCTGCGGCGTGAACCCGACGAACCACGACGAGCAGACGTACTGCTCGCTGGTGCACGTGCCGGTGCCGGTCTTGCCGGCGACCGGGCGGCCGATGGCCTGCGCCTTCTGGCCCGAGCCGCTCTGCACCACGCCCTGCATCGCGTACGCCACGTCGGCCGCGATGTCCTCGGAGATCGCATGGCGGGCGTGCTTGCGGCCGTCCCAGCTGTAGAGGACGTTGCCGGCGCGGTCGCGGACCTTCTTCACCACATGGACGTCGTGGCGGTAGCCGCCGTTGGCGATCGTGGCGTAGGCGTTGGCCATGTTGATCGGGCTGACGTTGGCGCCACCCAGCGCGATCCGGTCGTCCTGGTCGGTGAGGTAGCCCGACGTGCTCGGGATGCCGGGATACCTCGGGTCCGCCTTCTCCGGGGTCAGGCCCGCGTCGAGCGCGGTCTGGTAGATGGCCTTGCGGCCCTCCTCGGCCCCGCCCATCGACTCGGTCATGTCGATGTAGGCAGTGTTCACCGACTGCTCCAGCGCCTTGAGCATGGTGATGTGCTGGCCGTAGTCCATCCCGTCGGCGATGCCGGCCTGCTCGCCCTCGTTGACCACCTGGGACCCGGTGTAGGTCGTGAACGGCGAGTCACCGGCCCACGTCGACTCGAGCGAGTAGCCCTTCGCGATCGCCGCGGCCGTGGCGAAGACCTTCATCGTCGACCCTGCGTGGCCGCCGGTCGCGGCCCAGTTGTGCTGGCTGTCGAGGTAGTCCTGGCCGCCGTAGAAACCGAGCAGCCCACCGGACGCGACGTCGACCGAGGCGGTCGCCACGTGCAGGGCGTTCTTCTGCTCGGGGTCGTTCTTGACGTACGCCTTGCGGTTCTTGGGCTTCACCGTCTTCGCTGCGGTCGCGGACGCCTTCATCACCTTCGGCGAGAGCGTCGCGGTGATCCGCAGGCCGCCGCTGTCGATCTTCTCCTCGGTGAACAGGGGCTTGCCGTCGGCACCCTTCAGGGCGAGCAGCTCGGCCTTGATCATGGTGAGCGCGTGGCCGCGCTGTCCGCCGAGACGGCTCGACACCGTCTTGGCGGGGAACTTCGGCAGCGCGTCCTTGACCTTGTCGGCCTCCGCCTGCTTCAGGTAGCCGAGGTCGACCATGCCGGAGAGGACGTACTGGTAGCGGCCGAGCAGCTTCTCCTTGCCGCGGAAGGTGCTGCTGGCCGGGTCGAAGCCGGCCGGGTTGTTGAGGATCGCCGCGAGCGCCGCGGTCTCCTGCAGCGACAGGTCCTTGGTGGACTTCGCGAAGTAGGCCTTCGCGGCCGCCTCGATGCCGTAGGCGCCGCGGTTGAAGTAGATGGTGTTGAGGTAGTCGGTGAGGATCTGGTCCTTGCTCTTCTGCCTGGTCAGCTTCAGGGCGATGACCGCTTCCTTCAGCTTGCGCGAGTAGGACCGCTCGGAGCTGAGGTAGTAGTTCTTGACGTACTGCTGGGTGATCGTGGACGCGCCCCCGGCGGTGCCCGCGGTCGTGTTGGAGAACGCCGCCCGCACGATCCCCTTCACGTCGACGCCGCTGTTCTCGTAGAACGTACGGTCCTCGGCGGCGACCACGGCGTGCTTGACCATCTCCGGGATCTCGTCGGCGTCCAGCTTGATCCGGTTCTGGTCGCCCTCCTGGTAGCGGCCGAGCTCGGTCTTGCCGTTGCTGTAGTAGACGAACGACGTCTCGACCTCGAACTCGGCGTTGGGGTCCGGCACCGTGATCCGGTTGTACGCCACGATCGCCGTCATCGAGCCGATCAACGCGATCGCCAGGAAACCGACGAGCGCCACCTTCGCGGTGAGCTTCCCCCAGCGTCGCCAGCTCGGCGGCGGCGCCGAGGGCCGGTTACCGGAGGACCTGGTCGCAGACGTCTTGGTCGCCGAGCTCCTGGCCGCGGCCCACTTCTCGGCCGCCCAGGCCTTGGCCGGCTCGGCCCTGGCGAGCAGGGCTCGGGCGGTCGACGGTGCGGGGGTGGCCCGGCGCGCACCCGGCCGACTGGGCGTGGCCCGAGGCGGCTCGGCCGCGATCCGAGGGGCGGGCGGAGGAGGCGGCCGCCACGAGGGCGGCGGACCGGTCGGACCCTTCGGAGGCTCGGCGCTCCGGTGTTCCATTGCTCCACCTGACCTAGGCAACTGATTGCGGCGGCCGATGATCCTACCCCGGCAGGTATGACGAAGGAGGCCGACCCCGTCGGGGCCGGCCTCCATGTCGGTCGTACGCCGCGGCGTACGGCCTAGATCACTTCTTGATGTCGAAGCGGTCGTTCTCCATGACCTTGACCCACGCCTTGACGAAGTCGTTGACGAACTTCTCCTTGGCGTCGTCGCCTGCGTAGAGCTCGGCGATGGCGCGGAGCTCGGAGTTGGCGCCGAAGACCAGGTCGACGCGCGAACCGGTCCAGCCGTTGGTGCTGGTGTAGGTCGTCTCGTCGGCGGACGGAGTCCACTGCTGGTCGTAGTCGAGCAGGTTGACGAAGAAGTCGTTCGTCAGCGCGCCCGGGGTCTTGGTGAAGACACCGAGGTCGGAGCCGTCCCAGTTGTTGCCGATCACGCGCAGGCCGCCGGTGAGGACGGTCGCCTCAGGGGCGGAGAGGCCCAGGAGGTTGGCGCGGTCGATGAACAGGAACTCGGAGGGCAGGTTGAGGAACCCGGAGTCGTAGTTGCGGAAGCCGTCGGCCACCGGCTCGAGCCAGGCGAAGTTCTCCGCGTCGGTCTGCTCCTGGGTGGCGTCGACACGACCGGCCGTGAACGGCACGGTCACGTCGTAGCCGGCCGCCTTGGCGGCCTGCTCGACACCCACGCCACCGGCGAGGACGAGTACGTCCGCGAAGGAGACACCGGTCGCGGCGGCGATCTCCTCGTACTTCGCGATGACCGGCTTGAGCTCCTCGGGCTGGTTGACCTTCCACGACACCTGCGGCTCGAGACGGATGCGACCACCGTTGGCGCCACCGCGCTTGTCGGAGTTGCGGTAGGTGGCCGCAGCCTTCCAGGCGGTGGAGACGAGCTGCTGGGGGGTCAGGCCGGACTCGGCGATCGCCTTCTTGGCGGCGGCGATCGAGGCGTCGTCGGTGGCGGCCGAACCGGTCGGGAGCGGGTCCTGCCAGGGCAGGTCCTCGGCCGGGACCTCGGCGCCGGCGTAGCGGCTCTTCGGGCCCATGTCGCGGTGGGTCAGCTTGAACCAGGCTCGGGCGAAGGCGTCGGAGAAGGCCTCCTGGTCGTCCTTGAAGCGGCGCGAGATCGCGTCGAACTCCGGGTCCATGCGCAGGGCGAGGTCGGAGGTGAGCATGCGCGGCTCGCGCTTGCCGTCACCGAACGCCTCGGGCACCAGGTCGGCGCCGCCGTTGTTCTTCGGCTTCCACTGCTTGGCGCCGGCCGGGGACTCGGTGAGCTCCCAGTCGTAGGCGTAGAGGATGTGGAAGAACTCGTTGTCCCAGCGGGTCGGGTGGTAGGTCCAGGTGACCTCCAGGCCCGAGGTGACCGCGTCGGGGCCGACGCCGGTGCCGTGACCGTTCTTCCAGCCGAGGCCCTGGTTCTCCAGGGGCGCGGCCTCCGGGTCGGGGCCGATCAGGTCGTCGGGGTGGGCACCGTGGGTCTTGCCGAAGGTGTGGCCACCGGCGATGAGCGCGACGGTCTCCTCGGAGTTCATCCCCATGCGGCGGAAGGTCTCCTTGATGTCCACCGCGGACTTCAGCGGGTCGGGCTCACCGTTGGGACCCTCCGGGTTGACGTAGATCAGACCCATCTGGACGGCGGCCAGCGGCGCCTGCAGGTCGCGGTCGCCGGTGTAGCGCTCGTCGTCGAGCCAGACCTTCTCCGGGCCCCAGTAGACGTCGTCGTCGGCCTCCCACACGTCCTCGCGGCCACCGGAGAAGCCGAAGGTCTTCAGACCCATGGTCTCCAGCGCGACGTTGCCGACCAGCACGAACAGGTCGGCCCAGGACAGCGACTGGCCGTACTTGGCCTTGACCGGCCACAGCAGACGGCGGCCCTTGTCGAGGGAGACGTTGTCGGGCCAGGAGTTCAGCGGCGCGAAGCGCTGCTGACCGCTGCCGGCGCCACCGCGGCCGTCGTGGCTGCGGTAGGTGCCCGCGGCGTGCCACGCCAGGCGGATCATGAACGGGCCGTAGTTGCCGAAGTCGGCGGGCCACCAGTCCTTGGAGTCGGTCAGGACCGCGGCGATGTCAGCCTTGACGGCGTCCAGGTCGAGAGCCTCGAAGGCCGCCTTGTAGTCGAAGTCGGGGTCGACGGGGTTGGCCGCAGGGTGGTGCTTGGCCAGGATCTTCAGGTTGAGCTTGTTGGGCCACCATTCCTGGTTGGCGCTGCCGACGGTCGGGTGAACGCGGCCGGCGTTCATGACCGGGCACTTGCTCACGGACTCTTCAGACATCAGGTTCCAATCCTTCTTGTTCGGATCACTTGCTGCTCTGGGCGGCCTGGCACTGCGGACAGGTGCCCCAGTAGATGACCTCGGCCTCGTCGACGACGAAGCCGTTGTCGTCCGATGCCGTCAAGCAGGGCGCATGGCCGACGGCGCAGTCGACGTCGGCGATGCTCCCGCAGGAGCGGCAGACCACGTGGTGGTGGTTGTCCCCGACCCGGGTCTCGTAACGAGCCACCGAGCCGGACGGCTGGATGCGGCGTACGATCCCGGCCGCGGAGAGCGCGGCGAGGGAGTCGTAGACGGCTTGATGGGAGACGTCCGGAAGCCGTTCACGCACCGCTCCGAGGATGGTCTCGGTGTCGGCGTGCGCGTTCTCGGTGACGGCCCCCAGAACGGCCACTCGCGGGCGAGTGACGCGCAGAGAGGCACCTCTCAGCAGCTGTTCGTAGTCCGCGTTCCCCACGCCCCAGACACTACGCGAAATCCTGAATGAGTCAAGAAACGGGCCGGAAATTTTCGGCCCGGATCAGCGGATCTCCACCGCGTCCGGTGCGGGGCGGGTGGCGTAGCGGCGGGCCATCATCGGGATCAGCACGGAGAGGGCAAGCGGGATGACGAACATCGAGCGCTCGCCGAACAGCTCGGCGACCCCGGCGATCAGGGAGGCGGCGGCGAGATAGCCGGCGTAGTTGGCCAGGTTGACCCGGGCGATCGCCTCCTCGGCGTCCTCCGGGGAGATGTGGGCAGCGGCGACGAAGGACTGCGGCGGGACCATGGCCAGGCTGCCGCCGAGGACGGCGAACCCGACGGCGGCCACGCTCCAGTGCGGCGCGACGACGATCAGCACCAGAGCGCCGACCCCGACGATCCCGCCGGTCCGGATCACCCGCTCGGGTCCGAAGCGGGCGACGAGACGGTCGCCGGGGAGACGTACGGCCAGGAGGACCAGCTGGTAGGCGGCGTAGATCGCGGGGCCGACCGCGGCGGCGGCGCCCAGGCCGTCGACCACGTAGATCCCGCCCCAGGCCGAGGCCGCGGAGTCGATGAACCACATCGCGAACGTCGGCACGGCGACCAGGAGCAGGGGCAGCCACGGGAGCCGGGGCTTCGCGCGCAGCGTACCGCTGGTTCGGTGCTCCTCGGCGTCGACCGCCTCCGGCGGCAGCAGCAGCTTGAACGTGGCGGCGTTGGCGGCCAGGCCGAGGAGCGCGATGGGGATCATGTCCAAACCCAGAGGTACGCCGAGGGCGATCGTCACGGTCGCGTAGACGGCGCCGAGGACGGCCGCCGCGCTCCACATCGCGTGGAAACCGTTCATCAGCGGCCGGGCGTACGCGTCCTGGGTGGCCGTGCCCTGCATGTTCATCGAGGCGTCGACGCCGCCGAGGAAGAAGCCGTAGACGCCGTTGAGGACCAGCAGGGTCGCCATCGTCGGGGCGAAGGCGGGAGCGACGGCGGCCAAGGACGCGCCGGCGAGCATCAGCGACAGGGTCCCTGCGCTGCCGATCCTCGACGCGAGGCGACCCGCGACGACGCTGCCGACCGCCCCGATCGCGGTGGTGACGCCGAGCACGACGAAGACGTCACCGGCGCCGAGGTCGAGCTTGGTCGCGATCGACTCGAGCCGGGTGATCAGCGAGGCGAAGGTCAGTCCCTGGATCGCGAACGCGACGAAGACCGCCGTCCGGGCCAGCTGGAGTCGGGTCATGGACGCGAAGTCTGCACCCTCGCACCCGGGTCGCGCACCGGTTCCTGGGGTCAGCTGCCCTTGAGCAGCCCGTCGAGGATCTTCTCGCCGTCCTTGCCGTCGCGCTTGCCCAGGCTGTCGAACTCGTCGCGGAGCTGCTCCATCTCGCGCTTGGCGCTCTCGCCCCTCTCCACGAGGTCGCGGATGTCCTGGATCTGGTCCTCCCACTCCTGGGACTGACCTTCGTCGATGACGTTCCAGCTCTCCAGGTTCTCGCGCCAGCGGTCGAGCTTGTCGAGACGGTTGAGAGTCTTGTTGTCCGACGCGTCGGTGTTCTGGTCGGTGCCGTTGTCAGAGCCGGTGTCGGTGTTGTCGTCGGAGCTGCCGGAGTTGTCCGAGTTGTCCGAGTTGTCGGAGCTCTGCGAGGGCTGGTCGGCCTCGGCCGGCGCGGGCTCGTACGCCGCCAGCCAGGACGCCGCGAAGAGGCAGGCGATCACGATCGCCGCCGCGCCGAGAAGCCGGCCGGTCGGGAACTTCCGCAGGGACCTCGGCCGCGGGCCGCGGACGGGCGGCGCGGTGTCCGGGCGCGGCAGGACGCCGGTGCGTGAGTTGGGCAGCGCCATCGGCTCGTCGAGCGGCCGCTGCGGCATCGCCTGCGTCGGCCGCGGCGCCTGCCCGGACGCCAGCAGGTCGGTGGCATCGGGGTCGGCCCCGTTGAGCACGTAGCCGAGCTCGTGGACGACCTGGTCCATCGAGGGCCGGGCAGCTGGGTTCTTGTCGAGCATCCGGGTGACGAGGCGCGCCAGCGGCGCGGGAACCGAGCGGAAGTCGGTGATCCGCGGCACCGGCTCGCTCAGGTGCATGTGCAGGATCTTGACCGGGTGGGGCGCGGAGTAGGGCACCTTGCCGGTGAGCATCTCGAAGAGCACGCAGCCCAGCGAGTAGACGTCGGCGGGTGGGCCGACCGGGTCGCCCGCGGCCTGCTCGGGCGAGAGGTAGGACGGGCTCCCGATCACGTGGCCCGTCTGGGTCAGCCCGGCGTCCACCCCCGTCATGGCGTACGCGATGCCGAAGTCGAGCACGGTCAGCCGGCCGTCGCCGTCGAACATCAGGTTCGCCGGCTTGATGTCTCGGTGCACCACACCGGCCCGGTGAGCGGCTCCGAGGGCGCCGGCGACCTGGCGGGCGTACTCGACCGCCACCTCGACCGGCATCGGGCCGCGCTCCTGCAGCGGCTCGGCCAGGGTCGGGCCGGGCAGCAGCTCCATCACCAGGAAGACGTCGTTGTCGTCGCTGCCCGCGTCGAAGATCTTGACCACGTCGTCGTGGACGACCCGGGCCGTGGAAAGGGACTCCCGGCGGAACCGCTCGGCCATCGTCGGGTCGTCGACGTCACGCAGCAGCTTCACCGCGACATCGCGGTCGAGGACGGTGTCACGCGCCCGCCAGACCTCCCCCATACCGCCGGCTCCGAGCAGAGCGAGGAGCTGATATCGGCCGGCGATCGGGGGAAGCTCGTCCATGACGGAAATTATGCCGGGGTCACCCACGAGCTGAAGAGCGGGATGCCCTCCCAGGCTCCCCCGCGCGCGACCGCGACCACCGCGTGCGGCCGGTCGAACCTCAGGTCGATCTGCCGCACCTTCGTCTCCCGCGGCGCGGCGGCCGCCCGGACCATCATCCCGGTCACCGCGGCGGCCTCGAACCCCTCCCGGTCGTAGGACGCGACGGCCTTCTGTACGCAGGCGGCCTCGGTCTCCTCCTCGATCGCCGCCATCACCCCGCGGGCGATCTCGCCGACCCCCGGCGCGGCCGAGAGATCATGCCGGTCCTCCGCGCGCCACTCCGGGAGATGGCTGCGCCAGCGTTCGGACGGCGAACCGCCGCCGAACACGGTGACCTCCTCGACCGTCCAGGCATGACCGGCGCCGTCGATGTCATCCGGGTCGAACGTGCGGTCGTGGATCTCGCCCGCGTCGATCCTCCGGACGACCTCGTCGGCGGCTCGCCACACGTCGTCGGCGGCGACGCCGTCCGCGGCGATCACCGAGTAGACCGAGATGCCGTCCTCGCTCGCCGGGCAGGCGACCGCGACCGGTCCGGCAGCCTCGGTCTCGACCACCGCCTGGAACCCGCCCTCGAGCAGCAGCAACCCGTCGCCGTCGTCGTCGAGCGGCTCGCTCCAGCGTGGCGTCACCACGAGCGCCGAGGCGAGCACCAGCAGCGTCCGGGCGTCGATCTCGAGCGGGAACTCCGTGATCAGGCCACGGGTGTGCTCCTCGGCCCACGCGTCGAGCCCGGCCTGCTCCGGGAGCGGGTCGAGCATGACCGGCAGTCCCTTCGTGAGCTCGACCCCCGGGCGCAGCCAGCCCGCGACCGCGGCGCCGATCGTGGGGTGCGGCGCCGCCAGCAGGGTCAGCGCGGCGCCCCGGGCGTCGGCGCGGTTCAGCCCCAGGATCTCGTCGGTCTCGGTCTCCGAGGCGGGCGCCAGCGAGGCGAGCAGCAGCCACAGACCGGCGTACGAGATCACGGGCGACTCGGCCGAGCCGAGCGCGGAGCGGGTGGTGGCGGCGTACGTGCGGACCGCCTGGGCGGCAGCGAGGGACAGCGGCGTCTGGGTTCCCGACTTCTCCATGCTGAAGACATTACGGCGAGGGCCACGACAGGTGACCCAAATCACGATACGGTTATGTATCGAGCGAGGAGGCACGATGGCCAAGAAGTCGCGCACGGCCGGGTTGGACCCGGAGACCGATTTTCAGGAGATCTCGAGGCTTCTGGGGCTCTACGAGTTCCCGTGGGACACGACCCAGGCGCTCAGCTTCGCGTTGTTCCGCACCTATGCGGTGCCCTCGATCGGGCGGCTGCTGGCCGACACCCACCAGTTCACCGAGAACACCCAGAAGCGCTACGACGACACCGCGCTGCTGCTGGAGGACGCGGCGATCGAGGACCTGGACAGTCCCCGGGGTCGGACGGCGGTGCGGCGGATCAACCAGATGCACCGGATGTACGACATCTCCAACGACGACATGCGCTACGTCCTCTCCACCTTCGTGGTGATCCCGCGCCGCTGGAACCAGGAGTTCGGCTGGCGGCAGTCGACCCCCGACGAGCAGCTCGCCGCGCTGCGCTACTACCAGGCGCTCGGGAAGCGGATGGGGATCAAGGACATCCCGGCGACCTACGAGGAGTTCGAGGAGCTGCTCGACACCTACGAGGCCGAGCACTTCGGGTACGACGAGGGCGGCCGTGCCGTCGCCGACTCGACCCTCGACCTGCTCACCACCTTCTACCCGCGCCCGCTGGCACCGCTCATCCGGGTCTTCTCGCTCTCGCTGATGGAGCCGCACCTGCTCGAGGCGTTCGGCTACCCCGAGCCCGGGCGGCTCCCGCGGGCGCTCTCTCGCGGGGCGCTGAAGGCCCGGGCGCGCTTCGTCGCGCTGCTGCCGCCGCGGCGCAAGCCGGCGTACGTCCGGGACATGCCGCGCATCAAGAGCTACCCCCACGGGTTCGACGCCGCGACCCTCGGGACCTTCGCGCCGGGGTGTCCGGTGCACCACGGGGCGGCTGAGTCCGTCGAGGGCACCAAGGCGTAGCCCACCCCTCCCCCACACTTCACGAGGCCTTCACCGGGCACCGCTTCGCTGATGTCGATAACCCCCATGTCGACAGGAGCACGTCCATGCCCGGCCCCAGCAACACTCCTGATCTCCGCGGTGCCGTTCGAGGCCTCGACCGCCGCCGCTTCCTGACCGTCTCGGCCGCTGCGACCGCGCTGGCCTTCACCACCGGCCTGCCGCGTACCGGCGCCTTCGCCGCTCCGGCCGGCTCTCCCTCCGCCATCACCTCGGACCCGTTCACCCTCGCCGTCGCCTCCGGCGACCCGCTTCCCGACTCGGTGCTGCTGTGGACCCGGCTCGCACCGCTCCCGCTCGAGCCCACGGGCGGGATGCCGCCCTCGCGCTTCGACGTCGACTGGGAGGTGTCCCGCGACGCCACCTTCACCCGGGTCGTACGCCGCGGCACCGCGTCTGCGCACACCGAGTTCAACCACTCCGTGCACGCCGAGGTCCGCGGCCTCGACGCCGCGACCG
This sequence comes from Nocardioides turkmenicus, assembly GCF_011045035.1. Classification (GTDB taxonomy): domain Bacteria; phylum Actinomycetota; class Actinomycetes; order Propionibacteriales; family Nocardioidaceae; genus Nocardioides; species Nocardioides turkmenicus. Next base: position 38,499 of record NZ_JAALAA010000003.1, read on the forward strand.
AGTACTTCTACCGCTTCCGGGTCGGCCAGTGGATCAGCCCGGTCGGTCGGACCCGGACCGCCCCCGCCGTCGGTGCCGCGGTGTCGTCGCTGACCTTCGCCCTCGCCTCGTGCCAGCGCTACGACCAGGGCTACTACACCGCGTACAAGCATCTTGCCGGTGAGGACGTGGACGCGGTCTTCCACCTGGGCGACTACCTCTACGAGTACGCCGTGAACGCCTCGGCCGGGGCGCGCGCGTACACCCAGCCGCTGCCGGCGCACCTCAACCACGAGACCGTCACGCTGGACGACTACCGGGCGCGCTACGGGCTCTACAAGTCCGACCCGGACCAGATCGCCGCCCACCTGGCGCACCCGTTCATCGTGACCTGGGACGACCACGAGACCGAGAACAACTACGCCGCAGACACCCCGGAGAACTCGGTGCCGCCGGAGGAGTTCCTGGTGCGTCGCGCCGCCGCCTACCGCGCCTACTGGGAGAACCAGCCGCTGAGGATGCCGCAGCAGCCGTCGGGGCCGGACCTGAGGCTCTACCGGCGGCTGCAGTGGGGCCGGCTGGCGCAGTTCGACATCCTCGACACCCGCCAGTACCGCACCAACCAGGCCAACGGCGACGGCTGGAAGGTGCCCTCGGCCGAGTCGGAGGCGGAGTTGATGACCCTGCCGGGGAACGAGCAGGAGCAGTGGCTGATCGACGGCTGGCGCCGATCCTCCGCGCTGTGGAACGTGGTCCCGCAGCAGGTCACCTTCTCGCGTCGCGACAACCCGTCCGGCGACGGCACCCGGTCGATGGACTCGTGGGACGGCTACCCCGCGTCGCGGCGCCGGATCCTCGAGGGCTGGAAGGCGTCCGAGCAGTCGAACCTGATGGTGCTGACCGGCGACGTACACGTCCACTACGGGCTGAACATCCACGACGACTTCGACGACCCGTCCTCGCGGATCATGGGGACCGAGATCGTCACCAGCTCCATCACCTCCGGCGGCAACGGCGCCGAGCGCCCGGCCAACTGGGCCGCCTATCTGGAGCGCAACCCGCACATGAAGTTCTACAACGGCCTCCGCGGCTACACGACCGTCTCGCTCGACGCGACCGGTGCGGAGATCACCTACAAGAACGTGCCGTACGTCAGCACGCCCGGCGCGCCGCTGACCATCGGTGGCCGATTCTTCACCGAGTCCGGCAAGCCCGGGCTCGTCCCGGCGTAGCGAGTCGATCCGGGACGGGTGTCGAACCACGCCCGTCCCGGGTCGGGCGGCTTAACGTACCGATGTGAGCAACGTCGTCGGCAACGCCGCGGTGGCGATCTTCCTCGGGGTGCTGCTGGCCGTCGCCGGCTTCGTCCCGGCAGCGGCGGTCGCCTACCGCCGCAGGGGCACGTTCCCGCTCGTACGCATCCTCCTGCTGTTGGCCGCCACGATCTATGCCGTGGCACTGTGGGCCTACACCCTGCTTCCGGTGCCCGACGTGGGCAGCTACGCCTGCGCGGGGACCCAGTTCCACCCGTTCGGGTTCGTCGCCGACATCCTGCGGGCGCGGGAGGAGGTCGGTCTCCGAGGGCTCCTCACCAGCGCCGCGTTCCTCCAGGTGGCGCTCAACGTCGTCCTGTTCGTGCCCCTCGGCTTCTTCGTCCGGGCGATCGCCGGTCGGGGCGTGCTCGTCGCCGGCCTTCTCGGGCTGGCGACCTCGCTCCTCATCGAGCTCACCCAGCTCACCGGGATCTGGGGCCTCTACCCCTGCGCCTACCGTGTCTTCGACGTCGACGACCTGATGATCAACACCCTCGGCGCGGTGATCGGCTCCGTGATCTCCATGCGCCTCGTCCGCCCGCGCGCACGGAAGGCACCCACGACGGTCACCGTGGGTCGACGGCTGGTCGGGATGACCGCCGACCTGCTGGTCATCCTCGGCAGCGGCACCCCGCTCGCGCTGGCCTGGCGCGCGTGGCAGCTCTACGGGCTGGACGTGCCCTTCTCGGCGATCCCGGCGACCCCTCAGTACTGGCTGCTCTGGGGTCCGCCGATCGTGCTGGAGACGGTCGCCGTCCTCGGCTTCGGGCGGACCGTCGGCGAGTGGGTCGTCGGCCTCCGCACGATCGCTCCGTCCGGGATGTGGTGGCGCCGGGTCGTCAAGCTGCTGACCGGTGCCGGCGGCCTCACCCTGCTGCTCATGGCCGACTTCCCCGGCTCGGGTCTCCTCCTGCTCGCCTTCGTCGCCGCGACCCTCGTGGTCCTCCCCCGCACCGACGGTCACCGGGGGCTGAGCAACATGCTCGCGGGGATGCGGGTCCGGCCGGACTGACTCCCGTCCTCGGCGTCCTCAGCGTCCGCTGGGCAGCGGCGACTCCTCGAGGTCGCCGGTGAGGTAGGCCAGCGTGACACCGTTCGAGAGCGCGATCCGCCGGGCGTCGTCGTCCCGGCGTCGGCGCAGCGACGTCAGGGTCGTGAGCACCCGCTCCGGGTGGTCGAGGAGCCAGAACCCGACCCGGACCACCCTGCGTCGCCACCGCCGCGGCAGCAGCCGGATCTGGTGGCGCCGTGTCGACGACCACGACGGCGCATCCCGCCTCGGCGTGACCTCGAGGAACCGGTTGGTCACCGTGATCCCCTCGTGGGTCGAGACCTGCTCGAACACGTCGACGTGGATCTCCTTCCAGGCGACGCTGACGGCTTCGCCGCTGAGCTCCACGACGAGGCTCTCGGGGGTCAGCACCAACGCCCGGCGATCGTCATCGTCAACGCGTGGTCGACCACGACCACCGCGAAGAACGCCGCCGCTGCCGTGCACAACACCCCGATCACCACCATGCCGCTCCGGAACGAGAGCCCCGCGAACTGGCACAGCATCCCCACGAAGCACACGAGCATCAGCTCGCCACAGATCCCCGGTCCCCGCCGCAGCCTGATCTCGATCCCGCCGCCGTCCAGCCGCCGGATCCTGCGGTGGGCGCTGCGGTTGCCGATGCGTACGCCTTTCATCAGCTGCACGCAGATCGACAGCAGGACGAACATCACCCCGCAGGTGAATCCGATCAGGTACGGCCCGACCTCCCCGGCGTCCGCCGCCAAGGAGCCGACGCACAGCGCGAGACCGAACAGCAGGTTGACCAGCCCGAGCAGCGTCCATCCCACCCGGCGCGCCGCCGGCTTCCACGGCGACCCGAGATCCTCGTCCCTGACCACGCCGTAGACCCTAGACGGCGTACGTCACCGCCGCCCCGGGGTATACGTATCTCGTGATGCTGCTCGCGATCATCTGCGTTCTCGGGGCCGCGTGGTCCTTCTTCGTCGCCGCACGGCCGGACGTCGGCTTCTTCCTCGAGGAGGGCTGGAAGTTCCGCGACGCCGAGCCCTCCGACCTCTACCTCGGCGTGACCCGCTTCGGCGCGGCCGTCACCGGCATCGCCTGCCTCGTGTTCGCCGCGATCTTCGCTTTCAGCGGGCCCAGCGACACCGTGTCTCCTCCAACGGAACGTGCCGATCCCTCGCCAACCCGATCTGGTCCGGCCGTCACAGTCACAGCACGGCCGCCCAGTCCCGAGCAGGCGGCCAAGAAGAAGGCCAAGGAGCAGTGCCAAGATCTCCTGCCTCTCATCGAGGATGAGGCGGAGTGGAACCCCCAAGGGAAACTTGCCAACCGCGACCACGTTTCCTCCATCGTCGCCTACCAGCAAGCCACGATGACGCTCGAGTCGCGGCCTGACGGCGACCTCGTCACGATCCGAAGCGATCTACCCACGGTCGACAAGTTCGTGCGGCCCCTCGTCACGATGACATCGTCCAGCGCCACGTGTGTCGCTAACAAAGGTGACTAGAGGCGTCGGCGTCACGCTACGCCCAGAGCCCGACGTACTCGATGAACATCCGGAACCCGCCGTTGAACTCGGCAGCGTTGGTGATCGCGTTGATGAGGCGTACGACCCAGAAGACGACCAACGTGTAGCCGACCCCGAGCGCGATCCCGGAGACCGCAGCGCCCGTGCCGGTCGCCTTCGCCCGGCTGACGCCGAGGTGGCCGAGGACGACCGCCACGGCGATCGGGACGATCGAGGCGATCATCAGCAGCCCGAGAATCAGCCAGACGACCTGGCGATCCTCCATGTTGTAGAGGGCGTTGTAGTAGCCCTGGCTGACCTTCGGGATACCGACGATCACCCGCACCAGCGCGACGATCCCCAGCATCCCGGCCGCGAGCCCCAGGGCCGTCATCCCGAGCCAGCCGCCACTTCGTGGATTGCCTTGAGACGACGGCGTGGTTGTCGCCGTCCATGCCGGCCCTGCTCCTGCCGCCTCGTGTGCCTGCGACATCGGGCTCACCCCAACCTGGTCGACAACCAACTGGGCGCGTCGCCACGATCCGGGCGGGGTGCGCCCTCGGCGCGTTCCGACAGCGCTTCAGTGCTGGTGGTCGATGTGTCTGCTCCCTCGATCACGTCTCCCAAATTCGAGTCTGCGTCCTCGATGAGGGCAACGATGGCCTTCGCGTCTTTAGTTGGATCTGTATGGCCAGGGGTGTAGATGAGGTGGATGAGGTAGTCGTCGGTAGCAGCACCGACGTAGTACTTCTCCCTCACCCCGCTGTCGTCGCGCGTGACGCGGGCAGCATCGAGCTCCTCCAGGCCGGCCACTTCAACTTCGGATCCGGCCTTGGTGAGGTCCGCTACGCGTTGCGCCATCTTGGCGTCGTCACCGTCGGATCGAGCCCCGGCATTCACCGTCACAACCGAATGACCAAGAGTGTCGTCATAGATAACACACGAGGCACTGTTCGACGACGAGTCGCTTTTCTCTACGCGCAGTACGTCCTCGCCGAAAATGCCCTCGAGGACGCCGTCACTGAATATTCCGCACATCGAATCACCTTCTGTCTGCGCGGACTCCTGGCCGCACGCAACGGCAACGAGAATGAACGCAAGAGACACCGCTTGGAGTGCCCACCGAATCACTTCTCGCCCCTCTTCCACTTCTGCTGGTCTTCGTAGTCCATCCCAGCTACTTCTTGCGCCTCGGCGACGGCTTCAGCGTAGTAGTGCTTGAACTCTTGTCGCCCATCCGTCGCCGATTCCTCTGCTGCCGCAAGATCCAAACTGTACGAGTCGGATGTTGGATCCTTAAGATCCTGCCAGAGCGTTTCGAGGCGCTCACGCTGCCCCGCCAATTCGGGCACGTCCTTGATATCGTCGGAGTTGAAGATGTCGGGGTGGAAAGAGGGGCCATCGGGCCCTTGAACGATGAACTCCTTCGGAACATCATCGATCATCCCGGCGCGAAGGTAACTATTCATCAAGTTACGCTCGATGAGTGCATCTTGCGTTCGAACTGTCTTCGGGTCGTGGTAGTCGACCTCACCCGATGCGCCGATCGTTCCCTTCAACGCGTCAAGACCACTAGATGTCGCGGTGTCCACGCCGGTGGTGATCAGATGAGTTCCCGCCTTGCCCACCGATTCCTTGAGGACGTCACCGACGACGTCGCCGGCGCCCGGCACGAAACCGGCCGCTACATCGAAAGCCTTCTGCATGTACGCAGCGTTCGCCGCCTCACGCATGTCGTCCTCGACATTGACTAGGACAGAGAATCCGATGGAGTTCCCCAGCACCGCTCCTGTGTCACTGGTCTGTTTTGAGATCAGGGCACGCAACTTGTCATCGGACACTTCGCCCTTGTTATCGGCAATAATCGCATCAACACGCTCGTTGCCTTCGTGAGCTAGTGCAGCGTTGAGAACTTGCACCCCAGTGTCGTCCCCTCGACCCATCTCGCCAAGGACGATCTTCATCTCGTTCGGAGACACGGAGAGTGGTCCACCTTCACCGCCGCCGTCCGGCAGGAGAGTGTTGTACACATCGTCTGAGTAGCCAGCAGCAATGGCGCCCAGGCTGTCGTTGAACTCAGGCCAGGTGTGCCAGGCCTTGTTTCCGTCGATCAACCATCCTTCAGCGCCGCTGTTGCTGTGCTCGGCGATGGTCTTGAACAGCCGGTCCGTCAAGTGGTTGCTGAACTCTGCGTCGCCGGACTCTCTCGCCCCCACGGTGGCGGCTTCGAGCGCCAGACCGAGTCCGTCACCCTCGTCACTGCCCTTGTTGCCCGCGAAGGTGCGCTCCCGAATGAAGTAGTCGAACCGGTCGTCCTTGTCGCCGTTGTCGAGAGTGCCGTCCTTGAAGAATTGCTGCGCCGCTTCAGGCGAGTGAGCCATCCCGCCGAGCAGGTTCGCCATGCCATCGTTGGCAGACCCGGACTGCAACTCGTAGGCCCCGCGTCCACGCGCCGCGTAGTCGACATCAGCATCGGGGTCCACCAAGCCGACGTCCTTCGGCTTCCACACTGGATCGCCGTCGTGACCGCGCTCCCAGTTGTAGACGTCATCGGTGAGGTTGTACATGAAGTCAGTCTGGAACGTCGAGCCGTCCTCACCGCCCTTCTTGATCATGAGTGTCAGAGCCGACGCGTTCTCGTCATCACCTTCAGTGATCGACTTGAACCACTCATCTGCGAGGCCCTTCGGGTCGGGGTGACCCTGGGTATAAGTCGCAAGGGCGGAACCACCTGCACGTAGGAACTCGGAGTAGACCTTTCGATCAGCCTCGTCGATCTTGCCCCCGCTGAACGCTTCGCCGTTCTCGTGCTTGATCGCGTCAGCCCACTGGTCGGGCGAGACGTTGGTGAAGAGTTCCTTGGTGAACTCGGCGTCCTTCTTGTACGCCCCGAGGAGGGTCGCCGTATCTCCGCTGACGCCCTTGTTCTTGACGTCGTACTCGACCCAGTCCTCGATCACCCCGCGGCCGGTCGCACCCATCGCAGCATGCAGGTCGACACCGGTGCCCTCGGCATTCTTGAAGGCGTTGGCGATGCCCTCGCGACCCATCTGGCTCATGATCTCGCGCTTGAGCTCGGGCTCGTCCTCGAGCTCGTCCATGTAGGCCGCGTAGCGCTGCATCGCCGCCTTGTCAGGCTTGTCGCCGTCTTCCTGGCCGGAGGCGAGGATCTTGCCGATCTCGGGCGGGATGGCGTCGGCGATCTCACCATCGCCGCCGTCGTACCCGCCGCTCGTCGCGGTGTTGAGGACGCCCTCCAGCTCGGACTCGGCCTCGGTTGCGTCAGCCAGTGCCTTCGAGATGGTCTGAGCGTAGGAGTCCATCGTGCTCTGATCCGGGTGTCCCGTCGGCACACCGCGGCGGCCACCGGGAGCCGTCGACTCCGGCGGGGTGGGATCTTCGATCTCCACCTGCGTGCCGCCCGGGAACTTCACGGTCCACCCCTTGCCGACTGCGGCATCGTAGGCGGTCTTGGCGGACTCCTTCGCGCTCCGGAGTGACGAGGCCGCGCTGTCGAGTCCGGCGACGACTGCCGACAACGGAGCGGCGATGTCGTTCAGGTCCTCAACCAGACGCTTGTGGCGGCTGCGCGCGGCTTCGGAGCTGTTAGGCGTCTGCCAGGTCTCCGGCGGCTTGCCGGCATCCATCTCGTCCTGCTGGTCGATGAGCTTCTTGCGCAGACTGTTGAACTTGTCGGCGGCATCGCTCAGACCGTCAGGCTTCCAGCTCTGCAGCTTCTCGTACGTGACCGTCATCGCTGACCCACCTGCTGATTGATCTTGTTACCGGTCCGCTGACTGGTCTCGTCGGCGGCGACGATGTGGTCGGCCGCGTTGTTCGTGAGCTCGTGGTGGCTGTTCGCCGACTTCACCCACGCGTCGAGGTTGGTCTTCAGCTCGGTCTTGAGCTTGTTCGCCGCACCAACGCAGGTGCTGCCGGGGAGAGCGGAGGTGATCGCACTGATCGAGTCAGAGAAGTCGATACCTTTGACGTTGTTCGCTGCGGCTTGGATCTTCTGCGCAGACTTCCTGACGTCTGCTTCGATCATCTGCACATTCATGCGCGGCCCCCAAGACCTTCGGCGGTGGTTACAACCACCTCATACCCCGATACCGGAGTTCTAAACATAAAAGTTTCAGACCGTTCGCGGCAGTCAACGCCCACCACGCCGCAGCGAAAATCGAGGTCGAATGTCGTTGGTCGGCATCGTAACCACCCGACACGGGCAGTCACCACAACATCGCGCACCTGCCAGCACGCCTCGGTATGCGCCCGTCGCATCGATCTCCATCGCAATCGGACTTGACCTTCCGTCACTACTCAGCGCTACTATGTACCAGTAGTCAGCAACACTGAGTAGTGGAAGGAGGTGCCCGATGGGCAAGCAGATGACCGAGATGCTCAAGGGGACGCTGGAGGGGATCGTGCTGGCGTTCCTGACCGGCAACCCGGCGTACGGATACGAGATCACGACCTGGCTGCGGAGCCAGGGGTTCACCGATATCGCCGAGGGCACGGTCTACGCGCTGCTGGTCCGGATCGAGAAGAACGGGCTGGTGGACGTGGAGAAGCGGCCGTCGGAGAAGGGGCCGCCGCGGAAGGTCTACTCGCTCAACGCAGACGGCGAGAAGTACCTCGAAGAGTTCTGGACCACCTGGGGGTTCCTGGCCGAACGGCTGGAGAGCCTGCGTACGGAAGGGAAGTAAGACATGTCTATCCGATCGATGTTCGAGACGGTCGTCGGCGAGCTCGAGCTCAAGAAGCGCTGGCGGCAGCTCAAGGCCCGCAAGCAGCAGCTCCCCGACAACCACCGCAAGGCGCACGATGCGGTCGAGCGCTACCTGATGTACTCCGCCGGCATCGCCGACGGCGCGATCGTGACAGCGATGGCCGAGGACCTCCTCGAGCTCTTCGAGCAGAGCGCCGCCGACGGCACGCCGGTGAGCGCGATCGTCGGCGACAACCCCGTCGAGTTCGCCGAGGAGTTCGGCAGGAACTACGCAGAGGGCGCCTGGATCAAGAAGGAGCGCGCCCGGCTCAACGAGGCGATCGAAGCCATCAACAAGGAGGAGGAGTCATGAGCGCGACAGCCGCGATCTCCGTACGCGGTCTGGAGAAGTCCTACAAGGACAACCAAGTGCTGCGGGGTGTGGACTTCGAGGTGGCGCGGGGATCGATCTTCGCGCTGCTCGGGTCGAACGGAGCCGGCAAGACCACGGCCGTACGCATCCTCTCGACGCTCCTGAAACCTGATGCCGGCGCGGCGCTGGTCGAGGGTGCCTCGGTTGTGGAGGAGGCGCAGCAGGTGCGGGAGGTGATCTCGTTGACCGGCCAGTTCGCGGCGGTCGACGAGATCCTGACCGGCCGGGAGAACCTGGTCCTGGTCGCGAAGCTCCGCCACCTCCCCTCCCCCGGCGACGTGGCCGACGGGCTGCTCGAGCGCTTCGACCTGGTCGAGGCGGGCGCCCGGAAGGTCGGGACGTACTCCGGGGGGATGCGGCGGCGACTGGACATCGCGATGAGCCTCATCGGCTCGCCGTCGGTGATCTTCCTCGACGAGCCGACGACGGGGCTGGACCCGGAGGCGCGGCTGGAGGTGTGGAAGGTCGTCAAGGAGCTGACCGAGCAGGGCACGACCGTGCTGCTCACCACGCAGTACCTCGAGGAGGCCGAGCAGCTCGCCGACCGGATCGCGATCCTCCACGGCGGGACGATCATCGCCAACGGGACCCTCGCCGAGCTCAAGGCGATGCTGCCGCCGGCGAAGGTCGAGTACGTCGAGAAGCAGCCGTCGCTGGAGGAGATCTTCCTTTCACTCACAGGAAAGAGTCAGTCATGAACAAGCACGCATTCGCCGACGCCGGCACCCTGCTGGGGCGCTCGCTGCGGCACATCACCCGCAGCCCGGACACGATCATCACCACCGCGCTCACCCCGATCGCAATGATGCTGCTCTTCGTCTACGTCCTGGGCGGCGCGATCCGGACCGGCACCGACAACTACGTCAACTACGTCCTCCCCGGGATCATGATCATGGCGATCGCCTCGGGCATCGCGTACACCGCGCTTCGGCTCTTCACCGACATGAAGGGCGGGATCTTCGAGCGGTTCCAGTCGATGCCGATCGCCCGGTCGGCGGTGCTCTGGGCCCACGTCGGCACCTCGATGGTGGCCAACATGCTCACCTTGGCGATCATCCTGGGCGTCGCGTTCCTGATGGGCTTCCGCACCTCGGCGGGGCTGGGTGCCTGGCTCGCGGTCGCCGGGATCCTGGCGCTGCTCACCCTGGCACTGACCTGGCTCGCGGTCATCCCCGGGCTGGCGGCGCAGACCATGGAGGGAGCCACCGGGTTCTCCTACCCGCTGATCTTCCTGCCGTTCATCAGCTCGGCGTTCGCGCCGACGGAGACGATGCCGGGTCCGGTGCGCGCCTTCGCCGAGAACCAGCCGGTGACCTCGATCGTCAACACCATCCAGGCGCTCTTCGCCGAGCGGCCGGTCGGGGACGACATCTGGGTGGCGCTGGCCTGGTGTGTGGGCATCCTGGTCGTCTCGTACGCCTTCGCCATGGCTGCCTACCGGCGCAAGATCAGTTGAGTGCTTCACGAGCGGCGAAGAGCCGATCTACCTCCTTCGGTGGTAGGTCGGCTGCTCGTCGTTCCTGAGGCCCTCCCTGAGGTTGCCCCGGTAGAAGCCCGTGCGCAGCTCGTAGGTGTACTCCTCCAGCTCGGGCATCCCGACCTCGGCGGCGTACGCGATCTCAGCCTCCGCGTCGTAGGGCACCCGCACCCACTGGATGCCGAACGGCGCCTCCTGCTCGCTGTCCATGACGCCCTCGAGGATGACGTAGACCGGGGTCGGGTCGCTCATGCAGTTGCCGACGCTGCCGGTGTTGAAGACGGTGCGCCGGTTGCGGTCGGTCTCGTAGTAGGGGTCGTGGGTGTCTGCGTAGCCGACGATGTCGGGCTCCGGCAGGTCGAAGCCGGTCGCCTCGGTGTTGCGGAACAAGCCCAGGAACTCCTGTTCGTCGTGGTCGAACCTGACCCGGCGGTGGACGGTCTCCTCGGAGGCGTGGAAGAGCCTGACCCGCCGGCCGCTGATCCAGAAGTCGTGGCTGAACGGGAGCGTACGCAGCCACTCTGCCTGCTCCCACGCCTGCAGGCGCCACCACATCAGCCCGACCGACTCGCGGCCGAAGTCGGGCTCGGGGGCGAGCAGGAAGTCCTCCCAGTTGCCGAGGATGTTGACCTCGCACCGCTCCCGGCAGAGCTCGGCGACCTCGCGTCCCCGCGGGCCCTTGCCGACGTAGTCGCCGAGGTTGAAGATCCGCGTGATCCCCCGCGCGTCGATGTCTGCGAGGACGGCCTCGAGGGCGGTGAGGTTGCCGTGTACGTCCGAGATCAGCGCGATCCGCTCAGGGGTCATGGGCCGCAGGCTATGCGATGGCTGGGAGACTGGCTGCGTGAGGATTCTGGTGACGGGTGGAGTGCGGTCGGGGAAATCCCGGCACGCCGAGTCGCTGCTCGCTGCCGCGCCGTCGGTCGCGTACGTCGCGCCGGGGCCGACGCTCGAGGAGGAGCCGGATCCGGACTGGGCCGCGCGGCTGGCCTCGCATCAGGCCCGGAGGCCGCAGCGGTGGCGTACGGTCGAGTCGCGGGACCTCGCCGGGGCGCTGGTCGAGGGGCTGGCGGCCGGTGACGCGGTGATGGTCGACTGCCTGGGCACGTGGCTCACCGGGGTCATGGACTCACGCGGGCTGTGGGAGGCCACCTCGGAGGAGGCGACCGCGGCGGTCTCGGCACTGGTCGACGATGCCGTCGAGGTGCTCGGCCGGCAGAGCGGCGACGTGGTGCTGGTGACCAACGAGGTCGGTCTCGGGGTCGTGCCCGCCCATCGCTCGGGACGGCTCTTCCGCGACCTCCTCGGGCTGGTCAACCAGCGGCTGGCCGAGGCCTGCGACGAGGTGCACCTCGTCATCGCGGGACGGGTGCTGAAGCTCTAGCCGGCGCTCAGCGTGACCAGGATCGTCGCCAGCGCGGCCTCGACAGCGGCGCCGAAGACGTCGCCGGTCACACCCCCGAACCGCTTGACCGCGCGGAGGACGATGGCACCCACGACCGCCCCGGCGAGGGCGACCGCGAGGGCTCCGCGCCACCATGGCAGGCCGGCCCAGGCGCCGGCGGCCGCGAGCGCGGCCGCACCGACGGTCCAGACGAGGACGGTGACAGCGGGCGGCAGGGTCTGGGTGAACGTACGCCCCAGTCCGTCCTCGCGGGCCGGCCTGATGCCGCGGGTGCAGCACAGCGCCAGGGCCGCGCGCGACGCGCAGACGGCGACCGTGGCGAGCACCGCCGAGGAGATGGCCGCGCCGTCCAGCAGCGAGGCGAGCGCCGCCACCTGGAGGCCGAGGACGAGGACGATCGCGGTGACACCGGCAGGGCCGGAGGTGCCCGTCTTCATGACCGCCAGCGAGCGCTCGCGGTCGTAGGAGGCGGCCATCCCGTCGACCGTGTCGGCGAGACCGTCGAGGTGGAACGCTCGGTTGCCGGCGACCACGGCGCCGATCGCGAGCAGGGCGGTGACCAGGTGCGGTAGCCCGGCGAGCTGTCCCAGGAGTGCGATAGCGCCGGCACCCAGCGCGAGCGGGAGCGCAGCCAGCGGCGCGACCGTCATCGCCACCGCGGCGCGGCGGCGGTCGACGCGCTCGGGCGGCGGCACGGGCAGCGCGGTCAGGGTGCCGACCGCGAGACGCCAGGCGTCCCGCACGAGCATCAGGCAGGGTCTCCCGGGGCGAGCTCGGAGAGCAGGGCGACGTCACGCAGGAGGGCGACAGCGCTGCGTACGACCGGGACCGCGGCGACCGCACCGGAACCCTCGCCGAGACGCAGGTCGAGGTCGAGCAGCGGCACCAGGCCGAGCTTCTCCAGCGCCATCGACTGGGCGGGCTCGGTGGAGCGGTGGCCGGCGGCGAACCACGCGGCCGCACCCGGCTCGATCCGGTCGGCGGTCAGCGCACAGGCGACGCTCATCAGACCGTCGAGCAGGACCGGGACGCCCTGACGGGCGGCCTCGAGGAGGTAGCCCGTGGTGGCGGCGAGGTCGGCGCTGCCGAGCGCGGCCAGGGTCTCGACCGGGTCGGCGGCGCGTACGCCGGCACGCGCGAGGGCCGCATCGATGACGTCGGTCTTGGTGCGCAGCGCGTCGTCGCCGATGCCGGTGCCGCGGCCGGTGACCTCACTCGCCGGCAGCCCGAGCCCGGCGGCCACCATCGCCGCCGCGGGCGTGGTGTTGCCGATGCCCATGTCACCGCTGATCAGCAGCTGCGCACCGGCCGCGATCTCCTCACGGGCCACCGCGGCGCCGGCCTCCAGCGCGGCACGGGTCTCCTCAGCGGTCAGCGCGTCCTCGAGGTGGATCGCGCCGCTCCCCCGCCGGATCTTGTGCGCGGTCAGCACCTCGCGGGTCGCCGCGTCGAGGTCCCCGAACTCCTCGTCGACACCGAGGTCGAGCACCCGGACCTGGACGCCGTGGGCCTTGGCGAGCGCGCTGACCCCGGCACGGCCGCCCAGGAACGTACGCACCATCGCGCCCGTGATCGCCGGCGGGAACGCCGAGACCCCGTGCTGCGCGACGCCGTGGTCGCCGGCGAAGATCACCAGACGTACGTCGTCGACCGGTCGCGGCGGCACCTCGCCCTGGCACGCCGCCACCCAGACCGCCAGCTCTCCCAGCCGGCCCAGGGCACCCGGCGGGGTCGCCAGGGCTCCGAGGCGCTCGGCGGCAGCGCGGCGTACGTCGTCGTTCGGGGTCTGGATCGTCACCAGCGCAAGGTACCCCACGTCATCCGAGGCCGCGGGAGACGCCCTGGGCGGCGACCTTCAGGGCGGAGACGAGGCGGAGGCGGTTGCGGCGCAGGTCGGAGACGACGATGCCCAGGGAGCCGACGACACCGGCCGAGGTGGTGATCGGGACCGCGACCGAGCAGGCGCCCAGGGTCATCTCCTCGGCGGTGGTCGCGTAGCCCTCGGTGATCACCCGGTCGAGCTGGCGGCGCAGCAGGCCGGGGGTCGTGATGGTGTGGCGGGTGAAGGGGCGGAGCGGGCCGGACAGCACCTGGGTGCGTACGTCCTCGGGCGCATGGGCCAGGAGCACCTTGCCGACGCCGGTGGAGTACATCGGCAGGCGGGAGCCGACCGAGGAGACGATGGGGACGTTGCGGGTGCCGCGGAGGGTGTCCAGGTAGAGCACGTGGTCGTCCTCGCGGACCGCGAGGTGGACCGTCTCCAGCGTCGCGCCGTAGAGGTCGTGGAGGAACGGCGCCGCGACCGAGCGCAGGTCGGTGGCGACCGGGGCGAGCAGGCCGGCGTCCCAGAGCCGGCGGCCGACGGCGTACGTCCCGTCCTCTTCCCGCACCAAGGCTCCCCACTCGACCAGCTCGGCGACCAGACGATGGGCGGTCGGGAGCGAGACGTCGGCACGGGCGGCCAGCTCGCTGAGCGTGAGCCGGCGGTGGGTCGCGTCGAAGGCGCCGATGAGGCCGAGGACGCGCGAGGCGACCGTGCGGCCACCGCTGCCACCTGCCATGCTCCGCACCTTTCGCTCAGCGGAAGTCAACGCTTTCATCGTACGCCTCGCTCTCCTAGCGTTCGGAACGTGACAGCGACCACCGAGACCCAAGCCGACCTCTCGGCCGAGATCGCGAAGATCGAGGCCGACGCCGAGGGCCAGACCCAAGAAGGTAAGCCCAGCCGTCAGCCGCTGCTGGACTACCCGCCCTACCGGTCCAGCATCCTGCGCCACCCCACCAAGGACCCGCGCCACGCCGACCCCGAGACGATCGAGCTCTGGGCCCCCTGCTTCGGCCACTCCGACGTCGACCCGCTCGAGGCCGACCTGACCATCGCCGGCAGCAACGAGCCGATCGGCGAGCGGATCACGGTCAGCGGCCGGGTCCTCGACGGCGAGGGTCGCCCGGTGCGCAACCAGCTGGTCGAGATCTGGCAGGCCAACTCGGCCGGCCGCTACGTCCACAAGCGCGAGCAGCACCCGGCGCCGCTCGACCCCAACTTCACCGGCGTCGGCCGCTGCATCACCGACGCGGAGGGGCGCTACCGGTTCCAGACGATCAAGCCCGGCCCCTACCCGTGGGGCAACCACATCAACGCCTGGCGTCCCGCGCACATCCACTTCTCGCTCTTCGGGCGCGCGTTCACGCAGCGGCTGATCACGCAGATGTACTTCCCCAGCGACCCGCTCTTCGCGCTCGACCCGATCTACCAGTCGATCACGTCGCAGAAGGACCGGGACGCGTTGGTGGCGAGGTACGACCACGACCTCTCCGTCCCCGAGTACTCGATGGGCTACAGCTGGGACATCGTCGTGACCGGCCCGAGCCGCACCTGGACCGAGCCCGAGGAGGGGGACCTGTGAGCACCATCCCCACCCAGATTGCCTCGGGCTCCGCTTCGGCCACTCCCGGCCAGACGATCGGCCCGTTCTTCGGCTACGCGCTCCCCTACGAGGGCGACGCCGACCTGGTCCCGCCGGGCAGCCCCGGCTCGATCCGGCTGCACGGCTGGGTCTACGACGGCGCCGGAAACCCGATCCCCGACGCGCTGCTCGAGATCTGGCAGACCGACGCCGACGGCAACGTCCCGCAGGCCGAGGGCTCGCTGCACCGCGACGGCTGGACCTTCACCGGCTGGGGCCGTGCCGGCACCGACCTGCACGGTCACTACAGCTTCTCGACGGTGCTCCCGGGCGCCGCCGGCGAGGGCCGGGTGCCGTTCTTCGCCCTGACCGTCTTCGCCCGCGGTCTGCTCGACAAACTGCAGACCCGGATCTACCTGCCCGAACACCCCGCGAACGCCGGTGACCCCCTGCTGGTATCGCTCTCCGAGGACGAGCGTGCGACGCTGGTGGCGACTGCGGACGCAACCGGGTTGCGGTTCGACATCCACCTCCAGGGCGACCGCGAGACCACCTTTCTCAACTACGGCTGAGGAGTCGAATGTCGCTGCTGTGGCCAGGCGAGGAGCGCGCCGGGGACCTCTTCTCCGAGGCGGCCTTTCTCGCTGCGATGGTGCGGGTCGAGGAGGCCTGGCTGGCCGCGATCGTGTCCTCGGGGATCGCCCCCGAGGAAGCGCGTACGCCGCTGGCCGGCCTGGTCTCCGAGGATGATGTCCCGGGGCTTGCCGAGGGCGCGGAGGGCGGGGGCAACCCGGTCATCGGCCTCGTCAAGGTCCTGCGCGGCCGGCTGGACGGCGAGCCCGCGCGGTGGCTCCACAAGGGCCTGACCAGCCAAGACGTGGTCGACACCGCGCTCGTGCTCTGCCTGCGCGATGTGCTCGAACGGGTCGAGGAGGAGCTCGCTTCCCAGGCTGTCTCGCTGGTCGGCCTCGCCCGCGACCACCGTGCCACGGTGATGTCCGGCCGCACCCTGACCCAGCACGCGGTGCCGATCACGTTCGGCCTCAAGGCCGCGACCTGGCTCGGCGGCCTGACCGATGCCACCGAGCCGCTGCGTCGGGCGCGGACGTCGCTGCCCGCCCAGATCGGCGGCGCGGCCGGCACCCTGGCGGCCGTCGTCGGGCTGGCCCGGCTCCGTGGTGTCGCCGACCCGGTCGGCGCCGCGCGGACCGCGGCAGAGACCACCGCGACCACCCTCGGACTGGCCCCGCGGGCCCCGTGGCACACCTCCCGCGGCCCGCTGACCACGGCCGGGGACGCGCTGGTCGCCGCGGCCGATGTCTGGGGCCGGATCGCCACCGACATCACCCTCCTCACCCGTCCCGAGATCGGCGAGCTGGTCGAGCCCGCCGGCGAGGGGCGCGGCGGCTCCTCGACGATGCCGCACAAGTCCAACCCGGTGCTGTCGGTGCTCGTCCGCCGCCACGCGCTCGCCGCTCCCCCGCTGGCCGCGACGCTCCACACCGCCGCGGCGAGCTACGTCGACGAGCGGCCCGACGGCGCCTGGCACGCCGAGTGGGAGACCCTCGCCACGCTGGCCCGGCGCAGCGTCGTGGCCGCCTCGCAGACCACCGAGCTGCTCGCCGGGCTCCGCGTCGACGCGGCCCGGATGCGCGCCACCGCCGAGGCTGCGGGTGCGGACCTGCTGGCCGAGCAGCGGTCGCTGACCGGTTTCGTGGGGGGCGACGTACTCACCGGGACCGATGCCGCGAGCGGTCTCGACGACTATCTCGGCGCCACCGACGCCCTCATCGACTCCGCCGTCGCCCGCGCCCACGAAACCTGGAAGGACCTCTCATGACGCCGAGGATCACCGCTGTCGAGCTGGCCGGAGACCCGAGCAAGCCGATCCTGGTCGTCGGCCCCTCCCTGGGCACCTCGGTCACCGCGCTGTGGACCGCCACCGCCGAGCTGCTCGCGGACAGGTTCCACGTCATCGGCTGGGAGCTCCCGGGCCACGGCCACGGCACTCCCACCACCGACGCGTTCTCGATGGCCGACCTCGCCGCCGGCGTGCTCGCCTGCGCCGACCGGGTCCTCAACGACCGCGGTGAGCGCCAGGGCACCTTCGCCTACGCCGGCGACTCGGTCGGCGGCGCCGTCGGCCTCCAGCTCCTGCTCGACGCGCCCACCAGGGTGAGCGCTGCCGTGCTCACCAACACCGGCGCCAAGATCGGAGAGCCCGCCGGCTGGAACGACCGCGCCACGACCGTACGCGCCGCCGGCACCGCCTCCCAGATCGCCGGCTCCACCCAGCGCTGGTTCTCCCCCGGCTTCCTCGAGCGCCAGCCCGAGCGGGGCGGCGCGCTGCTCCACTCGCTGCGCGACGCCGACGCGGAGAGCTACGCGCTGGTGTGCGATGCGCTGGCGGCGTACGACGTCCGCGGGCGGCTCGCCGAGATCACCGCGCCGGTGCTGGCCATCGCCGGCGTCGACGACGCCCCGACCCCACCGGCCTCGCTCGAGGAGATCGCCGTCGGGGTGCGCAACGGGCAGCTCGTCACGCTCGACGCCGTCGGCCACCTCGCCCCCGCCGAGGCGCCGCACGCCGTCTCGAGCCTGATCACCTCGCACGTGACGGCGTCGGACCCGGCGTACGCGGCGGGGATGAACGTACGCCGCCAGGTGCTCGGCGACGCCCACGTCGACCGGGCCACGGCCGCGATCACCGACATCAACCGCGACTACCAGGACCTGATCACCCGCTACGCCTGGGGCACCATCTGGACCCGCCCCGGTCTGGCCCGCCGGGACCGTTCGATCGGCGTGCTCACCGCCCTGGTCGCGGGGCGCCACTTCGAGGAGCTCGAGTTCCATCTGCGCGCTGCGCTCACCAACGGGCTGACCCGCGAGGAGATCATCGAGGTGCTCCTGCAGACCTCGATCTACGTCGGCGTACCCGCCGCCAACACCGCGTTCGCCGTCGCCAACCGGGTCCTGAACGAGGGCGCCTGAAACGAGTGAGCCCGACCGGCCGATCCCGGTCGGGCCACATCCTTCACCGATCCGACCGCCCCGTTCGCCGCGCCAGCACGACCGCCGCCAGGACCGTCCACACCATCGACCCGACCCGGCCGAGCGGCAGGAACAGGTTGGCGTAGTAGACGGCGAGCGAGATCACCGAGAGCATCGACAGGGTGCCGACGACGTACCCGAGGATCGCGGTGCCCTTCCCCACCGCACCGATGCGGAGGAGCCGGCGCGAGGCCACGAAGGCGACGAAGCCGAGCGTGGCGACGTTGAGCACGCCGCCTGCGTAGAAGCTCGCCATGCGCAGCATCGACAGGTTGTCGGCGGAGAGGTCGGCGGCGAACAGCGCCGACACCAGGGTGATCGCCGAGGAGATCAGCATCGCGGCCACCGAGACACCGGCGACGACGCCCAGGGTCCGGTTGCCGGTCATCGGCACCACCACGCGGGCGAAGGCCGCGAATCCGAGGACGGAGACGGCCTGCAGGACCGCCCCGGAGACCGCGGCGAGCGGGCTGGCGACCAGGAACGCCTTGACCTCCTCGCCGGGATCGGTCGGCAGCGGGATGTCGCCGGTGGCGAACAGGCCCGCCACCGGGCTGACCGCCAGATAGGCGACCAGGAAGACGGCGGCTCCTGCGAGCGCCCAGGCGGAGCCGGACGCGGTTCTGTCTGCCTGTGCAGACGTGATCGACGTGGACATTCTCGAGTCTCCTCGTTTGCTGGGATGGGATGACTCGAGACTTCCGCTGCCGCGCCGCCCCGGCGTCCGGCCTGCCGCGTCATCGACCTACGCAGTTCCACGTACGTCCGCGCGTCGCTTGCCCCCGGTCAGGGCCCGCGTCAGGCTGTGTCCGATGTCGTCCACCGCAACCGTCGTCGGCGCCGGCCCCAACGGCCTGGCGGCGGCGGTCGTGCTCGCCCGTCACGGGGTGGAGGTCACCGTCCTCGAGGCCGCGGAGACCGTCGGCGGCGGCACCCGCACCGCCGAGCTGACCCTCCCCGGACTGCACCACGACATCTGCTCGGCGATCCACCCGCTCGGGGTGGCCTCGCCGCTCTTCCGCGAGCTGGGGCTGGAGAGGTACGGCCTGACCTGGCGCTTTCCCGAGATCGAGCTCGCCCATCCACTCGATGAGGGCGAGGCCGCGCTGCTGCACCGTTCGGTCGAGTCGACGGCCGCGGGGCTGGGCGCCGACCGGCGACGTTGGGAGCAGGTGTTCGGCCCTGTCGTACGTGACTTCGACTCGATCACCGACCAGATCCTCGCTCCGCTGCTGCGCCTGCCGAGGAGGCCGTTTCGGATGGCCGGCTTCGGGCTCCGGGCCGCCCCGCCGGCCACCGTGCTCGCGCGGGCGTTCCGGGAGGAGAAGGCGAGGGCGCTCTTCGCCGGCTGCGCCGCGCACGCGTTCCAGCCGCTCGACCGGCCCGGCACCTCGGCGGTGGGCACGATGCTCGTGGTCAGCGGGCACCGGCACGGGTGGCCGGTCGCCGAGGGCGGCTCCCACGCGATCACGCTCGCCATGGCGAGGCTCCTCGAAGAGCTGGGCGGCACCGTCGTCACGGGCGTCACGGTCCGCACCCGAGCCGACCTGCCCGCGGCGGACGTCACCCTCTTCGACACCAGCCCCGGCGGTTTCGCCGACATCGTCGGGGATGCTCTGCCGCAGCGGCCACGACGGGCCATGCGGCGGTGGCGGCACGGGCCCGCGGCGTACAAGGTCGATCTGGCCGTCCGCGGCCCGATCCCCTGGCGTGACCCGGCGGTCGGTCGCGCCGGGACCGTCCACCTCGGCGGGACGATCGCGGAGGTGGCGGCGAGCGAGCAGGAGATCGCGGTCGGCCGGATGCCGGAGCGCCCGTTCGTGCTGCTGGGCCAGCAGTACGTCGCCGACCCGTCGCGCTCTGCCGACGGTCTCAACCCGGTGTGGGCCTACGCCCAGGTCCCGCACGCCTACGAGGGCGACGCGACCGACGCGGTCCTGGCCCAGATCGAGCGCTTCGCGCCCGGCTTCCGCTCGCATGTCGTCGCCACCCACGTCACCACGCCGGCGGACTATGCGGCGTACAACCTCAACTACGTCGGTGGCGACATCTCCACCGGCGCCAACACCCTGCGCCAGCTCATCGTCCGCCCCACCCTCGCCGCCTACGACACCGGCATCCCGGGGATGTTCCTCTGCTCCGCCGCCACCCCGCCCGGCGCCGGCGTCCACGGCATGTGCGGTTACCACGCCGCCCACCGCGCCCTGCGCCACCTCGGCCGGGGCTAAACCAGGTGCCGGCGGCGTACGTCCTGGCTAACGTCTCGACCATGCCACAAGCCCATCTGCACACCGAGCGCCTCGAGCTGGTCCCGCTGAGCGAGGAGCACCTGCCGTTCCTCGTCGACCTCAACTCGGATCCGGAGGTGCTGCGCTACCTGTTCATCCGCGCCCTCACCCCGGAGGAGACCGAAGAGCGGATGCACCGCTGGATCCAGGCCGCGAGGGAGACCGAGGCGCAGGGCAAGTGGATCGGGTACGCAGCGGGTGAGGCGATCGGGCTCTACATGCTCGAGCCGCCCGACGCCCCGCCGCGGACCGACGCCGCCGAGCTCGGCTACCGGCTCCCCAAGCGCCACTGGCGCAAGGGGTTCGCGAAGGAGGGGTCGCTCGAACTGCTCCGGCACGCCTTCGAGGACCTCGGCTTCGACCGCGTGATCGCGCAGACGATGGCCGTCAACGAGCCCTCCCGGGCCACCATGGTGTCCGTCGGGATGAGCTTCGTCCGCGCCTTCCACCAGGACTTCGAGGAGCCGCTCCTCGGACATGCCGAGGGCGAGGTCGAGTACGAGATCACCCGCGAGGCCTGGCTCCGGCAGCGCGCGGGGTAGGCTGCGAGCACGCTCGTGGCGCAGGAACCCGGTGAGAGTCCGGGGCGGTTCCGCCACTGTGACGTCCGTGCCGCTGTCGGGCACGGACACAGCCAGACACTGGCCGCGGGCGATCCGACCGATCGACGGGGCGAGAACCCCTAGGAGGACCCCGGCATGGCCGACCCTGCACGCGTACGCATCGCTCTTCTGTCCACCTCGGACACCGACCTGCTCTCGGCCCGTGCCAGCGGAGCCGACTACGCCTGGGCGAACCCCTCGCGGTCGACCGACCTCGACGCGGTGGTCGCCGACGCCGACCTGGTGGTGTTCCGGCTGCTCGGCTCCCCCACCGACCTGTGGGACGGCCTGAGCGCGGTCAAGGAGCGCGGCACCCCGGTCGTGGTCCTCGGCGGCGAGCAGCAGCCGAGCGCCGAGCTGATGGAGCACTCCACCGTCCCGATGGGCGTCGCCGCCGAGGCACACCGCTACCTCGCCGAGGGCGGGCCGGCCAACCTCGCCCAGCTGCACGCGTTCCTCTCCGACACCGTCCTGCTGACCGGGTTCGGGTTCGAGCCGCCGGCCACGGTGCCGGCCTGGGGGTTCGCGGAGCGGCCCGCGCCTGCCGATGACACCCTTCCCCGCATCGGGGTGCTCTACTACCGCGCCCACGAGACCAGCGGCAACACCGCGTTCGCGCACGCGCTGGCCGATGCCATCGACGCGACGGGTTCGGCCACCGGCGTACCCGTCTTCGCGGGGTCGCTGCGCTCCGCGCCCGACGACCTCTACGAGGCGCTCGGCAGCCTCGACGCACTCATCGTGACCGTGCTCGCGGCCGGCGGCTCGGTGCCGGCGTCCGCCTCCGCCGGCGGCGAGGACGAGGCCTGGGACGTGGAGCGGATGGCGGCGCTGGACATCCCGGTGCTCCAGGGCCTCTGCCTGACCTCGTCCCGTGCGGAGTGGGAGGCGTCCGACGACGGCGTCACGCCGCTCGACTCGGCCTCGCAGATCGCGATCCCGGAGTTCGACGGACGGATCATCACCGCGCCGTTCTCGTTCAAGGAGCTCGACGAGCAGGGTCTCCCCCACTACGTCGCCGACCCCGAGCGGGCCGCACGCGTCGCCCGGATCGCGGTCAACCACGCCCGCCTGCGCCACACGCCCAACGCCGAGAAGCGCCTCGCGCTGGTGCTCTCCGCCTACCCCACCAAGCACGCCCGTATCGGCAACGCGGTCGGCCTGGACACCCCGGTATCCGCGATCCGGATGCTGCGCCGGCTCCGCGAGGAGGGCTATGACCTCGGCCACGACAACGAGGTCGTACGCATCCTCGACTCTGTTGGTCTCGACACGCCTCCGCCTAGCGGCTCCGGCGGCTCGACCAGCGAAGCGTCGGTCGAGCCCGCGAGCGGTGTCGAGACCAACACATCAGTCTCCGAGCGCGAGACCGCGGCCGGCGACGCGCTGATCCACGCGCTGATCGCCGCGGGCGGCCAGGACGAGGAGTGGCTGACCAACGCGCAGCTCACCGACGCGCACGTCCGGATCTCGAAAGCGTCCTACGACGAGTGGACCAAGGATCTCCCTGCTGACCTGCGCGAGCAGATGGTCGAGACCTGGGGGGAGTCGCCGGGCGGTCTGTTCGTCAACGACGACGGCGAGCTCGTGCTGGCCACGCTCCAGGCCGGCAACATCGTCATCCTGATCCAGCCGCCGCGCGGCTTCGGCGAGAACCCGGTCGCGATCTACCACGACCCCGACCTGCCGCCGTCGCACCACTACATCGGCGCCTACCGGTGGCTGGAGAACGGGTTCAAGGCCGACGCGGTCGTCCACCTCGGCAAGCACGGCTCGATGGAGTGGCTGCCGGGCAAGAACGCCGCGCTGTCGGCGTCCTGCGGCCCGGACGCCGCGATCGGCAACATGCCGCTGATCTACCCGTTCCTGGTCAACGACCCCGGCGAGGGCGCTCAGGCGAAGCGCCGCGCGCACGCCACGATCGTCGATCACCTGGTGCCGCCGATGGCCCGCGCGGAGTCCTACGGCGACATCGCGCGGCTGGAGTCGCTGATGGAGGAGTACGACCGGATCTCCTCCATGGACCCGGCCAAGCTGCCCGCCATCCGTGGCGAGATCTGGCAGCTGATGAAGGCCGCCGAGCTCCATCGCGACCTCGGCATGGAGGAGCGTCCCGAGGACGACGAGTTCGACGACTTCATGCTCCACATCGACGGCTGGCTCTGCGAGATCAAGGACGCCCAGATCCGCGACGGCCTGCACGTGCTCGGCGGCGCCCCTGAGGGCGAGGCACGGATCAACCTGGTCCTCTCGATCCTGCGCGCTGCGCAGGTGTGGGGTGGCGTCGGCGGCGCCGTGCCCGGTCTGCGGGCGGCGCTCGGTCTCAAGGAGGGCGCCGACACCCGGGCCGTCGACGAGATCGAGACGCAGGCGCGCGACCTGGTGCAGCGGATGGACGCTGCCGGCTGGGACCCGGCCGTCGCCGAGACCCTCCACGACGACCCGGCGGTGCGGCAGGTGCTCGTCTTCGCGGCCGAGCAGGTGGTGCCGCGGCTGGCGAGGACCACCGACGAGCTGTCCGCCGTCCTGCACGCCCTGGACGGTGGCTTCGTCCCCGCGGGACCGTCGGGTTCGCCGCTGCGGGGGCTCGTCAACGTACTGCCGACCGGGCGCAACTTCTACACCGTCGACCCGCGCGCGGTGCCCTCGCGGCTGGCGTGGCAGACCGGGCAGGCGATGGCCGACTCGCTGCTGCAACGCTACCTGGACGAGACCGGCGACTACCCGACGAGCGTCGGGCTCTCGGTGTGGGGCACGAGCGCGATGCGTACGTCCGGCGACGACGTCGCCGAGGTGCTCGCACTGCTCGGCGTACGTCCCGAGTGGGACGAGGCGTCCCGCCGGATCACCCACCTCGACGTCATCCCGCTGGAGGAGCTGGGAAGGCCGCGCATCGACGTGACCGTACGCATCTCCGGGTTCTTCCGCGACGCGTTCCCGCACGTCGTCTCGATGCTCGACGACGCCGTCCGGCTGGTGGCCGACCTCGACGAGCCCGCCGAGAAGAACTTCGTCCGCGCGCACACCCTCGAGGACCTGGCCGAGCACGGTGACCAGCGCCGCGCGACGTCGCGGATCTTCGGCTCCAAGCCGGGGTCGTACGGTGCCGGGATCCTGCAGGTGATCGAGGCCGGCAACTGGCGCTCCGACCAGGATCTGGCCGACGTGTACGCAGCCTGGGGCGGCTTCGCCTACGGCCGCGACCTCGACGGCGCCCCGGCAGCCGACGACATGCGCGCCAACTACCGCCGGATCAAGGTCGCCGCGAAGAACGTCGACTCGGCCGAGCACGACATCGCCGACTCCGACGACTACTTCCAGTACCACGGCGGCATGGTCGCGACCGTCCGCGCGCTGACGGGCTCGGACCCCAAGGCGTACGTCGGCGACTCCACCTCCCCCGACGCCATCAAGACCCGGACGCTGCAGGAGGAGACCAACCGTGTCTTCCGCGCCCGGGTGGTCAACCCGCGCTGGATCTCGGCGATGCAGCGCCACGGCTACAAGGGCGCCTTCGAGCTGGCCGCGACCGTCGACTACCTCTTCGGCTTCGACGCGACCGCCGGTGTGGTGCAGGACTGGATGTACGAGAAGCTCGCCCGCGAGTACGTCCTGGACGAGACCAACCAGGAGTTCATGCGATCCTCGAACCCGTGGGCGCTGCGCGGCATCGTCGAGCGGCTCCACGAGGCGGCCGAGCGAGGGCTGTGGGAGGAGCCGGACCCCGAGCTCGTCGCGCAGATGCAGGAGATCTACCTCGACATCGAAGGTGAGCTGGAAGAGGAATGACCCGACGGATCAAGATCATCGGCGTCGGCCCCGGCGATCCCCACCAGGTCACCCTGGAGGCCGTCGCCGCTATGCGGTCGGTCGACTACTTCCTGGTCACCGACAAGTCGGGCACGGCCAAGGGCGGGATGCCGGATCCGCTGGTCCGGGCGCGCGAGGAGCTGCTCGACCGTCATCTGTCCACGCCCGCGCGCGTGGTGAAGGTCGCCGATGCTCCTCGCGAGCGGCGCGAGGAGTTCACCGGGACCGACGAGGACTACCGGGCGGCCGTCCGGGAGTGGCACCGCGCCCGGGTCGAGCGCTACCTCGCCGTGCTCGCCGAGCACCCCGGTGACGTCGGCTTCCTGGTCTGGGGCGATCCGGCCTTCTACGACTCCACGATCCGGGTCGTCGACCAGATCGCCGAGGAGCTCGACATCGAGGTCGACGTCATCCCCGGGATCTCCTCGGTGCAGCTGCTCGCCGCCCGCCACCGCTTGGTGCTCCACGACGTCGGGCGCCCGCTCTACGTCACCACCGGCCGCGCGGTGCTCGAGGCCGTCGAGGCCGGCCACGACAACCTCGTGGTGATGCTCAACCGCGTCGTCGACCTCCCCGGGCTCGAGGACTGGCGGATCTGGTGGGGCGGCAACCTCGGCACGCGCGAGGAGGAGCTGGTCGCGGGCACCGTCGGCGAGGTGCTTCCGGCCATCGACGAGGCGCGCGCACGATTGCGGGCATCGGCCGGCTGGGTGATGGACATCTACCTCCTGCGAGCACCCCGCCGATGAGCGGGCTGCTGGTCGCCGGCACCACCTCCGATGCCGGGAAGTCGGTCGTGACGACCGGGCTGTGCCGGGCGTTCGCCCGCCGCGGCGTGAAGGTGGCGCCCTACAAGGCCCAGAACATGTCCAACAACTCGATGGTCTGCGCCGGTCCGGACGGCACGACGGCCGAGATCGGCAGGGCGCAGTGGGTCCAGGCGCTGGCCGCCCGGGTCACCCCGGAGCCGGCGATGAACCCGGTGCTGCTCAAGCCCGGCTCCGACCGCCGCAGCCACGTGGTGCTGATGGGGCATCCCGCCGGCGAGGTGTCCTCGCACGACTGGGAGGCGGGGCGCCGGCACCTGGCGACCGCTGCCCATGCTGCATACGACGATCTCGCCTCGCGCTTCGACGTGATCGTCGCCGAGGGCGCGGGCAGCCCGGCGGAGATCAACCTGCGGGCCGGCGACTACGTCAACATGGGGCTGGCCCGGCATGCGGGCCTGCCGACGATCGTCGTCGGCGACATCGACCGCGGCGGGGTGTTCGCGGCGATGTACGGCACCTTGGCGCTGCTCGAGCCCGAGGACCAGGCCCTGATCAGCGGCTTTGTCATCAACAAGTTCCGCGGCGACGCCGGGCTGCTTGCTCCTGGGCTGGAGTCCCTGGAGTCGCTCACCGATCGCCGCGTCTTCGGTGTGCTCCCCTGGGAGCCGTCGTTGTGGCTCGACTCCGAGGACGCGCTCGACCTGGAGGGCCGGCGCTCCGCGGCCGGGGCCACCCGCAAGGTCGCGGTCGTACGCCTCCCCCGCATCTCCAACTTCACCGACGTCGACGCGCTCGGCCTGGAGCCGGACCTCGACGTCGTCTTCGCCTCCTCGCCCGCCGACATCGCCGACGCCGACCTGGTCGTCCTGCCCGGCACCCGGTCCACGATCAGCGACCTCGCCTGGCTCCGCTCGCGCGGACTCGACGCGGCCCTCATCGAGCACGTACGCCGCGGCCGCCCGCTCCTCGGGATCTGTGGCGGCTTCCAGATGCTCGGCGGCGTGATCGCCGACCCCGACGGGGTCGAGGGGTCGGTCGCCGAGGTCGACGGGCTGGGCCTGCTGGACGTACGCACCGACTTCGCGCCCGCCAAGAACCTCCGCCTGCCCACCGGGTCGGCCCTCGGGGTCGAGGCGAGCGGCTACGAGATCCACCACGGCCGGATCACCCGCGGCGACGGCGTCACCGAGTTCCTGGGTGGCGCGCGGTCCGGCCAGGTCTTCGGGACGATGTGGCACGGGTCCTTGGAGGGCGACGCTCTCCGCGGCGCGTTCCTCGCAGCGACACTGGATCGCGAACCCTCCGCCGTCTCGTTCCCGGCCGCCCGCGAGCGCCGCCTGGACCTGATCGGCGACCTCGTCGAGGAGCACCTCGACGTCGACGCGCTGCTCGACCTCGCCGTCTCCCCCGTCGGTCGAGCCGACGCACCCGTCGGTCGAGCCGACGCACCCGTCGGTCGAGCCGACGTCGTGAGGGACGAACGACGTCGTGTCGAGACCAACACAGTCCCCTCGAGGTCGACAGAGGACTGTGTTGGTCTCGACACGCCTCCGCCTAGCGGCTCCGGCGGCTCGACCAGCGGCGGGATCCGATGAGGCTGCTGATCCTGGGCGGGACCGGGGAGGCGCGGGACCTGGCGGCGCGGCTGCTCGAAGCGGGGGTGGACGTCACCTCGTCGCTGGCGGGTCGGGTGGCTCGGCCCCGGCTGCCGGTCGGCGCGGTGCGGATCGGCGGGTTCGGAGGGGTCGAGGGCTTGAGGGGGGCTCTCGACCACTTCGACGCCGTCGTCGACGCGACCCATCCGTTCGCACGTGGCATCTCGGCCAACGCGGCCACGGCCTGCGCGCAGACCGGACATCCGCTGCTCCGCCTGGAACGGCCGGGCTGGCCCGCGGACCCGTCCTGGGCTTACGTCGACACCCACGACCAGGCCGCGGCGCTCGCCGCCGACCTCGGGAGGCGGCCGTTCATCACGGTCGGGCGCCAGGAGCTCGCGCGGTTCGTCCCGGCGCTCGCCGGCCATCAGGCGCTCGCCCGCGTGGTCGACCGGCCCGACCTCGACCTGCCCGAACCCTGGACGCTACTGACCAGCCGTGGCCCCTACGAGATCGAGGGCGAGCTCGCGCTGATGCGCGAGCACGGGACCGACGTGCTCATCACCAAGGACTCCGGCGGCACCTTCACCTGGCCGAAGATGGCGGCGGCGGCCGAGCTCGGGGTGCCGGTGGTGGTCGTACGCCGCCCGCCCGGCACCGAGGGCGTCCGCACGGTCAACGACGTCGCCGAGGCGGTCGCCTGGGTCCGGAGCCTCGGATGAGGGTGGTCGTCGGGATGTCGGTGACCGACGTCGACCGGCGCCAGGACCTGCTCGCCTGGGCCGATGAGCTCGACGCGAGCCTCGCGTTCCTGCAGATGGGCGGCCCGTCGCTCTCCGCCGAGCTGACCCGGATCGCCGACACCGGCGCCGAGACGATCACCTTGGTCGGGGTCAGCCTCGGCCCGCTCGCCCCGGGCCACTCCTGGCTGCGCCGGATCGCGGCCCACTGGTGGCGCGAACGCTCCGGCGACCGCCCCGAGATCCAGGTGGCGCCCCGGCTGGCGACGACGCGCGACGAGCTCGTCGAGGCGCTGACCGAGACCAGGCCGGTCACCGGCACCGAACCCGGGCTCACCTCGCCCGCCTGGGAGCGGGTCCCCGGCCACGTACGTCAGGTGCTGATCTGCCGCGGCCCGCGCTGCACCGCGAAGGGCTCGGAGGAGACCGCCAGGGCGGTGATCCTGGGGGCGATGGAGGCCGGTCTCGGCGACGACGACCTGCTGATCACCCACACCGGCTGCCAGTTCCCGTGCAACCAGGCGCCCGTGCTCAGCGTGCAGCCCGACGACGTCTGGTACGGCAACGTGGAAGCGGCCGCCGCCCGGGCGATCGTGCGTGATCACCTGGACGGCGGCCGTCCGGTGGAGGCCTACCGCCTCCCCCGCTAGCCCGTCAGAGGCTGGCGGCCAGGGCCTTTCGCTCCGCGACGGCGCGCTCCGCCGCGTACAGACGAATGACCAGCCCGGTCAGCGCCACCCCGAGCACGCCCCACATCGTGGCGAGCGTGATCAGCGAGGCCCGGCGGAAGAACCACAACGTGTCGGCCGGGAAGTCCCCGACCTCGTTGACCGTCGGGAACAGCTCGCCGGCGACGACCATCACGGCCAGATAGGCCGCGATCGCGCCGACGACGGCGAGGTAGGTGCCGAACCGCCCGCGCAGCCGCACCGCGGCGTACGCCACGACCACCGCCGCCACGACCGAGAGGGCCTGGAAGGCGAAGTAGACCGCGGTGCGTACACCGATGGTGTCACCGCTGCCGACCGCCGGCGGGGTCGCCGGGTACTTGAGGAACGGCACCAGCGCGACCGCGACGAACCCGATCAGGGTGACGAGCGCGGTCGACTGACCGGGTGTCAGCCGTCCGAGACGGCCCAGCGTGGCGGCGGCGACCAGCCCGACGATGCCGCCGAGCGCGACGCCGACCGCCAGGGTGCCGGTCAGCAGCCCCCAGGTGCTCTGGTTGGCGCGGGAGACCTCAGGGGCCTCTTCCTCGCCACCCTCAGCAGCGTGGGAGTGCGAGTGTCCGTCGCCGGCCTCCTCCAGTGCGATGGCTGCACCGACCTGCGGCTCACCGACGGAGTACGCCACCAGGAAGGTGACGACCCCGGCGAGGAGGCCGGCTAGCAGGCCGCGTACGAGAAATGCACGCGGACTCATCAGTGGCAGGGGTAGCCGAGCAGATGACGACCGTCGTGGACCCACTCGTGGATCAGGGTGCCGGACGGGATCGAGACCGCGCCCTGGTCGGCGCTGATGAAGAAGAGCACCAGCAGACCGAGCAGTCCGAAGAAGAGCGCCCAAGGAGCGAGCTCACGGAGCGGGATGGTGGGAAGGTCGGCGCCGGCGACGGGCGCCACAGCGTGCTGCGACATATGTCCTCCTCAGGGATACCTGCGTCCCTGTTCGTTGGGGTTGGACGGACACTCGGGTCTGACTCCACCGCCGCGAGGCGATGTCACAGTAGCGCGACTGTGCCGGAGTTCCACCGGCTTCCTCATGTCCGTTGGGTGCACTCTAGGGCATCGGTACGTCCCCTGGCGACTGGTCAGCTCCGCCGATCGCGACACCTGATCGCGGCCGCGGCCAGGGCCCCCGTGATCGCCGCGCCGACGCCGACGCGGAGGGCCAGTTCGGTGGCGCGCGGGATGTCGGCGGGCTCGGTGGCGAGGCCGTCGCCCATCACCGCGCGGTGCTCGACGCGGTTGCCGTAGTAGGTGTTGGTGCCGCCCAGCCGGACACCGAGGGAGCCGGCGAAGGTGGCCTCGACAACGCCCGCGTTGGGGCTGGGGTGGGCGGCGGCGTCGCGGCGCCAGGCCCGGGCGGCCTCGCGTGCCGCGTCCGGGCTCGGGGAGGTGGCGATCGCGAGGAGGCCGGACAGGCGTGAGCCGGGGAGGTTGAGCAGGTCGTCGAGGCGCGCGCTGGCCCAGCCGAAACGCTCGTAGCGGTCGTTGTGGTGGCCGACCATCGCGTCGAGGGTGTTGGCGGCGCGGTAGCCGAGCAGGCCCGGTACGCCGCCGAGCGCACCCCACACCAGCGGCGCGACGACCGCGTCCGAGGTGTTCTCCGCGACGCTCTCGACCACGGCCCGGGAGACCTCGGAGGCGTCGAGCTGGGCGGTGTCGCGGCCGACGAGGTGGGTGAGCCGCTGCCGCGCGGCGGGCAGGTCACCCGTGTCGAGGTGGGCGTGGACGGCCATGGCCTCACGCTCCAGCGAGCGGCCACCCAGGACCGCCCAGGTCGCGGCCGCGGTCACCAGTGCCTTCGCCGTCGGGCCCGGGGCGAGCCGCTCGGCGGCGGCGCCCAGGACGACCGCTCCCCCGACCAGGGTGACGGTGTGCAGGACTCCTCTGGCCCGGTCGTCGGCGTACCAGGCCTGCTCCGCCTTCATCGCGACCGTGCCGAAGCCGGCAACCGGGTGGTGGCGCCGAGGGTCGCCGAGGAGACGGTCGAGCACGAAACCGGCCAGCAGCCCGATCGCCCGCGGGCTCACCGGTCTCCCCTGGTCCGGCGCAGCGCGGTCAGGAGCCGGCCGGTCGGCTCCTCGGGCCGCACCGCGATCCGCACCCAGTCGGGGCCGAGGCAGGGGAAGGTGTCGGCGCGGCGTACGGCGATGCCCTGCTCGCGCAGGGCCTCCCGGACACCGACGCCCGGGCGGGCGAGGACGAACGAGGCGGTCGAGGGGACGTACTCGATCTCCTGCTCGCGCAGACCCGCTTCGAGACGGTCGCGCCAGGTGGCGATCCGCTCGGCGCGCTCGCGGGCCTCGGCGCTGGCGCGCTCGGTGGCGCAGGCGAGCATCGCCGCGGCGGCGGTGGCCGAGACCGACCACGGGGTGCGTACGGCCTCCAGGTCGTCGATCACCGCGGCGTCGCCGACGACGTAGCCCGCGCGTACGCCCGGGATCGACCAGTGCTTGGTCAGGCTGCGGATCACCAGCAGCCCCTCGGCCCGCTCCGCGGTGAGGGTCTCGGGCTCGCCCGGCACCGCGTCCATGAACGCCTCGTCGACCACGACCAGCCGGCCGGGCTTCAGCAGAGCGCAGAGGGTGTCGGTGGGATGGAGCACGCCGGTGGGGTTGGTCGGGTTGCCGACGACGACCAGATCCGCGTCGTCGGGCACGGTTGCCGGGTCGAGGACGAACCCGTCCTCAGCGCGGAGGCGGACCTCGGTGACGGTGTGGCCGGCCTGCTCGAGCGCCGCATGTGGCTCGGTGAACTGGGGGTGCACGACGACCGGCTTCCGCCAGCTCCTGGCCCGTGCGACCAGCGTGAACGCCTCCGCCGCCCCCGCCGTCGGGAGCACCTCGGCGCGCTCGCGGCCGTGGTGCTTGGCCAGCGCCGCCCGCGCCGGCTCCTCGTCGGGGTAGGCGGTCGGGGCCAGCGAGTCGTGGAGTGCCTGGTCCAGCCACTCCGGGCGCGGTTCGGGGTAGACGTTCACCGCGAAGTCGAGCAGTCCGTCGCCCACCTCGACGTCGCCGTGGTGCCGGAGCGGATCAGCCACCCCGCTGTCCCCACCGCCGGTCGAGCCGCCGGAGCCGCTAGGGTCAGCTCGACCGACGGGGGCGGACGAACGTGCGGCGTCGGCGAAGCGGCGGGCGAGGTGTGGGTGGCCGGCCCAGTGCACGTGCAGGTACGACGCGTGGACGGTGTCGCTGCTGAAGCCCGTCGGTGCGTCGTCGACCGTCCATGCCGCCCTGGTCCCGGCGGGAGGGGTCGTCGTGGTGCGGTGGAACTCGTGGCCCATGACCTCCTCGCCCGCGCGGGTGAGCAGGGAGTCGGAGGCGGCGACCGCGACCGGATAGCGCAGGGTGAGACGCTCGCTCATCGCGGCGTGGGCGGGGATGGCGCCGGCCATGGGTACGCCGTCGAGGGACTCGGCCAGGTAGAGCAGACCGGCGCACTCGGCGACGGTCGGGACCCCCGCCTCCACGGCGGTCCTGAGGTCGCGGAGCAGGCTGTGGTTGGCGGCGAGCTCGGCGGCGTACACCTCCGGGAAGCCGCCCCCGAGGTAGATCCCCCTCGTACCCTCGGGGAGCGCGGGATCGGTGAGCGGGTCGAAGGAGCGTACGTCGGAGCCTGCCGCCTCGAGGAGCTCCTCGGTCTCGGGGTAGCGGAACGTGAACGCCCTCCCGCCCGCGACGGCCACGACCGGACGGTCGCGCCCCGGCGAGGCTTCGATCCCCAGCGCAGCGACCGGGTCCCACGGCTCGGTCTCGAGGTCGGGAGCAGTACGGGCGACGTCCAGCAGTGCCGACAGGTCGAGGTGGGCGGCGACCTGCTCCCCCAGGCGCTCGATCAGCGCGACCGACTCGTCGCGCTCGGCGACGGGGACGAGACCCAGGTGACGCGACGGCGAGGCGAGCGACTCGTCACGCGGCAGCATGCCGAGCACCGGCAGACCGGTCTGCTCCAGCGCCCGCCGGATCTCGTCGGCGTTGCGCCCGGGAGAGCAGCGGTTGAGCACGACTCCCCCGATGCGTACGGACGGGTCGAAGGCCGCCATGCCCGCAGCGATCGCGGCAGCGGAGCGGGACATCCGGGCGACGTCGAGGACCAGGACGACCGGCGAGGAGGTCAGGGCGGCGACGTGGGCCGTGGAGGCGAAGCCGTCGGTGCCGAGGCGGCCGTCGTAGAGGCCCATGACGCCCTCGATGACCGCGACCTCGGCGCCGCTGGCGCCGTGGAGCAACAGCGGTACGACCCGCGACTCCCCCACCAGGTGAGGATCGAGGTTGCGTCCCGGGCGTCCGGTGGCGAGCGCGTGGTAGCCGGGGTCGATGTAGTCGGGGCCGACCTTGTGGCCGCTCACCGCCGTTCCGGAGGCGCGCAACGCCGCCATCAGCCCGGTGGCGATCGTCGTCTTCCCCGAGCCGGTCGAGGGAGCGGCGACCACCAGCCGGGGCAGGGTCACCATTCGATGCCCCGCTGGCCCTTCTGGCCGGCGTCCATCGGGTGCTTGATCTTGGTCATCTCGGTGACCAGGTCGGCGACCTCGAGCAGCGCCGGGTCGGCGTCGCGACCGGTGATCACGACATGCTGGCGCCCCGGCCGCGCGGCGAGCACCGAGGCCACCTCGGCGGCGTCGACCCAGCCCCACTTGATCGGGTAGGTGAACTCGTCGAGGACGAGCAGGTCATAACGCTCGTCCGCCAGGCACCGCTTGATCTCGGCCCAGCCCTCGGCGGCGGCCGCGGCGTGGTCCTCCTCGGCACCCTGCTTACGGCTCCAGGACCAGCCCGAGCCCATCTTGTGCCAGTCGACCGGACCGCCCTCGCCGGTCTCCTCGTGGAGCTTCCCGAGGCGCTCGAGCACGGTCTGCTCGCCGATGCGCCACTTGGCCGACTTCACGAACTGGAAGACCCCGATCCGCCAGCCCTGGTTCCACCCGCGCAGCGCGAGCCCGAAGGCGGCGGTCGACTTCCCCTTGCCGGGGCCGGTGTGGACCATGATCAGCGGCCGGTTGCGGCGCTGGCGGGTGGTGAGCCCGTCGTCGGGTACGTTCAGCGGCTGTCCCTTCGGCATCAGGCAGCGCCCCTTCCCATGGTGGTTCCGGTGAACCCGTGGACGGTGGTGGTCAGCGCCTCGGCGCTCACCTCGGCGACCGGCACGTGCTCGGCGCCCAGGTGCTCGGCCAGCCGGCGCGCCAGCCCGAGCCGCATCGGCCCGCTCTCGGAGTCGATGACGACGGTGGTGACGCCCAGACCGGCGACGTACGCCGCGGCCTGCTGCGAGCGCCGCACCGCGTCCTTCCCGTGGGCCTTGGAGTTGGCACGGCCGTCGGTGACCACCACCAGCAACGGCCGCAGGTCGGGATCACGTAGGTGCTCGCGCTGCAGCACCCGGGCAGCCTCGAGGAGGCCTGCGGCCAGCGGCGTACGTCCCCCGGCAGGCACCTCGTCGAGCCGGGCCGCGGCGAGGTCGACCGATCCGGTCGGCGGCAGCACCAGCTCGGCACCCTCACCGCGGAAAGTGATCATCCCGACCTTGTCGCGGCGCCGGTAGGCGTCGAGGAGCAGCGAGAGGACCGCGGCCTTCACCTGCGCCATCCGCTTGCGCGCGGCCATCGAGCCGGAGGCGTCCACGCAGAAGAGCACCAGGTTGGCCTCCCGGCCCTCACGGACCGCGGTGCGCAGGTCCTCGCTGCGCAGCTCGACCTTCGCGGAGGTACGCGGCCGGGTGGCCTGCTTGCCCGCGGCCGCCTTGAGCGTCTCGACGAGGTGGAGCGAGCCGCGGGTGCTGGTGTTCGCGCCGATCCGGCGGCCGCTGCTGCCGATCGCCTTGCTCCGGCCACCGGTGCGGCCGGTGCCGAGACCGGTCACGGTCAGGAGGCGGGGGCGGTAGGCCGGGGCGGCGGCGGTGACGGACTCGGGTGCTAGGCCGGGAGCGGAGGGCGTGGGCGGAGCCTCGGGCTGGTCGTCCACGGAGTCCGCTGTGTTGGTCTCGACACCGTCTCGCTGGCGCTCGCCGGGCTCGACCGACGGGGGTTCGGCGTCGGTCGAACCGTCGTCGCTGGGCGGAGCCGGGTCGGGCCGGTCCTCCGGCCCGTTCTCCGGCCCACCCTCAGGTGGCTCGGGCGGGAGCTCCTCGTCGCCGAGGATGCGGTCGAGCAGGTCCTCGTCGAGACCGGGGGCGTCGAAGGGGTTGCGCCGGCGCCGGTGCGGCAGGGCGAGCAGGGCGGCGCGGCGGATGTCGGTGCGGGTGACCTCGGAGCGGCCGGCCCAGGCGGCGTGGGCGACGGCGGTGCGGGCGGTGACGATGTCGGCGCGCAGCCCGTCGACCTCGAACGCGGCGCAGACCTCGGCGATCTTGAGCAGCCCGGGCGCGGTGAGCCGGACCTTCCCGACCAGCGCGCGAGCGGCCGAGATCCGGGCGGTCAGGTCGCGCTCAGCGCTGACGTAGCGCTCGACGAATGCGCGAGCGTCCAGGTCGAAGGCCATCCGGCGGCGTACGACCTCGGCGCGCAGCTCCGGGTCCCGGGGCGCGGCGACCTCGACGGTGAGCCCGAAGCGGTCCAGCAGCTGCGGGCGCAGCTCGCCCTCCTCGGGGTTCATGGTGCCGATCAGCACGAACCGGGCCGCGTGCTCGACCGAGACCCCGTCACGCTCGACCGAGACCCGGCCCATCGCGGCCGCGTCCAGCAGCAGGTCGACCAGGTGGTCGTGGAGCAGGTTGACCTCGTCGACGTAGAGCAGGCCGCGGTGGGCCCGGGCGAGCAGCCCCGGCTCGAACTCGACCGCACCACGCGACAGCGCGCTCTCCAGGTGGAGCGATCCGACGACACGGTCCTCGGTGGCACCCACCGGGAGCTCGACCAGCCGTACCGGCCGGCTCTCCACGACGGCGGCCGAGCCGAAGGGACCGTCCGGTGACTCCGCGGACGGGTCGTCGGGGTCGATCGAGAACCGATCCCCCGCGTAGACCGAGATCGAGGGCAGCACGGCCGCCAGGCCGCGTACGGCCGTGGACTTCGCTGTGCCCTTCTCGCCGCGGACCAGGACCCCGCCGATCTCCGGGGAGATCGTGGTGAGCACGAGCGCGAGGCCCATGTCGTCGAGATCATCGGCTTGGCAGCCGAGGACGGCAGAAAATGGGTAGTGCACCGGCATGGAGAGGCTCCCGCTCCCTGTAGTTGTTGCCTGTTGGGGAAGGCGCGGGGCCGGTCTTCGGACTTGTCGAGTCCCTCGTCGGGCTCGATATACCGCAGCGGGCCTGTGCCGGATTCTCACCGGCTTCCCAGATTCTCCCCTCCCACCCGTACACGGATGGTCGGGGCACCTCACGCCTGTGCGGTCACTGTAGCGTCTGGCCTCATGATCGTCGTGGTGGGCATCGGTGCCGGAGGTTGGGACGAGATTCCCGTACGTCACCAGCAGCTGATCCGGGAGTCCGCAGTCCTCCTCGGAGGCAAGCGTCATCTCGACCTCGTCCCGGACGTCTCCGGACAGCGGCGCGAGGCCTGGCCCTCGCCGCTGCGGGAGGGCCTCCCGACGCTGCTCGGGTCGCTCCCGACCGACGCCACCGTCGTCGCGCTGGCCTCAGGCGACCCGCTGGTCTCCGGCATCGGCACGACCCTGATCTCGCTCCTGGGCCGGGAGAACGTACGCATCGAGCCAGCGGTCTCGTCCGTCGCCCTCGCCCGCGCCCGGATGGGCTGGCCGGCCGAGTCCTGCGTGGCCGTGAGCCTGGTCGGCCGGGACGTGTCGCTGGTCGCTCGCGAGCTCGCCCCCGGCCGCCGGATCCTCGCCCTCTCCTCGGACGAGTCGACCCCCGCCTCGATCGCGAACCTGCTGGTCACCGCCGGGTTCGGAGCGTCCACGATGACCGTGCTGGGCGATCTGGGGGCGGAGGCCGAAACGGCCCGGACCGCGACCGCCTCGGCCTGGGACGGCGAGTCCCCGCGCCTCAACATCGTGGCGATCGACTGCACCGGCGCGCCTGCGCTCGGCTGGACCGCCGGCCTCCCCGACGACGTCTTCGAGAACGACGGCCAGCTGACCAAGCGCGACCTGCGGGCCTCGGCCCTGGCTCGCCTGGCACCGACCCCGGGCGAGCGCCTGTGGGACGTCGGCGCCGGGGCCGGCTCGGTCGGCATCGAGTGGATGCGGGCGCACCCCTCCTGCACCACGACCGCGGTCGAGGCCAGCCCCGAGCGAGCCGCCCGGATCGCCCGCAACGCCGCCCGCCTCGGGGTGCCTGGACTGCACGTGGTCGAGGGCCGCGCCCCCGATGCTTTGGCCGGCCTTCCTGCCCCGGATGCGATCTTCATCGGCGGTGGCGCGACCCGCCCCGGGGTCGTCGACGCCTGCCTCGCCGCGCTCCCCCCGGGCGGCCGCATCGTCGTCCACGGCGTCACTCTCGAGACCGAACAACTCCTCGCAGGGCTCTACAAGAATCGTGGCGGTGAGCTCACCCGTATCGCCGTCGAGACGACCTCCTCGATCGGTTCCTTCACCGGCTGGACGCCTGCACGCACCGTCACGCAGTGGGCATTCGCGGCCAACCCTTGATCCCCGGTGGCCAGCGGCCGGTCCATCGCCGGTCTAGGCGAACAGGTGCCACCGCCGTACTTTTGATAGAGGAAACTGGCTTGTGAAAGCTTCACAAGCCAGTTTCCTCTATCAAAAGTACGGGTAGACCTCTATCGCTGCCGTCGCCCGGCCGGGATGCGCCGACCGGTATGCGATGGACGCCACGGTGGTCCCCGACCTAGCGTCATCGAATGCTGATCACCACGCAGCAGGCTTGTGAGCGCCTCGCGAAGGTCCACCTCCTGGGCCGCAACCAGGCGCTGCGCATCCTGCAGTCTGGACTCGCCGGCCCGCGCAGTCGAGTCGGCTCGGCATACCGGTACGACAGCAACGCGGTCGAGCAGCTCCTCGCCCGGCCACGCAGCACTGATGAGGCCCTCGACCGACATCAGCCGTTCATCGCGCGGATCGGCCGCACCAGACCGTTCGACCTCAGCGCCACCTGGGAGGAACAGCGCGCAGACGTCTCGACGGGTTGGTACCTTCCCTCGCTCGCCTACCACCAGATGCGTCCCCGGCTCCCGGTGCCGTTCCTCGCTACGCTCGGCGCCTGGGTCGTCTTCGGCGCGGAGATCACCGGCTATGAGAATTCGCACGAGGCCGCCGACCAGCCGCCCGACCAGCCATCCGGCCAGCCGAGATCCAACCGCGCACAGAACCGACGCCTCCCGCCGGCCAGCCTCGTGCTCGGCCCACCCGGCGATTGGTTCTCGGAGTTCGAGGACACCTGGCTGCCAATCGAGAACGGCGCGACCTGGACGCTGTGGGGCGCGCTCAACTCGACGCCGTCACGCGCCGACCCGCTCAGCATGTACTACTACGACCAACTGGAGGAAGAGCGCTTCCTGAAGCACCTCTACTCGACCGGTCGACACCGGGCCCTGGCCCGCAGGCTAGAAGGTCTCGTCGTGGACGACGCTCGAGAGCGGTGAGCGGTGGCGCCAGCCGAAGCGCTCCAGGTCGGGGACATCAGGCAGATCCTCGACATGACCGACGCAGAGCCAGGCGACGGGGCGTACGCCTTCCGGCATGCCGACCAGGTCGCGCAGGAACTCCTCGCGGTAGAAGCTGACCCAGCCGACGCCGAGGCCCTCGGCGGTGGCGGCGAGCCAGAGGTTCTGAATGGCGCAGACGACCGAGTAGAGGCCGGCGTCTGCGATGGCGTGGCGGCCGAGGACGTTGGGCCCGCCACGGCTCGGGTCGTAGCCGACCACGATGCCCAGCCCGGACTCGCGGATGCCCTCGATCTTGATCCGGGAGAACGTCTCCGCACGCTCGCCGGACAGCGTGGCGGCGAAGGTGTCGCGCTCGGTCGCGACGTGCGCGTGGAAGCGCTCGAGGCGGTCGGCGTCGCGTACGAGCACGAAGTCCCACGGCTGCGACATCCCGACGCTCGGGGCGGCGTGGGCGGCGGAGAGGACGCGCTCCAGTACGTCCGGGGCGACCGGCTCGCCGGTGAACTCGGCGCGGGTGTCGCGGCGGCGGTTGATGGCGTCGTAGAGGTCCATCAGGCACGCACCCGGGCAGCGTCGTAGAGGAACGACTCGCCACCGTCGCGGGCCAGCGCGGGCCCGGCGAGGATGACGGCGGCCTGGCGCAGGCCGGCCTCCTCGACGGCATCGGCGATCGTCGCGACCGTCCCGCGCAGCACCTGCTGCTCGGGCTGGCTGGCGCGGTAGACGACCACGACCGGGCACTGCGGTCCGTAGTACGGCAGCAGCTCGGCCATCAGCTCGCGGGTGCGCCGGATCGCCAGGTGGAGCACCAGGGTGGCACCGGTGGCGGCGTACGCAGCCAGCGACTCCCCCTCCGGCATGGCCGTCGACCGGGCCTGGGTGCGGGTGAGGACCACCGACTGGGCCACCAGCGGGACGGTGAGCTCCCGTCCCACCAGCGCGGCTGCCGCCGCGTAGGCCGGCACCCCGGGCGTCACGTCCCACGGCACCTCGGCGGCATCGAGGCGACGGGTCTGCTCCGCCACGGCGGAGTAGACCGACGGATCGCCGGAGACGAGGCGTACGACCTGCTTGCCGTCGCGGTGGGCAGCGACGATCGTCCCGACGATCTGGTCGAGGTCGAGCTTCTGGGTGTCGACCAGCTCGGCCTCCGGGCTGCAGTGCGCCAGGACCTCGGGGTCGAGGTAGGTGCCGGGATAGAGCACGACGTCGGCAGCCTCGAGAAGGCGGGTCGCGCGTACGGTCAGCAGGTCGGCGGCGCCGGGGCCGGCGCCTACGAAGTGGACGGTCTGCTGGGTGGTCTGCTGGGTGGTCACAGCACGAACCTCGGCGTCCAGACCTGCCCGGCCGCGGTCACCCGGGTGGAGCTCGCCCCCACGATGACCAGGCACTTCATGTCGATGGTCGCCGGATCCAGCTCGCCGAGGGTGGTCACGGTCAGCGACTCCTCGGCCCGCCCGACGTCGCGCCCGACGATGACGACGGTGTCGGGCTTGCGCTGCTCGAGGAGTACGTCACGAGCCCGGCCGATCTGCTCGGTGCGCGAGCGCGAGGCGGGGTTGTAGATCGCCAGCACCAGATCGGCCGCCGCAACCGCGCGCAGCCGGTCCTCGACGACGGACCACGGCTTGAGCCGGTCCGAGAGGGACATGACCGCGAAGTCCGCCCCCACCGGCGCGCCCGCCCGTGCCGCCACCGCCTGGACGGCGCTGACGCCGGGCAGCACGGTGACGCGCACGTCGGCATAGGCCGGGTCCGAAGCCGCCTCGAAGACGGCCGAGGCCATCCCGAAGACCCCGGCGTCGCCGCCGGAGACGACCGCAACCCGCTCCCCGGCGAGCGCCAGGTCCAGCGCGTGCCGGGCCCGGTCGACCTCGACCGTGTTGCCCGACGCGTGCCGCTGCAGCCCGGCGCGCTGCGGCACCCGGTTGACGTACGGCGCGTAACCGACGACGTGGCCGACCTCCGCCAGCGCCGCGCTCACCTCGGGCGTCAACCACCGGTCGGGTCCGGGCCCCAGCCCGACCACGAGCACCTCCCCGGCGCCACCGCTGGTCGAGCCGCCGGAGCCTCTAGGCGGAGGCGTGTCGAGACCAACAGGGTCCCCTGACGCGCTCGATTCGACCGTGTTGGTCTCGACACGGAGTCGTTCGTCCCTCACGACTCCGGCTCGACCAGCGGTCGGCTGCGAGTCGCCAGGGACCACGATGAGCGAGAAGTACGGCACCGACGACGGGTCCACATCAGCGACCGGCAGCCAGCGCTCCTCGGGCTGCGAGGCACGCTCGACGTACCAGGCACCTTCGAGCCGTCCGGCGGCCTCCAGCGCGGAGCGTACGGCCGGGAAGGTCCGGCCGAGCTTCATGACGATGGCGGCCTCGGTGTCGGCCAGACGCCGGGCGAGCTCGGGCTCGGGCAGCGTGCCCGGGAGCACCGTGAGCACGTCGGTCTGCCGCACCAGCGGAGTCGAGACGGCAGCGGTGGCGGCCGCGAAGGCCGGGACGCCCGGCACGACGGAGGTCTCGTAGACCTCCTTGAACCGGTCGTGGAGATACATCGACGAGCCGTAGAAGAGCGGGTCGCCCTCGGCGAGCAGGACCACGTCGCGACCGGCGTCGAGGTGGGCCGAGAGCCGGACCGCGCAGGACTCGTAGAACTCGGCCATCGCACCGACGTACCCGCCGGGGTGGGTCGTGGTTCCCGTCGTGACCGGGTAGCGCAGCTCCTCCTCGATCGCCCCCGAAGGGATCAGCGAGGCCGCGATCCGGCGAGCGTGGGACTGCTTGCGCACCCCGGCGTGATACGCGACCACCGGGGCCGCCCCGATCAGCCGGGCGGCCTTGAGGGTGATCAGCTCGGGGTCGCCCGGGCCGATGCCGACGACGGTGAACCGTCCGGGGGTCGGGCCGGTCATTCCTGCTCCTGGGCGAGTGCGTTGAGTGCGGACGAGGTCATCGCCGAGCCGCCACGGCGGCCCCGGACGGTGACGTAGGGGATGTCGATACCGTGGTCGTCGGCGAAGGAGGCGAGCGCTTCCTTGGACTCGGCGGCGCCGATGAAGCCGACCGGGCAGCCGACGATCGCGGCCGGCCGCGGACCGCCGTCGAGGATCATCTCGAGCAGGTGGAAGAGCGCCGTCGGGGCGTTGCCGATGGCGACCACAGCACCCTCGAGGTAGGGCTCCCACAGCGACAACGCGGCGGCGGTGCGAGTCGTCCCCCAGGCGCGGGCGAGCGCGGGGACCCGGTCGTCGCCGAGCATGCAGAGCACCTCGTTGTCGCGCGGGAGACGGCTGCGGGTGACCCCGGTCGCGACCATCGTCGCATCGCACAGGATCGGCGCGCCGGCCTCCAGCGCACCGCGCGCGGCCTTCACCAGGCCGGGGTGGATGACCAGGTCGGCGGCGAGATCGACCTGACCGCTGCCGTGGATCATCCGCACCGCGAGCCGCTCGGCGTCCGCGGGCACCGCGGAGAGATCCGCCTCGCGCCGGATGGTCGCGAAGGAGTCGACGTAGATCGCCGGTCCCTGGTCGATGTAGTCGTAGCGCCGGGTCGGAC
Organism: Nocardioides turkmenicus; assembly: GCF_011045035.1. Lineage (GTDB taxonomy): Bacteria > Actinomycetota > Actinomycetes > Propionibacteriales > Nocardioidaceae > Nocardioides > Nocardioides turkmenicus. The sequence goes on from NZ_JAALAA010000003.1 coordinate 80,413, forward strand.
GGACCTGCGGCGCAGGCACGAGTACGCCGCGCCACAGCGTCACCACGACCGCGGGCGCCCGCTCCGCCAACGCCTCGACGGCGGCCCGGTCCAGGGCCCCCTCGGCGAAACCGAGGTGCTCACCGCCGGGCACCTCGCCGAACCCCAGCTCGGGAGACTCCGCCGGCATCCGCGCGTCGGCCTCTACCGGCTCGACGAGCAGGCGGTCGAGCTCGTCGACGTGCCAGGGCGCCGACGGCCCCTCGCCGCGTACGTCCAGGAAGCGCGAGGCGAGCGCGATCAACCGGGAGGCGGCCTCGGTGAGCGGCACGACCGGCCCCCACGAGTCGCCGACCCGCAGCTGCCCCTCGGTCTCCGAGAGCGCCACCAGCCCGAGGTCACACTCGCGCGAGACCAGGTCGCCGCGACCGTCGTCGAGCACGAACAGGAAACGCCCGGGCAGCGCGGCCAGCCGCGGCGAGGCGCACAGCAGCCGGTCCAGCGACGCGGCGACGCCGCGCAGGTCGGCCCGTCCCCCGGCGAGACCGGTCTGCGGGGAGACCATCACGTTGCGTACGAGCTCGTGGGTCTGCGCCGGCACCAGACCGGTCGCCTTCAGCGCGGTGAGCACCTCACCGGGAAGACCGCCGTCCTCACCCACGGGGAGGCCGCGCACCTGCAGGTTGGCGCGGCCGGTGAGGTAGACCCGACCGTCGCCGTAGGTCTCCGCGACGGAGACCAGCGACAGCAGCGAGGCGGTGGAGACAGACCCACCGATCAGGCGCAGCCGCACCAGCAGACCGTCGTCAGCCGGCCATGGACGGCCGACTCCTGGGCACCGGTCGGTTCGGACTCGGGACATCGCCACACCTGCTCTGGTCAGGTGCCCTTCCGCGGGGCACGTGGTGACCTGGCGGCGGGCGCCGCCAGAGCCAGCAGGTCTTCGGACTCGGAATCGATCGGAGCGGAGCGCCTTCCCGGAGCCAGGCTCCAGTGGCTGCCCTCCCGGAGGAGGAGCGTGCCCCGCCCGTCATCCTCACCGCTGCGCGTCAGTCCCGGACTCTCACCGGGTTCCCTGACCCCATCAGGATGGAGTACGACTGGCAGGGCGAGACTACCTGGCGTCGGCGCCGAACCGGCAGTCAGCCTGGTCACGACGCTCAGAAGGGGTAGCGCTCGATCTCCGACTGGATCGTGACCCACTGGATGTCGCAGAAGGTGTCCAGGTTGGCCGAGGTGCCGAAGTGGCCGCCGACTCCGGACGCCTTGGCGCCACCGAACGGGGCGACGGCCTCGTCGTCGACGGTCTGATCGTTGATGTGCACCGCGCCCGAGGTGATCCGGTCGGCGAGCTCGAAGGCCTTGAACGGGTTGGCGGTGAGCAGCGAGACCGAGAGACCGTACTCGGAGGAGTTGATGATCTCGATCGCGTCCTCGACGCTCCCGTAGCCCACGACCGGGGCGACCGGGCCGAAGATCTCCTGGCTGAACGCCGGACTGTCCAGGGGTACGTCGGCCAGGACCGTCGGACGGTAGAAGAGCCCGTCGTGGGTGCCGCCGGCGAGCAGCCGCGCACCTGCTGCGACGGTGCCCTCGACGATGTCGTGCACGCTCTTGAGCTGCCGCTCGTCGATGATCGGGCCCAGCGCGTTGGCCGGGTCGGTCGGGTCGCCGACCGGGATGGCCTCGGCCTTGGCGGCCAGCTTGGTGGCGTACTCCTCCACCTTGTCCTGGGGGACCAGGTGACGGCCGGTGGTCATGCAGATCTGGCCCTGGTGGAGGAAGGATCCCCAGGCGCCGGCGGAGGCCGCCGCGTCGATGTCTGCGTCGGGCAGCACCAGCAGCGCGTTGTTGCCGCCGAGCTCGAGGTGGACCTTCTTCAGCAGCGGCCCGGCGGCCTCCCCGATCTTGCGACCGGCGGCGGTGGAGCCGGTGAAGGAGATGCAGGGCACGTCCGGGTGGGCGACCAGCGCGGCACCGACCTCGGCGCCGGCCGGCAGCACGTGCAGCAGCCCCTCGGGCAGCCCGGCCTCGGCGAGGATCTCGGCGAGCGCGAGGCCGCCGGAGATCGAGGTACGCGGGTCCGGCTTGAGCACGACCGCGTTGCCGAGCGCCAGCGCCGGAGCCACCGAGCGCATCGAGAGGATCGCCGGGAAGTTGAACGGGCTGATCACGCCGACGACACCGACCGGGACGTACCGCCCGATCGAGACCCGCGGCTTCATGCTGCGCAGCATCTGCCCGTACGGCTGGGCGGCGAGCGCCGCGGCCGCGCTCAGCTCGGAGGTCACCAGCATCGCCTCGAAGCCGGCCTTGCCCTGGCCGGACCCGGCCTCCGGCACCAGCCAGCGGGTCAGCCGGTCGGGATCGGCCTCGAGGATGGCGGCCGCCTTGGTCATCACCGCGGCGCGCTCGGTGTAAGGCAGGGCGGCCCAGGCGCGTTGCGCCTGCTTGGCGGTCGCGACCGCCTTGTCGAGGTCGGTGACGTCGGCCTGCCCGATCGTGGCGATGGTCTCCCCGGTCGCGGGGGCCGTCACCGCCATGGTCCCGGCGCCGCCGGGCACGAAGGCTCCGTCGAAGATCTTCTCGTCCCAGATGCTCATGTCGCCCGAGGCTATGACCGGCGCCACACCGCGGCCAGGGCATGATTCCGCCCAGCGGAAGTCAGATCTGGACCTCGTCGCCGGCGGCCCCCACGCCCACGCCCCGCAGCTCGGCCCGCGTGGAGGCCAGCTCCTCGCGTACGGCCTTCATCTCCTCGCGGAGCGAGGCCAGCATCTCCATCTGCTCGGCGTCGTTCTCCTCCTCGTGCTTGGTGAGGCTCTCGACGCTCTCCATGCCGGAGACGACGACGGCGAGGAAGAGGTTGAGGACAGCGAAGGTCATCACCAGGATGAAGACGACGAAGAAGATCCACGCCGAGGGGTCCTCGGCCATCACCTCGCGGGCGATGTCGGGCCAGGCCTCGCCGGTCATGGTCTGGAAGAGCGTGAACGCGCTGGTGCCGAGGTCGCCGAAGTACTCGGGCGCGATCTCGCCGTAGAGGTTGGTCGAGATCACCACCGCGACGTACATCATCAGCACCAGCAGCGCTGCGACCGAACCCATCCCCGGCATCGCGGCGATCAGGCCGTCGACGACGCGGCGCATCGACGGGACCGAGTTGACCAGGCGCAGCACGCGCAGGATCCGCAGCGCCCGCAGCACCGACATAGGCCCGGTGGCCGGCACGAGCGCGATCGCCACGATCGCGGTGTCGAAGATGTTCCACGGGTCGAGGAAGAACCTCGGACCGTACGCCACCAGCCGCAGCACCAACTCGACGACGAAGACCCCGAGCAGCAGGCTGTCGAAGAGCGCCAGCTCGTGGGCGAGGTGCTCGGGCACCATCGTCTCCACGCCGAGCACCACCGCGTTGACGATGATCACGCCGATGATGACCTTCTGGAAGGTGTCGTTGTCGACCAGCGCACGCACCCGATCGCGCGCCGAGATGTTGCTCGGACCCATGAACGCTTCGTCCTCCTGAGACTGTGAGCTGCGTTCCGTGACAGCGGCCGGAGCCTATCGGGCCGGGGCGGCGCGGGTCAGGTCGTGGCGAGGTGCAGGGCCAGCCCGAGGCCGGCGAGGCCGACTAGCCAGCGCAGCGGGCGCTCGGGCGCGACCCGGACGATCGCGGGCCCCAGGAACCCGCCGAGCATGGCGCCCACGCCGAGGGCGACCGCGGCAGGCCAGTCGACGGGGGCGAAGAAGACGTACGCGATCGCGGCGGTGCCGTTGGCGACGCCGGTGGCGACGTTCTTGACCGCGTTGGTGATCGCCAGGGCCTCGGCGCGCTCGAGGACGAGGACGGCGAGCGCGATGATGCCGACGCCCGCGCCGAAGTAGCCGCCGTAGATGCCGAGCACGAACACGGCCACGCCCCAGGCGAACCCTCGGCCGACCGTACGCCGCCTGTCGTCGTCGAGCGGATCCCGCCGTGGCGTCCTGGTGGCTGCCAGGGTCGCGGCCCAGACCCGGATCCGGTCGCGGAGCAGCAGCAGGATCGCACCGGCCCCGACGAGCCAGGGCACGACCGTCTCGAACGCCTCGGCCGGCGTGGTGAGCAGCAGGGCGGCGCCGACGGCGCCGCCGAGGAAGGAGGCCAGGGCGAGCCAGGCGATCCTCCGGCCCTGGCCGCGCAGCTCCCGGCGCGAGCCCGCGATGGTGCCGCCGGTGACGCCGAACATGGCCACCGTGTTGGTGACGTTGGCGACCACCGGCGGCAGCCCCGCGGCCAGCAGGGAGGGATAGCTGACCAGCGAGGCCAGGCCGGCCACCGAGCCGGTCAGGCCCGCGCCGATGCCGGCGAGCAGGAGCCAGACGAGCTCAGCGGACAAGGCACGGGCGCTTGGGGTCGAACGTCCACCCCTCCACCAGGTACTGCATCGCGACGCCGTCGTCACGCACACCGAGCCCGTGCTCGAGGTAGAGCTCGTGCGCGGCCGCGACCCGGTCGCGGTCGAGACGGATTCCCAGGCCCGGGGCGGTCGGCACCGCGACGGCGCCGTCCCGGATCTCCAGCGGCGACTCGGTCAGCCCCTGGCCGTCCTGCCAGATCCAGTGGGTGTCCAGGGCGGTGATCTCCCCTGGTGCGGCGGCGCCCACGTGGGTGAACATCGCCAGCGAGACGTCGAAGTGGTTGTTGGAGTGGGAGCCCCAGGTCAGCCCGAACTCGTGGCACAGCTGGGCGACGCGGACCGAGCCGGACATGGTCCAGAAGTGCGGGTCGGCCAGCGGGATGTCGACGGCGTTGGTGCGGATCGCGTGGGACATCTGGCGCCAGTCGGTGGCGATCATGTTGGTCGCCGTACGCAGCCCGGTGGCGCGCTTGAACTCGGCCATGATCTCGCGCCCCGAGTAGCCGCCCTCGGCGCCGCAGGGGTCCTCGGCGTACGCGAGCACGTCGCCCTTGCCCTTCAGCAGTCGCACCGCGTCGGTGAGCAGCCAGCCGCCGTTGGGGTCGAGGGTGATCCGGGCGTCGGGGAAGCGCTCGTGGAGGGCGGTCACCGCGGCGACCTCCTCCTCGCCGGCGAGCACGCCGCCCTTGAGCTTGAAGTCGGCGAAACCGTAGCGGGCCTGGGCCGCCTCGGCGAGACGTACGACCGCCTCGGGGGTCAGCGCGACCTCCCGGCGCACGCGGTCCCACTCGTCGGCAGCGCCCGGCTCCCGCAGGTAGGGCAGGTCGGTCCTGTCGGGGTCGCCGACGTAGAAGAGGTAGCCGAGCATCGGCACCGAGTCACGCTGCTGGCCGTCGCCGAGCAGCTCGGCGACCGGCACACCCTGGGCCTGACCTGCGAGATCGAGGAGCGCGGACTCCAGCGCGGTGACGGCATGGACGGTCGTACGCAGGTCGAAGGTCTGGGCACCGCGGCCGCCGGCGTCGCGGTCGGCGAAGGTGTCCGAGACCTGGCGCAGGAGACTGCGGTAGCGGGTGACCGGCTGCCCCACGAGCAGCTCGGCGGCCTCCTCGATGGTGCGACGGATCGGCTCGCCGCCCGGCACCTCGCCGACGCCCTCGCGACCCTCGGAGTCGGTGAGGATCGCGATGTTGCGGGTGAAGAAGGGGGCGTGGGCGCCGCTGAGGTTCAGCAGCATCGAGTCGTGACCGGCGACCGGGACGACCTCGACCTTCGCGATGGTGGGCACAGAGGTGGTGGCGCTCATGGCAGCTGCAGCTCCCCGTCGATGCGGCGGGCGAGGTGCCACGGGTTGTCGTCCCGTACGGGCTCCGGGAGCAGCGCCGCGGGTACGTCCTGGTAGGCGACGGGGCGCTGGAAGCGCTCGATCGCGAGGCTGCCGACCGACGTGGTGCGGGAGTCGGAGGTGGCCGGGAACGGACCGCCGTGGACCATCGCGTGGCCGACCTCGACACCCGTGGGCCAGCCGTTGAAGAGGATGCGGCCGGCCTTGAGCTCGAGCGCGGAGACGACCTGGGCGGCCGCCTCGTTGTCGGCGTCGGTGGCGTGGACGGTCGCGGTGAGCTGGCCTTCGAGGGACTCCAGGCTGGGCAGCAGGTCCTCGACGGAGTCGAAGCGGACCACGACGCCGGAGGCGCCGAAGACCTCGTCGGTCACGCCGGCGAGGCGGGCCGCCTCGACGATCTGTGGCGCGGGGGCGTCGGTCTCCCCCGCGGCGCCCTCGCCGACGACGGTGACCCCGTCGGTGGCGCGGAGCTTCTCGACGCCCTTCTCGTAGGCGGCGGCGATACCGGGGGTCAGCATGGTGCCGCCGACGGCCTCGGCGGTGGCACGGCCCGCGGCGGCGAGGAAGGTGTCGCCCGCCTCGCCCCTCGGGAGGAAGAGCAGGCCGGGGTTGGTGCAGAACTGGCCGGAGCCGAGGGTCAGCGAGCCGACGTACGCGGTGGCGAGCGCGTCGATGTCCCCCTCGAGCGCGCCGGGCAGGACGACGACCGGGTTGATCGAGGACATCTCGGCGTAGACCGGGATCGGCTCGGGTCGGGCCGCTGCTGCGGCGACGATCGCGAGACCGCCGCCACGGGAGCCGGTGAAGCCGACCGCCCTGATCCGCGGGTCGACGACCAGGGTCTGGCCGAGCTCGATGCCGCCCTTGACGTCGGTGTCGAGGAGGAACGAGAAGGTGCCGGCGTGCAGCCCGGCCTTCTCGACCGCGCGGGTGATCGCCTGGGCGACCAGGTAGCCGGTGAGCGGGTGGGCCGGGTGGCCCTTGACAACCACCGGGCAGCCCGCGGCGAGCGCGGAGGCGGTGTCGCCGCCGGCGGTGGAGAAGGCGAGCGGGAAGTTGCTGGCCCCGAAGACCGCCACCGGGCCCAGCGGGATCTGGCGCTGCCGGATGTCGGCCCGCGGGAGCGGGGTCCGGTCGGGAAGCGCCGGGTCGATGCGTACGCCGAGGTGGTCGCCGCGGCGTACGACGCCGGCGAACATCTTCAGCTGGCCGGTGGTGCGGCCGACCTCGCCGCTGATCCGGCCCTCGGGCAGGTGCGACTCGGCGACGGCCGCCTCGACGATCTCGGCGCGGGCCGCCTCGATCTCGGCGGCGACGGCGTCGAGGAAGTCCGCCCGGGCTTCGGGAGAGGTGGCGCGGTAGCCGGCGAAGGCCTCGGCCGCGGCGCTGGTGGCGGCGGCGACGTCGGGCTGCTCGGAGTCGGCTCCGGCGATGATCGAGCGGTAGCTCATGGTGCCTTTCCTATCGGGTCGGTCTCGGGGCGGGCGGCGTCAGGAGATGCGGGCGATGAGGTCACGCAGCTCTGCGATCTCGTCCTCGCGCAGGTCCGTCAGCGGCGGGCGGACCGGGCCCGCGGGCCGGCCGATCGCGGCCAGACCGCCCTTGACGATCGACACGGCGTAGCCGGCCGTACGATCCCGGATGTCGAGGTAGGGGATCACGAACTCGTTGAGACGACGGTAGACCTCGTCGCGGTCCTGGGCACGTACGGCATCGTAGAACTCGATCGCCCACTTCGGCGCGAAGTTGAACAGCGCCGAGGAGTAGGTGCTCACGCCGAGCTGGAGGAGCGGCAGCGCGAAGGTCTCCGCCGTCGGCAGACCACCGATGTACGTCAGCCGGTCGCCGACCTTGGCGTAGGTGCGAGTCATCTGCTCGATGTTGCCGACGCCGTCCTTGAAGCCGATCAGCGTGGGGTTGCGGTCGGCGAGCTGCGCGACGGCCTCGTCACGCAGCACCGCGTTGGCACGGCTGTAGACGATCACGCCGAGACCGGTGGCCTCGCAGACGCGGCTGGCGTGCTCGACGAGGCCGTCCTGGCCGGCCTCGGTGAGGTAGGGCGGCATCAGCAGCAGCCCGTCGGCGCCGGCAGCCTCCGCCGCCTTCGCCTGTGCCACCGCGTTGGCCGTGCTGCCCGTCGCCGGCGCCAGCACCGGCACGGCCCCGGCTACCTCGTCGACCGCGGCGCGTACGACCCGGTCGGTCTCCTCCGGGTTCAGCGAGAAGCCCTCGCCGGTGCCGCCGGCAGCGAACAGGCCAGCGACCGGGTACTCGGCCAGCCAGCTCAGGTGCTTGCGGTAGCCCTCCTCGTCGAACTGGAGGTCCTCGGTGAAATGGGTGACCGGGAACGAGAGGAGCCCGCTCTTGAGCTGGGCGGCCAGGTCGGTCGGGCTGTACTCGGTCACGAGTCACGTCCTTCAAATGTCGAGAGTTGCTGGGGGAAGGTGGTGACCATCACGTTAGGAACGTTCGGTGATGCCTGTCCAAGCCCGAATTTGAATCTCGTGATGCCGTGGGGGCATTGCCGGGGGTAAGGGCGCTTGGGGTTGGTCGAGCCGCCGGAGCCGCTGGGCGGAGGCGTGTCGAGACCAACACAGTTCCCTGCCGGAACGTTCTGCAAGGGCCGGCGTGGGCCGCCGACCCGTTCTCGAGGGTGTTCTCGATCTGGACCGGCGTCAAGGACGCCCTTCGGGCGCCGGCTTCGCCGGCCGCCTTCGGCGGTCCTGGACTCCGGACCAGATCGAGAAAAACTTGGCTGGCTATCGGGGCGCCGGCCCGGGTGTGGCGCAGCAGATAAGGTTGGTTTCGCTGACCGCGAAAGTGGGGGTTGACCTGGGAAAATAGGTTCTCCCAGGGGTGGTTCCGGAGTAGAATAGGGACTATCACAGCACACCCTTGAAAGCGGGAAAGCGATGAGTCTCGGGAGCGGGATCGACCACTGGGGAACCAACCCCGGCGACCTGGTCGACGCTGCTCTGACCGCTATCGAATCCTCCGTTCAAGAGCTGCTGTCGAGTGATCCGGCGTATTGGCGGATCGAGCAGAAGAAGGACCTGCTCGAGCGGCTCGAGAAGTTGCAGGCCCAGCAGGCGGCGTTGAAGCTCCGGGTGCTCGCGTCGGCTCATGACATCGCCGAGGAGACCGGGGCCAATGACGTCTCGGGGTGGCTGCGGACCGAGCTGCTGGTCGACAAGGCGGTCGCGCGTGCCCAGATCAAACTGGCTGCCGGGGTCGCGAAATACGACCTCGTCGCCGAAGGTCTCGCCGAGGGTGTGGTGTCCCCGGACAAAGCCCGGGTGATCACCAAGGCGCTCGACGCCATCGAGACCGATCCCGCCGCCAGCAGCGAAGACCTGGTCTTGGCCGAGAAGCTGCTGGTCGACTACGCCACCCGGCTGACCGCCAACGAACTCAAGATCGTCGGGAAGCGGATCCTCGCCGAGATCGACCCAGAGCGGTTCGAGCAGACTGAAGCCAAGGCTCTTCAGCGGGAGGAGGAGCGGGCGCAGCGACGCACGTTCTTCCAATCGCGGGACAACGGTGACGGCACCATCGACATCCACGCGAGGGTCTCCCGTGCCGTCGGAGTTCGGCTGCGGACGATCCTGGACTCCCTCGCTCAGCCGCGGAAGCTGTCGGCGGAGGACCGGGGCGTCAAAGCCCCGTATGACCGGCTGCTGGGTCAGGCGTTCGCCCGGGTGGTCGAGACCTACGACGTCGACCAACTCCCCAGGCACGGAGGCCACGCGACCACGGTGTTCATCACCATGACCCTCGACCAGCTGCGTGCCGACCTCGGCACCGCAGCACTGGGGTTCGATGGTAAGAAGATCACCGCAGCCGAAGCCCGCCGGATGGCGTGCAACGCCGACCTCGTTCCCGTCGTCCTCGGCACCGACTCTGAGATCCTCGACCTCGGTCGCACCGCCCGGTTGGCGCATCCGATCCAACACCGCGCACTCCGCCTACGCGACAAGTGCTGCCAAGCCGAGGACTGCGACGCACCAGCGGCCTGGACCGAAGCCCATCACCTGAAACCCTGGTCCGAAGGCGGAAGAACCGACCTCGAAAACATGGTGCTGTTGTGCTCGCGTGACCATCGCCGGATCCACGACCCCAACTACGGCTACGAACGGCTCCCGGACGGTCGGATCCGGTTCACCCGGCGTACCTGAGGCACTGGCTCGTGCCTTGTGAAGGATTCACAAGGTGTCATCGTCTAGTAAAAGCCCAAGGAAAGGCGTCTGCCTGTCCGGAGCACTGGCCGGGTCCCCAAGCCCGCGCCGAAGCCGAATCTCGCTGCGCCAAACTGCCGCCGCCGACCCGATAGCCAGCCAAAAATTCTCGGTAAAGGGTCGGCGGCCACCAGCCTCAGAGAACGAGCGGCCCGAGCAAGTCACACCGCTCCAACCACCTACCGACTCACCTCGATGATCACATCGAGCACCCGCCGCACAACAGGACTCACAGACCCCCGCGCCCAGATCGCGTGCAGTTCCACCGGCCGCTCCGGGTCCTTGTCGAGGCGGGTGTCTCCCCCACCGTGCTCGAGGGGACGGAAGACGACGCCTTCGACGTGCAGCGAGCTCGCCGAGACGGGGACGAAACCGACGCCTCGCTCGGCGGAGACCAGGAGCATGGCGGTGAGGACCTGGTGCACGCGCTGCTCGATACGCGGGTGGGCGTTGGCGAGGAAGCGTACGGAGAGCTCGTGGAAGTAGCGCGACTGCTGCGGGTGGTAGCCGATGACGGGCTGGCCCTCGAAGTCCTGGGGTGTCAGCGGGCGCTCGATGTCGGCCAGCGGGTGGCCCTGCGGGAGCACCGCCATCAGCGGCTCGCGGGAGATCACCCGGGAGGAGAGGAGCTCGGTGTCGAAGGGCGGGCGGGCCAGGCCGATGTCGATCTCGCCGTGGCGGATCCCGTCGACCTGGGCCAGGGTGACGCGCTCGGAGAGCCGCACCTCGACGTCGGGGAGCTCGACGGTCAGCCGCCGCAGCAGCGGCCCCAGGATCGAGATGGCCGAGACCGCGGTGAAGCCGAGCCGGACCACGCCGGCGGCGCCGGCGTCGACGCGGCGGGCCAGGTCGCCCGCGCTCTCGACCAGGTTGAGCATCCGGTAGGCCTCGTCGAGGAAGGCGGCTCCGGCACCCGTCAGGGCGACCCGACGGTTGTCCCGCTCGAGCAGCTGCGCACCGACGGCCTTCTCCAGCTTCTGGATCTGACGTGACAGCGGCGGCTGGGTCATCCGCAGACGCTCGGCCGCACGCCCGAAGTGGAGCTCCTCGGCGACCGCCACAAATGAACGCACCTGGTCGAGCGTGATCATGGGCGACAGCGTAGACCACGATGCACCAAGTGGAACACTCCATGCTGAATCGGGCTTGGACCGGTATCGCTGGGACTCTTAGTGTCGGTGATCACACGACGGAACTAGGAGCAACGATGCGTACGACCACCCACCTTCTCGCCGCGACCGCCGGGGTCGCGGCCCTGGCCCTCTCCGCTTGCGGTGTCTCCAACACCGCCGGGGGCGGCAGCGGCGGCGAGGAGTACCCGTCCGGCAACGTCGAGATGTACGTCGGCGCCTCGGCCGGTGGGTCCAGCGACCTGATCAGCCGGGCGGTCTCCAAGGGCCTGGCCGACGAGCTCGGCGCGTCCTTCCCGGTGATCAACCAGGAGGGCGCCAACGGTGCGCTCGCCGCGAACAAGGTCGCCAAGGCGAAGGCCGACGGTCAGACGATCGCCATCCAGAACGCCTCGCTGTTCGCCATCACGCCGCTGGCGGTCAGCGAGGACGAGGTCACGAACCTCGACGACTTCGACGTCGTCCAGGGCGTCTCGCGCGACGACTACGTGATGGTCACCGGCCCGAAGAGCGGCTTCAAGACCCTCGACGACATCAAGGCGGCAAAGAAGAAGGTCACCTACGGCACCACGGGCGTCGGCACCGGCGCCCAGCTCTCCTGCGGCCTGACGTACGCCTCCGCGGGCGTCGACGCCGAGGCGGTCCCGTTCGACGGTGGCGCGCCGGCCCTGACCGCGGTGCTCGGCAACCAGGTCGACACCGCGTGCATCCAGGTCGGCGAGGCGATCGAGAACATCGAGTCCGGCAAGCTGACCCCGCTGAGCGTCTTCGGTCCCGAGCGGGTCGAGTACCTGCCGGACGTCCCGACCGCGAAGGAGCAGGGCCTCGACGTCGAGGTCGCGCAGTACCGCTTCATGACCGTCCCGAAGGGCACCCCGGACGAGGTCAAGGACGCCATCGCCGAGGCGATGCAGGCGACGTTCAAGACCGAGGAGTACCAGGCCTTCAACGAGCAGAACAGCCTCACCCCGATGGAGATCTCCGGCGACGAGGTGGTGGCCCAGCTCGAGGAGGACAAGAAGAGGTTCGCCGACATGGTCGAGCAGTACGGTCTCGACCTCGGCGCAAGCTGACCCGCCGGCCCCACACGACGAAAGCATGACGATGAGCGACGAACGTACCCCGTCTCCTGACCAGGACATCCTGGCCGAGATCCAGGCCGAGGTGGCCCACGACCTGGAGGAGGAACGGCCTCCCGCAGGCGGCCCCTCCTACCAGGTGGTGGGTGCGCTCGTCGCCCTCGTCGTCGGCATCGGCGGTGCGGTCCTCTCCTACGGCTACGGCCTGGGGTCGCTGCGCCAGCCCGGGCCCGGCCTGTGGCCGTTCGTGGTCAGCATCGCCATCGCGCTGATGGCCGCGGCACTGCTCGTCGTCGGCCGGCGACTGACCGACTCCGAGAAGTTCACCCGCTCCAGCGTGCTTCCCGCAGTCGGCTTGATCACCTTCGTCGGCCTGGCCCTGCTGATGCCCGTGATCGGCTTCGAGATCCCGTCGCTGCTGCTGTGCGTCGTCTGGCTGAGGTTCCTCGGCGGCGAGTCCTGGCGCAGCACGGTCATCACCTCCGTCGTCACGGTCGCCGCCTTCTACTTCCTGTTCCTCTACGGGCTGCGGATCCCGCTGCCCCACCTGTTCTGAGCGGAGCCCCCAGTGGACGTCAACGCATTCCTCGACGGCTTCGGGCTCGTCACCGAACCGCAGAACCTGCTCTACTGCCTGATCGGCGTGCTCATCGGCATGCTGATCGGCGTGCTCCCCGGCCTCGGCCCGGCGGCCACGATCGCCATCCTGCTGCCGATCACCTACAGCATCGACCCGGTCTCGGCGATCATCATGCTCGCGGGCATCTACTACGGTGCCCAGTACGGCGGCACGATCACCTCGGTGCTGCTCCGGCTGCCGGGTGAGGCCTCCTCCGTCGTCACCGTCTTCGACGGCTTCGCCCTCGCCAAGCAGGGCAAGGCCGGCACGGCCCTCGGCATCGCTGCGATCGGCTCCTTCGTCGGCGCGACCGTCTCCATCCTCGGCCTGACCCTGGTGGCTCCGCTGATCGCCGGGTGGGCGCTCAGCTTCGGCGACCCGGAGTACGCCGCCCTGGCCCTGCTCGGCGTCCTGCTGGTCGCCACCATCGGCAACGGCAACAAGCTCAAGGCGATGATCGCCGCCGCGCTGGGCCTGCTGCTGGCCACCGTCGGCCGCGACAGCTTCAGCGGCGCCGAGCGCTTCACCTTCGGCAGCCTGCAGCTGACCGAGGGCATCGACTTCGTCGTCGTGGCGATGGGTCTGTTCGGTGTCGGCGAGATCCTCTACAACCTCGAGGAGCGCCACGGTAAGCCCCACGTGCCCGCCGCCGTCGCCAATATCTGGCCCTCCCGCAAGGACCTCAAGCAGTCCTCCGGCGCGATCGGCCGCGGCTCGCTGATCGGCTTCGTCCTCGGTGTGCTGCCGGGCGGTGGCGCGGTGATGTCCTCCCTCGCCGCGTACGCCACGGAGAAGCGGATCTCGAAGAAGCCCGAGCGCTTCGGGCGCGGTGCCATCGAGGGCGTCGCGGCCCCCGAGACCGCCAACAACGCTGCCGCGACCTCGTCGTTCATCCCGCTGCTGACCCTCGGCATCCCGGCCAACGCGTCGATGGCGATGCTCTTCGGCGCCCTGCTCATCCTCGGCATCTCCCCCGGGCCGCAACTGGTCGACGAGCGCCCCGACCTGTTCTGGGGCGTCATCAACTCGATGTACATCGGCAACCTGATCCTGCTCGTCCTGAGCATCCCGCTGGTCGGCATCTTCGTCCGGATCCTGCGGGTGCGGCCGGCGATCCTGGCCCCGATCACCGCGCTGATCACGATCCTGGGCGTCTACACGATCAACAACTCCACCTTCGACATCTTCGTGATGATCGTCTTCGGCCTGATCGGCTACCTGATGAAGAAGGTCGGCTTCGAGCCCGGTCCGATGGTGCTCGCCTTCGTCCTCGGCTCGATCGTCGAGGACGGCTTCCGCCGCTCGATGCTGATCTTCGACGGCGACCCGACCGGGTTCTTCACCCGGCCGATCTCCGGCACCATCCTGGCCGCTTTCGTCCTGGTCGCCCTCTGGCCCGCGGTCAAGGCGATCCGGGCCCGCCGCAGGGCCGCCACCGCGGCCGCGGCTCCGACCGACCGCGACCACGTCGACACCCCGACCCGCTGACCCCTGGCTCTGAGAGGCACACCATGACCATCCTGATCGGCTACGTCCCCACACCGGTCGGCGAGGCGGCCCTCGAGGCCGGCCTGGCCGAGGCGGCGGCTCGCGGCGACGACGTCGTCATCGTCAACAGCCCGCGCCGCGGCGCCACCGTGGACGCCGACCTCGTCGACGAGGACACCGCCGACAAGCTCGTCGCCCGTGCCACCGAGGCCGGGGTGAGCGCCCGCGTCGACCACACCACCCACGGAGCCGACGTCGTCGAGACCTTCGACGCCCTGGCCGCCGAGACCGGCGCCCGGCTGATCGTGATCGGGCTGCGCCGCCGCTCGCCGGTCGGCAAGGCCCTGCTCGGCAGCGACGCCCAGCGCATCCTGCTCGACGCCAGCGTGCCCGTCCTCGCCGTGAAGCCGACCGCATGACCTCCGGGCCCAACCGCAGCCGGATCTCGAAGGTCGTCGTCACCCCGGTCGCGTTCGCCGACCCGCCGCTGCTCAACGTGGTCGGCGTCCACCAGCCGTGGGCGCTGCGCGCCATCGTCGAGCTCCACACCGACACCGGCCTGGTCGGCCTCGGCGAGACGTACGCCGACGAGACCCATCTCGCCCGCCTCGACGCCGTCGCCGAGGCACTCCCGGGATCGGATCCCTACGACACCCACGGCCTGCGCCGGCTCGTCGTCGACGTGCTCGGCAAGGAGACCGGCGGGGCGGGTGCTTCCTTCGGCGGCATGCTCGATGTCTCCTCGGCGGTCGACACCGTCTACTCCCCCTTCGAGGTCGCTTGTCTCGACCTGGTCGCCCGCGAGGCGGGTCGGCCGGTCAGCGACCTGCTCGGTGGCGCGGTGCGCGACCGCGTGCCGTTCAGCGGCTACCTGTTCTACAAGTGGGCGGGCCACCCCGGTCAGCCCGACGATGACTGGGGCGAGGCGCTCACACCCGACCAGATCGTCGCCCAGGCCCGGCGCATGGTCGACGGCTGGGGCTTCGGCTCGCTCAAGCTGAAGGGCGGGGTGTTCCATCCCGACGAGGAGTGCGCCGCGATCGAGGCGCTACGCGCCGCCTTCCCCGACCTGCCGCTGCGCCTGGATCCCAACGGCGCCTGGACCCCGGAGACGTCGGTGAAGGTCGCCGAGCGGCTCAGCGGCGTCGTGGAGTATCTCGAGGACCCCACGCCCGGGATCGAGGGGATGGCCCAGGTCGCGGCCCGCACCGACGTACCTCTGGCCACCAACATGTGCGTGATCGCCTTCGAGCACCTCAGACCGGCGATCGCGGTCGATGCGGTCCAGATCGTGCTCTCCGACCATCACCTGTGGGGTGGGCTGCGCCGCTCGGCGCTGCTGGGCGGGATCACGGACACTTTCGGGATGGGGCTGTCGATGCACAGCAACTCCCACCTCGGCGTCTCGCTGGCCGCGATGGTCCACCTGGCCGCCGCCACCCCCAACCTGACCTACGCCTGCGACACCCACTATCCATGGAAGACCCAGGACCTCGTACGTCCCGGGGTGCTCGACTTCGACGACGGCGCGGTCGCGGTGCCGACGGGCCCGGGACTGGGGGTGGAGCTTGACCGTGACCTGCTCGGCGAGCTGCACGAGCAGTATCTGAGCTGCGGCGTGCGGCGGCGGGAGGACACGGTCTACATGCGTTCCATCGAGCCGGGATTCACGCCGAACACCTCCCGTTGGTGATCCCACAGCAATACCTTCAGGGCATCGTCTAATGCGATATTCGGCTTGGACATGAATCGCCAATCCTGACAGTCTCCTGTGACACGGGCCACACGTGGGCCCGGTCACAGAACGACGAGCCAGGAGCTTCCACCGGTGACACAGATCGATGCAGGCGGGACCAGGACGATACCGGTCGTCGCCTACGCCTACCCCTGGGACGTGATCGGCGATCCGGACTTCGCCGATCGCGCCCGGGGGCTCGGCGTCTCCAAGATCGCCCTCGCCGCGGCGTACCACACCACCCGCGCGGCGACCCCGCTCCACCCCGGGCACCGGATCGTCGAGGCCCGCAGCGCGGCCCTCTACCGCCCGGTCCGCCCGGAGGCCTGGGACGGTGCCCGGCTGGTCCCGCCCGCAGCGACCTGGGTCGACGCGGAGGACCCCTACGGCGAGGCCGCCGCCATCCTGACCGAGGCCGGCTTCGAGGTCGCCGCCTGGATCGTGCTGACCCACTCGACACGGCTCGGCGAGGCCAACCCCGGCCTCGCGGTCGTCAGCTGCTGGGACGAGCCCTACCCCTACGCGCTGTGCACCCGCCACGAGGACGTCCGCCGCTACGCGGAGACCCTCGCCGCCGAGGCCGTCCGCGACACCCCCACCTCCACGGCCATCCTGGAGGCCTGCGGCCAGCTCGGCTTCGGCCACGGCGGACACCACGAGAAGACCGACGGGGCCTACGACGCCGCCACCCAGGAGCTGCTCTCGATCTGCTGCTGCCCCGCCTGTCGCGCGGACTGGACCGACCGCGGGCTCGACGCCGAGGCCACGGTCGCGGCCCTGCGCGCCGCGACCGGCGCAGCCGCCTCGGGCCAGACCGTGGACCCGAAGGCCCTGGACACCATCCTCGAGTCCCGCCACGCCGCGACCGACGAGCTCCGCCGCCGCGTGATCGCGGCCGTCCGCGAGGCCGCGCCCGACATCGTCGAGATCGCGGTGCACGCCCAGCCCGACCCCTGGGCGACCGGAGCCAGCCCCGGCCTCACGCCGACCACGGCCGACGACGTCGACCTGGTCGTCTCCTTCTGCTGGCCGACCACCGAGGCGTCGGTGGAGACCGGGCGCCGGCTGGTCGAAGCGGTCGACGGCAAGGCGGCGGCCGCTGCGTACGTCACGGTCCTCCCGCCCACCACCGACGACGCCTTCGGTGGCCATGTGCGGGCCTTGGTCGACGCCGGGATCGACCAGATCCACCTCTATCACCTCGGTCTGGCGGGCGCGGACAGGCAGCACCTGCTCGCCGAGGCGACCGAGGTCCCCCACCACCGCCGAGACGAGGACGGACAGACGGTATGAACACATCCCGCGAGAGCGGACCGCTCAAGCGCGCCTGGCGCGCGGTCGACACGGTCTTCGAGGCCTTCTGCATCCTGTGCCTGGTCGCCACGCTGCTGATCGTGCTGTGGCAGGTCTTCAGCCGCGAGGTGCTGAGCAACTCCCCCAGCTGGAGCGAGGAGAGCGCCCGCATCCTGCTGGTCTGGGTCGGCTTCCTCGGCGCCACGATCGGCTTCCGCGAGGGCGCCCACATCGCCGTCACGTTCCTGGTGGACAGGTTCCCGGCGACGCTCCGGTCGATGATCGACCGCGTCGTGCAGGTGCTGCTGCTCGGCTTCGGGCTCTTCCTGATCGTCCAGGGCAGCCAGTTCGTCGTCGACGCCCAGGCCGCGACCCTGCCCGGCACCGGGCTCCCCCGCAGCGTCCTCTACCTCATGATGCCGGTCGCCGGCGTCATGCTCCTCCTCTACACCGTCCTCCAGGCCTTCGGCATCAGCACCCAGCGCTACGCCGAGCCTGACGATGCAGCCGAGATCGGCTGAGCCGCCGAAAGTCGAAGGACTCCCCCATGCCCATCGATCCTCTTGCCATCGCGATCCTGCTCGGCAGCTTCGCCATCCTGATCCTGCTGCGCATCCCCGTCGCCCTGGCCCTCGCCCTGGCCGCTCTCTTCGAGGCGCTCTACATCGGCCTCCCGCTGACCGTCGTGGGGCAGCGGATGGTCGCCGGTCTCGACACCTTCGCCCTGCTGGCCATCCCGTTCTTCATCCTCGGCGGCGAGATCATGGGCGCGGGCGGCATCTCCCGCCGCCTGATCGCCCTCGCCGGGCTGCTGGTCGGCTGGGTCCGCGGCGGTCTCGGGATGGTCAACATCGGCGCCTCGACCTTCTTCGGCGCCCTGTCCGGCTCCTCGGTCGCGGACGTCTCCGCGATCGGCTCGGTGACCATCCCGATGATGAAGAAGCGCGGCTACGACACCGACTACGCGGTCGCGGTCACCGTCTCCGGCGCCACCCAGGCGGTCATGATCCCGCCGAGCCACAACCTGATCATCTACTCGATGGCCGCGGGCGGCGTCTCCATCGGAGCGCTGTTCACGGCGGGCATCCTCCCCGGGATCCTGCTCGGCGCGGCGCTGATGGTGATGGCCTACGCCCTGGCGGTCAAGCGCGGCTACCCGAAGGAAGAGCTCGTCCCGATGAAGGACGTCCCCAAGATCGTCGCCGACGGGCTGCTCAGCCTGCTGATGCCGGTGATCATCCTCGGCGGCATCCTCTCCGGCATCTTCACCGCGACCGAGTCGGCGGCGATCGCCTGCCTGTACGCCTTCATCCTGACGTTCTTCGTCTACCGCGACCTGCCGCTCAAGGCGATGGTCCCGATCCTGCAGAGCAGCCTGCGCACCCTGGGTGTGGTGCTGTTCATCATCGCGGCGGCGGGCGCCTTCGGCTACTTCCTCGCCTTCCTGCAGGTGCCGGCGCTGGCCACCGACGCCCTGCTCGGCATCTCCGACAACATCGTCGTCGTCCTGCTGCTGATCAACCTGCTCCTGCTCGCGCTCGGCGCGATCATGGACATGGCGCCGCTGATCGTGATCATGACGCCGATCCTGCTGCCGGTCGCCACCGGACTCGGCATGGACCCGGTCCAGTTCGGGATCATGCTCGTCTTCAACCTCGCCATCGGCCTGATCACGCCGCCGGTCGGCAACGTCCTCTTCGTCGGCTGCGCCATCGGACGTACGTCCATCGAGAAGGTCATCAGGACGGTCGGTCTCTTCCTCATCCCGATGCTCGTCGTCCTGCTGCTGATCACGTACGTCCCGTTCTTCTCGCTCGCCCTCCCCGAAGCGCTGGGCCAATGAGTCCGAGACAAGTAGTCACCCTCGAAAGGAACCAACCGTGAACACCACCTCCCCCCAGCCGGTCACCCGGCGCTCTCTGTTCAAGGCCGGCGCCTTCGGTGCCGCAGCGGTCGCCGGCAGCCTCGCACTCAGCGCCTGCGGCGGCGGCTCCCTCCGCGGCAGCGGCGGAGGCGGCGGCTCGAAGACCTTCAAGCTCGCCGAGACCCACCCCGACGACTACCCGACCACCCTGGGCGACAAGAAGTTCGCCGAGCTGGCCGAGAAGTACACCGACGGCCGGATCAAGATCCAGGTCTACCCCAACGCCCAGCTCGGCGAGGAGTCCGACGCGATCGAGCAGGTGCAGATGGGCTCGATCGAGATGACCCGGATCAGCTCGGCCCCGATGGGCGAGTTCGTGCCCGCGATGGGGCTGTTCAGCCTGCCGTACCTCTTCGACGACGCCGACCACCTGTGGCGCTTCCTCGACAGCGAGAGCGGCAAGAAGCTGCTCGGTGAGACCGAGGGCGCCGGCTTCAAGGGCCTGGGCTACTTCGACCCCGGCGCCCGCAGCTTCTACACCTCGAAGAAGCCCATCAAGGCACCTGCCGACGTCAAGGGGCTCAAGATCCGCGTCCAGGAGTCGCAGGTGCAGATCGACTTCATCAAGGCGCTCGGCGGCTCGCCCACGCCGATGGACTACGGCGAGGTCTACAGCTCGCTGCAGAGCGGGCTGCTCGACGGCGCCGAGAACAACGAGCCGTCCTACTACTCCGCCTCCCACTACGAGGTCGCGAAGAACTACACCCTCGACCGGCACATGCGCGTCGCCGAGGTGCTCCTCATCAACAAGGACACCTGGGACGGGCTCGACTCCGCGGACCAGGAGGCGCTCCAGAAGGCCGCCGACGAGGCTGCGCCCTTCCAGCGCGAGAAGTGGGACGCCCAGGTCGAGGCCGACCTGGAGAAGCTGCGCGGCGAGGGTGTCACCATCAACGAGATCACCGACCTCGCGCCGTGGCGCGAGGCGACCAAGTCCGTCATCGACAAGCACGGCGCCGACCTCGGCGAGTACATCGACGCCGTCGAGGAGCTGCGCAGCGCATGACACAGGTTGTTCTGATCACCGGCGCGAACGGCGTCGTCGGGCGGCTGATGCGCCCACGCCTGGCCCGTGAGGGCCGCACCCTGCGCCTCCTCGACGTCGTACGTCCCGAGCCCGCTGCCGAGGGCGAGGCCGTCGAGATCATCGAGGCGTCGGTGACCGACGAGGCGGCGATGCGCGCCGCCTGCGAGGGCGTGGACGCGATCATCCACCTCGGCGGCATCAGCGTCGAGGCGCCGTGGGCCGAGATCCTCTCGGCCAACATCGACGGCACCCGGGTGGTCCTCGAGGCCGCCCGGGACGCCGGGGTCGGCCGCGTCGTGCTGGCCTCGAGCAACCACGCGCCCGGCTTCTACGAGATCGACGGGGCCCCGGAGGGCGGGCTTCCTGCGGATGCCTTCCCCAGGCCCGACACCTACTACGGGGTCAGCAAGGTCGCGATGGAGGCCCTCGGGAGCCTCTTCCACGACCGCTACGGCATCGACGTGACCGCGCTGCGGATCGGCTCGTGCTTCGAGAAGCCCTGGGACCGCCGCTCGCTGTGGACGTGGATGTCGCCCGACGACGGCGCCCGGCTCCTCGAGGCCTGCCTGGCCACCCCGCAGCCCGGCTTCCGGGTCGTGTGGGGCATCTCCCGCAACACCCGCAACTGGTGGTCGCTGGAAGCCGGCGAGGCGATCGGCTACCACCCGCAGGACGACTCCGAGGTCTTTGCGGCCGAGCTGCTCGGCGACGCGATCGACGACGGCCCGCAGGGACCCGAGGAGCGACTGGCCGGAGGGAAGTTCTGCTTCACCCCGCTGGGCGAGCACCAGCAGAAATAGACCCCCATGGGGAACGGGTGGTCCGGCTGTCACCGGGCCACCCGTTCCTCTTTTCTCGATGGGTCAGGAGGCGGTCGCGCGGATCAGCGTCCCCAGGTTCTCGACGAACGTGGAGGTGTTGATCAGCTGGGGCGGCTCGGCCGCCTGGTAGGGCGGCACCGCGGGCGGGTTGCTCGACGGGTAGGGCGAGGTGTCGAAGGTGTCCCCGACGTGCTTGCTCATGTAGGCCTTCCCGTCGTAGGGGTGCGTGGTGCCCGGGCCGCGGAACGGGTTGGTCACCGCCTCGGCCGGGGAGAGCCAGTAGCCCTTCTCGCCGAGGTCGGCGACGACCGCCGCGACCTCGGCCTCGCTGGGCGCCTCGACCGCGTGCGAGGTGCCCCGGAGCAGCTCCAGCAGACCCAGGTCGTGCAGCGAGAAGAACGGCGGCAGGTCGTAGGACTCCCCCGGCGTGAGCGGCGAGCGGGCCACCAGATCGGCCACCTCGGCATCGGACAGAGCCCGGAGACGGTCGTACTCGGACCTCAGCCGCGCCTCCGCCACCGAGCGGCCGCCGGAGTAGTGGCTGAGGGTGTCGTGGTGGTCGTAGTCGTAGTAGTACGCCCCGTTGTTGATGTTGGAGCCGAACCGGTGCACGAACAGCGCCCGGTTGGTGCCCGGCTCGACGAAGGTCGGGTGGGTCCGGCTCGCGATCAGCGGGTTCTCCGCCCGCTGCTGCTCGGTCAGCCGGCAGCTCGCCAGCCAGTCCAGCGCCGCCGGGACGCCGTCGAGGAACGTACGGTCGCCGGTGAGCTGGAAGTAGGTGAACAGCTGCTCGATGTTCGTCTGGGTGGTGTGGGTGGTCAGCGCGCGCGGCTCGTAGGAGCGACCCGCGGCCACCGCGCCCGCCGGGCGGCCGTCGCGGTCCTCGGCGAGGTGCTGGAGACCCCAGCCGGCCTGGGGTGCGGGCTGCTGCATGCGGCGTACGCACTCCATCGCCCGGCGGACCGGCTCGACGAGGTCGTCGCGCCCCAGGGAGACGACGCACATCAGCAGGAGCTTGATGTTCTCGCCGAGGACGTTGTCGTTGAAGGTGACGTGCTGGGTGTAGTCGCCGTCGACCATGCCTTCGCGGGCGTCCTCGGGCAGCCAGGACGGCAGCGTCTTCGGCCACGGCATCTCGGTGGTCGCCTTCGGGTCGCGGGGCCACCGCTGCGGCCAGCCACCGTCGCCGATGCCCCCGCTGATCTGAGCGTCCGTGATGAAGCCGATCACCTTGTCCAGCGACCGTCGGAAGCCACGGTCGCGCGGGTCGAGCAGATGCAGCCGCAGGATCAGCTGGCCGGCCGTGGAGGTGGCCGCGTCGTCGAAGGTCGAGTTGTCGTAGAGGTGCTGGAACTCCTCCAGGCGCCAGCCGTTGATCCCGATCGACTCGTACCAGCGCTTCAGCGACTTCGCGCCCGCGAAGTCGTGGACGTAGTTCCAGCCGCCCTCGGGGCGCTGCGCCCGGACGAGCGCCCGGCCGGTGCGCCGGGCGGCGTGCAGGAAGCGCTTCTCGCCGGTGGCGACGTACGCGTCGAGCAGGGCGTGCCCGACGGTCGGCGTGCCCGGTGGCTGCACCCAGCACATGGTGCGCCGGGCCTCCATCTCGCCCCAGGTCAGGGACAGGTCGGGGCGGTAGCTCCAGACGTAGGCGCCCTCGTAGGAGACGGTCTCGTCCATGTAGGTCGCCGCGCGGAGCATCGCGTCGCGGACGGTGTCGGCGGAGGTGGGCGTGGCCGCGGCGGCCGAGGCGGTGAGGCCGGCGGAGACGCCGCTCGCGGCGCCGAGGAGCGGGCCGGCCGCTGCTGCTTGGACGAGCCGACGTCGGCTCAGCGTCGAGCTCGGTGGGGACTTCTTCGCAGGGGAGTTCATCCCTCCATCGTGACGAGGCTCACACCCCTGCGGCCAATACCGATGCCGACTCGCGCGATGCCCGCGGGGGCAACGTCGACGCGGCCTCGGATCACTGCTGCAGGCGCCGGCGGGTGCTGCCCAGGTGCACCCGCATCGCCGCCCGGGCGGTGTCGGCGTCGCGGGAGAGGATCGCGGCGGCGATGTTGTCGTGCTCGCGCTGCACCCGCTCGACGTGGAGCGCGTCGCTGGGCGAGTAGGCGTCGCCGAGCCGGGTGCGCGGCAGCATGATCATCATCGGACCCAGCGAGTCCATCAGGTCCAGGTAGAAGCGGTTGCCGGTGGCGGCCGCGACCGCGCGGTGGAAGGCGAAGTCGGCCTCCACCGCTCCGTCCGGGTGCGCGGCGGCCAGCGCAGCGAGCGCCTCCTCGATCGCACGCGACCCCTGCTCGTCGAGGTGGGCAGCGGCCAGGGCCGCCGCCTCGCACTCCACGCCGAGCCGGAAGTCGACCATGTCGAGCACGTCGTGCTGCGTACGGATCGCGGAGGACTCCAGCGCGAACGGCGAGGGCGCCGGGACCGCCAGCACGAACGAGCCTCGCCCCTGGAAGGTCTCGACCAGGCCCTCGGCGCGGAGGCGGGTCACCGCCTCCCGGGCCACCGTCCGCGACACGCCGTAGGTGGCGACGAGGTCGGACTCCGAGGGCAGCTTCGCCCCCGGGGCCAGGTCTCCGGCCAGGATCTGGTCCTTGATCCCGGAGACGACGCGGTCGGCGAGCCCGGTGCTGATGCTCATGCCGAGAACTTAGCGCTCTCCATGGTGAGCTTGCGCATCTGGTCGCTGAGCGTGAAGCCGAGGCCCGGGCGGTCCGGCACCCACATCCGGCCGTCGTGGATGTCGATGCGCTCCTCGAAGAGCGGGTTGAGCCACTCGAAGTGCTCGACCCACGGCTCGGTCGGGTAGGCCGCGGCGAGGTGCAGGTGGATCTCCATCGCGTAGTGCGGCGCGAGCGCGAGGCCGGCGTGGGCGGCGAGGGTGGCGAACTTCAGGAACGGGGTGATGCCGCCGATGCGCGGCGCGTCCGGCTGCACGATGCCGCGGTAGCCGGCGTCGAGGAGGGCCATGTGTTCCGGCACCGAGGTCAGCATCTCGCCGGTCGCGATCGGCGTGTCGAACGTACGCGACAGGTCGGCGTGGCCGACCGCGTCCCAGGCGTCGAGGGGCTCCTCGATCCAGATCAGGTCGAACTGCTCGAGCTCGCGGCACATCCGGCGGGCGCGGGCACGGTCCCACTGCTGGTTGGCGTCGACCATGAGCGGGGAGTCGCCGAGGTGCTCGCGCATCGCGGCGACGCGGCGCAGGTCCTCGGCCCAGTCGGGCTGGCCGACCTTGATCTTGATGCCGCCGATGCCGGCGTCGAGCGAGGCGGTCGCCTTCTCCTTGATCTCCTCGACGCTCGCCTGGAGGAAGCCGCCGGAGGTGTTGTAGACGCGGCAGGAGTCGCGGTGGGCGCCGAGGAGCTTGGCCAGGGGCAGGCCGGCACGCCGCGCCTTGAGGTCGTAGAGCGCCACGTCGAGGGCGGCGACGGCCTGGGTCGCCACCCCGCTGCGGCCGACGGAGGCGCCGGCCCACATCAGCGACTCGTAGATCCTGGCGATGTCGGAGGGGTCCTGGCCGATGGCGACCTGGGCGATCTCCTTGAGGTGGGCGTACTGCGCCGGACCACCGGCCCGCTTCGAGTAGCTGAAGCCCATGCCCTCGAGACCCTGCTCGGTCGTCACCTCGACGAAGAGCAGCACGGTCTCGGTGAGCGGCTTCTGGCGCCCGGTGAGCACCTTGGCGTCACTGACCGGGTTGTCGAGCGGGAGGACGACGTGGGAGAGGGTCAGTGACGTGATGCGGTCGGCTGCCATGGCGGAGTGCTCCTCGATGGGCTAAGTTGTATGACAAGTTCAAAACTTATCCGATGAGTGATGAGGAGTCCAGAGCGTGACCGCCAGTCCTCAGGTCGTCCGGGTCCCCCGACAGGTCCCCCGATGGCGCGATCTCGCGCCCTTCCTGCGTCCGCGCCCGTTCCACTGGCGCGCGGCCGACCGCCGGCTGGCGCGCTGTCTCAGCGTCGACGACCTGGAGCGGGCCGCCCGCCGCCGGGTGCCGACGGCGGTCTGGGACTACGTGGACGGCGGCTCGGACGGCGAGCACGCGATGCGCCGGAACCGGGAGGCCTTCGACCGCGTGGAGCTGCGGCCCACGGCCTTCGGCCAGGTGGCCGAGCCGGAGGTGCGTACGTCGATCCTCGGGCGGCCCGCGGCCGCACCCATCGTGCTCGCGCCGACCGGCTACACCCGGCTCAGCCACCACACCGGCGAGCGGGCGGTCGCTGCGGCGGCGGCCGCCGCGGGGCTCCCCTACACGCTCTCGACCTACGCGACGACGTCGATCACCGATGTCGCCGCCGCGGCTCCGCAGGGACGCAACTGGTTCCAGGTCTACCTGATGAAGGACCGTTCGGTGACGCTCGACCACCTCGCCGAGGCCGCCTCGCAGGGCTACGAGGCGCTGATGCTGACCATCGACACGACCGTGACCGGGATGAAGCGCAAGGACAAGCTCAACGGGTTCGCGATCCCGCCACAGCTGAGCCTGCGTACGTTCGCGGGCATGGCCCGCCACCCCGGTTGGGTCGCCAACATCCTGACCACCGAGCCGCTGCGGTTCGCGACCTTCCCCGAGGGGTCGCACCACGGCCGCTGGGGCATGTCCAACGAGCTG
The DNA here is from genome assembly GCF_011045035.1 of Nocardioides turkmenicus. Lineage (GTDB taxonomy): Bacteria > Actinomycetota > Actinomycetes > Propionibacteriales > Nocardioidaceae > Nocardioides > Nocardioides turkmenicus. The sequence continues at coordinate 106,109 of NZ_JAALAA010000003.1, forward strand.
CGCGAGCAGGCGATCCGGCCCGCGGACATCGGCTGGCTCAAGGAGCACTGGGACGGCCCGGTGGTGGTCAAGGGCGTGCTCTCGGTCGCCGACGCGGTCACCTGCGTCGAGGCCGGTGCGGACGCGCTGGTGCTCTCCAACCACGGCGGCCGTCAGCTCGACCGGGCGCCGGTGCCGCTGGAGCTGCTGCCGGCGGTGGTCGACGCGGTGGGCTCACGGACCGAGGTGTTCATCGACTCCGGCGTCCGCTCCGGCGGCGACATCGCGGCCGCGCTCGGGCTCGGCGCCCGCGGCGTGATGATCGGCCGGCCGTACCTCTACGGCCTGATGGTCGGTGGTCGCCAGGGGGTCGATGCCACGCTGAGGCTGCTGGTCGAGGAGCTGCGGCGGGCGATGTGCCTGCTCGGCACCCCCGACATCGCCGCGATCGGCCCCGAGCACGTACGGCTGAGGTCGACATGACCGGCGACCTGGCGTCCCGCCTGCGCGCTGCGCTGGGCGAGAGCGCCGTGCTGACCGACCCCGCCGACATGGCCGCGTACGTCACCGACTGGACCGGCAGCTTCACCGGCACCGCCCTCGCCGTGGTCCGCCCGGCCTCGACCTCCGAGGTGGCGACCGCTGTTCGACTGTGTGCGGAGGCGGGCGTCGGGGTCGTCCCGCAGGGCGGCAACACCGGCCTCGTCGGCGGCGGAGTGCCGGACTCCGGCGGCGACCAGGTCGTGCTCTCGCTCGGCCGGATGCGGCGCGTCCGGGAGGTCGACCCGGTCGCCGACACCCTTGTCGTCGAGGCGGGGGCCGTGCTGGCCACCGTGCAGGAGGCCGCCGTGGCCGCCGGGCGGCTCTTCCCGCTCTCGCTGGGCTCGGAAGGCTCGTGCACCATCGGCGGCACGATCGCGACCAACGCCGGCGGCACCGCGGTCCTGCGCTACGGGATGATGCGCGAGCTGGTGCTCGGCCTGGAGGTCGTGCTCCCCGACGGCCGCGTCTGGGACGGGCTGCGGCCGCTGCGCAAGGACAACACCGGCTACGACCTCAAGCAGCTGTTCATCGGCTCGGAAGGCACCCTCGGCGTGGTCACCGCGGCCGTGCTGAGACTGCTGCCCGCGACGCCGCGGCGTGCGACCGCCTTCGTCGCGCTCGACTCGGTCGAGGCGGCGACCGCGCTGCTGCCGCTGCTCCGATCCCATGGCGGTGGACTCCTGACGACCTGGGAGCTGCTCGGGCGCCAGGCCGTCGACCTGGTCCTCGCCCACCTTCCCGGCGTCCGCGACCCGTTCGCCGAGCGGCACGAGTGGTACGGCCTCGTCGAGCTCGCCGGCACCCCCGCCGACGTCGACGAGCGGCTCGAGTCGGCGCTCGAGGCCGCCGCGGAGGCCGGGCTGATCGCGGACGCCGTGGTCGCCGGCAGTCCCGCCCAGCGCGAGTCGCTCTGGGCGCTGCGCGAAGGGGTCTCGGAGGCCCAGAAGAGCGAGGGCGCGACCCTCAAGCACGACGTCACCCTGCCGATCACGGCGCTGCCACGGTTCGTCGCCGAGACCGGCCCGCGGTTGCTCGAGACACTGCCGGGGCTGCGGCTGGTGACGTACGGGCACATCGGCGACGGCAACCTGCACTACAACCTCTCCGCCCCCGTCGGCGACGACGCGGCACTGAGGCGGGAGGGCCCCGCGCTGACCCGGATCGTGTACGACGCGGTCACCGCGCTCGGTGGCAGCATCTCCGCTGAGCACGGCATCGGCGTGCTCAAGCGGGATGCAGCGGCGGCGTACAAGACGGGGGTCGAGGTCGACCTGATGCGGGCGGTCAAGCAGGCGATCGACCCCGACGGGGTGATGAATCCTCGGAAGGTGCTGTGAGTCGGAGCAGCGCGGTGCGGGCTGTGGTCAGCCTTCGGTCTCGAGGATCTGCCTGAAGCAGAACCGCTTGCCGCGTGGCGTTCGCGGTGATTGCGTGTCCTCATGCGAATCCTGGTGCTCGGCGGCACAGTCTTCCTCTCCCGCGCAGTGGCGGAGTCGGCAGCACGCAGCGGTCACGAGGTGGTCTGCGCAGCGCGCGGCCGTTCGGGGACCGTCCCGGAGGGCGTGGAGCTGGTGCCGTGGGACCGCGCCGAGCCACCTCCCTCCGCCCTGACGGCTGCGAAGTTCGACGCGGTCGTCGACGTGGCCCGGATCCCCTCGTGGGTTCGCTCTGCCGTCGCCGCCTTCAGCGAGGCCCACTGGGTCTTCGTCTCGACCATCAGCGTGTACGCCGACCACGGCACCCCCGGCGGCACTCCGGACTCGCTCCCTGTCCTCGCTCCGGCGACGGACGACGTCGAGGATGACGATTCCGATGCGTACGGCTCGATGAAGGTTGCCTGCGAGGAGCTCGTCCGCGCGGGTGCGGCCTCAGCCACCGTCGTCCGCCCCGGCCTGATCGTGGGCCCTGGGGACCCCAGCGGCCGGTTCTCCTACTGGCCGCGGCGCATGAAAGCCGGCGGCGAGATCCTCGCTCCCGGCTCGCCCGACGACAGCACCCAGGTCATCGACGTGCGCGACCTGGCGGACTGGATCCTCCACTGCGCGATCAACCGGGTGGATGGCACCTTCGACGCCACCGGTCCGTCGATGCCGATCAGCACCCTGCTGACCGAGACCGCGAGCGGCGTCGGCACCACCCCGACCTGGAGCTGGCTCCCCCAGGACTTCCTCCAGGCCAACGACGTCGACCCCTGGTCAGGCCCCGGCTCGATCCCGCTGTGGCTCCCCCGTCCCGAGTACGACGGGATGCTCGCCCACGACACCACCTCGGCCATCGCAGCCGGCCTCGCCACCCGCCCGATCGCCGAGACCGCCCGCGACACCCTCGCCTGGCTGCAGACCACCCCCGATGCGTACGTCACCGGCATCTCGCCGGCCCGCGAGGCCGAGCTCCTCGACGTATGGCGTCACAGCCCCTGGGCGACCCGGTAGAACACCTGGTTCCAGCGCACCTGGTCGGCGAAGCCGCGCCGGGTGGTGGACTCGTCGATGACCAGCAGCTCGGTGCGGGCGATGTTCGCAAAGACCTCGAAGGCCTCGATCCCGGCGGCGGTCGACATCACGGTGTGGTGCGCGCCGCCGGCGGTCAGCCAGGCCTCGGCCGAGGTGGCGAAGTCGGGGCGCGGGGACCAGACGGCGCGGGCTACCGGCAGGTTGGGCAGCGCCTCGGTCGGCGGCACGACGTCGACCACGTTGGCGGTCAGCCGGAAGCGGTCCCGCATGTCCGCCAGGGACACGACGACAGCGCCCTCGCGGGTGTCGGCGTCGAAGACCATCCGGACCGGGTCCTCGCGATCGCCGATCCCGAGCGGATGGATCTCCACGCGCGGCGTGGAGGTCGTCAGCGACGGGCAGATCTCGAGCATGTGGGCCCCGAGGATGAGCTCCGCGCCGGGGGTGAGGTCGTAGGTGTAGTCCTCCATCAGCGAGGCGCCACCGGGCAGCCCCTCCCCCATCACCTTGGCGGCCCGCACCAGGACGGCGGTCTTCCAGTCGCCCTCAGCGCCGAAGCCGTAGCCCTTGCTCATCAGCCGCTGCACGGCGATGCCGGGGAGCTGGCGCAGGCCGCCGAGGTCCTCGAAGTTGGTGGTGAACGCCTTCGCGTCGCGCTCCAACAGGAACGCCTCCATGGCGATCTCCTGGCGGGCTGCGTAGCGCAGCGACTCGTGGCGCTCGCCGCCACGGCGGAGCTCGGGGACGACGTCGTAGAGGTCCTCGTACTCGGCGACGAGCGCGTCCACCGCGTCCTCCGCCACCGCCTCGACGGCGGCGACGAGGTCGTTGACACCCCACGTGTTGACCGAGACGCCGAAGCGCAGCTCGGCCTCGGTCTTGTCGCCCTCGGTGACCGCGACGTTGCGCATGTTGTCGCCGAAGCGGACCAGGTTGAGCCCGTGGGTGGCGGCCCATCCGGCGGCGCCGCGGACCCAGGTGCCCACGCGGCGGGTGACCGCCGGGTTGGAGACGTGGCCGACGACGGTGGTGCGGGCGACGCCGAGGCGGGTCGCGATGTAGGCGTACTCACGGTCGCCGTGCGCGGCCTGGTTGAGGTTCATGAAGTCCATGTCGATCTCCGACCAGGGAAGCTCGACGTTGGCCTGGGTGTGCAGGTGCAGCAGCGGCTTCTGCAGCGTGTCGAGGCCGGTGATCCACATCTTCGCCGGGCTGAAGGTGTGCATCCAGGTGACGACGCCGAGGACGCTGTCGTCGGAGTTGGCCTCCAGCATCGCGCGGCGGATGGCCGCGGAGTCCTTCAGGACGGGCTTCCACACGACCTTCGCCGGGACGTCGTCCGACGCGTCGAGGGCACGGGCGACCTCCTGGGACTGCTCGGCCACCTGACGAAGGGTCTCCTCGCCGTAGAGGTCCTGGCTGCCGGTGAAGAACCAGACCTCGCGGTCCGTGTAGGGCTTGCTCATGGGGGGTCCTTTTCAGTGTTGGCCGTAGACGTTCTGGTAACGGTCGTAGAGGGAGTCGACGTGGTGCTGGTCGATCGGCAGCGGCTGGCCGAGCTGGCGCGCGATGTGCACGGTGCGGGCGACCTCCTCGCACATCACCGCGGCCTTGACCGCCGCGCGGGCGTCCTTGCCGATGGTGAACGGGCCGTGGTTCTGCATCAGCACCGCCGGGCTGCGCGACTCTCGAAGCGTCTCCACGATCCCGCGGCCGATCGAGTCGTCGCCGATGATCGCGAACGGGCCGACCGGGATCGGGCCACCGAACTCGTCGGCCATCATCGTGAGCACGCAGGGGATCTCCTCCCCGCGGGCGGCCCAGGCCGTGGCGTACGTGGAGTGGGTGTGGACCACTCCACCGACCTCGGGCATGTTGGCATAGACGTACGCATGGGCGGCGGTGTCCGAGGACGGCGACCGCTCCCCCTCGACGAGGTTGCCGGCCAGGTCGCACACGACCATCGCCTCGGCGGTGATGTCCTCGTAGGCCACCCCGGAGGGCTTGATGACCAGCAGGTCCTCGCCGTCGGGGTTCGGCACCCGCTCGGAGACGTTCCCCGCGGTCCACACGACCAGCTCCCAACGGGGCAGCTCGGCGTGGAGCGCGGCGACCCGCTCCTTGGCGGCGTCGACGGCGGCGCGAAGAGCGGTGGGGACGCCCGTCATCACTGGTCTCCTTCTGGGTTCTGGGTGTTCGGGACGAGCGACGCCACGGCGGCGCGCTCGATGTCGAGACCGGCCTCGTAGCGCTCGAGATAGGTCCGGAAACCGGCGAGGTCGGCGGCGTCCGGCTCGACGACCTCGAGGTCGATGTCGCCGAAGACACGCTCGGCGAGGTAGGCGCTCAGGGTGAGGTCGCTGCCGGCCTCGACCGCACGGGCGTACGCAGCCAGGACCGCGATCCCCCAGGCACCGCCCTCGCCGGCGGTGCGCCCGACCGCGACCGGGGCGCCGGTGGCCGCGGCCAGCAGCCGCTGGGCGACGCCGGCGGTGCGGAACAGGCCACCGTGGGCGAACATCGCGTCGATCTCGACGCCCTGGTCGGCGAGCACCCGCATGCCGAGGGCGAGGGTGCCGAAGACGCCGTAGACCTGAGCACGCGCGAAGCCGGCGAGGTCGAGGCGGCTGCCAGGGATGCGTACGAACAGCGGGCGACCCTCGTCGAGGCCGGTGATCGGCTCGCCGGCCAGGTAGTTGTAGGCCAGCAGGCCGCCGCCGTCGGGCGAGCCCTTCAGCGCAGCGGTGAGCAGAGCGCCGAAGACGGCGTCGGGCTCGCAGGGCTGGCCCAGCGCGGTGGCGAACTCGCCGAAGACCCCCGCCCAGGCGTCGAGCTCGCTGGCGCCGTTGTTGCAGTGCACCATCGCGACCGGGTCGCCGGCCGGGGTGGTGACGACGTCGATGGCGTGGTGGACGGTGGCGAGCGGCTCCTCGAGGACGACCATCGCGAAGATCGAGGTGCCGGCGCTGACGTTGCCGGTGCGCTGGGCCACCGAGTTGGTGGCGACCATCCCGGTGCCGGCATCGCCCTCGGGCGGGCACAGCGGGATGCCGGGCCGGAGCGTGCCGGTCGGGTCGAGCAGCGCTGCGCCCTCGGGGGTCAGCCGTCCGGCGTCGGCGCCCGCCGGCAGGACCTTCGGGAGCAGTCCCTCGACCCGCAGGCCGGGGTGCTTGGCGGCGGCCAGGTGAGCGGTCTGCTCGAGCATCCGCTGGTCGTAGGTGCCGGTGGCCGGGTCGATCGGGAACATCCCGGAGGCGTCGCCGACACCGAGCACGTGCTCGCCGGTCAGCGCCCGGTGGACGTAGCCCGCGAGCGTGGTCAACGAGGCGATCTCGGGCAGGTGGGGCTCGTCGTCGAGGATCGCCTGGTAGAGGTGGGCGATCGACCAGCGCAGCGGGATGTTGGTGCCGAGCGTCTCCGACAGCTCGGCGGCGGCGACCGCCGTGTTGGTGTTGCGCCAGGTGCGGAACGGCACCAGCAGCTCGCCGGCCCCGTCGAAGGCGAGGTAGCCGTGCATCATCGCCGAGACACCGATCGCCCCGAAGGTCGTCGGCCGGGCGCCGTAGCTGCGCTCGACCTCGTCGGCCAGCGCAGCGAAGGCGCCCTGGACACCGGCCCAGACCGCCTCGAGCGAGTAGGTCCACAGCCCGTCGGCGAGCTCGTTCTCCCACAGGTGCGAGCCGGTCGCGATCGGCGCATGGTCAGGCCCGATCAGGCACGCCTTGATCGTGGTGGAGCCCAGCTCGATACCGAGCGCGGTCTCGGTGAGGTCAGGCAGGTCGCCTGCTCGCTGCGTCATCACGGCTCCGTTTCTGCCCGACGGCTGGGGGGTGGGGTTCGAGGCGATGTGAACGCTAACATATGACGCGCGGGTTACCGCTGTGTTCCCTGGAACCTGCGAGACGTCGGCCCCGTCGGCCGAGACGTCAGGCCGGTCGGCCGAGTTGGCATCGCAGTGCCGACTCGCCCGACCTAGGTGACGCCTCGACCGACGTACGTGACGCCTCGGCGGCTATCGGTCAGCTCGACCTGCGTGCAGCAGAGGATCGCACCACGAGCTCGGGCTGCAGCAGCGGTGGCACCTCGACAGACCCGTCGGCGATGGCCTTGGTGGCCACCTCGACGGCGAGCTCGCCGAGCGACGCGAAGTCCTGACGGACGGTGGTCAGCGGCGGCCAGAGATAGGCGGCGTCGGGGACGTCGTCGAAACCGACGACGCTCACGTCCTGAGGTACGCGGCGACCGGCCTCGTGCAGCGCCCGGATGACCCCGAGCGCCATCGAGTCGTTGGCCGCGAAGACCGCGGTGACCGACGGGTCGCGGGCGATCTGGGCCCCGGCCTCGTAGCCGCTCCTGCTCGACCAGTCGCCGAAGATCTCGGGGCCCGGCTGAGCATCGGCGTCGCGCAGCGCCGCCAGCCATCCCTCGCGGCGCTGCCGGGCGTCGATCCAGCCGACCGGACCCGCGACGTGGGCGATGGTGCGGTGGCCGAGGTCCAGCAGATACTGCGTGGCCAGCACGGCTCCGGCGCGCTGGTCGATCCCGACCGAGCGCACCCCCTCCGGCGGGTCGCTGTGGATCATCACGACCTCGACCGTGGACGTGATCTGGGCGACCAGGTCCTCCAACGACTGGTGCGAGACGCCGAGGAGCACAGCCTCGACCGCGTCGTCGAGCAGCGCCTCGATCGCCCCCTCCGCCGACGTCGCGTCCAGGTGCGGCACCGGGCTCAGGACGATGTCGTAGCCGGCCCGCTGACCGGCCTGGTGCACCGAGGCCGCCAGCGTGCCCGGGCCGTACAGATGCGGCTGGGAGTAGAGCAGCCCCAGGCGCCCGGACCGCCGCGTCACCAGCGCCCGCGCCGACTTGTTGCGCCGGTAGCCCAGCTCCTCGATCGCCGCCAGCACCCGGTCGCGGGTGTCGCCACGTACGGCATCGGAGCCGTTGACCACCCGGGACACGGTCTGGTGCGAGACCCCTGCCCGGGCCGCCACATCCGCCATGCTCGGCGCGTTCTTCGACTCCCCGCGAACCATGCGGTGATCCTAAGCGTGATCACCTCCGGCGTACGGCAGGGCCTCAGGTCTCCTCGAGTTCGGGAAGCCCGTGGCGTGCTCGGGTGAGCGCGGCCGCGAGGGGTGCGCACCGCCCGCCGGGCACCAGCGCGGCGAGCTCGTCGGGATCACCCGGCAGGCCCAGATCCCGCGCCTGGTCGAGGAGCGGGTCGTCGAGGAAGGGCGACAGCGCGGGCCACACGTCCTGCACCTCACGGCAGAAGATCCGCGCTCCCACGGGGCCGATGCGGGGCGACTCGGTGAGCGCGTCGATCAGCGCGCCGGCGTCGTCGCGGGAGGACGGGCGGATCCGGCGGAGGTCGCCGCGATAGTTCTCCAGCAGCCACTGCGCCTGCTCCTCGAGCTTGGTCGCGGTGCTCTCGTCGTAGCGGCGGTAGTGGGCCCGGCCGAGCGCGTCCACCCGCTGCTGCCAGGTGGAGTCGAGCAGCCGCTGCGGCGTACGCCATCCGGCGGCCGACACCTCACGCGCCGCCGCGACCGCGATGTCGGTCGAGATCCGGGTCGAGGAGAGCATGGCCAGGACGAGCAGCCGGTAGAGCGGCGAAGGGTTGTCCCGGAGCCGGATGCCGGCCTCCTCGGCGTACGTGGTGCCGCCGGCGTCCAGCAGCCGCCGCATCACCTCGCGCTCCCGCTTGCTCATCCGTTTCGAAGTACCCGGCATCGGCCGGACACATGCACCGCCCGCTGAGACCGGGATCGGCAGACCCTGGATCAGCGTCGCGGTCAACCGGGAGGTGCCCGAGCTCCGACGAACCTGCTGGTCGCTCGCCCCCGAAAGTCTCACCCGGACGGCACTGCCGCCCTCGTGACCGAGCGCTCAGGCCGGTGCCGCCGCCCCTACTGCGTACGTCAGCGCGACCAGCTTCGAGTCCGGGAGTGGTCGCACCTCCACAGGCGTGAGCTCGGCCTCGACCGCGTGCTGGAAGGTCGGGAGCCCGGCACCGATGATGCCGGGCCCGACCAGCAGGTGCAGCTCGTCGACCAGTCCCTGGGCGAGCAGGTCGTTCCAGGCGGTGATGCTGCCGAAGCAGACGATGTCGGCTCCCTCGCCGGCCTTGAGCTCCGCGACCCGCGCGGCGGCGTCGGCGCGGCGTACGATCTCGGTGGTCTCGCCCCAGGGCTCGATGTCCTCGGGGCTGGTGCTGTCGGAGATCACGACCTTCTCGAGCGTGTTGTGGAGCCGCGAGATCTCGCGCTCCACCTCAGGCGCGGAGTCGTCGTCGGCCAGCGGCGGCCAGTAGCCGCGTGCGCCGTGGAAGCTGGTGGCGCCGAACAGCATCGTGTCTGCCGCCCGCATCCGCTCCAGGTTGTAGTGGTCGAATCCCAGGTCGATCGGCATCACGAACACGTTGCCGCCCTCACCCGCGGCATATCCGTCCAGCGTCGACAGTATGGTGACGATCAGCTTTCTCATGGCGTTTCCCCTCAGGTCCGTGCCCGAGCATCGATGCTAGGCCCGTCAACGGAGAACGAACAGGGGTCACGGAGCGCGCTGCGGGAAGGCGTGGAGGCGCGAGACCGAGCCTCACCGCCCGAGTACGTGACGCAGCGCCGCCTCCAGCGAGGGATGACGGAACTCGTGGTCGGCCCCGAGCGCGGCCGGCTCGACCCGCTGGCTCGCCAGCGCCATCTCGTCGGCACCCTCCTTGCCGAGCAGGAGCCGCGGCCCGAAGGCCGGCGTGGGCAGCAGCGCGGGGCGGCGCAGCACGTGGGCGAGGGTCCGGGCGTAGACCCGGCCGGTGACCGGCTCGGGAGCGACCGCGTTGACCGGACCTTCCAACCCCGGGTCGAGGATCGCGCGGTGGTAGATGTCGACCAGGTCGTCGATGCCGATCCAGCTCAGCCACTGCTCACCGCTGCCGAGCGGTCCGCCCAGACCGGCCGCGAACAGCGGGCGCTGGAGGCGCAGCGCTCCCCCGGCGGGCGTCTGCACGATCCCCGTCCGCACGTTCACCACGCGCGGCCCGTCGACCCGGCTCGCAGCCTCCCAGTCGTCGACCACGTCGGCGAGGAAGCCGCCGCCCCGTGACGAGGTCTCGCTGAGGACCTCGGCGCCTCGGTCGGCGCCGTAGATGCCGATAGCGGAAGCGCTCACAAAGGTGCGTACGCCGCCACGGGCCGCCGCCACGGCGAGCCGGCGGGTCGGCTCGATGCGGGAGTCGCGGATGGCCGCCTTGTGCGCCTCGGTGAAGCGGCCCGCGATGGACGCACCCGCGAGGTGGACGACCGCGTCGACGCCGTCGAGGAGGTCCGGCGCGGGCGCGGCCGGGTCCCAGCGGCGTTCGTCCGCGCCCGTCGGCGCGTGCCGGACCAGCCGGAGAACCCGGTGTCCACCCGTGGTGAGAAACGGGACCAGGGCACGCCCGACGGTCCCGTGGGAGCCGGTGACCGCGACGGTGAGGGCTTTGCCCGCTGCGTACGTCCTGTGGTGGGCGGCCAGGTCGGCAGCGAGCTGTGCGTGCCGGTAGCCGAGCATCCGGTCCACCATCTTCCCGAGCACGTTCGTCTCGATCCGGTCGGTGACCAGCGTGGCATCACCGGAGGCGGCGAACTCGTGCCGGTGGGTCCACGACAGCGGCCGCAGCGAGGCGAGCCGGTCGGTGAACAGGTGCGGCGCCTCGTAGGCCTCCGGATCGTGGCGGGCCACCCAGTCCACGCCGCGGCCGAGCGAGAGCACGGCCGTGCCGTCGGCCAGATCGGTCGCCTCCACCCTCACCTCCCCCGGCATCCACGGTGGCATCAGCCGGTGGATCGCCCCCGGTCGCCGATGCCACTCGAACACCTCCTCCACCGGCGCCTCGACGCGTGTCGTCAGCGAGTGGACCCGGACAAGCGGCGACGTCATGCCTGGAACTCTTTCACCATCTGCTTGGCGATGATCAGCTTCTGGATCTCGCTGGTGCCCTCGTAGAGCCGGAACAGCCGCGCGTCGCGGTAGAACCGCTCGACCGGCACCTCCCGCATGTAGCCGAGGCCGCCGTGGATCTGGACGGCCCGGTCCGCGATCCGGTCCACCGCCTCGGTGCAGAACAGCTTGCACAGCGACGGCGCCATCCGGCGGTCGCTGCCGTCGTCCCAGCTGCGGGCGGCCTCGAGCACCATCGCCCGACCGGCGTACGCCTCGGTACGGCTCTCGGCCAGCATCGCCTGGATCAACTGGAACTCGGCCAGCTTCTGGCCACCCTGGCTGTTGGTCGTGGCATGGCGCAGGCTCTCGTCGATCAGCCGGTCGGCCAGCCCGACGGTCATCGCCGCGATGTGCAGCCGACCCTTCGCCAGCGAGCGCATCGCGGCGGAGAAGCCCTCGCCCTCGACCTCGCCGACCAGGTTCTCGGCGGGCACCCGGACGTTGTCGAAGAAGATCTCCGACGTCACGGATCCGCGCTGGCCCATCTTGTGGTCCTTCGGACCCACCGTGACACCTGGGCTGTCGGTCGGCACCACGAAGACCGAGATGTTCCGCGCGCCCTCGGCGAGGTCGCCGGTGCGGGCGAAGACCATCAGCAGGTCGGCCCAGATCGCGTTGGTGATGAAGCGCTTCTGCCCGTTGATGACGTACGCGTCACCCTCACGCACCGCGCGCGTGCGCAGCCCGCTCGGGTCGGAGCCGGCCTCCGGCTCGGTCAGCGCGAAGGACGCCACCAGCTCGCCGCTCGCCAGCCCGGGCAGGTAGTGCTGCTTCTGCCGCTCGGTGCCGCAGTTGACCAGCACCTGGCCGGCGATCCCGTTGTTGGTGCCGAACATCGAGCGGAACGCCGGCGTGGTCCAGCCGAGCTCCATCGCCAGCCGCACCTCCTCCGACATGGTGAAGCCGAGACCGCCGTACTCCTCCGGGATGGCATAGCCGAACAGCCCCATCGCCGCTGCCTGCTGCCGGAGCCGGTCGGGGATCTGGTCGGTCTCCTCGATCTCGTCCTCGGCGGTGACGACCTCCTTGCGGACGAACGCGCGGACGGCGTCGATGATCGAGTCGAACTCGTCGGGCTCCATGGGTGCTCCTTCGTGGGGCGATCAGGGCGTAGGACGAGTATGTCGGCGAACCGGCCGACCGCGCGACGGACTCAGCCCTCGGGGTGGCCGTCGTAGGTGCGGATCTTGTATTCGGTGGTCTCCAGCGCGAGGGTGAGCTCGCGGAGGCGTTGTCTGATGCGGTCCCGCTGCTCGTGCAGGATCCGTCGCCGCTCGGGGATCGTGCTCTCGCCCTCCTCGACGAGCGCGATGTATCGGCGCAGGTCGCGCATGGTCATGCCCGACAGCCGCATCCGGGTGAGGAAGACCAGACGGCGCAGGTCGCCGGCGGCGTACTCGCGATAGCCCGAGGAGTTCCGTGCCGGGCGCACTAGGTCCTGCTGCTCGTAGTAGCGGAGCGTGGGTGCCGGCACGCCGATGAACTCGGCTGCCTCCGCGATGCTCATCGGCGCGGCTGCGGCGTCGATCGCCGCGTGGTCCTGCAGGCCGTGGACCGCATCGACGACGGAAGCCGACGGGTCCTCGCCGGCGGCGAGGACCCGGTCGCGAAGCTCGTCGGTCGCCATGGGTGACATGGTGCCTCAGAACGCGCGGACCGCGGGCGGCACACCGGGAAAGTCCGCCGACCTGCTCACCTCGGCCCACCGCTCGACGTCGTCGAGACCACGCTGGTAGGTGCGGGTGAGGTTGCGGACCGCCTCCGCGCCGAGCGGAAGCCGCAGCGGCGCGTCCTCCGCCTCGAGCACCTCACGGATCGCGACCGCGGCGCTGGCCGGGTCGCCCTCCTGGATGCCGTCGGCCTCGGCCATGTTCGCGCGGACCGCACCGACCACCCCGTCGTACGTCGCCTGCTGCCGCGCCGTGCGGAGCACCCCGGTCGCGTTGAACTCGGTGCGGAACCGGCTCGGCTCCACGATCAGCACCCGGATGCCGAACGGCGCGACCTCCCCGGCGAGCGCCTCCGACCAGCCCTCCAGCGCGAACTTCCCGGCCGAGTAGCTCCCGACCGCGGGGAACGACATCCGGCCGCCCTGGCTGCTCATCTGCACGATCGCTCCCGAGCCGTTCGCGCGCATGTGCGGCAGCACCGCCCGCACGTACGCCGCCGGCCCCAGCAGATGCTGGTCGAGCATGTCCCGCAGCTCGGCGTCGGTGACCTCCTCGGCCGTCCCGACCTGGCCCGCGCCGGCGTTGTTGACGAGCACGTCGACGCCGCCGAAGCCCTCGACCGCCCGCCGCACGACCGCGGCCGCTCCCTCGACGTCCCGCACGTCGTGCTCGACGGCGATCAGCCGCTCCCCGTACCGCTCCTTCAACGCGTCGAACCGGTCCGCACGCCGCGCCGTGCCGAGCACCCGCTCACCACGCTCCAGCGCGGCCTCGGCGAGCGCCAGGCCGAGGCCCGAGCTCGCACCGGTGATGATCCATGTCCTGGTCGTCGTCTCCATGACCCCGACGCTAGAGATTCAAGCGCGCTAGAAGGCAAGCCCCTCCGGCGGCAGCTCGACGGAGTGGGCGACCACACCGTTGATGTCTCGAAGACGGACCGTCATCACCCGCGACTCGCCGTCGATGCTCACCTCGCCGAAGTACTGGTAGCCGAATCCGGGATTGTTGACCTCGGGGGAGGGCGCGCCCTTCGAGAAGACGACCTCGGGACCGAAGGTGTTGTCGACCGGGTTGGGCTCGGGCTCGACCCCCACCGCGGCGTTGAGCGGTCCGGAGACGAACTCCCAGAACGGGTCGAAGTCGGTGAACGCGGCTCGCGAGGGCTGGTAGTGGTGCGCCGCGGTGTAGTGCACGTCGCCGGTGAGCCAGACCATCCCGCGGATCCGGTTCCGCTTGGCGTACGCGAGGAGCTCGGCGATCTCGAGCTCCCGGCCGAGCGGGCTGCCGTGGTCACCCTGGGCGAGCGCCTCGACGGCGGTGCCGTCCGGGACGACGAGGCTCAGCGGCATGTCCGCGGCGAGCACCTTCCACGTGGCGCGCGAGGCCTTGAGCTGCTCCTTGAGCCAGGCGAGCTGCCGGCGACCGAACACGCCGCCGTCGCTGACCGTCTCCCGGCCGGGAGTGTTCGGGTCCTTGTAGGAGCGCATGTCGAGCACGAAGACGTCGAGGAGCTCGCCGTAGCGCTGAACCCGGTAGATCCGGCCGTCGTCGTCGCCGCGGGTGCGGGTCGGCAGGTACTCGTGGAAGGCCTGCCGGGCGCGGGCGGCGAGCACGTCGACCCGCTTCTCGGTGTAGCGAGGATCGTCGAGGATCTCGCCCGGGTACCAGTTGTTGATGACCTCGTGGTCGTCCCAGGAGTTGATCTGGGCGACCTCTGCGTTGAACCGGCGCAGACTGTCGTCGAGCAGGTTGTAGCGGTAGTTGCCGCGGTACTCGTCGAGGGTCTCGGCCACCTTCGACTTCGCCGGCGTGACGACGTTGCGCCACACGGTGCCGTCGGACAGCGGCTTCTCGCTGGGGATCACGCCGTCGGCGTAGATCAGGTCCCCGGAGCAGAGGAAGAAGTCCGGCGAGAGCCGACGCATCGACTCGAAGATCCGGTAGCCGCCTCGCGACCGGTCGATGCCCCACCCCTGGCCGCCGAGGTCGGCGGACCACACGAACCGGATGTCGGATGCGCCGGTGGGTGACGTACGGAACCGGCCGATCTGGGGCTCTCCGGTCACGGTGTCGTCGTCGGGGTCGGCGAGGACGACCCGGTAGTGGACGTCCTGGCCGGCAGGCAGGCCCCGCAGGAGGGTCTTCCCGGTCAGGTCGGTGCGGGCGTCGAGCACCGGGCCACGTACGCGGCGAACGTTCCGGAATGTCTCGGTCGGACTGATCTCGACGTACATCCGGGCGACGCGGTCGGCCCGCGCCCAGACCACCGCGGCCGAGGCCGACACGTCACCCGACTGGACACCGTCGGTGAGCATCGGACGTCCGGAACGCGCCAGCAGGGGCGCCGCGACAGAGCGATCGGGAAGGAAGAGCGCGGACCCGGCCGCAGCTCCTCCGAGCAGGAATGAACGGCGACCGAGAGGACCGAGGAACGTGGGCTCAGGCATGACGACGACTCCATACGGATGAGGGGGCGTGGGACGGTCGGGGAGAAGCCGATCAGTGCGCGGTGTCGCGAGGATGAACCAGCCGTCCGACCAGCCTGGACGAACGACGGTTCACAGAGTTGCGTCCCTGCGGGACGGCCCTGCTGACCTGCGCCGATTGGTTTCCGGCATCGATCGATCGAAAGACTCGAACGGTTCACCGCAGCGACACGCGCCATTGAACGGCGCGCGTCACGCTCGTCGCGGATCCCTGCGGAGGCGAGATGGACATCAGGCTGTTGGAGTCGTTCCTGGCGATCGTCGAGGAGCGACACTTCGGACGCGCGGCCGCCAGGCTGCACCTCGCCCAGCCAACCCTCAGCCAGCACCTCCAGCGCCTCGAACAGTCGGTCGGCGCGAAGCTGGTCGACCGGTCCTCGCACGCCGTGGAGCTCACCGACGCGGGCAGCGCCTTCGAGCCGAACGCCCGTGCCGTGCTCTCTCACCTCAGCAAAGCGACCCGGTCCGCCCGCGCCGCCGCGGAGGGCCACCTCGGGTCGCTCGCGGTGGGCTTCAACTTCGCCGCGGCGCACCACATCCTTCCCGCCACGCTCCAGCACCTACGGCACCGGCACCCGGGCGTACGCGTCCACCTCGAGGAGCTGCGCTCGGGACCTCAGCTCACGGCGCTGGCGGACGGCCGACTCGACGTGGGTCTGCTCTACGGACCGCCCACCGCTCCGGACCTCCGGTCGCGTCCCCTGATGTCCCTGCGCCTGTGCGGTGTCGTCGGCCCGATGCACCGCTGGGCCCACCGCCCGGCAGCACCGTTCATGGAGCTCGCCCGGCATCCGTGCGTGCTGTTCGACCGCGGCCAGTCCCCCGCGATGTACGACGCCATCCAGCAGGCAGCGGCCCAGGCCGGCATCGAGCTGGACGTCGCCGAGCTCGCGGACGATCCCGCCGCCACCGGCGTCCTCGTCCGCGCCCATCAGCTGGTCACCTTCGCCTCGGAGTCCCGCGCCGTCCAGCTCGCCCGCTCCGGCAGCGGCCTGACCCCGGTTCGTCTCCACGGTCCCGTGCCCATGCTGGACCTCCACGCCGCCTGGCACGCCGACAACGGCTCGCCGTTGCTGCAACTGTTCCTCGACACCCTCGAGGCTTCGGGTACTTCGCGGGGAACGGCAACACTCTCGAAACCCACGGCAGCTAGCGTGCAGGCATGACGGGGGCGATCGTGGAGCAGTCGCAGGTGATCCACGGCTACAGGCGTGCGTACCGCATCGGCGGCGAGGGCTCCGCGATCCTGTTCATCCACGGTATCGGCGACAGCTCACGGACATGGGACGACGTGCTGCCGCTGTTCGCCGAGAACCACCTCGTCATCGCACCCGACCTCCTCGGGCACGGCGACTCCGACAAGCCGCGTGCCGACTACTCGATCGGCGGGTTCGCCAACGGCATGCGAGACCTGCTGGCCGTGCTGGACGTGGAGCGGGTCACCCTGGTCGGCCACTCCCTCGGCGGAGGCGTCGCGATGCAGCTCGCCTACCAGTACCCGCACCTGGTCGAGCGGATCGTGCTGGTCTCCAACGGCGGATCCGGGCGTGGGGTCTCCACCTGGCTGCGCCTCGCGACCCTGCCGCTGGGGCCGGAGCTGCTCACGCTGTTGCGGCTCCCGTTCTCGAGGACCGGGTTGTCGATCTCCCTCCGCCTGCTCCGTCACCTGGATCACGACCTCGGTGTCGACGCCCTGGACCTGGCCCGGATCACCGACGCGCTGCCCGACACGCGCTCCCGCCAAGCCTTCGCCCGGACACTGCGCTCGGTCGTCGACTGGCACGGCCAGGTCGTCACGATGCTCGACCGCAGCTACCTGGTCGAGGACATCCCGACGCTGATGATCTGGGGCGACCGCGACGGGATCGTCCCGTTCCGGCACGCCGGGCAGGCGCGGCTGGCGATGCCCTACGCACACCTCGACGTGTTCCACGGCGCCGGCCACTTCCCGTTCCGGTCCGACCCCGAGCGCTTCGTGAGGACCGTCGAGCAGTTCGTACGCAGCACCGACCCCGCCACCTGGGACCGCGATGCGTGGCAGAAGCGGCTGCGCACCGGCCCCGAGACGGGTCCCGAGGCGGCACCCGAAGCGTCACGGCATCGAACGATGCCGTGACGATCTTGGACGCGTCTCGAGCTGATTGCCTAGCCTCGGATCCGTGAATCGTCGCATCCTCCAGGTGGGCCCGCTCAAGCCGTCGCTGGCCGCGACCCTCACCGAGCGCTACAACGCGCTCGTGCTGCCCGACGACGACACCCGGTCAGGGTTCCTCGCCGAGCACGGCCCCACGATCGGCGCGGTGGTGACCACCGGACGCACCGGCGTGAGCGCCGACCTGATGGCGCGGCTCCCGTCGCTCGGCGTGATCGTCAACTTCGGGGTCGGCTACGACACCACCGACGTCGAGGCGGCCGTCGAGCGCGGCGTACTCGTCTCCAACACCCCCGACGTCCTGACCGACTGCGTCGCCGACACCGCGATCGGGCTGGCGATCGACACCCTGCGCGGGCTGAGCGCCGCCGACCGGTTCGTACGCCGCGGCGACTGGCCGCAGGCCGCCTACCCGCTGACCCGCAAGGTCTCGGGCAAGCGGGTCGGCATCCTCGGCCTGGGCCGGATCGGCCGGGCGATCGCGACCCGCTTCGAGGCGTTCGGCTGCCCGGTCTCCTACCACTCCCGCCGTGAGGTCCCCGGCTCCCCGTACCCTTACGCCGTCTCCCCCGCCGAGCTCGCCGCCGAGGTCGACATCCTGGTGCTGGCCACCTCCGGCGGCAGCGGTACGCAGCACCTCGTCGACCGCAAGGTGCTCGAGGCGCTCGGGTCCGAGGGCTACCTCATCAACATCGCGCGGGGCTCCGTGGTGGACCAGGACGCCCTGGTCGAGCTGCTGCTCGAGGGCGACATCGCCGGCGCCGGTCTCGACGTCTACACCGACGAGCCCGAGGTGCCCGCCGAGCTGATGGCCCTGGACAACGTGGTGCTCCTCCCCCACCTGGCCAGCGGCACCGTCGAGACCCGGGCCGCCATGGAGCAGCTGACCCTGGACAACCTCGACCGCTGGCTCGCCGACGGGACCGTGCTCACTCCGGTGCCGGAGGTGGCGTCTCGGGGTGCAGCGCGATCTCGGTGACCCGGTTGCCGTTCCGTGCGGCCACCTCCAAGGTGACGCCCGGCAGGGTCAGCACCTCGCCGACCTGCGGGATGTGGCCGAGCCGCGAGATGAGGTAGCCCGCGACGGTCTCGTAGCCGCCGTCCTCGAGCTCGATGCCGGTGCTGTCCGCGAAGTCCTCGATCGTCGTCGCGCCGTCGATGCGGGAGAGGTCGCCGTAGTCGCGGATGCGGGCCTCCCCGTGGTCGTACTCGTCACGGATGTCGCCGATCATCTCCTCGACGAGGTCCTCGAGGGTCACGATGCCGTCGGTGCCGCCGTACTCGTCGATGACCATCGCCAGGTGGGTGCCACCCTCGCGCATCGTGGCGACCGACGGGATCACCAGCTTGCTCCCGGGCAGCGCGAGCACCGGTCGGCAGACGTCGCGGATCGTGCGCTGGTCGGTCGCGGCGACACCGAGCAGGTCGCGGACGTGCAGGAAGCCGAGGATGTCGTCGAAGCCCTCGCCGGTCACCGGATAGCGTGAGTAGGGCAGGTCGCGCACCTTCTCGGCGGCCACGGGCAGCGGCATCGAGGCAGGCATGAAGGTGACGTCGCCACGCGGGCGCATCACCTCCTTCAGCGTCGTCTCGGTGGTGGCGAACACGTCGCGGAGGATCCGGCGCTCGTCCTCCTCGAGGTCCCGGTTGGTCGAGACCATCTCGCGCAGCTCCTCCTCCGAGACCTCTTCGGCCGCGGCCTTGGGGTCGCCGCCGAGCAGGCGTACGACGGCGTCGGTGGAGACCGAGAGCAGCCAGATCACCGGCCGCATCACGCTCGCGAACCTGTCCAGCACCGGCGCCACGGCCAGCGAGATGCCGGCGGCCTTCTGCAGCGCCAGCCGCTTGGGCACGAGCTCGCCCAGCACCAGGGAGAGATACGCGATGAACAGGGTCAGCACGATCAGCGCGACGGTCTCGGCGACCGCCTCGCCCAGGCCGAGTCGCTCGAGGTAGGGCGCGACGTCGGGAGCGATCGTCGACCCGCCGTAGGCCGCGGAGAGGAAGCCCGCGACGGTCACGCCGATCTGCACCGCGGCCAGGAAGCGGTTGGGGTCGCGCGCGACCTCGGCCACCCGTGCCCCGCGAGGCCCCTGACGCTCCATGGCGGCCAGCTGGCTCTCCCGCAGCGACACCAGCGCCAGCTCGGTCGCCGCGAAGACACCGCCGACCAGCACGAAGACCAGCACCAGCCCGAGACTGAGGAATGTCTGGCTGTCCATCAGGCCCGCTCACCCCTCGTGTCGATCCGGGATGAGCGGTTGGAACTTCGAGGCCTCTTCACAGGTACGAATCTACAGCCACGCCGCGCTTCAGGCCGACTCCTCTGCGGCAGCCTCGAACCGGACCACGACCCCCTTCGACGTCGGGGTGTTACTGCTCTCGGCGACGCTGTCGAGCGGGACCAGGACGTTCGTCTCCGGATAGTACGCAGCCGCCGACCCCCGGCTCGCCGGGTAGGCGACGAGGGTGAACCCCGGCGCCCGCCGCTCCACGCCGTCCTCCCAGACGCTGACGATGTCGACGCGGTCGCCGTCGGCGAACCCGAGCTCGGCGATGTCGGCCGGGTTGACCATGACGATGCGACGCGCGTGGTGGATGCCGCGGTAGCGGTCGTCCATGGCGTACGGGATGGTGTTCCACTGGTCGTGCGAGCGCAGCGTCTGCAGGATCAGATGCCCCGGAGGGGCCTCCAGCCAGGTCAGGTCGTTGCGCGTGAAGACGGCCTTCCCGCTCGGGGTGCGGTAGATCCCGGAGTTGACCGGGTTCGGGAGCACGAAACCCTTCGGGTCCTTGATCCGCTCGTTGAAGTTCTCGAACCCCGGCACCACCCGGGCGATCCGGTCGCGGATCCGGCCGTAGTCCGCCTCGAAGTCGGCCCAGCGGATGCCGTGCCGGTCGCCGATGGTGGCCCGCGCGATCCGGGAGACGATCGCGACCTCGCTGAGCAGGTGCTCCGAGGCGGGCGGGAGCTTGCCGCGGGTGGCGTGCACGGCGCTCATCGAGTCCTCGACGGTGACGAACTGCTCGCCGCTCGCCTGGACATCGATGTCGCTGCGGCCGAGGGTGGGCAGGATCAGGGCGGTCTCGCCGACCACCGTGTGGGACCGGTTGAGCTTGGTGGAGACCTGGACGGTCAGCCGGCACCTCCGCAGCGCGGCCTCGGCGACGTCGCTGTCCGAGATCGCCCGGACGAAGTTGCCGGCGACGCCCATGAAGACCTTCGCCCGTCCGTCCCGCATCGCGCGGACGCCGTCGACCGAGTCGTACCCGTGCTTGCGGGGCGGCTCGAACCGGAACTCGGCGGCCAGCGCGTCGAGGAAGGAGTCGGGCATCTTCTCCCAGATGCCCATCGTCCGGTCGCCCTGCACGTTGGAGTGGCCGCGCACCGGGCACACCCCGGCCCCGGGCTTGCCGATGTTGCCCCGCAGCATGAGGAAGTTGACGACCTCACGGATCGTCGGCACCCCGTGCTTGTGCTGGGTCAGTCCCATCGCCCAGCAGACGATGACCGAACGGCTGGCCAGCACCTGCTCGTGGACCGCCTCGATCTCCTCGCGGGTCAGCCCGGTTGCCTCGAGCGCGTCCTCCCAGGTGATCGTGCGGGCGTGCTCGGCGAAGGCGTAGAACCCGGTGGTGTACTCGGCGATGTACTCCCAGTCGAGCACGCCGCCACCTTCCTCCTGGTCGGTCTCGAGCAGACGGCGGTTGAGCATCTGGAACAGCGCCAGGTCACCGCCGGGGCGGATCTGCAGGAACTGGTCGGCGATCGCGGTGCCCCGGCCCACCACCCCGCGGGCCTTCTGCGGGTTCTTGAACCGCATCAGGCCCGCCTCGGGCAGCGTGTTCACCGCGATCACCCTGCCACCGCGCTGCTTGGTCTCCTCCAGCGCCGAGAGCATCCGCGGGTGGTTCGTGCCCGGGTTCTGCCCGACCACGAACACCAGGTCCGCGTTGTAGATGTCCTCGAGCTGGACGCTGCCCTTGCCGATCCCGAGCGTCTCGTTCAGCGCCGAGCCGCTCGACTCGTGGCACATGTTCGAGCAGTCCGCAAGGTTGTTGGTGCCGTACGCCCGAGCGAAGAGCTGCAGCAGGAAGGCGGCCTCGTTGTTGAGCCTGCCCGAGACGTAGAACATCGCCTCGTCGGGTGAGTCCAGGCCATTGAGCTCCCCGGCGATGGTCTCGAAGGCGTCCTCCCAGGAGATCGGCTCGTAGTGGGTCGCCCCGGGACGCTTGACCATCGGCTCGGTCAGCCGGCCCTGCTGGTTGAGCCAGTAGTCCGACTTCCCGTCCAGCTCGGCGATCGAGTGCTGCTCGAAGAACTCCCGCGTCACCCGGCGCGACGTCGCCTCGTCGGCGATGTGCTTGGCGCCGTTCTCGCAGTACTCGTTCTTGTGCCGGTGCCCGGGCTCCGGCCATGCGCACCCCGGGCAGTCCATCCCACCGGCCTGGTTGAGGTTCAGCAACGTCAACGCCGTACGCCGCACCGATGTCTGCGTCAGCGAATACTCGATCGCCTTCCGCACCGCGGGCACGCCCGCGGCCCAGGTCTTCGGCTCGGTGACGCTGAGCGCGTCCACCGGATCTTCCACGGAGTACGCGCCGTTCGCGTCTCGCTTCACCACAACCGCTCCTTCGCGACTCGTGCTAGCTGGCCGACCTGGGCAGCTCGGCCTTCCCGTCGGCCTTCTCGGCCTCCTCCGCCAGCTCGTCGAGCTCGTCGGCCAGCTCGTCAGCCAGCTCCTCGGCCAGCTCCTCGACCGACTCGTCGGCGGGCGCATCCGGATCGCGGGAGACCCTGATGACGAAGTCGTCACCGTGCTCCGAGACCCCGTAGACGACCGCCTGCTCGACAGCCTTGGAGGCGTACTGGGCGCGGACCACCAGCGGGTCCTCCCGGAGGTCCTTCACCAGGGCGACGCACAACCCGACCATGACCAGCACGAACGGCACGGCCGCGACGATCGTGACGGTCTGCAGCCCGCTCAGCGCGTCGGAGCCACCGACCAGGAGCATCACCGCAGCGACCGCGCCGGTGGCGACACCCCAGAAGATGACCGTCGGCTTACCCGGCTCGATGGAGCCGCGCTCGGAGAGCGTGGCCATGACGATCGAGGCGGCATCCGCACCCGAGACGAAGAAGATCGCGACCAGCACCATGACCACGACACTGGTCACCGTGGCGAGCGGGAAGGACTCCAGCGTGCTGAACAGCTGCGTCTCCACACCGCCCGCACCGGCGATGTCGACGCCGCCCTGCTGCAGGTCGATGGCCGCACCACCGAAGATGGCGAACCAGGCCAGGCTGACCAGCGACGGGACCAGCAGCACACCGATGACGAACTGGCGGATGGTCCGGCCACGCGAGATCCGGGCGATGAACATGCCGACGAACGGCGTCCAGGAGAGCCACCAGGCCCAGTAGAAGACCGTCCACCCCGACAGCCACGACGCGGTCTCGGACCCCTCGGCCGACGTACGCGCCGACATCATCGCGACCTCTTGGAAGTAGCTTCCGACGCTGGTGGGGACCAGGCTCAGGATGAACACGGTCGGACCGGCCACGAAGACGAACAGCGCGAGCCCGACGGCCAGCACCATGTTGGTGTTCGCCAGCCACTGGATCCCCTTGGCCACACCCGAGACCGCCGAGAGGACGAACCCGACGGTGAGCACCGCGATGATCCCGACCAGGATGCCGTTGCCGGTGCGACCGAGACCGCCGACGATCTCGAGGCCGCTGCGGATCTGCAGCGCCCCCAGGCCCAACGACGCGGCCGACCCGAAGAGCGTCGCAAAGATCGCGAGCATGTCGATGACCTTGCCGCCGGCTCCGTGCGCGTGGCGCCCGAGGAGCGGCTCGAAGACCGCGCTCAGGAGCAGACCGCGACCCTTCCGGAAGACGCTGTAGGCGATCGCGAGGCCCACCAGGGCGTAGATCGCCCACGGGTGGATGCTCCAGTGGAAGAGGGTCGTGGCCATCGCCGTCTGGATCTTCTCGGCCTCCCCCTCGCCGACCGAGCCCGGCGGCGGCGAGACGAAGTGGCTGACCGGCTCACTGACGCCGTAGAAGATCAGGCCGATCCCCATGCCGGCGCTGAACATCATCGTGATCCACGAGACCGTCCGGAACTCGGGCTCCTCGCCGTCCCGGCCGAGCGGGATGTTCCCGAACTTGCCGAACGCCAGCCACAGCACGAACCCGACGAAGGTCGACGCCGCGGTGACGAAGAGCCAGCCGAGGTTGGACATCACCCAGGACAGCGACTTCCCCGAGACCGACGCCAGGGAGTCGGTGCTGACGAATCCCCAGGCGAGGAAGGCGACCGCGATGACCGCGGTCACGCCGAAGACGACGCGGTCGAGGCCGCCGGCGTTCTTGGCGGGTTCCTCGGGCGGACAGTCGAGGGCCGGATGGGTGGCGTTGCCGTTCTGTCCGACGGACTTGTGGCGTGGCGACGCTTCTGGGGAAAGGTCTCCGTTGCCTGCAGATGATCTCATGACGCACTCCGATCGAGAGCTCTTGGGATGAGCAGCATCTGTCGGTGCCTTCAAGGCTCCGGGTGGCGGCACTTCAGTGGGGCGCTACGCGGGCAGACGCTGATATACTAGTCACCTTATATGTGATGCATCACACAAGGCAAGGGTCAGATCTGAACGACGAGCTCGAGCTCGACCGGCGCGTCCAGAGGCAGCGCCGAGACCCCGACAGCGGAGCGCGCATGCCGCCCCACCTCGCCGAACACCTTGCCCAGAAGCTCCGAGGCACCGTTGGCGACCAGGGCCTGATCGGTGAAGAGCGGGCCGGAGGCGACGTACGCCACGACCTTGACGATGCGCTTCACCTGGCCGAGATCGCCGATCTCCGACCTGATCGCGGACAGCGCGTTGATCGCGCACCATTGCGCGCATGCCTGACCGTCGGCGACACCGAGCGTGTCGCCCACCCTGCCCGTGGCGAGCAGCTCGCCCTCCCGGATCGGCAGCTGGCCCGAGGTGAAGACGAGCGTCCCCGCCCGGACCGCGGGCACATGGGTGGCGGCAGGCAGCTCTGCCTCGGAGAGCGCCAGACCGAGCTCAGCCAGCGCGACGTCCGGCGCGAGCGCCGCAGCACTCGCCCTCCAGGGGCTCATCAGCCGCAGAACCCGGCTCGCTCGATCCGACATGGTCGGGATACTAACACTGATATACTAGTTGTCGATACTGTGACTTTCAGGAAGCCGGCTCATGACCCAGGCGATGGCGACGACCACCGAGGAACGGTTCGCCGAGATGGCGAGCACGCGTCCGCGGTGCTTCTGGCTCGACGCGGGCCCCGGTGACGGGACCACCCGCCGGTCGATCATGGGCGCTCTGCGCGACGACGACGTCTCGCTCACTTATGACGCCGCTCGCCGCGAGGTGCTGCGGCACCGCGACGGAGAGACGAGCCGGGCCGGCGACGACATCTTCACCGTCCTCGAGGACGAGCTCGCCCGCACCCCGCCCGACGAGATCTGGGTCGGCTACCTCGGCTACGCCTGCCGCCCCGACCTGCCGGCCGGAGTCGACGCCGGGATGGTGCCCGACGCGATCTGGATGCGTACGCCGCGCGCGACGACGGTCGAGCCGTCGCCGGCGCGCACGGCGAGCCGCGCACGACACCGCCCGGAGCGGTCCGGCCGGGACACCCCTCCGGCTTACACCCGGGCCTTCGACGCCGTGCAGCGGGAGCTCCGGGCCGGCAACTCCTACGAGGTGAACCTGACCCAGCGCATCCGGGTCCGGGACGAGATCGACCCGGCGCTCGCGTACCTGCGGCTCCGCGACCTCAATCCCGCGCCCTATGCGGGCTTCATCCAGCATCACGACGTCCGCCTGCTCAGCTCCTCCCCCGAGCGCTACGCCACGATCGACACCGACCGGATGATCGAGACCCGGCCGATCAAGGGCACCACCCCGCGCGGGACGACAGCCGCCGAGGACGAGGCGCTGCGTCGCGACCTGGCCTCGAACCCGCGGTTCCGCGCCGAGAACCTGATGATCGTCGACCTCCTCCGTAACGACCTGGCGATGGTGTGCGAGCCCGGGTCGGTGACCGTGCCCTCGCTGATGGCGGTCGAGTCCTACACCTCCGTCCACCAGCTCGTGACGACCGTGCGCGGCCGGCTGCGCGACGACGTCAGCAGCATCGGAGCCCTGCGTGCCCTCTTCCCCGCCGGCTCGATGACCGGCGCGCCGAAGCTGCGGACCATGGAGATCATCCGCAGCGTCGAGTCCACCGCCCGCGGGGTCTACTCCGGCGCCTTCGGCTGGATCGCGCCCGACGGCCGGGCCGACCTCGGCGTCGTGATCAGGAGCCTCACCACCGCCGGCGACGGCACCTGGGAGCTCGGCACCGGAGGCGGGATCACCATCCACTCGACCGCTCCCGAGGAGTACGCCGAGGCGGACTGGAAGGCGGAGCGACTCCTCCGGGTGTTCGGCACGCCGCTACCCGGCGACTGATGTATCAGACTAGGATGGCAAAAATCGCACAGGCCATGACGGACAAGTGGGGCACGACTCGATGACGGTAGACGAGATCCTGGCAACGACGGCGAATCCGCCCGCCAGCTCACTCGCCGAGCAGGCCTACCAATACATCCGCGACCGCCTGGTGATGCTCGACATCCGCCCGGGTGCGCCGATCAACGACGGCCAGATCGCCGCGGCCATCGGCATGGGCCGCACCCCCGTCCGGGAGGCGATCAAGCGCCTCGAGGCCGACCACCTGGTCCATTCCTTCCCACGCCGCGGCACCTTCGCGACGACCATCGACGCGACCGAGCTCAGCGCGATCGCGGAGATCCGGCGACAGCTGGCGCCGTACGCATCCCGTGCCGCCGCGGAGCGGGCGACGCCACAGCAGCGCGAGCAGATGCGCGCCCTTGCGGCCCAGATCGGCAAGGGCCGGCTGGGCGACGGCGACCGCACCGCGCTGATGCGGATCGACAAGGCCGCCCACGGCCTGATCTACCAGTCGAGCGGCAACGCCCACCTCGAGGACATCCTGATCAGGTACGACAACCTCGCCATCCGGATCTGGTGGATGGTTATCGACCGCCTCCCCGACCTGGCCCACCACGTCGTCGAGCAGGCGCAGCTCCTCAACGCGGTGGCCGACGGTGACGCCGACCGGGCCGAGAAGCTCACGCTCGAGCACATCGGTGGCTTCGAGCGGGAGATCCGCCAGGTCCTCTGACATCCCGGGGACACCCGGTGGCTGTCGGATCGGGTCGCCGACCCGACAGCCACCGATGCTGCGTACGCCTTCTAGCAGTCGAGCTGAATGTCACCCAGCGGCTTGGAGCAGCACATCAGCACCTTGTTGTTGGCGATCTCCTTCGGCCGGATGCCGCCGTTGTGCTTCATGTCGACCTCGCCGGAGAGCATCGACACCTTGCAGGTGCCGCACATGCCCTGACCACAGGCGGACATCGGACGCATGCCGGCGGCGATCGCCGCCTCCAGGAGCGTCTCGTCCGGTCCGCAGGTGATCATCCGGCCGGTGCGCGCGAACTCGACCGAGAACCCGGCCGCGGCCTCGTCCTCGGAGTCCTGCTCGACCGGCGGGGCCGCCGTCGGTGCGGGCACCGCGGGAGCGCCGAAGTCGAAGCTCTCCTCGTGGTACTTCTCCATGTCGTAGCCGAGCTCTTCGAGCAGCGACTTCGCCGAGGCCATGTAGCCCGCCGGACCACAGATGAACGTCTCGCGCTCATTGAGGTCGGGCGCCAGGATCTCGAGCACCGGCTTGGAGATCCGACCCTGCAGCCCCATCCAGCGCTCCGTGGGGGCGTCGCCCTCACAGATCTCCACCACCCGGAGGTTGGGCATGAGGCGGGCCATCGCCTCGAGCTCACCGCGGTAGATGATGTCGGCCGGCGTACGCGCGCTGTGCACGAAGAGGATGTCCGCCTCGGAGCCGAGGTCGTACAGCGTCCTCGTCATCGAGAGCACCGGGGTGATGCCGCTTCCCGCCGAGAGGAAGAGGTACTTCGGCGCGTCCTCCTCGGGCAGGACGAACGCACCCGCCGGGGCGTGCATCGAGATCCAGGTGCCGGGCTCGAGGTTGTCGTGGAGCCAGTTCGACACCACGCCGTCGGGGACCCGCTTGACCGTGATGGCCAGCCGGTCGGGCCTGGTCGGCGGCGACGCGATCGTGTAGCAACGCGTCATCAGCTCGCCGTCGATCTCGACCCGGATGGTGATGAACTGGCCCGCCTCGAAGTCGAACGGACGACGCTCGGGGGTCGTGAAGACGAAGGTCTTCACGTCATGGGTGACCGCGAGCACCTGGCTGCACACCAGGTCCATCACGTCGCTCTCGGCCCAGCAGGGCTCGAGCATCCGCTTGCTGCGAACGGGCGCGGGGCGGCCGTTCTGCAGCCCGAAGGAGTTCGGCTCCGACACCTGGGGGATGTCGGTCTCGATGATGGTCATGTCTCCTCCCCGACTTCGGCTAGGCGTTGGCTTGGATGCGTTGGACGTACCAGGTGACGAATGCATCGACCTCACCCTCGACCTCTGAGTACGGACCAGGTACGTAGCCCGGGTCCGTCACTCCTCGCTGGGTGCCCTCGACCAGGACGCGATCCTGGTCGTTGGTGGCACGCCAGACGGAGGTGAGCGACTCGACCGAGTAGTCGACGCCTTCGACGGCGTCGGGGTTCACCAGCCAGGTCGTCCGGACCAGGGTCCGGTCGACGGCGAGCGGGATCACCGAGAAGACGACGGCGTGGTCACCGAGGAAGTGGAACCACGAGTTGGGCTGCATGTGCAGCGACAGGTCGCCGAACCTCGGGTCCTCGATGGATCCCATCAGCTTCGCGCAGAGCTGCTGACCGTCGGGACCGAACGAGGCGCCCGCACCGTCGAGCGGCAGGTGGGAGATCTGGAACCCGGTCGCCTTGCCCTCCAGCTGACAGATGTCGCCGTTCGGGAAACCGATCGCCTCGCGGGCCTTCTCCAGCTCGGCCTGCGCCTCGAGGTAGCGCTCGAAGATCTGCTGCTGGCGCGGCGGCACGTCCTCGGCCTCGTAGCGGCTGATCGGGAAGTACGCCGTGAGCAGCTCGGGGTGGGAGGCGTCGCAGTGGTGGCACTCGCGGTTGTTCTCCATCACCAGCTTCCAGTTGCCCTCCTCGACGATGTCGGTCTGGTGGGCGATCTTGGCCGAGGCGAGGTCATAGGGCTTCAGGTAGGGCTCGATGAGCTGGCTGACCTCGTCGAAGTCGGCCGGCGGCTCGTCGGCCAGGCAGAGGAAGACCAGCCCGCCGACCGCACGCACGTTCACCGGCTTGAGCCCGAACTTGTCGTACTCGAAGGTGTCGGCCTGCGACTCGGCGAAGATCAGGCTGCCGTCGACCCGGTAGGTCCACTGGTGGTAGGGGCACACGATGTTGCCGATCGAGCCGCAGCCCGACTCGAGCAGTCGAGATCCACGGTGGCGGCAGACGTTCCGGAAGGCGCGGACGTTCTCGTCGTCGTCGCGGACGACGATCACGGAGTGGGGCCCCAGATCGACGGTGACGTAGTCACCGGGGTCCGGGATCTCCGCCTCGGCGACCGCGAAGATCCAGTGCTGACCGAAGATGAGGTCGAGGTCCTGCTCGTAGATCTCCGGGCTGGTGTAGAAGGGCGCCTCCAGGCCGAAGCCGGCTGCTCGCTCGTCCGCCATGGACGCCAGATCCACTGGCGTCGTTTCGATGCTCATTCGCGTCACGTTGATGTCTCCCACGCTCAAACCGGGCAGATTCCGGGTTCAGATAACGGCGGCCCGTCGGATGACGGTTGTTTCACTCTGCAAAACTGCTGCGCAGAACGCAACACGATTCTGCCGCGCGCCCCGAGAGCCTGTCAACGGCTCGATGTGGATTCCCTCACAGGATTTACAAGCGGTTTACGACGGACGCGAAGTGGCCCGCATGCACGGCATGCGGGCCACTTCGGGGGCCGATCGGTTCGCCTCGGCCGGGGCAGGTCACTCGGCCTTGGGGAAGCCGTTTCGCTCGGAGATCGCCGCGGCGGCAGCGAGCACGTGCTCGGCCAGCTCGGGTGCATTCTCGGAGGTGATCCGGAACGACGGGCCGGAGACCACCACGGCGGCGATCACCCCGCCACCGAGGGAGCGGATCGGCGCCGCCACGCCGGCCAGGCCGATCTCGTGCTCGTCGACGGAGTAGGCGTAGCCCAGCCTCCGGACCTCGGCGAGCTGCTCCTCGAGCCGCACCGGGTCGACCACGGTCTCCTCGGTGTAGCGCTCGAGCCCACGATCCAGGATCCGCTGACGCTCCTCGGGGCGCATCATCGCCAGGAAGACCTGACCGGACGCGGTGGTGTGCAGGGGGCTCCGCTGCCCGACCCAGTTCACGGACGTGATCTCGGCGCTCCCGATCACCTGGTCGATCGTGATGGCCTCCTCACCGTCGTTGATGACGATGTTGACGGTCTCCCCCACCTCGTCGGCCAAGGCCATGCAGATCGGACGACTGGTGACCGAGAGGTCGTGCTTGCGGGTCGCACCTGCGGCCAGCTGGATGACGCCATAGCCGAGCTGATAGTGCCCGCGACTCGCGTTCTGCTCCACCAATCCGCGGGCCTCGAGGGTGGCCAGCAGCCGGAAGACCGTCGACTTGTGCACCCCCAATTCCTCGGAGATCGGCGTCACGCCGACAGCGCCCCGACGGGCGAGCACCTGGAGGATGGAGATGGCGCGGTCAACTGAGTGAACGGTCGTGCTCCGTGTTTCGCTCGTGTTGCTCATGCTGAAACAGTATGCCTCCCTGCCAGAGTCGCCTCGCCACCCCTACTGCCGGGTAGGCGAGTCGCGTACGACCGGCCGTTCTCGAACGAGGCATGAAATCGGTCACATCAGGGTCTTGATGCCGATGCCGTCGACGGTCTAGTTTGTTTCATATAGCGCTGCTGTTTCGCTATGAGAAACAACCTGGAAATCTGAGTACGCCGGACGCCCCCGTCCCCGGGGGCAGGAAGAAGAGACGCCATGGCAGACAACAGAGTCGTCGTCTACAAGGGGCCGGGAGAGGTGGCCGTCGAGTCCATCGACTACCCGAAGCTGGAGCTCCCCCAGGATGTCGTCAGCGGTCTCGGCATCAAGCGTGCGGCGCCGCACGCGGTGATCCTCAAGCTCGTGACGAGCAACATCTGCGGCAGCGACCAGCACATGGTGCGCGGCCGGACGACCGCCCCCGTGGGCCAGACACTCGGCCACGAGATCACCGGCGAAATCGTCGAGATCGGCGACGACGTCCTCTTCCACGAGGTGGGCGACATCTGCTCGGTCCCGTTCAACATCGCGTGCGGCCGTTGCCGCATGTGCAACGAGGGCAAGACCGGCATCTGCCTCAACGTGAACCCGGCGCGGGCCGGCGCGGCCTACGGCTACGTGGACATGGGCGGCTGGCTCGGTGGCCAGGCGGAGTACGTCATGGTCCCGTTTGCCGACTTCAACCTCCTGAAGTTCCCGGACCGGGACCAGGCCCTGGAGAAGATCCTCGACCTGACGATGCTCTCCGACATCTTCCCGACCGGCTACCACGGTGCGTACACCGCCGGTGTCACCACCGGGTCGACGGTCTACGTGGCGGGTGCGGGCCCGGTCGGGCTCGCCGCGGCGTACTCGGCCCAGCTGCTCGGCGCGTCGACCGTCATCGTCGGCGACATGAACGCCGACCGGCTCAAGCAGGCCGCCAGCTTCGGCTGCGAGACCGCCGACCTGTCCTCCGGTGACGCCCTCGCGGACATCATCGACGACATCCTCGGCGAGCCGGTCGTGGACGCCGCCGTCGACGCGGTCGGCTTCGAGGCCCGCGGCCACGGCCGCGACGCCGCCGAGCAGCCCGCCACCGTCCTCAACGACATCATGGACGTCGCGCGCGCGGGTGCTTCCCTCGGCATCCCCGGCCTGTACGTCACGGGCGACCCGGGTGCCGTCGACGACGCCGCCAAGCAGGGCCAGATCGGCGTCCGCCTCGGCCTGGGCTGGGCGAAGTCGCACACGTTCGTGACCGGCCAGTGCCCGGTGAAGCAGTACAACCGCCAGCTGATGAACCTGATCCTCGCGGACAAGGCCCACATCGCCGAGGCCGTCAACGCGAAGACGATCAGCCTCGACGAGGCCCCGGCGGGCTACGCCGCGTTCGACCAGGGCGCCGCCACCAAGTACGTCATCGACCCGCACGGCATGGTGAGCTGATCCCGACCGGACAGCAATGACGGGCCTGCCCCGGCCAGATCGGCCGGGGCAGGCCCGTCTCAATGCCCAGAAGGCTCACAGGCCCAGCAGTCGGCGCACCTCACCGACGGTCACGACGGAGCCGGTGACCAGCACCTGGCCGCCAGCCCTGGAGGCGGTCTCGGTCGCCTCGGTGAGCGCGTCGGCGAGGTCGTCGACCTCCACGACCCGATCGGCGCTCAGGACCTTCCGCGCCGCGGCCGCGACGGCCTCGGAGGAGAGCGACCGCGGGCTGCTGTTGCGGGTGCAGACCATGGTGGTCACCACCGGCTCGAGCTCGGCGAGCATGCCGGCGAGGTCCTTGTCGCCCAGGGCGGCGACCACGGCGACGGTCGGGCGCGGGCCCAGCTCTGGGAGCGCGGCAGCCAGGGCCCGGGCGCCGTCGGGGTTGTGGGCGGCGTCGAGGACCACGGCAGGGGTGCCGGGCAGCACCTCCAGGCGGCCGGGCGACCGGACCGAACCCAGCGCTCGTCGCAGCGCGTCCAGCGGGATCGTCTCCTCGAGGAGTGCCTCGACGCTCGCGATCGCGAGCACGGCGTTGTGCGCCTGGTGGCGTCCGTGCAGACCGAGTGGGACCTCGGGATAGCGGCCCGCGAGACCGTCGACGGAGATGGTCTGCCCGTCGTCGGAGCCGCGCCGGTCGCTCAGGCCGAAGTCACGCCCCTCGACCATGAGCCTGGCGAGATGCGCGTCGGCATGAGCCCGGAGGAGCTGTTCGACCTCGGGCGTCTGACGCGCGGTCACTGCCAGCGCACCGGGCTTGATGATCCCGGCCTTCTCGGCGGCGATGTCGAGCCGGGTCGGGCCCAGGTGGTCGACGTGGTCGAGCCCGATGGGGAGGATCGCGGCGACCCGGGCATCGATGACGTTGGTCGCGTCCCACATGCCACCCATGCCGACCTCGACCGCGGCGACGTCGATGGCCGCGGTCGAGAACGCCTGGTAGGCCATCGCGACCGTCATCTCGAAGAACGACAGCGGCGTCGGGCTCTCGCGGTCCACGGCCTGGGCCGCGGGCAGGACGTCCAGGTAGGCCCGGACGAAGGCTTCGTGCGAGATCGGCCGGCCGCCGATGCTGATCCGCTCCCGGATGTCGGTGAGGTGGGGGCTGGTGAACCGGCCGACCGTCGAGCCGAGCTCGAGCAGGATCGCCTCCACCATCCGAGCGGTGCTGGTCTTGCCGTTCGTGCCGGTGATGTGGACCGACCGGTAGCCATGCTGCGGCTGCCCGAGCGCGTCCATCACCGCCCGGATGCGCTCCAGCGACGGGGCGATCCTGGTCTCCGGCCAGCGGGCGAGGAGCCGACGCTCCACCTCTGCCACATCGAGGTCGAGAGCTGTGTCCGTCAAAGCGGGTCACCTCCGAGGCGGGTCAGCAGGTCGCGGCGCCACGCCTCGGTCTCGGCGACCTGGTTGAACGTGAACAGGTGCAGGCCGGCGACCGCGGCCTCGGCGCCGTCCAGCCCGGGGCCGGCGCGGGTGAGGAACCGCTCCGGCGAGTAGCCGCCGGGCGCGGCGATGCGGGCGAACATCCCCTTGTTCTTGGCGAGGAACCGCGTCGACTCCCCCACTCCGATCTTGGTCGCCATGGAGAGGAGCTTGGTGCGCTCGACCGGGCCGGGCAGCCCGACGAGGATCGGTGTCGTGACCCCGCGGGCGCGCACGCGGCGTACCCAGTCGGTGAGGGCGCGGTCGTCGAAGGTGAGGTTGCTGACGATCTCGGTGGCGTGGTGGCGCTTGTCCCACATCGCCTGCACCAGGCGGTCGTGGATGATCGTCGGGTGGTCCTCCGGGTAGCCGGCGACGCCGACGTGTCGGAACGGGTCACCGAGGTCGACGAGGGCCTCGAGGAGCTCCAGCGCGCCGGGGAACGCCCCCGGCTGCTCCGCGTCGCCGGCGGGCACGAAGACCTTCTCGATGCCGGCCGCCTTGAGGCGACCGGTGATGTCGGCGAGCTCGGCCCTGCTCGAGACCATGCGCGCGGCGAGGTGGGGCACGACGTCGTACCCGTGGCCGGCGAGCCGGATCGACAGATCGACGGTCCGCTCCAGACCCTTGGCCGGGGAGGCGGTCACGGTGATCGTCCGGCCCGCCGGGAGGGCGGCGGTGACGACCTTCTCGATGGCGTCGGTGGGCAGGACCTCGTAGCGCGCGGCGAGCAGCAGGCGACGTACGACCGTGGCGGCCGAGCGGCGGCTCACCGCTCCCCCGCTCGGGCACCGACCAGCCCGGTGGCGGCCGTGGAGGCCCGCAGTCGCGCGGCCACCCGGGAGGCGGCCGCGGCGCCGGAGACCGAGTGGACGCGTACGCCCCAGGCTCCTCCGGCCGCGGCCACGGCGGCGACGGCGTCCGAGGCTTCGTCACGGTCGGCGGGCACGTCCGGGTCACGTCGCCCGTACGCGGCGGCCTCGGCGAGGAAGCGCTTGCGGGACGCGCCGACGAGGACGGGGAAGCCGAGCTCGTGCAGCCTCGGGAGAGCCGCGAGCAGCTCCCAGGACTGGCTGGCGTTCTTCGCGAACCCCAGTCCCGGGTCGAGCACGATGCGCTCTGCGCGTACGCCAGCGGCGAGCGCCGCCTCGACCCGACCGTGGAGCTCGGCGCAGACGTCGTCGACGACCGAGTCGTAGAAGCAGAAGTCGTCCATCCGGGTGGAGTGCGCCCGCCAGTGCATGAGTACGCAGGTGACGTCCGCCTCCGCGAGGAACGGCAGCATCTCGGGGTCGGCGAGCCCGCCGGAGACGTCGTTGACGATGACCGCGCCGGCGGCGACGGCCTGCTCGGCGACCGAGGCCCGCATGGTGTCGACCGAGACCGGGAACCCGCCGCGGGCCAGGGCCTCGACCACCGGGATCACGCGGGCGAGCTCCTCGGCCTCGCTGACCCGCTGGGCACCGGGCCGGGTGGACTCGCCGCCGACGTCGAGGAGGTCGGCGCCGTCCCGCATGAGCTCCAGGCCCCGGCGTACGGCCGCGTCGACCTCGTGGAACCGGCCGCCGTCGGAGAAGGAGTCGGGGGTGACGTTGATGATGCCCATCACCTGACACCGCTGAGCGGTGTCGGTGGGCAGCTGCACCGTCGTCATGTCAGTGCCCCGACGATCGCCTCCCTGGCAGCCAGCTGCTGTTCGGCGATCTCGACGATGTTGGTCAGCAGCATCGCGCGGGTCATCGGGCCGACCCCGCCGGTGGCGCCGGTCATCTTGCCGGCCACGACGTCGACGTTCGGGTCGACGTCGCCCAGGATGCCCTCGATGGTGCGGGTGATGCCGACGGAGAGGACGGTGGCACCGGGACTGACCCAGTCGGGCTTGACCAGGTGGGCGACGCCGGCCGCGGCGACGATGACGTCCGAGGCCCGGGCGTGGGCGGCGACGTCACGGGTCTCGATGTTGCACAGGGTCACGGTGGCGTGCTCGGTCGGGCGGGTGAGCATGAGCCCGAGCGGGCGGCCGACGGTCAGGCCGCAGCCGATCACGCAGAACCGCTGGCCGGTGATCGGCACGTCGTGCTGCCGCAGCAGCTCGATGATCCCGCGCGGTGTGCACGGCAGCGGGGCCGGGGTGCCGAGCACCAGCTTGCCGAGGTTGGTCGGGTGCAGCCCGTCGGCGTCCTTGTCCGGGTCGATGAGCTCCAGGACCCGGTGGGTGTCGACGTGCGGCGGCAGCGGCAGCTGGACGATGAAGCCGGTGCAGCTCGGGTCCTCGTTGAGCTGCTGCACCGCGGCCTCGATCTCCGCCTGCGTCGCGCTCGCGGGGAGCTCGATCCGGATCGAGGCGATGCCGACCTCGGCGCAGTCGCGGTGCTTGCCCGCGACGTAGGAGTGGGAGCCGGGGTCGTCACCGACGAGGATGGTGCCGAGACCGGGGTCGATCCCGGCCTCGTGCAGCGCCTTCACCCGCACGGCGAGCTCGGCCTTCAGCTCGGCAGCGACCCGCTTGCCGTCGATCTTTGCTGCGGTGGTCATGCACTTCTCCTTAGGCCCGGGACTTCAGCACTCGATGACGTTGACGGCGAGGCCTCCGCGGGAGGTCTCCTTGTACTTGATCTTCATGTCGGCCCCGGTCTCGCGCATGGTCTTGATCGCGGCGTCCAGCGAGACCCGGTGGCTGCCGTCGCCGCGGGCGGCGATCCGAGCGGCGTTGATGGCCTTGTTGCTGGCGATCGCGTTGCGCTCGATGCACGGGATCTGCACCAGACCGCCGACCGGGTCGCAGGTGAGGCCGAGGTTGTGCTCGATGCCGATCTCTGCGGCGTTCTCCACCTGCTCAGGGGTGCCACCGAGCACCTCGCACAGCGCCCCGGCGGCCATCGCGCAGGCCGAGCCGACCTCACCCTGACAGCCGACCTCGGCACCGGAGATCGACGCGTTGATCTTGAACAGGATCCCGATCGCGGCAGCGGCGAGGAGGAACCTGACGATCCCGTCCTCGTCCGCGCTCGGCACGAACTTCTCGTAGTAGTGGAGCACCGCCGGGACGATGCCCGCGGCGCCGTTGGTCGGAGCGGTCACGATCCGGCCGCCCGAGGCGTTCTCCTCGTTGACGGCCAGGGCGAATAGGTTGACCCAGTCCATCGCGCGGAGCGGGTCGGTCTCGTCCGTGGAGGCGTGCAGGTGGGCGTACAGGCCAGGGGCGCGCCGCGGGACCTTCAGCCCGCCGGGCAACGTGGGCTCGACCCGGGTGCAGCCGTTGTGCACGCACTCCTGCATCACCGACCAGATGTGCAACAGCTCGCCGCGCACCTCGTCCTCCGTACGCCACGCCAGCTCGTTGGCCATCATGACGTCACTGATCCGCTTGCCCGACTCGGCACAGACCGCGAGCAGCTCCGCCCCGGTCGTGAACGGGTACGGGATCGGGGTCGAGTCCTCGACGATCCGGTCGGCGCCGGCCGCGTCCTCGTCGACGACGAACCCGCCGCCGACCGAGTAGTAGGTGCTCTCCTGGAGCATCTCCCCGCTGCCCCCGAACGCCCGGAAGATCATCCCGTTCGGGTGCGCGGGGAGGGTCCGGGTGCGGTGCATCACGACGTCGTCGGCGTCGAACTCGATGTCCCGCGCCCCGGACAGCGTCAACCGGCGGGTTGCCCGGACCTGGGCCACCCGGGCGTCCGCGTTGTCGGTGTCGACGGTCTCTGGACGGTTGCCCTCGAGACCGAGGATGACCGCCTTGTCGGAGCCGTGGCCGTGACCGGTGGCCCCGAGGGAACCGAACAGCTCCACCTGGACCCGGGCGACGGCGTCGAGCAGCGACCCCGCCTTCAGGGCATCGGTGAACTGCACCGCCGCGCGCATCGGGCCGACCGTGTGGGACGACGACGGCCCGATGCCGACGGAGAACATGTCGAAGACGCTGAGTGCCATCAGCCGGATCCCAGAACTTTGAACTCGGCCATGGCGTCGACCAGCCAGCGGCCCAGGTAGTCGGCGTACGAGGACCTCGGCAGGATCCGGTAGGAGTCGAGGTCGACCTTCCACAGGATCACCGGGACGCGTCCGATGTTGGTGGCGACCGCCGTGCCCGGCGCGAAGACCCGCGGGTGGAGGTCGAGCGGGCAGCCCTTCTCCAGGACCGCCTGCGCGGACGGACCCTCGAGCCGGAGGGTGGTGCGGTTGGCCGACAGGTCGACGACCGCGGCGGCACCACCTTCCGAGAGGCCTGCGCGCAGGTAGGACACCAGGGTGGAGCCGGCCACGCTCTGCGAGATGACCAGGAACTCGTCGGGCGAGAGCCACAGCACGACCACGTCGTGACCCGTGGCGACCTCGCCGCACCGGGCGGGGAGCTCGGCGCCGACGATCTTGGCCAGGCGTGCCCGGTCGGGCGACCCGACCGCGACCCGCAGGCCCACCATGGTGAGGAACTGCTCCTCGCGCAGCCGCACCCCGAAGGCGCCGGTGACCCCGGCGTCGACGAAGGCGCCGTGGAGGTGCTGGGCAGGGCTGACGCGCAGCGCCGAGATCTTCTTGTCGAGCGGCTCGATCGTGGTCTCAACCATCGCGGCGGCTTCCTTCCGGGTCGTAGAGGACGGTTTCAGCGACGACGACGTCGACCAGTCGGTCACCGACCGGAGCGACGAGGGTCTGGCCGATGCGGTTGCGGCCATCCTTGATGAGCGCCAGGGCGAAGGAGCGCCCGAGCGCGGCACTGTGGTAGCTCGAGGTCACGTGCCCGAGCATCGGCACCGGACCGTCGGCAGGGGTGATCGGCGTACCGGACTCGACCAGCTGGGTGCCCTCGGGCAGCCGGAAGGACTTGTCGACGGGGAGCACCGAGACGAGGTGCTTGCGGTCGGTGCGGGACGTGTCGGCCCGGCTGTAGGACCGCTTGCCGACGAAGTCCTTCGCCTTGGAGATGATCCACTCCATGCCGGCGTCCTGCGGGGTGACCGTGCCGTCGGTGTCCTGACCGACGATCGGATAGCCCTTCTCGGCGCGGAGCACGTGCATGGTCTCCGTGCCGTACGGGGTGATCGACCACTCCTGGCCGGCGGCGTGGATCTCCTCCCACACCTGCGGACCGAACCAGGTCTCCACGTTGACCTCGAAGGCGAGCTCACCGGAGAAGGAGATCCGGCACACCCGGGCGGGGATGCCCGAGGCGAGCGTGGTCTCGCGGAACGTCATGAACGGGAACGCCTCGTTGCTGACGTCCAGGTCCGGGGCGATCTTGGCGATCACCTCGCGCGACTTCGGGCCGACGACCGCGACGGTGGACCACTGCTCGGTGACCGAGGTGAAGCTGACGTCCAGGGTCGGCCACTCGGTCTGGTGCCACTCCTCGAGCCAGTCGAGGACCTTGGCGGCGCCACCGGTGGTCGTCGTCATGAAGTAGCGGCCCTCGTCGATACGGAGCGTGACACCGTCGTCGAACATCATCCCGTCGGGCGTGCACATGACGCCGTAACGGGCGGAGCCCGGGGCGAGCTTCTTGAAGGCGTTGGTGTAGATCCGGTTGAGGAACTCGCCGGCGTCGCTCCCCCACACCTCGATCTTGCCGAGGGTGGTCGCGTCCATCATGCCCACGGACTCGCGGACGGCGGCACACTCGCGGAGCACGGCCTCGTCGAGCGACTCGCCGTCCTGCGGGTAGTACCAGGGGCGCAGCCACTGTCCCACGATCTCCATCTCGGCGCCGTGCTCGACGTGCCAGGGGTGGATCGAGGTCAGCCGGGCCGGGTCGAACAGGTCGCCCCGCTCGCGGCCGGCGAGCGCGACGAACGGGACCGGAGCGTACGGCGCGCGGTACGTCGTCGTGCCGATCTCGCCGGGGCTGCGACCGTCGTTGAGCGCGGCCGCGATGACCCCGATGGCGTTGACGCCGGAGGTCTTGCCCTGGTCGTTGGCGGTGCTGATGGAGGTGTAGCGCTTGACGTGCTCGACGCTGCGCATGCCCGCGCCGGTCGCCCGCAGTACGTCGTGCACCGTCTGGTCGCGCTGGAAGTCGACGAAGTGGTCGACGAGATCGTCGAGCCGGGCGCCTTCCTCGGTGACGAGCCAGAGCGCGCGGGTCGTGCCGTCACCCGTCGCGGCGGGAAGCGGGCCCTCCGGCGCCTCGGCCGCGCCGATGAAGCCGGTGGCGCGCAGCGCGGTCGCGGCTGCGTACCGGCCCTCGGCCAGGCACGCGTCGAGGGTGTAGCTGCCGCGGGCCGATCCGACGATCTGCTGGTCGGCGACCTGGCCGTCGGGGACGAACCCGGCAAGGTCCTCGTCCCAGCGGACCTTGCCCTGACGCTGGCTGTGCAGGTGGACCACCGGGCTCCAGCCACCGGCGACGGCGACGAGGTCGCAGGCGATCTCCCGGCGCTCGCCGACCGCGGCGCCGTCGGCGTCGATGGCCGACACCGTCGCCGCGGTGACCCGTGGGTCGCCGGCGGTGTCGAGGACGGCGGAGCCGAGGACGACCTCGATGCCGGCCTCCTCGGCGCGGCGCGCGGCCTCGGACCGCTCGGTGCGGGCGTCGACGACGGCCGCCACGCCGACTCCGGCGGCGGCCAGGTCGGCGGCGACCTCGTAGGCGCTGTCGTTGGTCGTCGCGAGCAGGACGTTGGAGCCGGCGGCGACGCCGTAGCGGTTCAGGTAGGTGCGGACCGCGGAGGCGAGCATGACGCCGGGACGGTCGTTGTTGCCGAAGACGAGCGGACGCTCGTGAGCCCCGGTCGCGATGACGACCTGCTGGGCCCGGACGTGCCACAGGCGCTGACGAGACAGGCCGTCGAGCGCGGCCTTGGCGGACGCGTCCAGGTGGTCGAGCCGGCTCTCGAGGGCGATCACGTAGTTGGCGTCGTAGCTGCCGAAGGCGTTGGTGCGGGTGAGCACCGTGACCTCGGGGGCGGCCGCGAGCTCCTCGGCGACGCCACGCAGCCAGGTGTCGCTGTCCACGCCGTCGATCTCGAGGTGGCGGGCCGAGAGGAGCGACCCACCGAGCTCGGGCTGGTCGTCGATCAGGATCACCCGGGCGCCGGATGCGGCGGCGGTACGGGCCGCGGTGAGCCCGGTCGGGCCGGCACCGATGACGAGCACGTCGGTGTGGACGTACTTCTTGTCGTAGATCGCGGTGTCGTCGTTCGGGTCGAGCTCGCCGAGCCCGCTGAGGTAGTCGGCCTGCAGCCCCTCGACGAGCTCGACAGCGGTGGCCGGGAGCATCGACTCGGCGACGGCGTCACCGGGGCGGCGCAGCCTGACCAGCGCGTTGGACTCCTCGACCCCGGCGGCGAGTACGCCACGGGGACGCTGCAGGTACAGCGAAGGACCGCACTCGAGGACACCGTTGGCGATCAGGGCCGAGGCGAGGGTGTCACCGGCGTGGCCGGCGTACTCCTGGCCGGCGACGCTGAAGGTGAGACGGGTGGATCGGTCGATGCGGCCGCCGGCTGCGAGGCGGTGCGACGTCGTGCTCACTGCGGGTCTCCATCCAGGCTGGGGCGTGGTTCGCCGTTCCGGTAGACGGCGGCGATGCGGTAGGTGACGGTGTCGCGAAGGACGTTGAACCACTTGCGGCACCCGGCGCTGTGGACCCAGCGCTCGGCGAAGATGCCCTTCGTGTTCTCGCGGTAGAACAGGTAGCGACCCCATTCCTCGTCGCTGAGGGCGCTCGGGTCCTCCGGGTACGGCACGTGGGCCTGACCGCCGTAGTGGAACTCGGTCTCGTCGCGGGGCCCGCAGTCGGGGCAGCTGATGAGGATCATCGTCGGCTCCTTTCAGTGGGCCACGGCGGCTGCGCCGTGCTCGTCGATGAGGGCACCGGTGCTGAATCGCTCGAGGGCGAACGGTGCGTTGTACTCGTGGGGCTCGTCGTGGGCGATCGTGTGCGCCAAGGTCCAGCCGGCGCCGGGCGTGCCCTTGAAGCCGCCGGTGCCCCAGCCGCAGTTGACGTAGAGCTGGTCGATCGGCGTCTTGCCGACCACCGGGGAGGCGTCCGGCGTGACGTCGACGATGCCGCCCCAGGTCCGGAGCAGGTGCGCGCGGGCGAAGATCGGGAACAGCTCGACGGCGGCCGCCATCTGCTCCTCGATCACGTGGAACCCGCCGCGCTGGCCGTAGCCGTTGTACGCGTCCACACCCGCGCCCATGACGAGCTCGCCCTTGTGGGCCTGGGAGACGTAGACGTGGACGTGGTTGGACATCACCACGGTCGGGTGGACGGGCTGGTGGAGCTCGGAGACGAGCGCCTGGAGCGGGTGCGACTGGATCGGCAGGTCGAAGCCGGCCATCTCGGCGAGGACGCTGGAGTGCCCTGCCGCGCAGAGCGCGACCTTCCCGGCCGCGATCGTGCCGCGGCTGGTCTGCACGCCGACGACCCGGTTGCCCTCCTTGAGGATCCCGGTCACCTCGCAGTCCTGGATCAGGTCGACGCCCAGCTCGTCGGCCTTGCGGGCGAACGCCCAGGCGACGTGGTCGTGCTTGGCGATGCCCGCGCGGGGCTGGTAGGTCGCGCCGAGGACCGGGTAGCGGATGTTGTCGCTGGTGTTGATGATCGGGCAGACCTCCTTCACCTGGTCCGCGTCGAGCCACTCGGCGTCGATCCCGTTGAGACGGTTGGCCTCGCAGCGCCGCACCGAGTCGCGTACGTCCTGCAGCGTGTGGGCGAGGTTGAGCACACCGCGCTGGCTGAACAGGAAGTCGTAGTCGAGCTCGTCGGGGAGCACCTCCCACTGCTTGAGGGAGTGCTCGTAGATCGCCGCGGACTCGTCCCACAGGTAGTTGGACCGGATGATCGTGGTGTTCCGGGCCATGTTCCCGCCGGCGAGCCAGCCCCGCTCGAGCACGGCGACGTTGGTGATGCCGTGGTTCTTCGCCAGGTAGTAGGCGGTCGCGAGGCCGTGACCGCCGCCCCCGATGATGACGACGTCGTAGGAGGACTTGGGCTCCGGGTTGCGCCAGAGGAACTCGGGGTGCTCGGGCAGCAGGTCTGCCATCAGTCGGCTCCGTTCGACTCGATGAGGTGGGGGTAGAGCGGGTGCTTCTCGGCGAGGTTGGTGACCCGGGCGCGCAGCGCGTCGGCCGTCTCCTCGGTGAAGTCGTCCTTCAGCGCGGCCGCGATGATGTCGGCCACCTCCTGGAAGTCGGTGTCGCCGAAGCCACGGGTCGCGAGCGCGGGCGTCCCGATCCGCAGGCCGGAGGAGACCATCGGCGGGCGCGGGTCGAACGGGACCGCGTTGCGGTTGACGGTGATGCCGATGCGGTGGAGACGGTCCTCGCCGTCCTGGCCGTTCAGCTCGGAGTCGCGCAGGTCGACCAGCACGAGGTGGACGTCCGTGCCGCCGCTGACCACGGAGATGCCCGAGGCCTTGACGTCATCGGCGAGCAGCCGCTCGGCGATGATGCGGGCACCCCGCAGCGTACGCTCCTGGCGCTCGCGGAACTCCGGCTCCGCGGCGACCTTGAAGGCGACCGCCTTGCCGGCGATGACGTGCTCGAGCGGGCCGCCCTGCTGGCCGGGGAAGACCGAGGAGTTGATCTTCTTGGCGATGTCGGCGTCGTTGGTGAGGATGACGCCGCCGCGCGGGCCGCCGAGGGTCTTGTGGGTCGTCGAGGTGACGACGTCGGCGAAGGGCACCGGGTTCGGGTGGAGGCCGGTGGCGACCAAGCCGGCGAAGTGGGCCATGTCGACCATGAGGCGGGCGCCGACGAGATCGGCGATCCGGCGGAACTCCGCGAAGTCGAGCTGGCGGGGGTAGGCGGACCAGCCCGCGACGATCAGCTTGGGCCGGTGCTCGAGAGCGAGGCGCTCGACCTCGGCCATGTCGATGAGGAAGTCCTCGCGGCTGACCTCGTACGGCACCACCTGGTAGAGGCGGCCGGAGAAGTTGATCTTCATGCCGTGGGTGAGGTGGCCGCCGTGGGCCAGCGAGAGGCCGAGGATGGTGTCGCCGGGCTCGAGCAGCGCGAACATCGCCGCGGCGTTGGCCTGAGCGCCCGAGTGCGGCTGCACGTTGGCGTACTCCGCGGAGAAGAGCGCCTTGAGGCGGTCGATGGCGAGCTGCTCGATGACGTCGACGTGCTCGCAGCCGCCGTAGTAGCGACGGCCGGGGTAACCCTCGGCGTACTTGTTGGTGAGAACCGAGCCCTGGGCCTCCATGACGGCGGCGGGGGCGAAGTTCTCCGAGGCGATCATCTCCAGCGTCTGCTGCTGGCGGCTCAGCTCGGCGTCGATCTGCTGGCGGACCTCGGGATCGAGGTCCGCGAGCGAGGCAGTCAAGACGTCAACCACGGTGAGCTCCCAAACTTTTGAAGTACGATTGATATATCAGTTCCGGATCACCAGTATGCTTGCTGGCGAAGACACCTGTCAACGGCCCAGATCAGGCGGTTCAGATCAAAGAAAGTGGTGACATGGGATGACCGACCTTCAAGCGCCCGTCCGGCCGACGGTCGGCGCGCCGCCGACCTCACTGGCGTACGCCGCCTACGAGCGCATCCGGGACCGGCTGATCATGCTCGACATCAGGCCGGGCGAACCGATCAACGACGGCCGGCTCGCGGACTCGCTCGGGTTCGGCCGCACCCCTGTCCGGGAGGCCCTCAAGCGCCTGGAGACCGACCATCTGGTCGTCTCCTACCCGCGCCGCGGCACGTTCGCGACGCCGGTCGACGTCACCGAGTTGGGCGCGATCTCCGACCTGCGCCAGCAGCTCGAGCCGTTCGCGGCCCACCGCGCAGCGACGGCGGCGACCGAGCCGATGCGGGCCGAGCTGCGCGCCATGGCGGCCCGGGTCCGCGGCCTCGACGCGTCGGGCGACGACCGGCCCACGCTGATGCGGCTCGACCTGTCGGTGCACCGGATGATCTACCGGGCCACCGGCAACAAGCACCTCGAGGACGTCCTGATCCGCTACGACAACCTGGCCACCCGGATCTGGTGCCTGGTCGTCGACAAGCTCCCCGAGCTGGCCTCCCACATCTCCGAGCACGCCCAGCTCCTGGAGACCATCGCCGACGGCGACGCCGAGCGAGCCGAGCGGCTCACCCGCGAGCACGTCGACAGCTTCGCGACCGAGATCCGTCGCGTCCTCTGACAGCACTCTCCCGAGACGCACGATCGGGCGCCGGCCTCACGGCCGACGCCCGATCCGGACCCCCACAGGTCAGCCGCGCAGGCGGCTCATCTCCGGGTCGAAGAGCGGCTCCGGGGTGACCGTCGCCGGGATCCGCTGACCGAAGTACTCGATCTCCACCTGGTCCCCCTCACCGATCTCGGCCGGAAGGTAGGCGTAGGCGATCGGCTTGCCGATCGTGAACCCGTACGCCGCGCTGGTGACGTACCCGACCGCGGTCTCGCCAGACAGCACCGGCTCCTTGCCGAGCACCATGGACTTGCCGTCGTCGATGGTGAGGCAGCGGAGGCGGCGGGACGAGGTCTCCACCGAGCGGCCCTCGAGCGCGGCCTTGCCGACGAAGTCCTCCTTGGCGGTCTTCACCGCGAAGCCGACGCCGGCCTCGTACGGGTCGTGCTCCGTGGTCATGTCGGCACCCCAGGACCGGTAGCCCTTCTCCAGCCGGAGCGCGCCGAACGCGGCCCGGCCGGCGGCGATGACGCCGTGCTCCTGGCCGGCCTCCCACAGCACGTCCCACAGCTTCTGGCCGTT
Organism: Nocardioides turkmenicus; assembly: GCF_011045035.1. GTDB lineage: Bacteria > Actinomycetota > Actinomycetes > Propionibacteriales > Nocardioidaceae > Nocardioides > Nocardioides turkmenicus. Next base: position 150,732 of record NZ_JAALAA010000003.1, read on the forward strand.
CTCGGCGGAGGCGTAGATCTCCCAGCCGAGCTCGCCGACGTACGAGAGCCGCAGGGCCGTGACGGGGATGCCTCCGATGGTGGCCCGCTTGCCACGGAAGTACTTCAGACCGTCGTTGGTGAAGTCGTCGGTGCTGACCTTGGCGATCAGGTCCCGGGCCAGCGGACCCCACAGACCGATGCAGCAGGTGCCGCCGGTGGTGTCGCGGATCTCGGCGGCGAGCGCGGGGTTCTCGGCCCGCAGCTTGCGGGCCTCCCGGCGGAGGTAGGCCAGATCGACCGGGCCGTTGGCGCCGACCTGGTAGAGCTCCTCCTCGAGGCGGGCGACGGTGATGTCGCTCTTGATCCCGCCCTGCTCGTCCAGGAACAGGGTGTAGGTCACCGCACCGGGCTTCTTGCTCACGTCACCGGTGGTGAGCCGCTGCAGCAGGGTCTCGGCGCCAGGGCCGGAGACCTCGAGCCGGCGCAGCGGCGTCATGTCGTACATGGCGACCGCGGTGCGGGTCTTCCAGGCCTCGACGGCCGCGATCGGCGAGTAGTAGCGGGCCGACCAGTCGTCGCGCGTCGGCGACTTCCACTCCTCCGGCAGCTGGTCCAGCAGGGCCGCGTTGGCCTCGTACCAGTGCGGCCGCTCCCAGGTCCCGGCCTCGAGGAAGAAGGCGCCGAGCTCGACCTGGCGGGCGTGGAACGGGCTGACCCGGATGTTGCGCGGCGACTCCTTGGGCTGCAGCGGGTGCAGGATGTCGTAGATCTCGACGAAGTTCTGCTGCGAGGTCTCGCTGACGTACGCCGGGGCCAGCTGGGTCTCCTCGAACCGGTTGAGCTCGCAGTCGGCGAGGTCGTACTGGGACCGGCCGGTGGTCAGCACCTCGGCGACCGCGCGGGCGACGCCGGCGGAGTGGGTGACCCAGACGGCCTCGGCCACCCAGAAGCCGTCGACCTCGCGGGACTCGCCGACGAGCGAGCCGCCGTCGGGCGTGAACGAGAAGATGCCGTTGAACGACGACTCCGCGATCTCCGTCTCCTGCAGGCACGGGAGCAGCTTGCGGCACTCGTCCCAGGGGCCCTCGAAGTCCTCCGGCGTGAAGTCGAGGCGCGAGGGCATGTTCTCGTCGTCGACGTGCTCCGGGGTCGGACCGAGGTCGGCCGCGACGTACGGCATCGGCTTGTGGGCGTAGGAGCCGATCCCGTAGACCTCGCCCCACTCACGGAAGTAGAGATCCTGGTCCTGGTGGCGCAGGATCGGCAGGGTCGCGCCGTCGGCGAGCTTGTGCTTGCCGGCGAGGGCCGGGACCGGGGTGGTCTTGACGAACTGGTGGGCCAGCGGGAGGAGCGGTACGTCGGTGCCGGCCATCTTCCCCACCTCGACGCCCCAGAAGCCGGCGCACGAGACGACGATGTCGGCCTCGACCACACCGTTGGTGGTCTCCACGCCGGTGACATGGCCGTTCTCCTGGAGGACTCCGGTCACCGCGGTGTGCTCGAGGTAGGTGACGCCGGCCGCCTGCGTACGCTCGATGAGCAGGTCGACGGCACGAGCCGCCCGGGCGAGACCGTCGGTGGGGATGTGCAGGCCGGCGAGGACCTGAGACTCGTCGATGTGCGGGTAGAGGTCCTTGCACTCGGCGGGACCGATGACCCGGGCCTCGATCCCCCAGGACTTCGCGTAGCCGAGCTTGCGGTAGAGCTCCGCGACGCGGGCCTCGGTGGTCGCGACCTCGAGGCCGCCGACCTGGTTGAAGCAGTTCAGGCCGTCCTTCTCCAGGCCCATGAACTTCTCGACCGTGTACTTGGCGAACAGGGTCATCGTCTTCGACGGGTTGATCTGGAAGACGAGACCGGGCGCGTGGGAGGTCGAGCCGCCGGGCATGCTGAGCGGGCCCTGTTCGATGACCGTGATGTCGGACCACCCGCGGGACACAAGTTCGTCCGCGAGGTTCGTGCCGACGATGCCGGCGCCGATGATGACTGTCCGGGGCGAGACGGTGCTGCGAGAGGATGGCATGAGCTTCTCCGATTTCGGCGTGGTTCGGGGTGGGTGGTCAGCGGAACACGACGGTGCTGGAGCCGTGCATGAGGACGCGGTGCTCGCAGTGCCAGCGGACAGCACGCGAGAGCGCGAGGCACTCGGCGTCCTGACCCACGTTGGCCAGCGCCTGCGGGGTGTAGGTGTGGTCGACCCGGTTGACCTCCTGCTCGATGATGGGCCCCTCATCGAGGTCTGCGGTGACGTAGTGGGCGGTGGCCCCGACGAGCTTCACGCCGCGCTCGTGCGCCTGGTGGTAGGGCTTGGCGCCCTTGAAGCCGGGCAGGAACGAGTGGTGGATGTTGATCGCACGTCCCTCGAGCTGGCGGCACAGGCCGTCGGAGAGGATCTGCATGTAGCGGGCGAGCACGACCAGGTCGATGTCGTACTCGTCGACGAGGTCGAGCATCCGCTGCTCGGCCTCCGGCTTGGTCTCCGGCGTGATCGGGATGTGGATGAACTCCAGGCCGGCCGCCTCCGCCATCGGGCGGAGGTCCTCGTGATTGGACGCCACGACCGCGATCTCGCCGCCCAGGGTCCCGCCTCGCCAGCGGAAGATCAGGTCGTTGAGGCAGTGGCCGAACTTCGAGACCATCACCAGCAGCCGCGGCTTGCGCTCGTCGTGGAAGGTGAACGACATCCCGAACCGGTCCGCGATCGGACCGAACGCAGCGGTGAGCTCGTCGACATCAGCACCGTCGGCGGAGGCGAACGCGGTGCGGAGGAAGAAGAGCTCCCCCATCCGGTCGTCGTGCTGCTGGTGCTCGAGGATGTCGAAGCCGCGTTCGTACAGGAAGCTGGTGACCGCCTGCATGATCCCCGGGCGCTCCGGACACGAGAGCGTGAGCACGTTGGTCGTCGCCGTCGGGGCGGTCGCCACGGACGCAACAGCGGTCGAGCTGGGAGGACTGATGGTCATGCTGGGCTCCTGATTGCCGGTAATGATACACAACTCATATATCAGAATGATCGTAGAACGGCTCTCAGAGCGCCGTCAAGGGTTTCCCGTACGTCACGACCGGACCGCACACGACAAGGAGGGCGGGCCCAAGGGACATGCCCTTGGACCCGCCCCTCGGGTGGACTCACCTCAGAGCTGGCCGATCACCGCCTGAGCGTCCCGCTGCAGCGCGGCACGAGCCTCGGCGTCGGCGACGTTGACCGAGCTGGCCGCCAGCTCGGCGTACTCCTGCAGCTGCGATCGAGCAGAGGCGTGGCGCCCGGCTTCGAGGTGCTTGGCCGCCTGGCGGAGCCGCTTCTCGAGGACGCTCTCCCCGGCGGCGGTGATCTCGCCGGAGCGGGCGAGCCGCTCGGTCAGAGCGGTGAGCTCGGCCAGAGACGTGGCGGTCGTGAACGTGACCTTCTTCGTCGTCGTACGTCCCGCCTCGTCGGTCGCGGTGACCTCGAGCGTGTGCGAACCGAGCGGGAGCCGCCACAGGGGAAGCGTCTCGCCGGCGACTGCGGCACCGTCCAGGGTGGCAACCACGGACCCGACACCGGAGGTGGCGTCGGTCGCCGACCACGACACGTCCCCGGCGTCGCCGACGGTGGCTCCGTCGGTGACCCCGCCGACAGCCACCTGCGGCGCGGTCTTGTCGATCCGCACCACGACCTTTCCGACCTCGGAGACGTTGCCGCCGTTGTCGGTCGCGCGGTAGTGCACGGTCGTGACGCCTTCCGCGGACACGGTCAGCGGGTTGTTGGCGTTCTCCCAGGTCTGGCCGCCGTTGGTCGAGCGCTGCCGGGAGGCGACGGTGCCGTTGTCGGTCGCGGTGACCGCCACCGACACGTTCCCCGTCCACCAGCCGTGCGTCCCGGTCGGCTGCGCCGGGTCGAGCGTCGCGGAGACCGTGGGAGGCGTGACATCGGCGAAGCCGTCGCCGACGAACCTGATCCGGTCCAGGGTCACGCCGCCGGTGGAGGTCACGAACAGCTCACCGCTGCCCGTCGGCGCCCCGGTCAGGTCGGCCGCCGTCTCCGACCAGTCCTCGCTGGAGACGTCGAACGAGGCGAACGGCGTCGCGTCGGCCGATCCCCAGCGCAGCTGCACGATGCCGGTGCCGCTGGCGCGCAGCTTCGCCGAGGTGATGCCGGCGAGGTCGACGGGCTTCCAGGAGAGCCAGTCGCCCGCATCGAGCGAGGTGACCTTGCGCAGCCCGCTGGCCGTGTCGTCCGGCGCGATGGCGATGCCCTCGGAGGCGTCGGCCCACTCGGCCTCCTGCGACTTGGGGTTGAGGATCAGCGACACCTCGGACCGGGCCGCCGGCACACCGTTGGCGCCGTTGTCGGTGTAGCCGATGACGACGACCCCGTAGATGTTCTCCGTCTCGCCGTGCTCGGTGGCGTCGGCGGGCGTCGGGATCGCGAACCGGCAGCCGGTCCCCTGGCTGAGCGGGTGGGCGTGGACGTCGTGGCCGAGGCCGAACGTCCAGGTCACCCGCGAGCAGACGGTCGCGCTCCCGTCCTCGGCGTCGTCGGTCGACACCTGGAACGGCACCGCCTGACCCCAGTCGAAGAAGCCACCGTCGGCCGGCGTGGCCACCTCGATCGTCGGCGCGACGTTGCCCACGCTGATCGAGGTCGAGGTGATGCCGCGACGCCCCTCGGCGTCGGTGACCCGGAGCCGGGCGGTGTAGCGGCCGAGCTCGTCGTAGGTGTGCGTCGTGGTCGCTCCGGTGGCGTCGAAGGTGCCGTCGCCGTCGACGTCCCACTCGTAGGTGAGGGCGCCGCCTTCGGGGTCGACCGACCCCGAGCCGTCGAAGTCGACGGTCAGCGGCGCCGAGCTGCTGGAGATCGGGTCGGCGACGATGTCCGCGCGCGGTGCCTTGTTGCCGACGCTGTAGTCGATCCGGTAGAGCCCGGCGTCAGGGTTGGCGCGGAAGAAGCCATCCCCGTAGTCGAGCACGTAGAGCGAACCGTCCGGTCCGAACTCGATGTCGATCGGGCTGTCCGTGATCGGCTGCCGGTTGGTCTCGAGATCGGTGTTGGGCAGGAAGTGCTCGATGTGCGAGACCGGGCCGTTGGGCCAGTCGACGGTGAAGGCCGCCAGGTAGTCCTGGGAGAACTCGGCGAAGAAGGCCTTGCCGTCCCAGTACTCGGGGAACTTCGTCGGCGAGGGGTTGTCCGCGTCGTAGTGGTACACCGGACCGCCCATCGGTCCCTGGCCGCCGGCCGGACCGAAGTCGGTCAGCTCGGGCCACGGCTGGTGGGTGTTGTTGTCGCCGTAGTAGAGGGTCGCGGCCGTGGCCGGCGGAACGGTCGGAAGTCCCGTGTTCCAGCGCGAGTTGTTCTCCGCTCCGGCGGCACAGTCGAAGAACTCCCCTGGTGTCGCCGTCGCGAAGTCCCACTCGTTGTAGTTGAACTGGTTGCCGGTGCAGTACGGCCAGCCGCCGTTGACCGGCTCGTCGATCGAGGTCGTCTGCCACTCGACGTACCCCATCGGGCCGCGTTCCGGGTTCGGCGCACCGGCGTCCGGGCCGTAGTCGCCCCAGCTCACCGAGCCGGTGGCCGGGTCGACGTCCATCCGGAACGGGTTGCGCAGACCCATCGCGAAGATCTCCGGTCGCGTCCCCTCCGTGCCGGGAGCGAAGAGGTTGCCCTCGGGGATGGTGTACGACCCGTCCTCCTGCACCGCGATCCGCAGGATCTTGCCGCGCAGGTCGTTCGTGCTGCCCGCGCCGCGGCGGGAGTCGAAGCCGGGGTTGAACCCGGGGGCATCGTTGTTGGGCGCGTACCCGTTCGCGCCCGGTGTGCCAGCCGGGGTGTTGTCACCCGTGGACAGGTAGAGGTTGCCCTGGTCGTCGAAGTCGACGTCGCCGGCGACGTGGCAGCACTGGCCGCGCTGCACCTCGACCTTGAGGATCACCTGCTCGGTCGCGAGGTCCAGCTTGTCGGCGGCCTCGTCCCACTTCACCCGGGTGAGCTGGTTGTAGCCCTTCCACTGGTCCCAGTAGGCCTCGGTCTGACCGGCGGGCAGCGTGTTGGGAGCCGACCCGGACGGCGTGGTCGTCGGGTACGGGCCGGTCATCGTGCGCGGCGCGTAGTAGAGGTAGACCCAGCCCGACTCCTCGAAGTCGGGCGCGAGGGTGATCGTCTGCAGGCCGTCCTCGGAGTTGTTGTACGTCGAGATCGTGTTGACCACTCGGGTCGTACCGGCGTCGGGGTCGACGAGCCGGACGTCGCCGTTGCGCGCGGTGGTGAGCACCCGCCGGTCCGGCAGGACGGCCATGTCGATCGGCTCACCGGTGTCCTTGGTGAGCGTGACCTTCTCGTAGTTGGACCAGTCCAGGGCGACCTCGGCCCCGGGCTCGGTGCCGTGGTCGACACCGTCGTGGGCTGCGGCGGGCGTCGCGAGTGCGAGCCCGGAGGTGAGAGCGAGGGCGAACCCGGAGGTCACCGCGAGGAGTGATCGCCGGGCACGACGGCGGGGTGCGCCGCCGGCTGAGCTGTTGTGAGGCATGACGGTTCCTTGGAGGGCGAGGGAGGAATGCCGGAGAAGGGCGTGCGGGCACGCCGGTGGCCGGAGCGCGACCCGGTGAGGGCGCGCTCCGGCTGTTCACGCAAGGGAGATGCGGCGGCCGGTCAGCCGCGGAGCTCGTCCATGTTCTGGTAGCTCAGCTTGGCCAGGGCCAGCGACTGTCCCGGGTTCAGCGCGCCGCCGGGCGCAGTGTCCTGCTCCCACATCGGGTTGTGGTAACCGCGTGCCGGCATGTCGCCGAAGAAGGCCTGGTAGTCGATGTCGCCCTCCCCGAACGGGGACATCACATAGCCGTTGGCCTGCGTCGGGTCCTTCTTGCCGTCCTTGGCGTGGAAGAGCGGGAAGCGCATCGGCGCGGACCTGACGACCTCGAGCGGGTCGAAACGGTCCTCGACGAGGCTGCCGTCGGGCGCGGTGTAGGTGTGGTGCTTGTGCTGAGCGACGTGGGCCCAGTAGATGTCCATCTCCAGCCACACGTACCGGGGGTCCGTGTTCGCCAGGAACCACTCCAGCCGGCGCACCCCGGAGGACCGGGTCGGACGGCCGAGCGCGTCGGTGGGTCCGCTGTCCAGGAGGAAGCTGTACGCGATGTCGTGGTTGTGCGTGTAGAGCTTGAGGCCGTGCCCGGCCGCCCGCTCACCGAGGATGTTCCAGCGGTCGGCCGCGGCCTGCCAGTCGGCCAGGTAGGCCGACCCGGTGGGGTCGCTCCCGGTCCCGATGTGCCTCATCCCGAGGATGTTGGCGACCTCGCACGCCGCGTCGAACGCGGCCAGCGACGCATCGGTGATGGTCGACGGGACCGACCCGTGGTTGCCCTCGGCCTCGAGCCCGTTGTCGTCGAGCCACATCCGCAGCAGGCGCGCGCCCTCGACGTTGTTGACGTTGCCGCCGGGAGCGTTGACGCTCTGGTTGTAGCCGGCGAACTCGATCTGCCGGTAGCCGATCTTCGACAGCTCCTCGAAGACCGCCCTGAACCCCGAGGCGTACGGGCTGGTGGCCGGATCGCGGCTGATCGCGTCGCGCACCGTGTAGAGGATGATGCCGCGGCGCGGCCGGGGGATCAGCAGCGCGTCAGCGGCTGCGGATCCGGCGAGAGGGACGCCGCCGAGGGCGATTCCCGCCGCGGCCATACCTGTTGTCGCCGCCAGCAACTGACGACGGTTGAGCCCGAGCTTGCGTGCGATAGCCGGAACCTCGCGGTCCGCGGCAGGGGTGGGACGGTTGCGCATCAGTGCTCCTTCGGAGGGTGAAGCCAAGCGAGCCGCAGCTGTGACTTACGTCACGTTTTGCGATCGCCAACCTACGGTTTCAGCCAGGCACTCGTCAATAGCTGCGACTCACATCTCGAAAGTCGGAAAGTCACTTTCGAAAGTTGGGTCACTAGTCTCGCCGTCACCCCTGTCCCGCCATCGCCCCCAGAACCACGCTGACCGGCATGGTCCACGGTTGGCACCAGATCTCATCTGGCAGCGTCGATCAGCTCGACGCGCCGACTCCGCTGCGTCGTGCCGACGCCTCTTACCTCATCACCGGCTACCTCACCGGCTACCTCACCGGCGTCGTGCTTCCGGTGGACGGCAGGCAAACCGTTCACGAGCCCCGCAATCGCGGCAGACTTCACCAACCTTGCTTCATCAGTGCTGTCTTATACTGGCTCTTCGCCACATCCGAAGGAATGCCCCGATGCTTGCACGCCTTCACGTCGTTCGCGCAGCGTCAGCCATCCTTGCCACGCTTCCACTGCTCCTCTGGCAGTCCCCTGCCCAAGCCGTCGTGGATCAGCCGCAGGGCTACTCAGTGCACGCCCAGCCCGACACACCTGCCTACTTCTCCCTCGCCCAGCGAGGCGGGTCGACGTCGGTCCGGACAGACCTGTCCTGGGCGCTTGCCGAGCCCACGCGGGGTGTCTTCGACTGGACGGAGTCGGACAGCTTCGTCCGTAGTGCTGCGGTCGCCGGACAGCGTGCTCTGCTGATCGTCGATCAGGCGCCGTCGTGGGCGACCGGCGTCTCGCCTTCGACTCCGTGGTCCACCTGGTACCCACCGCGCAGGGCCAACGACTACGGCGCCTTCGTCCGGCGGGTGGTCGCCCGCTATGGCACCAATGGCGAATTCTGGAAGGCCAACCCGTCCACTCCCAAGGTGCTGCCGGCCGGCATCGAGGTCTGGAACGAGCCCAACCTGGCCGCTTTCTGGCGCTCGGGTCCGGCCCCGGTCGCCTACACACGTCTGGTCAGGGCCGCCTACCGTGAAGCCTCGTCCGTCGACCCGACAATCCCGATCGTGGCAGGCGCGCTGGCGGGTCATGGTGCCTACAACGACTCAGGCTGCACCGGCGTCAACGACGGAGGCGTCTCCGCCAACGGGATCAATCCGGTGAACTTCCTGTCCAGGATGTACGCCGCGGGCGCACATGGCTACCTCGACGGCGTCTCGGTGCACCCCTACCGGTTCTGGCGAGGAGCAACCGCGGCCGAGATGCTCGCCTACCACCGCTGCTCTGCTTGGTCGCAGATCGCCCAGACGCCGGTCAGCATCCGTAGCGTGATGCGTTCTGCCGGCGATTCGAACCGGGAGGTGTGGATCACCGAGGCGGGTGCGCCGACGTGTGTGACCGGTGCGGCCTACGCCTGCGTCTCCGAGGAGGAGCAGGCAGATCTCGCCGCCGGACAGGTCAGCGCCTTCCGCGACCAGACCTGGGACGGCGGCTACTACTGGTACGACCTGCGCGACGACGCCAACCTGGGGACGAATCCTCTCCTCGATGCCGAGCAGCACTTCGGCGCGGTGCGCGCGGACAACAGCCTCAAGCCGGCCTACGCAGCCTTGAAGGACGCCTACGCCCGATAGCCCTCCGCGACACTGCGGAGATACGCGTACGTAGCCGCGTTCCGCGCATCCAGGTCGAACCGCTCGACGGCGATCTCACGCGACGCCGCGCCCATCCGGCGAGCTAGCTCGGGGTTCTCGAGGACGCGAGCCAGCGCGTCGGCGAGCGCGACGTGGTCCCCGGGCGGCACCAGATATCCGTTCTCCCCGTCGCTGATGTTCCCCGGGATCCCACCGACATCGGAGCCGACGACCGGGGTGGCGCAGGCCATCGCCTCGACGATCACCGTGCCGAAGGACTCCGCGTCGGTAAGCGAGGGAAGCACGGCGACCGACGTACGCCGAAGGTGCTCTGCGACCTTGTCGTGCGAGAGCGAACCATGCCAGCGGATCCGGCCCGCCACCCCGAGCCTCTCCGCCCGCGACTGAAGCACGGCGACGTCATCACCTTCGCCGATGAGGTCGAGCCGAACGCCGGGAACACGCTCCGCAACGAGGGGCAGAGCGTCGACAAGCACATGGAGGCCCTTCCAACGCGACGACGACTCGATCCGCCCGACATAGGTGATCGACCCGTCACGCTCGAGAGGACCAGGGGCGAAGTCGCTCAGATCCACGCTGGGCGGAATGACCACTGCACGGCCGGTGGCATGGGCCATCGAGACGGGAGAGCAGGCGATCAGCCCGGCTGCCCGATCCAGCGCACGCGGCAGGACGAACCTCTCCCATGTGCGGAGGAGCAGGTCGACCCAGCGGGGCGCAGGTGCCCCCTTCACCATGGAGCCGGAGTGATAGGTCATCACCACCGGTCGCCCGGCGGACCGGAAGCAGGCCAGCTCGGCAAAGCCGGGGCCCGGCGAGTGCACGTTGACGACGTCGACCTGCAGCCGACGCAGCAGGCGCGGCACGGTGACGAACCACCCGGGGTTCAGCGGCGTGGCGCCCAACCGGAAGGGCGCAGGCAGGCGGATCACGCGCACACCGTCGACACTCTCCTCACGGCTGCGCCACCCCGGGCACGTGGTGATGACCACGACCTCGGCGTCCGAGGCATCCTGTCCCGCACGAGCAAGCTGCTCGACGTACTTCTCGACGCCGCCGATCCATGGTGGATAGCGCGGGCTGAGCAGTGCCACCCGCAGCGGCTGCTCCCGCGGAAGCAGGCCGCTGAGGAAGCCGTCGAGCTGCTCGACCTGGGTCGCGCGGGAGTGCATTCCGCGAGCTTCTGCGGCTGCCGCCTCTCCTGCCGCGGCCAGGTCATCGGCGAGCAGCTTCTCCAGATGGCGGCGCAGGTTGTCGGGCGTCATCGTCACGTACGTCGCGCCATCGCCCAGACCCAGGGCCTGCAGAGCCGGATCGTCGTTGACCACGACCGGCAGCCCGGAGCTCATCGCCTCCAGCACCGTCAGCGGCGCCTCACCGACGCTGGCGCAGACGAACGCGTCCGCCGCCCGGTAGAGCTCCGCCACCTCCTCGACCGGGCGAGACCCGAGATAGAGGTGCCCGTGGCGCTCGGGCGGAGCATCCACCCCGGCGAAGACGATCCGGTAGGCCGGCGACCCGGCCGCGGCGACGATGCCGTACCCCTTCTTGGGAACCGGACGGCCGACGAAAAGGACGAGCGCTTCGTCAACCGGAAGCCCATGGCGAGCCCGGATCAGGGCCTTCTCCCCTGGTGCAGCAGGGCGGAAGAAGCTGGTGTCGACGCCGTTGGGCAGCACGGTCGTGCGGGCCTCGGGCGCGACCTCCAGCAGCTGTTGCTCGATGGACGCGCTGATCGGAAGGACATGGTCGGCACCAGCCAGCACGCGACGGCCGATGGTGCGATGAACGATGCGCTGCACGCCGCGGACAAGGCGGCTCGGGTGGTCGACCAGTCCGACGTGGCCGGTCACGACGTACGGTGTGCGGCGCAGTCGGCAGACCAGAGCGATCCACCAGGAGCTGAGATAGAGCATGTCGTGGATCTGGGCGACATCGGCCCGGCCCACGGCCCGCCACCCGATCACCAGCAACGACGGCCAGAAGATCGGGAACGGCACCCCGAACCGCTCGAACGGATTGAGCGCCCGCAGCCGCGTGACAAGCACGCCGTCCTCATCAATCGTCCCAGCCGGGGCACCGATCGCCGACGTCAACACATCGACGCGGTGCCCACGCGCCTGCAGGCCATGGGCGACCTCGTGGGTCACCCGTTCGAGCCCGCCGACGTGGGGCGGGTAGTAGTGAGCGACCTGCAGGATCCGGCTCATCGCCGCCCTCCCCACCGGACCAGGACCAGCCCCAGCAGCGCGCCGCAGCCGTGGCCGATGAGCCAGGCGAGCGCGGCAGCCTCCGCGCCTCGGTCGGCGAGGAGCCAGGCGAGCAGCGTGGTCCCTCCGGCCGAGACCGCCGCCACCGCGACGCTCGCCATGAGTCGGTGGCGAACCCGAAGTGCGGTGATCGCCCAGTACGCGGTGGCGACCGCGATGGCGCCGACGGCGAGGATCCTGAGGGTGGGAACGCCCGTCTCGGCGTACTCTGCCCCGAAGATCAGCAGCATCAGACGTGCCGCGAGCACCGTGACCGCCGTCCCACCCAGGATGATCACAGCCATGACCTTCGCCGAGTGACGAAGGGCGTGGCCCGCACGGTCAGGGACGCGTGCGGCCTCTGCGAATGCGGAGTTGCCGATCGCGTACGCCGAGGCGTTGAGCATCAGCACGATCTGGAATGCGATGAAGAAGACCGCATTCTCAGCCGCGCCGGCTGCGTTCACCAGGATGATCGGAAGCAGCAGGATCGGCACGAAGTCGATCAGGCTGGACAGATAGGAGGAGAAGCCGAGCCGCCGTTCGGTGCGGAACGCCGGCGACCAGCCTCCTCCGGGCGGACGCGACGGGCGCGGCAGACGCACCAGGACGATCAACACACAGGCCACCGCCGCCGCCAACGAGGCGAACCCCACCGAGGCAGCGAGCCCGAAGGCACCCCACGACCCGAGCGCGAAGGGCAGCGCACACTTGAGGATGCCCATCCCGATCCCAGTCACCAGCAGGTTGTCCTGAACGCGACGCAACGACAGGAAGGCGACATCGGTGGTGAGGTTGACCGCGGTGCCGGCGACGAGCAGCCCGAAGCACCACGGCCGCCAGCCGGACAACGCTTCGGCCGTCTCCGGCGCGAGATACGGGAGCGCGGTAGCGAAGCCGACACCGAGGAGATACCCCAGAACACCGACTACTGCGACCGCTCTGGCGAAGTCGGCCGCCGGCCGGTCGCTGTGCGGGAGGGACGCGAGGAGCGTGCGATCGATGCCGATCTGCGCGACGAAGCAGAGCACGATGATCGCTGAGACCAAGGTGCCGGCGACACCGATGGCGGTGGCGGACTGCAGGCGCCCCGCGATCACCCAGAAGATGCCACCGAAGCCCGCCAAGGCACCGGTCAACGCGGTCATCAACAACGCATCCGCAGTGACCGGATCCGCACGCCTACCCTCGGTCACGGACAATGCACCCATGTATCGACCCCCGTCGTGCAGCCATGACTGATTGGACGACATTCTAGGCACCGCGAACGCGCGGAACCGGCAACATCCGAAGCCAACTGCGTCATAGTGGGATCGACTGCTCGTCACATGGGCACATCAGGACGATCGGGGGGTCGGCATGACGGGTCATCGCGGGACGCGACGTCGCAGGGTCATCCTGCCGTTTGCCGTTCTGGCCATCAGCACGATGGTTCTCGCAGCACTGGCCGTCCACGGTCGTACTAGTCCCCAGGCCTCAGCGCCACCCGCCCCCTCGACGCCGTCGCCGGCCGTCACGAAGCCCGCGCTTCCGCAGCTGAACGCCGGCCTCAACACGGGGCGATCCCTGCTCGGACTCGGCCGACGAGAGCTTGAATCGGCGCTCGACGACATCGCCGGAGCGGGCTTCACCTGGATCCGGGTCGACTTCTCCTGGACTGACATCCAGCCCGTCTCGAAGGACTCCTACACCTGGGGACCGACCGACCGGGTCGTTCGGGCGGCGCGTGCGCACGACCTCGATGTCCTGGGCCTGATCAGCTACACGCCCGCCTGGGCCCGGCGGGCGGGCTGCCGGGACTTCACCTGCCCACCGGCATCGACGCCCGCGTTCGCGGACTTCGCCGGCGAGGTCGCTGACCGCTACGTGTCACGTGGTGTGGGGACCTATCAGCTGTGGAACGAACCCAATCTCGATCTCTTCTGGCAGCAGCCCGACCCGGTCGCCTACGGCGACCTGGTGCGGCGTGCAGCGACCGCTCTGCGACGCGGTCACGATGGCGTCCGAGTGGTGTTCGGGTCGATGGTCGTGCGCGACCGCGACGCCGACGGTGTCGACCCAGCGGTCTTCGTGCGCGCCGCCTGCAAGCGTGGCTGCCCCGTCGACGCGGTCGGGTTCGATCCGTACACCTTTCCCGACCTTCCATCGGCGACCGGCAAGCGCTCTGCCTGGGCGACGATCAGTCGCGGCGGAGTCGTCCGCCGCACCATCGACCAGAGCATCGGCGCGGACGTCCCGGTGTGGGTCACGCAGTTCGGTGCCCCAGTCACCGAGAAGACCGTCCACCCGCCGTACGTGGACGTCGATCGCCAGTCCGAGATCATCATGGCCGGCCTTCGTCTGGCTCGGCAGGACCAGCTGATCGGCGGGTTCTTCGTCAACTCATGGCGCGACGCGCCGAGCTCGAGCGACTACCGTGACCACTTCGGGCTCTGGGGCGCCGACGGCACCGCTCGACCGGCCGTCGCATCCTTGCGCAAGGCACTGTCGCGGCAGCCCTGAGGACGGATCGATCAACGGTAGATCTCGGTGTCGCCGCTCGAGTAGATCAAGCTCAGCCTGCGTTCCAGCAGGTCGCGCGGATAGGAGTAGCTGAGCAGATCGCCGGAGTGGAACACGGTGGCTCGCCCGTAGGTCACCGTCTCCATCGGGACCACGACGTACGCCCCGCGCTGCATCAGCACGGGGAGGAAGTTGTCGAGAACGGTCACCGACTCCGGCATCATCGCCTGCATCCGGGTCATCGTGACCATCCCGCTGGCAGTGACGTAGCCGTCGCTTTGCGGACCGAGATGCGCGGCCAGCCATCGCTCGGCCGCGAGCTCGGGCTCGTCGACGTAGAGCATCTGGTAGTACTGCCCGGCATTGCCCTGAGCGATGCTGCCCGAGTATCCGCCCAGGACTGCCGCCTGGACCCCGGTCAGGATCAGGCCGGCCACCGCCAGCGTGACCGCGCCTGCGCGGACGGCGCGGCGCCCGAGCCAGTCGACCGCACCCCACACGCCCACGCCCACCAGCGGTGCCACCAGGATCAGCGTCTGCTGGAAGGCCCGCAGGACGCCGAAGTCCGCGGAGAGACCCGGGACCACGACGATGACCGCGAGCGAAACCAGGCTGCCGAGCATCAGCCAGAACTGCTCCCTTCCCACCATTTCCGTCGAACGCGCCCGGAGGAGAAGCCCGAGGACACCGACCATCAGCAGCAGCTCCAGCGCCACCCCGGCCACCGTACGTATCACTCTGTTCAGGGTGACCGGGTCGACGCCGGTCATCTCCAGAGCCTCACCGGCGCCCGTGAGGGGCACCGTCGCCGGCTCGAGCACGGTCGGCTGATCGGCATCCGGCGAGTCCACGGGAACCACGTAGTCCCCCGGCGTCTCCTCGCGTAGGTCAAGCGCCCCGTCGTAGTAGTCGGTGAAGCGGGTCTCGGCCGACGGTCCGCCGCCACCGATGAACCGGAGGTCCGAGGATCCGGTGACGAGCCTGCCCTCGACCAGAGCACCGGAGAGGTTGCCCACGACATCGACCAGATGGCCACCCGAGTGTGTGATCGGGGTCGACCATCCCCAGGCAGTGAAGACCAGGGCGAGGATGACCCCCGGAGCCGCCAGCGACCAGCTGAGGTGACGACGCCCGATCCGGTGACGTCCCCGCCACGCGCGCCGTTGACCGCGCGCCGTGGCACGGGCGCGTCGCCACCGTCGGATAGCCGGCAGGCCGCGCGAGGAGAGGAACGCGAAGGTGAGCATGATGATCAGCAGGTACGTCGTCGAGTAGTGCGACAGCACCACACCGACGCCGAAGACGAAGGTGAGTCCCTGGCGCGGGAGCGGCCGCATGTCGTCCATGCAAGTCGCGAGGACAGCCAAAGCGACGAACAGGAAGGCGTATTCCTGCCGGGTCAGGTACGCCATGTCGGTGGCGAACGTCGGAAAGAACATGAAGACGCCCGCGCCGAAGAGGGCCACCCGCGGCGAGAAGAGCCGTCGGCCGGTGATGTAGACGATGACCGGCACGAGCGCGAAAATCAGCTGGGTGACCAGCTTGAACACGATGATCCCGGAAATGCCGAGGTAGGAGGAGAGAACCGACGGCAGCAGGTTGACGCTCAGGCAGGAGTGGTAGGCCGACGGGAAGTCGGTCATCGACCAGTGCTGGTCTTTGCTGGTGATGACATAAGACAGGTACTCCATGTTGATGTCGTGGCCAGTGATATACCAGCCGCGCAGCGACGTGCCGAGCAGGAGCGCCAACCCGACCAGGTAGACGGTCCACATATGGTGGCGCAGGATCGGACGCCGACCGAACGCGACGACCAGCGCCATCACCGCAGCCGCATGGGCAGACACAGCGACACCGCCACCGGCACCGTTGTTGAGCCTGATCGCACCGCCGACCGCCAACAGCACGGCGATCGACGCCAGCGCGACGTCGGGGCTGATGCGTGCCATGGCGACGCTACGTAGCGACCGAGCGGCCACCGACCATGTGGGGACGGTGCGTCCCGCAGCGAGCAGGAGGAGAACGTCGACCACGGTCGAGGTCGTCACGAAGACCGGGCGTTGCAGCGGGTGCGGCAGCCCGACGAGCGGCAGCACCGTATTGAGCAGCAGGGTGACGAGCAGGATGCCGAGCACGACCGCCCCGAAGGCGAAGAGACGCGCTGCGGGACGATCGCGAATCCGGCCGAACGTCCAGCGAGCGAGCACCAGCGTCGGCAGCCCGACCAACACCGCGGCCCCGATCAGGGGCCGGAGAACCGGGACGTCGAGATCGACGAGAACCCATCCCTGCCCGGCGAGCACGACGAGAACGACCATCAGCCGCTCCCGACGAAGGTGCCCGGGCTGAGCCCGGGGAGCGACCGTCGGCGCGCGCTGGTCGGCCGCGAGCGTACTCACCTGACCTCCTCGTGGAGGGGCCGCAGGATCTCGGCTCCTTCGTCGAGGAACCGGCGGACCCCGGCGCTGATCAGGTCACCGTCCCAGGCTTGCGGGAAGTAGGCGGTCGACACCGTGATCCGACCGCCCGTCTCGACGGTCTGGAACGTGATCGCGTCGAGACCGTTGGGCATGCTGTCGGTGATGATCGAGGAACGCCCCGGGACGAATCCTGGCGTGCTCTCCAACGCGCGACCCGACATGTAGGAGAGGGTCAGGCGGGGCGTACCTTCCGCAGTGGCTCCCTGCAGCGGGCCGGTCTCCGCCTTGCGCGCCATCCTTGCCGCCGCCAACCCATAGGCGGCGACGCCCCGGGCGCGCGCCTCGGTCATGGCGGCGCCGATGCTCAGCGGATCCAGGTCGTCCTCGGGATACAGGTAGGCCCCGATCGACCAGTTACCCCACGGCACCAGACCGCTCCGGCCCGAGGCCCGGCTGTTGAAGAGACACTCGAACCCAGGACGTGGCTCGCCGAGGACGTCCGCCACGCCGGCCCTCAGCCCGGCACCGACGATTGCCGCGGCCGATGCCCCGGGAAAGCGCTCGGCCCGTGCACGTCGCAACCGGTCCATGAAGCGGGCATCGCTGTGAGAGACCACGATGCGGTGTGGCCCGGCCGGTTCGAGCGGCCCGTAGGTTCCACCTGCCAGCCCGGCGCGGTTGCGCAGCATCCACGGAAGCGACCCCAGGTTGCGGGCTACGCCGGCCACGATGGCACGGTCGCGGCGTAGCGGCCCCAGTCGCTCCCACGGCACCGGGATGCGTACCGGGGTGGCGGCCTGGGTGAGGATCTGTGCGATGAACATGTCGGCGCTCTGGCCGTCGCCGAAGGCGTGGTCCGCGCACAGAGCGAACCAGTCCGGGCCGACGAGAAGATGGAATCGGCTGGGCAGACGCTGCTCACGACCGAGTGCGAAGATCCGGTCCGGATCCGCCCCCGGCTCATCGACCCACGTGACCACCGCCTGAGCCCAGGCGCACACCCGAGTCATCGGGACCGACCGCCATGATCCGCGGTCGTCGTAGACCCGAGGGATCCCCGATGACGGGGAGGCGATCGTGATGAGTGCCGCCCGCACCGCTTGCACCGTGGGCATGTCGAGGCCGAGGCACGCTCTGGTGTATCGGATCCCGGCCCATCCTCGGTCGATCGGGTCGCCGCTGCGCCAGTCCTCACCGCCCTTCATCCGCGCGCTCCTTCCCGCATTGAAGGACCACATGCTCCGGACGGCCGGCCAGAGTGACCCGCACGTCGTAAGGCTCCTCGGGTGCCTGGTAGCGGAGGAGTGCCTGCGACACCTCCCCTGGCCGGGTCGGCAGAGTTCCTCCCACCGCAGTGGCCTCGCCACCGACGACAGCGGACAGCTCCAGGTTCTCGGCCTCAGCCAGATGGCTGCGAACAGAGACCGAGAGCTCCGATGTCCGACCTGTCCGCAGGCAGGCTCGTGCGAGGCCCTCGTCGGTGAGGTAGAGCTCGATGAACCCCGGGTCGACGCGAGTGGCCGACATCCGCAGCTCGTGCCGTAGACCCGGCGACACCGCGACGCCGGCTGCCGCGACCGCGAGGACCAGAGACCCCACGACCCAGACGTCGGTCCACCATGATGTGGCCCGTCCCCCGCCGAGTCGTCCTGGTTCGGACCAACCCCCGTTCACGAGATGACCGAATCCGCGGGCTCCTCGTCGAGAGCGTCTATCGGCAGCGCTCGTGCAACGAGCTTGCCGATCGGGTTGGCCTCGAGATGGAGTGGAGCAGGGTGCTGCATGTAGATCAGGTGAGCGCTGTCATGGCGAGCACGGGTGTGTGCATCGTTGATCATGCTGACCGTGACCACCAGGCACAGCGCGACCAACGCGGCCACCCCGAGAAAGCCCGGGAACTCGAACGGCAGCAACAGGCTTGCGACCCATGGCGCCCCGATCATCAACAGGCCCAACTGCACGATCGCGGGATAGAAGCGTCCCGGACGCTCGTAGCGAAAGAGCCGCAGGACCGTCGACATGATCCGAAAACCGTCGCGGAAGGTGTTCAGCTTGGACTCGCTTCCCTCGGGACGATCACGGAACCCCACCTGCACGACTGCACACGGAACCCGAAGGGTGAGGCAGCGTACGGTCAGCTCGGTCTCGATCTCGAAACCGTACGAGGAGGCCGGAAAGCTCTTGACGAAGCGGCGGCTCATCACCCGATAGCCGCTCAGCATGTCCGTCATGTGCTCCCCGAAGAGCCACGCGACGACATGGTTGATGACCTGATTGCCGAGCCGGTGGCCAGGGCGATAGGCCGACTCGGCGGTCTCGGGAAGTCGAGTCCCCAAGACGTGGTCGTACGGCCCCTCGAGTAGGGTCCGGATCATCTTCGGTGCGGCGGACACGTCGTAGGTGTCGTCACCGTCGATCATCAGATAGACATCGGCGTCGATGTCCGCGAACGCCCGCCGGACCACGTTGCCCTTGCCCGGGCGCGGCTCACAGCGCACGTTGGCACCGGCCGCACGAGCGACGGCGACCGTGTCGTCCGAACTGGCGTTGTCATAGACATAGACCTCGATGCCCGGAACAGCCTCGAGAAGCCCTCGAACGACGTCGCCGACCGCCGCTTCCTCGTTGCGGCACGGCACGATGGCTGCGACAGAAACCTGTGGGAAGAGCGGCTCACGCTGCCCTCCATTGAAATCCTCCGCTGAACGCACGACACGCATTTGCTCCCCCAAGCACTCACGCTACGGGCCGGGGAAGATCGACGCTGATCTCTCCGGCCCCACCCCCGAGCGGCGAGCCAAACCGATTGATGCACATCCAAACGTGGAGATGACAACAAAGTCACGACATACGGCCACGGGTATCCACAAAGACCATCAAATTCATACCAACGGGCCATCAGTGGCCCGACAGGACTAGCCCATTTGGGGGATTGCTACCCGATGCGCTCGGCCAACCAGTCCAGTTGAGACGGGACCAAAGGCAGCCAGTAGTCGAGATCGTGACCACCCGGCGCCGAGTTCAGGCTCAGACCCTTCTCCTCGGCGAACCGACGCACCGCCGGGTAGAGGCCGTCCTCGGTGCCGCAGTCGACCCGCACCAGCTCCGGATCGAGATCCCACCTTTTTCGCAGGTCCCATCGACGGAAGTCGTCGGGACCGTCGAAGGCCCACTCCGGCGCATCTGCGTACCGCAGGAGGATGCCGGGACTGACCGCACAGACGGGCAGCTTCTCCTTCGACGGGAGCAGCGAGTCGGCGAGAAGTGCACCGTAGCCGCCCATCGACCAGCCGATCAGTCCCGCCGGCCGCAGGGCATAGTCCTTCAGTGCGGGAAGGAACGCCTCGAGCAGAAGGTGAAGCGGGTCGCGCCCGTCGGCCCGTGGGTGCCAGAATCCCTCAGCGCCCCCGTCGATGGCAGCGATCGCGAACCGGTGCCCCGACGCAGCGAGAGCACTGTCGAGATGGTAGGCCCCCAGCAGCCCGTCGGCGCTGCCGCCGTGACCGTGCAGGGCCACCACCACCGGCAGGTCGCCCGAGGAGCCCGGCGGTAGCGACACCCACCAGCGGGCCGTCCCCATCTGTCCTCGATGCAGTTCCCCGGGTGCGACGGTCGGGGTCGGGGCGAGACGTGGAGGCGCGGTGGCACCCTGGTCCAGTGACCGGAACGCCACAGCTCCGGCTCCAGCGGCCCCGAGGCCAGCCGCGCCAAGGATCAGTCCTCGCCGGGTGACACGCACGGCGACATCATAAGCATCGGTCCCGAGGTCCTGAGCCGCATCTGAAGCGTGAGCAACCCGCGAAGGTCATCTGCACCCGCGCGATGACAACAGGCGGCGGCCCCGAGATCGGGACCGAGAATGCGGCACAAATGAGATCGGGCCAGGTTTCAGATCCTCTGTGAGGATCTGAAACCTGGCCCTGATCAGGTATTTCGGTGGAGGTAAGGGGACTCGAACCCCTGACCCTCTGCATGCCATGCAGATGCGCTACCAGCTGCGCCATACCCCCGTGGCGTTGTCCCGGTTGATCACCCCCGGGCAACGAGAAGAACAGTAGCGGAACCCGCTCCCGATCACGAAATCGGGGCCCCCATCCCGTACGTCGCGAGCCGCCAGGGCGCCGCCGGGATGAGCCCTGGCGCGGACTCCCGGGCCACGAGCTCGATCCAGGAGCAGTTCGACAGCGGAGCGAGGGTGGTGACGACGGAGGGGTCCCAGCCGAGGAACGCGGCCAGGCCCTGACGGATGGCGCCGCCATGGGCGACGACCACGACGGTCTCGCCGGGCGCGACGGTGTCGGCGACGTCGTTCAGCGCTGCCGAGAAGCGGGCGGCGACGGTGGGCCAGGACTCCCCGCCGTAGGGCTCCCAGCTGGCCGGCATCTCACCGAAGCGCTCGAGGATCTGGGCACGGTTCATACCCTCGGCCTCGCCGGCGCAGACCTCCCGCAGCCGAGGGTCGTACGCAGCCTCCAGGCCGGTCTCCCCGGCGACGTACGCCGCGGTCTGCCGTGCCCGCATCAGGTCCGAGGAGACGAGGCCGGTGACGGTGAAGGTCGTGCCGAGCGCACGAGCAGCGGCCTTCGCCTGCTGGTGGCCGGTCTCGGCCAGCTCGATGTCGGTCTGGCCCTGGTAGCGGCCGTCGGCGTTCCAGCCGGTGACGCCGTGACGGAGCAGGATGAGCCGACGGATCTCGGCAGGCTCGACCACGGGCGATCAGCCCTCGGAGACGACGTCGGCGGGCAGCGTGATCGACGGGCAGTCGCGCCAGAGCCGCTCGAGGGCGTAGAACTGGCGCTCCTCCTCGTGCTGGACGTGCACGACGATCTCGCCGTAGTCGAGGAGCACCCAGCGCCCCTCCTTGTGACCCTCGCGACGCAGCGGCTTGGAACCGAGGTCGCGCAGCTTCAGCTCGACCTCGTCGACGATCGACTGCACCTGACGCTCGTTGGGCGCGGAGGCGAGCACGAAGGCGTCGGTGATGGCCAGCTGGTCGCTGACGTCGAAGGCGAGGATGTGTCCGGCCTTCTTCTCCGAGGCCGCCCGGGCGGCGGTGATGGTGAGCTCGATGGCGTGCTCGGTCGCGGTCATGCGCGGTCCTTGTCTGAGGGAGTCTTGCGGTAGAGGTCGTGCTTGCCGATGTACTGCACCACGCCGTCGGGGACGAGATACCAGACCGGCTCGCCACGGTGACGCCGCTCGCGGCAGTCGGAGGAGGAGATCGCCAGCGCGGGGATCTCGAGCATGGTGATGCGATCGGCGGGTATCTTCGCGATGACCTCGGGGTCCATGCTGTATCCCGGACGCGTGCACCCCACGAACTGGGCGAGCTCGAAGAGCTCGTCGGTGTCGCGCCAGGTGAAGATCTCGGCGAGCGCGTCGGCTCCGGTGATGAAGTAGAGCTCGGAGTCGGGCAGCGCCTTGGCCAGGTCGCGCAGCGTGTCGATCGTGTAGGTCTTGCCGGCCCGGTCGATGTCGACCCGGCTGACGGTGAAGCGGGGGTTGGCGGCGGTCGCGATGACCGTCATCAGGTAGCGGTGCTCGGCCGGCGAGACGTCCCGGTCGGCCTTCTGCCAGGGGTCGCCGGTGGGCACGAAGACGACCTCGTCTAGGTCGAAGAAGGACTGCACCTCGGAGGCCGCCACCAGGTGGCCGTGGTGGATGGGATCGAACGTGCCACCCATCACCCCGACACGGCGCTTGCCGGTCAGGCCCTCCAGACCTGGCTCGGGCGCTCCCCCGCTGCCCATCTGATCAGCGCTCAGGAGTGCTCACGGCCGCCGGCGAACCAGACCAGGACCAGCAGAGCGAAGACGAGGATCGCCAGGGAGACACCACCGATGACCCACTCGACGCCGGAGGTGCCGTGCTCGGCCCCGTGCTCGGCGGCGGTGATGATGCTCGACACAACAGAGTTCGACATGGCGCACAGATTACCTTGCCCGTTGCCAGGTCAGCGCACGTGCCCGTCCCCGGTGACGACGTACTTCGTCGAGGTCATCTCGGGCAGGCCCATCGGGCCCCGGGCGTGCAGCTTCTGGGTCGAGATCCCGATCTCCGCCCCGAAGCCGAACTCGCCCCCGTCGGTGAACCGCGTCGAGGCGTTGACCATGACCGCCGCGGAGTCGACGGCGGCGGTGAACCGACGGGCCGCACCGAGGTCCTCGGTCACGATCGCCTCGGTGTGACCGCTCGACCAGCGGCGGATGTGCTGGACGGCGGCATCGAGGGAAGGTACGACGGCGGCGCTGATCTTCAGCGCCAGGAACTCGGCCGCGTAGTCCTCGTCGGTGACCGGCTCGACCCGGTCGTAGGCCTGGAAGGCGTCGTCGCCGTGGATCTGCACGCCCCGCTCCTGCAGCGCGGGGACGACCTTGGGCAGGAACTCCTTGGCGATGTCGGCGTGCACGAGCAGCGACTCGGCGGAGTTGCACACGCTGGTGCGCTGCGTCTTGGAGTTGATGACGATCGAGAGCGCCTTGTCGAGGTCGGCGGCCTTGTCCACATACACGTGTACGTTGCCCACCCCCGTCTCGATGACCGGCACCGTCGACTCCTCGACGACCGTGCGGATCAGGCCGGCACCACCGCGCGGGATGAGCACGTCGACCAGGCCGCGGGCGCGCATCAGCGCCTTGACCGAGTCGTGCCCCTCCCCCGGGACGACCTGGATCACGTCGGCCGGGAGTCCGGCGGAGACGACGGCGTCACGGAGCACGGCGGCGATCGCCTCGTTGCTGGCCGCGATGTTGGACGAGCCGCGCAGGAGCGCCGCGTTGCCGGACTTCAGGCAGATCCCGGCCGCGTCGACCGTGACGTTGGGGCGGGCCTCGTAGATCATCCCGACGACGCCGAAGGGCACCCGCACCTGGCGCAGCTCGAGGCCGTTGGCGAGGGTGCTGCCGCGTACGACGTCTCCGACGGGGTCCGGGAGGGCGGCCAGCTCGCGGAGCGCGGCGGCGATGCCCTCGAGGCGTTCCGGGGTCAGGGTGAGGCGGTCGATGATGTTGGCCGGGCTGCCCGACGCCTCGGCGCGGGCCACGTCGGTCGCGTTGGCGGCCAGCACCTCGTCGGCGCGCTCGAGGAGCGCGTCGGCCATCGCGTGCAGCGCGGCGTCCTTCACGCTGCGCGGCGCGACCGCGAGCTCATAGCTCGCCTCTCGTGCCTTCGCCGCCACCTCACGGATCACTGCCTCTGCGCTCATGTCTGCAGGATAGTGACCCGAGCCCGGATGATCCCGCCCGTTCCATCTGTCGTGCGGGTCGCGGGCCTCCGCTCAGCGGCGCTGGCCGCCGCCGAACAGCTCGGACAGGCCGGCGAACGGGCCCGTCGGGCTCTCCGACGGAGCCGGTGACGACGGCTCCGTGGGCTCGG
Source organism: Nocardioides turkmenicus (assembly GCF_011045035.1). GTDB lineage: Bacteria > Actinomycetota > Actinomycetes > Propionibacteriales > Nocardioidaceae > Nocardioides > Nocardioides turkmenicus. The sequence continues at coordinate 174,650 of NZ_JAALAA010000003.1, forward strand.
CGCTCGCGGCCTGCTCGGTCGTCTTCGGGCGGGCATGCCGGGGCGTGGCGGTGGGCGTCGGGTCGGGGCGACGGCTCTCCACCGGCGCCTCGGCCTTCCTCTCCCGCCGAACGGGCTCGGGCTGCGACGAGGACGCCTCGACGACGCCCGCCTCCACGTCCGGCTCGTCGATCGCCGGATAGGGCGCGGGCGGCTCGTAGGAGTTCCGTACGTACGCCATCCCCGACATGGCGCCGGCGAACATCGCGGCGCCCACCAGAGCCGTTATCCAGACCGTCCAGCCACGCAGCCAGCTCCTGGCTACGCCGCGGACCCCTCCACTCACACCCACAACCATTCCCCCATGTAGACCGGTGCGATCCACAGTGCACCCTAGCCGCCGGGCCGGGACTTTCGGCCCTGCCGTGCCGCTGCTCTCACGATTCGGGCACGGTGTGGACGTCTCCGGAGCGCGCGATCGCCAGCAGGAGGTCGTGCGCCCGCGCCGCCACCGGGTTCTCCGTACGCCGCGCCGCCAGCTCCACCAGTGCGACCAGGTCCGCGGAGCGGGCCAGATCGAGGGCGTCCGCGGTGCTGCCGCCGCGCACCGCGACGTAGCCTTCCAGCACCCCCGAGACGTACGCCTCGCCGCGGTCGAACCGCAGCAGGTTGCCGAGGTCGGTGTACGGCGAGCCGGCATGGGCGAACTCCCAGTCGAGCACCGCGCGCACGCGCAGGGTCTCCGGGTCGACGATGAGGTTCTTGGGGTTGAGGTCGCTGTGCACCAGGCTCACCCGGACCACGGCGTCGAGGAGGTACTGGGCATCGGCCGCCACCTCGCGCAGCCCCTCCAGGTCGTCCGGCGCCCAGGCGAGACGCTCGGCGTGCGACTCGACCCACTCGGTCAGGTCCAGCGCGAACGGCTCGACCCGCAGGTCCCGGTCGGCGAAGGTGCCGGCTGTCAGGAACGGCATCCCCGCCAGGGTCGCCGCGAGCTCACCGAGGCGTCGCCCGAGCCTGCCCTGGTCCGCCTCGTCCAGGTCCGGGAGCAGCAGGTCGCCGCGTACGCCGTCGACGAACGCGGTCACCAGGAGCGCTGGCGTGCCCATCGCAGGGTCGGCGCGGCGTACCTCCAGGACCTCGGGCGCCGGGACGAGGCCCCGCACCAGCCGGTGCAGGGCCTCGTGGATCTCCGCAGCCTGCGGGTGGTGGCGGGGGTCGGCGTAGACCCGCACCACCGACCTCTCGTCGCCTGCCTCCGCCAGGAACGTCTCGCCGGACCAGCCGCCGTCGAGCGGCCGGAGGCCCCCACCGAGTTCACCGAAGCTCACGCGCCGAGGTTAACCGCCCGGCGGTCAGGCGCAGGGACGGGTCTTCGGCTGCAGGTAGACGCGGTGGGTCGCCCGCGGGCTCTCCCACATCTTGTTGAAGCGGTTGGTGTAGGCGGTGTAGTAGCTCTTCGAGGTGAACCGGAAGGTGACCTCGTCGTTGCTGAACGACGGCGGCGACCAGTTCTCCGAGCCGGTCCAGACGCTGAAGGTGCCCCGGTCGTTGAAGCGGCCGTTGACGCTCATCCACTTGTAGTGGGAGTAGCAGCGCGAGCCGTAGACGATCTTGTCACCGCTGGTCGAGGTCTTCTGGCCCCAGTCCCAGGCGGCGTCGCGCACCGGGATGCCGACCGCCTTGAGCTTGCGGTAGACAGCGTTGCTGGTGACCGAGCCGATCACCCGGACGACGCAGCCGCGCTTCTTCAGCCGGACGACCTCGTCGGCGATCCGCTCACCGCGGCGGCTGTACCACGCGTACATGTGGATCCGCAGGATCGTCCTGCCCTTGGTGCCGTAGCCGCTCGGCGCACGGCAGCCGATGAGCCGCAGCCGGTCGATCACCCGGTCACCGCTCCCCCGGGCGTAGACCTCGTCGCTGGTCGTGCCCGGAAGCTGACGCTGGAAGCCGACCGAGGTGCCACCACCGGTCCAGGACACGTAGCGCGGGGACGCCTTCCGGTCGGCCTTGAGCTCGTTGAACATCCGCAACCAGGTCTTCCACAGGCTGTCGTTGGCGAAGATCGTCTGGGCGTCGTTCCACTGCGAGCCGGCCGCGCCGCCACCGAGGTTGCCGGAGCTGTTGATGATGACGTTGCGCTTGGTGCCGACCTGGGTGAACGAGTGGATCTTGATGTGCAGGTTGCCGGTGTCGTAGCCGCGGCAGGCACCCTCGCAGCCGTAGATGAAGCTCGGGCGGGAGCGCCTGGTGCCGAGCTCGGCGGCCAGGTTGCGCTCGCCGCTGCTCCACATCTTGCGGTTGACCAGGATCTGCACGTGCACCCCGCGCTTGTGGGCCGCGATGAGGTGCTTGACGGTGTCGGCACGGTCCAGGTTGTAGGTGACGAACCGGATGTAGGAGCCCTTGGGCGCGTAGCGGACGCTGTTGTTGATCCGGTGCACGATGAAGTTGCGCTGCGTCGCGTCACCGGTCGGGTTGTTGAAGAACGGACCCGCGGGCGGGGACCAGGTCGCCGCCGTCGCAGGGGTCGAGACCACGGACATCGTCGCCACGACCAGAGCCGCCACGCAGCCCGCCACAGCCGAAGCAATCGAGATCTTCCGGGTCGTCCTGGACCTGAGCACATTCCCCCACATGCGGCCGGACTATACCCAGCGACGTATGGGCCGCAACGGCAATTCGCCAAACAAGACGACGAACAGAAGAAAACCCGCCTCCGAGCAGTGCTCGGAGGCGGGTTGTGTGACGTACGTCCCAGGCTCAGGCCTTCGCCGCCTTGACGGCCTCGGTGACGGCCGGGAGGACGGTGTGCAGGTCGCCCACGACGCCGAAGTCGACGAGCTCGAAGATCGGCGCCTCCTCGTCCTTGTTGACCGCGACGATGGTCTTCGAGGTCTGCATACCGGCACGGTGCTGGATCGCACCGGAGATCCCGTTGGCCACGTAGAGCTGCGGGGAGACGGTCTTACCGGTCTGGCCGACCTGGAAGGTGTGCGGCATCCAGCCGGAGTCGACCGCGGCACGCGAGGCGCCGACAGCGGCACCCAGGGCGTCGGCGAGACCCTCGACGGCGGAGAAGTCGCCGCCGGTGCCACGACCACCGGAGACCACGATCGCGGCCTCGGTGAGCTCGGGGCGACCGGAAGCCTTACGCGGCTGGGAGGCCACGATCTGGGCGGTCTTGGCGGCGTCGGAGATGGTCACCTCGAACGGGGTGACCGCGGCGGCGCCGGCCTTCTCGACCGGAGCGGCCGAGTTGGGCTTGACCGTGATGATCGGGGTGCCCTTGGTGACCTTGCCCTTGACGGTGTAGTTCCCGGCGAAGACGGACTGGGTCGCCACACCGGACTCGTCGAGGTCGACGGCGTCGGTGATCAGACCGGAGTCGAGCTTGATCGCCAGACGGGCGGCGACCTCCTTGTTCTCCGCGGAGGAGGGCAGCAGGATCGCGGCCGGCGACGCAGCACCGGCGACCTGAGCCAGCGCCTCCGCCTTCGGGGCCACCAGGTAGCCCTTGATCTGGGCGTCGTCGATGACGTAGACCTTCTCGGCACCGTAGCCCTTGACGGCCTCGGCGGCGCCGGCAGCACCGTCGGCGCCACCGATGTAGACCGCGGACGGCTCGCCGAGCTTGGCGGCCAGGGTGAGCAGCTCGTAGGTCGGCTTCTTGACCTGACCGCCCACGTGGTCGATGAGAACGAGAACTTCAGCCATGATTCAGATATCCCTTCTCGGCCTCAGATGAACTTCTTGGACGCGAGGAACTCGGCCAGCGCCTTGGCGCCCGAGCCGTCCTCGTCGGTGACGATCTCACCGGCGGTGCGCGGCGGGCGGGCCGCGGTCTCCTCGACCGCGGTGTACGCAGCGCCCAGACCGACCTGGGAGGCGTCGACACCGAGGTCGGCCAGCGACCAGGTTTCCAGCGGCTTCTTCTTGGCCGCCATGATGCCCTTGAAGGACGGGTAGCGGGCCTCGCCCGACTGGTCGGTGACCGAGAGGACCAGCGGCAGGGTGCCACCGATGACCTCGGTGGCGACGTCACCGTCGCGCTTGATGCGGACCTGGTCGCCCTGGGTCTCGACGACCGAGGCGAGGGTGACCTGCGGCAGGCCGAGACGCTCGGCGAGCATCGCCGGGACGACGCTCATGCCGGCGTCGGTCGAGGCCAGACCGCCGACGACGAGGTCGACCTTGGTCTCGGCGCCGAGCTTCTCGATCGCCTTGGCGAGCACCAGCGAGGTGGCGATGGCGTCGGAGCCGGCGATCGCGTCGTCGACGACGTGGACGCCCTTGTCGGCGCCCATCTGCAGCGCCTTGCGGACCGCAGCCTCGGCCGCCTCCGGACCAACGGTCAGCGCGGTGACGGTGATCTCCTCGCCCTCGCGCTTCTCCTTGATCTGCAACGACTGCTCAACCGCGTACTCATCGAGCTCGGAGAGCAGACCGTCGACGTTCACGCGGTCGACGGTGAAGTCGTCCTCGAACTGCCGGTCCGCGGTCGCGTCCGGCACGTACTTCACAAGCACAACAATGTTCATGGTGGTGCGGCCTTGCCGGCCCCTCCTGGAATGGTCGTAGTTCGCCAGCGATGTTACCCGTCAGTCACATAGGGACGACAGGTGCCTACGCGTTGAGAATGTCACATGGTCTCAGGGCCGGATGAACCCGGCCACGATCCGGCCGACGATCAGCCAGGCCAGTGCGCCGAGGCCCCAGTTGAAGAGGGCGTTCTTGATCTCCGCGTCCTCGCCGCCGAACTGCTTGATGCCGTTCTCCCGCGAGAACAGGCCGAGATCGGCGGTGTCGGCCGCGTTGAGCACGAACTCGACCAGGGTGTTGCCCTGATTGGCCTTCAGCGCGATCAGCAGGGCGCCGATGGCCAGCACCAGGGCAGCGATCAGCGCGATCGCCCAGACCACCCTGGAGGCATAGGACCGGACGGTGTGGACCACACCCGGACCGGAAGACGTCTTGGTGTCGGACACGGTGTTCACTTCCCTTCGAAGGTTGCTTTGCCGGGGCCGTTCTCCAGGAACGATGCCATCCCGGTCTGGGAGTCCTGCGTCGCGAACACGCCGGCGAACTGCTGCTGCTCGATGGCCAGCCCGGTGGCGAGGTCCACCCCGAGTCCCTTGTCGATCGCTGTCTTCGCCGCCGCCAGAGCGTACGGGGCCGCCTTCGTGAACTGGCTCGCCCACGCGAGCGCCTCCTCATAGACCGAGGCCGCCGGCACGAGCCGGTCGGCCAAGCCGATTGCAAGCGCCTCGTCAGCCTTGACGAAGCGGCCCGAGAAGATCAGATCCTTGGCCTTCGACGGCCCGACCAGCCGCGCCAGCCGTTGGGTGCCACCGGCACCCGGGATGATGCCGAGCAGCACCTCCGGCTGACCGAAGGTGGCGTCGTCGGCGGCGATCCGGAAGTCGGCCGCGAGCGCCAGCTCGCACCCACCGCCGAGCGCGTAGCCGGTCACCGCCGCGACCACCGGCTTGGGAATCTCCGCGACCGCTGTCACGGCCGCCTGCACGCCCGCGACCCGCTTGGCCATCTCGGAGTAGGAGAGGCCGGCCATCTCCTTGACGTCGTTGCCGGCGGCGAAGAGCTTCTCGCCGCCGTAGACGACCACCGCGCGTACGTCGTCGTCGGCCGCCGCCTCGGTCGCGACCTCGAGCAGCTCTGCCTGCACCTGGAAGCTGATCGCGTTCATCTTCGGCCGGTCGAGACGGATCGTGCCGATGCCGTCCTCGACGGTGAGGTTGACGAAGTCACCCATCGTGGCGCTCCCCTGTCTGTGAAGGCGGTTACATGTGTCCGGAACACTATCGGGTGCTCTCCACCTCGTGTGTGCCGGTTGGCGGTACATGCGTTGCGTGTATCGCGTAACCCCCGTTGGTAAAGGGGCGTTTCAATCACATGACCGATATTCGTTCCAGTCGCACTCGGGTGAGCCTCGGTGCCGCGCTGAGCCTGGCCCTCGGCGCCTTCGTGCTGGCGACGCCGGTCTCGGGTGCCGCGCTCTCCACTACTGATGACACTGCCAACACCAAGGCCGACCTGGCCCGCTCCGGCGGGCTGCTCGGTCACGAGGCCGATGCCGGCCTGGACGTACGCGACCGCGTGCTGCCCACCTCGACCCAGGAGTCCGCGGCCAAGGCCCTGGACGCCGTGGACATCCGCTGGAACGCGCACGGGACGCCGACCTCGCTGATCACCGACGACGGTGTGCTGGCCGCGGCCGGCTCCTCGGACCCGGTCGCCGCCGCGCGGGGCTTCCTCGCCGACAACGCGGCGGTCTTCGGGCTCACCGCCGCCCAGATGGGCGACCTCGAGCTGGTCAGCGACCAGAAGCTGGCCGGGGGCGGCGGCCACGCCGTGCTCTTCCGGCAGACCTACGACGGTCTCTCCGCCGCCACCGAGGGGCTGGTGACCGTCGGGGTGGCCGACGGCGACATCACCTACGTCTCCTCCTCGCTGTCGAAGGTGACCGGCACGCCGGCGAAGGCGGAGCTCAGCCCGACCGAGGCGTGGCTGAAGGCGGCGGCGTCGGCTGGACGCCCGGTCGCCGCCTCGAAGGTCGGCGAGATCGTCACCGACGCCGCCGAGAAGCTGACCGACTGGACGAAGCTCACCGTGCCCGGCCTGGCGACCGAGCAGCTGGTGCGGCTGCGGGCGTTCCCGGTCCCCGGCGAGGGCGTGCGCCCCGTCTTCCAGGCCACCGTCGTCGACTCCGCCGCGGCGACGCTGCTGGGGCAGACGGTTCTGGTCGACGCGGTCACCGGGAAGGTGCTGTGGCGTCACGACAACGTCGACCACGAGAACGACGTCGAGGGCCCGTTCACAGGCACCGCGCTCGGTGCCTGCGGGCCCAAGCACACCTTCGAGATCACCGACGACAAGACGCGCACGATCGCCGCGGTCGCGGTCGGGCTGCCGACCGACGACTTCACCGTGAAGCTCTTCGCCCCGGACGGGAAGCTGCTCGTGGAGGGTGACCTGCTCACCAGCCCCGAGACGGCGACCTACACGGCGGAGAAGATCGACCCGGGGACGTACGCGGTCCAGGTCTGTCCGTTCGACGACTCGCTGCTGGTGGGCAGCTACACCGTGACGGTGGCGTCCTCCGACGCGGGCGCAGAGACCAGCGACCTGCCGGGCAGCAACCCGCGCTGGTCCTACTTCCCCGGCACGCCCGACGCCGCCTCGACCGGCGGTGACGCGGTCCCCACCAACGACGTGATCGCCTGCTGGACCAAGGTCGCCGAGTGCACCGGGCCGGAGCTGAAGAGCCTGGCCAACGCCGGTCCGTGGGACACGCTCCTCAACACGACCGTCGGCGTGCCTTCGCTGACGACGATCGGCAACAACGCCAACACCCACGAGGGCTGGCTCTCCCCGATCGGACCGGTCGGGCTCGCGCAGGCGCCGGTCTCGCCGGTGCGTGACTACACCGGCACCTTCACCGACGCGTGGAACAACTCCCAGTGCTCGCCGACGACGCTGGTGCCCGGCGGCAACGACGTGAACTACGTGGTCGGCAACCTGTTCGCCAGCCACAACCGGATGCACGACTGGTCCTACTTCCTCGGCTTCACCGAGGAGAACTACAACCTGCAGACCGACAACCTCGCCCGCGGCGGACGCAGCGGCGACGCCGAGGTCGGCAACGCGCAGGCCGCAGCGCTCGACTCGCAGGTGGTCGAGCAGACGGGCATCCTGACCGGCCGCAACAACGCCAACCAGCTGACCCTGATGGACGGGGTGCCGGGCATCACGAACCAGTACCTCTTCCAGCCCGCCGCCGGCGCCTTCTACGCGCCGTGCACCGACGGCTCGCTGGACTTCGGGATCGTGGGCCACGAATACACCCACGCCATCTCCAACCGGATGGTCGGCGGCCCCGACGACGGGCTGACCTCGGACCAGGGCGGTGCGATGGGCGAGTCCTGGAGCGACCTGGCCGCGGCCGAGCACATGTTCGCCCACGACCTCTACAACGGCGGCAGCCCGTGGGCCGTGGGCTCCTACGCCACCGGCAACACCGACACTGCGATCCGTAACTTCGCGATCGACAAGAACCCGCTCAACTTCTCCGACGTCGGCTACGACAGCACCGGCCCCCAGGTCCATGCCGACGGCGAGATCTGGAACGGCACGATGTGGTCGGTCCGCCAGGCGCTGGTCGACAAGTACGACGCGACCTACCCCTACGCCGACAAGGCGCTGCAGCGGCGCTGCTCGGTCGGGACGACGACGGCGTCGCCGCTGGCGGCCGACAAGTGCCCCGGCAACCGCCGCTGGATCCAGCTGGTCTTCGACTCGTTCCTGCTCCAGCAGGGTGCGACCTCGATGCTGGACGCCCGCGACGCCTTCCTCGCCGCCGACCAGATGCGCTTCGGCGGCGCCAACCGCCAGGTGATCGCGGACGCGTTCGCCCGGCGCGGCATGGGCCGGTACGCCACCACGACCGCCGACGACCACGAGCCGACCCCGAGCTTCGCCTCACCGGCCTCGCGCAACGTCAAGGTCACCTTCAGCGCCCCCGCCGGCACCCCCGGCAAGGTGTACGTCGGCCGCTTCGAGGCACGGGCCACGCCCATCGCCGACACGCTGGTCGACACCGCGATGGGGTCGGTGGCGCACTTCGTCCCCGGGACGTACGAGTTCCTGTACGTCACCAAGACCGGCGGTGCCCAGCGCAAGACCGTCACGATCTCCCCTGCGGAGATCACCAAGACGGTCTCCTTCGCGACGAGCACCAACCTCGCCGCGGCCGCCAGGGGCGCGACGGTGATCGCCTCGACCGACGGGTCCCGCAACCCGGACGCGTTGATCGACGGCACGGAGAGCACCAACTGGGGCGGCGTGACCGAGGGCAACGTCGACGAGACCACGCCGTCGATCGCCGTCGACCTGGCCGGTGGCACGCACACGGTGACGCGGGTCAACGTGAGCGCCTACCTCTCCCCCGCCACCGAGACGGACGCCGACTCGGGCTCGCGCTTCACCGCCCTGCGCAAGTTCGCACTCGAGGCGTGCGTCTCCGGGTGCAACACCGCCGGTGCGGTCTGGAAGCGCTTCTACACCTCGGCCGACGACGCCTTCCCCGGAAAGCGCCCGAGGCCGGTCGCGCCCAACCTCAACCTGCGTTCCTTCGACGTCCCCGACACCGCCGCTGCCGCGGTACGTCTGGTGGCGCTGGAGAACCAGTGCACGGGCTACGCCGGCTACGCCGGCGAGCAGGACGCCGACCCGACCACCACGACCGACTGCAAGGCCGGGTCGGACCGAGGGACGATCGTCCACGCTGCTGAGCTGCAGGTCTTCGGTCAGTGAGTCCGTAGGCGTCTCGGTGTCCTGGGGTGGCACCGAGGCGCCTTTCGGGTCTTACGCGGCCCTTCGTTGAACCGTATCTCGAAGGCTGGTGGCCGCCGACCCGTTACGGAGGGTGTTCTCGCCTGACCCCGGAGTCAAGGCGATGTATCGAGCTTGTCGAGATGACGGCCTTCGGCCGCCGGCTTCGCCGGCCGCTTACGCGGTCCTTGACACCGGGCTCCGCCGAGAAGATTTGGCTGGCTATCGGGTCGGCGGCGGCAGTTCGGCGCAGCAAGATTTGGCTTCGGTACGGGCTTGGGGACCCGGCCAGCGCTCCGGGCAGGCAGACGAGCTCCCCTGGGCTTTTACTAGACGATGACACCTTGTGAAGGATTCACAAGGGACGAGGCAGTGCCCTCAGGTGCGTCGGGTGAACCGGATCCGGCCGTCCGGGAGTCGCTCATAGCCGTATTTGGGGTCGTGGATCCGACGATGGTCACTGCCACACAACAGGACCATGTTGGCGAGGTCGGTTCTTCCGCCTTCGGACCACGGTTTCAGGTGATGGGCTTCGGTCCATGCGGCTGGGGCGTCGCAGTCTTCGGCTTGGCAGCACCTGTCGCGTAGCCGGAGTGCGCGGTGTTGGATCGGATGCGCCAACCGCGCGGTCCTGCCGAAGTCGAGGATCTCAGAGTCGGTGCCCAGCACCAACGGGACGAGGTCGGCATTGCAGGCCATCCGGCGGGCCTCGGCGGCGGTGATCTGATCACCGTCGAACCCCAACGCTGCGGTGCCGAGGTCAGCACGCAGCTGATCGAGGGTCATGGTGATGAACACCGTGGTGCCATGCCCACCATGCCGCGGGAGCTGGTCGACGTCGTAGGTCTCGACCACCCGGGCGAACGCCTGCCCCAACAACCGGTCATACGGCGCCTTGACACCCCGGTCCTGAGCCGAGAGCTTCCGCGGCTGGGCCAGCGAGTCCAGGATCGTGCGGAGCCGAACGCCGACGGCACGGGACACCCGGACGTGGATGTCGACGGTCCCGTCGCCGTTGTCCCGCGACTGGAAGAACGTACGCCGCTGCGCCCGCTCCTCCTCCCGCTGCAACGCCTTCGCCTCAACGGCCTCGAACCGCTCGGGGTCGATCTCGGCGAGAATCCGCTTCCCGACGATCTTGAGCTCGTTCGCCGTCAGCCGGGTCGCGTAGTCGACCAGCAGCTTCTCGGCCAAGACCAGGTCTTCGCTGCTGGCGGCGGGATCGGCCTCGATCGCATCCAGGGCCTTGGTGATCACCCGGGCCTTGTCTTGGGACACCATCCCCTCGGCCAGACCGGCGGCCACGAGGTCGTACTTCGCGACCCCGGCCGCCAGCTTGACCTGCGAACGCGCGACCGCCTTGTCGACCAGCAGGTCGGTTCGCAACCATCCCGAGGCGTCCTTGGCGCCGGTCTCCTCGGCGATATCGCCGGCAACAGCAAGGACCCGGAGCTTCAACGCCGCCTGCTGGGCCTGCAACTTCTCGAGCCGCTCGAGCAGGTCCTTCTTCTGCTCGATCCGCCAATACGCCGGATCGGTCGACAGCAGCTCTTGAACGGAGGATTCGATGGCGGTCAGGGCAGCGTCGACCATGTCGCCAGGGCTGGTGCCCCAGTGGTCGATCCCGCTCCCGAGACTCATCGCTTCCCGCCTTCAAGGGGTGTGCTGCGATAGCCCCAATTCTACTCCGGAACCACCCCCGGGAGAACCTATTTCCCCAGGTCAACCCCAACTTTCGCGGCCAGCGAACGACCCTCTTCTGCTGCGCCACACCCGGGCCGCCGCCCCGATAGCCAGCCAAGTTTTTTCTCGCCGGACCCCGGTGTCAAGGACCGCGAAGCGGCCGGCGAAGCCGGCGGCCGAAGGCCGTCCTTTACTCCGGGGTCCGGCGAGAACACCCTCGAGAACGGGTCGGCGGCCCACCCCAACCCCGAAGACCATGTCACCGCTCGTCCAAAGACGCCAACGCAACCCCAGCAAGCCCCCAGCCACCAAAACCGCCCCAGCCAAAACCCAGTACAACGCGTCATACCCACCCAGAACAGAAGCAACCCCAGCCCCCAACGCCGGAGCAAGCGCCCCAGCAACCCCCGCAGGCGCCGAGTAGACCCCGTTGAGCGCCGCGTACCTCTCCGGCCCCCACACATCACTGACAACCGTGGCCGAGATGAGCGTGTAGAGCCCGCGGGCGGTCCCGGTGAGCACCGAAACGAGGATCATCACCCAGCCCACCGCAGGCAGTAATGGCAGCAGCACGACAGAAGCCGCGAACCACAGCACTCCCCCGATCATCCGGGCCCGGACACCGAAACGCCAGGCCAGCATCGGGTAGAACGCACGACCGGCGACCTGCCCGGCGCCGCCGAGCCCGAGCGCCCAGGCGGCCGTGGTCGGGCTCAGTCCGTGCTCGACGAGGAACGGCACGAGGTGCACGATCGAGGCGAACACGACCATCGTGACCAGCGTCCCCGCGAGCGTGAGCAGGACGAACCGGCGACTCCGCAGCACGTCCCGGTCCCGTACCGGACGACCGTCCTTGACCGGAGCAGCCGGCTCCCAGGTCAGATCGAGCACGAGGATGCTCGGCACGAGCGTCAGCACGACGAAGATCCCCGCCAGGATGACGTATGTCCATCGCCACTCCACCCACCCCGCCAGCGCATCGGTGAGCGGGGCGAAGATCGTCGAGGCGAACCCGCCGGCGAGGGTGAGGGTCGTGATCGCATCCACGCGCCGCGACCCGAACCACTGCGTCAGCGCCGCGAACGCCGGCGGGTAGAACGTCCCCGCGGTCGCGAGCCCGACCAGCAGCCAGCCCAGAGCGAAGATCCAGTACGTCGGCGCAGCAGCGACCACCAGCAGCGACAGCGTCCCCAGCAGACTGGCGCCCGCCATCACCCACCGCGGACCGAAGCGCTGGACGACCCGCCCCACCGGGATGCCCGCGACCGCCCCCACGAGCGTGCCCGCCGAGAACGCGGTGGTGATCGCGGCCGCCGACCACCCGGTGGCGTCGACGATCCGCGGCTGCAGCACGGTGAAGGCGTAGTAGAGGACGCCGTAGGCGGCCGTGACGGTGACGCAGAGCGTCACCAGCACCCCGAGAAGCGGCCGACGACCCATCCAGTCAGCGTTCCAGGCGGATCTGCTCGACGACGCCGCTGAGCTTGGACGGGTTGCGGACGTAGTAGAGCCCGGTGACCAGGCCGTCCTCGACGTGGAGCGTGACGACGCCGTCGACCACCTCGTCGAAGTAGACCAGCATCCCGGGAGCGCTGTTGACGTCGGCCAGCTCGAACCTCGGGATGCCGTACTTCGTCGCCAGGCCCTCGAAGAACCGCAGCACCTTCTCGGCGCCGTGGATCGGCTTGCGGGCCGCCTGGACCACACCGCCACCATCGGAGAAGAGCACGACGTCCGGCGCCAGCACGTCCAGCAGCGACTGCAGGTCGCCGCCGGTCGCGGCGTCGCGGAACCGCTCCAGAGCGTGACGCGCCTCGGCCGCCGAGACCGACTCCCGCGGCCGACGCTCGGCGACGTGGTCGCGTGCCCGGTGGGCGATCTGCCGCACCGCGGCCGGCGACTTGTCGACCGCGGCCGCGATCTCGTCGTAGCCCAGCGCGAAGACCTCGCGCAGCACGAAGACCGCCCGCTCCGTCGGTGAGAGCGTCTCCAGCACCAGCAGCACCGCGGTCGAGAGCGAGTCGGCGAGCTCGACGTCCTCGGCGACGTCGGGCGAGGTCAGCAGCGGCTCGGGCAGCCACGGACCGACGTACGTCTCCTTGCGGCGCGACAGCGTCCGGATGCGGTTGAGCGCGAGCCGGGTCGTGATCCGCACCAGGTAGGCGCGCTGGTCGCGCACCTCCTCCAGCGGCACCTCGGCCCACCGCAGCCACGTCTCCTGCAGCACGTCCTCGGCGTCGGCGGCCGAGCCGAGCATCTCGTAGGCGACGGTGAAGAGGAGGTTGCGGTGGGCCACGAAGGCCTCGGTCGCGGCGTCCGCGGCCGACCCGTGCGACTCGCTCATGTCGCCGCCTCCGTAAGACGGACCAAAGAATACGGAGCCGGCGACCTGAGGCCTATGGTCGCTCGCTGGCGCTCGCTCATGCCTCCGACCCTACCGATGCCGGCGCCAGCGGGATCTCGCACACGTCGGAGTAGCCCTGGCTCTGCAGCCCGGCGGCCGAGTTGAACCGCGAGCGCATGTTCTCCAGCGCGATCATCTGGGTCAGCTCCACCGTCGCCTCGGTGCCGAGCTCGTCGATCAGGTCCGCGACCATCTCGTCGGTGACGGTCGGCGGCGTCGACGACATCGCCTCGGCGTACTCGATCACCCGTCGCTCCGTCTCGTCGAAGACATCGGCGGTCCGCCACACCTGCACCTGGCTGATCTTGGCGATGTCGAGCTTCTCGTTGCGGGCGAGGTAGTAGCCGAAGTCCAGACACCAGCTGCACCCGATCGTGCTGGCCGCCGCCAGCTGGGCCAGCGACTTGTACGTCGGGTCGAGCGCGTCCCACTTCCCGACCTTGCTCTCGAACCCCATCACCGCGCGCAGCACCGGCTTGTGGTGGAAGTAGACGTAGCCGACGTCGGGGACCTCGCCGTACATCTTCCTGCTCACCCGCCTCACCACGGCGCCGTAGAGACCGGTCAGCTCTGCCTTCGGGATCCTGAACGTGCTGGGCATTGGTCGCCCTCCTCTTCGGATTGGAGCATCTCGTCGCCATCCAGACACCGACAACCGTCAGGCTGTGACACTAGGGTGGTCGCGTGAGCGAGCCAGAGACGACGACCATTGCCGAGGGAGTTGCCCGGATCGAGTGGGCCGCGGGCGAGGCCGTCGACGTCGTACGCCGCGAGGTGGCCGCTGCACTGCTCACCCACCACCGGGTGGAGGCGCTGGTGGCCCCGGAGGACACCGCCGAGCAGCGCACCGCGACCTGGTCGGGCCTCCACCGCGAGGGCCTGCTCCGCGGAGTGGCGGGCGGCGAGGACCGGATGCTCTACGCCCGGGTCGCCAGCGACGCGCCGGTCGAGGCGCCCGAGGGCTTCCGGGCGCTGCTCAACTCCTTCCTCCCGCGCAAGCGCGCGATCGGCCAGATGCTGGTGCGCGACCCCGAGGACCGCGTCCTGATGTGCCAGCTGACCTACAAGAAGGACTGGGACCTCCCCGGCGGCATCGTCGAGGTCGGCGAGTCGCCGAAGCTGGCGACCACCCGCGAGATCGAGGAGGAGCTCGCGCTCGTCCTCCCCGCCGGCGACCTGCTGCTCACCGACTGGCTGCCGCCGTGGGGCGGCTGGGACGACGCCGTCTGCCTGGTCTTCGACGGTGGCGTCCACCCGGCCACGATCGTCGACAACACGACCCTCCAGCCGCGCGAGATCCGCTCAGTGGCGTTCTGCACCCTCGACGAGGTCCGCGAGCGGGCCGCCGACTTCACCGCGCGCCGGGTCGAGGCCGCCCTCGCCGCGCTGGGCGGAGGCCCGGCCTACACCGAGTCGGGGCGCGCGTAGCACTCCCTGGGCGACGAGCGCCCCGACCACCAGCAGGGCCCCACCGGCGAGCTCGCCGGCGCTCGGCACCTCCCCCAGCAGCAGCCACGCGGAGCCGATCGCGACCGGAGGCACCAGCAGGATCCACGGCACCACCGACGACGCCGGGTGCCGCGCGAGCAGCGAGTTGAAGATCCCGTAGCCGACGAACGAGGCGAGCACCACCGTGTAGGCCGTGGAGGCGAGAGCCTCCCAGCCGAAGGCGGCCACCCCCTCGCGTACGCCCTCGGGCCCGTCTATCACCAGCGAGAGCAGCAGCAGCGGGACCGGCACGACCAGCGCGGACCAGACCGTCAGCGAGAGCCCACCCGGCACCTTGGCCGCACGGGAGATCACGTTGCCGATCGCCCAGGACAGCGCGGCCAGCAGGCACAGCACGAGTGCCACGAGGGGTACGTGACCACCTCGGCCCAGCGCCACCACGAGCAGCCCGACCGCACCGGCGACGACGCCGACCACCTGCAGGAGACTCGGCCGCTCCCGCAGCACCCCGGCCGCGATCACGATGGTGAGCACGACCTGCGCCTGGAGCACGAGCCCGGCCAGCCCGGGCGGCATCCCGGCGGCCATCCCGGTGTAGAGCAGCCCGAACTGGCCCAGGCTCATGAACACCCCGACCGCCGCGACCACGCGCCACGACGCTTTCGGCCGCGGCAGCAGGAAGACCGCCGGGAACGCGACCAGGACGAAGCGCACCGCGAGCAGCAGCAGCGGCGGCACCGAGTGCCCGTCACGCGTCTCGAGACCCCAGTCGATGACGACGAAGTTGAAGCCCCACAAGACGGCCACGAGCACGGCGAGCAGCGAGTCACGACGATTCACACCCCCAGGATGAAGGCAAAGATCATGAAGCACCAGCGAATGATTCTTCATCCAATGGCGTAGCATCGCTTCATGATCGACCTCGCCGCGCTCGTCGCTCTCCGAGCCGTCGACACCCACGGCTCGGTGGTGGCCGCCGCCGACGCCCTGGGGTTCACGCCCAGCGCCGTGTCCCAGCAGGTGAAGCGGCTCGAGCGACAGGTCGGCCTACCTCTGCTGGAGCGGATCGGGCGCGGTGTCATGCTCACCCACGCCGGCCGACACCTGGTCGAGGAGGGCTCCCGACTGCTCGCCGACATGGAGTCGCTGGAGTCCGGGCTGCACGAGCAGGCCACGACCGTGGCCGGCCGGCTGCGGCTGACCGCGTTCTCCACCGCGATGCGCGGGCTGATCGCGCCGGTCGCCGGCGAGCTCCGCACCGCCCACCCCGACCTCGTCCTCACCCTCTCCGAGCGGGAGCCCTGGGACACCGTCGACCTGGTCGCGACCGGTCACAGCGAGATCGGCGTGGTGCACTCCTGGGGCGACGTACCGCTCTCCATCCCCGACCATCTCGTCATCACCGACCTCCACCGCGACGTCGCCGACGTGATCGCCCATCGCGACCACCCGCTGGCCCAGCTCGCCAAGGTGACCCCGCACGACCTCGTCGCCGAGGACTGGATCGCGACGCCGGAGGGCACGATCTGCCGGCAGTGGCTGAACCGGATGTACGCAGGCACCGGCCGGCTGCCGAAGATCGCGCACGTCTCGATGGAGTTCGACAGCCATCTGGCCCTGGTGCGGGCCGGCCTCGGGATCGCGCTCATCCCACGTCTGGGACGGGCGGAGCTGGGCGAGGACCTGGTCGCCCTACGCGTCGTCGACCCGGTCCCCACCCGCGAGATCCTCGCGCTGCACCGGCGCACGATGGCCGCCTCGCCGGCGGTCACCGCCGTACTCGCGGCGCTGGCGGATCAGAACAGCGCGGAGGCCAGCGACTGACGACCCTTGAGCACCCGCTCGTCGTCGTTGCCGACCGCGGCGAAGAGTCCCAGCAGGTGCTCGCGCGCCTTGTTGCGGTCGTCCCCCGACGTACGCCGCACCAGCTCGACCAGCCGGAGGAAGGAGTCTTCCACGTGGCCACCGAGAAGGTCCAGGTCGGCCACGAGGGTCTGCGCGTCGACGTCCTCGGGCGCGGCCGCCGCGGCGGCACGGGCCGCGTTGAGGTCGACTCCCTGCGTACGCTGCAGAACCTTGGCCATCGCCAGCCCGGCGGCGGCCTCGGAGTCGGCGGGGTTGGAGGCGATCAGCTTCTCGTACTCGGCCACGGCGGCGTCGATGTCACCGCGCTCCAGCGCGTCCTGGGCCGGGGCGTAGCGCGGGTCGAGCGCCGGCTCGGCGCCCTCCTCGGCCGCACCGCCGCCGACGGCGTTGGGCTTGTGGCGCCCACCGATGCCCTGGGTGGTGAGCTGCTGACCGAGCTGCTGGAAGACCGTACGCAGCTCGTCGAGGTTGAGCGCGCCCGGGATCGGCTGGGTGACCGGCCGGCCGTCGAGCAGGATGTAGAGGAGCGGCACCTGGGGCACCTGCAGCGCCTGCGCGATCTGCTGGTTCTTGTCGATGTCGACCAGGCCGACCATGAACCGGCCGTCGTACTCCTCCACGACCGTCGACACGTCGCGCGCGTAGGTGACGCTCTCCGGAGCGCGGGAGGCGGAGTAGAAGACCAGCACCACCGGCGCGGTCATCGACGCCTCGAGCACCGACTGGAAGATCTGCTCGTCGACCTCGACGGTGTAGGAGCCGGCGCTCCGCGCCTGGGCGGGAGCCACGTCGGCCGGACCGCCGAACGGGGCGTCCTGTGCGGGGCTGGTGCTGGCGAGCCCGGAGAGGTCGACGGCTCCTGGACGGGAGAACGGCTGCTGCGTCATGCGGTCAATCCTAAGAGGACGGTCTACCCGACGCTGCCGCGGAGGCCCGCACGCTGGACGACACGCTGGATCGTCAGGTCGCGCTCGTTGGGGCGGCCGACGAAGTAGATGTTGTTGAGGCCCTGCTCCTGGGCGGCCGACTCGAAGACGAAGTGGCCGTAGTTGAAGATCTGGCCGGTGAACGACTGCTTCACGGTGATGTCGAGGACTCGCGCGAGCGGCATGGTCGCCAGCTCGCTCGAGAGCACGCCGTGGACGCGGAAGATGCGCATGTTGGTGACCACGAACCGGTCCCGGCTGACCACCAGGGCCCGCCAGAACGCGTGCCCGACCAGCGCGAACGCGAGCAGCACGATGATCCAGGCGACGTTCATGTCGATCGTCGCCGCGACGATCATCAGCGCCAGCCCGAGGATCGCCTCCGCCACCGGGCGGATGTAGGAGACCCAGTGATGGGTGACCTCGTCAACGACGACCTCACCTTCGTCGCGCAGAAGGTGCTTGGAGATATCGACACCGAAGAGGTTCACACCAGCAACGATAGTGACTCCGCGGAGCGGGAGTCGACAGAACAAGCCGTACGCCGGGACAACTCCCGCCGAAAGCCCGGTGACGGGGTGAGCGTCAGGGCTGTTCGGCGAGGAGCGTGTCCGCGGCGGCGTACGGGTCCTTCTCGCCGGTCACGACCTTCTCCGCGAGGGCGTCGAGGTCGCTCGACGACCCGACGGACGTCCACCGCGCCCGGAGGGTCTCGACCGCGATCGCCTCGATCTCCGCTCGCGCCCGCCGCGTACGCCGCGCCAGCAGCGTGCCGCTGGACTCGAGCCAGGCGCGATGCTCGTCGAGCGCCGCGACCACCTCGGCCAGACCCTTGCCGGACTGGGCCACGGCGGCGAGGACGGGCGGCGTCCAGGCGCCCTCGGGACGGTCGGAGAGACGCAGCATCCCGCGCAGGTCGCGCTGGACCTTGGTCGCCCCTTCGCGGTCGGCCTTGTTGACGACGTAGAGGTCGCCGATCTCCAGGATCCCGGCCTTCGCGGCCTGGATCCCGTCACCCATCCCCGGCGCGAGGAGGACGACGGTGGAGTCGGCGAGGCCGGCGATCTCCACCTCGGACTGACCGACGCCGACGGTCTCGACCAGCACCACGTCGAAACCGGCGGCGTCCAGCACCCGGATCGCCTGCGGCGCCGACCACGCCAGCCCACCGAGATGACCTCGGGAGGCCATCGACCGGATGAAGACGCCCGGGTCGGTGGCATGGTCGGTCATCCGGATCCGGTCGCCCAGCAACGCGCCGCCGGAGAACGGGGACGACGGGTCGACGGCCAGCACGGCCACGGTGCGCCCCGCGGAGCGCAGCTCGCGGACCAGCGCGGACGTGGTCGTCGACTTCCCGACGCCCGGCGCGCCGGTGAGCCCCACGATCTGAGCGTGCCCACCGTGCGGGGCGAGCGCCGCCATCACCTCGCGGAGCCGCTCTCCCCCGCCGACGGGGGCGTTCTCGACGTACGACACCAGCCGCGCGACCGCCCGGGGCTCACCGCCCCGGGCGCGCGCGACCAGGTCGCTCACATCAGCGATGGCTCAGGCCTTGGGCACACGCACGATCAGGGCGTCACCCTGACCGCCACCGCCACACAGCGCAGCCGCACCGGTGCCGCCGCCGCGGCGCTTGAGCTCGAGCGCCAGGTGGAGCACGACGCGGGTGCCGGACATGCCGACGGGGTGGCCGAGCGCGATCGCACCGCCGTTGACGTTGACGATCTCCGGGTCGAGGCCGAGCTTCTTGGTGGACTCGATGCCCACGGCCGCGAACGCCTCGTTGAACTCGACCAGGTCGAGGTCGGCGGCGGTGATGCCCTCCTTCTCCAGGGCCTTGGCCGTGGCGTTGGCCGGCTGCAGCTGCAGCGAGGAGTCGGGACCGGCGACCATCCCGTGGGCGCCGATCTCGGCGAGCCACTCCAGGCCGAGCTCCTCGGCCTTCTCCTTGCTCATCACCACGACGGCAGCGGCGCCGTCGGAGATCTGCGAGGCGGAGCCGGCGGTGATGGTGCCCTCCTTGGAGAACGCCGGGCGGAGCTTGGCCAGCGACTCGACGGTGGTGTCGCCGCGTACGCCCTCGTCGGCGCTGACGACGATCGGCTCGCCCTTGCGCTGCGGGATCGACACCGGGACGATCTCGTCGTCGAAGACGCCGTTCTTCTGGGCCGCGGCGGCGCGCTGGTGGGAGGTCGCGGCGAACGCGTCCTGCTCCTCACGGGTGAGCTTCACGCCCTCGGCGTTGACCTGCTCGGTGAGCCCGCCCATGGCCTGCTGGGTGAGCTGGTCGAAGAGCGCGTCGTAGGCCATCGAGTCCACCAGGGTGGTGTCGCCGTACTTGAACCCCTCGCGCGACTTCGGCAGCAGGTGCGGCGCGTTGGTCATCGACTCCATGCCGCCCGCGACGATGATCTCGGCCTCGCCCGCGCGGATCAGCTGGTCGGCCATGGCGATGGTGTTGAGGCCGGAGAGGCACACCTTGTTGATGGTGATCGACGGGATGTTCATCGGCAGACCACCGGCGATACCGGCCGCGCGGGCCGGGTTCTGACCGGCGCCGGCCTGGATGACCTGGCCCATGATCAGGTAGTCGACCTGCTCGGGCGAGACGCCTGCCTTCTCCAGGGCGCCCTTGATGGCGACGCCGCCCAGATCGGCTGCGGACAGGCTCTTGAGCCCGCCGAGGAGGCGGCCGATCGGCGTGCGTGCCCCGGCGACGATGACGTTGGACATGGGTCCTCCAAGAATGTTGGTGGTGCTGATCTGCCACTGAGGTTACTTATTAGTAACCTCAGTGGGAAGAGAGATGACAGCAGCTTGGTGTGGCTGTCATCACACATTGTGCCTCTTTGGCCCGACCTCAAGGAGAGTAGGCCCATGACAACCGTTGAGATCCCACCCCACCTGTTCACCCAGATCGACCACGTCGGCCTCGCCGTCGCCGATCTGGACGCGGCGATCGACTTCTACGAGAAGACCTTCGGCATGAAGCTCGCCCACCGGGAGACCAACGAGGAGCAGGGCGTCGAGGAGGCGATGATCGCCATCGGCGACTCCGACAACAAGCTGCAGCTGCTCGCCCCGCTCAACGAGAGCAGCACCATCGCCAAGTTCCTCGACCGCAACGGCCCGGGCATGCAGCAGCTGGCCTACCGGGTCACCGACGTGGAGCAGGTCTCCGCGATCCTCCGGGAGCGCGGCGTACGCCTCCTCTACGACGCACCGCGACGCGGCACCGCCGACTCCCGGATCAACTTCATCCACCCCAAGGATGCCGGCGGTGTTCTGGTCGAGCTCGTCGAGCCGGCCGCGAACCCTGCCCACTGAGGATCCACCACGGCACGTGAACGATCCAAGAGTCATGTGTCACATCAGGCTGGTGTTAACGGTTACTCACCAGTAATGTCCGGCGAAATAGCCCAACCGCGACCCCTACGACGACGCAGGAGCCGACCAATGCAGAACATCCTCGACGCGATCCTCGCCGGCGATACGCCGGGCGAGGAGTTCGCGAACCTCGAGATCCCCGACCACTACCGTGCCGCCACCGTCCACAAGGACGAGGTCGACATGTTCGAGGGCGTCGCGACCAAGGAGAAGGACCCCCGGAAGTCCCTCCACGTCGAGGACGTCGCCCTCCCCGAGCTCGGGCCGGGCGAGGCCTTCGTCGCGGTGATGGCGTCGGCGATCAACTACAACACCGTGTGGACCTCGATCTTCGAGCCGGTCTCCACCTTCGGGTTCCTGGAGCGCTACGGCAAGGAGTCCGAGCTCGGTGCCCGCCACAACCTCGACTACCACGTCGTCGGCTCCGACCTGTCCGGCGTCGTGCTGAAGGTCGGCCCGGGCGTCACCAAGTGGAAGCCGGGCGACCGCGTCGTGGCCCACTGCCTCTCGGTCGAGCTCGAGGCTCCCGACGGCCACAACGACACGATGATGGACCCGTCCCAGCGCATCTGGGGCTTCGAGACCAACTTCGGCGGCCTCGCCGACGTCGCCATGGTCAAGGCCAACCAGCTGATGCCGAAGCCGGAGCACCTCACCTGGGAGGAGGCCGCCTCCCCCGGTCTGGTCAACTGCACCGCCTACCGCCAGCTCGTCTCCGCCAACGGCGGCAACATGAAGCAGGGCGACAACGTCCTGATCTGGGGCGCCTCCGGTGGCCTCGGCGGCTTCGCGACGCAGTACGCCCTCAACGGCGGCGCCAACCCGGTCTGCGTGGTCTCCAACGAGGAGAAGGCCAAGATCGTGCGCAACATGGGCGCCGAGATGGTCATCAACCGCTCCGAGATGGACTTCAAGTTCTGGAACGAGGACGGCACCCAGCAGAACCCGAAGGAGTGGCTGCGCCTCGGCAAGGCCATCCGCGAGCTCACCGGCGGCGAGGACATCGACATCGTCTTCGAGCACCCGGGCCGCGAGACCTTCGGCGCCTCGGTGTTCGTGACCCGCAAGGGCGGCACCATCACCACCTGCGCGTCGACCTCGGGCTACATGCACGAGTACGACAACCGCTACCTGTGGATGAACCTCAAGAAGATCATCTCCAGCCACTTCGCGAACTACCGCGAGTCGTGGGAGGCCAACCGCCTCATCGCCCAGGGCAAGATCCACCCGACGCTGTCGCGGTCCTACACCCTGGAGGAGGTCGGTCAGGCCGCGCTCGACGTGCACCACAACAAGCACCAGGGCAAGGTCGGCGTGCTCTGCCTGGCTCCCGAGGAGGGCCTCGGCGTGCTCGACGAGGAGAAGCGGGCCGCACACATCGACAAGATCAACCTCTTCCGGGGAATCTGAGACTCGAGGTCTCAGTAAATAGATCCCGTTTGAGACTGGATTCACGGCCGGTCTCCCCTTGCGCGAGGGGCGACCGGCCGTAGTCTTGCCCTTTGGGAGCAGAGGCAGCTCGTAGACGACCTACAGTGTGAGGAATCCGCCACAAATGACGAATGAGGGACTGTCCATCTTCAATGAGGCGTCAGAGCCTCGGAAGAACCCCGAACAGGACTCGACAGAGACACAGGTCCTCCCCCGGGTTCCCGGTGCATCCGGGTCGCCCAGCTCCGGCCACACCTCCCCACCACCGGCTCCAGGCTCGCTCCCAGCCTTCCCGGTCGTGCGTCGTGGTGGCTACGACCCCGGCACGGTGAACGCTCGGGTCCAGCAGCTTCTCCAGGCCAACGGTCAGGGCCAGTCGGCCCTGCGCAACGCCCAGCGGCGCATCGCCGAGCTCGAGCGCAAGGTCAGCGACCTCAAGGCAGCTGCCGCGCAGAGCAACGAGGCCCCGTCCTACGCCTCCCTCGGTGGCCGCGCGAGCGCCATGCTCCGTCTGGCCGAGGAGGAGGCGGGGGCGGTCAAGGAGTCCGCCGAGAAGGAGGCCGCGGTCATCCGCGAGGCCGCGCAGCGCGAGGCCGCCGCGACCAAGGCGTCCGCCCAGCGTGACATCGAGGCGCTGCGTACGACGCACTACAAGGAGATCGACGACCACCGCGAGAAGGTGATGTCGGAGGTCCAGCAGGCGCGCAAGATGGTGCAGGCCGAGAGCGACGAGATGCTCGCCGCTGCCAAGCGCGAGGCCGACCAGATCCGGCTCGCCGTGCAGCAGGAGGTCACCCAGCTGCGTACGTCGACCCAGCGCGAGGTCGAGAAGGCCCGCGCCGGCGCCGACCGTGAGGTCCAGGAGGCCCGCCGTATGCTCGCCGTCGAGCGCGAGCGTCTCGCGCGCGAGGCAGCCGACCACCACGACCAGGCGATGGCCGAGACCGCTCGCATCGTCTCCGAGGGTGAGGCGCGCGCCGCCGACGCCGAGGAGCGCGCCCGGATCGCCGCCCAGCACGTCGCCGACCAGCGCGCCGAGCTGGCCAAGGAGTCCGAGGGCATCGTCTCCCGCGCCCGCCGCGACGCCGAGGCGATCCTGTCGAAGGCTCGCGCCGAGGCCGACCACCTCGCCTCCACGGCGACCGTCGAGGCCGAGAAGGGCCTCGCGATCATCAAGGCCGAGGTCGACCGCTTGACCAAGCGCCGCGACGCCATCGCGGCTCAGCTCTCCTCGCTCACCGACCTGGTCTCGGGGTTCGGCAAGACCGAGGACCCGGCCGAGCTCGAGGCGCCGAAGCCGGCCACCGAGGACGAGGACATCGTCGACGGCGAGCTGGTCGACCAGGTCGAGGAGAGCGTCACCCTGGTCGACGACGAGGATCTCGACGACTACGACGACTACGACGAGCCCTCGGAGAAGACCGCGATCCGCGAGCCCGAGACTGCGAAGTCCGAGAGCCGGTGAACGCGGCCGCTGCCGACCGTCCCACGGACGGTCCTGACTCGACGCCTGCCGAGACCGGCTCGCACGAGGACCCGGCGGTCGACAGCGACGCCGCGATCGACGTCGAGGAGGTGCCCGAGGAGGAGAGCGAGCGCGACAAGCGGTTCGGCAAGCCCGGACCGCCGTTCGACCGCAACTCTCCCTACCTCTTCGGGCTGCTCCTCGGCCTCGGCCTGCTGACGGCCTACGCAGCGGGCAACCTCCTCACCACGATGGGGAGCGTGATCCTCCAGGTGGTGGTCTCGCTCTTCATCGCGGCCGGGATCAACCCGATGGTGGTCTTCCTGCAGCGGCGGGGCTTCCCCCGCCCGTGGGCGGTCATCTCCGTCATCCTCGGGGTCCTGGGCGCGCTCGCGCTCTTCTTCGTCGCCCTGGTGCCGGTGATCAGCGACCAGGTCGCCAAGATCTCGGCCAACGTCCCCGGCTGGATCGAGGAGCTGCAGCGCAACCAGCGCATCCAGCAGCTCAACGAGGACTACCAGATCCTCGACAAGGTGCAGGAGTACGTCGCCAGCGGCGACTTCGTCAGCAGTGCCTTCGGCGGCGCGCTCGGCGTCGGCCTGGCGGTGATCAACGTGCTCGTCACGGCCTTCATCGTCATCGTCCTGACGCTCTACTTCATCGCCGCCTACGACCAGACGAAGCACGCGATCTACCGGCTTGCCCCGGCCTCGCGCCGTGACCGGGTCAGCAAGCTCGGCGACCGGGTCTTCGACG
Source organism: Nocardioides turkmenicus (assembly GCF_011045035.1). Classification (GTDB taxonomy): domain Bacteria; phylum Actinomycetota; class Actinomycetes; order Propionibacteriales; family Nocardioidaceae; genus Nocardioides; species Nocardioides turkmenicus. The sequence goes on from NZ_JAALAA010000003.1 coordinate 199,353, forward strand.
GCATCGGCGGCTACGTCTCCGGTGCCTTCATCGTCGCGCTGTGCGCCGGCCTGTCGACGCTGGTGCTGCTCTTCGTCATCGGGATGGGCGAGTACGCCGTGGCCCTGGCCTTCGTGGTCATGATCACCGACGTGATCCCGATGATCGGCGCCACCATCGGCGCGGTCATCGTCTGCGCGATCACCTTCGCGACGACCGACCTGAAGACCGGGCTCATCGCGGTCGTCTTCTACATCGCCTACCAGCAGTTCGAGAACTACGTCGTCTACCCGCGGGTCATGTCCCGCTCGGTCGACATCCCCGGCGTCGTCACCGTGATCGCCGCCCTCGTCGGCGCCTCGCTCCTCGGTGTCGTCGGCGCGCTGCTGGCGATCCCGACGGCGGCCGCCGTGCTGATGCTGATCCGCGAGGTCTACGTCAGAGCCCAGGACGAGCGCTAGCCACGACCTGCGAGAGCGCCGCACGCACCGGATCGAGCCGGCGCGTGCGGCGCTTCGGCTTTCAGGAGGCGGTCGTCGACTGCTCGCCCTGCTGGACCGCGATGATCCCGGCAAGCACCACCAGCCCGCCGATGAGCTGAATCAGGCCGGGAGCCTCACCGAGCAGCAGCCAGGCGAAGACGACAGCCGAGACGACCTCCAGCAGCCCGACGAAGGAGGACAGGCGCGAGCCGAGGGTGCGGGTGGCGGCGATGCCCGCGGCATAGGCGATCGAGCAGGTGAGCACACCCAGGCCGATCAGCGGCCCCCACCAAGGCATCTCCAGGCCCGCCAGGACCACCGGCGAGGTCTCCATCGCGAATGGGATCGCCCCGATCAGGCAGAGCAGCACGAGCAGGATCGTCGCGCCGGTCAGACCCAGCCAGGCCAGCGCGAGCGGCGGCAGGGTGGTGCTGGAGTGGGCGTTGAGCACGTAGTAGCCCGCCAGCCCCACGGCGGCCGCGGAGCCCCACAGCACGCCGAACGGGTGCACGTTGGCGCCACTGACCAGGTCGAGGACCAGCACGAGGCCGGCGATGGCGACCAGCGCGCCCACCATCGTCAGGCGCGAGGGCCGCTCGCCGTGGCGCAGCCACATCCACCCGACGACGAGCACGACGCCCATGTATTCCAGCAGCAGCGCCGGTCCGACCGCCATCCACTGCACGGCCGAGAAGAACGCGAACTGCGGCACCACGATCGCCAGCAGTGCGTACGCCACCACGACCCGCCAACTCGCGGCGACGCTTCGCCATCGGCCGGCGAGCGCGCGCACCGCGAACGGGGCCAGCACGAGGGCGCCGATGCCGACGCGGAAGACCAGCACGCCTCCCGTCGACCAGCCGGTGTCGAACAGGCCGCGGCCCAGTGGCCCGGAGAGGCTGAACGTGACCGCCGAGAGGACTGCCATCAGCAGTCCGGCAGCCACCAGCGGCGTTTTCTGCGTGCTCTGCGGCACCGCCTCGTCATTGGTCAACGTCGTCATGACACATGACGATCCCAGCGACGCGGTAATGTGTCAACATGGTTTTCACCCATGACACCGAGGTAGGCCTCCAGGCAGCCGCGGCGCTGGCGAACACCCTCGCCCTGTCCCCCGGCTCGGTCGACGAGCTGGCGACCGTGGCGGCGCTGGACGAGTTCTTCGTGACGTACGACTACACCGGGCGGCACGACCGCGACCGCGCCGAGCTCGAGGAGGTCCGCGCCCTCCGCACCCGGCTGCGCGACCTGCTCACCGCCGAGCGCGACGAGGCCGTGCGGCTGACCAACGCGCTGCTGGCCGAGCACCGGGCCACGCCCCAGCTCGTCCGGCACACGACGTACGACTGGCACATCCACGCCACCGAGCCCGACGCCCCGCTGGCGACGCGGATCGCCGTCGAGACCGCGATGGCGATGGTCGACGTCATCCGCGCCGACGAGCTGTCCCGGCTCTCGATCTGCGCCGACGACGGCTGTCTCGGGGTGGTCGTCGACCTGTCCCGCAACCGCTCGAAGCGCTACTGCTCGCCGACCTGCACCAACCGCAACGCGGTCGCGGCTTATCGAGAACGTCAGGCCAGCACGAAGTAGCGCAGCGCGACGTAGACCCAGGCGACGGCCAGCGTCACGATCGTCACCACGATGCCGTACCTGGTGAACCTCCAGAAGCTGATCGGGTGGCCGGCCTTGGCGGCCAGACCGAGCACGACCACGTTGGCGCCGGCGGCGACGGCGGTGGTGTTGCCGCCGAGGTCCGCGCCGAAGACGAGCGCCCACCACAGCGGGCTGTCGGCGCCCGAGGACGGCGTCGCGGCGACCATCTCCTCCACGATCGGCACCATCGCGGCGGTGTAGGGGATGTTGTCGACGAACCCGCCCACGACGGCCGAGCCGATCATCAGGCCGGTGACCCCGGCGAGCTCGTTGTCGCCCATCAGGTCGGCGGCGAGGGTGCCCAGCGAGCCGATGACTCCCACCTCGACCAGACCACCGACCAGCACGAACAGCGCCATGAAGAAGGCCAGGGTCGACCACTCGACCTCCTCCAGGAACGCCTCGGTCTCCGTCCGGGAGACGATCACCATCGCCCCGGCGCCGAGCATCGCGACCAGCGACGGATCCAGGTGGAGCTCGGTGTGGAGACCGAACGCGAGCATCACCAGCGCCAGCACGGCCAGGCAGCGGTAGAGCAGCCCGCGGTCGTGGATCGCCGAGGCGGGCGGCTCGATCAGGCCGTCCAGGTCGACGTGGCCGCGCAGGTCCTTGCGGAAGAGCACGCGTACGAGCCCGATCAGCACCACCAGCAGGATCAGGCACAGCGGCAACGAGTGGATCAGGAAGTCGTCGAAGGTCAGGTTCGCGCGGCTGGCCACGATGATGTTGGGCGGGTCGGCGATCAGGGTCGAGGTGCCGCCGACGTTGGCGGCGAGGATGAGCGAGATCAGGTACGGCATCGGCCGCAGGCCCAGCCGCTCGCAGACCGACAGCGTCACCGGGGTCACCAGCAGCACCGTGGTCACGTTGTCGAGGATCGGCGAGAGCGCCGCGGTGACCAGGATCAGCAGGGTCGCCAGCCGCGCCGGGCGGCCGCCGGAGTGCTTGACCGCCCACAGCGCGAGGAACTCGAACAGCCCCGTCTGCTTGAGGACGCCGACGATCACCATCATCCCGAAGAGCAGGAAGATGACGTCCCAGTCGACACCGGTCTCGTGGCTGAAGAAGGCCGACTCGGCACTGATGACCCCGATCGCGACCATCGCGGCGACGCCGCCCAGGGCGGCAGCGACGCGGTGGACGCGCTCGGTGGCGATGAGGCCGTAGGTGACGATGAAGATCGCCACCGCCGCGTACACGATCATGCGTTGAGCTCCATGCCGTCGACTCTCCGCGACCGGAGACTCGATCCGAATGGGTGCTGCCACCCATAAGTCCAGGCCAGATGACATGTCAGGGTTGGGGCATGAGTCACTTGCCCCTCTTCTGGCGGGTCTGCCTGACGAACTGGGCGGTCTTCTGCGTCGGCACCCTGGTCCTGGCGCTGTCGCCGGCCCGGGTCTCGGAGCGCGTCCTGGCCTCGGAGGCGGTGGTGCTGGCGGTCGGGCTGGTCGTGATGGCGACGCTCAACGCGCTCCTGCTGCTGCGCAGCCTGGCGCCGATCGACCGGGTGATCCGCACCATGGACTCGGTCGACCACCTCTCCCCCGACCAGCGCCTGCCGACCCACGGCAAGGGCGCCGGCGCCCGCCTGGTGGCCAGCTACAACGCGATGCTCGAGCGGCTGGAGACCGAGCGGAGCACCAGCAATGCCAAGGCGCTCGCGGCGCAGGAGGCCGAGCGGCACCGGATCGCCCAGGAGCTCCACGACGAGGTCGGGCAGTCGCTCACCGTCGTACTCCTGGGGCTGAAGGGGCTGGAGCGACAGGTGCCGGAGGAGGTTCGTCCCGAGCTGGCCGCCGTCCGCGAGTCCGCGCGCACCGGCATCGACGACGTACGCCGCGTGGCGCGGCAGCTCCGGCCCGGCGTGCTCGAGGACCTCGGCCTGCACGCCGCCCTGGCCTCGCTGGCCACCGACGTCGGCGCGCTGGGCCGCACGACCGTACGCCGCACCATCGGGCGTGGGCTGCCCGAGCTGCCCCAGGACCGCGAGCTGGTGATCTACCGGGTCGCCCAGGAGGCGCTCACCAACGTCGTCCGCCACGCCCACGCCGCCACCGCGGAGCTCTCCCTGTGCAAGATCGGCGACCGGGTCGTCCTCACCGTCTCCGACGACGGCCGCGGCAGCGCCGACCTGGTGGCCGGCGCCGGGATCAGCGGCATGCGAGAGCGGGCCCTGCTCGTCGGCGCCGATCTCCAGGTGACCAGCGTCCCCGGACGTGGCACCACCGTCCGCCTGGAGGTGCCGCTGTGACCCCCACGCCTCCGAAGATCCGGATCCTGCTGGCCGACGACCACACCCTGGTCCGCCGCGGCGTACGCCTCATCCTCGACGCCGAGCCCGACCTCGAGGTGGTCGCCGAGGCGGCCGACGGCGCCGAGGCGGTGGCCGCGCTGCGCGACATCGAGGTCGACCTGGTGATCCTCGACGTCGCCATGCCCCGGATGACCGGTCTGCAGGCCGCGCGCGGCATCGCCCGGATGCGTACGCCACCGAAGATGCTGATGCTCTCGATGCACGACAACGAGCAGTACTTCTTCGAGGCGCTCAAGGTCGGCGCCAGCGGCTACGTCCTCAAGTCGGTCGCCGACGAGGACCTGGTCAAGGCGTGCCGCACCGCGATCCGGGGGCAGGCGTTCGTCTATCCCGGCGCGATGAGCGCGCTCGTCCGCGACTACCTCGACCGCCTCAACCGCGGCGAGAGCCTGCCGCGCACCGTGCTGACCGAGCGCGAGGACGAGGTGCTCAAGCTCATCGCCGAGGGTCACTCGACCCGCGAGATCGCGCGCGAGCTGACGATCTCCTACAAGACCGTCGAGCGCCACCGCGAGAACATCCTCGCCAAGCTGGGCCTGCGCGACCGCACCCAGGTGACCCGCTACGCGATCAGGGCAGGTCTGATCGAGCCCTGAGGCTCCTACCGGTGCCCGAGCTCAGGCGCCGAACTCCTGGGCGCGCAGCCGCGCCAGGTGCGCGTGCACCAGCGGGAGCACCGACGCGCCCTCGCCGCTCGCGGACGCGACCCGCTTCATCGACCCGGCACGTACGTCGCCGACGGCGAACACACCCGGCACCGTCGTCTCCAGGCTCGCGGGCGGGCTCCCGTCGATCCAGTGCTCGCGTGGTACGTCGCGGCCGGTCAGGACGAACCCGTGCTCGTCGAGAGCCACCCCCTCCGCCAGCCAGGCGCAGTCGGGTTCCGCTCCGAGCAGGCAGAAGAGGCCGTCGGCGGACGTCTTCGTCTCCTCGCCGGTGTCCAGGTTCTCCAACCTCAGCCACTCCAGCTGGCCCTCACCGCCGCCGTCGGCGACGATCGTGCGGGGCCGGACCTGGATGTTCGACGTCGCATCGATCTCGCGCACCAGGTAGGCCGACATGGTCTCCGCGAGGTCGTGCCGCCGGACCAGGATCGTCACCGACTTCGCGAACTTGGCGAGGTGGATGGCAGCCTGCCCGGCCGAGTTGCCGCCGCCCACCACGAAGACCTCACGGCCCTGCATCTCGCGCGCCATCGACGTCGCGGCGCCGTAGTAGACGCCCGCACCGACCAGGTCGTCCACGCCGGGCACCCCGAGCCGTCGATAGGTCACGCCCATGGCGAGCACGACCGTACGCGCGCAGAACTGCGCGCCGCGTACGTGCACGTGCTGGTGCTCGGGCTCGTCGACCGGACCGGGCTCGATCCCGGTCACCGGTCGCCCGGAGAAGAAGCGGGCGCCGAACCGGCTGGCCTGGATGCGGGATCGCTGGGCGAGGCGCATGCCCGAGATGCCGCGCGGGAATCCGAGGTAGTTGCGGATCATCGAGCTCGAGCCCGCCTGGCCGCCGATCGCGTCGCGCTCCACGACGACCGTCGCCAAACCCTCCGACGCCGCGTAGACGGCCGCTGCGAGGCCCGCCGGCCCGGCGCCCACGATGGCGACGTCGGCGATCACACCTTCGGGGATGTCGTCGAACCCGCCGTAGATGGCCTCTGCGGCCGTCGCCGTCGTCGCCCCGGAGACCACCCGGCCCGTGAAGGTATGGACCAGGGGCAGCTGTGCCCCCGGGCCGGCGGCCTCGATGATCTCCTGCGCCTCGTCGTCGCTCGGCTCGAGCGCGCGAAGCGGGAAACCCATGCGTTCGAGCAGGTCGCGGATCGCCGCCGCGTCCCGATCGCCCGGCTCGGCCACGACGTCGGTCACGGTCACCAGGGGCCTGCCCACCGACCAGCCCCACTCCGAGAGGAGCTCGATCAGTGCGGTGTGGAACTCCTCGTCCCGCGGGCCGCGCGGGATGAGGACGTAGGTGTCCATCTCGCGCTCGAGCGCCGCGTCACGCAGGTCGTCGAGAGCACCGGTGAAGTCCTCCCACGAGACCAGGGCGACCCGGCGTGCCGTCGCCACGATGCCCGGTACGCGGCGGAGGAGATCGATCGAGGTGCCCTCGTCGAGCACGTGCTCGACGGCGACCATCGCGATCTGCGCACCCTCGGCCACGAGCTCCTGGGTCCTGTCGAGGCCGGCGGTGAAGCCGACGACCGGCTCGATCCGGTAGTCACGGTCGTACCGGGCCCGGAACTCCCGCTCGATGACCTCGGCGTGCTCGCCGCCGACCAGCACGATGACCGGCTTGTCACGCTCCATGCCGCACAGCGTAGACGCCGCGGTGGCTCAGTCGCCGAGGAACTGGCGCAGGGCCGCCAGGAACGTCTCCGGCTTCTCGGAGTGGACCCAGTGGCCGGCGCCCTTGATGGTCACCTTGCGGTAGCGCGGGAACCATTCCTTCATCGCCGGCGCGTACTCGTCGGCGACATAGTTCGACAGCTCGCCGGCCAGCCACAGCACGGGCCCGTCGTAGGGGTCGTATGCCTTCAGCTCCTCGGCAGGCCAGGCGCCGATGCGGTCGAGGTCACGGCCGAGTACGTCCAGGTTCATCGCCCAGCGCCAGCCCTCGCCGTCGCGGCGCAGGTTCTGCAGCAGGAAGCCGCGGATCGTCGGGTCCGGGACCGCCTCCTGCATCCCCGCGTCCGCCTCCTCGCGCCGGGTGATGCGGCTCAGGTCGAGGCCCTGCATCGCCTCGACGTACGTCTTGAAGCCGCCGACGCGCTCGTAGACGACCGGCGACATGTCGGCCACGACCAGCTTCGCGACCAGCTCGGGGCGGGTGATCGCGAGCAGCATCGCCACCTTGCCGCCCATCGAGTGACCGACCACGGTCGCAGGGTCGTCGGCCCCGTCATCAGCAGAGAGCAGCTCGGCGACGGCGGCGGTCACGTCGAGGTAGCCGAAGGTGTCGGGCTGCGGCGATCGGCCGTGGTGGGGCAGGTCGACCAGCGTCACCCGGTGCTTGTCGGCCAGCTGCTTGCCGAGGGTGTTCCAGTTGCGTCCCTGGCCGAAGAGCCCGTGCAGGAAGACGACGCGGCTGCCGGTCTCGCCGAGCTCGAGCGTGTGCAGGTCAGTCACAAGCGAGGATCGTACGTGCGCTGTCGACTTGCTCAGAAGTCGAAGCCGTCGAACATGTCCCCGAGGCCCTCGCCGAAGCCGCCGATCGCCTCGCCCATGCCCTCGCCGATCTCACCGATCGCCTCGAAGCCACCGAACGCGCCGAACATCATGCCCGCGAACATCCAGTCCATCGGCCCGAAGGAGCCGAAGTAGCCACGGGCGTAGGGCTGGTAGGCCGGGCCGCCCTGCCAGTAGGGCACTCGCTCGTTGCCCACCATCACCTTGCGGCTGTCCGGCTCGGCACCGGCCCGGATCCGCTCGAGGTCGAGCGCGCAGGCGGGTACGTCACGGGGCACGCCACCTGGGGGCGCCCACTCCACGTCCTCGACCGAGAGCCCGTGGCGGGGGTCGAAGAAGCACGGCGGGCGGCGCTTCGGCAGCGGCTCGCCGGCGACCCGCGCCTTCACGCACGCGATCGCGTAGCGGCCGTCCTCGACGATCGTGGTGATCTGCTTGACGTCGTCAGGCGAGGTCATCTTGTCGACGGTGCGCTTGGCGGTCTCGTACTCGTCCAGCGCCCGCTGGTAGTCGGCGTTGGCGCCCTCGTCGAGCTCCTTGCCGGCCATGTCGAGGTCGAGCTTCTGCAGCTCCTCACCGAAGGCGGTGACGTCCTCGAAGGCGAGCTGCTTGACCGGCTCGAGCTCGGCGCGCTGCTTTTCCAGCGCTCGCGCCTGCGAGCGCCTGCTGGTCACGACCACGGTCCCGATCACCGCGACGACGATGAGAAGTGCGATCAGAAGTCCCACGTCATTCAGCGTACTGCCACGGTGGTCGGGACCGTCCCGCTCAGGAGTAGTCGCGGAAACCCTTGCCGGTCTTGCGACCGAGGTAGCCCGCAGTGACCAGGTGCTCCAGCAGCGGCGCGGGCGCGAAGCCCGGCTCGCGGAACTCGAGGTAGAGCTCGCGCTCGATGGCGAGCGAGACGTCGTTGCCGACCACGTCGAGCAGCTCGAAGGGGCCCATCGGCAGCGCACAGCCGAGCTTCATCGCGGTGTCGATGTCGTCGGCGGTGGCGTAGTGGGCCTCGAGCATCTTGACCGCGTCGTTGAGGTAGGGGAACAGCAGCGCGTTGACGATGAAGCCGGCGCGGTCGCCGCACGAGACCGGCGACTTGCCGACCTTCGCGCACAGCGCCCGGACGGTCTCGGAGACCTCCTCGGCCGTGGTGACCGTGGAGACGACCTCGACCAGCTTCATCACCGGAGCCGGGTTGAAGAAGTGCATCCCGACGACGTCGGCTGGCCGCTTCGTCACCCTGGCCAGCTCGATGACCGGCAGGCTCGAGGTCGTGGTCGCCAGGATCGCGCCCGGCTTGCAGATGTCGTCGAGGTTCTCGAAGAGCGTGGTCTTGATGGCCAGGTCCTCGGCGATGGCCTCCACCACGATGTCGACGTCGGCCAGGTCGTCCAGCGCGGTCGTGCCGGTGAGCCGGCCGAGGATCTCGGGCTTCTCCGACTCGTCCAGCTTGCCCCGGCCGATCGCCTTGTCGAGGCTCTTGGTGATGCGTTCGCCGACCTTGGCCACCTTGTCGGGGCTACGCCCCACGTACGTCACGTCGTAGCCACCCTTGGCGAACACCTCGACGATCCCGGAGGCCATCGTCCCGGTCCCGACCACGCCGACCTTGGCGATGTCACGCCGCAGCTCGTGGGTGGCGTCGGCGCTCGGGGTGAGCGCGTCCGGCACCACGACGGGCGAGTCGGCGGCCTCGTAGGTGTAGAAGCCACGACCCGACTTCCGCCCGAGCATCCCGGCGGTGACCATCTGCTTGAGGATGGGCGCGGGGGCGTGCAGGCGGTCGCGGCCCTGGCGGTACATCGTGTCGAGGATCTCGTAGGAGGTGTCCAGACCGATCAGGTCCAGCAGCGCCAGCGGGCCCATCGGGTAGCCGCAGCCCAGCCGCATCGCGGTGTCGATGTCCTCGCGGGTGGCGTAGTGGCCCTCGAACATCGAGACCGCGTGGTTGAGGTAGCCGAAGAGCAGCGCGTTGGCGATGAACCCGGCGCGGTCACCGCAGACCACCGGCGACTTGCCGAGCTTGCCGACGACCTCGCGGGCGTCCTCGAGCACGTCGGGCTCGGTCACCACGGTGCGTACGATCTCGACGAACTTCTGCACCGGGGCCGGGTTGAAGAAGTGCACGCCGACGACGCGGCCGGGGTGCTTGGACGCGGTCGAGATCTCGGTCACCGACAGCGAGGACGTGTTGGTCGCCAGGATCGTCTCGGGAGCGACGATCTCGTCGAGGGTGGCGAGGATCGACTTCTTCAGCTCCAGCGACTCCACGACCGCCTCGACGACCATGTCGACGTCCTTGAGCGCCGTCGCGTCGGTGGCGAAGGAGATCCGGCCGAGCAGCGCCTCCTGCTCCTCCTCGCTGAGCTTGCCGCGCTTCACCGCGCGGCCGGTCGAGTGCGCCAGGTGCGCCTTGCCGCGCTCGAGGCCCTCCTCGTCCCGCTCCACCCCGACGACGGTGAACCCGTTGCGGGCGAACACCTCCGCGATCCCGGCCCCCATGGTGCCGAGGCCGACGACTCCGACTGTCTCGATCGTGCGCTCACTCATGCCCGCATCCTGCCACGGTGTGATGCCAGGCACGCCAGGACGCCGCTAGATTCAGGCCCCGTGACCGAACAGACCCAGGCGGCCGAGACCGTCGAGGCCGAACGCATCGAGGCCGAGCGGATCATCCCCGCCTCCCCCACCGACATCTTCGCCGTTCTCGTCGACCCGGACGGCCATGTCGCCATCGACGCCTCCGGCATGCTCCAGTCCGCGGAGGGAGCCCCGGTCGCCGCGGTCGGCGACCGGTTCGTCGTCCACATGGACCGCGAGGCCCTCGGCGACTACCCGATGGGCAGGTACGACGTCACCGTGATCATCACAGGCCTCGAACCCGGCCGGTCGATCGAGTGGACCATCGACGGCACCATCAAGCCGCCGATCGGTCACCGCTTCGGCTACCAGCTCGAGCAGCTCGACTCCGGAGACACCCGAGTCACCTCCTACTGCGACTGGTCCACCGCCCTCCCCGAGTGGAAGCCGATCTTCCCGGTCATCGACCAGAAGTCGATTCGGGCCACCCTGGGAATCCTGGAACGAGCCGTACGCCGCGGCTACCCCAGACCCTGACCGAGCCTCGGCGCCGCCGGCCGAATCCTCAGAAGATGCAGCCGAGTCTGCAGTTGTGGGTGACGAAACTGCCCTTTCGTTCGCCACAACTGCAGACTCGGCCGCCAGAAGTGAGGATTCGGCTGTCAGTAGGTGTGGAAGCCCTCGCCGGTCTTGCGGCCGAGCTTGCCTTCCTGGACCTTCTGGACCAGGAGGGCGGCGGGGTCGAAGCCGGGCTCGCCGAACTCGTTGCGGAGCTCGGACTGGATGGCCAGGGAGACGTCGTTGCCGACGACGTCGAGGAGCTCGAAGGGCCCCATCGGGAACCCGGCGGTCTCCTTGATCGCGGCGTCGATCTCGTCCATCGCGACGCCGGACTCGTGCAGCTTGACGGCGTCGTTGAGGTAGGGGAACAGCAGCGCGTTGACGATGAAGCCTGAGCGGTCGCCGCAGGAGACCGGGACCTTCTCGACCGCCGTGGACAGCGCGCGGACGGTCTCGTCGACCTCGGCCGAGGTGAGGTCGGTGGTGACCACCTCGACGAGCTTCATGACCGGCGCCGGGTTGAAGAAGTGCATCCCGATGACGTCGCCGGGGCGCGAGGTGACCTTGGCCAGCTCGGTGATCGGCATCGAGCTGGTGGTCGTGGCGAGGATGGCACCCGCCTTGGCGATGCGGTCGAGGTCGCGGAAGAGCTCGGTCTTGACGTCGAGGTCCTCGGCGATGCCCTCGACGATCAGGTCGGCCCCGGCGAGGTCCTCGCGGGACGTGCTGCCGGTCAGGCGGCCGAGCACGGCGGCCTTGGTCTCCTCGTCCGAGCGGCCCTTGGCGATGGCCTTGTCGAGCGACTTGGTGATCCCGGCGACGACTCCGTCGAGCTTCTCCGGGGAGCGGCCGACGAAGACGACGTCGTAGCCCGCCTGGGCGAAGACCTGGACGATGCCCGAGGCCATGGTGCCGGTGCCGACCACGCCGATCTTCTCGATCGTGTGGCGCAGCTCCGGAGCGCGTACGTGGTCCCCGGCGGCCGAGGCGAACGACCCGGACTCGCCGGCGACCTGGGTGAGCAGGCCGGCCGGCTTGTGCAGGTTGTCGCCGGTCTCCTCGAAGCGGGCGAGCAGCGCGTCGCGTACTGCGGAGGCGCCGATCTCGTCGACCGTGGCCAGCGGTCCCTGGGGGTAGCCGCAGCCGAAGCGCATGGCGTTGTCGATGTCCGTGGCGGTGGCGTAGCCCGACTCAAGCATGCGAATCGCGTGGTTGAGGTAGGGCAGTACGAGCACGTCGTGGATGGAACCCTGGGTCGAAACCGTCATGCGACGGAAGACTGCCAAATTTATTACCCATGAGTAACCCCTGGTGGCGTGACGCTGCTCACATGAGGCCATGCGATACGTTCTCCCGGTGAGACTCGTCGTTGCCACCTGCCAGGTCGACTATGCGGGGCGGCTCACCGCCCACCTCCCGATGGCCACGCGGGTGCTGATGCTCAAGGCCGACGGATCGGTGCTGGTCCACTCCGACGGGGGCTCCTACAAGCCCCTCAACTGGATGTCGCCGCCCTGCACCCTCTCGGAGGGCAAGTCCGACGACGGCCGTATCGAGTGGACGGTCACCTCCAAGACGGATGACACCCTGCGCATCCTGATCGAGGAGATCCACCACGAGTCCTCCCACGACCTCGGCGTCGACCCCGGCCTGCAGAAGGACGGCGTCGAGAAGCACCTCCAGGAGCTCCTCGCCGACCACCCGGCGACACTGGGCGAGGGTCTGACCCTCGTACGCCGCGAGTACCCGACCGCGATCGGACCGGTCGACCTGATGTGCCGCGACGCCGACGGGAAGTCGGTCGCCGTCGAGATCAAACGACGCGGCGAGATCGACGGCGTCGAGCAGCTGACCCGCTATCTCGAGCTGCTCAACCGCGACCCTCTTCTCGCGCCGGTACGGGGCATCTTCGCCGCTCAGGCCATCAAACCGCAGGCCCGCGTGCTCGCCGAGGACCGCGGGATCACCTGCACGATCGTCGACTACGACGCCCTGCGCGGCCTCGACGACCCCACCGAGAGACTCTTCTGACCAACAGTTGGTGCACGGTCGGGCAAGTTCACGTCGGCGAAACACCATTCCATACGTTTCGCATGGAACTGCGTGACAAGATTCACGCCATGTCCATGAACTACTCGGGGCATGGCGTTGGGGGCCGCCTGTCCGTGAGCGACGTCGAGGCGATCATGATCGATCTCCTGACGATGCAGCAGATGCACACGGCGGAGTTCCACGCGATCAAGGGCCGGATGGAGCGCACCGACGCCGCGATCGACAGCGTCAACGCGCGCCTGGACAGCGTGGAGCGCCGGCTGGACGACCTGCTGATCTCGATGAGTCAGCTGCTCAACTGGATCAACCCCCGCTGACCCCTACTCCACGGTGATCGGCTCGCCGCCGGAGACGAGGCGCCAGTCGACCGACGCGAAGGCGGCCGGGTCGATGACCTGGTGGGCGGTGACCCAGTCGATGAGCAGCTGCCGGATCTCGACCTGCTGGTTGTAGACCACGGTGGCGTCGGTGACGTGCGGGAAGCCGCCGCCACCGGACTGGCGGTAGTTGTTGACCGCGAGCACGAACTCCTGCGCGTCGGTGACCGCGACGCCGCCGTAGGCGAGCCCGGTGATCCGCGAACCGACCGGGACCGAGATGTCGATGTCGTAGGTCAGCGCCGCGTCGAGCCCGGCGATGGTGTCGAAGTTGTAGTCGGGGGTGCCGTTGGGCGCGGTGTCGGTCGGCGCGTTGGTCACCTGGTCGATCGGGAACGGGCCGGTGCCGCTGACCTGCTTGAAGTAGCGGGCGGTGAACTCGAGGTAGTCCTTGAGCTGGGCGCCGGTGATGCGCACCGCCATCAGGGTGTTGTCGTAGATGTAGAGACCGGCGACGTCGCGTACGGTCACCTCGCCCGCGGGGAAGGCCGCGGCGCGGCTGAACGGGGCCGCGATCGAGAGGACCGGAAGCTCCGCGTCGGAGCCGGTCAGTGCCGCCTTGACGGCGTCGGCCTGGACGAAGTTGACGAAGTCGATGATCGGTACGTCCTCCACCACCGCCCGCGCTGCGCGCATCTCCACCGCGGAGGTGCCGATGACGGAGTTGACGTAGGAGACAACCACGTCGTGCTGCTCCTGCACGGCGGCGGAGACCTCCGGGTCGGCGTCGACGGTGTTGGAGTTGAGCGTCTGCGAGGTCGCCGACTCCAGGACCCAGCGGGGCCGGCCGTGGCGCTTCTCGCGGCGTACGACCAGGTCCATCACGGAGACGCGCATGCCCCAGTAGAGCGGCTCGGTCAGCAGCACCTGCTTGCCGGTCTCGGTGTTGGTGACGTAGCGCTGGGTGATCTCGCGGTGGGCGTGGCCGACGAGGATGGCGTCGATGTCGGGGACCTGCTCGGCGACCAGGGTGGAGGCGTTCTCCGGCGGCAGCTCGTCGCCGTAGGAGCTGGAGGTGTCGGCGCCGGAGTGGGCGCTGACGATGACCAGGTCGCAGCCGGCCTTCTTGAGCTCGGGCACGAAGATCTTGGCCTGCTCGACCAGGCCGGGGAACTCCATCCGCCCCTCGACGTTGGCCTTGTCCCAGATCGCGATGCCGGGGTTGGTCAGACCGAGCACGCCGACCCGGAGGCGGCGGCCGCGACCGAGGTCGTAGTCCTTGATGACGTAGGGCGGGAAGACCGGCAGCTTCGTCGACGGGTCGACCGCGTTGGCGCCGAGCATCGGGAAGTTCACCTGCTCCTCGAACTTCCGGATGGTGTCGATGCCGTAGTTGAACTCGTGGTTGCCGAGCGCCGCGGCGTCGTAGCCGACCAGGTTCATCGCGCGCGCCATCGGGTGGATCGCGCCTTCGGTGATCGGGTCGATCCGGGCGTAGTAGTAGGCCAGCGGGGTGCCCTGGATGGTGTCGCCGGCGTCGATGGTGAGGATCGGCTCGCCGCGACGCTCCTCGCGCACCGCGTCGATCAGCGTCTTGACCTTGGCGACGCCGATCTCGTTGCCGGCGCTGTTGGAGAACACGGCGTTCTTGTAGTAGTCCCAGTTGAAGACGCTGCCGTGCAGGTCGGTCGTGCCGAGCACGGTCAGCCGGACCGTGTCAGGCTTCCCCGCATGCGCCGGAGAGGCGGTGTAGCCGGCAGCGCTCAGCGCCGCGGCGCCCGTGACTGCGCCGGACAGGACAGAGCGGCGGGTGGCGTGAGGCATCGGTAACGTCCTTGCACGAGTAGGTAATCGGCTGCAAGGCAATTCCTACCACCCGGGCGATGGATCGGCCGCCCAATTTCCGTACTTGCTCGAGGACCGGAACCGACACGTCCGTCAGACTGCGCGGAGCCGGTGCCGCTCGTCGTAGACCACCAGCGCCTCCAAGCGCTCCGCGGTCACCTGGTCGAGCTGGAAGAGGTGCCAGCGCTCCTGGGAGTCCATCCGCAGCGTGCGCGCGACCGCCTCCAGCACCTGGACCGACGCATTGATGTCGCGGCCCTGCTCCAGCCAGGTGTACCAGGTGACACCGACCCCGGCGAGCATCGCGACCTCCTCCCGCCTCGACCCCGGCGTACGTCGCCGGCCGCCGCCGGGCAGCCCGACGTCCTCCGGGGTGATCCGTTCACGGCGCGCGCGCAGGAAGGCGGCGAGCTCTGCTCGTCCGGCGGCGCTGGTGGCCATGGGTCCTATGGTCACCCCGCGGTACGCCGATGGCCAGCGGTCAGCCGGGCACCAGTGATACCTGGATAACCAGGCACTCACCACCGGGATAGCACCACCCTCAGGGTGAAGACGGCTCTCGCCGCTGCACTGTGCGCGGTCGCGGTGCCAGTCATCTCCTTCGTATCGGTCACCGTCGCCCTCGGCGAGATCGGTGCCGAGCTGCATGCCTCACCGGGCGTCCTCCAGCTGGTCGTCGCGGCGTACGGGGTCGTCTACGCCTCCCTCGTCGTCATCGGCGGACGGCTCGGGGACTCGCACGGCCGCCGTCGGATGCTGTCGATCGGGCTGGTGCTCTTCGCCGTCACCGGGCTGCTCTGCGCCGTCGCCCAGAGCTCCGAGGTGCTGATCGGGGCCAGGCTGCTGCAAGGCGCGACCGCCGCCCTCGTCGCCCCACAGGTGCTGGCCAGCATCCATGCGAACACCGACGGCCACCACCGGGTGCGCGCGATGGCGCTCTTCGGCGCGACCGCCGGGGTGGCCTTCTCCGTGGCGTTCCTCGCGGGCGGCATCCTCACCGACTCCTCGCTCGGCTGGCGCTCTCTCTTCTGGGTGACGTCCGCGCTGGTCGCCGTCGTCATCGTCGTCGTGCTGCGCTACCTGCCGGAGTCGAAGGCCCCGACACCGAGCCGGCTCGACATCGGAGGTGCCGCGCTGCTGGGCATCCTGATGACCCTGCTGGTCCTTCCTCTCACCGAGGGGCGTGCCCTGGGCTGGCCGGCCTGGACCTGGGTCTGCCTCGCCGGCACACCCGTGGCGGCAGCGGCGTTCGTGTGGTGGCAGGCCAGGCTCGAGCGCCGCGCGTCGATCCCGCTGGTTCCGCTCTCCCTCTTCAGGTTCCGCAGCGTCTCCGCCGGTCTGGGCATCGGACTGCCGATGTACGTCGCCTTCAGCGGCTTCACGTTCGTCTTCTCCATCACCGCGGCGACCCGAGGGCTCTCGGCGGTCGAGATCGGGACCAGCATGCTGCCCCTCGGGCTGGCGTTCCTCTGGCGCTCGGGTCCGCGCTCGTCGGCGCCCTCTACCTCGGCTGGGACGGCGATTTCGCGCGGACCGGATACGTGCTCGCGGTCGCGATGCTGGCGGTCGGCGGTCTCACTCTCACGCTGCCGCGACAGACGGCTGGCTGAGCGGGCTCAGGCGGCGAGGTGCTTCTTCTTGACCGGCTTGCCGTCGAGGGTCACCAGACGGCGCTTCTTGACCGTCATCCCCTCGGGCAGGGTGCCTTCCTTGAGCATGCGGATCGGACACCGCTTGCAGCGCGACTTCGACACGCAGCACTCCGTCTTGGGAGGCTTCCTCTTCTTGCCCACGCCCGAAGGGTAACAGGAGGGTTAGGTGAGCCTTACTTCGTCGGTACGGCCACGATGAAGTCGCCGTCGGCCCGCTCCCCCGCCGCGTCGGAGGTGCGGTTGAGCAGGGTGCCGCCGCTCGCCATGGCGGTCGAGCCGCCACCGTCGAGGTTCATCGCGTCCTCCGCGCCCAGGCTCTTCATCAGCTTGGCCTCCTCCGCGAGCGTGAGGCCCTCGGAGACGCCGGGCTGGCGGCCGTCGACGGTCACGAGCAGGAGCCGGCCGCGGCGGTCGATGCCCGCCATCGTCCGCGGCTGTCGGATCTCCGCCCACGCGTAGTTGAAGGACAGGTCGGCGGGGTCGATGACACCCTCCTCGGCGGCGTCGATGTCGGTGCGACCGTCGGTGACCAGGTTGGGCGCGGCGCTGACGATCGAGGTGTCCGGTGTCAGCGGTACGCGGTGGCCGTCGGCGTCGCGTACGGACTCGGCGACGGGCAGCGAGCTCCCGACGCGCGCACGGGCGGCAAGCCACTCACCGGCGCCTCCGATGCCCTGGATCACGCTCCCGCCGTCGGGGACCGTGCCACCCCGCGCGCCCACCGCGGTGACCACGTCGTCTTCGTCGAGGACGACCTGGGTGCCCTCGCCGGTCGGCAGCTCCGTACCGAGCCGCGGCGTGAAGAGCACGAGCTCCGACTCGGTCCGGCAGGTGACGTCCTGACGGGGCTCCGTGGTGGGCGTGGCCCCCGGGCGGCCGCAGTTGCGGATCACGCCGGGCTTGCGGTTGATCCCGTTGACCGGATGTACGGACCCGCCGCTGCGTACGTCGACCTTCGCCGTCAGGCGCGTGATCCGCGCCGGCCCGTTCCCGAGCACGATGCCCGTCCGCGACCCGGCGTCCATCGCCTCGAGCCGCCCGTCGTACGCCGCGATCCCCGCGGGAGCGCCCTGGTAGCCGTCCGCGTCCGCGGTGATGAAGAACCCGCCGTTGACCGCCACGGTCGCACCCAGCTCGCCGCTCACGTCCGACAGCCTCTGCCGCTGGGCGACGACGCCGTGGTGGGTGCCGTAGACCTCGCCGTCGAAGGCTCGCTGGTCGATGACCGCGACGTGGATCCGCTCGGCGTCAGCGGGGGTGTCGACGTCGTAGCCGGTCCAGGCGGCGACCGCGGTCGAGAAGCCCTGCGCCTTGAGCGCGGTCACCGCCGCTCCCGCCTCGGCCTGCGACGCGTACTCCCCCGTCCGCACGCGCACGCCCTGCAGCCCGCTCGGGGTGTCGGAGTAGTCCGGCCAGGGGATGTCGTCGAGCCGCGGCTCGTGGCCAGCCGCGCGGAGCCGGTCAGCGGTCTCCTCCGCCCACGCACGCGGTCCCACACCGGCCGCGGCGGGGCGACCCGTGATCGAGCTGGTCACCGGGTGCTGGACGGTGACGGTCCAGAAGGGCTCGCTGTCGGGGTCGTCGAGCACCCCGGTACGCAGCGTGACCCCGTCCGCGAGGGACCGCGACGTCCACTGGATCTCGTCGGTCCAGGCGTCGGTGGGCGCACTGGCAGACGCCCCGGCGTGGGCGGCTCCCGGGACGACGGCGACGACGGCGGCCAGCGCGACACCGCTGGCGAGAAGGCGAGCAGACTTCGGCATGGGCGCGAGGCTAGGAGCACCCGCTGAACCACCGTTGAACGCCGTACGTCAACGCCGCGTCGGTTGCCCGGAGACGAGTGCCGCGACCTCGGTGGCACAGCCCCAGCTCAGCGTCACCCCGGCACCGCCGTGGCCGTAGCAGTGCACGATCCGGCCCTCGCGCTCCAGCCGGACCGAGGGGCGGGCCGGCCGGAGGCCGACCTTGTGGGCTCTGACCTCGGCGTCGGCGATCTCCGGCATCGCGGCGGTGGCGTCGGCCAGGATCCGCTCGGCCGTACGTGGATCCGGGGTCTCGTCCCACACGTGCGGCACCGACGTACCTCCGACCACGGTGTCGCCTCCGCGTGGGAAGACGTAGGAGGGAGCATCGCCCTCGGCCTCCAGCCACTCCTCGGTAGCGCCCGGCGCGAGGACGACGATCTGGCCCTGGACCGGGTAGAGGCTGGTGTCGCCGACCAGCTCCCGTGCGCCGAGGCCGGTCGCGTTGACCACGACGTCGGCGTCCAGGCTCTCCAGGTCGTCGACGGTGCCGGTCGAGATGGTCCCACCGGCCTCGGTGACCTGCCGCTCGAGCCAGGGCAGGTAGACCGGCATCTCGGCGATGGGGACGGTGAACTCGGCGCGGCCGTCGCTGACGGCCAGGTCGGTGAGCGGCGCGGCCCACCACAGGTCGGCCTCGGGGTTGTGCTGGGTGCCGTGCACCATGCGTACCCCTGCCTCCGGCTCCTCCTGGGCCAGCCGGGCGAGCTCGAGGAAGGTCTCCGCCGCCCAGGTCATCACCCGCTCGCGTGGCTCGGCCAGGTAGGGGAACCAGAACCCGCCGGCCACCGCCGACGTCGTCCCGGTCGTCCGCTCCCGGCCGATCACGCTCACCTCGTGACCGGCCTCCAGCAACCGCACCGCGCACGAGAGCCCGATGACTCCGGCTCCGACCACCGTTACCCGCATGCGCGCAGGCTACTCGCCGCGCCTGTAACACGTCGTTCGTAGGACTCTGTGGTCGTCTGGAACGACCGGACAGTCCTACGAACGACGTGTTACACGATGCGCTGGCCGGCCGAGCTCACCGCTCCTCGGCCAGACGGCGACCCAGGACCGGGACGACGATGACGGCAGCGACGACATGCAGCGCCATCAGCACGACCGCGCTGGCGGCATCGAAGCCGAAGGTGACATCGGGGACAAGCGAGGCGATGGTCAGCACGACGCAGGTGACCACGAACGTACGCCGCGGGCGGCGCGCGACGCGGGCCATCACGGCGGCCATCGCGACGCCGACGAGCGAGAAGATGGCGGTCAGCTGGGCGAAGCCGAGGATCGGGATCGGCCCCGAGGCGGTCTCGAAGCTCACCCCGGCCGCCGAGGCCGCGACGGCGAGGACGGTGACGACCGCGCTCGCGGTGGCCGTGGCAGCGAGGCCGTGGAGCCAGACCGGCTTGCGGGCGGCGGCGCGACCAGCGCGGGCGGAGTAGGCGGTCGGCTGGGCGGTGGTGATCGTGGACATCGTGTTCTCCCGTGACGTGGTGGGAGGCTCCGTACGCCTCCCTCTGCCCAGTCCACGAACGAGAGCAGCGCAGATCGACACGTCCCCCGAATGTTTTTCCGGGGGACGTGTCGACGCAGACTCAGGAGAGGTCGTTGGCCTTGCGGATGACCTCGACGATGTCGGCCATGATCTCGGTCAGGCTGAAGTCCTTGGGCGTGTAGACCGCCGCGACGCCGGACGCGATCAGGGCCTTGGCGTCGGACTCGGGCACGATGCCGCCCACGATGACGGGTACGTCGCCGAGACCCGCCTCGCGCAGCCCGTCCACCACCGACGGCACCAGCGACATGTGGGATCCGGAGAGGATCGACAGCCCGACCACGTGTACGTCCTCGGCGACCGCCGCGGAGACGATCTGCTCCGGGGTGAGCCGGATGCCCTGGTAGATCACCTCGAAACCGGCGTCACGGGCCCGCACCGCGACCTGCTCGGCGCCGTTGGAGTGACCGTCCAGACCCGGCTTGCCGACGAGCATGCGCAGCTTGACGCCGAGCTCCTCGCCGGTGGCCTTGACTCGCTCCCGGACCGCGGCGAGCTCGGCACCGGCCTCGGCGGCACCGACGGCGCCGGAGACACCGGTGGGCGCCCGGAACTCGCCGAACACCTCACGCAGGGTGCCGGCCCACTCCCCCGTGGTCGCGCCCGCACGGGCGGCGGCCAGGGTGGCCTCCATCAGGTTGGCGTCGGTCTTCGCGGCGGCAGCCAGCGCGGCCAGCGCCTCGGCGACGGCGGCATCGTCACGCTCGGCCTTCCACGCCTCGAGGGAGGCCTTGGCAGCCTCCTCGGCGCGCGGGTCGGCGACCATGATCGCGGCGTCCAGGTCAGCGGTGAGCGGCGAGGGCTCGGTCGTCGTGAACTTGTTGACGCCGACGATGATCTCGTCGCCGGCCTCGATGGCGGCTCGACGGCGCGCGTGCGAGGAGACCAGCTCGGACTTCATGTAGCCGCTGTCGACCGCGGCGATCGCGCCGCCCATGGCCTGGACCCGGTCGATCTCCTCCTTGGCGCCCGCGACGAGCTCGGCCACCTTGGCCTCGACGACCGGCGAGCCGTCGAAGAGGTCGTCGTACTCGAGCAGGTCGGACTCGTAGGCCAGCACCTGCTGCAGACGCAGCGACCACTGCTGGTCCCAGGGACGCGGCAGGCCGAGCGCCTCGTTCCAGGCAGGCAGCTGCACCGCGCGCGCACGCGCGTTCTTGGACAGCGTCACGGCGAGCATCTCGAGCACGATGCGCTGGACGTTGTTCTCCGGCTGCGCCTCGGTCAGGCCGAGGGAGTTGACCTGCACGCCGTAGCGGAACCGGCGCATCTTCGGGTCCTCGACGCCGTAGCGCTCACGGGTGATCTCGTCCCACAGCTCGACGAAGGCGCGCATCTTGCACATCTCCTCGATGAACCGCACGCCCGCGTTGACGAAGAACGAGATCCGGCCGACGACCTTGCCGAAGTCCTCCTCGGAGACCTGCCCGGACGCCTTGACCGCGTCGAGCACCGAGATGGCGGTGCACATCGAGTAGGCGATCTCCTGCACCGGCGTCGCGCCGGCCTCCTGCAGGTGGTAGCTGCAGATGTTGATCGGGTTCCACTTCGGGATCTGGTGGACGGTGTAGGCGATCATGTCGCTGATCAGCCGCAGGGAGTGCTCCGGCGGGAAGACGTACGTCCCCCGGGAGAGGTACTCCTTGATGATGTCGTTCTGCGTGGTGCCGGCCAGCTTGGCGGCCACCTCGGCCGGGTCCATGCCGGGGTTCTGCTCCTCGGCGGCGACCTGATACATCGCGAGCAGCCACATGGCGGTCGCGTTGATCGTCATCGAGGTGTTCATCTCGGTGAGGGGGATCTGGTCGAAGAGCTTGCGCATCTCCCCCATGTGCATGATCGGCACACCCACCTTGCCGACCTCGCCGCGGGCGAGGGCGCTGTCGGGGTCGTAGCCGGTCTGCGTGGGCAGGTCGAAGGCGACCGAGAGGCCGGTCTGGCCCTTGGCGAGGTTGGTCCGGTAGAGCTCGTTGGACGCCTCGGCGGTCGAGTGGCCGGCGTACGTCCGCATCAGCCAGGAGCGATCCTTCGCCGGGCGGCTCTGCTCGGAAGGCGTGGTGTCCGTCATAAGAGGCATGCTAGCCCCTCGGTTACCGATCAGTAACCGGCTCCGGTGTGGAAGATGTCACTCGCCGACCCGCTCTTTACCGACTACGCGATGAGCGGGGAGTTCTCCACCTCGAGGACACGATAGAGCCTGGAGAGGTGGAGCATGCGGCGCACCGCGGGAGTGCAGCCGGTCAGGGTGAGGTGGCGACCCTCCGAGTGCGCCTGCCGGGTCGCGACGGCGAGCAGCTTCAGCGCCGTCACGTCGGCACTGTCCACGCCGGAGACGTCGAGGACGACGTCGCCCTCCACAGAGTCGAGGTGGTCGTAGATGACACTGCGTGCCATCCAGGTGCTGCGTACGTCGAAATCTCCACTCAGCACCAGCGTCGGCCCGTCGATCACGATCTCCATGCCTGCCTCCATCCCCGGGAAGTGGGTTGCCCTACACAGAAGAAGACGCTCCCTCTCGCCCACTATGACGCGCGGCCGCTCGGATTGGTTGCACCTCAAACGCCTCATTCGTCACTTTTGTCACAATTTTCTGTCATTTGACCATACGCAGAGAAGTGGTCCGCCCGCATAGGCTCAGCGCATGGTCAACCTGACGCGCATCTACACCCGCACCGGCGACGCCGGTGAGACCCGGCTCGGCGACATGAGCCTGACCGCCAAGACCGACCTGCGGCTGGAGGCGTACGCGACCACCGACGAGGCCGGGGCCGCGATCGGCGTCGCGCTCGCCCACGGCGGCATCGACGAAGACGTCGTGAAGGTCCTGACGACGATCCAGAACGACCTCTTCGACGTCGGCGCCGACCTGTCGACCCCGGTGGTCCCCGACCCGGAGTATCCGCCGCTGCGAGTCGAGCAGGCCTACATCGACCGACTCGAGGCCTGGTGCGACGAATACAACGAGCCCTTGGAGAAGCTCCGCTCGTTCATCCTCTCCGGCGGCACCGTCGCCGCGGCCCACCTGCACGTGGCCCGCACCGTCGCGCGTCGGGCCGAGCGGGCGGCCTGGGCTGCGTACGCGGTCCACGGGGAGACCATGAACAAGCTCGCGCTGACCTACCTCAACCGCCTCAGCGACCTGCTCTTCATCCTCGCCCGGCACGCCAACCGCGAGCAGGGCGACGTCCTCTGGGTGCCAGGCGGCGAGCGCGGCTAGACGCCGCGCGCGTCCGTAGGGCCACGTGTTACAGCCAGCCGCGGCGGCCCGCCTCGTAGCCGAGCTGGAGGCGGGTGTCGACCTGGGCGCGGTCCATCATCTGGCGCACCCGCCGCTGGACCGTACGCAGCGACAGCCCGAGCTGCGCCCCGATGGAGGCGTCGGTCAGGCCCGCCAGCAGCAGCGAGAGCACCTTGGTGTCCAGCGGCTCGAGCCGGTCGGCGGCCATCTCGACCGTGCCCTCGGGCGTCGCGACGAGCTTCGGAGCCGAGGCCCAGATCAGGTCGAAGAGCGCGATGATCGCGTCGAGGAGCCCGCTGGGGTGGAGCAGCAGCGCGTCCTGGACGGTGTTGCGCTCCCCCGATTCCGACGAGCTCTGCATCAGCGGGATCAGGGCGATCTCCCGGTCGACGATGAAGGCGCGCAACGGCACGGTCGGCACGACCCGCAGCTCGATCCCGATCTCGAGCCCGGAGTCGATGGTCTCGTAGATGCCGGGGGTGTCGAAGACGGAGCGCTCGAGCACGATGTCGTGCCGGACCCCGCGCTCGATCGCGGCCCGCTCGGCCTCGTCGGCGTCCTCCCGGGTGACGACCGCGGCCTGCGGCTTCTGCAGCGCCTGGATGCACTTCTTCGCCGAGTACTGCAGCTGGGCGAACCGCTGGGCGATCGCCTCGGTGCCGTGCACGACGTCGACGACGTCGGCCACGTCCCGGCGAGCGACCGACCCGCGATAGAGGCCGGCGAGCTCGGTCATCTCGACCTGGGCACGCCGCAGCTCGTCCTGGCGCTGGACGAGCAGCGCCCCGAGCGCCACCGCCGGAGGCGAGGCGACGTAGCGGTCCTGCCCGGCCGAGGCCCTCGCGACCAGACCTTTCCCCTCGAGGGCGGCCAGCATTGCGGAGACCGCGTACGTGTCCAGGTCGGCCGCCTCGGCGAGCTCCTCGAGGTTCGCCGACGGGGTGCCGACCAGCTGGCGGTAGACCGTCTCCTCGAGGTTGTCGAGACCGAGAGCATCGAGCATCCGAGAAACCCTTTCGTGGCGGGGGGAAGAACGACGGCCATCATGGCAGATATACGACACGTCACATTCCCGCCAGGGTGGTTCGACTTGCATTCACCGCCGGATTGGCCGAAAGTATTCATCGCCACCTCGGTCCGGATCCCCCCGCTCGGATCGAGGTGGCTTTCCTTTTGCGCGACGATCGGGTCGCGATGACTTCGGATCCGGTTGTCTCGGCACCCTCGACGTACGCGCGGCTATGCAGCCGGATGAATGCACCGGAACCCCGCCATCGTGCGCCGCTGGTCTAGACCACTGCGACCGCATCGAACGAGACGCTGCTCACCACGAGCGTCCACGAAGTCGCAGAACCGCCCTCATCCTGGAAGACTAGGTCGGGTGTCCTCGCTCGAAGCTCTCACGAACGACCTGCTCCGCGAGACCTTCGACCCACAGACCATGGAGCGTGGCGAGGCCTATGCGGCCGAGGGCCGGGTCGGCGAGCCCCAGGTCAGCGAGGTCGGCGGCACGCTGCGTGCGACGGCCGAGGTCTCGGGCACCGGCCCCGCTCCCTATCGCACCACGCTCAGCCTGGCGTCCCGAAACGGTGTCGACCGGGTCACCAGCTCGTGCACCTGCCCCGTCCACAACAGCTGTAAGCACGGTGCCGCCCTCGGCCTCGTCCTCCTCGGCTCTCGGTCCTCGGCCGCGTCGCAGGGATCGTTGTGGGAGACAGAGCTGCGTACGCTGCTGGGCCAGCTCGCCGAGGACAACAAGCCCGAGGACGACCTGCCTGCGCTGGCGCTGGAGATCGACGTGCACAGTCCGCGGTCGGTGGTGGCGGGCGCCCCGACGGTCGAGCTCCGGCCGATGCGGATGGGCAACCGTGAGCGGTGGGCGAAGACGGGCGCCGACTGGGCCAACATCCCCAGCGCACTGCCGGGCAAGGACTTCCCGCGCAGCCAGCTGCTCCCGCTGCAGGAGCTCGCCCGGCAGCTGCGGCCAGACCGGCTGCTCTACGCCCGCGGCTCCTCGCTCAGCCTGGCCGACTTCGGCGAGCACGCGGTCAGCCTGCTCCGCGATGCGATCCGTGGTGGCGTGACCGTGCTCCCCGGCGAGAACGTACGCGGCGTGGTCGTCTTCGACGACCCGCTCTCGCTCGCCGGCGAGCTGCGCCGCGAGGGCGGCGACGCGGTGCTCCGCTTCGGCCTGGCCCACGGCGACCGGGTCTACGCCGGCCCGACCGTGCTCCCGATCGGTCGCCCGACCCGTTCGGTGGGCGTGCTCGACGCCGGGGTGCTCCACCTCGGCGATCTGGCCGGGCCGCTGTCGACGCACGCACAGCGCCTGGTGACGGCCCGGGAGCCGCTGACCGTCCCCGAGGCCGAGATCGGCACGCTGAGCGCCCTGCTGGGCCCGCTGGCCCGTCTGGTGCCGCTGCGCTCGACCGACGACTCCCTCGACATCCCCGAGCCCCCGGCGCCGCGCCTGAGCCTGACGGTCACCTGGCGCAGCTCGACGCATGCCACGCTCGGCTGGACGTGGGCCTACGGCGTACGTCACTACCCGGTGGACTCCCGCGAGGATCTGGGCCTGGTGCGCGATCCGGCCCAGGAGGCCTCTCTGCGGGAGAAGGTCTCGGCCGAGCTGCTCCGCAAGCAGGAGGTACGCGACGGCGACGCGCTCTCGCTCGCCATCCACGATCTCCCGGCGCTGCGCGAGATCGAGGGCGTCGAGGTCACCGAGGTGGAGCGCCCCGACTTCCGCGAGACCGACGAGGACCCGGAGATCTCCTTCGAGGTCACCTCTCCCGAGGGCACCGCCGTGGCCGGGCAGGACTGGCTCGACCTGCAGGTCGTCATCCGGATCGGCGGCGAGGCAGTGCCGCTGCCCGACGTGCTCGCGGCCCTGACCCGTGGCGACGACCACCTGATCCTGCCCAGCGGCACCTACATCACCACCGACCGGCCCGAGCTCGACCGGCTGCGCAACGTCGTCGAGGCCGCCGGTCAGCTCCACGAGCGCACCGGCGACGGACTCGCGGTCGGCAAGCACGACCTCGGCGTGTGGGCCGAGCTCGCCGAGCTGGGCGTCGTCGACCAGCAGGCCGCCGAGTGGGTCCAGCGCGCCCAGGCGCTGCGCGACCTGCGCGAGATCCCGCGGCCCGAGCCCTCCGGGCTGGCGACCGAGCTGCGCCACTACCAGCTCGACGGGTTCCACTGGCTGGCCTTCCTGCACGACCAGGGCCTCGGCGGGATCCTCGCCGACGACATGGGCCTCGGTAAGACGCTCCAGGTCCTGGCCACGATCTCCCACGCCGTGCACGCGCAGCCGGGCCCGCGCGCCCCCTACCTCGTGGTGGCGCCCACCTCCGTCGTACCCGCCTGGGTCCAGGAGGCCCGCCGCCACACCCCCGGCCTCCGGGTGAGCACCGTGAGCAAGCGCGTCGACTCCGTCGCCGAGGCCCGCGAGGACGCCGATGTCGTGGTCACGACCTACGCCATCCTCCGGCTCGAGCAGGACGCCTTCGCCGGCCGCCCCTGGGCCGGCCTCGTCCTCGACGAGGCCCAGCAGGTCAAGAACCACCAGTCCAAGACGTACGCAGCCGCCCGCCGCATCGACGCCCGCTGGCGTCTCGCGGTGACCGGCACGCCGTTCGAGAACCGGCTGATGGAGCTGTGGGCGCTGCTCTCGATCACCGCGCCGGGCCTCTACCCCAGCCCGCGGATGTTCCGCGACACCGTGGTCTCTCCGGTCGAGAAGTCGGGCGACGACAGCGCGCTGCGCCGCTTCCGCACCCGGCTGCGCCCGTTCCTGCTACGGCGTACGAAGGAGCTCGTCGCCGACGACCTGCCGCCCAAGCAGGAACAGGTGCTGGGCGTGGACCTCAACCCGGCCCACCGCAAGATCTACGACGCCCACCTGGCCAAGGAGCGGCAGCGGATCCTGCATCTGCTCGACGACTTCAACGACAACCGGGTCGCGATCCTCAGCGCACTGACCAGGCTGCGCCAGCTCTCCCTCGACCCCGGCCTGGTCGACCCCGAGGACGACCACGTCGGCTCCGCCAAGCTCGACACCCTCGTCGACCACATCGAGGAGCTCGCCGCCGAGGGCCACAAGGCGCTGGTCTTCAGCCAGTTCACCTCGTTCCTCGGCCGCGCGCGCACCCGGCTCGCCGAGGCCGGCATCGACGCCGCTTACCTCGACGGCGCCACCCGCGACCGCGGCGCGGTGATCGAGAGCTTCCGCGACGGCGACGCCCCCGTCTTCCTGATCTCGCTCAAGGCCGGCGGCGTCGGCCTCACCCTGACCGAGGCCGACTACGTCTTCGTGCTCGACCCCTGGTGGAACCCCGCCGCCGAGGCCCAGGCCGTCGACCGTGCCCACCGCATCGGCCAGACCCAGCACGTCATGGTCTACCGGCTCGTCTCGACCGACACGATCGAGGAGAAGGTCATGGAGCTCAAGGAGCGCAAGGCCGAGCTCTTCGCGAAGGTCGTCGACGGCGAGGGCGCCATGGGCTCCACCATCGGCGCCGACGACATCCGGGCCTTGTTCGACTGATCTCGCGGGGCGTCCATCCCGTGTAACACGTCGTTCGTAGGACTGCTCGCCCGGTCAGAACGACCGGATAGACCTACGAACAGCGTGTTACAGGGCCCGCCGCCGCGCCACCGTCGCCGCCAGAGCCGCCGCGGGGAGCATGAGGACGGCCACGACCAGGAGCGCGCGCAGGGTGCCGATCTGGTCGCCCACGGCACCCAGGATCGGCGGGAAGCCGAGGAAGGCCCCGTAGGCCAGCGTGGACACGACCGAGACACGAGCAGCCGCCCGGGTCTCGTCGTCGGCGGCGATGCTGATACCGAGCGGGAAGCCCAGGGCGGCGCCGAAGCCCCACAGCACGATGCCCACGAGTGCGAGGCCGAAGGAGCCGGCGAGCACGGTGAGCACGATCCCGGCACCTGCCAGGGCCGCGGAGGTGATCAGGACCGGCTGCCGGCCGACGCGGTCGATGACCTTCGCGCCGGCGAACCGGGCCAGGCTCATGCAGAAGACGAAGGCCGCGTAGCACGCCACCCCGACCCGGTGGCTCACGTCGTACCCGTCGATCATCGCCAGCGAGACCCAGTCGTTGGCGCTCCCCTCGGCGGCGGCGAAGGCGAGCACCATCAGGCCCAGCAGCAGGGTGTGGGGCGAGCGCCAGGCGGCGAGCAGCTCGCGCCGCGGCGAGTGCCCCTCCGCGGGCGCCTCGGCGGGCAGGAACCCTGCGGTCCCCCACCAGCAGACCGCCAGCGCGACGGCCGCGACGCCGGCGATGTGCCACACCGTCGGCAACGTGCCGACCAGAGCGATGCCGAGCAGCCCACCGAGCACGGTCCCGACGCTCCACATCGCGTGCAGCTGGGGCATCAGAGTCTTCCCGCCGAGCCGCTCGACCGCGGCACCCTCGACGTTCATGGCGACGTCCCAGACCCCATAGCCGACGCCGTACGACACCAGGAACACCGCCACCAGCCAGGCCTGTCCCGGCCAGCTGCCGGAGACGGCGACGAGGGTGAGAGCTGCGACGCAGAGCACCGCGCAGCGGCGTACGACCCGGGCGGCGCCCCAGCGCATCACCAGTCCCCCGGCGAGGGGCAGGGCGGCGACCGAGCCGATGCCCATCGCCAGCAGCATCAGGCCGACGGCCGAGTTGTTCAAGCCGAGACTCTCGCGCAGGGCGGGGATGCGGGAGATGAAGGTCGCGGACAGCAGGCCGTTGGTGGCGAACGCCACCACCGATCCGGCTCGGGCACGGTGGAGAGGCGTCACGAGTAAAGGCTAGTGGCCTCCTCGCCGCGCCTCTGGCCGTGACCAGGGGTGGGACTCAGTCGCGCTTCTTCTCGTAGGGACCACCGCGGCCGAAGATCGGCAGCACCCACGGCTGGCGCAGCGGAGCGCCGGCGAGCGCGACGACGGCGAAGGCGGTCGCCAGGACCCAGGCGATCCCGTAGAGCGCGCCACCGAGGCCGAAGGTCACGATCGTGACCGCGAGCAGGGTCAGCTGCAGGTTGAGGGCACCGGCGGCGTGGTGCTTCACGAACTCGGAGCGCTTGCCGACCGTGTAGTAGAGGATCGCGGGACCGACGACGATCGGCACCCAGGTCGTGGCCTGGGCGAGAGCGGCCAGCAGCCGCTCCTCCGTGGTCGGCGGCGGCAGCAGCTCGTGGGCGGGCTTCGCCGGGGCGGGTGCCGGCGTGGGCTGCGCCACCAGATCGCGCGTGATCGACTCGAGAGCGGCGTACGTCTTCGCCTTCATGGTCAGGTCGAACCGGACGTCGAACTCGGCCTGGTCGAGCCGGCCGTCGGCGTAGGAGGCCTTGAGCAGGTCGATCACGCGCTCGCGGTCGGCGTCGGTGCAGCGGAGCTCGTCGCCGGCGGGCAGCGTCGAGGTGGTGGACGAAGCGGGCGGGGTGGGAATGGGAGCAGTTGAGGACATACCTCAACGATCCGTCGCAGACGCCCTCCGGACAATCAGGGAAGCCCCCGAAAGCAAACCGACCGACCCCGGTCTTGCGCCGGAGACGGTCGGAGGGTGACAGCTCAGAAGACGGTCCAGTTGGACCGGATCGGGCGGGACTCGAGCCACGCCTGGAAGCCGATCAGGGTCTGCTGGTCCATGGCGAGATCGATGTGCTCGCCGTTGACCTCACAGGTCACGATGAGGCTCTCGGGATAGAGGACGAGCTCCTCGATCCCCTCGGGAGAGCGGCTGGAGATGTAGGACATCTCGGTGCGGCGCCAGACCCGCTTGGGTTTGGGCGAGAGCGAGAAGATCCGGAACCACTCCAGCTGTGCTTCGCCGGAGTAGCGGCCGATACCGATGACCCAACCGCGCCCGGGACTGGTGTCCCGGACGCGGTGGCTCAGTTCGAAGACGCCGCCGTTGCGGGCGAGCAGACGGCGGCGTACGGCGATCCCGATGCCATAGGCGAGGACAAGCAGAAGCGATGCGGCCACAACGGCCAAGAGCAGCTCCCACCATGCCATCCGGGTATCGCCCCTCTTCCCTTAGGAGGCCTTCTCGACAGCGCGGATGCGTGCCTCGGCACGACGGATGCGCTTCTCGGCGTCGTTGTTGGTGCCGAGCAGGCGGCGGGCCTCCTCGAGCTCGACCTCAGCCTGGCTGAGGTCGATCTCGTGGGCCAGCAGCACGTGCTCGGACAGGATCGAGACACGGTCGTTGGCCACCGAGAGGAAGCCACCGTCGACGGTCGCGATGACCTCGGTGCCCTCCTCCGGAGTGATCTCCACGACCGCCTCGGTGAGCGCCGACAGCACCGGCGCGTGACCGCGCAGGATGCCGACGTCACCGTCGACCGTTCGGGCGATGACCATGGTGGCCCCGCCGCTCCAGACCACCCGGTCTGCAGCGACGAGCTCCACCTGAAGTGCGTCCGTCATCAGAGGCTCTTCTGGATCTCGGCCCACTTCGCCTCGACGTCGTCGAGGCCACCGCACATGAAGAACGCCTGCTCGGCGACGTGGTCGTACTCACCGTCGGCGATCTTGTTGAACGCCTCGATGGTGTCCTTGACCGGAACCGTCGAGCCCTCGATGCCGGTGAACTGCTTGGCAACGTAGGTGTTCTGCGAGAGGAACCGCTGGATCCGGCGAGCGCGGGAGACGATGATCTTGTCTTCCTCGGAGAGCTCGTCGACACCCAGGATCGCGATGATGTCCTGGAGCTCCTTGTTGCGCTGCAGGATCTGCTTCACGCGGACGGCGCAGTCGTAGTGGTCCTGACCGATGTACTGCGGGTCGAGGATTCGCGACGTCGAGGTCAGCGGGTCCACCGCCGGGTAGATACCCAGCGACGCGATCTCGCGGGAGAGCTCGGTGGTCGCGTCGAGGTGGGCGAAGGTGGTCGCCGGAGCCGGGTCGGTGTAGTCGTCGGCCGGCACGTAGATCGCCTGCATCGAGGTGATCGAGTGACCACGCGTCGAGGTGATGCGCTCCTGCAGGATGCCCATCTCGTCAGCCAGGTTGGGCTGGTAGCCCACGGCGGACGGCATGCGGCCGAGCAGGGTCGAGACCTCGGAACCCGCCTGGGTGAAGCGGAAGATGTTGTCGATGAACAGCAGCACGTCCTGGCCCTGGACGTCGCGGAAGTACTCCGCCATCGTCAGCGCCGAGAGGGCCACGCGCAGACGCGTGCCCGGCGGCTCGTCCATCTGGCCGAAGGTCAGGGCGACCTTGTCGTAGACGCCGGCGTCCTGCATCTCGTGGATGAGGTCGTTGCCCTCACGGGTGCGCTCGCCGACACCGGCGAACACGGAGACACCACCGTGGTTCTTCGCGACTCGGGCGATCATCTCCTGGATGAGGACGGTCTTGCCGACGCCCGCACCACCGAAGAGGCCGATCTTTCCACCGGTCACGTAGGGGGTGAGGAGGTCGATGACCTTGATGCCCGTCTCGAACATCTGGGTCTTGGACTCGAGCTGGTCGAAGGCCGGAGCCTTGCGGTGGATGCCCCAGCGCTCCTTGACCTCGACCGTCGACGGGTCGACGTCGAGGATGTCGCCGGTCGCGTTGAACACGTGGCCGAGGGTGGAGTCACCCACGGGCACCGTGATCGGGGCGCCGGTGTCGGTCACGGTGGCACCGCGGACCAGGCCGTCGGTCGGCTTCAGCGAGATCGCGCGGACCATGCCGTCACCGATGTGCTGGGCAACCTCGAGCGGAAGGGTCGCGGTCTCACCGTTGACGGTGACCTCGACCTCGAGCTTGTTGTAGATGTCCGGCATGGCGTCGACGGGGAACTCCACGTCGACGACCGGGCCGATCACGCGGGCGATACGGCCCGTCGTGGTCTTCTCGTCAACCTGTGCGGTCATTTTCTAGTCAGTCTTTCTGTGGGTTCTCAGTCGTTCGCAGCCTGGGCGTCGGCCAGCGCGTTCACGCCACCGACGATCTCGCTGATCTCCTGGGTGATGCCGGCCTGGCGAGCCTGGTTGGCAACCCGGGTGAACTTCTTGATGAGCTCGTCGGCGTTGTCGGTAGCCGACTTCATCGCCTTCTGACGCTGGGCCAGCTCGGAGGCGGCCGCCTGCAGCAGCGCGAACCAGATCCGGCTCACAACGTACTGCGGGAGCAGCGAGTCGAGCACAGCCTCCGCCGACGGCTCGAACTCGTAGAGCGGCAGGACGTCGCCCTCGGCCGGAGCCTCGGTGCCCTCCACGACCTCCAGAGGCAGGAGACGTACGGCGGTGGGCTTCTGCGTCATCATGGTGATGAACCGCGTGTAGACCACGTGGACCTCGTCGACGCCGGGAGCGGCGGCCTTCTCGGCCTCGGTGCCCTCGACGAAGACCTCGATCAGCTTCTCGCCGATCTCCTTGGCAGCGTCGTAGTCCGGGCGGTCGGAGAAGCCGGTCCAGGCCTGCGACACGGAGCGGCCGCGGAACTTGTAGAAGGCCTCCGCCTTGCGTCCGGTGACGTAGAGGTCGACCTCCTTGCCCTCGGCCTTGAGCTTCTCGACCAGGCCCTCGGCCTCCTTGAGCACGCTCGAGGAGTAGGAGCCGGCCAGACCACGGTCGCTGGTGACCACCAGCACGGCGGCGCGGGTGGGCGCCGCCGGCTCGGTGGTCAGCGGGTGGTCCACGTTGGAGTAGGTCGCCACCGCGGAGACGGCGCGGGTGAGCTCACGGGCGTACGGCGCGGCCGCATTGGCCCGCTGCTGCGCCTTGATGATCCGGGACGCAGCGATGAGCTCCATGGCGCGCGTGATCTTCTTCATCGACTCCGTCGACTTGATCCGCGCGCGGAGTTCACGCACTGACACGGCCATGGTCAGCCCCGCTTCTGCTTGACGATCTGCTCCTGCTCGACGTCCTCGTCAGCCAGGGCCTCTTCCTTGGCGGAACCCGGCTTGACCGAGGCGCCCTCCGAGGTCTCGAACTGGTCGAGGAAGCTGTCGTACGCACCGCTGAGCGCGGACTCGGTGGAGTCCTCGAACTTCAGCGACTCCCGGATCGCGGCGAGGGTGCCCTCGTGCGAGCGGCGCAGGTAGTCGAGGAACTCCCGCTCGAACTTGAGCACGTCCTCGACCGGGACGATGTCGAGGCGGCCGGTCGTGCCGAGCCACAGCGAGACGGTCATCTCGTCGATCGGGTAGGGCGAGTAGGCCGGCTGCCTGAGCAGCGCCATCAGACGCTGACCGCGGGCCAGCTGCTGCTTCGAGGCCGCGTCCAGGTCGGAGGCGAACATCGCGAAGGCCTCCATCGCGCGGTACTGCGCGAGGTCGACCTTGAGCGAGCCGGTGACGGCCTTCATCGCCTTGGTCATCGCCGCACCACCGACGCGGGAGACCGAGACACCGACGTCGATCGCCGGGCGCTGGTTGGCCGCGAACAGGTCGGACTGCAGGAAGATCTGACCGTCGGTGATGGAGATGACGTTGGTCGGGATGAACGCCGAGACGTCGTTGGCCTTGGTCTCGATGATCGGCAGACCGGTCATCGAGCCGGCACCCATGTCGTCGGAGAGCTTCGCGCAGCGCTCCAGCAGACGGGAGTGCAGGTAGAAGACGTCGCCCGGGTAGGCCTCGCGGCCCGGCGGGCGGCGCAGCAGCAGCGACACGGCGCGGTAGGCCTCGGCCTGCTTGGTCAGGTCGTCGAAGACGATCAGGACGTGCTTGCCCTCGTACATCCAGTGCTGGCCGATGGCCGAGCCGGTGTAGGGAGCGAGGTACTTGAAGCCGGCGGAGTCGGACGCGGGAGCGGCCACGATGGTGGTGTATTCCAGCGCGCCGGCCTCCTCCAGGGCACCACGCACGGAGGCGATGGTCGAGCCCTTCTGGCCGATCGCGACGTAGATGCAGCGGACCTGCTTGTCGGGGTCGCCCGAGTCCCAGTTCTGCTTCTGGTTGATGATCGTGTCGATGGCGACCGTGGTCTTACCGGTCGCGCGGTCACCGATGATCAGCTGACGCTGGCCACGGCCGATCGGGGTCATCGCGTCGATCGCCTTGATGCCGGTGGCGAGCGGCTCGTGAACCGACTTGCGCTGCATCACGCCCGGAGCCTGGAGCTCCAGGGCGCGGCGGCCGACCGTCTCGATGTCGCCGAGGCCGTCGATCGCGTTGCCGAGCGGGTCCACGACGCGGCCGAGGTAGCCGTCGCCGACGGGGACCGAGAGAACCTCGCCCGTACGTCGGACCGACTGGCCCTCCTCGATCTTGTCGAAGTCGCCCAGGATGACGACACCGATCTCGCGGGTCTCGAGGTTCAGGGCGAGACCGAGGGTCCCGTCCTCGAACTCGAGGAGCTCGTTCGCCATGGCCGAGGGCAGGCCCGAGACCTGGGCGATACCGTCGGCGGTCCGCGCAACAGTGCCGACCTCCTCGGTCTTCGCCGCCTCGGGCTTGTAGTCCGCGACGTACTTTGCCAGCGCGTCCCTGATCTCGTCGGGACGGATGGTGAGCTCCGTCATCTCTGCCTTCTCTCTCGTTCTTACGTCGAAGTCTGTGTCACACAGGGGTCATACGGCCAGTTGGGGCCGTGATGCCGGATCAGCCGGCGAGTGCTCGCTGCGCCCCGTCGAGGCGGCTGGAGATGGTGCCGTCGATGACGTCGTCACCGATCGAGACCTTGATGCCGCCGACGATGGCCGGGTCGACCACGATGTTCAGGTGGACCTCGCGGCCGTACTTCTTCGCGAGGGCCGCAGCCAGGCGGTTGGTGTCCGCCTCCGAGAGCGGAGCGGCCACGCGGACGACCGCGGTGCCTTCGCCCGCGACCGCTGCAGCGACCTTCTGGTATTCACCCAGCGCGACCGTGGCGGTGCGGTAGGTGCCCGCCAGGGCCTGCTTGGTCAGGGTGACGGTCGCGGCCAGCGCCTTGCCGCCGAGCAGGTCGTCGACCAGCGTGATCTTGTCCTCGGTCGTGCGAGCCGGGTCGGAGAGCGCGTCGCGGAGCGCCGGGGTCTCCTGCACGGCCTGCTGGACCGCGAACAGCTCGTCGGCGAGGCGCTTGGCCTCGCTGCCGGCGCTGCGGACCGCGGCGATCTCGCTCAGTCGCTCGACCGCGTCGCTCAGGTCACCGGCATGCGTCCAGCGGTGCTTGACCGCCGACTCGAGCACGCTGAGTGCCGTCGCGTCGACCTTCCCGCCGAAGAGCTCACCGAGGAGGCCGGTCTTGGCCTCCGACGGCACCGATGCGTCGGTGACGAAGCGGCGCAGAGCTGCTTCGGCGCGGAAGGTCTGGGAGACCTCGAAGAGGGAGTCGGCCGCCTTCGCCGCCGCCTCAGGAGAGGCGGAGACAGCGGTCTTCAGCTCCTCGGTCAGGGCGGCAACTGCGTCGGCCGACGCTCCACGGAAGTCCATCAGTGAACCCCTGCCTCGAGGTCAGCGAGGAACCGCTCGACCACACGGCTGGAACGCTCGTCGTCGTCGAGGGACTCCCCGACGATGCGACCGGCGAGACCGGTGGCCAGCGAGCCGACCTCGGTCTTCAGCGATGCAGCGGCCGCCTGGCGCTCGGCCTCGATCTGTGCCTTGCCTGCGGTGATGATGCGCTCGGCCTCGGCCTGCGCCTCAGCACGCAGCTCGGCCTTGATCGCGGCGCCCTCCTCACGGGCCTGCTCGCGGATGCGGGCAGCCTCGTGACGAGCATCGGCCAGCTGGGCCTCCAGCTGAGCGAGCTTGGCGTCGGCCTCGGCCTGCTTGGCGTTGGCGTTCTCGATGCCGCCTTCGATCGCCGCGGTTCGATCGGCGTACGCCTTCTCGAAGTTCGGAACGATGAACTTCGCGACTCCCACGAAGAGGATGGCGATGACGATGACACCGAGGATGATCTCCGGGACGTGCGGGACCAACGGGTTGATCTCGGTCTCCGCAGCGGTTACCTGGGTAAGGATCATGTCGGAACCTTCAGTAGTTCCCTACGTCAGCGAAGGACGAAGGCGAGAGCCAGGGAGATGATGAAGAACTGCTCACAGAGAGCGAAGCCGAGGATCGCGATCGCCTGCAGGCGGCTCTGGGCCTCCGGCTGACGGGCAACACCGGCGACGTACGCGGCGAAGATCAGACCGACACCGACACCCGGGCCGATGGCGGAGAGGCCGAGGCCGATGATTCCGAGCTGTCCCTCCATGGGGATATTCCTTTCGGTTGTGACGCGATCTGCGTCAGTTGTTGTGCGTCGACTGGGTTGGCTATTTGGACGAGGCTCAGTGCTCGTCGGCGACCGCCCCGGCGATGTACATCGCCGAGAGCAGCGTGAAGACATAGGCCTGCAGGAACATGATCAGGATGTCCAGGAAGGACACCATGATGCCGAGCAGGAAGGCGAAGAGGCCGGCCGCGACGCCCTGCCAGGTCGGTGCGTAGTGCAGGAGCAGCCAGGCACCGCCGAGCGAGAACAGCGCCAGCAGCAGGTGGCCGGCGAACATGGTCGCGAAGAGACGGATGGCGAGCGTGAACGGGCGCACGATGATGTTGGAGAGGAACTCCAGCGGCACCATCATGATCAGGATCGGACCCGAGACGCCGCTCGGCACCGTCTGGAGCTTGAGGTAGCCGACGAAGCCGTGCTTGGCGATACCGACCACGTTGTAGATCAGCCAGGTGATCAGCGCCAGCGCCGCGGTGTAGCCGATGTGCGACATCGTCGGGAACTGGATCAGCGGGATGATCCCGTAGAAGTTGTTGACCAGGATGAACGTGAAGACCGTGAACAGGTACGGCACGAACCGCATGTAGTCCTGGGAGCCGATGATGTCGCGCGCGATGGAGTTGCGGACCATCCCGTAGACGTACTCACCGGCGAACTGCAGCCGGCCCGGGACCACGGCGGCCTTGCGAGAGGCCGCGTAGAAGAAGCCGAGGACGATCACGACGGACAGCACGACCAGAAGCATGATCTTGGTCGGAGCCCACTCGCCGGATCCGATGATCGGCGGAAGGAAGAAGTCCGCGGGCCCCGGGATATGAGGCCCCGACTCCGACGCCATGACGGTGGCGGCAAGCGACTTCACGCTGTCTCCTGTTTGTTTCGAACGTACGATTCTGGGTGGCGAGCTTCAAAGGCTCGGGCATCATCCCGGCGGCCGCCCCCGACGGCCCGGACGATATCAGGCACTACTGGCGAGTCATGAGTCTGCCCCGGGCAAGTCGAAGAGCGGGATCCGCTCGCGTCGCACCAGGACCGCAAACGTGGTCGTCCAAGCGACCGTGAGCGCCATGACCGAGAAGGCTGCCGGACGTACGACAGCGTCTCCCCCGGCCTGCGAGACGACCAGCAGGACAACGAAGAGAACCATGCCTGACAGCGTGAAGACGCCGACGGCGGCAGGCATCGAGAGGGCGGGCGACTTCGCCGCGATCACGAACATCGCCCAGGAGCCGATGGCCAGCACGACGACGGTCGCGATCGACCCGATCGCAGCACCGGTCAGACCAGTGGTCCCGGCAAGAAGGAAGGCCACCCCGAGGGCCGCGAGCACAGCAACTGCGGACACTGCGGCAGAACCTCGCAGCACCTTGGACTTGCTGGTTGCGGTCGTCATCGTCGGCGGCCGTTCTCTCTGGGGGCATTTCACGTGTTCAGGAGCGTATCCCGAACGCTCGTGAAAACTATCACAAGCGTCTTTGGGCTCCCTAATCGATCGATCAAGGCTCTGCTAGCGGGGCTGTTCCTCCAGCGGCGTGAGCTCCTCGGGGACCTCGAGGAGCTTGTCGGTGCGCTCGCCGCGGATCTTGGGGAGGACGAAGGTGAGCAGCACGATGAGGGCGGTGGCGACGGCGACGCCGACGATGACGACGGGGCCGCGGTAGAGGGTCACGAAGACCGAGCCGAAGGACATCAGACCGGCCCAGAGCCACATGATCAGGACGGCGCGACGCTGGGAGTGGCCGATCTCCAGGAGGCGGTGGTGCAGGTGCTTCTTGTCGGCGGCGAACGGGGAGCGTCCGGCGCGGGTGCGGCGTACGACGGCAAGGACCAGGTCGACCAGGGGTACGACCAGGATCGTCAGCGGCAGCAGCAGGGGCAGGAAGGTGACCAGGAGCGCGGTCGAGGCGTCGAAGGCGTTCACGTTCAGGCCGCCCGCGTTGTAGGAGCCCGAGAGGGTGACGGCGCTGGCGGCGAGGATCAGCCCGATCAGCATGGAGCCGCTGTCGCCCATGAAGAGCCGGGCGGGATGCCAGTTGTGGATCAGGAATCCGACGCAGGCGCCCGCGAGCGCAACGGTCAGGAGGGCCGCGGTCGAGGCGCGGCCGATGTCGTTGATCCGGGTGAACTGGTAGCAGAACAGGAACAGCGCCAGCGCGCCGATGCCGACGACTCCGGCGGCGAGGCCGTCGAGACCGTCGATGAAGTTGACGGCGTTGACCACGGTGATCACGACGAGCCCGGTGAGCAGGGCGCCCTGGGCGGGATCGATGGCGAACTGGGTGCCGTCGGGGAACGTGATCAGGCTGTACTGCAGGTTGAAGCCGACCAGGATCGCCGTCGCCAGCACCTGACCGCCCAGCTTGGTGAGGGCGTCGAGCTCGAAGATGTCGTCGATGACGCCGACGATGCAGATGAGCGCGCCCGCCAGGATCACCACGCCGGTGTCCTGCAGCACGAAGTCCGGTGCGTCGGCCAGGAACGGCAGCTCGCGGGCGACCAGATAGGCGGCGATCAGACCGCCCAGCATCGCCACACCACCCATGTAGGGGATCGGAACGGCATGTACGTCACGGTCGCGGACCTTCGCGACGGCTCCTGTGCGCATCGCGAACTCGCGGGCGACGACAGTGAGCAGGTAGGTCACCACGGCGGCGACCAGGAAGAGGAGGACGTAGGCGCGCATCAGGCTTCTGTGTCGGCGTCCGTGTCGGGCATGTCGGTGTCGGTCACGGCGGGGTCCGGATCGCCCGGTCTCCGGATGGCGACGTCGTGCTTCGCCAGCAGCTCGTTGATCCGGTCGATGCTGATCGCGCCCTCCCGGAGGACCTTCGGCTCGTCACCGGTGGCGGAGATGATCGTGGACGCCTCACCGACCGGCGACTCCCCTCCGTCGATGATCGCCTTGACCATCTTGCCGAGCATCTCGTCGGCCTGGTCGGCGTTGGTGGCAGCGGGCATCGTGGTGCGGTTGGCGGAGCTGGTCGCCAGCGGACCGACCCGGTCGATGATCCGGCGCAGGATGTCGGAGTCGGGGATGCGTACGGCCACGGTCTGGCGGGCCTCGCCGAGGTCCCACTGCAGCGACGGCTGCTGGTGGAAGACGACCGTCAGGCCACCGGGCCACAGCTCCTCGACGAGGGTGCGGGCCCAGTCGGGGATCCGCGTCGCGAGGGCGTCGAGGGTGGCGACGTTGGAGATCAGCACCGGGGGCGGCATCGACCGGCCGCGGCCCTTGGCGGCCAGGAGGCCGGCCACGGCTCCCTTGTCGAACGCGTCGGCGGCGACGCCGTAGACCGTGTCGGTCGGGACGACCACGAGCTCGCCGGCCTGCAGCGCGGCCACCGCAGCGTCCACCGCCTTGGTCTGCTCGTCCTCGGTCGCGATCGGGTAGCGCTCAGTCACAGTGCTCATGTTGCCAGTTGTGCGGTCGTGAAGCGCGGACGGCCTGCCAGATCGAGGTGATCGCGTACGTCCTGCCATCGTCCGGTGGCGGAGAAGACCGCCGGCGCCCCGCCGTTGTCCGCGTCCGGACCCTGCTCGTCGGCGTGCTCGAAGCCGACCACTCCCCCGGGCTTGAGCAGCTCCGCGGCCCGTCGTTCCAGCACGCGGATCGCGTCGAGACCGTCCTGCCCGGAGAAGAGCGCGAGGTCCGGGTCGTGGTCCCTCGCCTCGCGGGCGACCGACTCCCAGGCCTCGAGCGGGATGTAGGGCGGGTTGCAGACGAGCACGTCGACGCTGCCGTCCAGGTCGGCGAAGGCATCGGCCATGTCGCCCTGCCGCAGGTCGACGCCGGTGCCGGTCAGGTTGCGTACGGCCCAGGGGTAGGCGTCCTCGGAGAGCTCGACCGCGTGCACCTCGGCGCCCGGGACCTCGTCGGCGATGCTCTTCGCGATCGCGCCCGAGCCGGTGCAGAGGTCGACGACGACAGGTGCGTCGATCTCGGTGGCACGGTCGATCGCCCAGCCGGCGAGCAGCTCGGTCTCCGGCCGCGGCACGAAGACGCCGGGACCGACGGCGAGCTCGACGTGCCGGAAGTACGCCACCCCGGTCAGATGCTGCAGCGGCTCACGCTCGGCACGGCGGGCGAGCAGGTCCGCGTAGGCCTTCTCGTCCTGCGCCGCCACGTCGTCGACGAGGAAGAGGCGGTTGCGGTCGGTGTCGAGGACATGGGCCAGCAGGATGGCGGCGTCAGCGTCGGGACTGGCGACTCCGGCCTCTGCGAGCTGCTTTCGGGCACTTGCCAGAAGTGTGCGCGGGGCGGTCATGGGCAACTGCTCCTGAATGTGTTAGTCATGCTTTACCCGGCTGAGGGTAACGTTCGGGCGCCTCAACGGTTCTTCCGGTCATATCGGGGGACGCGGGAAATGGCCGCCACCCTCGTCGGGCGCTGTGCTGCCCCACCAACACACCCGAGATCTCCCCCGGAAGGAAACATCACCCCATGAAGTGGCTCTTGCTGCTTGCCCTCATTCTCGTCCTCGCCCTCCTGATCTGGTTCTTCTTCGGACGCCCGATCCGCAAGGACACCAAGGCCGCCCACCGAGCGGACAAGGACCACCCGACGACCGAGACCAGCGCCC
This sequence comes from Nocardioides turkmenicus, assembly GCF_011045035.1. Classification (GTDB taxonomy): domain Bacteria; phylum Actinomycetota; class Actinomycetes; order Propionibacteriales; family Nocardioidaceae; genus Nocardioides; species Nocardioides turkmenicus. The sequence goes on from NZ_JAALAA010000003.1 coordinate 240,288, forward strand.
CCGTCGCTGCTGCCACGGTGCCTGCCGAGGCGACCGTGACCGAGCCTTCCGCTGAGGCTCCTGCCGCCGACGCTCCTGCCGAGACTCCCGCGGCCGAGACCCCCGCGGGTGAGGAGCCGGTCGAGGCTCCTGCTGAGGTCGAGACCGCCGTGGCCGAGGAGACCGCCGTCGACGAGGTGACGGAGGCCGACACCGCCGCCGTCGTCGCCGAGGCAGAGAGCGTCACCGCCGAGGCCGCTGCTGCTGACGCGGCTGCCGAGGCCACCACGGAGAGCGCGGCCGCCCCCGAGGCCGACTCCGCCGAAGCACCGACCGCCGACCCCGCTGAGGCCGTCGCCGCCGAGCCCGTGCCCGCCGCTGAGCCGGTTGCGGCTGAGCCCGCCGCGGAGCAGACCGAGGAGCCCGCTGTCGAGGTCGCCGCGGCCGCTCCCGTCGCCGCCGAGCCGGAGGCCGCCGAGGCGCCCGCCGCGACCGACGGCGCGCCCTACGCCGGCGCCGTGCTGCCCGCCGCCGACGGCAGCAGCTCGGATGCTGCGTACACGATCAAGGGCAGCAGCGGGAAGAAGTACCACACCACCGCGAGCCCCTACTACGGACGTACGAAGGCGGCTGTCTACTTCGACACCGTGGAGTCGGCCGAGGCGGCCGGGTTCGTCGGCGCGAGCAGCGACTTCTACGACCGGGGCAAGAAGGCCGCGGCCGCCGAGACGGACCAGCCGCTGCCGCCGGCGAGCAGCTACGGCGCGGGTAGTGCCGACCCGCTCGCGGACGGCTCCAGCCCGCACCCGGCGTACGTGGTGAAGGGCAACATCCGCAAGGACGGCGCCAAGCGCTACCACACCTCCGAGAGCACCGCCTTCAAGCGGACCCAGGCCGAGGTCTGGTTCGACAGCGAGGAGTCGGCCGAGGCCGCCGGCTTCGTGATCGGCTTCAAGAAGAAGGCCAACGCCTGAGCGAAATTCGCAGCAGACGTACGAAGGTCGCAGTCCCCTGGGGGCTGCGACCTTCGTACGTCTCAGGCGGTCCTAGGACTCGAGGGAGGCCAGGCGGGCGGCCAGGTCGGCGTCCACGGCGCTGCCGATGACCGGCTCGAGGTCGCCGTCGAGGACCTGGTCGAGGTTGTAGGCCTTGTAGCCGGTGCGGTGGTCGGAGATGCGGTTCTCCGGGAAGTTGTACGTCCGGATGCGCTCGGAGCGGTCGACGGTGCGTACCTGGGAGCGGCGGGCGTCGGAGGCCTCCGCGTCGGCGGCGTCCTGGGCGGCCTGGAGCAGACGCGAGCGCAGCACGCGCATCGCCTGCTCCTTGTTCTGCAGCTGGGACTTCTCGTTCTGCATCGAGACCACGATGCCGGTCGGGATGTGGGTGATCCGGACCGCCGAGTCGGTGGTGTTGACCGACTGACCGCCGGGGCCCGAGGAGCGGTAGACGTCGATGCGGAGGTCGTTGTCGTTGATCTCGACATCGATGGGCTCGGCCTCGGGTACGACCAGGACACCGGCCGCCGAGGTGTGCACGCGACCCTGCGACTCGGTGACCGGCACCCGCTGGACCCGGTGGACGCCGCCCTCGAACTTGAGCAACGCATAGGGGGCGCGACCGGGCTCGGGAGTGCCCTTCGCCTTCACCGCGACGGTGACCGACTTGTAGCCGCCGAGATCGGACTCGGTGGCGTCGAGGAACTCGAGCTTCCAGCCCTGGCGCTCGGCGTAGCGGGTGTACATCCGCAGCAGGTCGCCGGCGAACAGCGCCGACTCCTCACCGCCCTCCCCCGACTTCACCTCGAGGATCGCGTCCTTGTCGTCGGTGGGATCGCGGGGCACGAGCAGGCGACGCAGCCGCTCCTCGGCCTCCTCGCGCTGCGGCACCAGCGCCTCGGCCTCCTCCGCGAACGCGGGGTCCTCCCCGGCCAGCTCGCGGGCGGCCTCGATGTCGTCACCGAGCTGCTGCCAGGCGCGGTAGGCGTCGATGATCGAGCTCAGCTCGGCGTACCTCTGGTTGAGCTTCTTCGCCAGGCGCGCGTCGGCATGTGTCTCGGGCTCGGCGAGCCGCTTCTCCAGCCCGACGTGCTCCTCGATCAGTCCCTCGACCGCTTCAAACTGTGACATCTCCGCCTCGCTTCTCGCCTGGGATGAAATGCGCCGCGCCGGCCCCCACGACACGTGGGAGCCGGCGCGCTGAGAGCTACTTGCCGCGCTTGCCGAAGCGAGCCTCGAAGCGAGCCACGCGACCGCCGGTGTCGAGGATCTTCTGCTTGCCCGTGTAGAACGGGTGGCAGTTGGAGCACACGTCGGCACGGATGGCGCCTTCGGCAACGGTGCTGCGGGTGGTGAACGAGTTGCCACAGGTGCAGGTGACCTGGGTCTCGACGTACGTCGGGTGGATGTCGGGCTTCATGAGGTTCCTCTCAAGACATGGGGTTCCGGGTCGCCGCCGCAGGTTGCGGGACGTGAACCGGCACCGAGGATTCAGTGTATGTGAACGCCTGGGGCCGCCAATAATTCCCGGCGGCCCCAGGGCGCTCAGCTGACTCAGGCCTTGGCGACCTCGTTGAGCAGCACCATGTTGGTGGGCGACCCGGCGACCTTCTCCGCGAGCACCGAGGCGGCCTTGGCGCCGTCGAGGGTGGCGAGCGAGGCACGCAGCTTGCGCACCGCGTCGCCCTCACCGCCGGCGAAGAGCAGGTCGTCGCGGCGGGTGCCCGACGCGTTGACGTCGACGGCCGGGAAGATGCCGGCCTCGGCGTACTCCTCGCTCAGTCGCAGCTCGGAGTTGGCGGTGTCCTTGAACGCCTCGAAGATGATCTCGTCGGTCTTCGAGCCGGTCTCGACCGCGGCGGTGGCGAGGATGGTCAGCGAGCCGCCGTCCTCGACGTTGCGGGCGGCACCGAAGAACCGCTTCGTCGGGTAGAGCGCCGCCGAGTCGACGCCGCCACCGAGGATCCGGCCCGAGGCCGGGACGGAGAGGTTGTAGGCCTTGCCCAGACGGGTCAGGCCGTCGAGGAGGACGACCACGTCGTGGCCGAGCTCGACCAGACGCTTGGCCCGCTCGATGGCCAGCTCGGCAACCACGGTGTGGTCGGCGGGCTGCCGGTCGAAGGTGGAGGCGATGACCTCGCCCTTGACGCTGCGTTCGAAGTCGGTGACCTCCTCGGGGCGCTCGTCGACGAGCACGACCATCAGGTGGCACTCGGGGTTGTTGGCCGTGATCGCTCCGGCGATCGCGTGCAGGACCGTGGTCTTGCCGGCCTTCGACGGCGAGGCGATCAGGCCGCGCTGGCCCTTGCCGATCGGCGAGACCAGGTCGATGACCCGGCCGGTCACCGGGTCGGTGCCGCCCTCGAGGCGCAGCCGCTGGTCGGGGTGGACCGGGGCGAGCTTGTCGAACTCCACGCGGTGCTTGGCGATCTCCGGGTCGGCACCGTTGACGGAGTCGATCCGCACCATCGGGTTGTACTTCTCCTTGCGCTCGCCCTCGCGGGGCTGGCGCACCTGGCCGACGATCGCGTCACCACGGCGGAGGCCGAGGCGCTTGACCAGCGACAGGGAGAGGTAGACGTCGTCCGGTCCGGGCAGGTAGCCGGAGGTGCGGACGAAGGCGTAGTTGTCGAGCACGTCCAGGATGCCCGCCGCGGGCACCAGCACGTCGTCCTCGAGGATGGTCGTGTCCGGCTCGCCGCGGCCCGGGCGGTTGCGGTCACGGTCGCGGCCACGACGGCGGCGGTTGCGGCGGCTGCCGCCCTCGCCCTGGTCGTCGTCGCCCGCGTCGTCGGCCGACTCGGCCGGCTTCTCCTTCGGGGCGTCCTCGTTCTTCTTCTCGGCGGCGGGCTGGCCGGCCTTGGCCGGGCCCTTGCTCTGGCCACCGGCGGCGGGCTGACCGCCCTGACCGCCCTGGCCGCCCTGGGCCTGGCCGCCGCTCTTGTTCTGGTTGCGCTGGCGGCGCGGGCGCTGGGCACCCTCGCTGCCGGCGTCAGCAGCCTCGTCGGACTTCTCCGCGGGCTTCTCAGCCTTCTCGGCCGGCTTGTCTGCAGGCTTCTCAGGAGCCTTCTCAGCGGCAGGCTTCGCGGCCTTCTCGGCCGGCGCCGACTGCGCGCGGCTGCTCTGGGCGGCCTTGATCGCGTCGATCAGCTGGGCCTTCTTCATCGAGTTGGCCCCGCTGATGCCCATGCCGTTCGCCATCGCCTTGAGGTCGGCGAGGAGCATTCCGCCAAGGCCACCGCGCTTCTTCGGGGCGGCGTTCGGCTCCGGCGCGGTGGATTCCATGGTCTCAGTCACGTGAGTCCTTTCCCACGTATCGCCGATCGGCGTACGACGCCGACGGCTCGTCTTGTCAGAACCCCTGACGCGCCGGTGCGCGCCAAACGAAGTGGCACGGCACGAAAGGGGGATGGCACACCCATAGGCCTGAACGGCCCGACGGATGTATGTCCAGGCTAACACGCATGGCGCCCCTCACAGGAGGGGCCCGGAAGGCCCGGTCAGAGGATGCGTACGCCGTCCATGTCGATGCGCAGCGCATGGCAGGCCCAGCCCGCCGGACAGCGGGCGGCGAGCTTGGTCGTCTCGCCCGACTCGACACCGTTGCTGAACGCCAGGACCGTCGGCCCGGCGCCCGAGACGATCGCCGCGACGCCGTCGGCGCGCAGCTCGTCGACCAGCGCGAGCGACTCCGGCATCGCGGGGCGGCGGTATTCCTGGTGGAGGAAGTCGCGGGTGGCGCGGTGCAGGTGCTCGGGCGCGTCGCTGAGCGCCGCGACCAGGAGCGCCGTACGTCCCGCGTCGGCCGCCGCGTCGGAGTGCGGGACGGTCTCGGGCAGGAGCCCGCGAGCGGCCTTGGTCTCCACGCCGGCCTCCGGGACGAAGACGACGACGCTGACCCGCGGGTCGACGGCCGTGCGGACCGCGAAACTGTGCCGTCCTTCGCCTGGCGGCAGGGCGTCGTCCTCACCCGCGATGGTGAAGCCGCCGTAGAAAGCGGGCGCCACGTTGTCCGGATGCCCCTCGATCTCGGCGGCGGTCTGGAAGAGCGTCTCGTCGTCGAGGATCAGCTCGCCGCCGGCGACCAGGGCACGAGCGAGCACGAGGCCGCCGATGATCGCCGCCGAGGACGACCCCAGGCCGCGCGCGTGCGGGATCCGGTTGCGGCAGTGCAGCCGCAGACCGGCCGGCTGCTTGCCGATGATCTCGAAGGCAGCCCGCATGGAACGTACGACCAGGTGGGACTCGTCGAGCGGGACCGTGCCCTCGCCCGCGCCCTCGACGGTGACCTCCAGGCCATCCGCAACCACTTCCCCGGTGAGCTCGTCACGCAGGTCGAGCGCCAGCCCGAGCGAGTCGTAGCCGGGGCCGAGGTTGGCGGAGGTGGCCGGTACGGTGACGGTGACCGGGCCTTCTACGAACGTCATCGGTGCTACGCGAGCCCTGCTGCGGCGGCCGCGGCCTCGAGGTCGGCGTCGATGACGATCTCGGGGATCTCGCCGAAGTACTCCAGCGCGGTGGCGGTGTCCTTGAGCCCGTGACCGGTGACGGTGATGACCGTGGTGGTCCCGGCGTATGTCTCCCCGAGCTCGAGGTCGGCGAGGAGCCCGGCGACACCGGCCGCCGAGGCGGGCTCGACGAAGACGCCGTCGTTGCGGGCGAGCTGGGACTGGGCGGAGAGGATCTGCTCGTCGGAGAGCGCGCGGAAGCGACCGCCGGACTTGGCGGCGGCGGCCTCGGCGAGCTGCCACGAGGCCGGGTTGCCGATGCGGATCGCGGTGGCCTTGGTCTCCGGGTGCTCGACCGGGTGGCCGAGCACGAGCGGGGCCGCGCCCTCGGCCTGGAAGGCACGCATGACCGGGGTCTTGGTGGCATGGCCGGCCGCTGCGTACTGCTCGTAGCCGAGCCAGTAGGCGGAGAGGTTGCCGGCGTTGCCGATCGGCATCAAGTGGTAGTCGGGGGCGTCGCCGAGGCGGTCGACGACCTCGAAGGCAGCGGTCTTCTGGCCCTCGAGGCGGACCGGGTTGACCGAGTTGACCAGCGCGACCGGATAGCTGTCGGCAAGCGCGCGCGAGAGCTTGAGACAGTCGTCGAAGTTGCCGCGTACCTTGACCACCTCGGCGCCGTGGACCAGCGCCTGGGCCATCTTGGCGGCGCTGATCTTGCCGTTGGGGACGAGCACGACCGGGGTGATCCCGGCCTTGGCGGCGTAGGCCGCCATCGACGCGGAGGTATTGCCGGTGCTCGCGCACACCACGGCCTTCGCGCCCTCGTGGACGGCCACCGAGATGGCCGCGGTCATGCCGCGGTCCTTGAACGAGCCGGTCGGGTTCTGGCCCTCGACCTTCAGCCACACCTCACCCTTGGTGGCGCCGGAGAGCCACTCGGAGTGCACCAGCGGGGTGCCACCCTCGCCGAGCGTCACGGCCGGGGTGTCCTGGGGGATGTCGAGGAGGGTCCGATACTCCTCGATCACGCCGCGCCATTGGCTTGTGGTCATCAGACTGCTCCTTCTACGCGCATCACCGAGGCGACGTCGCGGACGAACTCCATCTCGCGCAGGTGCTGCACGGTCGCCGCGAGCGCGGCATCGGGGGCCTCGTGGGAGACGACGACGAGCTGGGCGTCCTCTCCCCTGCCTTCCTGGCGGACGGCCTTGATCGAGACGCCGTGCTCGGAGAAGGCGGTCGCGACGGCGGCGAGCACGCCGGCCTTGTCGGCCACGTCGAGGCTGACGTGGTAGCGGGTGACTGTCTCGCCCATCGGGCGGACCGCGCGGGCGGCGTAAGCGGACTCGCCGAAGCCGCGGGCGCCGAGAGCCTTGTTGCGAGCCACGGTGACCAGGTCGCCCAGGACGGCGCTGGCGGTGGGCGCGCCGCCCGCGCCCTGGCCGTAGAACATCAGGTCACCGGCGGAGGCGGACTCGACGAAGACGGCGTTGTAGGCGCCGCGTACGGTCGCCAGCGCGTGGGTGCGCGGGATCATCACCGGGTGGACCCGCGCCGAGACGTCGTCGCCGTCGAGCTCGGCGATCGCGAGCAGCTTGACGACACTGCCCATGGCTTTGGCGGAGGCGACGTCGCCCGCGGTCACCTCGGTGATGCCCTCGCGGTAGACGTCGCTGGCGGTGACCCGGGTGTGGAACGCGAGGCTCGCCAGGATGGCGGCCTTGGCGGCCGCATCGAAGCCTTCGACGTCGGCGGTCGGGTCGGCCTCGGCGTAGCCCAGCTCCTGGGCCTCGGCGAGCGCCTCCTCGAAGCCGGCGCCATAGGTGTCCATCTTGTCGAGGATGTAGTTGGTGGTGCCGTTGACGATGCCCATCACCTTGGTGACGTGGTCGCCGACGAGCGAGTCGCGCAGCGGGCGGAGGATCGGGATCGCGCCGGCCACCGCGGCCTCGTAGTAGAGGTCGGTGCCGGCCTTCTCAGCGGCCTCGTAGAGTGTCGGACCGTCCTCGGCCAGGAGCGCCTTGTTGGCGGTGACGACGCTGGCGCCGCTCTCCAGCGCCTTGAGGATGAGGCCGCGGGCAGGCTCGATGCCGCCGATCACCTCGACGACGACGTCGACGTCGTCGCGGGCGACCAGGCCCTGGGCGTCCGTCGTCAGCAGCTCGGCGGGCACCTCGACGTCGCGAGGGGCGTCGAGGCGGCGTACGGCCACGCCCCTGATCTCCAGAGGCGCACCCACTCTGGCGGCGAGATCCGCGTCGCCCTCGAGCAGGAGTCGGACCACCTGGGACCCCACCACACCGCAGCCGAGGACGGCGACGCCCAGGGTTTCGACGGCGTGCGCGGTCGTCTTGTTGCTGCTCACGCGCCCAAGGGTATCCGGGACAGGCTCCAGGATCCGACTTCCGCTCTAGGCGCGGACACCCATCCGGGTCGCCGGGACGAGGGACACCACCCCGACCACCGCGGCAAGGCTGATCAGCAGCGTCGCTCCGCCGACCGGGGCATCGTGGGCGAAGCCCGCGAAGAGGGCGCTGCCGAGCGCGAGCGCGGCCGCCTGGACCAGCGAGTCGTTGAGCTGGAGGGCCGAGGAGGCACGCCCCTCACCACCTGGCTCGGCGGCGCGGAGGGTGAGCACCGAGATGGTGGAGAACGCCGTCCCGATCCCGGCGCCCGCGATCGCCCAGCCGACGACCGGGACGGCGATCGGGCCGCCGGCCACGCTCGCTGCCAGGATCGCGATGCCGACGGTCATCACCGCGGCACCGAGGACGACACGGAAGGTCTCGTCGGCCAGGAACCTCAGGTTGACCGCTGCCCAGGCCGCGCCCGACCAGGTGACCGCGCCGACCGTCAGCACCCACCCGGCCGCGGTCAGGGACAGGCCGCGGTCGAGGGTGAGGAGGAGCGGGACGTACGCCTCGGCGCCGGCGAACGCGGCGGCGATCAGGCCGCGGGTGGCGACGATGCTGGCCAGGCCGCGTCGGCCGGTCCAGGTGCCGGGCGGGAGCAGCCGCGGGCCGGCGACCAGGACGACCGCGAGCGCCGCGGCCAGGAACGCGGGCCACGCCGGCAGATCGCGCTGGCCGGCCAGGCTCACCAGGAGTACGCCGACCGCCGCCACCCCCGCCCACGCGAGTCTCACCCCCGTGCCCGACGGGACACCGTCACCGGGCTGCGAGGGCGCGTCCCCGACCATCAGCCAGGAGAGGACCGCGATGACGGGCACCCCGAGGAAGACCCAACGCCAGCCGACGGTGTCCGCGACCCCGGCGGCCATGACCGGGCCCACCAACGCGGGCAGGATCCAGGCGGCCGTGAGGACCGTGAAGACCCGCGGACGCAGGTCGTCCGGATAGGCCGTGGCCACCACGACGTAGATGGCCACGCCGACGATGCCGCTGCCGAGCCCCTGGACACCCCTGCCGAGGACGAAGACCAGCATCGTGGGCGCGAGCCCGCACAGGACCAGGCCCGTCGAGAAGACGGCGATGCCGGCGGCGAGCGCCGGGCGGGGCCCGCTGCGGTCGGCCCACGCTCCGGCCAGGACGTACCCGATCACGGAGACGGCCAGCGGTGCGGCGAACCCGACGGCGTAGAGGCGGATGCCGTCAAGGTCGTCGGCGACGTCAGGCATCACCGTGGCGACCGCCATGTATTCGAAGGCGATCAGGAAGCCCAGGAAGAAGATGCCTGACGTACGCCGCAGGTTGGCGCCCCTCCAGAGCGAGCGTTCGCTCCCTCGGGTGGCTCGGACCGTGCTCACCCGGTCCTTGTCCCCGTCAGCAGGACGACCTTGCCGGTGGTCTCCCTCGCCTCGAGGGCGCGGTGCGCCTCCGCGGCCTCGGCGAGCGGGAAGGCGGAGCCGACGTACGGCTTGCGGGAGCCGTCGGCAGCCGCCGCGAGCGACGCCTGCTCGAACTCCTTGATCCGCCCCTGGACCCACGGACCGAGGATGTCGATGATCTTCGCACCGCCCTCGTAGCCGTCCTGGTCGCCGGAGAACCGGACCATCCGCCCGTCGTTCTCGAGGTGGGCGTAGACCTGCCTCGGTACGTCACCCCCGACCCCGTCGAGAAGAACCGTGATGCGGGGCTCCTCTGCGCGAAGCCTCTCCAGCCAGCCGTCCGTGCGGTAGTCGATCGCCGTCTGCGCTCCGAAGCCGCGGGCGATCTCGAGCTTGGCCTCCGATCCCGCGAGCCCGATCGCACGGGCGCCTGCGTTGCGGATGCCCTGGAGCAGGATCGCGCCCATCCCGCCGGCGGCGGAGGTGACCACGACGACGTCGTCGGGGGTGATCTGGGCGGCCTCGAGCACCGCCGCCGAGGTGCGCCCGGTGCCGATCGCAGCCACGGCTTCGGCCGACGCCAGGCCGTCGGGACGACGGTAGAGCTGCTTCTCGTCGGCCACGGCGAGCTCGGCGTAGCCGCCGCTGCTCCCCGGGCCGAGGTGGGCGACGACCTTCGCGCCTCGCCAGGCCTCGTCGACGCCCTCGCCGAGCTCGTCGACCACCCCGGCGACCTCACGACCGGGAGTCATCGGGAGCTCCGGCCGGGGCATCGTCGGCGGCAGGTCGGCCGCTCTGATCGAGGTGTCGAGACGGTGGACGCCGGCCGCCTCCACCCTGATGCGTACCTGGCCCGGACCCGGTGTCGGGTCGGGCACCTCCTCGAGGTGCAGAACCTCCGGACCGCCGAACTCGTGCTGTCTGATCGCTCGCATGCCTCGAGTCAACATGCTCAAGTTGACTTGAGGTCAAGCGATTTCCGCGAACCCTCAGGCGAGCTCCGGGATCGGCCGGAGCACCGCGGCGACATCCCGTGCCAGACGTACGCGGCGGAGCAGCTCCTCCGCGTCGGGCTCGACATCCGTGGTGACGGTGATCGCGTCCTCACGGGCCACCACCCACAGCCGCTCGTCGACGACGTGGCTCGCGAACCGGGACAGCGACCGCGCATGCTCCTCGTCGGCCGCGATGACGGCACCGTCGGGCGTGGTCACGTTGGTCTTGGCGCGGAACTCGGGCGGGAAGAAGACCGGGGTCGGCACCCGGCCGGTGCCGGTGTTGCCGGAGCCCGGCGAGAGCCCGATCATCGCGGCCGTCTTGGGCAGATGCGCCGGGACCCGCACGACCACCCAGCGCGCCGGGCGCCAGGGCCCCTTCCCCGGGGACGCCTTGCCGTGCCAGTACTCCACCAGGATGCCGTCGCAGGTGCCGTCGACGACGAGGTCGCACCGCTCGGCGCGTACGTCGGGGCCCAGCACCTCCCACCGCACCGGACGCTGCGCGGCGGCCTTGCCGACCACCACCGGCCAGCCGAACGTCTGCGCCGCGCGAGTGACGCTGTCGCGCCGTTCCTTGGTCAGCCGGGCGACGGACGTCCGCGGCGCCTGGGACGGCGCCGCAAGGTGTCCTTCTGAGTAGACCCCCCTCGGCATGCGGACCATCGTAGGCTCACATGCCCTCGGATTTCGGGAAGGCGAAACCGAATTTCCTCGGTGACGCGGTTTGATGGGTGCGTGCTGTTCCCCAACGCCGACCTCGAACGCATCCGCACCGGCGAGGTCGACCTCGCCTTCCGCCGCTGGAAGCGGCCGATGCACGTCGCCGGCGGGCGCCAGCGCACCCGGATGGGCGTGGTCGAGTTCGTCTCCGTAGCGCCGGTCTCTCCCGACTCGCTGACCGAGGACGACGCCCGCCGGGCAGGCACCACGCTGCCCGACCTGTTGGCCTTCCTGGCCCGCAAGGACGGCGAGGTCTACCGGATCGAGATGCGCTACGGCGGTGACGACGAGCGGGTCGCGCTGCGTACGAAGCGTCCCGGGAAGAAGGAGACCGACGCGCTGCTCGCGAAGCTGGCCGACATGGACCGGCGCAGCCGCCGTGGCCCGTGGACCCGGGAGCACCTCGAGCTCATCGAGGCCCGGCCCGGCGAGCTCGCCGAGACCATCGCGGCCTCGATCGGGCGTGAGAAGAAGCCGTTCAAGGCCGACATCCGCCGGCTGAAGGAGCTCGGGCTCACCGAGTCCCTCCCCGTCGGCTACCGGCTCTCGCCGCGTGGGCGGGCGGTGCTGCGGGCGCTGCGGTCGTGATCCTCCAGACCTCTCAGCCCATGTCGGTGGCGAAGAGGTCGTCCTCGGTCTCGCGCCGCACGATGACCCGGGCCTCGCCGTCGCGGACGGCGACGACAGGCGGCCGCAGCGCGTGGTTGTAGTTGGAGGCCATCGAGCGCCCGTAGGCACCGGTGCCGGGGACCGCGATCAGGTCGCCGGGAGCGATGTCGGCGGGCAGGAACTCGTGCTTGACCACGATGTCGCCGGCCTCGCAGTGCTTGCCGACCACGCGGCCGAGCACGGGCTCGGCCGACGAGGACCGGCCGGCGAGGGTGGCGGAGTAGTCGGCGTCGTAGAGAGCCGTGCGGATGTTGTCGCTCATCCCGCCGTCGACGCTCACGTAGGTCCGGGTGGCGCCGCCGTCGAGGGCGACCTCCTTGACGGTGCCGACCGTGTAGACCGTGCACATCGAGGGACCGACGATCGCGCGACCGGGCTCGATCGAGAGATGGGGCACCGCGAGGCCGAAGCCACGGCACTCGTGCTCGACGATCGCGGTCAGCTCCTCGGCGAGTGCCTTGGGCGTCGAGGGGTCGTCCTGGGTGGTGTAGGCGATGCCGAAGCCGCCGCCGAGGTCCATCTCGGGCAGCTCGGTGCCGAGCTCGTCTCGGATCCGGGCCTGCAGCGCCAGCACCCGCCGGGCGGCGACCTCGAACCCGGAGGAGTCGAAGATCTGGGAGCCGATGTGGGAGTGGAGGCCGCGCAGCTCGACGTTGGGAGCGTCCAGCAGGCGGCGTACGGCCTCGAAAGCGTCGCCCGACGAGATCGAGAACCCGAACTTCTGGTCCTCGTGGGCGGTGGCGATGTACTCGTGGGTGTGGGCCTCGACCCCGGCGGTCACGCGCACCATCACCCGCGCGGTGATCCCGGTCTCGGCGGCGATCGACGCGACCCGCTCGACCTCGGCGAAGGAGTCGACGATGATCCGGCCGACGCCCGCGACGATCGCCCGGCGCAGCTCCATCGGGGTCTTGTTGTTGCCGTGGTAGCCGATCTTCGCCGGATCCACCTCGGCCCGCAGCGCGACCGAGAGCTCGCCGTTGGAGCAGACGTCGAGGCAGAGCCCCTCCTGCGCCACCCAGCGCGCCACCTCGGTGCACAGGAACGCCTTGCCGGCGTAGTAGACGTCGTAGCCGGTGAAGGCGTCACGGAACGCGCGGGCCCGCTCGCGGAAATCGGCCTCGTCCAGGACGTACGCAGGGGTGTTGATGTTGGCGACCAGGTCGGGCACCGCGACGCCGCCGACGGTGAGGACGCCGTCGTTCTTCTCGGCCGTCGCCGACCAGAGCGCGGGCACGAGAGCGTTGACGTCGTCGGGCGTCTTTAGCCAGACCGGCGAGGTGCCGGTGAACGAGCCCGGGGAGGCGTGGGCCGTCATCACATACGCTCCGGGGCGGAGACGCCGAGCAGGCCGAGGCCGTTGGCGAAGACGGTGCGAGCGGCGGAGACGAGCGCCAGGCGGGCCAGGTTGACCGGCGCCACCGGCTCGTCGCCCTTGGGCAGCATCCGGCAGTCGTCATCGTCGTACCAGCGGTGGAAGATCCCGGCGGTGTCCTCCAGGTAGCGCGCGACCCGGTGGGGCTCGCGCAGTTCGGCGGCGGTCGCGACCACGCGCGGCAGCTCGGCCAGGGCGCGCAGCAGCTCGCCCTCGCGCTCGTGGGTGAGCAGCTCCGGCTCGAAGGTGTCGAGGTCGATCTGCATGCCGAGGTCGGCGGCGTTGGCCATCATCCGGCACGTGCGGGCATGGACGTACTGCACGTAGTAGACCGGGTTGGCGCTGTCGGCCTTGGCCCACAGGTCCAGGTCGATGTCGATGTTGGAGTCGCTGGAGTAGCGGGCCAGCGCGTAGCGAGCCGCGTCCACGCCGATCGCCCCGACGATGTCGTCGATGGTGACGACGGTGCCGGCACGCTTCGACATCCGCATCGGCTGGCCGTCCTTGAGGAGGTTGACCATCTGGCCGATCAGGATCTCGAGGTTCTCGTGGGGCGTGTCGCCGAAGGCGGCGCACATCGCCATCATCCGGCCGACGTAGCCGTGGTGGTCGGCGCCCAGCATGATGAAGCAGCGGTCGAAGCCGCGCTCGCGCTTGTCGAGGTAGTAGGCGAGGTCGCCGGAGAAGTAGGCGCCGTTGCCGTCGGCCTTGATGACCACGCGGTCCTTGTCGTCACCGAACTTCTCGGTCGCCAGCCAGATCGCGCCGTCCTTCTCGTAGACGTTGCCGAGCTCGCGGAGCTTCTCGATGGCGCGGTCCACGGCACCGGACTTGTGCAGGTTGTCCTCGTGGAAGTAGACGTCGAAGTCGACGTTGAAGTCGTGCAGGCTCTGCTTGATCTCGGCGAACATCAGCTCCACGCCGATCGCCCGGAAGACCTCCTGCGGGTCGTCGGCCTCGAGCGCGTTCGGCTCCTTGGCGAGGACCTGCTTGGCGATCTCCTCGATGTACGCCCCGCCGTAGCCGTCCTCCGGCACCGGCTTGCCCTGCGCCCAGGCCAGGAGCGAGCGGGCGAAGCGGTCGATCTGGCCGCCGTGGTCGTTGAAGTAGTACTCCCGGGTGACCTCGGCGCCGGACGCCTGCAGGACCCGGCCGAGCGCGTCGCCGACCGCGGCCCAGCGGACGCCACCGAGGTGGAGCGGGCCGGTCGGGTTGGCGGAGACGAACTCCAGGTTGATGTTGTGGCCCTTGAAGGAGTCGTTGTTGCCGTAGGAGGCGCCGGCGGCGACGATCTCGCCCGCCAGCTTCCCTTGTGCCCCGGCCTCGACGGTGATGTTCAGGAACCCGGGACCAGCGATCTCGATGTCGGCGACGCCGTCGTGCTCCTTGAGCTTCGCGGCGATCTGCTCGCCGAGCTGGCGGGGGTTGGTGCCCGCCTTCTTGGCCAGCTGCAGCGCCACGTTGGTGGCGTAGTCGCCGTGCCCCTTCTGCCTGGGTCGCTCCACCGTGACCGTGCTCGGAACGCCGTCGGGAAGGGTGATCGCACCCTCATCGACGAGCGCGGTGAGGACATCGACGACCGCGGTGGAAAGCTGCTCAGGAGTCACGGGGTCCAGCGTATAAGCGCCAGTCGGTTTCACCGTTATCCGTCCCAGCCTGTAGGGTTCCATCTGCACCACTCAGGTGGTGCACTGCCTCCGTAGCTCAGGGGATAGAGCGCCGGTTTCCGGTACCGTAGGCCGCAGGTTCGATTCCTGCCGGGGGCACACATGAAACCGCTGGGTGACCAGCGGTTTCTTTCATTTGTCGGCGAGCGTGTGGGCGACGAGGGCGTTGGCGTGGCCGTGCCCGAGGCCGTACTCGCTCTTCAGGTGGGCCACGATCTGCATGTGCTTGGTGATCCCGCAGTCGCGGATGATCTGCTGCCACTCCGCGATCGGGCGGCCGTACTTCTTCTCGATGGACGGGAAGTAGGAGGCGGGGCCCTTCACCTGGTCGGTCATCTCTGGTCTCCTTGGTAGATCGTGGCGACGATCGCCACACGCCTACGCGTCGAACCACGCTCGGCCGCTTCGACACGACCATCCAAGAGATTTCGGGAGACCCACGTGACCAGCTATCCCCCAGCCCCTTGGCACATGCACGGCTCGATGTGGCTCTCGGTCTACCGGCTCGCCCACGACGTCGACGAGCGGCACCCGAAGGGCATCTACGCCGTCGCCCTGGTCGACTACACCGAGCCGAGCCCGCTGACCTACCACGAGCTCCTCTCCGCCCGGGTGATCACCGCCTCCAACGGGAAGAAGGCGGTGAGCGTGGTCGACATCTGGGTGGACTCCCCCGACTCCGTGGCCGGCGGCCGTACGTTGTGGGCGATCCCCAAGGGGCTGGCCAAGTTCAGCGGCGGGTCGTCGCAGAAGGGGCCGCTGGCGACCCACACCTGGGAGGCGAGCCACGACGACGGTCCGATCGCGTCCGCGAAGTTCAGCGACGTCACCCAGCTCGCCCCGCGCCTCCCGATGCAGGGCAACGTCGAGCAGCCCGGGATCGAGGAGCACCCCGACACCGCCTGGCTCACCATGAAGGGCGGCGCCAAGCTCCTCCCCGCCCGCGGCACCTGGAACTTCGACCCCGACGGCCCCCTCGCCTACCTCCGCGGCGCCACCAAGATCGGCTCCTTCCGCGGCAAGGGCTTCGAGGTCGACTTCGGCTGAGCAAGAGTGTCGGTGGCTGCACGTAACGTCGAAGGCATGAATGCACTCCACATCGACTACCTCGAGCTCGCGGTCACCGACCTCCCGGGCTCACGCACCTTCTACGAGTCCGCCTTCGGCTGGTCCTTCAACGACTATGGCGGGGTCTACGCCGGGATCGTCGGTCCCGACGGCAAGGACGAGAGCTGCGGGATGTACGCGTCGGAGACGCCGGTCGCGCCGCTCCCGCTGATCCGCACGACCGATCTGGAGGCCGCGCTGGCGGCCGTCGAGACGGCCGGCGGGACGATCGCCGAACCGCCCTACGACTACCCCGGCGGGCGCCGGTTCATCTTCACCGACCCGTCGGGGAACCGGCTCGGCGTCTACCAACCCGCCGAGTAGCCGCTAAACCTAAGGCTCGACCGAATTACGGAGGCCGCTCTAGACTCCGACCGCATGACCGACGCTACGCCGGCTCTGCTCGCGTATCTGTCCCGGTGGCTCGACGAGTCCCAGGGCGATCGCGACGCGGAAGCCGTTCTCTGGGGGAGAGTCGCGAAGGTGAGCGAAGGGGCCGGCGAAGCCATCGCCGCACTCATCGGAGCCACCGGCCATCATCCCCGAACGGGCACGACCCACAGCCACGACGAGCTCGTCGATGAGTTCTTCGATGTTGCGATCACCGCGATGACCACGGCCGAGCCCGCCACCGTCACGACCTGACGGCTACGACTTCCGCTTCGCTGCCTTCCGCTGTGCCCGGAGGCGGCGCTCCTCGACGTACATCGCCTCCGCCTCCTCGAGCGTGGGGGCCGAGCCGCCGTACGCCTTCGGCAGCCACCACGAGCCCGGGGGCTGCTCCTCGGCCGGGTGCGCCTTGATCAGCCGGTCGAGCATGGTCTCCATCTGCGACTTGAGGGCTGCGGTCTCCGCAGCGGGGTCCTCCCCCGTCACCGGCAGCGGCGGGCCGATCTCGATGCCGATCGTCTTGTGGCGCGACAGGTCGACCTTCTGGCCCTTGGTCATGATCCGCTGGGTGCCCCACAGCACGACCGGGACCAGCGGCACGCCGGCCTCGGCGGCGATGCGTACGGTGCCGGTCTTGAGGTCCTTGATCAGGAACGAGCGCGAGATCGTGGCCTCGGGGAAGATCCCGACGATCTCGCCGTTCTGGAGGTACTCGACGGCCTTCTTCATCCCGGCCGCGCCGTAGCTGCGGTCGATCGGGATGTGGTGGAACGAGCGCATCACCGGGCCGCCGACGGGGTGGTCGAAGACCTCCTTCTTGGCGATGAACCGGGTCAGCCGGCCACGCTCGGCGCCAGGGAACCCGGCCATGACGTAGTCGACGAATGACAGGTGGTTGATCGCCAGCAGGGCACCGCCCTTCTCCGGGATGTGCTCCGCGCCGGTCATGTTGATCTTGATGTCGCCGAGCTTGAACCAGGTGCGGGCCGCGGCGATCGTGACCGGATAGCTGATGTCCATGGGGCGAATCGTGTCACGTCGGCGTGAACGCCGCCCGACTAGCCTCGCCACGTGAGCGAGCGCCAGCGAGTGAATCAAACAAACAAGACGCGACCGCGTCCGTATCCTGGCGCTCGCGCGACGGAGGTGGTCGCGTGAGCACCCTTTACGTGACGACCACTGATGGGATCCGGCTCGCGGTCACCG
Source organism: Nocardioides turkmenicus (assembly GCF_011045035.1). Classification (GTDB taxonomy): domain Bacteria; phylum Actinomycetota; class Actinomycetes; order Propionibacteriales; family Nocardioidaceae; genus Nocardioides; species Nocardioides turkmenicus. Next base: position 257,629 of record NZ_JAALAA010000003.1, read on the forward strand.
ACTTCGGGTCACCCGGCGACACCCGGCCGACCCTGGTCTGCGTCCACGGCTACCCCGACAACTCCAGCGTCTGGCTGCCGCTGGTCAGGATCCTCGGCGCCGAGCTGCGGATGGTGACCTACGACGTACGCGGCCACGGCAGCTCGCAGGCTCCGGCCACGCGCGAGGGCTACCTGATCGAGCAGCTCAACGCGGACCTGGAGGCCGTCATCGACGCGGTCAGCCCGTCGGCGCCGGTGCACCTGCTCGCCCATGACTGGGGCTCGACCCAGACCTGGGAGGCGGTCGCCGGCAACGTACCGTCGGAGCGGATCGCGTCGTTCACCTCGATCTCGGGGCCGAGCCTCGACCAGACCGGGGCGTGGCTGCGTACGCCCGGCCGGACCGCCCGCGGCGTCCTCGAGCGCCTCAAGCAGGGCGCCGAGTCGACCTACATCGGCTTCTTCCAGGCGCCGCTGCTGCCCGAGCTCGCCTGGCGCTCCGGGATCCTCGACCGGATCGTCGGCGGGCCGTCCGTCGACCGCACCCGTGCCGACCGGATCAACGGCCTGGAGCTCTACCGCGCCAACGCGATCGCCCGGTTGGGCCGCCCGCAGCCGCGGCCGGTCCGCGTCCCGGTCCAGGTCATCGCCCCGACCGGCGACCTCTACGTCAGCCGTGCGCTCGCCGCCGAGGCACCGGAGCCGTACGTCGCGGACCTGACGGTCCACGAGGTCGAGGGCTCGCACTGGGTGGTCGCCGACCACCCCGAGCGGGTCGCGCCGCTGGTGCGCGACTTCGTCCTCAGCCGGCGCTAGCCCCGGCAGCCTCGGTTGAGGCGGCCGTCGTGGCGCGCGTCGTTGCCCATCGCCCGGGCGGCGCCGACGTTGGGGAAGACCACGCTGGCGGCGCCGGCGTTGCCGATCCCGCCGGGAACGACGCAGGTGCGGACCTTCGCCGGGTTGATCGCGGCGACCGCGTTGCCGAGCTGGTAGAGGTCACGGCCGGAGAGGCCGGTGGTGTGCATCTTCCGCATCACCAGCGAGACGCCCTTGGCCATGAAGCCGACGTCGTGCTGGCGGGCGACGATCTTGCGGTGGATGCCGCGGATGACCCGGGACTGGTTGGCGGAGCGGTCGAAGTCACCGCCGGGCAGCGTCTTGCGGGCCCGCGCGAAGTCGACCGAGTGCGGTCCGCTGATGTGGATGCGGCCCTTCTTGAAGCCGTAGGGCGCGACGTACGGGTCGCTGAAGGCGCGCGGGTTGTCGACGTCGACGCCGCCGATGCCGATCACCAGGTCGCTCATGCCGGAGAACGAGGTGACGAAGACGTACTGGGGCTGCACGCCGACCAGGTTGCCGACGGCGCGGCCCATCAGCTTCGGTCCGCCGAGCAGCAGCGCCTCGTTGATCTTGGAGCGGCCGTGGCCGGGGATGTTGACGTAGGAGTCGCGCGGGATGCTGATGTCGGTCGCGTAGCCCGAGGACGGGTTGAAGCCGATCAGGTGCAGCGCGTCGCCACGGGTGCGGGTGGTCTTCTGACCGGGGCGCGCGTCGGACCCGACCGCCAGCACCCAGATCGTGCCGCCCTTGCGGGTGAACTTGGCCACGTCGAGACCCTTGGCCCACTTCGTGGCGATGAGCTCGGCGCGCGGCTCGGCGACCTGGGCGTCGGGCACCATGACGGCGGTCAGCGCGAGCACCACACCGAGCGCGAGCGTGGTCAGGAAGCGGCGGCGTACGAACGTGGTCATGCGGCTCATGACTTGTCTCCCGAGGGGCTCGGCGAGGCGGAGGCGGGCGTGACCGGCTTCTCCTCGCGGGTGATGTTGAAGCCGAAGACGGCCCACGAGGTCTCGGTCGGCACCATGTCGAGGCTGCCCCGGACGGTCTGGCGCGACTCGCGGTCACCGGTGGTGTCGTAGACCAGCCGCACCCGCGCGACCGCGCCGACCGGATAGTTGTTGTTGGCCAGCAGGTCGACGTGGACGTCGCTGGAGACCACCTCGATCCCGTCGATCTGGGGAGCGATCGTGGCGTTGCTCATCAAGGTCATCTGCTTGCCCGCCTGGGCGACCGCACCCTTGGAGAACCCGGGGAAGGACTTCGCGGTGAACGTGGAGGTCGCGCGCGGGTAGTCGCCCCCGACGTACGCGGCCTGCAGCCAGCGGTCGACGACCTTGGCCACGTTGGTGGCGACCGCCTGGTGCCGGCTCTTGGGGAACTTGCCTTCCACATGGATGAGCTTCGCGGCCGACTTCACGGTCGGCGGAGGGGTCGGCGACGGGGACGGCGAGGCAGCCGGCTTGTCGGGTTCGCCGCCGCACCCGGCGAGCGCGAGAGTGCCGCTCAGTACGGCCGCCGTGAGTGCCGTCGCGACGCGCGGGCTGATCCGCCTACGGGGCTTCGTACTGCTGCTCGTCATGTGGGGAATCCACCTCATCGACCTGCTCCGGGACCGGGCCACCATACGCACATCGACCCGGGTTGCAACTTCCCCCGGGAGGTAACGCAAGATGTGTGACGGATTACATCCTGTCCACAGGAAGAACCTGCATCGGGCATTTGCGTGTTCGTGGGGCTAGCCTTGCTCGTGGGCAACCCATTTCTTACAGTGCGAAAATTCGGAAGAGGCGAATCAAGCCGTGTCCTCAGGCACCCCGTCCCCCAACACTGCCGACATCCCCGCGGAATTCGGCGCCAACGAGTGGCTGGTCGAGGAGATGTACGACCAGTACACGAAGGATCCCAGCAGTGTTGACCCCGTGTGGGTGAAGTTCTTCGAGACCAACGGACAGCCTGGCGCGTCGCCGAACGGCGCCGCGGCCCCGGCCACGCCCGCTGCCAAGTCGCCGGTCCCGACCGCGCCGGCCAACGCTCCGGCCAACGCGCCCGCGCCGACCACCCCCGCATCGGCCGAAGCGCCGGCGGCCAAGGCCGCTCCGGCTCCCAAGGCCAAGCCGCGCCCGGACGCGCAGGCCGCCGAGCCGGCCAAGGGCACCGCGACGCCCACCCCCAAGGACGCCCCGAAGCCGACCGCCGTCGCCGTCACCGACGAGCCGACCTACACCACGCTGCGCGGCATCCCCGCCGCCACCGCCAAGAACATGGACGTGTCGCTCTCGGTGCCGACCGCGACCTCCGTGCGCAACATGCCGGTCAAGCTGCTGTGGGACAACCGCACCGTCATCAACAACCACCTCAAGCGCGCCCGCGGCGGCAAGGTCTCCTTCACCCACCTCATCGGCTACGCCATCATCAAGGCGATCAAGGCGATGCCGGCGATGAACAACACCTACGCCGAGATCGACGGCAAGCCGACCATGGTGACCCCGCCGCACATCAACCTCGGCCTGGCCATCGACCAGCAGAAGAAGGACGGCACCCGCCAGCTCGTCGCGCCCTCCATCAAGGGCTGCGAGCTGATGGACTTCGCCGGCTTCTGGACGGCCTACGAGGACATCGTCCGCAAGGCCAAGGACAACAAGCTGTCCATGGCCGACTACTCCGGCACCACGGTCAGCCTGACCAACGTCGGCGGCATCGGCACCAACAACTCGGTGCCGCGGCTGATGCAGGGGCAGGCCGCCATCATCGGCGTCGGCTCGATGGACTACCCGCCGGAGTTCCAGGGCGCCTCGCCCTCGAAGCTCGCCCAGAACGCGGTCTCGCGGATCATGACGATGACCTCGACGTACGACCACCGGGTCATCCAGGGCGCGCAGTCGGGTGAGTTCCTGGCCACCGTCCACAAGCTCCTGCTCGGCGAGAACGACTTCTACGACGAGATCTTCGCGTCGCTGCGGATCCCCTACGAGCCGATCCGCTGGAACCAGGACATCGACACCACCCACGACGACCAGATCTCCAAGCAGGTCAAGGTCGGCGAGATCATCCACGCCCACCGCGTGCGTGGTCACATGATGGCCGACACCGACCCGCTGGAATACAAGCAGCGGTCGCACCCCGACCTGCAGATCGAGTCGCACGGCCTGACCCTGTGGGACCTCGACCGCGAGTTCCCGGTCGGCTCCTTCGCCGGCGGCCGCAAGCCGTTCATGAAGCTGCGCGAGATCCTCGGTGTCCTGCGTGACTCCTACGTCCGCACCACCGGCATCGAGTACATGCACATCCAGGACCCCGAGCAGCGCCGGTGGATCCAGGACCGCGTCGAGCGGCCCTACGACAAGACCCCGCGCCAGGAGCAGCTCCGGATCCTGTCGAAGCTCAACGAGGCCGAGGCCTTCGAGACGTTCCTGCAGACGAAGTTCGTCGGCCAGAAGCGCTTCTCCCTCGAGGGCGGCGAGACCGCCATCCCGGTCATCGACGAGGTCTGCGAGGCCGCCGCCGAAGCCGGCCTGGACGAGGTCACCATCGGGATGGCCCACCGTGGTCGTCTCAACGTGCTCGCCAACATCGTCGGCAAGTCCTACAACCAGATCTTCCGCGAGTTCGAGGGCAACATCGACCCGCGCACGGTCCAGGGCTCCGGCGACGTGAAGTACCACCTCGGTGCCGAGGGCGAGTTCGTCTCCGACCTGGGCGACACGATCAAGGTCTCCGTCGCGGCCAACCCGTCCCACCTGGAGACCGTCGACCCGGTCCTGGAGGGCATCGCCCGCGCCAAGCAGGACGTGCTCGACCAAGGCCAGGTCTTCCCGGTCCTGCCGCTGCTCGTCCACGGTGACGCCGCCTTCGCCGGCCAGGGTGTGGTCGCGGAGACGCTCAACCTGTCGCAGCTGCGTGGCTACCGCACCGGCGGCACCGTCCACCTGGTCATCAACAACCAGGTCGGCTTCACCACCTCGCCGGGATCCTCGCGGTCCTCGCTCTACGCGACTGACGTCGCGCGGATGGTCCAGGCGCCGATCTTCCACGTGAACGGCGACGACCCGGAGGCCTGCGTGCGCGTCGCGCGGCTCGCCTTCGAATACCGCCAGGCGTTCAACAAGGACGTCGTCATCGACCTCATCTGCTACCGCCGCCGCGGTCACAACGAGGGCGACGACCCGTCGTTCACCCAGCCGATGATGTACGACCTGATCGAGCAGAAGCGCTCGGTCCGCAAGCTCTACACCGAGTCGCTGATCGGTCGTGGTGACATCACGATCGAGGAGGCGGAGCAGGTGCTGGCCGCCTACCAGGCCCGCCTCGAGCAGGTCTTCACCGAGGTGCGCGAGGCCGACAAGATGCCGCAGGCCTGGGAGACCGTCCCGGACTACCCGGAGAAGCCTGCCGGCGAGACCGTCACCGCGATCACCAACGATGTGCTGAAGCGGATCGCGGACGCGTACGTCACCCCGCCGGAGGGCTTCACGGTCCACCCGAAGGTGATGCCGCAGCTGCAGCGTCGCGCGACCGCGATCACCGAGGGCAACATCGACTGGGGCACCGGCGAGATCCTCGCCTTCGGCTCGCTCCTGCTCGACGGGCGCCCGGTACGTCTGGCCGGTCAGGACTCGCGTCGTGGCACCTTCGCCTCGCGCTTCGCGACCATCATCGACCGCAAGAACGCCGACGAGTGGACCCCGCTCAACAACCTCACCGAGGACCAGGCGAAGTTCTACGTCTACGACTCGCTCCTCTCCGAGTACGCCGCCCTCGGCTTCGAGTACGGCTACTCGGTCGCGCGTCCCGACGCGCTGGTCATGTGGGAGGCGCAGTTCGGTGACTTCGTCAACGGCGCCCAGTCGGTGATCGACGAGTACATCTCGGCCGGCAAGACCAAGTGGGGCCAGGACTCCGGCGTCGTGCTGCTGCTGCCGCACGGCTACGAGGGTCAGGGCGCCGACCACTCCTCGGCGCGCATCGAGCGGTTCCTCACCCTGTGCGCCGACGAGGCCATGGTCGTGGCTCAGCCTTCGACCCCGGCGTCCTACTTCCACCTGCTGCGTACGCACACCCTCGGTGCCGAGCACCGGCCGCTGATCGTCTTCACCCCGAAGTCGATGCTGCGCCGCAAGGAGGCTGCCTCGCAGCCGGCCGACTTCACCTCGGGCTCGTTCCAGCCGGTCATCGGCGACGCCGAGGCCGACGCCTCGAAGGTCTCCACCGTGATGGTGGTCTCCGGCCGCCTGACCTGGGACCTCGTCGTCGAGCGCAAGAAGCGGGGCCGCGAGGACGTCGCGATCGTCCGCGTCGAGCAGCTCTACCCGTGGCCGACCGAGCAGCTCGCCGCCGAGCTCGCGAAGTACCCGAACGCGAAGGTCAAGTGGGTCCAGGACGAGCCCTTCAACCAGGGCCCGTGGCCGAGCTACTACCTCAACGTGGTCCCCGAGCTGGGCCGCGAGGTCGAGCCGATCACCCGCCCGGCCTCCTCGACCACCGCCGTCGGCACCATCAAGCGGCACACGGTCGAGCAGAAGGAGCTCATCGAGCGCGCCTTCGCCTGATCCACAACCAAGGCCGAGTCGGCGCGTTCTGACGCGCCGACTCGGCCTTGCCTTTTCGGTCACACCGGGACGGGGACCGGCTCCTCCCTCAGGCCGACCTTCGTGTGCAGGCGGCGGAGCGGGCGCGGCGCCCACCAGGCGGCCTCACCGAGCATCCGCATGGCGGCCGGCAGAAGGACGCCGCGGATCAGGACCGCGTCGATGAGGATCGCCAGCCCGACGCCGAGCCCGAAGAACTTCATGAAGCTGACGTCGCTGACCATGAAGGCGAAGAAGCTGGTCGCGATCAGCGCTGCCGCCGTGGTGACGATCCTGCCGGTGTGGGCGAGGCCCTGGACGACCGCCTCGACGTTGCCCAGGCCACGCCGGCGCATCTCGGTGATCCGGCCGAGCACGAAGACCTCGTAGTCCATCGACAGCCCGAACGCGATCACCAGCAGCAGCACGACCATCGAGACGTTGAGCGGCATGGCGGTGAAGCCGAGGAGATCGGCCCCCAGGCCCTCCTGGAAGATCACCACGGTCGTTCCGACGGTCGCCCCGAGGCCGATGATGTTGAGCACCAGGGCCCGCAGCGGCTGGATCAGGCTGCCGGTGAACAGGAACAGGATCACCACCATGGCGATCGCGAGCCCGCCGACGGCGTACGGGAGCTTGGCGCCGATCGCGTCGAGGGAGTCCAGCAGCTCCGCGGCGCCCCCGCCGACGAGGGCGGTCGTGCCGGCCGGTGACGGGACCGCGCGTACGTCACGGACCAGGTCGCGCGCCTCCTCCGCCTGGCGGTCGAGCTGGTTGACGACAGCGAGCTCGTCCGCGCCGTCGCCGGGCGGAACGGCCGGTGTCTCCGAGACGAGGGCACCGTCGGCGTACGTCCCCACGCGGGTGTCGACGCGGTCGACGTCGTCGAGCCGGGAGAGGTCGGCGGCGTAGGCGCCGAGGCTGTCGTCCGCGACGGTCGAGGTGGTCACCACGCGGATGGGACTGGTGCCGTCGCCGTCGAACTCCTCACGGAGCAGGTCGCCGGCCTGGCGGCTGCCCGCTGACGTCGGGAGGACCCGGTCGTCAGGTGTGCCGAACTCGATGCCGGCCAGCGGTGTGGCCATCGCGAGCAGGACGGCCACCACGGGGAGCGCGACCCAGGGGCGCTTGGTGACGAAGCCGGCGAGGCGCGTCCAGAACGGAGCCGGGCCGCCACGCAGCCCACGCACGCCGGGGATGCGGAGCGCGTCGATCCGGTCGCCCAGTAGGACGATCGTCGCCGGAAGCAGCACGACCGCGACGACGGCGGTGATCACCATGACCCCGATGCCCGCGTACGCCGAGGAGCGCAGGAAGTAGAGCGGGAAGACGAGCAGCGAGGCCAGCGAGACGGCGACCGTGGTGGCGCTGAACACGATGGTCCGGCCAGCGGTCTCCACGGCCCGTACGACAGCGTCATCGTGGCTCGCTCCGGCGGCTCGCTCCTCGCGGACCCGCGCCACCATCAGCAGGCCGTAGTCCACGGCCAGGCCGAGCCCGAGGCCGGTGGTCAGGTTGAGCGCATAGATCGAGACGTCGGTGAAGCTGCCGAGCACCGAGAGCTCCGCGAAGGTGCCGGCGATGGCGAACCCACCCACGCCGATCGTCACGAACGCGGCGACGACGTTGCCGAAGGCGAGGACGAGCAGCGCGATCATCAGCGGGATCGCGATCGCCTCGGCGAGACCGAGGTCGGCGCCGATCTGGGTGCCGACCTCCTCGAAGGTCGCGAGCTGGCCGCCTACGTGGACGGTCGTGGCGCCATCGGAGGCGGTGTCGTCGGTGTAGCGGTCGATCACGGCGGCCGCATCGACGCTGTCGGGGTTCTTGGCGCCCACCGAGATCAGCCCGTGAGCGCCGTCGTCCGAGACCATGCCGGGTCCCGGCGCGTCGAGGTAGGAGACGACGTCCGTCAGGTCGTCGTCGGCTCGGAGGCGGTCGACGAGGGCTCGGGCGTCCTTCGCGGCAGCGCCCTCGGTGACCGCGCCGTCGGCGGCGCTGACCGTGAGGAGGAACCCGGCCCCGTCGCCGAAGCCCTCCTCCAGCGCGACGGCCGCGCGGCTGCTCTCCGACGCAGGGTCGTCGAAGCCGGCGTCGTCGAGCTTGCCGAACGCCGAGGTGGCCAGGTAGATCGCGCCGAGGAGGGCGATCAGGCCGATCACCAGGACCCGGCGCGGGTTTCGCACCACAAGGGTGCCGAGTCGGTGGAACATGATTCCTCCAGAGGAATGTGGACAGGCGTAAACTTTGCAGGTGTTAACTTTCCCTTCGATGTGGGCAGGTGTCAACATGTATTTCGTGAAATCCTCAGAGAGCTCGGGCGAGGGTGCCCGCCCCTACCACCACGGCGACCTCCGCAACGCACTGGTCGATGCGGCAGCGACGCTCGCCGAGGAGGGCGGCCCGGACGCGGTGACCATCCGCGCCGCGGCGCGCTCGGTGGGCGTGACACCGACCGCCACCTACCGCCACTTCGCCAACCAGTCCGACCTGCTCGACGCGGCCAAGCACGAGGCGATGGAACGGCTCACGGCGACGATCCTCGAGCTTCTCGCCGAGGAGTCCCCCGCACCCGACCCGGCCGAGGCAGCGGTGCAGCGACTCACGGCAGCCGGCCGGGGGTACGTCCACTTCGCTCTCGCTCAGCCAGGACTGTTCCGCACCGCGTTCTGCCGTCCCGCCACAGACGACGAGCACCCGGCCGTGGAGCTCGACCAGATCCTCGCCGAAGCCCCGCCGTACGCCTTCCTCACCACCGCGCTCGACGACCTGGTCGACGCGGGCTGGCTCGCCCCCGAGCTCCGTCGCAACGCCGAGACGGCCGCGTGGTCCACCGTCCACGGTCTGTCGGTCCTCTTCGTCGACGGCCCCTACCGCCACGTCCCCGTGCCCGAGCGCGACCAGCTCATCAACGCCACGCTCGGCATGGTCGTACGCGGCCTCTCCGGCGGCCCGGCCTCCGACTCACCCCTGGCTGGCCACGGTCGGGCCGGCGAGTGAAAGACTGAGCCCATGTACTTCACCGACCGCGGCATCGAGGAGCTCGTCACCCGCCGGGGCGACGAGGAGGTCACCCTCGCCTGGTTGGCCGAGCAGCTCCAGGCCTTCGTCGACGTCCACCCCGAGCACGAGACCGCGATCGAGCGTCTCGCCACCTGGCTGGCCCGCCTCGACGACCCCGAGGACTGACCCCCGCCGAGACGTCACATACGCAGGCCGATACGTCAAACAGGTCGGCCGAGTTGACATCCGATTGCCAACTCGACCGACCTAGGTGACGTCTCGGCCGACGCGGGTGCCTATTCGGTGAGGTCTCTCTCGGCTCGCTTCGCGGCGGCGCGGAGCTCGAAGAGCTCGGTGGCGAGGCCACCGATGGCACCGGCGACGTCACGTACGGCGCCGGTGATGATGACCGCGACCTGGCCGACGGTGGTCGCGGTGACCTCGACGGCGCTCTGCGCGACATCCTTGCGGATCTCGTTCTTGCTCAGCTCGGGCTCCATGACAACCCATTGTGGCTGGTCAGGGCTCATGCCGCGACTCCCTCGAGGGCGGGGGCGGCCTCGACACCCGCTGCGGCGGGGCGCTTGCGGTCGGGCAGGGCGTACCGGCAGATCTTCTTGAAGACGCCCCACAGCTGCCGGTGCAGCGGGCCGGTGTTGTAGGCGAGGCCGTAGCGCTCGCAGATCTCGCGGACCTCCTCGGCGATCTCCGGGTAGCGGCGCGCGGGCAGGTCGGGGAAGAGATGGTGCTCGATCTGGTGCGACAGGTTCCCGGACATGATGTGGAAGATGCGGCCGCCGGTGATGTTGGCCGAGCCGAGGAGCTGGCGGTAGTACCAGTGACCCTGGGTCTCGTCCTCGCACTCCTCCTGCGAGAAGGAAGCCACACCGGCCGGGAAGTGGCCGCAGAAGATGATGTTGAACGCCCAGATGTTGCGTACCAGGTTCGCGGTGGCGTTGCCGAGGAACGTCAACGGGGCCAGCGGACCGGAGAGCAGCGGGAACAGGACGTAGTCCTTCAGCGCCTGGCGCTTGACCTTCTTCATGATGCCGCGGTGCATCTCGGCGTTGTCGGACAGCTTCCGCTTGCCCGCGACGAGGTTCTCGACCTCGAGGTCGTGCAGGGCGACGCCCCACTCGAAGAAGACCATGAGCAGGAACGCGTACAGCGGGTTGCCCAGGTAGTAGGGGTGCCACTTCTGGTCCTCGTCCATCCGCAGGATGCCGTAGCCGATGTCACGGTCCTTGCCGAGGATGTTGGTGAAGGTGTGGTGGATGTAGTTGTGCGAGTACTTCCACTGGTCGGAGGGACAGACGTTGTCCCACTCGAACATCCGCGAGTTGAGGTCGGGGTCGCCCATCCAGTCGTACTGGCCGTGCATGACGTTGTGCCCGATCTCCATGTTGTCGAGGATCTTGGAGATCGACAGACAGGCGACGGCGGGCAGCCAGCCGACGACCGGCAGATACATGAGCGCGCGACCGGCGATCTCGAAGTTGCGCTGCTTCTTGACGATGTCGTAGATGTACGCCGCGTCCTTCTCGCCCAGGTCGGCGACGATGCGCTGGCGGATGGCGTCCATCTCCTTGCCGAAGGCTTCGAGCTCCTCGGCGGAGAGGCGGCGGTTGCCGGTCTTCTCAACGGTGGTCATGGGGTGTCTCCTTGGAGGAATCGTCAGAGGTCCACGGAGCAGTCGCCCTCGGGCGTGCTCACGCAGATCCGGATCTGTTCGTCGGGGAGCTCGGAGGTCTCGCCGGTCAGGATGTTGCGGACCCGTCCGGAGCTCTTGTTGGTGGTGCAGGAGAAGCAGATCCCCATCCGGCAGCCGGACTCGGGGGTCAGCCCCGCGGCCTCGGCCTGGTCGAGGATCGTGGCACCGTCGTTGGTGACGGTCCTGCCGGTGCGCGCGAACTCCATCTCGCCCCCGGCCACGCCGGCGGTCTTGGGCGGCTTGAAGTACTCGACCTTCAGCGACTCCGTACCCTCGTACGCAGCCTGGGCCGCCTCGATGAGCGAGGCCGGCCCGCAGGCCCAGGTCGGCAGCTCCCGATATCCCGGGACCAGCTTCTCCAGCAGCGCCGGGGACAGGTAGGGCGCGCCCTCGGAGGTGTGCAGGATGTGCAGGTCGACGCCGTGGCCCTGGTGACGGATCTCCTCGAGCTCGTCGGCGAAGATCTGGCGGTCGGCGCTGGGCGACCAGTGCAGGAAGGTGACCTTGCCCCGGTGCGTACGCCGCTGGAGGGAGCGCAGCATCGACATCACCGGGGTGATGCCGGAGCCACCGGAGATCAGGACGATGTGCTCGGGCACACGGTCGGGAAGGACGAAGTCGCCCTCGGCCTGGGAAAGGTGCACCAGGGTGCCGACGGTGGCGCGCTCGGTCAGGTACTTGGAGATGCTGTAGGGCGTCGCGTGCTCGTCGTCGTGGGCACGCACCGTGATGGTGAGCGGCTCACCGGGCTTGCCCTCGGTGTTGGAGACGGTGAAGACGCGGGTGGTGCGCCGCCCCTCCCCCGTGTCGATGCCGACGCTGACGTGCTGGCCGGCGCGGTGGCCGCGCCAGGTCGAGGTGGGCTGGAGCGTCACGGTCGCCACCCGGGGCGCGCCGGGCGCGCTGACCTCCGGGCGGATGTCGGTGATGCGGGCGCGCACCTCGTGCGCTGCCAGCATCGGGTTGATCCGGGTCAGATAGCGGTCGATGCCGTGCGGGGAGGCGAGCGCCGCAACCGTGCGGGAGCGGAGGACCCGGCCGCCGAGGCGATGTACTGAGCTTGTCGAAGTGTCGAGTGCCATGTATTTCGCCTTTCAGTGAACATCTGTACACCGACAACGATGGCGGGTCATGCCGGGACGCGTCAAGATGCGGCGCGCGTGGTCCAGATCACGGTGCACAGGTGTGCACTTCACGCCTCTCCGGCCGTTACCCCTAGGATGGTCTGGTGATCGAGACGGGTGCGGAGCCGGAGAGCCGTGCGGAGCGCAAGCTCCGGACCCGGCGGGCGATCCTGGACGCGACCCTGGAGCTGTCCACCGACAGCTCGCTGACGGCACTCTCGCTGCGCCAGGTCGCCAAGCAGGTCGGCATCGTGCCGACCGCGTTCTATCGCCACTTCGACTCCATCGAGTCGCTCGGGCTGGCGCTGGTCGAGGAGTCCTTCGACTCGCTGCGCGACCTCTTCCGCGACGTACGCCGCAACGCCCAGGCCGACAAAGATATCGTCGACGGCTCGATCGACGCCCTGGTCGACCACGTCCACCGGCGCCGCGACCACTTCGGGTTCATCGCCCGCGAGCGGGTCGCCGGGCCGCGCTCGGTGCGCGAGGCCATCCGGCATGAGATCGAGCTCTGCGAGCGTGAGCTGGCCACCGACCTGGCGCTGATGTCCGGGACGGACACCTGGACCGCCAAGGACCTGCACGTGCTCTCGTCGCTGTTCGTGACCGTTCTGGTCGCGACCGCCGAGCAGATCCTCTCCACCACCCGCCCCGAGCAGGAGGCGCAGATCGTCGCGACCGTGCGTACGCAGCTGAGGATGCTGCTGATCGGGGTGTATCAGTGGCGGTCCGAGGCGTAGAAGTAGGTGTAGGGATACCCGGTTAGCCGGGCCCTACAAATTTTCGGGGCCTACACCGACATACGACTCTCAGCAGCCGCAGACCGCAGCCTCACGCCCGTGCTCGCACAGCTCGGCGAGCTCGACATCGAGATCCGCAGCAGGCTCGTCAGCGGGCGCCTCAGCAGGCTCCTCGGCGGACTCCTCGTGCCCCTCCGCCCGAGCCGGCAGCATGATGGCCATCGCGACCACGATCAGCGCCAGCCCGGCACTGACGAGGAACGCAGCCTGCAGGCCGCTCACCTGAGCCGCGACGGCACCGACCTCGTCGACGACCTGGTCGCTGCGTACGGACATCACGGTCACCGCCAGCGCGGTGCCGAAGGCGGCCGCGACCTGCTGCAGCGTGCCGAGGATCGAGGAGCCGTGGGAGTAGAGATGTGACGGCAGCGACCCGAGGCCCAGCGTGAAGACCGGGGTGAAGGCGGCAGCCAGGCTGACCATCAGGACCAGGTGGAGCACCAGCACCAGCCAGTAGGGCGTGGTCAGCGAGATCTGCGAGAGCCCGGCGAGCGCGGCGACGATGCCGATGGCGCCCGGGATGACGAGCACGCGGCCACCGTAGGTGTCGAAGATCCGACCGACGGTCGGCCCGAGGAGACCCATGGCCAGACCGCCCGGCATCACCAGGAGGCCGGTGTAGAGCGGCGAGAGGCCGCGCACGGTCTGCAGGTAGAGCGGCAGCAGGATCATCGAGCCCATCATCGCCAGGAATGCGATCGCCATCAGGACGAGCGACTTGGTGAAGGTGGAGTGCAGGAAGGCGCGCAGGTCCAGGAGCGGCGACCCTACGCGCTGCAGCCGGAGCTGACGGAGCACGAACCCGAGGATCAGCACCGCACCGACGGCCGCGATGACCAGCGGAAGCCCGACCTCGCCCTCGGCGAACCGGCTCAGCCCGTAGACGAGCGAGCCGAAGCCGAGCGCGGCGATGACGACGGAGGCCCAGTCCACGCTGGACTCGGCGGGCTCGTTGACGTTCTCCAGACGCTGCAGGCCGGACCAGGCGACGACGACGGCGATCGGCAGGACCAGCAGGAAGAGCAGGCGCCACGACCCGAAGCCCAGGATCAGACCGGACAGGGTCGGCCCGAGAGCCGGCGCGACCGAGATCGCCATGGTGACGTTGCCCATCACCCGGCCCCGGTCGCTCTCGTCGACGACCGTCATCAGGGTGGTCATCAGCAGCGGCATCATCACCGCGGTGCCGGCCGCCTGGATGACCCGGCCGGCGAGCAGGATGCCGAAGACCGGCGCGATCGCGGAGATGACGGTGCCGGCGATGAAGACACCCATCGCCGTGGCGTACGCCGTCCTGGTCGTCACCCGCTGCAGGAACCAGCCGGTCACCGGGATCACCGACGCCATGGTCAGCATGAACGCGGTGGAGACCCACTGAGCGGCGTGCTCGGTGACCCCGAAGCTGTTCATCAGGTTCGGGATCGCGTTGAGCATGATCGTCTCGTTGAGGATCACCACGAAGGTGGCGAGCACGAGCAGGGTGATGACGGCAGGCGTACGCCGCTTCTCACCGTCGAGTGGACGATGCGATGTTGTGACGGCAGCAGTCATGACGAGTTCCTCGGGATCGTACGCAGGGGCCCGTTGCCACCCGCTCTCATACATAGATCGAACGGGCGAGGCCGATTTCGACATCACGCCACGAGAAACCTTTCGAGCCCCCCGGCAGTGACACTCAATGGTCCCTTGTTGAACCCCGGGGAGTCGAACGATATTCCGTACGTCACATTCCGCTGCCTCAGAGCGTGAAGACGACCTTCCCGAACAGGTCACCGGCATGCATCGCCTCGAACCCGGCCTTGGCCTCGGTCAACGGCATGGTCCGGTCGATCAGCGGCCGGGTGCCGGTCGCCTCGAGCAGCGAGACCAGGCTCGCCAGCTCGTTGCGGGTGCCCATCGTCGAGCCGATCACCTTCAGCTGCAGGAAGAAGATGTTGGTGAGCAGCGCGTCGTCGAGGTTCGGCCCCGAGGTGGTGCCGCTGATGATGATCGCCCCGCCGGGACGCAGCGAGCGCACCGAGTGGGTCCAGGTCGCCCGCCCGACGGTCTCGATCACCGCGTCGACCTTGACCGGCAGCCGCTCGCCGGACGCGAAGGCCTCGTGGGCACCCAGCTCAAGGGCCCGCTTCTGCTTCGCCTCGTCGCGCGAGGTGGCGTAGACCTTCAGCCCGGCTGCCCGCGCGAGCGTGATGGCCGCGGTCGCCACTCCCCCGCCGGCGCCCTGTACGAGCACCGAGTCGCCGGCCTTGAGCCCGCCCTGGGTGAACAGCATCCGGTAGGCCGTCAGCCACGCCGTCGGCAGGCACGCGGCCTCCTCGAACGACATCCCGGACGGCTTCGCGACCACGTTGCGGCGCGGAACGGTCACCTTCTCGGCGAAGGTGCCCTGGTGACGCTCGGAGAGCAGCGACCGCTTCGGGTCGAGGGTCTCGTCACCGGTCCAGTCGGGCGAGGAGATCACCGAGTGCACCACGACCTCGTTGCCGTCCTCGTCGAGCCCGGCCGCGTCGCAGCCGAGGATCATCGGCAGCGCCTCGGCCTTGAGCCCGACGCCCTGCAGCGACCACAGGTCGTGGTGGTTGAGCGAGGCGGCCTTGACGGTGACCGTCGTCCACCCGTCGGGCGCTACCGGCTCGGGCCGCTCCCCCAGCACGAGGCCGGAGATCGGGTCGTCGGATGAGAACTTCTCGGCGTACGCAGCGAACATGGCCCGACCCTACCGAACCTCGACCCGGCTCATCTTGACCGATCCGAAGGCCGAGTCGGCCCGTCATGACGGGCCGACTCGGCGTCCGTACGTGTCAGGACGAGCCGACTCGGCTAGCGCCGAGCCACGCCGTCGAGCCGAGCAGCCTCGGCGACCGCGGCGGCGACCGCAGGCCCCACGCGCGGGTCGAAGGGCTCGGGGATGATCTTCGCCTCGTTCAGCTCGTCGCTGACCAGGGCGGCCAGCGCCTGGGCGGCGGCGAGCTTCATACCCTCGGTGATCGAGGAGGCGTGGACGTCGAACGCGCCCCGGAAGATGCCGGGGAAGGCGAGGACGTTGTTGATCTGGTTGGGGAAGTCCGAACGACCCGTGGCGACGATCGCGGCGTACCTGTGCGCCACATCGGGGTGGATCTCCGGGTTCGGGTTGGCCATCGCGAAGACGATCGCCTGGTCGGCCATGGTCGCGACGAGCTCCTCGGGGACGGTGCCGCCGGAGACGCCGACGTAGACGTCGGCGCCGGTGAGCACCTCGGCCAGCGAGCCGGTGCGGCCGGTGACGTCGGCGGTCACCTCGGCGATCGCCTTCTTCGACGCGGTCAGGTCGGAGCGGGTCGAGGAGATGACGCCCTTGCGGTCGAGCAGGACGAGGTCCTTGATGCCGAACTCGAGCAGGATCTTGGCGACCGCGACGCCGGCGGCCCCGGCACCCGAGATGACCACCCGGGTCGACTCGGGGTTGCGGCCGGTCAGCTTCAGGGCGTTCATCAGCGCGGCCAGCGTGACCACGGCGGTGCCGTGCTGGTCGTCGTGGAAGACCGGGATGTCGAGCGCCTCCTTGAGGCGGTCCTCGATCTCGAAGCAGCGCGGCGCGGAGATGTCCTCCAGGTTGATCCCACCGAAGGAGGGCGCCATCCGGATGACGGTCTCGACGATCTCGTCGACGTCGGTGGTGTCCAGGCAGATCGGGATCGAGTCGACGCCGCCGAACTCCTTGAACAGCACCGCCTTGCCCTCCATCACCGGCATGGCCGCGGCGGGACCGATGTCGCCCAGGCCGAGCACGGCGGTGCCGTCGGTCACGACCGCGACGGTGTTGGGCACCCAGGTGTAGGTGTGGGCCAGCTCGGGCTGCTCGGCGATCGCGGTGCAGACCCGCGCGACACCGGGGGTGTAGGCCATCGACAGCGACGCCTTGTCGGAGACCGACGCGGTCGCCGCGATCGCCATCTTGCCGCCGCGGTGAAGCTCGAACACCGGGTCGCCGTCATAGGCAGTGGTCTCGGTGGACAGGGTGGACTCGGTCATTGGGGGCCTCCAGAAAACTACGGACTCGGACGTCGGGCGATCGAACGCGAGCCGAGGGGTGGAGCCGCGCAAGGCGCCATCTGCAGGGATGTGTTGCCCGGATGGCAGTTTCGCACAGGCTACCGGAGGAAGTGGTTGATGTTTCCTACAGGTGACGAAGCCCTCATCTGGAGCCCTCATCCAGAGACGGCCGGAGGAGGCGCGGCCGCGGCCAGAGCCGGGCCACCACGACACCGATGACGTCGGCGTCCGCGACAGGCCCCCGATGACGGGAGTCCATCGCGTTGGGGGCATCCGGGTTGTCCGAGAGCAGCCACCACGCGGGGCGCCCGGAATAGGTCGTACGCCGATCCGCAGCACGTTTCACCACGATCGCCCCGTCGGGGAAGCGGGCCACCAGGACCGATCCCTCGACCGGCGTACGCCCGTAGGCCACCAGGAGCCGGTCGCCGTCCCTCAACGACGGCTCCATCGACGGACCTCGGACGAGCGCTGTGCCGAACGGGACCACGTGGTCGTCCGAGTAGCGGGGTGCCTTGCGCCCGGTGTGTTCCATGCGGAGTAGTGTCGCAATCCGTAGGACACATGAACACTCTTTGAGAGGACCCGCATGTTCGCGCGACTTTTCGCTCCCACCATCGAGGTCTCGGCCCACTGCGACCTGCCCTGCGGCGTCTACGACCCCGCCCAGGCCCGCATCGAGGCCGAGTCCGTCAAGGCGGTCATCCAGAAGGCCCTGGACAGCGACGACCCCGACTTCCGCACCCGCGCCATCATCATCAAGGAGCAGCGCTCCGAGCTGGTCAAGCACCACCTGTGGGTGCTGTGGACCGACTACTTCAAGCCCCCGCACTTCGAGGCCTACCCCCAGCTCCACACCCTCGTCAACGAGGCCACCAAGCTCGCCGGCGCCTCCGGCACCAAGGGCACCCTCGACCTCGAGACCGCCGACAAGCTCCTCGCCAAGATCGACGAGATCGCCGAGATCTTCTGGGCGACCAAGAAGGCCTGAGGCTCCCCGAGACTCAGCCGTACGCTGCAGCCGCTCCGTCCGCGGAGCGGCTGCGGTGCGTTTCCGGCACCACGCACGAGATCTCGTTGCATAATCAGGCGCAAGCCAACACGAAGGACTGACAAACCCAGATGCCCCAGGTCGAGCTGCGCCTTCCCGCAGAAGGTGCTTACGTCTCCGTGCTGCGTACGACGACCGCCGCGCTCGCCGCGCGGCTCGACTTCACCCTCGAGGACATCGAGGACCTGCGGATGGCGGTCAGCGAGGCGGCGGCGATCTGCCTGGAGTGTGCCGCCGAGAACGCCGACCTGGACGTCGTCTTCGACCTCGGCGAGGACACCATCGGGGTCACCGTGACCACGACCTGCGACACCGAGGCCGAGATCGACGAGGAGAGCTTCGCCTGGCAGGTGCTCACCACGCTGGCCCGCGAGGTCACCGCCACCCCCGACGGCGACCAGCTCAGGATCTCGCTGGTCGCGGGAGCGACCCCGCTTGGAGCCGCGCGCTGACATGGCGCAGGAGACGATTCGGTCGTCGAGGTCCAGGAGCAGCGGCGAGGTGGACACCACCCGCGCCCGCTCCCGCGAGCTCTTCACGGCCCTCGCCGGAACAGGTCTGACCGACGCCGAGCGCACCGCCGCCCGCGAGGAGCTCGTCCACCTCAACATGGCGCTGGTGGAGTACTGCGCCTCCCAGTTCTACGGCCGCGGCGAGCCGCACGAGGATCTCGTCCAGGTCGGCGTGGTCGGCCTCCTCAACGCCGTGGACCGCTACGACCTCGGGCGCGACGTGGAGTTCTCGACGTACGCAGTGCCCACGATCCTCGGCGAGATCAAGCGCTACTTCCGCGACAGCCGGTGGGCGGTCAGCGTCCCCCGCCGCCTTCGCGACCTGCAGCAGAACCTGCGCGACGCCACCGCGGAGCTCTCCCAGGAGCTCGGCCGCTCCCCCACAGCCCGCGACCTCGCCACCCGCCTCGGCGTCAGCCTCGAGACCGTCGTCGAGGGCCTGGAGTCCAGCAACGCGTACGCAGCGCTGTCCCTCGACTCCGAGAGCGACGAGGCCGCGCCGATGCTCGACTCGCTGACCGCCCACGACCTGCGTCTCGACGACGTCGAGGTGCGCGAGTCGATCAAGCCGGTGCTCGACGGCCTGTCCGCGCACGAGAAGCAGGTGCTGATGCTGAAGTTCTTCCGCAACAAGACCCAGACCGAGATCGCTGCCGAGCTCGGCGTGTCGCAGATGCAGGTCTCCCGGCTGCTCAACCGCTCGCTCAAGCAGCTGCGCAAGGCGCTCGAGGAGGATTAGCCCTCGCGCTCCTCGAGAGCGGCGATGCTCGGCGGCGCGAAGATGCCGGCAAGGGCGACCACCGCGACCAGCGCGAGCCCGCCGGCCAGGGCGAGATCCTCGCGGAGGTTCCACGCCAGGCCGAGCACGATCAGCTGGACGAGCACCAGTGGCGCCCGCGACCACGACTCCAGCCGCCAGAACATGTTCACGCACCAGCCGATGCCGGCGGCGCAGAGCAGGAAGAACAGCCCACCCGCGATCGCGGTCGTGAGCGAGGCGGCGTCGGGGATGCGTACGAACTCGAGGGCACCCCACACCAGCATCGCCGCGGCCTCGACGCCTGCGGCGATCACGGTCAGCAGGAGGGTCCAGGGGCGTTGCTGCGCGGTCACCTCAGCAGCCTAGAACCACACCCAAGACTCCGAAAATCGGCGGGCAGCATACACCACCGGGTTTTCGGGTAACTCACCGCGTTACCGAAATGTCTAGCGCCAGGAAGACTTAGTGTTACGGTCCGGTGACGAACCAGACACTGGTTAGGGGTTGTTTCGGCGTCCATTTCTTGGAACGCTAGAGACAGCACGCACGTGAAGACATTCACACATCCCCGCCACGTGCCCATTCGCAGGGTCTCAGAGCACCAGGGCCTTGCCCATCCTACGTCAGAAAGAGGGTCTACCCAGCCATGGATTGGCGCCACCGTTCGGCTTGTCTCGATGAAGACCCGGAACTGTTCTTCCCCATTGGAAACACCGGTCCGGCGATCCTTCAGATCGAGGAAGCCAAGCAGGTCTGCCGGCGTTGCGACGTCCGGGAGCAGTGTCTTCAGTGGGCTCTTGAGGCCGGTCAGGACCACGGCGTGTGGGGTGGACTGAGCGAGGACGAGCGTCGTGCGCTGAAGCGCCGCAACGCCCGCTCCCGTGTCCGCACCGCCGTCTGACCAACCCCCTAGAGCTCCAACGGCAGCTCGACCGACGCTCTCGCCCCGTGGCCATCAGGCCGGGGACCCAACGAGAGTCGGCCACCGAGCTCGCCTTCGACGAGAGTCTTGACGATCGACAGCCCCAGGTTCGTCGAGGTGTCGAGACTGAACCCGTCGGGTAGTCCATGACCGTCGTCCTCGATGGTCACCTGGAGATGCCCGGCGGGTTGTTGTCGTACGGACATCACGATCTTGCCCGTCTCGGCATCTCCCGGGCCGCGACCTCGGTAACCGTGCTCGACCGCGTTCTGCAGCAGCTCGGTGACGACCATCGCCATCGGCGTGGCCACCTCCGAGGGCAGCGACCCGAACGAGCCCTCCCGACGCACGCGCACCGGGACACCGACCGAGGTCACCTCACCGACCATCGAGGCGAGCCGGTCGGCGATCTCGTCGAACTCCACCGTCTCCTCGACGGCCTGCTGGGAGAGGATCTCGTGGACCAGCGCGATCGATCCGACGCGGCGTACGGCCTCGTTCAGTGCGTCCTGGGCGACACCCGAGTCGACCCGACGCGACTGCATCCGGAGCAGCGCGGCCACGGTTTGTAGGTTGTTCTTCACCCGGTGGTGGATCTCGCGGATGGTCGCGTCCTTGGTGACGAGCTCGCGATCGCGCCGGCGCAGGTCGGTGACGTCGCGCAGCAGCACCAGCGCACCGATCGCCTCACCGCGCGGCCGCAGCGGGATCGAGCGCATGATGATCGCCATCACCCCGGTGTCGATCTCGGTGTCGCGGTGGGCCCGCCCACCGAGCACGGCGCTCAACGTCTCCTCGTCGGGACGCTTGCGCGGCGGCACCAAGGCGCGGGTCATCCCGGCCAGGGACTGGCCCGCGAGATCGCCGGAGAGGCCGAGCCGGCGGAAGACCGAGAGAGCGTTGGGGCTGGCGTAGTCGACGACCCCGTCGGCGTCCACCCGCACGAACCCGTCCCCCACCCGCGGGGTGTCGGTGTGGTCGCTCCGCTGGCCCGCCGCCGGGAAGTAGCCGTTGGCGATCATCTGGGTCAGGTCGGAGGCGGTCTGCAGATAGGTCAGCTCGAGCTTGGAGGGCGTGCGTACGCCGAGCAGGTTGGTGTTGCGGCTCAGCACCGCGATGATGCGGCCGGCGCGGCGTACGGGGATCGTCTCGACCCGCACCGGGAGGTCGTCGCGCCACTCCGGGTCTCCCTCGCGCACCAGCCGGCCGGCGTCGACGGCGTCGTCGAGGGTGGCGTGGCGCCCCTTCGGCACGAACATGCCGACGATGTCGTCGACGTAGGCCGTCGGGCCCGTCGTGGGCCGCATCTGACCGGCGGCCCAGAAGCCGTTGCCCGACTTGTCGGGCAGCCACAGGACCAGGTCGGCGAAGGAGAGATCGGCCAGGATCTGCCAGTCGGCCATGAGCAGCTGAAGCCAGCCGACATCCTCGCTGTCGAGGTCGGTGTGGCTCTGGGCAAGCTCACTCAGGGTGGGCACGGGCACAGCGTAGATGTAGACCTTGGTAGGGCATTGCGCGGGTCGGATGTCCACGCGTGGCCGGGTTTGGCAGGATGTTCCCTATGTCGGAGGCGTACTGGCGGGAGGTTCACTCGACCGGTCTCGCCGTACCCACGGACCGGCCCCTCGGTGACCTCACGATCGAGCTCACCCGGATGCTCGGCGACCCCGACCCGGACGTACGCAGCGGGCTGGCCGTGCCGGCCCTGTCGACCTGGATCCAACGCGGTGTCTACGACGACCTGCTCGCGGGCCTGGGCGACGGGATGGCCGCCGGCCTGGTGGTCGGTCTCGGCGACTCCGGCAACAACGGCGTCTTCCGCCGGGCCTCGTCTGTCGAGGCCCTGGCCGAGTGCATCGCCCGCGACAACGCGCGTTCGCTGGTGCCCGCGGAGAAGGTCCTGGAGTGGGGCGACCGGATCGCCACCTGGCTGCTGCGCGAGCGGGACCTGCGCGCCTTCGTCCCCGAGCGCGGCTGGGCGCACGCGGTCGCCCGCGGCGCCGACGCCCTCGGCACCCTGGCCTCCTCCGAGCATCTCGGCAAGCCCGAGCTGACGGTCATCCTCGACGTCGTCGCCGACCGGGTGCTGGCCCGCGGCGACACCATCTACACCCACGGCGAACCCGACCGGCTGGCAGCGGCCACGATGTCCGTGCTGCGCCGCAACCTGGTCCCGCTCAACATCATGGAGCCGTGGATCAACCGGATCGTCACGGTCGCCACCGCGACCCCGGAGACTCCCGACCGCGACCCGTTCCTGCTCACCGGCAACGCCGAGGCGTTCCTGCGCGCGCTCTACATCCAGCTCGCGCTCAGCAACGACATCCCGCAGATCCGCGGCGACCTGCTGCTGGTCGTGGTCGCGGCCCTGAAGAAGTCCAACAGCGCCTACCTGGGCTAGGAGACCGACCCAGATTGGCTCTCACACCCCTGGGTTTGAGAGACTGTGCCGAGGCCCCTCGGGGTCGACGTACCCCAATGGAGGAGATCATCATGGGCAAGACCGGCCGCAAGCGCCGCGCGCGCCGCAAGAAGGGCGCGAACCACGGCAAGCGCCCCAACAGCTGAACACAGCCCATCAAGGGTCAGAGCTGTAATGACGTGAGAGCCCCAGCCGATTCGGCTGGGGCTCTCGTCGCGTCTGTGGCCGGCTCAGGACCTCGTGCGGAGCTCCTGGATCTGGACCATGATCTTCGCGCGCAGGTCCCCCGGAGCGACCTCGGTGCACGAACGCGCGACGACCGCCTTGACGATGCGCTGCTGGTCGTAGGTCTCCAGGCAGGGGTTGCAGCTCTGCAGGTGGGCCTTGACCTGGTCGGCGTCCGCCTCGGCGAGCTCGTTGTCGATCAGGAAGACGATCTGCTCGAGGAAGTCGGCGCAGTCGCTGGGTGAGGCGTCGTGTTTGTGGGCACTCATGACGCACCTCCACGAGCGCCGGTGAGATCGTTGCTGCGTACGTAGTCGGAGAGAAGATCGCGCAGCTGGCGCCGGCCGCGGTGAAGCCGCGACATCACGGTGCCGATCGGGGTTTCCATGATCTCGGCGATCTCCTTGTAAGCGAATCCCTCGACATCGGCGAGGTAGACGGCGAGCCGGAACTCCTCCGGAAGGCGCTGCAGGGCGTCCTTGACCTGGGAGTCGGGCAGGTGCTCGAGGGCCTCCATCTCCGCCGACTTCAGACCGGTCGAGGTGTGAGACTCGGCCCGAGCGAGCTGCCAGTCCTCGACGTCCTCGGACATCGACTGCTGCGGCTGGCGCTGTTTCTTGCGGTAGGTGTTGATGAAGGTGTTGGTGAGGATGCGGTAGAGCCAGGCCTTCAGGTTGGTGCCGGGCTTGAACTGGTGGAACGAGGAGTACGCCTTGGCGAACGTCTCCTGCACCAGGTCCTCAGCGTCGGACGGGTTGCGGGTCATCCGCATCGCCGCCGAGTAGAGCTGGTCGAGGAAGGGCAGCGCGTCCCGCTCGAAGCGCAGCGCGCGCTCCTCGGGCGTCTCGGTGGCCAGGTCGACCTCAATGTTGTCGTCGCTCATCACGTCCCAGGGTACGCGCGTGAGCATCGGGGCGCCCATCGGCGACACGTTCTCCGTGGGGCGTTCGAGCAGGATGGTCATGCTGCGTGAACGCCACGGCGGCCACGAAACATTCCCCGCGCCCGGGGAGTGCCGCGGCCGCCGGCTACCTCACGACGTCTGCAGGACGAACATGCTCCACGAGGCCGGAGGCAGCTCGGCCTCGAGCGCGCTGCCCACGACCTTCGCCGAGTCGTACGCCCTCGGCACCACCCGGTCGGGATCCTCCATGCTGTTCACCGCGAACAGGTCCTCGTCGCCCAGGAGCGTCGCCTCGACCAGGTCCACGTCGCCGAAGTAGTGCAGATCGGTCGAGAACGCCACGGGCTCCGACGGGTGCCGGTTGACGACGAAGACCGCCACGCGGCCGGTCTCCGGGTCATGGGTCGCCACGGAGTCGAGGACCGAGACCTCACCGTGCTTGGTGGTGGCCATCGTCGGACCGACCACCCGTGGCTCGAGCACCTCCCCCTGCGCGAACCGGGCGGTCAGCGCGAACGGGTGGAAGATCGACTGTCGCCACGCCGGCCCGCCGGGCTCGCACCTGATCGAGCCGATGGTGTTGACCAGCTGGGCCTGACAGGCGGCGGTCACCCGGTCGCTGTGCTTGAGCAGCGTGATCAGCAGCGAGCCGACCACGACGGCGTCGAGCACGGTGTAGGCGTCCTCGCTGAGCCGCGGGGAGACCGTCCACTCCTCCGGCGTACCCTCCTGCTGGAACTTCTTCAGGTACCAGACGTTCCACTCGTCGAAGGAGATGTTGATCCGCTTCGGCGAGGAGAGCTTCGCCCCGACGTGGTCGGCGGTCGCGACGACGTCCCGGATGAAGAGATCCATGTCGACGGCCGAGGCGAGGAAGCTCGCGACATCGTCGCCCTCGAGCTCGTAGTAGGCGTGCGCCGAGACGAAGTCGACCTCGTCGTAGGTGTGCTCGAGCACCGTCGCCTCCCAGGCACCGAAGGTCGGCATCGATCGGCCCGAGCTGCCGCAGGCGACCAGCTCGAGGTCGGCGTCGAACTGACGCATGCCCCTTGCCACCTCCTGGGCCAGCCGGCCGTACTCCTCGGCGGTCTTGTGGCCCAGCTGCCAGGGACCGTCCATCTCGTTGCCGAGGCACCACATCCGGATGCCGTGCGGGTCCACGGCCCCGTGCGCGATGCGTCGGTCGGACAGCTCGGTTCCGCCGGGGTGGTTCGCGTACTCCAGCAGCTCGAGCGCCTCCGCCAGGCCGCGCGTGCCGAGGTTCACCGCCATGATGGGCTCGATATCGGCCTTCCTCGCCCAGGTCATGAACTCGTTCAGACCGAACGCGTTGGTCTCGATGCTCCGCCACGCCGGGTCCAGGCGGGTCGGCCGCTGGTCGCGCGGCCCCACCCCATCCTCCCACTTGTAGCCGGAGACGAAGTTGCCGCCGGGGTAGCGAACGGCGGTCACCCCGAGCTCACGGACGAGATCGAGTACGTCACCCCGCAGGCCGTCCTCGTCCGCCGTCGGGTGCCCCGGCTCGAAGATGCCGCCGTAGACACAGCGCCCCATGTGCTCGACGAACGATCCGAAGAGCCTCCTGTTGACGGGGGCGACGGTGAACGCCGGATCGATCGTGAGCTTGCCGTTCTCCATGGGTTCCTCCTGGTCCGGGCAGCGGCATCCCGGGCGCCGGCGAACGCTGGCGCCCGGGGTCCGTCGCCATCTACTTGAGCTGGTTCTCCAGATCGGCCTGCGCCTGGTCCAGCGCCTGCTTGGCCGGGACGCCGTCCCCGAAGATCTGGTTGTACGTGCTGGTCGTGAACACCTCGTCGACCTTGGGCAGGTTCGGGTTCTCGAAGGACTCGAAGTGGCCGATGTCGCCCTTGACCTCGTTGAGCACGTCGAAGAGGTTGGTCCGGAAGTACTTGTTGAACTTGTTCTCCGGGTTGTGGGTGACCTCCTTGTCCTCCCACACCGACATGTTCACCGGGTCGAAGCCGAGCTCCTCCCAGACGGCGACGTTGGCCTCCGGCGACAGCTTCGCAAAGGCGAGCCACTCCATGGCGAACTCCTTGTCCGGGGAGCTGTCGATCACCGCGGTGCCGGTGCCGCCGCCACCGACCGTGGCGACCTCACCGCCCTCGATCACCGGCGCCGGTGCGATCGCGATGTCGCCAGCTAGGTCGGGCATGTAGTCGACGAACCTGGAGGTGTACCAGGCCGGGTAGACGATGGCCGCGTAGTCGCCGTTGTTGATGGGGCCGTAGGCCTCCTCGATGTCCGGGCTGCCACCCGGGATCGTCGAGAGCGCTCCGGCCTTCTGCATGTCCTGCAGCAGCTCGATCGCCTCGACGACCTCCGGGCTGTTCACGGTGACGTTGCCGTCCTCGTCGAACAGGTTTCCGCCGAGCTGCGCCATGACCAGCGGCTGCACGATGTTGGTGTCGGTGCTGGCGACGCCGAACGCCTTGCCGGTCGCCTTGTTGTACTTGGCTCCGGCGGCCTTGAAGTCGTCCCAGGTCTCGATGGTCGTGTAGTCGACCCCTGCCTTCTCCAGCAGCGGGACGTTGTAGAAGGCCACCTGAGCCCCGACGTGGGTCGGGAAGCCGAGCTGCTTGCCCTCCCGGGCGTACAGGTCCATCCGGGCCTGCACGATGTCCTCCTGGTAGGGCTCGGCGGCCTCGGACAGGTCAGCCAGCGGCGTACGTCCGTCCTCGGTGACGAAGTTGGAGAACTTGTTCACCTCGATGTCCACGACGTCGGGGAGCCCCTTGCCGGAGTTCACCGCCAGCTGGAGCTTGTTGTGCATCTCGTCGTAGGGGAAGACCGTGACGTCGAGCTTGATCTCCTTGTCGGGGTTCTTCTCGTTCCACGCCTCGGCCATCGCCTCGTAGTAGGTGCCGTGCAGCTCGGCGAACACCCACATGTCGATGCTGGTGCGGCCCTGTGCGTCAGGCCCGCCTTCCTCCTCGGAGCCGCCGCAGGCGCTCAGCATGAGCGTCGCGGCGAGTCCCGCGGCGAGTAAGGAGGTGATTCTCCGCCTTGTTGTCATGGCTCTCTCCATCTGTGAGGTTTGTGCAAGGGGTCACCCCTTGAGCGCCCCGGCCGTCATGCCAGCGACGAAGAACCGCTGGAACAGCAGGAAGAGCACCAGGACGGGAAGGAGCGAGAACATGGACCCGATGATGAGCAGCTCGTAGTTGTTCTCATGCGGGGTGAGCAGGGTGTTGAGCCCGATCGGGAGGGTGAACTTCGACTCCGATCGCAGCACCAGCAGCGGCCAGAGGAAGTTGTTCCAGATGATCATCCCGTTGAGGATGGCCATCGCCGCGAACGCCGGTTTCGCCACCGGCACCACGATCTTGAAGAAGATGCCGAACTCCGTGGCACCGTCCATCCGGCCTGCCTCGAGCAGGTCCTTCGGGATGCCGAGGAAGTACTGCCGGAAGTAGAAGATGGTCACCGCTGCAGCCAGGAACGGCAGCACGATCACCGAGTAGGAATCGTCCAGGCCGACGTCGTTCACCAGCACGTACAGCGGGAGCATCATGATCTCGAACGGCACCGCCATGAGCAGCAGGACGGCGATGAACAGCGCGGTCTTGCCCTTGAACTCGTAGACCGCGAAGCCGTACGCCACGAACGAGCTGACCAGCAGCGTCCCCGCCACCTGCACGACGGTGAGCAGGATCGAGTTGGCGAACCACCGGAAGTACGGCCCGGAGTCGGTGAAGAGCATCACGTAGTTGTCCAGCGACAGCGAGCTGCGATCGACGTCGAGGGAGAGTCCCCGCCGGATGACGTCGTTGCCGTCCTGGAACGTCGCCACGAACATGATCAGCAGCGGCGCGAGCACGACCAGGGTCAGCACCAGCAGCAGCGCGGTCTGGACCGACCCGTGGAGCCAGTACGGCAGCTGGATCCTGGTGCGGGTGGCTGGCTCGGCGCTCATCGCGCGCTCTCCTTCTTGAAGGTCCCGCTGAGCGTGAGGAACGTGAGGTTGATGGCCATGATGACCACGACGAGCACGACCCCGACCGCGGAGGCGAAACCGAGGTCGTTCTGCTCGATCCCGCGCCGGTAGAGGTAGCCGATCACGGTGAGGCCCTGGTCGTTGGGCGAGGAGTTGCCGCGGTAGAGCATGAAGCTCTCCAGGAACATCGCCAGACCGCCGTAGATGCTGATGGTGGTGACGTAGACGATGGTCGGCTTCAGGTTGGGCAGGGTGATGTGGAAGAACTGCTGCAGCCTGCTGGCGCCGTCGATGGTCGCGGCCTCGTAGTACTCCTCCGGGATGGACTGCATGCCGGCGAGGAAGTAGAGGATGTTGACGCCGGTCCAGCGCCACATCGCGAGCGCGAGCAGGGCGATCAGCCCGCCGGTGTCGATACGCAGCCAGCGGACCGGGTCGAGGCCGAAGACCCCGACGATCTGGTTCATCAGCCCCGTGCCGGTCTCGGCGAACATCAGCCGGAAGATGATGCCCGCGACGACGACGGAGGTCAGCGCCGGCACGAACATCGAGGCCTTGAAGACCGCCTTGACGCGGTCGCTGCCGATCTTGGAGTTGATGAGCGCGGCCAGCACCAGCGGGATCGGGATCAGGAGCGCGATGGTCAGCACCATGTAGCGGGCGCTGTTGAACATCGCTTTCCAGAAGAGGCGGTCCTCCCAGAGCCGCTGGTAGTTGTCCAGCCCGATGAAGGCGGCCTGCCCGAACACCACCTCCTGGGTGCTCAGCAGGAAGGTGCGCGCGAGCGGGAGGAGCCAGAAGGCGAGCAGCGTGATCACGAACGGCGCGATGAAGAGGTAGGGCGCCGCCTTCTGCGAGTACAGCAGCCGCCGGACAACGACCATCAAGGACTCCTCTTCGCTGAGGCATCACACACGGGCGGGGGAACCACCGGTTTACGACGATGTACGTCTCTCACCAGCGGATTTACTACGTGGTAATCAGCGCTTATCCTTGTCCTGCACTCAGATCCCTGTCAAGACCCGAACGTGACATTCGCCACACGGAGTGTCCGAAAGGGCAAGCGGGGCAGACGAAAAACACCGATGTAGGCTGCCTCCGAACCGGGGGCACGAGGGAACACGAGGCGACGATGGCTGTGACGATGCGCGACGTCGCGATCCTTGCCCGCGTCTCGCCCAAGACGGTGTCCAACGTGGTGAACGACCACCCGAACGTGCACCCGGACACCCGCGCCCGCGTTCAGCAGGCGATCGCCGAGCTGGGCTACCGGCCGAACCACTCCGCGCGCGGACTGCGCTCCGGGCGCACCGGCGTCATCGGTCTGGCGGTGCCGGAGCTGAAGCAGGCCTACTTCGCCGAGCTCGCCGACGCGGTCATCGCGGCGGCCGCCAAGCGCGGACTGAGCGTGATCGTCGGACAGCTGGGAGGCGACCGCGAGCACGAGATCGAGCTCCTCACGCACGGCCTCCCCCAGACCGACGGCCTGCTCTTCAGCCCGGAGCGACTCGGCACCGAGGACCGCGACCTGCTGGCGTACGTCGACTTCCCGCTGGTCATGCTCGGCGAGTGGATCTTCGGCGGACCCACCGACCACGTGACGATGCACAACGTCAGCGCGGCCCGCGCGGCCGTCGAGCACCTGATCTCGCTGGGGCGCCGGCGGATCGCCGTCATCGGCGCCCATCCCGACGACGAGACCCGGCAGCTCGGGCCGTCGAACCTGAGGATCCAGGGCTACCGGGAGGCACTGGCCGCTGCTGGCATCGAGCACGATCCCCGGCTCGAGCGGGTCGTCGCGCCCTGGCATCCGGAGGACGGCGCCGACGCGGCCCGGCGGCTGATCGACTCCGGGTTGGAGTTCGACGCCATCTTCACGCTGACCGACGCGCTCGCGCTGGGAGCGCTCCGGGCTCTCGGAGAAGCCGGGCGCGTCGTGCCCGACGACGTGGCCGTGATCGGCTTCGACAACATCGCCATCAGCCACCTCACCGTGCCCTCGCTCTCCAGCGTCGACCCCGGTCGAGCGGAGATCGCGGAGACGGCGGTCGGCATGCTGGCCGAGCGCATCGAGTGGGGCGCAGGATCGTCTCGACCGGCCCGGCTGCACAAGGCCGCCTTCGACGTCATCGTGCGGGAGTCCTCCGGCGGCACCGGCTCCGGGACGCTCGGGAGCTCTGGGCGCCAGTCCGGCGCGGCGGCTCAGACGCTCAACGGCTGAGCCACCGGAAGGGCTCCTTGCCCGTCTCCACCCGGTTCACGAGCCGTCCGACACCGGCGATCTCGATCTCCACCACGTCGTCGGGCTGAAGGCTGAAGTCGAGGTCGGGGACGATCCCGGTGCCGGTGGCGAGCGCCGCTCCGTCAGGGAAGTCGTTGCCGGCGAACAGGTAGTCGACGAGCTGCTGGATCGGTCGTACGAGCTGGCTGGACGACGTCTCCGCGGCGACCACCTCGTGCTCGCCCCGGCGGATCACCAGGGCGATGGCCAGACCGGTGGCGTCCGGAACCTCCCAGGCGGGCCTGATCCCCGCCGCGAGCGCTGCGGCGCCTGCGTACACCTTGGCCTGGGAGAGGTAGAGCGGGTTCTCGCCCTCGATCGAGCGGGAGCTCATGTCGTTGCAGACGGTGTAGCCGACGATCTCGCCGTGGGCGTTGACCACGACGGCGAGCTCCGGCTCGGGCACGTCATGACCGGAGTCGGCCCGGATGCCGACCGGCTCGCCGTCGGTGACCAGGCGCCAGGCCGGAGCCTTCAGGAACAGCTCGGGCCGCTGCGCGGAGTAGACCTTGTCGTAGACCGACCGCTCGGCGCTCTCCTCCATCCGGGCGCTGCGCGAACGGGCGTAGGTGACGCCCGCACACCACAGCTCGGCTCGCCCGTCCAGCGGGGCGAGGAGACGGACGGACGCGACCGGGACCGGTGGTGCGGTGGCGGACTCGACGGCGGCCCGGATCTCGTCATACGGCATGGCGAGGAGGTCAGCCATGGCATCGACTCCGCTCAGCGGGATGATCGAGTCGTCCCTGCGTACGCCGACCCGGGGGCCGTTCCCGGGGTCGTGTCGGACAAGGTGCATCGGCTGCTCCTACCTCAGTGGTTGTCGCCTCAGTGGTTGTCGCGCGGGGTGCCCTTGGTCTGAGCCACGCGCTGATACGTCACGGCGGGCTCGAGGACCATCCCGTCGGCGAGCTGGCCCACCATGGAACGCTGGATCTCCTGCCACGGCGTCTGCGACTCCGGCACCGGGAACTCCCCGAGCTCGTCACGCCGCTCGGCGAGCTCCTCGTCGGAGACCAGCATGTCCGCCCGTCCCGCGTTGAGATCGACCCGCACACGATCGCCCGTACGCAGCAGCGCGAGGCCCCCTCCGGCGGCCGCTTCGGGCGAGGCGTTGAGGATCGAGGGTGACCCGGACGTACCGGACTGGCGCCCGTCGCCCACGCAGGGCAGCGAGTGCACACCACGCTCGATGAGCGCGGCGGGCGGCTGCATGTTCACGACCTCGGCAGAGCCGGGATAGCCGATCGGGCCGACGCCCCGGATGAACAGGATGCACCCCTCGTCGACCTCGAGCGCGGGGTCGTCGATGTGGGCGTGGTAGTCCTCGGGCCCGTCGAAGACGATCGCACGGCCCTCGAACACGTTCGGGTGCTCGGGATCGGAGAGGTAGCGTTCACGGAACTCCGCCGAGATCACGCTGGTCTTCATGATCGCGCTGTCGAACAGGTTCCCGGTCAGCACGATGAAGCCGGCAGCCTCCACGAGCGGGTTGTCGAAGCCGCGGATCACCTCGGCGTCCTCGCTCACGGTGTCGCGGCAGTTCTCACCGATGGTCCGTCCGTTCACGGTGAGCGCGTCCTCGTGGATCAGCCCGTGACGCATCAGCTCGTGGACGACGGCCGGCACCCCGCCCGCGCGATGGAACTCCTCGCCGAGGAACCTGCCGGCGGGCTGCATGTCGACCAGAAGCGGGATCCGGTGGCCGATCGTCTCCCACTCCTCGATGCCGAGGTCGACGCCGACGTGCCGGGCGATCGCGTTGATGTGGACCGGAGCGTTGGTGGAGCCGCCGATCGCCGAGTTGACGACGATCGCGTTCTCGAACGCTTCCCGGGTCAGGATGTCGGAGGGCTTCAGGTCCTCGTGCACCATCTCGACGATGCGCCTGCCCGTCAGGTAGGCCACCCGGCCGCGATCACGGTGCGGTGCCGGGATCGCGGCCGAGCCGGGCAGGCTCATCCCGAGGGTCTCGGCAAGGCTGTTCATCGTGGCGGCGGTGCCCATGGTGTTGCAGTGGCCGGGCGACGGCGCTGAGGACGCGATCAGCTCGGTGAACTCCGCGACGTCGATATCGCCCGCCGCGAGCATCTCGCGCGCCTTCCAGATGATCGTGCCCGAGCCGATGCGCTCTCCCTTGAGCCAGCCGTTGAGCATCGGCCCGCCCGAGAGCACGATCGCCGGGATGTTCACCGTGGCCGCCGCCATCACGCACGCCGGCGTGGTCTTGTCGCACCCCGTCGTCAGCACGACCCCGTCGAGGGGATAGCCGTAGAGGATCTCCACCAGACCGAGGTAGGCGAGGTTGCGGTCCAGCGCCGCCGTCGGCCGCTTCCCCATCTCATGGATCGGGTGCACCGGGAACTCGAACGCGATCCCGCCCATCTCCCGGATCCCGTCGCGTACGCGCTGGGCCAGCCCGAGGTGGTGCCGGTTGCAGGGCGCCAGGTCCGAGCCGGTCTGCGCGATGCCGATCACGGGCTTGCCCGACTGGAGTTCCTCGCGGGTCACACCCCAGTTCATGTAGCGCTCGATGTAGAGCGCCGTCATCGCGGGATTGGCCGGGTTGTCGAACCAGTCCTGGCTGCGCAGGCGAGGGGCGTTTACCACGTGGTAAACACTAGCGCCGCTGATCATGTCCCCGCTCGGGAACCTGACTAGGCGATGACCTCGCGGACCAGCCACTCCAGCGTGGACTCGACCAGGATGGCGTCGGCGTCGGCCTGGGTGACCGGGCCGCGCTTGCCGACGACGAGGGAGTGGTCCGCCCCCGGGATCGGGGTGACCTCGACGCTCTCGGGGAACTCCTCGGGCCTGCCGAACCGGTCGCGGGTGCCCTGCAGCACCAGCGTCGGCACCCTCGCCTCCAGCAGCTCGTGGGCACGCGAGACCTGCGGCTTGCCGACCGGGTGCAGCGGGAACGCCAGGCAGAGCGCCCCCGCAGCGCCGAACCCGCGCGCCGTGCGGACCGCCGAGCGGGCGCCGGCGGAGCGGCCTCCGACCACCAGCGGCGTACGCACCCGCATCCAGTTGGCGGCCAGCGTGAGCGCCGCGTCGAGGGACTTGGGCGGCGTGGCCACCGGCTTCCCCTTGACCCGCCACGGCTGCTCGAAGCGGACCACGGTGATCCCCTGGGCAGGGAGCGCGTCGTTGAGCGCCATCAGGTCATGGGTGTCGATGCCGTTGCCGGCGCCGTGGGAGAGCAGCAGGGTCGCCTGTGGTCGCCGCGCCCGGCGGGTGTAGAGCCGCCCTTCCCCATAGGGCGTGTCGATCATCTGCGTCGTGGTTCCACCCATGTCATCCCCAGGCTTCCTCGAGCGGCAGCGGCTCGATCAGCTCACGGCCGTTGTTGCGTACGTTGCTCACCAGCGTCGAGACCGGGTAGGCCTCCAGCTGTCCGGGCGCCGCCGGGGTCAGCAGGGTCACGTCGCCCGGACGGGTCGGGTCGAGCCACTCGTCCCAGCGTCCCCGCTCCACCATGAGCGGCATCCGGTCGTGGATCCGCCCGAGGGAGTCCTCCGCCTCGGTGGTGATCACCGTGCAGCTCCACAGCCACCGGGTCGGGTCGTCCTCGGCCTTGGCGGGGTCGGGCCAGAGCTCGTAGAGACCGGCCATCGCCAGCACTCCCCCGTCCTTCGGGGTGATGAAGTAGGGCTGCTTGCGGGCCCGTCCTTTTCCACTCAGCCCCTTGGCGTCCTTCGCGTCGGTGGCGTACCACTCGAAGTAGCCGTCGGCCGGGAGCAGGCAGCGGCGCTTGGCGAAGGCCCGGCGGTAGGCAGGCTTCTCCCCCACCGTCTCCATCCGGGCGTTGATCATCCGGTTGCCGATCTTGACGTCCTTGGCCCAGGACGGGACCAAGCCCCAACGTACGGACCGGAGCTGGCGCTCGGTCGACTCGTTCTCCTCGTGCGGCGGACGCTCGAGAACGGCGTAGACCTCGTCGGTCGGCGCGACGTTGTAGCTCTCGGTGAGCGGCTCCTGGAGGCGCAGCTCATCGATCTCGAACTCCTCGGCCAGCTCATCCGGTTGGCGGCTGGACGCGTAACGACCGCACATACGTTCACCTTAGCGCCGCGTGCGAGTCGTGTTTCCCAGTATTTCCAGGCTCTTCCTAGGCCCCGCGGGCGAGCTCGTCGAGCAGGAAGCCGGCCGATCTGTCGTTCTCCGGGAGCCCCTCGATCCAGATCCGGTCGGCGCTGTGCTCGACCATCTGCTTGAGCAGGCCGAGTCGTTTGACCAGCGTCTCGTCGCGCGGTGCGACCACGACCATCCGGTGGTGGGCGACCTGTCCGACGGCTGCGGCGCCGGCGAACACGGTGCGGGCCGTCTGGCCCAGCAGCGACATCCGGCGGGCGGTGGCGATGCTGTCGTCGCTGCCCGGGCTGCCGGGGATGTGGGCGTCGGTGACGACCAGCGCGTGGCTGCACGCCTTGGCCTCGCGGTAGAGATCCGAGATGCGCTCACGCACGTGGGCGAGGGTGGACAGTCCGGTGAGCGGGTCGGCGCAGGAGATGGTGTGCAGGTAGCCGAGCGTCGCCTCGCTCCAGGCGACGGAGAGCGCATGCACCTCGGCGAAGGCAGGGTCGCGGCTCTCGACCGTCTGCGTCGTCGTACGGAGGTCCTCGAGGCTCTCTCCGAGCGACACCCCGGTCTCGGCGAGGTCGTGCCCGACCACCCAGCAGGCCTCGGCGACGTAGCTGCTCCGCTCCGCCAGCGCCTCGGCGACTGCCTCGAACCGCGGCGGGAGCGCCGCTCGCTGCCTCTCGGAGAGCTCTGTGGTCTCAGGCGGGGTGGGTGCAGGCGTACGCCGGCCACGCAAGAACAGCCGCACGACTCACCCCTTTCTCGATGTTTCCTGGCGTTGGTGTCGTTCCTCGTCCGAAGTCGTCCGGTCACAGATACAGTGGTGCGCGCGCTGATCTACTGCGTGCTCACATGGACTTGACGCGCGAAATCAGCAAGCATGACGCGATAGGGACCCGCGATTTTCGGGTTTCTCGGAACTTGTTGTCAGATCCCGGAGGGGGCGTGACGTGCGGGCCACCGCTGTCGTTAGCACAACGCATGTCTCCTCGTGGCGCAACCTGCGTCATACCTCCGTCCTTCTAACGTCTCTGGTGCTGTGAGCGAAACGACCCCCACCTCTCTACCTACCCTCGACGCCCCCGGCGACGCCGAGCTGATCACCGCCGTCCGTGGCGGTGACCTGGATGCGTACGGGACGCTGTTCGAGCGCCATGTCGAGTCCGCCCGCCGGCTCGCTCGTCAGCTGGTGTCCTCGGGCGACGTCGACGACCTCGTCTCCGAGGCGTTCGCGAAGGTGCTCAACGTGCTGCAGAAGGGCGGCGGCCCGGACCTGGCGTTCCGCGCCTACCTGCTGACGTCGCTGCGCCGGCTCCACGTGGACAAGATCCGCGCCGCCTCGAAGCTGACCACCACCGACGACCTGACGCCGTTCGACCCGGGCGTGCCCTTCGAGGACACCGCGGTGTCCGGCTTCGACAACCAGGCCGCCGCCAAGGCGTTCCAGCAGCTCCCCGAGCGCTGGCAGCAGGTGCTGTGGCACACCGAGGTCGAGGGCCAGAAGCCGGCCGAGATCGCGCCGATGCTCGGCATGTCCGCGAACTCGGTCTCCGCGCTCGCCTACCGGGCTCGCGAGGGCCTCAAGCAGGCCTTCATCTCGATGCACGCGCAGGACGCCGGCGAGGAGGCCTGCGCCACCACGCGCGCCAACCTGGGCGCCTACATCCGCAACGGTCTCTCCAAGCGCGACTCGAAGAAGGTCGACGACCACCTGCAGGACTGCCGGCCGTGCACCGCGATCTACCTCGAGCTCACCGAGGTCAACTCCGGGATGGGCGCTTGGCTCGCCCCGGCCCTGCTCGGCGCCGCAGGCGCGGGTTACCTCGCCGTCGGTGGCGGTGTCGCCGCCAAGGGTGGCGTGGTGCTCTTCTTCGGACGGGTCAAGGACTGGGTGCTGGGCGACCCCGTGGGACGTACCGTCGCGGGTGGTGCGGGCGTCGCGGCCGCCGCGGCCGTGGTCGCCGGGTTCGCGCTCACCGGCGGCGACCCGGCCCCGAAGACTCCGGCCGCGAACGAGCCCGCCGCGGAGGCGCCTGCCGACCCGGCTCCGGCCGCTCCGCCTGCGGCACCTCCCGCTGCCCCGCCCGCCGACCAGCCCGCTGCTCCGCCTGCGGCACCTCCGGCTGCCCCGCCGGCGGACCAGCCCGCAGACCAGCCCGCCGACCAGCCTGCTGACACCGCCCCGGCACAGACGCAGCAGGCGCCGGTCATCACCAAGCCTCTGCCTGCCGTCGAGGCCACCCCCGGCGGCAAGACCGTCATCGACCTGACCCGAGGTGCCAGCGACGCCAACGGCGACCCGCTCTCGGTCAAGGAGGCCACCGTCGCCTCCCCCGCCCACGGCACCGTCACCAAGGGCGGCTCCACGACCTCCGGCGGCAAGGGCGGCGGCGTCAGCGGCGCGATCTTCGGCGGCCTGCGGATGGCCGACAAGCGGGTCACGACCGTGACGTACGTCCCCGAGAAGGGGTGGCGCGGCACCGACACGATCGAGTACGTCCTCACCGACGGCAACGGCGGCGAGGTCGCCGGCACGGTCGACGTCACCACGCCCAACGCCGACCCGAAAGCCGTCCGCGACACTGCGACCCTGACCAAGACCCCCGGGTCGAACGGCAACGGCCAGGGCAACAACGGCAACGGGAACGGCAACCAGCCCTCGACCGCGCAGGGGACCATCGACGTCCTGGCCAACGACACCGACGACAACGGCGACGCGCTGAGGCTGGTCGAGATCGTCGACCAGCCCGCGCACGGCAAGGCCGAGATCGTCGACGGCAAGGTCGTCTACACGATGACCCCCGGCTACGAGGGCGCCAGCGACACCTTCACCTACCGAATCTCGGATGGCCACGGCGGCAAGGACGTCGGTGCTGTGGTGGTGACCTTCGAGCAAGCTCCGAAGCACGACCCAAAAGTCGAGGTTGACGCCACCCCGCAGGACGGTGGCTTCGGTGCCGCGTTCTTCGGTTTTCCTGGCTCGCGGGGCTACGTCGACGCGACCGCGGACGTCACCGGCCTGCCCGAGGCCGCGGACGGTCGGTCGACCAAGCTGGTGATCACCGTGACCGGCCTGGAGCCCGCCTACCTCGGCTGGCAGGCGTGCGGCACCGTCGCTCCTCCGCCGACCGGCAACACCTACTCCTACGAGTGCGAGCTGACCGGTGACGGTCGAGCAGCGCAGATCAGTTTCGTCCCGAAGGCGGGCGAGACGTGGACCTTCGAGGCCCGCATCGTCCCGAGCGGCTACGAGGACGCCGACGCGGACAACAACCGCGACAGCGTCTCGGGTTCCGCGGCCCCGGAGCCCACGCCGACACCGACGCCAACACCCACACCCACGCCGACCCCAACTCCGGAGCCCACGCCCACCGAGCCGCCGGACGTGCCCCAGGTGCCCACGCCGCCCACCACCCCGGACGTGCCGCAGCTGCCCACGCCGCCGACGGACTCTCCCAGCGACACCGAGAGCCCGAGCCCCTCGACCTCGGCTAGCCCGGAAGAGCCCGACCCCGGGACCGGCAAGGGCCCTGACGACCAGCCCAGCCAGGCGGCGAGCAGCGCAGACTCCAGCGCCCTGACCTGGAAGGGCTTTCTCAAGGCGATCGGCCTCGCCTGACCCAGCTCGCGAAACGTCTAAGGTTGGGGTGTGACTACGACGACGGACCGCGCTGCTGACCCTGCGAACGGACCGGCCGACCCCTGGCCGGCACCACGAGCGCGCGGTCCGGTGACCGCGACGGTGTCGCTGCCCGGGAGCAAGTCGCTGACCAACCGGGCGCTGCTGCTGGCCTCGATCGCCGACGGGCCCGGCGTCGTACGTCGGGCGCTGCGGTCCCGCGACACGCTGCTGATGGCGGCGGCGCTGACGTCGCTGGGGTCGCGGGTGGACACCGACGGCGACGACTGGGTCGTGACGCCCGGGACGTTCGGCGCCGACGCCGAGGTCGACTGCGGGCTGGCGGGGACGGTGATGCGGTTCGTACCTCCGGTGGCCGCGCTCTCCACCGGCACGATCGCCTTCGACGGCGACCCGCACATGCGCAAGCGGCCGGTCGGCGAGGTGCTGCGTGCGCTGCGCGACCTCGGCGTGGACATCGAGGGCGACGGGCTGCCGTTCACCATCCGGGGCGCCGGAGCGGTGCCCGGCGGGACCGTGGTGGTCGACGCCTCCGCGTCGAGCCAGTTCATCAGCGCGCTGCTGCTGGCCGGGGCACGCTACGAGAAGGGCGTGGACGTACGCCACGACGGCAAGCCGGTGCCCTCGCTCCCCCACATCGACATGACGGTCGCGATGCTGCGCGAGCACGGCGTCGCGGTCGACGACTCAGATGCCAACCGCTGGACCGTGGCACCGGGGCCGATCAAGGCCCTGGACCGCACCATCGAGCCCGACCTGTCCAACGCGGCCCCCTTCCTGGCGCTGGCGGCGGTCTCCGGCGGCACCGTGACCGTGCGCGACTGGCCGCAGGCCACCGACCAGCCCGGCGACCAGCTGCGCGAGGTGCTCTCCCTGATGGGCTGCGAGGTGCGGGTGGGCGACGACGGGCTCACCGTGACCGGACCGGAACGGCTCACCGGGATCGACCTGGACATGCACGACATCGGCGAGCTCACCCCCGCCGTCGCGGCACTCTGCGCCCTCGCCGAGACGCCCTCCCACCTGACCGGTATCGGCCACATCCGCGGTCACGAGACCGACCGGCTCGCCGCGCTCGCCCGGGAGCTGGGCGCGCTCGGCGCCGACGTCACCGAGCACCCCGACGGTCTGACGATCCGGCCCGCGACCCTGCACGGCGGGGTCTTCCACACCTACGCCGACCACCGGATGGCCCACGCCGGTGTGATCATCGGCGCAGTGGTCGAGGACGTCCTGGTCGAGAACATCACCACCACGTCCAAGACCTTCACCGACTTCGCGCCCTTCTGGGCCGGCTTGTTCTGACGACATGGCGAAGGCACAGCGGCGCTACGGGACCGAGGACGTCGAGCACTACGACCGCCCGCGGCGCCGCACCCGACCACGTACGAAGGACCGGCCCAGCTACGACGACGCCGACCTCGGCCGGGTGATCACGGTCGACCGGGGCCGGTTCACGCTGGTCATGGACGACGCCCCCGAGGTCGAGGTGTGGGCGGTCAAGGCCCGCCCGCTCGGCCGCAAGGGTGTGGTCGTGGGCGACCGGGTGAAGGTCGTCGGCGACACCTCGGGTGCGGAGGGCGCACTGGCCAGGATCGTCGAGGTCGAGCCGCGGGAGACGGTGCTGCGGCGTACGGCCGATGACGACGACCCCGTCGAGCGGGTCGTGGTCGCCAACGCCGACCAGCTGGTCATCGTCACCGCGATCGCCGATCCGGAGCCGCGCACGGGGTTCATCGACCGCGCGCTGGTGGCCGCCTACGAGGCGGGCATCGACCCGCTGCTGTGCATCACCAAGGCCGACCTGGCCGACCCGGAGTCGCTGGTCTCGATCTACCGGTCGCTGGGCGTACCGTGGGTCGTGACGCAGCGCGGCGGCGACATGAGCGCACTGCGCGCGGAGCTCGACGGGCGTACGTCGGTGCTGCTCGGCCACAGCGGCGTGGGCAAGTCGACGCTGGTCAACGCCATCGTCCCCGACGCCGGGCGGGAGGTCGGTCACGTCAACGCGGTCACCGGGCGAGGTCGGCACACCTCCACCTCGGCGCTGATGCTGCGGCTTCCCGAGGAGGCCGGGTGGATCGTGGACACCCCGGGGATCCGCACGTTCGGCCTGGCCCATGTCGAGCCCGAACGGCTCATCGTCTCCTTCCCGGATCTGGAGGAGGCGACGGCCGAGTGCCCGCGCGGGTGCACGCACTC
The DNA here is from genome assembly GCF_011045035.1 of Nocardioides turkmenicus. Taxonomy (GTDB): domain Bacteria; phylum Actinomycetota; class Actinomycetes; order Propionibacteriales; family Nocardioidaceae; genus Nocardioides; species Nocardioides turkmenicus. The sequence goes on from NZ_JAALAA010000003.1 coordinate 297,650, forward strand.
CGCGGACGAGCCCGAGTGCGGCCTGGACGCCGCGATCGAGGCCGGCGGGCTCGATCCCGAGCGGGTCGCGTCGTTCCGTCGGCTGCTCGAGGCGCGGTCGGTGCCGGCGTACGCGCTCTGACCTGGGTGATCTTGGATGCCCCGGGCGGTGTTTTCGTGGCGAACCGGTTACCAGGGGAGGCTTCGCTCCGCGGTCCTAGCCACTAGAGTGAACCCTCGTGGCGAGCACTCCTGACTACAACGACGACCTGCGGCTGGCGCACCTGCTGGCCGACGACGCCGACTCCCTGTCGACGTCGCGGTTCAAGGCGCTCGACCTGCACGTCATGACCAAGCCCGACCTCACTCCCGTCTCGGACGCGGACAAGGCCGTGGAGGAGTCGATCCGGCGTACGCTCTCCCGTGCCCGCACCCGCGATGCGATCACCGGCGAGGAGTCGGGGTCCTCGGGCTCATCCAGCCGACGCTGGATCGTCGACCCGATCGACGGGACGAAGAACTTCGTGCGCGGCGTGCCCGTCTGGGCGACGCTGATCGCGCTCGCGGTCGACGACGAGGTCGTGATGTCGGTCGTCTCCGCGCCCCAGCTCGGGCGGCGCTGGTGGGCGGCGAAGGGCCAGGGTGCCCACACCGGCAAGTCGCTGATGAAGTCGACGCAGTGCCAGGTCTCCGACGTTCGCCGCCTCGAGGACGCCTCGATGTCCTACTCCTCGCTCCACGGCTGGGAGGAGCGCGACCGGCTCGAGGACTTCCTCGCGCTGATGCGCAGCTGCTGGCGCACACGTGCCTACTCCGACTTCTGGTCCTACATGCTGGTCGCCGAGGGTGCCGTCGACATCGCCGTCGAGCCGGAGCTCGAGGTCTACGACATGGCCGCGCTGGACATCATCGTGCGCGAGGCCGGCGGGACCTTCTCGTCCCTCGCCGGCGACCCCGGGCCATGGGGCGGCAACGCCTTGGCCACCAACGGCCACCTGCACGACGCGGTGCTCTCCTTCCTCGGCGGCCTGCCCGACGGCAACAACGACGCCGACTGGCCGGCGGCCCAGCCCGGCTCGGTCACCGCGTTCCGCCGTCCGGCAAGCGAGTAGTGCTGTCACACCAGACCCTGGCGTGACGCCTGTCACAGCCGCTACCGTTGATGCATGAAGATCGCGGACGTACTCACTCGCAAGGCGATCGCCGAGGTGGTCACGATCGCTTCAACCGCCACCGTGCGTGATCTGCTCGGGGTGCTCGCCGAGCACAGCATCGGGGCCTGTGTCGTCAGCGGCGACGGCACCGCCGTCGCCGGGATCGTCTCGGAGCGCGACGTGGTGCGGCGGCTCCACGAGAACGACGCGCTGCTCGCCGCCGAGGTCTCCTCGATCATGACCACCGAGGTCGAGACGTGCGACCCCGAGGCCACCATCGACGAGATCCTGGGCATCATGACCACGCGCCGGATCCGGCACATGCCGGTCGTCTCCGACGACCGTCTGGTCGGCATCGTCAGCATCGGCGACCTGGTCAAGCACCGCATCGACCAGCTCGCCTTCGAGCGCGACCAGCTCGAGGCGTACGTCCACCAGACCTAAGGCGTTACAGAGGTCTGCACAGGACCTTCACAACTTCTGCAGCCTTTCCGGCCGCTCCGGCTTCTAGCCTGAGCATGTGCCAGAACATCTGACCGTCACCCGCCGGGTTCTCGTGGTCGAGGACGAGCCGGTCATCAACCAGGCCGTCTCGGACCGCCTCACCGCCGAGGGGTACGACGTCGTCCGGGCGTGGGACGGGCCGGGAGCCGTCTCCTCCTTCGAAGAGACCTCGCCGGACCTCGTCGTCCTCGACGTGATGCTGCCGGGCTACGACGGCCTGGAGGTGTGCCGCCGGATCCAGGCCGTACGTCCCGTGCCGGTGCTCATGCTCACCGCCCGTACCGACGAGGCCGACGTGCTGGTCGGGCTCGGGGTCGGGGCCGACGACTACCTGACGAAGCCGTTCCGCGCCCGTGAGCTCGTGGCCCGGGTGAACGCGCTCCTGCGGCGCGTGGAGCGGGCGGCCGAGCTGGCCGGGTCGCCGCGGCGTACGGCTGAGATCGGGGGGCTGCGGATGGATTCGGCCGCCCGGCGGGTCTGGGTCGACGGGTCCGAGGTCAGGCTGACGCCGACCGAGTTCGACCTGCTGGTCTGCCTGGCCGCCGACCCGGGCGCCGTGGTCACCCGCGAGCGGCTGCTCGCCGAGGTCTGGGGCTGGAACGATGCCTCCGGGACCCGCACCGTCGACAGTCACGTGAAGGGGCTGCGCGCCAAGATCGGGTCGGCGCGGGTACGCACCGTGCACGGGGTCGGCTACGCGCTGGAGGCCGGCGAATGACTCCGCTGGAACGGGTCTCCTCGATCAAGGTCAAGCTCGGCCTCCTGGTCGCGGCAAGCGCGCTGGTGGCGGCGGTGGTCGCCTCCGTCGGGCGGATCACCGGGGTCTCCCCGTGGATCTCGATCCCGGTCACGATCGGGATCGCGCTCGCGGTCACCCAGCTGCTCGCGGCCGGGATGACCTCGCCGCTGCGGCAGATGACGGTCGCGGCCCGCCGGATGGCCCGCGGCGACTACTCGGTCTCGGTGCCGGTCGGCGGGGCCGACGAGGTCGGCCAGCTCGGCCGCGCGTTCAACACGATGGCCAGCGACCTCGGCGCGGTCGACCGCCAGCGCCGGGATCTGGTGGCCAACGTCTCCCACGAGCTGCGTACGCCGCTGGCAGCTCTCACCGTCGTCCTGGAGAACCTGGTCGACGGCGTCGGGTCCGACCCCGCCGCGCTGCAGACCGCGCTCGGCCAGGCCGAGCGCCTGAGCCGGCTCGTCGAGGACCTGCTCGACCTGGCCCGTGTCGACGCCGGCAAGGCGCCGCTGAGCACCTCGTCGGTCGAGCTCCGCCCGCTGCTGGAGGCCTGCGTCGCGGAGGCACGGGTCAACGGACGGCCGGTCACCTACGAGATCGACGTGCCGACCTCTCTGGTCGTCGAGGCCGACGCCGATCGGCTCAGTCAGCTCGTCGTCAACCTGCTCGACAACGCCTCCCGGCACAGTCCGCGTGACGGCGTGGTGGCCGTGCGCGCCGGGCTCGACGGCGAGCGCTACCACCTCGAGGTCCTCGACTCCGGGCCCGGTGTCCCGGTCGCCGACCGAAGCCGCGTCTTCGAGCCCTTCGGCACCCTGAGTGCCTCCGCCGAGGGAGGTGGGACCGGGCTCGGGCTCGCCATCGCCCGGTGGGTCACCGACCTGCACGGCGGCTCCATCGCCTTCCTCGACCCGCTCCCCGGCACTGCCGGTGCCCGGGTGCGCGTCGACCTTCCGCTGCGGCCACCCGCACGCCCTGTCCCCCATCCGCTCACCGCGAGTCAGCTCACCCCCACCCACGAGGAGACCCAGATGCCCACCACTCCCCCGGCGGCCGAGCCCGCTCAGCCCGCCGACCCGGCCGAGCCGGTCGCCACTCCCCCGACGGACCCCAAGGCCGCCTACGCCACCCCGTCGGTCCTCGACGACATCTTCGGCACCTACTGGCCCGACTCCGGGGTCACGGGCCAGTTCGGGCTCTTCATCGGCGCCGTGGTCGCCGGCCTGCTCGGCGGGCTGCTGATCCCCGACCGCAATGCCGGTCTCGGCACCGTCGTCGTGCTGCTGGCCGCCGGGGCGGTCGTGATGCTGGCGAGCGAGCGACGCCGCGGCTGGTTCCCGATCGTCTGCTACGTGCTGTTCGCGCTGCTCTCCTCGGTCGCGGTGTTCCGCGACGCCGAGTGGATCGTCGTGCTGTGCCTGCTGACGGCGATCGCGGTGATCCTCTGCGCCTCGACCGGAGCGAAGACGCTGCTCGGGATCGTGCTGACCGGGATCTCCTGGCCCTTGGCCGGTCTCCGCGGGATCCCGTGGCTGGGCCGCACGCTGACCAGCGTCTCCGGCCACGGTCACGGCGCGGCGGTCGCGCGTACCACCGTGCTCTCGCTGCTCGGGCTGGTGATCTTCGGGCTGCTGTTCACCACCGCCGACGCGGTGCTGGGCAGCTGGGTCGACCAGTTCGTGCCGGACGTACGTCCCGACACCTTCGCGGCTCGGATCTTCATGACCGTCTTCGTCTTCGGCGTGGTGATGGGCGCCGCCTACCTGGCCGTGAACCCGCCCCGGATCGACCGCAGCGAGCGTACGTCCCAGCCCGTCGCCAACCGCTACGAGTGGCTGGCTCCGGTCGGCGTCGTCGTCGCCGTCTTCGCCGCCTTCCTCATCGCCCAGGCGACCGCGGTCTTCGGCGGCGAGGACTACCTCCGCGAGACGACCGGGCTGACGTACGCGGAATACGTCCACCAGGGCTTCGGCCAGCTCACCGTCGCGACCGCCCTGACCCTGCTGGTGATCTGGGCCGCGGCCCGCAAGGCGCCGACGGAGACGGTCGCCGACCGACTGTGGCTGCGGGTCGCGCTCGGGCTGTTGGCCGCCGAGGCGCTGGTCGTCGTCGGCTCGGCGCTGTATCGGATGCACCTCTACCAGGAGGCGTACGGCTTCACCCAGCTCCGGCTCCTCGTCGACGTCTTCGAGGCCTGGCTGGGAGTGCTGGTGATCGCCGGTCTGGTCGCCGCGGTCGCCGGCCGCGCGATCGGCGGCGGCCTCTGGCTCGGCAGGTTCGCGCTGATCAGCGGCGCCGTCGCCCTGCTCGGGATCGCCGCGATCAACCCGGACGCGTGGATCGCCGAACACAACGTCTCGCGCTACGAGGAGACCGGGAAGATCGACACCGACTTCCTCGCCGGGCTCAGCGACGATGCCGTGCCGGCCTTGGAGAAGCTCCCTGAGGACCTGCGCAGCTGTGTCCTGGGCACCAACGACCGCGAGGGCGACTGGCTGGAGTGGAACCTCGGCCGCGAGCGCGCCGACGGCATGACGCCGACCTACCCCGCGACGACCGACTCGACGGCGGTGTGCCCCAGCGAGACTCGATACGTAGACTGATTTCCCATGAGCCAGAAGCCTGAGATCGACTTCGTCGACCCCACCCCTCCGACCGACCTCGTCATCAAGGACATCACCATCGGTGACGGCGAGGAGGCCACCGAGCGCGACCGCGTCTCGGTCCACTACGTCGGCGTAGCGCTGTCCACCGGCGAGGAGTTCGACGCCTCCTACAACCGCGGCGAGCCGCTCGACTTCCGCGTCGGCATCGGCCAGGTCATCCAGGGCTGGGACCAGGGCATCCTGGGCATGAAGGTCGGCGGCCGCCGCCAGCTCGTCATCCCGCCCCACCTGGCCTACGGCGACCGCGGCGCCGGTGCCGTCATCAAGCCCGGCGAGACCCTGATCTTCGTCTGCGACCTGGTCAAGGTCGAGAAGTAACCCCGCCGAGTCCGTAGAAACGGCCGCCGAGTCGGCAGTAATGCCGGCCGAGAAGGTAGTTGTGGGCGACGAAACTCGAGTTTCGTCGCCCACAACTCACTTTTCGGCCTCCGAAACCACCGATTCGGCCCGCACGAACTACCGATTCGGCGGAGGACTCACCAGGGGACGTCGAAGTCGGCCTCGTCGGAGACCCGGGCCGCCTGGCCGGCGTACTCCACGACGTCCCCGACGCGGAGCTGGCGGCCGCGGCGGAGCTCGACCTCACCGTTGACCTTCACCTCGCCGGCGGTGATCGCCGGGCGCGCCTCGGACCCGGTCTCGACCAGGTTGGCCAGCTTCAGGAACTGACCGAGGCGGATGACCTCGTCGGTGATGGGTACGTCGAAGGGCTCGCTCATCCCCTCATCCTCCCCCGCCCGCCGAGGCGTCACAAAAATCGGCCGAGGCGTCGGCCCCGCAGGCCGAGACGTCGCTCGCGTCGGCCGACTCGGCAGGTGGTGACGGTTCGGCCGACGTACGTGACGCCTCGGCGGGTCAGCTCACCAGGACGGCGATGGTGTGGATGATGACGCCGACGAGGCCGCCGACGAGGGTGCCGTTGATGCGGATGAACTGCAGGTCGCGGCCGACGAAGAGCTCGATGCGGCGGGCGGCCTGCTTGCCGTCCCAGCGCTGGATGGTGTGGGTGATGACAGTGGTGGCCTCCCGGCCGTAGCGCTTGACGACGTAGACGGCCACGTCGGAGGCGAGGTCGTCGTAGCGGCGCTGCAGGGTCTCGTCGAGGACGACCTTCTGGGCGTAGCGGACGACCTCGTCCAGGGCGCGGCGGCGGACGACGCCCTCGGGGTCGCGCAGGGAGGTGGTGAGCGCGCGGCGCAGCGCGTCCCAGATGGAGATCGCGGTGTCGATGACGCCGGGGTGGTCGAGCACGCGCTCCTTGAGCCGCTCGGCGCGCTCCATGGTCGCGGGGTCGTGCTGCAGATTGTCCGCCAGGTCGGTCAGCATCGCGTCGAGAGCCTTGCGGGCACGGTGCTCGGGATCGTCGCGGATGTCGGCGATCCAGCGGACCAGCTCGACGTGGATGCGGGCTGTCACCGGCTCGCGCAGCACCTGCGGCGTCCACCATGGGGCCCGCTCGCCGAGCACCTCGGTGACGATCTCCTCGTTCTCCTCGAGCCAGCCGTGGAGCTCGACGAGCGCCAGGTCGACCAGCCCGTGGTGTACGCCGTCGTCCAGCGCCGCCTGCAAGGTGCCACCGATGAGCGGCGCGATCTGCTCCTCGCGCAGACGGGGTACGAACCCGTCCTGGATGATCTCGACGATGTGCCGGTTGCTGATGCGGGACAGTCCGTCGGCGACCACGGTGGAGACCTCGTCGACGACACGCTTGGCGTTGGGCTCCTCGGAGAGCCACAGCGCGAGCCGCAGCGACGGCATCGCGACGCCCAGCCGCTCGCGGATGGTCTCCTCCTGCAGGAAGTTGTCCTGGACGAACTCCTCGAGGCTGGCGCCGAGCTCGTCCTTCCGCTTCGGGATCAGCGCGGTGTGCGGCACCGGCAGCCCGAGCGGGTGGCGGAACAGCGCCGTCACCGCGAACCAGTCGGCCATCGCGCCGACCATGGACGCCTCGGCGCCGGCGTTCACGAACCCCCAGAACCCGTCCATGCCGAGGGTCAGCAGGTAGACGATGGCGGCCACGACCAGGAGCCCGGTGGCGACGATGCGCATGCGACGCAGCGCCTGGCGGCGTACGACATCGGCCTCGGTCTCGACCATCAGGCCGCCGATGCCGGCGCCCCCAGGAGAACTCATGGGCTCAATTGTGCCGGGTCACCCCACGCGGGGCGACTGCAACACGAGGACCGCAGTTTCTATAGGTTACTCACGGGTCGGCCCACAGGTGGGTTACAAAGCGCCCAAGCGCGTCACCGAACCCTTCCCCTGTTCGTTGGAGTCGGCGAGAGTGCCTCGGGGGAGGCACACGTCCCACCGAGGAGATACATGTCGTCGCACAACGCGGACGGTGTGGGGTCGCATCTGTTCGACTCGTCGAGGAGCGCTATGTCGTTGACCACCGCCGCCAAGGTGGAGGTTCTCAGCGTCCTCGTCCGCGCCGGCCGGGAGGCCCGCGCCCCACTCACCCCGCACGACTGCAACACCGTGGTCGAGACCAGCGCCCACCTCGCCGAGATCGCGCCCACCCTTCCCGAGGAGACGCCCGGCGACCGCGCCCGTGCGACCCGCTCCGCGATGGAGCTGTTCCTCTCGGTCGACTGCCCCCAGCTCGCGCTCGAACTCCGTGAGGAGCTCGCCCGGGCCGTCGAGCACGTGGTCGTACGTCATCCGGCCACCGCCGCGTAGAGCGAGAGACTTTTCAGGCACCACCTCCTTCCAGTCAAAAATGCCGTCGCGGCCCCACGGGCCGCGGCGGCATGCTTCTATTGAGGGGGAGGTAGTCGCATGACCATCGTCAGAGCCGCAATCAGCCAGACCACCTGGACCGGGGACAAGGCCTCCATGCTGGACAAGCACGAGGGCTTCGCGCGTGACGCCGCCGCTCAGGGCGCCCAGGTGATCTGCTTCCAGGAGCTCTTCTACGGGCCCTACTTCGGGATCACCCAGGACAAGAAGTACTACCGCTACGCCGAGCCTGCCGACGGCCCGATCGTGCAGCGCTTCGCGAGTCTGGCCAAGGAGCTGGGCATCGTGATGGTGCTGCCGATCTACGAGGAGGCCGACACCGGGATCTACTACAACACGGCCGTGCTCGTCGACGCCGACGGCACGATCCTCGGCAAGTACCGGAAGAACCATCTGCCGCACGTGGAGAAGTTCTGGGAGAAGTTCTACTTCCGCCCCGGCAACCTCGGCTACCCGGTCTTCGAGTCCGCGGTCGGCAAGGTGGGGATGTACATCTGCTACGACCGCCACTTCCCCGAGGGCTGGCGCGAGCTCGGCCTCAACGGGGCCCACATGGTCTTCAACCCCAACGCCACCAAGCCCGGCCTCTCCAACCGGCTGTGGGAGATCGAGCAGCCCGCCGCCGCGGTCGCCAACGGCTACTTCGTGCTCGCGCCCAACCGGGTCGGCCTCGAGGACAACGAGTACGGCCCGGAGGCGGTCAACTTCTACGGGATGTCGCAGATCGTCGACCCCCGCGGCAACTACGTCGGCGAGCTCGGCTCGGGCGACAAGGAGGAGCTGCTCGTACGCGACCTGGACATGAACATGGTCCAGGAGATGCGCGACGACTGGCAGTTCTACCGCGACCGGCGCCCCGACTCGTACGTCGCCATCCCCCGGCCCTGAGGAGGCCCGCATGACCACCACGCTCATCACGGGCGGCACGGTCGTCTCCGCGACCGGGCGCACCCAGGCCGACGTGCTGGTGGACGGCGAGAGGATCGTCGCCCTCATCGCCCCCGGCGCCAGCCCGTTCGGCACGATCGAGGCAGATGTGACGATCGACGCGACCGGGAAGTACGTCATCCCGGGCGGCGTCGACGCCCACACTCACATGCAGCTGCCGTTCGGCGGCACCAACGCCTCCGACACCTTCGAGACCGGCACCCGGGCCGCGGCCTGGGGCGGCACCACGACGATCATCGACTTCGCGGTGCAGCGCTACGGCGAACGCGTCCAGGACGGGCTGGCGCACTGGCACGAGCTGGCCGCCGGCAACTGCGCGATCGACTACGGGTTCCACCAGATCGTCGGCGGCGTCGACGACGACGCGCTCAAGGCGATGGACACGCTCGTGGACGAGGGGATCACCTCCTACAAGCTGTTCATGGCCTACCCGGGCGTCTTCTACTCCGACGATGCCCAGGTGCTGCGGGCGATGCAGAAGGCGACCGACCACGGGCTGCTGACCATGATGCACGCCGAGAACGGCCCCGCGATCGACGTGCTCGCCGCGCAGCTGGCCGAGTCGGGCAAGACGAGCCCCTACTACCACGGCATCGCGCGTGCCTGGCAGATGGAGGAGGAGGCCACCCACCGCGCCATCATGCTCGCCGACGTGACCGGGGCGCCGCTCTACGTGGTGCACGTCAGCGCCAAGCAGGCCGTCGAGCAGCTGGCGGCGGCCCGTGACAAGGGCAAGAACGTGTTCGGCGAGACCTGTCCGCAGTATCTCTACCTCTCCCTCGAGGAGCAGCTCGGCGCGTCCTCGGAGGAGTGGGGCGACTTCGAGGGCGCCAAGTGGGTCTGCTCGACGCCGCTACGCTCGCGCGCCGAGGGGCACCAGGACGCGATGTGGCAGGCGCTGCGCACCAACGACCTGCAGATGGTCTCCACCGACCACTGCCCCTTCTGCATGAAGGAGCAGAAGGAGCTCGGCAAGGACGACTTCCGGGCGATCCCCAACGGCATCGGCTCGATCGAGCACCGCGTCGACCTGCTCTACCAGGGCGTGGTGACCGGGCAGATCACCCTGGAGCGCTGGGTCGAGCTGATCGCGACCACGCCGGCGCGGATGTTCGGTCTCTACGGCCGCAAGGGCGTCATCGCGCCGGGCGCCGACGCCGACATCGTCGTCTACGACCCGGCCGGTCACACCTCGATCGGGGTCGGCGAAGGCCGCACCCACCACATGAACATGGACCACTCCGCGTGGGAGGGCTACGAGATCGACGGCCACGTCGACGTGGTGCTCTCCCGCGGGTCGGTGGTCGTCGCCGACGGCGAGTTCCGGGGCACCAAGGGCCACGGCAGCTATCTGAAGCGCGACCTGTCGCAGTACCTGGTGTGACGCCATGGACTTCGGTGTCGTCCTCCAGACCAACCCGCCCGCCTGGCGGGTCGTCTCGCTGGCGAAGCAGGCCGAGGCGTACGGCTTCGACTACGTGTGGACCTTCGACAGCCACCTGCTGTGGATGGAGCCGTACGTCATCTACAGCCAGATCCTCGCCGAGACCCGCACGATCAAGGTCGGTCCGTTCGTCACCAATCCGGCGACCCGCGACTGGACGGTGACCGCGTCGGTCTTCGCGACGCTCAACGAGATGTACGGCAACCGCACCGTGTGCGGCATGGGCCGCGGCGACTCGGCGGTGCGGGTGCTCAACGGGAAGCCCTCGACGATCCGGGAGATGCGCGAGGCGACGCAGGTCATCCGGGAGCTGGCCAACCGGCGCACGGTCGAGGTCAACGGCACCACGCTGCAGTTCCCGTGGGCCAAGCGCTCCGAGCTGGAGGTGTGGATCGCCGCCTACGGTCCGCTCGCACTGAAGGCGGCCGGCGAGGTCGGCGACGGGTTCATCCTGCAGCTCGCCGACCCCGACATCACCGAGTGGATGATCGGGGCGGTCAAGAAGGCGGCCACCGACGCCGGCCGCGACCCGGAGTCGCTGACGTTCTGCGTGGCCGCCCCGGCGTACGTCACCGACGGGTCGCCCGAGGCACTCGTCCACGCCCGGGAGCAGTGCCGGTGGTTCGGCGGGATGGTGGGCAACCACGTCGCCGACATCGTGGCCAAGTACGGCAGCGGTGCCGTCCCGCAGGCGCTCACCGCCTACATCGCCGGCCGCGAGGGCTACGACTACAACGAGCACGGACGAGCCGAGAACACCCACACCCGGTTCGTGCCCGACGAGATCGTCGACCGGTTCTGCCTCCTCGGCTCGGTCGAGGAGCAGGTCGCCAAGCTCGAGCAGCTCAAGAGCCTCGGGGTCGACCAGTTCGCCGTCTACCTGCAGCACGACGCGATGGACCAGACCCTGGCGGCGTACGGAGATCTGGTGGTCCCGCGAGTGAACCGGCCGGTGACCGCGAAGGCATGAGCGCGCGATTTCGTTGCTTGTGGCATGAGAATGTAACGAAAACGTAGCCGTTGGCCTGATATACCGTCGTAATCAGTATCCCGGATCGGGCGGCGACCATGCCGTTCCCGGCGTAGAGTGAGAAGCCAGAACCATGTCCGACCACGCACCCCAGGGGACAGCCTTGACCAGCGCCAGTGACGCCCGCGCATACGACCTCGACCGATCCCACGTCTTCCACTCCTGGTCCGCCCAGGCGTCGCTGAAGCCGCTCGTCATCGCCGGCGGGCAGGGCTCGCGGGTATGGGACGACTCGGGCCACACCTACCTGGACTTCTCCTCCCAGCTGGTCAACACCAACATCGGCCACCAGCACCCTCGCGTGGTGGAGGCGATCAAGAAGCAGGCCGAGACGCTGACCACGATCGCCCCGACGACGGCCAACCTGGCGCGCGGCGAGGCCGCCGAGCGGATCACCGACATCGCGCCGGTGGGTTTCAACAAGGTCTTCTTCACCAACGCCGGCGCCGACGCGGTCGAGAACGCGATCCGGATGGCCCGCATCCACACCGGCCGCGACAAGGTGCTCTCGACCTACCGCTCCTACCACGGCAACACCGGAGCGGCGATCGTCGCGACGGGCGACTGGCGACGGATCCCGAACGAGTACGCCCGCGGCCACGTGCACTTCTTCGGCCCCTACCTCTACCGCTCGGAGTTCTGGGCGACCACGCCGGAGCAGGAGTCCGAGCGGGCGCTGCACCACCTCAGGAGGGTCATCGAGGCCGAGGGTCCCGCGTCGATCGCGGCGATCCTCCTCGAGACCATCCCAGGCACCGCCGGGATCATGATCCCGCCGCCGGGCTACCTCCCCGGGGTCCGGGCGCTGGCCGACGAGTTCGGGATCATGCTCATCCTCGACGAGGTCATGGCCGGCTTCGGGCGCACCGGCGAGTGGCTCGCGCTGGACGCCTACGACGTCGTCCCCGACCTGATCACCTTCGCGAAGGGGGTCAACTCGGGCTACGTGCCGGCCGGCGGGGTGATCATCTCCGACCCGGTCGCGGCGACCTTCGACGAGCAGGTGTTCCCCGGCGGCCTCACCTACTCCGGACACCCGCTGGCGATGGCGTCGATCGTGGCGACCATCGAGGCGATGAACGAGGAGGGCATCGTCGACAACGCCGCGACCATCGGCACCGACCACATCGCCCCCGGCCTCGCCGCGCTGGCGGAGAAGCACGACGTGATCGGCGAGGTGCGCGGGACCGGGGTGTTCTGGGCCCTCGAGCTCGTCGCCGACCGCGAGACCCGCGAGCCGCTCCCGGCGGAGACGATGGGCCGGATCAAGTCCGACCTGATCGCCCGCAACCTGATCCCCTTCACCATGGAGAACCGCATCCACGTGGTGCCTCCGTGCGTCGTCACCCCCGACGAGGTCGCCGAGGCGATCTCGATCTACGACGACGTGCTCGCCTCGCTCTAAGGACAGATAGAAATGACCGATCTCCCCATCCTCGACCACTGGATCGGCGGGGCCACCAACCCCGGCACCGGCACCCGTCTCGGCGACGTCTACAACCCCGCCCTGGGCACGGTCCAGAAGCACGTACGCTTCGCCGCCGCCGCCGACGTCGACACCGCTGTCTCCGCGGCCAAGAAGGCATTCGCCGAGTGGAGCGAGACCTCGCTGACGCGGCGTACGGCCGTGCTCTTCAAGTTCCGCGAGCTGCTCAACGCACGCAAGGGCGAGCTGGCCGAGATCCTGACCTCCGAGCACGGCAAGGTGCTCTCCGACGCGGCCGGCGAGATCGCCCGCGGGCTGGAGGTCGTCGAGTTCGCCTGCGGCCTCTCCCACCTCCTCAAGGGCACCGTGTCCGAGGAGGTCTCGACGGGCGTGGACGTGACCACGCTCAAGCAGCCGCTGGGCGTGGTGGGCATCATCAGCCCGTTCAACTTCCCGGCGATGGTGCCGATGTGGTTCTTCCCGATCGCGATCGCGGCCGGCAACACGGTCGTCATCAAGCCCTCGGAGAAGGACCCGACCGCGTCGAACTGGATCGCTGAGCTGTGGGCCGAGGCCGGGCTGCCCGACGGCGTCTACAACGTCGTCCACGGTGACAAGGAGGCAGTCGACGCGCTCCTCGACAACCCCGACGTCGCCTCGATCTCCTTCGTCGGCTCCACCCCGATCGCCCGCTACGTCTATGAGCGCGGCACCGCCGCAGGCAAGCGCGTCCAGGCGCTCGGCGGCGCGAAGAACCACATGCTCGTGCTGCCCGACGCCGACCTCGACCTGGTCGCCGACTCGGCCGTCAACGCAGGCTTCGGGTCGGCCGGCGAGCGCTGCATGGCGATCTCGGTGGTCCTCGCCGTCGACTCGGTGGCCGACACCTTGATCCAGAAGGTGACCGAGCGGATGGCGACCCTCAAGACCGGCGACGGCACCCGCGGCACCGACATGGGCCCGCTGATCACCGGCGCTCACCGCGACAAGGTGGCGGCGTACGTCGACGTTGCTGCCGCCGACGGAGCCGAGGTCGTCGTCGACGGACGAGGGATCGAGGTCGACGGGGACCCGAACGGGTTCTGGGTCGGCCCGACACTGGTCGACCGGGTGCCGACCACGTCCACGGTCTACACCGAGGAGATCTTCGGCCCGGTGCTCTCGGTCGTCCGCGTCTCCGGCTACGAGGTGGGCCTGGAGCTGATCAACTCCGGCCAGTTCGGCAACGGCACCGCCATCTTCACCAACGACGGCGGCGCCGCGCGCCGGTTCCAGCGTGAGGTGCAGGTCGGCATGGTCGGTGTGAACGTGCCGATCCCGGTGCCGGTCGCCTACCACTCCTTCGGCGGCTGGAAGGCGTCGCTGTTCGGGGACGCGAAGGCCTACGGTCCCGCGGGCCTGGACTTCTTCACCCGGGAGAAGGCCGTCACGACCCGGTGGCTCGACCCGTCCCACGGCGGGATCAACCTCGGGTTCCCGCAGAACGCCTAGGCCCGCTCGGATCAGTAGTCGTAGTCGTCGTCGGGGCCGACTGCGTCGAGCTTCTGCTCGGCGTAGTCGGCCTCGTTGACGTCGTCCGGCGGCGAGGTCACCGTCTCCTCGGTGTCCAGGGGTGCCTCGTCGTCGACAGTCTCCTGCACGACGTCGGTCGCCTGCTCCTCGAGGTCTGCCTCTGCTGCGTACTCGCTCATCTACCCTCGCTCAGATCGATCGATGTGCTCGGACTCAAGTAGACCACCGGCGGGCGGGAGCCGCCACGACTCGTCTGCCTCGACTGTGCCTCAGGTCTGCCTCAGCGTCGGCGGGATGCCCCCAGGGCGAGCCGGAGATCCTGCTTCAGTGTGGTGTACGCCTCCTTGGGCTGCCGGTTCACGTCCCAGAGCAGCGCGTAGCCCTGTCCTTCGAACCAGCCCGGTACCCAGGAGTGGGCGTCATCGATGCCCCAGACCGTGAACGAGGTGCAGGCGCTCACGGCGAGACAGGCCTGGAGCATCTGCGAGAACTCGTAGGGATGGGCGAAGAGCGCCAGGTCGTCCGTGGGGACCTGGGTCTCGGCGGAGTCGACGAAGGTGCGTACGTCGGCCTCGGTGACCGCGACCTTCAGCCCCAGGTCGGCGTAGCGCTGCAGGTCGGCACGGAACCGCTGCCCGGAGAAGCCGTACTGGGTGTCGAGGTGGCCCTGGTTGCCGATCCCGTGGATCGGCACGCCCTGCGCGAGGAGCTCCTTGACCCAGTTGTAGACCGCGGTCGACTTGGCGCTGTTCCCGTCCTCACCGGCGATGTTGTAGTCGTTGTAGAACAGCTGGGCCTTGGGGTCGGCAGCGTGGGCCCAGCGGAAGGCGTCGGCGACGATCCCGGTGCCGAGGTGCTTGACCCAGAAGTTGTCGCCGTTCATGCCGTTGGGGAGCGGGTTGGGGCTCCAGGAGTCGGCGAAGAACTCGTTGGCGACGTCCCACTGGTAGACCTTGCCGCGGAAGTGCGTGACCTCGTCGGTGATGTGCTTCTCGAGGATCCCGCGGAGCTCGTCCTTGCTGATGGTGCCGTTGTTCACGCCCTCGGTGAGCCAGGCCGGGTTCTGGTTGTGCCAGAGCAGGGTATGACCGCGCACCTTCTGCCCGTGTGCCCGCGCGAAGTCGATGACCTCGTCCGCTCCGGACCAGTCGTAGGTGCCGCGGGTGGGCTCGACGGTCTCCCACTTCATCTCGTTCTCCGGGGTGAGGCTGGAGAACTCGTCGGCGGCGATGCCGGCGAGCTCGTCGTCGGCCAGCACCTCGGGGTTGACCGCGACACCGACCCGCAGGCCGATCTGGGAGGCGTAGGAGCGGAGCGAGTCGGACGGGGGCTGGAAGCCGCGGGACTCGGCGTGAGCCGTGGACGATGCGGTGACGACTGCGATGGTCGACGCCGCGGTGATGACCGCGGCGAGCTGACGAACTTTCACGATGCCTCCAAGGCGCTGGTGTGATCGGCATCACAGATTGACCCGAGGGCGCCATGCTTGTCAATCGTTGTCGATAACGTTTTCCGAAGACGGGCGCAGCGGCACGTTCCGGGCTACCATCCGATCCATGCGCACCGAGACCCCTGCCCTCGACGCTCCCGGATCGACGTGGGCTCGCAGCTATGACTACACCGCTCGAGAGCTCGTGCGGCCACGCTCCGTCGATGACGTACGCGACCTCGTGCTGCGCGAGCCACGGCTGCGCGCGCTCGGGTCCCGGCACTCCTTCACCGACCTCGCGGACACCCCCGGGGTGCTGGTGTCGCTCGACCGCCTGGACGCGTCGCCGAGCCTGTCCGGGGACGTCGTCCGGGTGCCTGGCGGGATGCGCTACGGCGAGCTCGCCGCCTGGCTCGAGGAGCGCGGGCGGGCCCTGCCCAACCTCGCCTCGCTCCCCCACATCTCGGTGGCCGGCGCGGTCGCGACCGGGACGCACGGCTCCGGCGTCGCGAACGGTTCGTTGGCCACCTCCGTGACGGCTCTCGAGATCGTCGACGGCCGGGGCGAGCTGGTGCGCCTGGAGTCCGGCTCACCCGACTTCGCCGGGGCCGTGGTCGGCATCGGCGCCCTCGGGATCGTGACCCACCTCGAGCTGCTGACCTCGCCGACCTACCAGGTCTCGCAGACGGTCCACGAGGGCCTCACCTACGACGACCTGCGAGAACACCTCACCGAGATCCTCGGCGCGGCCTACTCGGTGTCGATCTTCACGCGCTGGGGCGACGAGCCCGACGGCTCGTTCGGCCGCGTCTGGGTGAAGTCACGCTCGACGACCCCGGAGATCCCGGGGACGGTGCTCGCGACCGAGCCCCGCCACGTGATCCCCGGCCTCGACGCCGCGCCGTGCACCGAGCAGCTGGGCGTGCCGGGACCGTGGCACGAGCGCCTGCCCCACTTCCGGCTCGACTTCCAGCCGAGCGTCGGCGCGGAGCTGCAGAGCGAATACCTGGTGCCGCTCGATCGCGCCCAGGAGGCGGTGGACGCCGTCCGGTCGCTCGCCGACCGGGTCCGGCCGCTGCTGCAGGTCGGCGAGATCCGGGCGGTCGCCGCCGACGACCTGTGGCTCTCCCCCGCCTACGGCACCGACGTACTGGCGCTCCACTTCACCTGGCTGGCCGATCCTGCGGGCGTGGCCGACCTCCTGCCCGACCTCGAGCAACGGCTCCCGGCCGGCACCCGGCCGCACTGGGGCAAGCTGTTCGCCACCGCGGACCCCGGCGCCGGCTTCCCGCGCTGGGACGACTTCAGGGCTCTCGCACGCCGCTTCGACCCGGACCGGAGGTTCTGGAACGCCTGGCTGGACCGGGTGCTCGGCTGAGCCGTCAGTCCTCGATGAACTGGCGGTGGTTGCGGATCACCTCGGCGATGATCACGTTGAGGATCTTCTCGGCGAACTCGGGGTCGAGGCCGGCGTCGTCGGAGAGCCGGCGCAGCCGCTCGATCTGGACCGCCTCGCGGTTGGGGTCGGCAGGCGGGAACCCCGCGCGTGCCTTGAGCCGGCCGACCTGCTCGGTGCACTTGAAGCGCTCGGCGAGAAGGTGGACGAGGGCCGCGTCGAGGTTGTCGATGCTGCCGCGAAGGCGCAGGAGCTCGTCGTGGGCGGCGCTGTCGGGTTCGGTCACACGGCTATCCAACCTGATGTAAAGCCAGGAGCGGTGACGAGTCTTACTCGCCGGACTCCTTCTCGGCGTGCTCGGCCAAGGCCTTGTCGATGTCGAGGTCGACGACGGCGTCGATGACCTGCTTCAGCGCGGGCGCGGGCAGCGCGCCAGGCTGCGAGAAGACGAGGTTGCCCTTCTTGAAGGCCATCAGCGTCGGGATCGAGGTGATGTTGGCGGCGCCGGCGAGCGCCTGCTCGGCCTCGGTGTCGACCTTGCCGAAGACGATCTCGGGGTGCTCCTCGGAGGCGGCATCGTAGATGGGGCTGAACTGGCGGCAAGGGCCGCACCAGGACGCCCAGAAGTCGACGAGGACGATCTCGTTGTCGGTGACGGTGCTCTCGAAGTTCTCTGCGCCGAGCTCGACGGTGGGCATGGGGCTCTCACTTCCGGTCTGGAGTCGCGTGCGCGCCGGATCGGCGGGCACGTACGTCCCAACGTACGTGCCCTATCGGTGATTCCCGAGGCCCCCGGTGTCGGGTCAGGTCAGGGAAGGCGCTTGGTCTTCGGCCCGATGTGCCGCTCGATGCGGCTGCGCGGCTGGCCGGTCAGCTTGGCGACGATCGGCACCCGGAACACGTAGCCGCCGACGGCCGCCGCGACGAGGAGGAGAATGATCCAGAACATGTGATCAAGCGTACGCCGCAGCACCCAGGCCCCACCTCAGGATTCTCCCTGAGATGAGGCCTGGATCGGGTCCCGGAACCGGGTCAGGCGGCGCGGCGACCCCGGCGGCCCGACTCGCGCTTGCGGAGCGCGTCGGTGAGGAGCGAGACCAGGGCCTCGAGCTGCACGTCGGCGGAGTCGGTGACCTCCTCGTCGGAGCCGTCCAGGGCGCGAGCGGCGAGCCCGGCCTTGGAGTCGATCAGCTCGGCGATCCGGGTGTCGATCGTCTGGCTGGCGATGATGCGCCAGGCCGTGACCGGCTCGGTCTGGCCGATGCGGTGGACCCGGTCGATCGCCTGGGTCTGCTCGGCGTCGGTCCAGGAGAGCTCGGCCAGGACCAGGTTGGAGGCCGCCTGGAGGTTGACGCCGACGCCGGCCGCGGTCAGCGAGCAGACGATGATCTCGACCGCGGGGTCGTTCATGAACTCGTCGATGGCCTTCTCGCGCGCCTTCGAGGTCTGGTCGCCGCGGATCGTGGAGTAGCGGATGCCGCGCTCCTCGAAGAGCTTCTGGGCGGTGTCCATGACCTCGATGTGCTTGGCGAAGAAGACGACCTTGCCGACGTTGCGCGCCAGCTGGGCGGCGTAGTCGGCGGCCAGGGTCGCCTTCGCCTTGCCGATGCGGCGCATCATGCCGAAGACGTTCTCGCCGGTGGAGGCGTCCTGGTCCTCACGCTCCCAGGTGGCGACGCGGCGGATCAGCTCGAGGTCGAGCTCGCCCGGGGCCGGCTTGGCACCGGTCACGCGGGTCTCGATCGCGGTGTCGTAGCGCTGCATCATCCGCTTGGCCAGCTCGGCCTCGGCGGCCCGGATCGAACGGCCCTCGGCGTCGTCGAGCTCGACCGGGAGGTCGGCCACGCGCCGCGCCGGGATGTCGCTGGCGACGTCGATCTTGCGACGGCGCACGATGCCCTGGTTGACCACGACGCGGCGGGCGGCGCCGTAGAAGCTGTTGTCCTGCGGGGTCAGCCCGGTCTCCTCGAGCCCCTCGAGCAGGCCGTTGAGCGGCTTGACGTCGTCGATCCAGCCGAGGAACTGCCAGATCGCCCGGAAGTCCTCGATGTCGTTGATCAGCGGGGTGCCGGTCAGCGCCATCAGCAGCGGGTTGGCCGTACGCTGCCGGATCTTCTCCGAGAGGGCGAGCACGTGCTGGGAGCGCTGCGAGGACTTGTTCTTGATGAAGTGGGCCTCGTCGACGACCATGCCCTTGAAGCCGAACTCGCCGAGCCAGCCGACGTGACGGTCGAGGATCTCGTAGTTGACCACGATGATGTCGGCGAAGCCGTCGATGTCCTCGCCGTTGCCGTGCACGACGGTCGCCTTCTTGGACGGCGTCCAGAGGCTGACCTCGCGCGCCCAGTTGGCCTTGACCACGTTGGGCACGACCACGAGCAGCGGGTAGGCGTCGGCCGCCTCGGCCGCGAGCAGGGCCTGCGCGGTCTTGCCGAGACCGGGCTCGTCGGCCAGCAGGTAGGTGCGGTGGCCCTGGGCCGCCGAGGCGACCATCTGGGCCTGGTGGTGCATGAGCTCGCGGGTGCCGGGCGCGTCGACGTGGCCGGGGCCGTAGGCGGGCGGGTCGGGCAGCGGCATGCAGGAAGGGCCGGAGTCGGCGTACTCGAAGCTGCGGAAGAGCGGTCCGAGGAGCTCCCAGCCGGACAGGCGGCGGGCGTGCACCGGCGGGCGCGCGTTGGTGAAGTCGGGCACCAGGAACGGGTTGGAGAGCTGGCGCTGGATGACGCTCGTCGGGACGACGCGCTTGTCGGGGACGACGACGGCCGGGGCCTCGTCCTCGTCCTCCTCCTCGTCCTCGGGCACGTCGACGCCACCACGGGCCATCAGCTCGTGCTTGAGGTCGAGGGCGGCCTCGGAGATCTCGGCGTCCTCGGCGAGGAGCTCGAACAGGCGCGAGTCCATGGTCGCGGTCTTGGCGAGGATCGTCGCGATCCCGTCCAGGCGCTTGAGCTGCTCGGCGCGGCGGCCCTCGTTGAGGGTCTCGTCCTCGAGCACGCGATGGCGCTCGTCCCGGGCGAGGAGCGCGACGACCTGGAACTTGGTGCGCACGTCGGGCATCGCCGAGCGGCGCTGCACGGCCGACTCGACCTCGCGGACGACCTGAGCGAGCACCGGGATGATGCCCTCGTTGTCCTTGTGGACGCCCTTGCGGCGACCGTTCTGCCCGGACTTGCCGGCGTTTCCGTTGCTACGCGAACGGCCGGACCGGTTGTTGCGCCGGGTAGCGGCTCCCTGAGCCAACTGAATCCTCCTTGGGGCCACGCACGGGTGAGTGGCATGTCCAAATGCCGACCCTCATCGGCCGGTCGCCCTCCCAGGGCTCACGCAGGTCGATGGCTGACGACTGACGACCGCGTCCAAACAGCGGATACGCGCGATCGGCGCCTCATCGACCGGGCCAGTGACTCGTTCGGTCCCCACGACGAACGTCCACGAGCCGGGCGCTTGCAGCGAGTGTAACCCCACCCACACCGGTTAGTGGAAGTCTCGTCCGGTGTTTTCTGTCAATCGATCAAAGGCTGGTGTCAGGCCGACTGCGGACGCGCCCGGTAGAACTCGCGTGCCCGCCGTCCGAGACGCTTGGTGGCGGTGTCCGAGAGGACCACGCCGAGCGGGATGTTGAGCACCGGGATGCCGCGCAGGACGACACGCCGAGCCACCCGGGCGCCGACGAGCTGCGCCATCGACCGGGTGGCCTGGATGGTCTTCCGCGCTGCCCACTGGGAGGCGGCGCGGACACCGAAGCGGCTG
The DNA here is from genome assembly GCF_011045035.1 of Nocardioides turkmenicus. Taxonomy (GTDB): domain Bacteria; phylum Actinomycetota; class Actinomycetes; order Propionibacteriales; family Nocardioidaceae; genus Nocardioides; species Nocardioides turkmenicus. Next base: position 318,369 of record NZ_JAALAA010000003.1, read on the forward strand.
CCCGCGGCACCCGCCGCGCTGCCGCCACCGTCGAACAGCAGATCCACGCCGGCGAGCCTGAGGAACTCGTCGATCCGGGCCGGATCCTCCAGATCGTGCCCGTACGCAGCCGCGATGTGCATCACCAGGCGCTGCTCGATCCACGCCAGCGCGACCAGGTCGCCGAGGATCGCCGTTCCGGCCGCCGCGACGACCGCCGCCGGACCGCCGACGAGGGCCGGGATCTCGGCGGCCGCGATCATCGCGCCGCCGCCGGCACCCTGCGCGCGGGCCAACCAGCGGTGCTTCCTGATCAGCTCGTCGACGTACGCCTCGGGGTCGAAGCCGGGCTCCGCTCGGTCCGCGGCCACCTTCTGGGCGATCTCCGGACCCTGGGTGGCGACCAGGTGCCCGACCAGCACCTGCGGCGCCGCGGGACCTGCCTTGATCAGCTCCTTGATCGGGAACTTCGGCTTCGTGAGCATGTCCCGAACCTAGCCGACGCCGGGCCGGATCAGCGGAAGCGACTCAGTCGATCAGGTACTGGTGCGCCCAGGCCGCGATGATCCGGGCGGCACGCTGGGCCTGTCCCTTCTTCGTGAGGAGGTGGTCGGAGCCCTCCAGCGCGACGAAGGAGCGCGGGTGACGGGCGGTGTTGAAGATGTCGGAGGCGTTCTCGATGCCGACGGTGGTGTCGGTGGGGCTGTGCATGACCAGGAGCGGCTTCTTGAGCTGCATGATCTTGTGGCGCAGGTCGGCGCGGCGTACGTCATGGACGAAGGCCTTGCGCAGGGTCAGCGACTTGCCGCCGGCCATCCACGGCGACTCGCCGTCCTCCATCACCCGAGAGAGCACGGCGTCGTAGTTGTGCTCGACGTGCGCCGGCTGGAACGGGGCGCCCACGGTGGCGACCGCGTCGACCCCGACCGAGTCGTTGGCCGCAGCGAGGACCGCGGCACCACCGAAGGAGTGACCGACGAGCAGCTCGGCGGGAGTGCCGCGCTCGGCCATGAACCGGGTGGCCTCGACGGTGTCGGCGACCTTGTGGGTGAAGGAGCCGTCGCCCCAGTCGCCCTCGGAGTCGCCGAGCCCGAGGTTGTCGAAGCGCAGCATGCCGATGCCCTCGGCGGCCAGCTGCTTGCAGATCCGCGCGGCGGCCGGCGAGTCCTTTCCGAGGGTGAAGCCGTGGCTGAACACACCCCAGCCACGCACCTCACCCTCGGGCAGGTCGATGAGACCGGCCAGCATGGGTCCGGACGTACTCTTGAAGGTCACCTTCTCAGCCACGTCCGGGATTCTCTCAGAATCTTGGACGGCTGATCGGGGCCGCTCAGCGCTCGACGTAGAAGAGACGCTTGTTGAGGAACTCGTCGATCCCGAGCGGCCCGAGCTCGCGGCCGAAGCCGGAGCGCTTGGTGCCGCCGAAGGGGACGTCGGCACCCTCGCCGGCCGGGGTGTTGACGTTGGCCATGCCGACCTCGAGCTGCTGGGCGACGGCGATCGCGCGGGCCTCGTCGGTGGAGAAGACGGCGCCACCGAGGCCGTACTCGACCGCGTTGGCCAGCTCGACGGCCTCCTCATCGGTGCTCACCTTGTAGACCACCGCGACCGGGCCGAAGAGCTCCTCGGCGTAGGCGCGCATCTCCGGGGTGACGCCGGTGAGGACGGCGGGCGAGAAGAATGCGTCGGGACCGTCGGAGATCTCGCCGCCGGCGTGGAGCGTGGCGCCCTTGTCGACGGCGTCCTGGATCTGCTCGCGCAGCGCCTCCGCAGCCTTGCGGGCGACCAGCGGGGAGTAGACGGTGTCGTCGCCGTCCTCGCCCTCGAGCGGGGTCATCGCGGCGGCACGCTTGGTGAGGGCCGCGACGAAGTCGTCGTAGACGCCCTCGTTCACGATCATCCGCTTGTTGCCGTTGCAGACCTGGCCGACGTTCTCCATCCGGGTCGCCCAGGCGGTCTCGGCAGCCTCGTCGATGTCGTCGGAGTCGAGGATGATGTAGGGGTCGGAGCCACCCAGCTCGAGGACGACCTTCTTCAGGTTGCGGCCGGCGGCCTCGGCGACCGCCGTGCCGGCGCGCTCGGAGCCGGTGAGGGAGACCGCGCGCACCCGCGGGTCGCCGATCATCGTGGCGATCTGCTCGTGGGTGGCGTAGAGGTTCTGGTAGACGCCCTCGGGCAGACCGGCGTCCTCGAAGATCTTGGCGATCGCGGCCGAGGAGCGCGGGCAGTTCTCGGCGTGCTTGAGGATGACGGTGTTGCCGGCGACCAGGTTGGGGGCGGCGAACCGGGCGACCTGGTAGTAGGGGTAGTTCCACGGCATCACGCCGAGCACCGGGCCGAGCGGCAGGCGCTGGATGACCGCCTTGCCCTCGTGGCCGGGCAGGTCGGTGTCCTTGAGGAGCTCGGGGCCGTGGTCGGCGTAGTAGGCGGTGATCTCGCCGGAGAACTCCGCCTCGCCCGCACCCGAGGAGGTCTTCTTCCCCATCTCGGTGCGGATGATCGAGCCGAGCTCCGCGGCCCGCTCGGTGAAGAGGTCGGCGGCGCGCTTCACGATCGCGGCACGCTCCTCGATCGGGGTCGAGCGCCAGGCCGCGTACGCCTTCATCGACCGCGCCAGCGCCTCCTCGACCTCGGCGTCGGTGGCGAACGGGAAGGTCTCGATCACTTCACCCGTGGCGGGGTCGGTCACCTGGTACGGAGGCGTGTTGCTCATCGTCGTCCTCTTCGATCGGGGCTGCTTTCGGTGTGATGGTACGTGGTTTTGAGCCACTTGTAACGACGGAACCGTTACTATTTTCCAGTTTTCACAACTGAATCCGAAGTTAGGACACGTTCTAGAATGTGCGCATGGATCTCGCATTCTTCCGGCGCACCGATGACGGCTTCGAGCCCACGCCGATGGCTCGCAGCATGTGGGCCGACGACCACATGCACGGAGTGGCCGCCAGCGGCCTGATCGCCCGCGGCCTCGAGGACCAGATCGAGGTCCTCGGACGTGCCTCCGAGCTGGTGCCGGCGCGCTACCACGTGGACCTGTTCCGGCCGCCGCGGATGGTGCTGACGAGGATCCGGACGAGCGTCGTACGCAACGGCCCCCGCATCGCGCTGCTCGACGCCGAGATGGTCCAGTCGCCTGGGGACGGCTCGGAGGTGGTCGTGGCGCGGGCGACCTGCACCTACCTGCTCGCCGGCGAGAACCCTGCCGGCGAGGTCTGGTCGGCGACCGAGCGCGCCACTCCCCCGCCGCTCTCGGTCGCCCCGCCCACCTCGGAGCCCCACGTACCCTTCTTCGTCTCCGAGAACCCCTGGTCCGACGACTTCGGCAAGCACCAGAACGCCGGCCGCCACATCACCTGGCAGGTCGCGGTGCCGACCGTCGCCGGCGAGCCGATGACCCCGTTCCAGACCGTCGCCTCCATCGCCGACGCGACCTCGATGGTCACCAACTGGGGCAGCAACGGCGTCGAGTGGATCAACACCGACATCTCCCTCGCCCTCGCCCGCCGCCCCGCCGGGATGGAGGTCGGCCTCGCCACCATCGACCACGTCGCCCACGAGGGCATCTCCGTCGGCACCGCCGAGGTCTTCGACCGCGAGGGCACCATCGGCACCGCCACCGTCACCGCCCTCGCCAACGCCAAGCGCACCGTCGACTTCACCGCTCCTGTCGAGGGTGGGCCCGCGACCCCGGTCTAGCCCCGCCGAGAGGTCGGCCCGGTCGGCCGAGCCGTCACTCGCGTCGGTCGAAACGTCACGAGGGTGACGTCTCGACCGACGTACCTGACGCCTCGGCCGACGCTTGTGACGCCTCGGCGAGGGCGAGATTCTGGGCGACGAGCTCGGCCATGAGGGCTCGCTGGCGGACCGGGGTGAGGCCGAAGCCGGTGGGGGTCAGGTCGGGGGTGGCCAGGGACTCGTCGATGCCGTGCAGGCGGGCGGTGGCGTGGTTGACGTCAGCGATGGCTTGGCGGAGGTCGGTGGTCGCGGGGTCGTGGGTGCCGGGGTCGCCGACGAGGTTGAGTACGCCGGTGATGCCGAGGCGGCGCTCGTCGCCGACGCGGTCCAGGGCCGCCAGGAGCGCTTCCCCGACCGGGCGGAGCGGTCCGAGATCCGCAGGGAACGGGTAGGTGGCCCGCAGGCGCGAGGGGTTGTAGCGGTAGGCGGTGTTGAGCATGGTGCCGCCGGCGCGCATCGCCCAGACGCGGTGCAGGTCGGAGGCCAGGAACGCGTACGCAGCCGCATCCTGCGTCGGATAGACCACCAGTCCGTTGGAGAAGACATGGTCGGCTCCGACGAGCACCGGCCACAGGTGCTTGCTGTGCTTGCTGAACGCGATGACGTGCGTGAGCCCGGCGGCGTCGCGGTAGAGCTCGTCGACCGGGCTGAGGAAGCCCCACCAACGCTCCTTGAGCTGGGGGTACTTCACGAACTGGCGGCGGCGCTCGGCGCGTACCTTCGACCGCACCAGGCGCGCGAGCGCACGGTCCTCGGCGAGCTCCTCGAGCCCGAGCTTGCCGACGTCGACCACGAACCGCGAGGCGGTCGAGCCGCACGGGGTGACCAGGTCCTCGCCGCTCAGGTAGGGGCGCACGGTGTGGCCGAGCGGCCCGCGGCAGAGCGCCTCGGCGTCGGACGGGGTCAGCACGAGCGAGCTCCCCAGCACGATCGTGCCCTGGTAGCCGTGCGGCAGCGGGACGTCGAGATCCAGCCGCGCCGGCTCCGGGAGCGCGAAGCCGTCCTCGAGCGTCCCGGTGATGGCAGGGACGGTGCGGCCGTCGAGCCAGGCGCTGTCGAGCGGCCGGATGGTGAGCCAGATCTTCGCGAACCGCACCCCTGCCGTCGGCCACGGCGCCGACCGCTCCGCCCGGGCGACCTGCCAGCCGCGCTCCAGGAGCGTGCTGATCCCGAACCGCGCGGTGTCACCCTCGCTGATCGAGTCGGTCGTGATCAGCCCGATCTCGCCGCGGCTGAGCGCGGCGGCCCGGAGCAGGAAGTAGATGACGTAGTCGGCCCGTCGCGTGGTGCCGGCCGCCAGGGTGTGGGCGAGGTAGTCGCGGAGCTGCTGGCCGATCGCGTCCCGCACCCGCTTCACGCCGAGATAGGGCGGGTTGCCGACCACCGCGTCGAAGCCGCCCCGCGCCATCACCTCGGGCGCGACCAGTGCCCAGTGGATCGGGCGCACGGCGGGAACAGGGAGGCGCCGGGCCCGGCCCAGCGCTGCGTACGCCTCCTCGAGCCGCTTCCCCGGCCGACCGCCCAGCGGGAGCGCGACCGCGACCATCGCATCGGCGTAGGCCTTGGGGTCGCCGAGGCGGTCGGGCAGGTCGGCGGTGTCGACGAGCCCGACCAGCGAGTTTCCGCACAGGATCCGGTCGTCGAGGAAGGTCAGCGGCAGCGAGGAGTCCTCGCAGAGCAGCCACAACGACAGCTTCGCGATGTCGACGGCGACCGGATCGATGTCGGCGCCGTAGAGGCACCGGCTGACGACCTCGGCCAGCGGCATCCGGCACGACGCGGCCAGGTAGCGGGCGGAGGCGAGCAGGAAGACACCGGTGCCGGCGGCGATGTCGACCACGGTCGCGTCGGGGCCGGCGATCGGGGCGAGGGCATGCGCCACCACCTCGTCGGCGAGCTCGGGCGGGGTGTAGTGGGCGCCGTTGTCGCGTCGCGAGGAGTCCTCCAGCAGCGCCTCGTAGACGTAGCCGATCTCCTCCAGGACGAGATCGTCCGCTCGCATCCCGTCCGGGAACAGATAGTTCGACAGCAGACGATCCGACAGTGGACGGTCGCCCACGGCCAGCAATCCGGCGGCATCCAGCGCCGCGTCGGTGAGCACCACCCCGCGCGCCTCCGCGAACGCCACCACGACCCGGCGCGTCACCACCGCCACCGCCGAGGGGCCACCGCCCAGCTCGGCGACCGCCGACCGCGCACGATGACGCAGTTGCCGGGCCGTGATCACAGGATGAACCTTAGAACGCCCGCAGGTTCGTGGAGACGAACCGACGGTGAAGAGTGACACGACGAGGTGCCCCCGTTCACCACAACGTCACGCCATGAGTACAGAATCCGGCGCATGTCCATCGACTCGGAGCGGCTCGGGCCCCTCCTCCACATCCGGCCAGGCGCGACACCCCGCGTGGCGATCATCTCGGCGAGCTACGGCGCGGGGCACAACTCCGCGTCCCGAGAGATCTCACGAGCACTCGGGGAGGCCGGCTGCGACGTCGAGATCTTCGACTTCGTCGACCTGATGCCATGGAGACTCGGGCACAGCCTGAAGGTCGGCTACAAGATGCAGCTCCAGGTCAGCCCGGACTCCTGGGGCACCACGATGAGCCTGGTCATGCCGGGACGGCCGCTCCACAAGCCGTTCAACCGGTTCCTCCGACTCTCCACCCGCAAGATCACCGAAGCGGTGCACGGCGCGGACCTGGTCATCTCCACCCACCCGTTCTGCTCCCAGGTCATCGGCCACCTCCGCACCTCGGGACAGCTCACCGTCCCCGCGGTCACCTACCTCACCGACGCCGCGGTCCCGGCGCTGTGGATCAACCCCGGCATCGACCTCAACCTCGCCATCCACGAGGTCGCCGCGCGGGAGGCGCGCATGCTCGGCGGCAACGCAGCCGTGGTCCAGCCGCTGGTCCCGCCGGGGGCGGCGTACGTCCCGGGGCAGGTCTTCGCCGACCCGCTGGCCGACCTGAACCTGACGGGCCCGCGAGCGCTGGTCACCGGCGGCTCGCTGGGCGCCGGCGCGCTCGAGCAGACCGCCCGCGACATCCTCGAGCACAGCGACATGACCCCGGTCGTGCTCTGCGCGACCGACTCCTGCCTCAAGCGTCGGCTGGAGCGGATCCCGGGCGTCGTGGCGCTCGGCTGGCGCACCGACGTACGCGCCCTGATGGCGACCAGCGACTGCGTCGTCCAGAATGCCGGTGGCTTCACCTCGCTCGAAGCCCTGGCGTCGGGCACCCCGGTGATCACCTACCGCTCGATCTCCGGGCACGGCGCCGCCAACTCCGCCAACCTGGACCGCGCCGGGCTGATCCCGTGGGCCCGTGACGAGATCGAGCTCGCCAAGCACCTGGTCGTCGCCGCCGAGTCGCCCCGGTTCAACCGGCTCGCGCTCGGCGTCCCCGACATCGTGCAGATCCTCACCGACACCTACGACGAGACCGCCGTCGCCTAGGCCGAGGACATCCCGAAGAGCCGCGCGGCGTTCCCGTAGAGCACCCCGCGCGCCCAGTCGTCCCCGAGCCCGAGACCGATGCTCAGTCCAAGGATGGCGTCGACAGCCTCGAGGTACGGATACGGGATGTTCGGGAAGTCGCTACCGAACAGCACCCGCTCCCCCAGCGCCTCCAGCCGCGGCAGCTCCGAGACCGGGAACGGCGTGGCCGCCTCGGTGAAGGCGGTGAAGGCCATCGTGGTGTCCAGGTGGACGCCGTCGTACTTCTCCGCCAGGTCGAGGAACCGCGCGTAGTCGGGCAGGCCCATGTGGGCCACGATCAGCACCAGGTCGGGGTAGCGCCCGAGCAGCGTCTCCATCCCGGCCGGCCCGGTGAACCGACCCGGGGCCGGTCCGTGGCCGGAGTGGATCACCAGCGGCGTACGCGACTCGGACAGCACCTCCCAGACCGGGTCCAGCAGCGGCGAGTTGGGGTCGTAGTCACCGACCTGGACGTGCGCCTTGAAGATCCGCGCACCCGCCTCGATCGCCTCCCGGACATAGTCGCCGGCACCCGGCTCCGGGTAGAATGTCGCCGACTGCAGGCAGTCCGGCTTGTCCGCCGCGAACTCCGCACCCCACTGGTTCAGCCACGCTGCCATCCCGGGCTTGTGCGGGTAGGTGAGCGCGGTGAAATGACGTACGCCGAGAGCCCGCAGCACCCGGAGCCGCTCCTCCTCGGAGTGCCGATAGGCGATCGGCCAGGCCCGGCCGGTCAGCGGGCCGGCCGAGTCGAAGTAGGCCCACACCTTGTCGAGCATCCGCTCGGGAAGGAAATGGGTGTGTACGTCGAAGATGCCGTCCAGCCCCAGCGCATCGAGTCGCGCGCGGATCTGCGCGGGCTCGTCGGGGGCGATGTCGACCGCAGGAGGGTTCACGACGCCCGAACCTATCCGGCCGGCGCGGGCCCCGAAGCCATCGGTGCGGCGAAGGTCTCCGCGATCGCCCGCGCCCGGGCCGGCACCTCGTCGGCGGTCAGCCCCCAGGTGCCTTCGGCGAAGCGCCGGGCCAGCTTGGCCAGCGAGTCGGCACCCTCGTTGAGCGCCTCGCCGACATGGCCGCGTACCCACTCGAACGAGAGCCGCCCGGACTCGCGGCACAGGTCGTCGTGCATCCGGGTCAGGCCGGCGAGCTCGGCGCGGTGCTCGGTCTCGTAGCCCTTCGGCATCGACTCCTCGCCGCGGAGCCAGTCCTCGATCAGCGCGAGCGCGACCCGCGAGTCGGTCCGGATGGTCAGCGTGCGCCGCGGCAGTGCCCGCACCGCCTCCGCGATCGCCTGCAACTCGGCGAGGACCACCAGCGACTGCGGGTCCCGGATCCGGGCGTTGGGCACCTCTCGGCCGAAGCCGTGCTGCCCGTCGCCGGCGAGCCAGCCCCATCCGATGAACCCACGGTGCGCCGAGCCGTCCGTCGCCACCACCAGTGGCGGCAACGGGCCCGTCCGGTAGACCGCCAACGCCTCCACGGCCGCCGCACGGATGTCGGTGTCCTCGTCGACGAACGGCACCACGGCCACCCCGGGGTAGGCGTCCGCGATCTCGTCGGTCAGCATCCAGAACCGCGAGTTGGACGGCAGCGCGACCACGATCTGCACCGGTGCGAACCGCACGAGAGACTCGTACGCAGCCCCGACCGCCGCGATGATCGCGTCCTCGATCCCGCGAGCCCCCAGCGATCCCGCCGCGTGCAGCCCCGGGCCGGCCAGAACCCAGTCCCACTTCTCGGCGTCGCTGCGCTCCTTGACGACGACGAAGCAACGCATTGCAGACCTCCTGACCCGCCCGAACAAGTCGATCTCGACGTTACCGGGCCGATCCTGAGGACGAGAGGGCGGCGTCAGGATCCGGACACGCATGTGGGCCACCGGCTGATCTATTGCGGTGGCGCCTGGACGGACCAAAGATCTATCGTCCACAGATGACTCGAACGGTCTATCAAGACACGCGGTCAGGCACGCGATGGACGTTCACCCAGTGGGCGGTCCTGGTGATCTGCGCTGCCAACGTCCTATGGGCGATCGCCGGGTTCGTCGCAGAGCCGAGCTTCGAGATCGGCCACCACGCACCGACGGCGAAGGTGCTGGGCATGGACTTCAACGGCTGGCACGCGCTCGCCGGCATCGCCATGTTCGCGCCCGGTCTGCTCCTGTGCCGCCGCAACTCGTGGTCGGTCCTCTACCTGCTGGCAGCATCCTTCGGCGGCATCGTCCCCGGCGTCTGGGCGCTCGCATCGCCCCAGGTCATGTGGGTCCTGCACATGCCCGACCATGTGACCGACGCAGCGATCCACTTCGCCATCGCGGCGATCATGCTGGCGATCGCGGTCGTGCAGATCCGCCGCGACGGCGGCTGGGCCAACACGATGTCGGACCTGCGGCAGCCTCCCGAGTAGGCCGCCCGCTCACTCCTGGGTCACTCCCCGGCCGTGTAGAGCCCGTCGATGATGTCGGCGTACTTCTTGCTCACCACGCGCCGCTTCAGCTTCAACGTGGGGGTGAGCTCCTCGGACTCGGCCGTCCACTCCTCACCGAGCAGCTCGAAGGCCTTGACCTGCTCGGGGCGGGAGAGCCGGGCGTTGGCAGCCTCGACCGCCTGGGCGACCGCGCCGCGGATCACCGGGTGCTGGGCCAGCTCGGCGAGCGACCCGGCCTCGACGCCGAGCTTCTGAGCGACCACGGGGGCGATCTCGCCGTCGAGGGTCATCACGGCGACGACGTACGAACGGCCGTCACCGACCACCATCGCGTGACCGACCAGCGGGCTCTCCTTGAGGAGGTTCTCGATGTTGGACGGCGCGATGTTCTTGCCCGCGGAGTTGATGATCATCTCCTTCTTGCGGTCGACGACGCTGAGGAAGCCGTCCTCGTCGAGCGAGCCGATGTCGCCGGTGTGGAGCCAGCCGTCCTCGTCGAGGAGCGCGGCGGTCGCCTCCGGCCGGCGTACGTAGCCAGGGGTCGTGATCGGACCGCGGAACAGGATCTCGCCGTCCTCGGCGATGCGCACCTCGATCCCGGGATGGGCCCTGCCGACCGTGCCGAGCCGGAAGCCGTCGGGTCCGTTGGCCGTCGCGGCACCGGTGGTCTCGGTCATCCCGTAGACGTCGTAGATCTTGATCCCCAGCCCCGCGAAGAACTTCGCGACCTCGAGCGGCATCGGTGCCGCCGCGCTGGCCGCCCACTCGACCTTGTCGAGCCCGAGCAGCGCACGCATGGTGGAGAGGACCGCGGCGTCGGCCTGCTCGAACTGCGCCTGCAGCTCGGGCGAGGTGGTCTGTCCGGTCTGCTGCGACTCGACGTACGCGAGCCCGACCGCCATCGCCTTCTCGACCGCCTCCTTCTTCGCGGAGTCGGTCTCGGCGGCGAGCAGCGCGGTGACGCCGGTGCGGATCTTCTCCCACACCCGCGGCACCCCGAAGAAGCTGGTCGGGTGCACCTCCTGGAGCGTGCTGAGCAGCAGCGCGGGGTCCTGGATCAGGTAGACGTGACCGCCGTTGAACTGCGGGATGTAGAGGCTGAGCACCCGCTCGGCGATGTGCGCGAACGGCAGGTAGGAGACCAGCACGCCCGGCTCCTCGATCCCCGAGGTCGACAGCGAGGTGGTGGTCTCGAAGACGATGTTGCGATGGGTGAGCACCACACCCTTGGGCTGCCCGGTGGTGCCCGAGGTGTAGAGCATCGTGACGGTGTCGTCCGGGGTCACCGCCGCGCTGCGCGCGTCCAGCTCCTCGCCGACCTCGGTCAGCGCCGCCGCACCGGACGACACGAAGTCGTCCCAGCCGACCGCCCGCGGGTCGCCCTCCGCCGAGGTGTCGATCGTGACGACCCGCAAGATCTCCTCCCGCTTCAGCCCGAGCGCCCAGCGGGCGACGTGGTCGTCGGTCTCCAGCACCACGATCCGCGGGTCCGCGTGCTCGGCGACGTAGCCCACCTGGTCGGGAGCGAGAGTGTTGTAGATGCTGATCGGCACACCACCGGCGAGCACCGCGGCCAGGTCGGCGAGGATGTGCTCGATGCGGTTGGCGGCCATGATCGCGACCGACTCCCCGGGCTGCAGCCCGGCGGCGATGTAGGCGGCGGCGAGCTCACGGGCCTGCTGGTGCAGCTCACCCCAGGTCAGCGTGCGCCAGCCCGTCCCGCCGGCGGTGTGCCGGTCGGAGAAGGCTGGCTCGGCGCCGCGTTCGGCGACCACCTTGGCGAGGACGTCGACCATGGTCTGGTCGCCGATCTGGGACTCGAGGGCGGCGCGTTCGGCGAGGACGTCGGGCATCAGGGCGCTCCTTCGTTGGTTGTGACTCGGATCACAATTGAGTTGCCTCGACCGTAGGGATGCACGGGCGCGGACACAAGAGCCCGTCCGCACCATTTGAGGATCGACACCCGGACCCAGTTTCCACTCACCGGAAATCCACGCTGGCGACGAGCGCCCGAACAGGAGTTGACTCGCCCCATGGCAGATGAACGTACGCAGGTTGTGATCGTCGGCGCCGGCCCCGCAGGGATGCTGCTGAGCCATCTCCTCGCCGCCGACGGGGTCGACTCGGTCGTGGTGGAGACCCGGTCGGAGGAGTACGTCGCAGCCCGGATCCGCGCCGGCATCCTGGAGCAGTCGAGCGTCGACCTGCTCACCGAGGTCGGCCTCGGCGACCGGCTGGCCCGCGAGGCCGACAAGCACCGCGGGATCTACCTGCAGTGGCCCGAGGAGCGTCACCACCTCGACTTCGTCGACCTGGTCGGCCGGGCGGTCTACGTCTACGGCCAGACCGAGGTGCAGAAGGACCTGATCGACGCCCGCAGAGCCGCCGGGCAGGTCGTCCACTACGAGGTCAGCGACACCGCGCTGCACGACATCGAGTCCGACCAGCCCTCGGTCACGTTCACCGACGCCGACGGGGTCGCCCGGCGGATCCGGGCCGACGTGATCGTCGGCTGCGACGGCTCCTTCGGCCCCAGCCGCGCCGCGATCCCGGCCCGGGAGAGCTGGGACCGCACCTACCCCTACAGCTGGTTCGGCATCCTCGCCGACGTCGCCCCCTCGACCGACGAGCTCATCTACGCCTGGCACCCCGACGGCTTCGCGCTGCACTCGATGCGCTCGGAGAGCGTCTCCCGGTTCTACCTCCAGGTGCCCAACGGCACCGACCCGGCGACCTGGTCCGACGACCAGATCTGGGACGCGCTCGCCGCTCGGCTCGGTCACGGCCAGAACGGCTGGACGCTGCAGCCGGGTCAGATCACCGACCGCAGCGTCCTCCCGATGCGCTCCCACGTCTCCACGCCGATGCGCCACGGCCGCCTCTTCCTGGCCGGCGACGCCGCCCACATCGTGCCGCCGACCGGCGCCAAGGGGCTCAACCTCGCGGTCGCCGACGTCGCACTGCTGGCGCCTGCGCTCACCTCGCTGCTCAAGGGCGACCCGCGACTGGCCGACGACTACTCCGAGACCGCGCTGCGCCGGGTCTGGCGCTGCACCCACTTCTCCTGGTGGATGACCACGATGCTGCACACCGCCGAGGACCCCCTTCGACAGGCTCAGGACACCGCGTTCGACACCCAGCTCCAACTCTCCCAGCTGCGCTGGGTGACCTCCAGCGAGCACGCCGCCGCCGGGCTCGCGGAGAACTACGCAGGCCTGCCGATCGGATTCTGAGGACCACTTGTCCCGCCCCTCGATCCATGTTTAGGTAAGCCTTACCTAAATATGGAGGTGTCATGGAGTCGACTCCCCGCATTGCCCGCAGCATCCTGTCCTGCCCCCGCGGGGGCAACGTGGTGATCGACGGCGTCCCCTACTCGATGGAGGAGCTCGAGATGCAGGGGTTCGCCGACGACGGCGGGCGGCCGACCTTCCTGTGCCCGCCCGAGCAGCGGATGGCGTACGCAGGCCGTCGCGGCAGCCATGTCGTGCTGGTCCTCCAGGGCGCGCTCGGTGACCGCGAGGCGGTCCGCCTCACCGGCACGCTGCGGTGGCTGCGTACGGATGCCTGTACGTGCTGCGAGACGGAGTGGGAGGAGATCGTCATGGACGTCGCCAACGTGATGCTGGTCCGTCCCACCGGCGAGGCGGTGCCGATCCCGCTGGACGCCTTCACCGACCGCGACCTCGACCTCAACGACGGCGTGCTCCACCGCAACCAGGACCACCTCAACAACCACCACGGCAACGAGCTCCGCGAGGCGGTCGCGACCCGTTCCTACATCCCGGTCGACACCGTCCTCGCCGCCCAGATCTCCGGCCTCAGCGCCGATGGGTTCGAGTTCCAGTGGGTCGACGAGCGCGGCGCGCACAGCGCGCGCACCACCTTCGAGCGACCTGCCCGCACGCCGGAAGACCTCGTCGCCGGAGTGCGGAAGGCGCTGGCCGCCGAGATCTGCTGAGCGGAACACACGGGCCGAAGCCGTTTCCCGGTACACAAATCCCATGTACCTTGGTGACGTATCAACGTCGTGCAAGGAGGCTCGGATGGTTGTGCAGACACTTCGCTCGATCGGCGGCTACGTGGGCGCCGTCGCCGGCACCCCGGTCCGGATGATCACGCCGACCCGGTCCCAGCCGATCGGAGCCCAGCCCCGCCGGGAGTACGACGAGACGCTGCGTACGTTGTCGGAGGCTTCCGTCGAGAAGTACTTCAACGCGTTCAAGGACGTCGACTGGGACGCGCCCGAGATGGCAGTGCCCGACGACGACGAGCGCTGGATCCTGCCCACGCTCGACCTGCTCGGCGCCCACCCGTGGTACCAGTCGCTGCCGAAGGCGCGCCAGATCGAGGTCGGCCGGCACCGCCTCACCGCGATGGTCAAGACCGGCTCCCAGTTCGAGCAGCTGCTGCTCCTGGGCGGCACCCAGTTCCTGATGGGCGTCGACAACGGCGACCCCGAGTTCCGCTACTTCATGCACGAGCTCACCGAGGAGACCCACCACATCCAGATGTTCCAGGAGTTCACGAACCGGGTCTGCCCGGACGTCTCCGGCGCGCCTGAGTGGTTGATGCGGATCATCCCGCTCGTGGGACATCTCGGCGGGCTCTACCCCGCCCTCTTCTTCGCGATCATCCTGGCCGGCGAGGAGCCGATCGACCACGTGCAGAAGGAGGCCATGCGCGGCGGCGGCACCCACCCGCTCCTCGACCAGATCATGTCCATCCACATCGCCGAGGAGGCCCGCCACATCGGCTTCGCGCACGCCTGGCTCGAGGAGCACGCCCCCTCGCTCAACCCGGTCTCGCGCCTCGTCCTCGGCCTGCTGACGCCGCTCGCGATGCGCCTGGGCTCCGACGCGATCATCATCCCGTCCCGCGCCGACCGCGAGCTCATGGGCCTCCCCGACGAGGTCGTGCGCGAGGTCTGGGGCACCGGGCCCGAGGCCGCCGCGTTCCGACGCCATCTCTTCGCCGACGTCCGGATGCTCTTCGACAACCTCGGGCTGCGTACGCCGCTGACCCGGTGGTCCTGGCGGGTGCTGGGCGTCGACGGACGGCCGGCGCGGTTCCGCGCCGAGCCGCCCACCGCAGCAGCCTAGTCTCAGGCCGGGACCGGCAGCGACCGGCTGATGATCTCCTTCATGATCTCGGTCGTGCCGGCGTAGATCTGCTGGACCCGCAGGTCGGTGAAGGCGCGGGCGATGGGGTACTCCTCCATGTAGCCGTAGCCGCCGTGCATCTGCACGCACTTGTCGACGACCTTCATGGCGCGCTCGGAGCACCAGTACTTCGCCATCGCCACCGTCGGGATGTCGAGCTCGCCCTTGATGTGCAGCTCGATGCACTCGTCGATGAACGAGCGGGCCACCCGGGCCTCGGTGGCGACCTCGGCCATCGTGAACTTGGTGTTCTGGAAGCCGAAGACCGGGCGCCCGAAGGCGGTGCGGGTGTGGACGTACGAGATCGTCTCCTCGTAGGCGAACTCCATCGCCGCGACGCAGCCGAGCGCGACGATCAGGCGCTCCTGCGGCAGCTGCAGCATGAGCTGGACGAATCCCTCCCCCTCGGTGGTGCCGAGCAGGTTGGTCGCCGGGATGCGTACGTCGTCGAAGAAGAGCTCGCAGGTGTCCTGACCCTTCATCCCGATCTTGTTCAGCACCCGGCCGCGCCGGAAGCCCGGCGTGTCGGTCGGGACGATGACCAGGGAGATCCCGGCGCCCTTCTCCTCCGGGTCGGTCTTGACCGCGACCAGCACCATGTCGGCCTGGTTGCCGTTGGTGATGAAGGTCTTCGCGCCGTTGACGACGTAGTCGTCGCCGTCACGGATCGCCTTGGTGGTGATCGACTGGAGGTCCGAGCCGGTGCCGGGCTCGGTCATCGCGACGGCCGCGACCACCTCACCGCTGGCCATCTTCGGCAGCCACTCCTGCTTCTGCTCCTCGGTCCCGTACGCCACCAGGTAGTGCGCCACGATCCCGCTGTGCAGCGGGGCGCCCCACGAGGAGTCACCCACGCGGGCCTGCTCCTCGATCAGCACGGCCTCGTGGGCGAAGGTACCGCCACCGCCGCCGTACTCCTCCGGCACGGAGAGACAGAGCAGGCCGAGCTCGCCGGCCTTGGTCCACAGGTCGCGGTCGACCTGCTTGTTGGCGATGTAGGACTCGATGTTGGGCTTGATCTCCTTCTCGCAGAAGGTGCGGGCGAGGTCGCGCAGGTCCTCGAGATCCTGGTCCATCCAGGGAGAGCGGCGGGTCACGGGCATTCCTTCCGGTCGCGCACCCCACGGTATGTGGGACACGATGTGCTGGATACAGGTTGTATCACCGTACCGGACCTGGGTACAAGGTGTATCAGCGCTACGGTGAACGCGTGGTGGACGTTGCGAAGTGGGTCGACTCGACAGTGCGGCGCCGGTCGGCGAAGGAGGCGCTCGAGGACGACTCGCGGCGCTCCCGGGTGGTGATCGCGGCAGTCGAGGCGATCGAGGAGAGCGGCCCGACCGTCGGGATGGCCCAGATCGCCGAGCGGGCCGGGCTGCCGCGGCCCAACGTCTACCGGCACTTCGCGAGCAAGGACCAGCTCGACGCCGAGGTGACCCGGTTCGCCGCGAACGAGCTGCTGCGCCGCGTACGGCCCAACCTGGCGCGCACCGGAACGCCTCACGAGGTGATCGGCGGGGTCATCGCGCCGTGCGTCGACTGGGCCGCCGAGCACCCGAACCTCTATCGCTTCGTCGCCGCTCAGCAGCAGACCAAGGCATTGCACCGCGCGCGGATGGGACGCACCCGGTTCCTCAACGAGCTCGTCGAGGCGATGCGCGGCTACCTGAGCGAGTCCGAGCTCAACGGCGAGCCGCCCGACGGCGTCCTCGCCGGGATGATGGGGATGGTCGACGCCAGCATCATCTGGTGGCTCGATCACGAGGACGAGACCCGTGACGAGGTGGTCGCACGGCTCACCCGGCAGGTCGCCGGCGTGCTCTTCGACCTGCTCGCCCAGCTCGGGCTCGAGATACCCGAAGACATGGTCTTCACCCCGCGGGCATGATGGGTGCGACTCCGCCCGACACCAGACGCAGCGATCAGACGCAGCAACGAGGAGAAGCGATGCCGAACACCGACAACAGGTCCGCGAACATCGGCGTGGTGGGCCTGGCCGTGATGGGGTCCAACCTGGCCCGCAACCTCGCCTCGCGCGAGGGCAACACGGTGGCGGTCTACAACCGCACCTACGCCCGCACCGAGGAGCTCCTCACCGAGCACCCCGAGGCCGGGTTCATCGCCTCCGAGACGATCGACGACTTCGTGGCGACGCTGGCCAAGCCGCGTACGGCGATCATCATGGTGCAGGCCGGCAAGGGCACCGACGCGGTGATCGAGCAGCTGGCCGAGCGGTTCGAGCCCGGCGACATCATCGTCGACGGCGGCAACGCCAACTTCAACGACACCATCCGCCGCGAGCGCGAGCTGCGCGAGCGGGGCCTGAACTTCGTCGGCACCGGCATCTCCGGCGGCGAGGAGGGCGCTCTCAACGGCCCCTCGATCATGCCCGGCGGCTCGGCCGAGGCCTGGGAGACCCTGGGCCCGATCCTGAAGTCGATCGCCGCGGTGGCGGAGGGCGAGCCGTGCGTGACCCATGTCGGCACCGACGGCGCCGGCCACTTCGTGAAGATGGTCCACAACGGCATCGAGTACGCCGACATGCAGCTGATCGCGGAGGCCTACGACCTCCTCCGGCGGGTGGGCGGGCTCTCGGTGGAGCAGCTGGTCGACGTCTTCAAGGACTGGAACTCCGGCGACCTGGAGTCCTACCTGATCGAGATCACCGCCGAGGTGCTCGCCAAGAAGGACGCGGAGACCGGCTCTCCCCTGGTCGACGTCATCCTCGATGAGGCCGGCTCCAAGGGCACTGGCGTCTGGACGGTGCAGAACGCGCTCGGCCTCGGCATCCCGGTCTCCGGCATCGGCGAGGCGGTCTTCGCCCGGGCCGTCTCCTCCAAGCCGGCGCAGCGCGGGGCGGTGCGCTCGACGGTGACCTCGCGCCCGAAGGCGCCCGAGGTGCCCGACACGTTCGTCGACGACGTACGCGCGGCGCTCTATGCCTCGAAGGTGGTCGCCTACGCGCAGGGGTTCGACCTGATCGTGGCCGGAGCGAAGGAGTACGGCTGGGACATCGACCTGGGCGCGCTGGCCAAGATCTGGCGGGCCGGCTGCATCATCCGGGCGCGCTTCCTCAACCGGATCGTGGACGCGTACGCCACCAAGCCCGACCTGGAGACGCTGCTCGTCGACCCCTACTTCGCCGACGCCGTCTCCTCCGGTGAGGACGCGTGGCGGCGCGTCGTCGGGATCGCGGCGGCCTCCGGCGTACCGGCTCCCGGATTCTCCTCGGCGCTCGCCTACTTCGACTCGCTCGCCGCCGACCGGCTCCCGGCCGCGCTCATCCAGGGCCAGCGGGACTTCTTCGGTGCGCACACCTACAAGCGCGTCGACAAGGACGGCACCTTCCACACGCTGTGGTCCGACGACCGCTCGGAGATCGCCACGACGCCGTCGACGCACTAGATACCGAACTTGGGTCTGTCGGCGTGGCGAGCGGCGGTCCTAGCCTGAAGCATGGGCTTCGACGTCGCCGCTGAGAGGTACGCCCGCTTCATGGGGCGCTACGCCGAACCCCTCGCTCCCCACTTCGCCGACTTCGCCCGGGTCAGCATGGGTCAGCGGGTGCTCGACGTCGGCTGCGGGCCGGGTACGCTCACCCGCCACCTGGTGACCCTCACCGAGGCCCACCTGGTGGCCGCGATCGACCCCTCGCCGCCGTTCATCGAGGCGGTCGCGCGGCAGCTGGCCAGAGTGGACGTGCACACCGGCGTCGCCGAGGCGCTGCCGTTCGCCGACAACTGGTTCGACGCCTCGCTCGCGCAGCTGGTCGTGCACTTCATGACCGACCCGGAGGCGGGCGTCAAGGAGATGGTCCGGGTCACCCGGCCCGGCGGCACCGTCGCCGCCTGCGTCTGGGACGCCGACACCGGAGCCGTCGCGCCGTTCTGGGCGTGCGTGCACGAGATCGACCCGGAGGCCGAGGACGAGGCCCTCCTCGCCGGCTCCCGGCTGGGCGACCTCGAGAAGCTGTTCAAGAAGGTGGGTCTTCGCAAGGTCGAGCCCAGCGGACTGGTCATCCGCATCACCCACCCGACCTTCGAGGACTGGTGGGACCCCTACACCCTCGGCGTCGGACCGGCCGGCGACTACGTGGCGTCCCTGGACGGCGCCGGCCGCACCGCGCTCGAGGAGGTCGCCCGGCGGCGGCTCGGGAACGGCCCGATCACGGTGACCGCGACGGCCTGGGCAGCCCGCGGGACCGTCGCCTAGACCCTCCCTCTCCATCGGCCGGCCTTCCGCGCGGCAAATTTGCATCGCTCCCCTATTGTTCATAAGGTTGTAAAAGTCAACCAATCAGAGAGGGTGGCGATGGAGCAGGCGACGTACCGCGACCTGATGCATCGACTCAGCGAGGTCTGGGCCGTCAAGAAGGGCCTCGCCCGCAACCTCCCGCCCGACCTGCCGGCCGGGTCCGCGAGCGTGCTGGGCCTGCTGAGCCGGCACGGCGAGATGACCATCAGCGAGCTCACCGATCTGCTCGCGATCGACATCTCGGTGACCAGCCGCCACGTGTCGTACCTCGCCGACCGGGGGTGGCTCGAGCGCTCCCCGAACCCGGCCGACGGGCGCTCGCGGCTGCTGCGCCTCACCGACTCCGGACGGGACCTGCTCACCGGGTTCTCCGACGACATCGCCGACCTGCTCGCCGAGCGGCTCGGCGACTGGAGCGACGAGGAGGTGCACGAGTTGATCCGGCTCATGCACAAGCTGCACGACAGCCTCGTCTGCCCGGCACAGCCCCTCACCCACGTACGCAGCTAGGAAGGAAGTCCATGGCAACCACGACCGCCGAACGGACTCACGCCGGTCCACCGGGAGGCTCGTCCGACGAGTCCTTCCACATGTCTCACCGCGAGATCATGGAGGCGCTCTCGGGCCTGCTGCTCGGCATGTTCGTGGCGATGATCTCCTCCACGATCGTATCCAACGCCCTGCCCGAGATCATCGCCGACATCGGCGGTGGGCAGTCGGCCTACACCTGGGTGGTCACGGCCTCCCTGCTCACCATGACGGCCACCACCCCGCTGTGGGGCAAGATGGCCGACCTGTTCAGCAAGAAGCTGCTCATGCAGGTCTCGCTGGTCCTCTTCGTGGCCGCCTCGGCCGTCGCCGGCCTGGCCCAGAACCCGGGCGAGCTGATCGCTGCGCGAGCGGTCCAGGGCATCGGCATGGGGGGCCTGACCGCTCTCGCGCAGGTCATCATGGCGGCGATGATCTCGCCACGTGAACGTGGCCGCTACTCGGGCTACCTCGGCGCCGTCTTCGCGATCGCGACCGTCGGCGGCCCGCTGCTCGGCGGGGTCATCACCGACGCCGAGTCGCTCGGCTGGCGCTGGTGCTTCTACGTCGGCATCCCGTTCGCGGTGATCGCCTTCATCGTGCTGCAGAAGACGCTGCACCTGCCCGTCGTCAGGCGCGACGACGTCAAGGTCGACTGGGCCGGCGCGTTCTTCATGGCAGCCGGCGTCTCGCTGCTGCTCATCTGGGTCACCTTCGCGGGCGACAAGTACGACTGGGCCTCCTGGGAGACCGCAGCCATGGTGGGCGGCTCGGTGCTGCTCATGCTGATCTTCGTGCTCGTCGAGTCCCGGGCCAAGGAGCCGATCGTCCCGCTGCGGCTCTTCGCCAACCGCACGATCACCCTCTCCTCGCTCGCCTCGCTGTTCGTGGGTGTGGCGATGTTCGCGGGCACGATCTTCTTCAGCCAGTACTTCCAGCTGGCCCGGGGCGAGTCGCCGACGATGGCCGGCGTGATGACGATCCCGATGATCGCGGGCCTGTTCCTCTCCTCGACGGTCTCCGGTCAGGTCATCACCCGCACCGGTCGCTGGAAGGCCTGGCTCGTGGCCGGCGCCGTCCTCATCGTCGGCGGTCTGGGCCTGCTCGGCACGATCCGCTACGACACCGAGTACTGGCACGTCGCCGTCTTCATGGCCGTTCTCGGCCTGGGTGTCGGGATGACGATGCAGAACCTGGTCCTCTCCACGCAGAACCAGGTCGCGCCCGCCGACCTCGGTGCGGCCAGCTCGATGGTGACGTTCTTCCGCAGCCTCGGTGGCGCGATGGGTGTCTCCGCGCTCGGCGCGCTGATGGCCCACCGGGTCACCGACTACGTCTCCGACGGTCTGGCGGACCTCGGCCCGCGCTATGCCACGCTCGCCCAGGGCACCTCGGGCGAGATCCCGGACATGGACAAGGTGCCCGAGCCGCTGCGGACGGTCCTGGAGAGTGCGTACGGCCACGGCATCGCCGACATCTTCCTGGTCGCCGCGGCGGTGGCGGTCGTCGCGCTGGTGTTGGTGGTGTTCATCAAGGAGGTGCCGCTGAAGACCAAGGGCGGGCTCGCCCAGGCGGCCGAGGAGGCAGCCTCGGTCGACGGGCCGGCCGCGGTCGCCGAGGGTGTCGCCGGGGTGCCCGAGCAGCACCCTGCCCCCGCCGCTCCCGTCTCCCCCGGCATCCCGCTGCACGGGTTCGTCCGTGGCTCCGGGAGCGTCCCGGTCCCGCACGCCGCGGTCACGCTGATCTCGCTCTCCGGCCGTCAGCTCGGCCGCTCGGTGGCGCACGCCGACGGCTCCTACGCGGTGGACGCGCCGGGGTCGGGGACGTACGTCCTGATCGCCTCGGCCGACGGCTTCCAGCCGCAGGCCTCCACGGTGGTCGTGGGCGGTGAGCCGGTGGCGTACGACCTCCTGCTCAGCGGCACCACGGGCTTGAAGGGCATCGTGCGCGGCGGCGAGGACGGCGCGCCGGTCGCCGGCGCGATGGTGATCGTGACCGACGTACGCGGCGACCTGCTGTCCACCGGCACCACCGTCGCGGACGGCACCTTCTTCATCGACGAGCTGGTCCCGGGACCGGCCACGGTCGCGGTCAATGCGGAGGGCTTCCGCCCGCACGCGGTGCCGATCGAGATCGGCGCCACCGGGGTGACCCGGATCGAGGTGGAGATGGTCACCGGCGCCCGGCTGACCGGTGTCGTCCGCTCCGCCTTCGGTCCGCTCGCCGACGCCCGGGTGACGCTGGTCGACGCAGCCGGCAACGCGGCAGGCACCGCGACGACCGGTCCGGACGGGGCGTACGCCTTCGCCGATCTCGACAGCGGGGACTACACCGTCCTGGCGACCAGCTACCCGCCGGCGGCCGGCGCCGTGAGCCTCACCGGCCACGGTGTCGACGGCCACGAGATCGTCCTCTCCCACCCCGAGGACTGATCGCGATGGCACTGACCGCACAGATCCGCTCCCGCGACGGCTGGGCCGTGGCACACGCGGTCGTCACGCTCACCGACACGGCCGGCGGTCAGGTGCTGCGCGCCGAGGCCGACGAGGACGGTGTCGTCACCGACGACACCGTCCTCGCCCCCGGGCCGTACGTCGCGATCGTCACTGCGATCGGCTGGTCACCCGCCGCGGCGACCGCGCTGGTGACTGCGTCCGGTCGCGCTTCCCTCGGGACCGTCACGCTGACCCGCCAGGGCGACACGTCTCTGCCGCCGCCTGGCCCGTGGACCATCGACCCTGCGCACTCGACCGTCGGCGCGGCCGCGCAGCACCTCGGCATCTCCAGCGTGCGCGGCCGGTTCACCGAGTTCTCCGGACTCGTCGAGATCGCGCCCGACCATCTGGAGAAGTCGCGCGTCGAGGCGGTCATCCGGGCCGCCTCGATCGACACCGGCAACCGGATGCGCGACGACCACCTGCGCAGCGGCGACTTCCTCGACGCCGAGGCGTTCCCCGAGATCCTCTACCGCTCCACAGGGCTCACCCCTGCCGGCGCGGACCGCTGGACGGTCCACGGGGACCTCTCGATGCACGGCCAGACCCGCGCCGTCGATCTCGACGTCGCCTACCTCGGCACCGGCCCGGACGCCTGGGGCGGCACCCGTGCCGCCTTCCGCGCGACCGCCCATCTGCGCCGCGACGACTTCGCGATGAGCTACAACCAGGCCGTCGCCGCCGGCATCGCCGCCATCGGCACCACCCTCAAGGTCGAGCTCGACATCCAGGCCGTCCAGGGTGAGTCCCTGCCGACCTGAGCCGAGGCGCCGGCAGGCGGATCACTGACCGCCGACTGAGACTCTGCGAGTATGAGTGCATGGAGCTGCGTCATCTTCGCTACTTCGTCGCGGTCGCCGAGGAACGCCACTTCGGCCGGGCGGCGGAGCGGCTCCACATGGCTCAGCCACCGCTCTCGCAGCAGATCCGCCAACTGGAGGCCGAGCTCGGGCTGACCCTGCTCACCAGGACGACGCGACGGGTCGACCTGACCCCTGCGGGGGCGGCGTACCTGGAGCGGGCGCGGGAGATCCTCGGTGCCGTGGATGCCGCCGCCCACGAGGCCGCCAGCATCGCCTCGGGGCGGCGGGGACGACTGCTGATCGGGTGCGTCGGGTCGGCCACGTACTCGCTGCTGCCGGCCCTCGCACGGACGCTGCGCGCCGAGCTGCCCGAGGTGGAGTTCGGGTTCCGGGGCGAGATGCTGTCGCCCGACCAGGCCGCGGCCCTGATCGACGGCACCCTCGACCTCGGCCTGCTCCGCCC
>NZ_JAALAA010000040.1 GCF_011045035.1 Nocardioides turkmenicus
TCCCCACTCCACCCCAGGTCCGCGCCGATCTCGTGTCGGTACGCGACCTCGACCCCATCACCGGAGGACTCTGATGTCCGCACTCATCACCCCGGAGCTCGTCGCCCTCGACGCCGATCTCGGCACCGACAAGCACAACGTCATCCGTGCCCTGGCCCAGCGCGTGGCCGACTCCGGTCGTGCCACCGACCTCGACGCGCTGGTCGCCGACGCGCTCGCCCGTGAGGAGGTCTCCGCCACCGGGCTCCCCGGCGGCCTGGCGATCCCGCACTGCCGTACGTCCGGGGTCGACGAGCCGGTGGTCGCCTTCGCCCGCCTCTCGCCATCGGTCGACTTCGGCGCCAAGGACGGCCCGGCCGACCTGGCGTTCCTCATCGGAGCCCCCGCAGGCGGCGACGCCACCCACCTGACCATCCTGACCAAGCTGGCCCGGGCTCTCGCCCGACCCGAGTTCGGCCGGAAGCTGCGCGAGACCGACTCGGCCGAGGAGGCCGCCCGCACCATCCTCGACGCGGTCAGCGACGCCCCGGCCGCCACCCCGAGCCCGGCCCCGGCAGCTGCGCCGGAAGCGGCTCCGGCGAAGAAGCGCTCGCTGGTCGCGGTGACCGCCTGCCCGACCGGCATCGCGCACACCTACATGGCCGCCGAGGCGCTCCAGGCCGCCGCCGCGCGGGCCGGGGTCGAGATCGCGGTCGAGACCCAGGGCTCCGCCGGAGCCACCCCGTTGGCCGCCGAGGTGATCGCGAAGGCCGACGCGGCCATCTTCGCCGTCGACGTCGGCGTCCGGGATCGGGCCCGGTTCGCCGGCAAGCCGCTGATCTCCTCCGGCGTCAAGCGGCCGATCGACGACGCCGACGCGATGATCGCCGAAGCCCTGGCCGCGGCCGAGGACCCGAACGCAGCACGCGTCGAGTCCGGCCGCAGCGAATCCTCCGAGTCCAGCTCGGCCGCCACCGAGAGCTGGGGCGGCCGGACCCGCCGGATCCTGATGACCGGTGTGTCCTACATGATCCCGTTCGTCGCCGCGGGCGGCCTGCTGATCGCGCTGAGCTTCCTCCTCGGCGGCTACGACATCACCGACGTCTACGGCGCGGTCATGGTCGACAGCACGATCACCAACCTGCCCGACGTACAGGCCCTCGGTCTCGAGCACGCGCTCTTCGACAGCGGCCTCGCCGTCTACCTCGGCGCCCTCTTCTTCGTCATCGGCAAGACCGCGTTCATGCTGTTCATCCCGGCGCTGGCCGGCTACATCGCGTACGCCATCGCCGACCGCCCCGGCATCGCGCCCGGCTTCATCATGGGTGCCCTGGCCGCCAACCTGTTCGGCGTCGTCAACGCCGACGGCGTGCCGGCGCCCGCGACCGGCTTCCTCGGGGCGATCGCGGGCGGTGTGCTCGCCGGCGTGATCGCTCACTGGGTGAGCGGCTGGCGGGTGCCGAGCTGGGCGCGCGGGCTGATGCCGGTGCTGGTGATCCCGCTGGTGACCTCGATCCTGGCCGGTCTGGTGATGATCGTGGTGCTCGGCAAGCCGATCAACTGGCTGATGGAGCGCCTCACCGACGGCCTCGCCGCCCTCGACGGCACCAGTGCCGTCGCCCTCGGCGCCGTGCTCGGCCTGATGATGGCCTTCGACATGGGTGGCCCGCTCAACAAGGTCGCCTACAGCTTCGCTGCCACCGGCGTCGGCGCCGCTGCGCTCGCCGCCGACGCACCCGAGCTGCGGATCATGGCCGCGGTCATGCTCAGCGGCATGGTGCCGCCGATCGCGCTGGCGCTGGCCACCGTCGTACGTCCCCAGCTCTTCACCACCGCGGAGCACGAGAACGGCAAGGCCGGCTGGCTGCTCGGCGCGTCGTTCATCACCGAGGGTGCCATCCCGTTCGCCGCGGGCGACCCGATGCGCGTCATCCCGGCGATCATGGTCGGCAGTGCCGTCACCGGTGGTCTCTCCCAGCTCTTCGAGGTCGGCGTCCGCGCACCGCACGGCGGCATCTTCGTCCTCTTCGCCGTCACCAACGTGCTCGGCTACCTGATCGCGCTGGCCGCCGGCGTGATCGTCGGGGCCGGCACCGTCATCGCTCTCAAGTCCATCGGCCGCACTCCGGTGCCGGCTGCAGCCGCCAGCTGACGTACATCTCACCAACCGAAGGAGCATCATGCACACCCAGACCGTCACCGTCGGCTCCGCCGTCGGCCTGCACGCCCGCCCCGCCGCGATCATCTCCGAGAAGGTCGAGGAGCTCGGCGCCGAGATCACGCTCGCCGTCCCCGGCGGCGAGCCGGTCGACGCCGCCTCGTCGCTGCTGATCATGACCCTCGGCGCCGCCAACGGCGACAAGGTCGAGGTCACCGGCCCCGACCAGGCCGCGGTCGACACCATCGCGGCGCTCGTCGCGCAGGATCTCGACGCCTGAGCGAGGCATCGCCCGATGCTGACCGAGGTATCTCGGTCGAGCCGCACTGCCTTCGCGGAGTTCCACGAAGGCAGTGACCGTTCGCCGAGGTAACTCGGTCAGCATCCCCCGACGCGAGCGGCACCGATCTCGCAGACCAGCCACCTACGACCCGCTGAAGCACTACGTTTGAGCGTATGGTCGAACCGCCGTGGGACCTTCTTCTGACCGGCGCGTTCGTGATCACCGGGACCCTGGGCGTCTGGACTCTCGTCGTCGGCCCCGACCGGACCGGCCCTCGGGGCCGGTCCCGGCTGGATGCGTACGCCGTCCTCCACGTCAACCACGCGGCGATGAGCGCCGCGATGATCGCGATGATCTGGGTGATCGCCTGGGGTGTCGCCGTCTGGGCACAGGTGGCGCTCTTCGCCCTCCTCGCGGTGGCACTGCTGCCTGCGCTGCGACGCGCGGGCGACCGGGCCCGCCGGGCCGACCTGGTGGGGCACCTCGCCCTCAATGCGGCGATGATCTGGATGCTCGCCGCGATGCCCGTGCTCATGGCGGGTACGCACGCCACGAGCGTCGAGGGCCATGCCGGCCACGGCGGCGCGGCGGCGCCCACCCCAGCCGGGCACGCCCCCGGATGGGCGGTCGCGGTCAACGCGGTCTTCATCGCAGTCTGCGTCGCCGGCCTGTTCTGGTGGCTGCTACGCGCCACAGCCGTCCGCAGGCACCGTCTGCCCGCCGCGGCTCACGGCCTGATGGCTGCCGGGATGGGTGCGATGCTCGTCCTCATGCCTGCCTGACGGGGATCAGACACCAGCGAGCGGACGCCCGCTGTCGCGCCAGCCGAGGACGCCACCCTCGAGACTGTAGGCCGCTCGCCCGGCCGCGGCCGCCCGGGCGGCGAACCGCTCCGACCGGTCCCCCGTCGGGCACACGAACACCACCCGCGACGCCTCGGAGAACGGCATCCCCGCCTCCAGGACCTGCTCGAGCAGGTCGTCGCGGAGGTTGATGGCGCCGGGGATGTGGCCGGCCTGGAACGCCAGGGCGGTGCGTACGTCCACGACGACGACGTGCTCGCCGGCGGCGGTCCAGGCCTCCAGCTCCCCGGGAGTGACCGAGGGCGCGGCGCCAGACACGGCCGGGCGGCCCGCCCCGAAGAGGTCGGGGCGGCGGTGGCGGTAGTAGGAGAGGTACGGCTCCATCCGGTCGCACGCGATGACGACTGCCGTGACCGGTCCCCCGGGGCCGGACAGGAGCCGCTCCCGGGCCGCCGCATAGGCCGCCCCGGTGGTGGGACCGGCGAGCACGCCGTGCCGGGTGGCGAGCTCGAGGCTGGCCGAGATCGCGTCGGCCGAGTCGACTGCCGCGATGGCGTCGTAGAAGCCGGGTTCGAAGAGTCCGACCTCCCACATCTCCGCGGCCGAGCGGATGCCGGGGATGAAGTCGCCCTCGGCGGCGACGACACCGACCACGGCGGTCTCCGGGTTGCGCTCGCGCAGGTACGTCGCGGCCCCGCGGGTCGACCCGGTGGTGCCGAGCCCGCCCACGAGCAGGTCGACCGGGCCGGCGTCGCGGTGGATCTCGCGGCCGGTCTGCTCGTAGTGGGCTCGCAGGTTGTCCTCGTTGGTGTACTGCGAGGTGTGGTGGTAGCGGCCGGGCTCGCTCTCCACGAGATCACCGATCACCCCGAACACGTCGTTGGGCGCGGTCGGGTCCGGGCACTCCGACAGGCCCGGCATCTCGGTGACGTCGGTGCCGAGCAGCGACAGCATCTCGCGGACCTCGCGCACCCGGACCCGGTTGGTGAACGCACGGAACCCGACCCCGTGCATCGAGGCGATGATCTGGAGCGCCTTCGCGGTGTTGCCGCTCGACGCCTCCACGACGACCTGCCCGTTCTCGACGATCCCGTCGATGTGGTCGCGCAGCAGCCCCCAGGCGACCCGGTCCTTGACCGAGCCGAACGGGTTGGCCGACTCCAGCTTCAGGAAGATCTCGGCGTCGGGCACACCGTGGACCGCCGGGTCGAGCCGCAGCAGCGGGGTGTCGCCGATCATGTCGAGCACGCTGTCGTAACGCATGGTCAGCTCCTGTGGCGGTCGTCGGACGCGTCGTCGGTGACGATGAACCGGTCGCCGTCCAGCACCGCGGCGACCTTGGGCGGCGGCGGGTGCCCTGCGGCGGCCGACGCCGACAGGTCCATCTGATAGGCGGCGGTGTTCACGAACGCGAGTACGTCGCCGCTGGCCAGCTCCGAGTCGAGGAACACCTTCCGCCGACTGATCAGGTCCGACTCCAGGCACAGTCGCCCGGCCAGGAACACCCCGTCGTCCGGCGGATCGCCGCGCCCGTCGACGAGGACGGGGTCGAGCAGGACCTCCTGGTCGGCCGGGGTGACCTGGTTGCGGGTCAGGTCGAGGACGGCCAGGTCCCGTCCGGCGGCGTTCTTGCGGTAGAGCACGGTGGCCAGCGTGAGACCGCCATGGTCGACCAGCGCCTTGCCCGGCTCGATCCAGAGCGTCAGCATGCACTCGCGCAGAACCTCGGCGACCGGTCGCCGCTCGATCTCGGCGGTGAGAAACCCCTCCAGCACGTCAGTGGCGGGGCGGTGGTTGCCGTACTTGTGTGCCGTCGGTGCGACCAGGTCGTGACCGGGCCACACCAGATCCTCCGGTCCCGCGACGGCGAGCGCCTGCGCATACCGCTGGAACGGCTCCGGATCGTCGACGAAGCGCTGGCGCAAACCGCCGCCGATGTCGATCACCGAGGGTCGGAGCCCTGCCCGGTGAGCGGCGGCCACGACCGCCATCGATTCGGTCAGTGCATCGACCCGTGCCGCCGGGTCGGCCGTGTCCAGGTGGAAGGCGACGCCGCGCAGGTCGAGCCCGGGGGCGCGACGTACGATCTCGAGGGCGGCGTCGGCGTCGGCCAGGTCGATGCCGAACCGGGACTGCGGCACCACGGACGAGGCGAAGCCGGACAGGCGCAGCAGGACCGGGACCGAGCTGCCGACGGGCGCCGCGGCGGCGAGCCGGTCGAGCTCCCAGAGGTCGTCGGCGTTGGCGGTGACCCCGAGCGCCGCGATCCGCTCGATGAAGGCAGGCGACTTCGGTCCCGTGGCCTCGATCCGGTCCGGCGCGAACCCCGCCGCCAGGGCGCGGTCGAGCTCGGCCGAGGAGGCCACGTCCGCGCCGAGCCCGGCAGCGTACGCCTCGGCGAGGAGTGCGGTCGAGGCGTTGACCTTGTGCGCGTAGAAGACGTCGTGCGGAACTCCGTGGCGGCGGAGCACGGCTGTCAGGGCCGCGGCGTTCTCGGCCATGACCTGGGGAAAGACGACGTGCAGCGGGGATCCGAACCGCCCTGTCGCCTCGTTCACCGCGACACCGTCGGTGAGGAACCGGGCCACGATCGGGTGCTGCGCCGCCGGGAGCGGGTGGCGAGCGCTCACCCGTCGGCCACCGTGTAGCCGGAGTCGCGCAGGTCGGCGAAGACCCGGTCGCGCTGCCCGGCGTCGGTGAACCGGGCCCGCACCCGCTTCCCGTGCAGGTCCACCTCGATCAGCTCGGCGGCCTGGGCGTCGAAGACGGCCGTGATCGTCACCCGGCAGTGCCGGCAGGTCATGTCGGGCACCCCGAACTCCTGCTCCCCCGCCGCGAACCGGGCATCGCCATCGGCGGGTGCGGGAGCCTCCGCGATCCGGACCGACTCCACAGCCGACGCGAAGGCACCGGTGAGTGCCTCGGCGACCGCGGCGAGCGGCTGGACCCGTGCCCCGTCGATCTGATGGGCGCGCTGCCCGAGGCAGACCGGGCGCTCCCCGGCCGGCAGCAGGGCGTACTGCCGCGAGATCTGGTCGAGCTCCACGTGGTAGCGCTGGATGGCGGCGCGCACGCCCATGCCCTCCGCCCGTGCCCGTTCCATCACCTCGTGGGCATCGGCGATGGTGCGGCGCTTCATCTCGGCGAGCAGCGCCACCGTCTCGGGGGTGTAGCGCAGCCGGCCGCCGGAGCGCTCGACCCGCGCGGGAATCATGCCGCGGCGGTAGGTGGAGGCCTGGAGCTCCCAGAACCAGGTCGAGGCCACCGTGCCGTACAGCCCCGAGGCGAGCAGCGCGTCGGCGAACTCGACCGGGTCCTCGATGCCGACCTGTCCTGCGAGCATGCCGTGCTGGACGAGGGCGCGACCGGCGGCCTCGGCCCCGACGCGGAAGATCTCGGCAGGCTCCTGGTCGGTGGTGGTGTCGGCGAGGATGTCGAGCTCGTCGTCGCCGAGAGCGTCCGGGCGAGCGGTGACGGCGTCCGCGGCGGCGATCGTGTCGGCGACCGCGATCACGGCCTCCCGGGCCGCGATCGGCAGGATCGGGCCGAGCGGCCCGGGTCCGATGTGGCCACTGTTGGCGATCCCGCGGGAGTCGCGCCAGGTGATGCGGTGCGTGGCGGTCACGACCTGGTCGGGACGGCACGGCTGCATGTAGGACTCGAGATAGCGGCGCTGTCCGGTCGTGAGGGGTCCGCCGGGCTCGGGCCGGAGCTCCTCGACGCGATAGTCCACCGAGACCGCGCCGACCTCCGGCGTCGGGCCGGACAGGAAGTCGGCACCCGCGACCTCGGCCAGGATACGGGCGGCCGCGGCGCGGTCGTACCGGATGCCTTCGTGCTCCACGTGTCAGTCCCTTTCGGCAGCGGCGGCGAGGCCCTGCAGGAGTCGGTCGACGTCGGTCTCGTCGTTGTAGAGGTGGAAGCTCGCCCGGACCACGTCGTCCCGCCGCCCCTCGAGACAGTGGTCTCCCGCGCGTACGTAGATGCCGCGCCGCTCGAGGGTGAAGGCGACGTCGGCGCCGGCCTGGCCGTCGACGGTGAAGGCGGCGATCCCGCTGTGCGAGCGGCTCTCACCGACCGGCGGGCCGAGGAGCGTGACCCCGCCGACACGGGCCGCACCCTCCGCAAACCGCGCGGCGAGCTGCGTGAGGTGGCCGCCGACGAGGTCGACGCCGATGCGGTCGATGAACGCGGCGGCACTCGCCAGCGCCGCCGCGCCCGCACCGTCGAGGCTGCCCTCCTCGGCGGCGTCGGTGAGCGGTGAGACGTGCCGGGCAGGGCCGCTGCGAGCGGCTGCGCGGTCGACGGCGATCCGGCGATGCTGACCGCGGCGTACGTAGACCGTGCCGGTGCCGGGAGGCCCGAACATCTTGTGGCCCGAGACGACGGCCAGCTCGGCGCGGGACCCGGCCAGCCGCAGCGGCATCCGCCCGGCGCTCTGCGAGCAGTCGAGGCAGACCGTCGCGCCCGGCGGTATCGCGAGCGCGTCGAGATCGGTCCGGGTGCCGTGGAGGTTGTGTACGTCGGTGGCGACGACGACCTTCGTGCGGTCGCTCAGCGCGCGGGCGAAGTCGTCGGGGTCGATGCGTCCCAGCCGGTCGCGCCGGTACGCCACCGCCCGGACGCCCTGGTGCCGCAGCCGTTCCGCGAGCCGGAGCCAGGGTCGTACCGTCGAGAGATGGTCGCCGGGACAGTAGAGGATGTCGCCGCCGTCCTCGAGCGCGGCGGGTCCCCACCGGTCCGCCAGGAACGCCATCGCTCCGGTGGCACCGCGGGTGAAGGCCACCTCGTCGGGGAACGACGCGCCGAGGAACGCGGCGACGGCCGCGCGGGCGTCCTCGAAGCGGCGCAGCGCGCCGCGGGCCCACGGATGGCCGCCACGGCCGGGGTTGCCGGCGGGCCCACGCAGCTCAGCGGTGAGCTGGGCGATGACCGGTTCCGGACACGGAGTGCCGGAGGCGGAATCGAGGTAGACGAGATCAGGTTCGGCGGTGAGGGCCGGAAAGTTCCGACGGGAGCCGAGCACGGACGACTCCGGCGCCGGTCAGGTGTCGCGGGCGATCGTGAATCCGGCCTTGGCGAGGGTTGATCTGAGGACTCTCGGCTCGACCGGCTCGTCGGCGGTGACGCGCGCGCTCGAGGTGGCTCCCGGGTTCAGATCGACCTCGACGCCGTGGACGCCGTCCAGGTCTCCGAGAGCGTTGGTCACGCTCTCGACACAGCGGCTGCAGGTCATTCCATCGATGCGCACTTCGAACTGAACCGACATGAGACTGCCCTTCAGTAGGACTTCGCTGGTTCGTCCGAAAATATCACCGGCCGTGTGCCCGTGAAGCCGCTTTGAGCGTCTCTCCCGGCTCAGTCTCGACCCCACGAGAGCGGCGATATGGCCGGCGACGATCTCGGCGTCCAGCTCGAGCGCACCCTGGCCGACGGTCACCTCGGTCACCACACGGCCCGGCTCGTCGCTCGCCTTCCAGGGTCTGCTGAACGCGAGCGAGTGCTCCTCCAGCGCGGCCAGGAGACGGGTGTTGACCGCGTCGGAGTCGCCCGCGGCGTACATGAGGAAGGTGTTGGTGTGCGGCACCGGCGGCTGGACGGTGACGGACGGCGGAAGCGCCGCCGCCAACGCCCTCGCCCAGGTCACGCACTCGCCGATGTGCGGGAGCCGGTCGCGGAGCCCGACCAGCGCTGAGACCGCCTCGGCCGTCGACCGGAAGTGCGTGCCGCCCATCCGGTGGCGCCACAGTCTCGCCTGCGCGACGAAGTCGTCGTCGCCCAGCAGCGCGGCGCCGGCGAGGCCACCGAGGCCTTTGTAGAAGCTGGTGTAGACGGTGTCGGCGAGTCCCGCAATCTCGGCCAGCGGCTTGCCGAACCACTGCTGCGACTCCCAGATCCGGGCGCCGTCGATGTGGAGCGCTATCCCCCGCTCACGGCACCCCTGCGCCAGCTCGGCCAGCTCGTCGAAGGTCGGCAGGATGCAGCCCGCGTCGCGCAGCGGCAGCTCGACGAGGCAGGCGGCCAGCGGTCCCGGGATCGCGTCGAGGTGAGCCTTCGTCGGTGTCTCTCGGCCCGTGGTGAGGTGTTCGATCCGCAGGTCCTGGAGGATCCTCGGCCCGTCGTCCTCGTACACGAGCAGATGCGAGAGATCCGGCATCGCCACCCGCCGGTTGCCCGCGTTGTCGGCATGGATCCGCAGCGCCACCTGCTGGGCCATCACCCCCGAGGGGAAGTACGCAGCCGGCCTGCCAAGCAGATCGGCGACCTCGGCCTCCAGCCGCGCGACCGGCCCACGCTCGGCGTACACGTCCCATTCCTCGATCCCGAGCTCGCGGCACGCCTCCGCCAACCCGTCGAAAACCTCAGCGGGGCTCGCGTACGCCGGGAACACACTCTCCCGGCACGCGATCATCGCCTCGCGGAGGCGCTCCTTCAACGACTTCTCGGGCTCGTCCACGCCGCTCACCCTAGTGAGCGAGCCCGGTCAGTCGCCGTCCCCGCCGCCGTCGACCGCGTCGCCACCACCTTCGGGGCCGAGCGGGATCTGCGGCTGGACCTGGTAGGCGATCGTCTCCTCCAGCGGAACCGAGGGCGGGAGCGTGCTGAAGTCCTCCGGGGGCTGCTTCGTCATGTCTCGAGTATCTCCCTGCGCACCTACCCGCGTGCTCGAATCGGGGACGACCTCGTCGCGGCTGATGGGTAGATCGACCCATCGACCGTGGCCACCGGATGCGACGTACGACCGACGCGGAGCGGCGGCGCACGGACCTAGCGTCGCCGGTATGGACACCACACACATCGAGACGATCATCATCGGCGCCGGCCAGGCCGGCCTGGCGACCGGCTATCACCTGCGACGTCGCGGCCGCCCGTTCCTGATCCTGGACGGGAACGCGCGGATCGGCGACAACTGGCGACGCCAGTGGGACACGCTCCGGCTCTACTCACCGGCCAAGTACGACGGCCTTCCCGGGATGGCATTTCCGGCGAAGAGATGGTCGTTTCCCGGCAAGGACGACGTCGGCGACTACCTCGAGACGTACGCCCGCACCTTCGAGCTGCCCGTCCAGCTCGAGACCCGGGTCACCGGGCTCGACCGGCAGGGTGACGGTTTCCGGGTGACGACCGACGGCGGCACGTGGACCTGCGCCAACGTCGTGGTCGCGACGGGCACCTTCGGGCGTACGCCTCACGTCCCGGCGATCTCCGCGCAGCTCGACCCGTCGATCCTGCAGCTCCACTCCAGCGAGTACCGCCGGCCCGGGCAGCTGCGCGAGGGCGCGGTGCTCGTCGTCGGCGCCAGCCACTCCGGCTGCGACATCGCCTTCGAGGTCGCCGAGTCGCGGCCGACGATCCTGGCCGGCCGCGACTGCGGCCAGATCCCGCCGCGCCTGGACTCGCCGGTCATGCACGTGCTCTTCCCGGTGCTGCTCTTCGCCTGGCGGCACGTCCTCACCCGGCGTACGCCGATCGGCCGCAAGGAGATGCCCGCGATCCGGCGCCACGGCGGGCCGATGCTGCGGGTGAAGCGCTCCGACCTGGCCGCCCGCGGCGTCGAGCGGGTGACCTCGCGGATCGAGGAGGTCCGTGACGGGCTGCCCGTCATCGATGGCGAGCCCCGCGAGGTCGGAACCGTCGTGTGGGCGACGGGGTTCCGGCAGGCCTTCGATTGGATCCACCTGCCGGTGCTCGACGAGGACGGCTGGCCACGGGAGATGCGCGGCGTGGTCGCAGAAGCCGATGGGCTCTTCTTCTGCGGGCTCAGCTTCCAGTACGCGTTCAGCTCCATGCTCCTCGCTGGAGCCGGCCGCGACGCGGCGCTCGTCGCCGACCGGGTCACGTCCCGCATGCGGGAGGCCGAGCGGGTCTCCGTCGGCGCCTGATCGGCGTACGCTCTCAGGGGAGGTTCCTGCCGTGGCCGACGTCCAGCTGGAGAGCGCCCGCGTCGACTACGACCGCGGCGACTGGGCCGCGGCCTACAGCGCCTGGTCGGCGGCCGATCCCGCCGTGCTCTCGGCCGCTGACCTGGAGGACTTCGCCGTCGCCGCCGAGCTGACCGGTCATCATGACGAGACCATCGCCGCCCTGCAGCATGCCTTCTTGTCGAGCCAGGACGCCGGAGATCTCGGGCGTTCGGTCCGCTGCGCGTTCCGGATCACGATGACGGCGCATGTCCACGGCGAGAGCGCGCTCGCGCGCGGCTGGACCTCGCGCGCCGAGGGGCTCGTCGACGGCTCCGGCGACGGAGTCGAGGTCGGCTGGGTGGACTTCCTGCGGATGTTCCGCGCCCTGAGCACCGGTGATTTCGCCGCGGCTGCCGGCTACGCCGACAAGGTGGCAGAGCGCGGCCGGCGCCACGCCGAACCCGACCTCACCGCCCTGGGCCTCTGCTCCCAGGGCCGGATGGCGATCTACTCCGGCCGTGTGGTCGAAGGCCTCGCCTTGCTCGACGAGGCGATGGTCCGCGTGATCGCCGGCGAGGCCTCCCCCGTCGTCGCCGGCCACGTCTACTGCACCGCGATCGAGGGCTGCCAGGAGATCAGCGACTTCGGCCGGGTGGCGGAGTGGACGGCCGCCCTCGAGCGCTGGTGCGCCGCCCAGCCCGGCCTGCTGGCGTTCACCGGCCAGTGCGCGGTCCACCGCGGCCAGCTGCTGCGGCTGCACGGCGAGTGGCAGCAGGCTCTCGAGGAGTTCGAGCACGCGACCCGCCGCTACCAGGAGGTGCACGCTCCGGACGCGGTCGGGCTGGCAGCGTACGAGGCCGGCGAGGTGCTCCGGCTGCGCGGCGAGTACGCCGAGGCCGACGCCGCCTACGAGCGCGCCGCCGACTCCGGCTTCGACCCGCAGCCCGGTCTCGCGCTGCTCTGGTCCGCCCGCGGTCAGGGCGCCGCGGCGCTGGCCGCGATCGACCGACTGCTCGCCGAGACAGGCGGTCCGGTGCAGCGGTGCCGCCTCCTGCCCTCCGCGGTGGACGTGCTGATCGATGCCGGCGAGGTCGACCGGGCCCGTGAGGTGGCCGCCGAACTCGACGAGCTGGCCGGCGCCTTCGGCTGCGACTGGCTTGAGGGCGCAGCCGCACACGCGCACGGTGCCGTCGAGCTGAGCGCCGGGGACCCCGCCGGTGCCCTCCCCTACCTGCGCAAGGCCCAGCAGCTGTGGGCCCGCGCCGACGCCACCTACGACCGAAGCCGGGCCCGGCTGCTGACCGGGCGCGCACTGGCAGCGGCCGGCGACACCGAGTCGTCCCGCCGCGAGCTCGAGGCGGCGCGTACGGCATTCCGGCAGATCGGCGCCCGCCCCGCCGCCGACGAGGCCGACGCCCTGCTAGCC
>NZ_JAALAA010000041.1 GCF_011045035.1 Nocardioides turkmenicus
GGACGGCTATCAGGAGATGACCACTGGTCTGAAGGACGCCATCGCTGGTGTCGAGGAGATGGCTCAGGCTCTGCGTGACATGGCCACGGCCATTCAGGACCTGGACTCGCAGCTCGCCGGCGGCTGAGCCTAAGAATCGGGCATGATGGTGGGCTTGCATCCATGGGCCCACCATTACCCATCTCGGTCGCGTGCTGCGGTGTCGACTCCCGCCGGTGCGCTGCTGTGACCCTAACCGGGTCTAGCTGAAACTTTACTTTCGGAGACGTTTAGAACTCGACGTAGCGGGTAGGACTACCGTGACGAAGTTGATTGCTCGGATCTCGGACCACGCCCGGGGACGAGGGTATCGGCTCGTCGGGTTCACGCTTCACAACCATGACGCGTGAGTGTCGGTGATGAACGGCGCCGCAAATGGGTGTCGTGTAATGGAAATTGCGGGAAAGGCAATGATCGATGAGTGACTTCGGGGCAACATACGACGAGATGACCGGCACCGCCGACAAGCTCGACCAGGGTAAGGACACGATCGAGTCCGCTCTGGATGAGTGCCAGGGCTACGTCGACGAGCTCGTCCAGGACGGGTTCAAGACGGAGAAGGCGTCCGGTAAGTTCCAGGACGGCTATCAGGAGATGACCACTGGTCTGAAGGACGCCATCGCTGGTGTCGAGGAGATGGCTCAGGCTCTGCGTGACATGGCCACGGCCATTCAGGACCTGGACTCGCAGCTCGCCGGCGGCTGATTGACGTCAACAGGCGGCGGTGCCAACCCTCTGGGTTGGCCCGCCGCTTTCGTCCGATGACGGAGCATCGCCCGTCATCGCTGTAGTCGGTACGTCAGAGTTTGTCGGGGAACGGAAGGACGGTCGGAAATGGCCGACGTCAGTATCAAGATCGCTGAGTTGGACACCGTGGCCAAGAGCCTCAGCAGCATTGTCGAGGAGTTCGAGCAGGCGAGTAGCCGGGCCGACAAGCTTGAGGATGCCATCGGAGACCCCTTTGACCGCAACGACCTTCGGGAGGCGGCTGAGGACTTCGAAGACCGGTGGAACCACAAGCGTGACGAACTGAAGGACGCACTCAAAGGCGTGCAGGAACATGTCAAGGGTGTGGTCGACGGGTTCCAGAACTGGGACAGTGAGACGGCCTTGGCGTTCGAGTCCAAGTGAGACGACAGTAGCGTGGCGGCGAAAACGACTGGGCTGTAGCTCGGGAACAAGGAGATCAAGTCGATGTTTGGCGGGATGGAAGACTCTCCCAAGGGCAGGGAGATCAAGCATGTCGAAGGCAGGCCCGGAGAGATCGTTTCGCGAGGCAAGCAGATCGAGAGCCTCGGCAAGAAGATGCATGAGGCTGCCACGACTCTTAGGACCCTCAAGGACAACACACTCTCGGACGGACAGCAGCAAGGCCAGGCCATCCGGAAGCTTCAAGAGATCATCGGCGACTCTCACGAGAAGCTGAGGGAGGCAGGCGACCTCTACGAACCGGTTGGGCCGGTTCTCGTGCAGTACGGCGAAGCGCTTGAGTCGTGTAAGCCGAGAATCGACTCGAGCGCCAACACCTGCAAGGAGCTGTGGTCGACCTACGAGAGCCTGCCGGGCGACAAGGACGACAGCACCACGGAAGAGGAGGGTGGCCTCCTCGGAATCGGCGGCACTGACAAAGAGGAAGCCGCCGACAACAAGGCCAAGAAGCAGGCCTACGACAACTGGAAGGCCGAGGCCGAGACCTTCGACACTTGGTATGACGTCTGGGAGGACGCCTTCGACACCGCGACGAACGGCATCACCGATGGCACCTCCGGGAAGATCGAGGACAGTTTCTGGTCGGATGTGGCTGACGTCTTCGCGGTCGTAACGGCTGTCGTTGCGATTGCCGCTCTGATCATCGGCGGTCCCATCCTCGCAACAATCGCCCTGGTTGCGGGGGCAATTTACCTTGCGGCAGTGATTGGGCAGTATGCGAACGGTGAAGCCAACAAGACAGATATTTTCATGGCCGCCTTAGGTGTCATCCCGTTCGGAAAGCTTACGACGGTAGGCAAGCTTGCACACTTCAACAAGGCGGCCGCCAAGTCCGCGTTGCTTGGCAAGTTCACTGCTTGCAAGGGTGTCACCAACGCGATCAAGAACCCCAAACTTTTCTACAAGGATGGGTTGATCGGTGCCTTCAAATATCGGGGTGCTGGAAACGGCTTCAACAAGCTGATCTTCGGCAACGAGGGGTTCAAGAGTGTCTATCGAGCTCACAAGTCCCTCTGGGAAGGCGCGCAGTTCGCTGCGACGCGGAATGGAAGTGCGGTCAGGAACCTCGCTGCATTCGACTTCGCCATCTCCTCGGCTACAGGCGCCTTGGGCAACTACGACAAGATCGACAGGCTCCCCGGCTTCGATATTCCGAATGCGCCCAAGTTGCCGGGTTGGGTGGGCTGATCCGAGTTGAGGCACTGAGATGACAGATGACGTTTGGGCGCTGGACTTAGTAGAAGAGGTCGAGGTCCCCGGATGGTTGTACATACCGAGGGACCTAGGTCCGGTTGAGCGCCGGGAGTGGATCGACACGGTCCAGGACGAACTAGTTGGTGAGGTCGGTTGGGACGGCGTGCCAATCAGCGCCGACGTGGTCAACGAGATGCTGACGTCTGCTCTGGAGGATCGGGACCGCACGGACTCGATCGCGATGTTTCAGGTGTGGCCAACGTTCGGTGGAGATGCCGCCACGTGTCACATCGGGATCTTCCCTACCGCCGAAATGCCGGATTGGACCGATAGCGATGCGGTCGTGCACCTCTTCGAGGCGCCTCATATCGGACCCGGGATCCAGTGCTCGACGAAGCGCATCGTTCCCAACGACGGCGGGCCTGATATCGAACTATCTGGGGTTCACTTCATATTCCGTGACGGTGAGTCGACACTGGTGGTCAGTTTGGCGGAGGCCTTTGATCCGCTGACGGTCTACGCCCTGCGTGGGGTGCTGGCATTGCTTCACAGCCTTCGCCTCGTGCGACCAGATACCGGCCAGCCGTTCCAATCGGTTGCATTCGACGGTGTCTTGGAGGAGTCTCCATGGCGATTCGAGGAGAGCGCATGAATAGTCTGCGAGAGTCGTTGGGCGTCACGCCCGACCCTGACTTCGACATGAAGCTTCCGCCGGGCTGGTCTAGGCGTGCGGTCGATGAGCAGACGTTTGAAACGATGGTTTCCGGTCTGAAACGACGCCTCATGCAGGAGCACAAGCCGGAGTTGTATACCGAAACTCGG
Source organism: Nocardioides turkmenicus (assembly GCF_011045035.1). Lineage (GTDB taxonomy): Bacteria > Actinomycetota > Actinomycetes > Propionibacteriales > Nocardioidaceae > Nocardioides > Nocardioides turkmenicus. Next base: position 3,265 of record NZ_JAALAA010000041.1, read on the forward strand.
CGGTTGCTAAAGCGTTCCTTCGACGACATGCGTCAGAACGGGGCATTCGCTTTCTTTGTAGCGACCGAACAGGCTCCATCGACGCTGTGGATGCCTGCGTCCATGGTTGCATCGATTCGCAGGCCGGAACCTGGATCCAGCCTTGACGACCTTGCTCGAAACCTCATCGTCAACCACGGCGCTACCCCCTTGCTCGGTGATGTTAGAACCCTGCGATACGAGCAAGAGAAGACCATTAGGTTGGGTGCTGAGTCCATCGTCAGCCGTACCGTGACCTATCTTATTCCAGTTCCCGGTTCCAAGCGCCGGCGGGCCCTACAGATCGTCGGGGGGCTCAGTACGCCGGTTGATATGCCCGCCGATGACCCATACGTGGTGTCGGCGAAGTTTCTGTTTGACTCGTGCGCGTCAACAGTGACATGGCATGCACCAGTACAGTGACAGTTGACGCCAAAGCGCGAAACGAAGTGGAGTAATAAGGTTATGACTGACCGTTCGGTCGGCGGGGACGATGTCGTTCAATGGGCTCGGACAGCTGAGTTTTCAGCGCCTTTGCGTTGGGGTGAAATCGAGGCAGAGATCTTGAGCCGGCCCGCGCCGGACGGTGAACCCCCTGCCGGTCCTAATCCGGTGATGGCGGTTCCGCTCTATGTGATTGGGGCAGTTGTCTACGCGACTCCCCTGTTGGGTCTGGGTATGCTCGTCGCTCGAGCAATTGGAGCGATCCCCGATTCAGGCGCGTGGCAACGCGCAGCGTTCGGGGCATTCGTGGTGGCCCTGTTCGTTGCTCTGGTCACGCTCGAGACCTGGAGGTCGAGTGGGCGCCGTCGCCGGTGGATGGATTTGATTGTAACGGGAGTGTCTGGTGGTGCGTCGGGCGTCGGGTTCGCCCTTTTGCAGAGCGGCATTGCCGACCTCGCTGGAGGCGGACTGTTGATTCTCGTACTCGTGTCGGCTATGGCGGGAGTGGCGGTCTTTGCAGCAGTTCTGGCTGGCTCGAAGGGCTGGCGTCGACGGACGCCCAAGAAACTTCGCCCGCAGACCCGCGAAGATCGAAGCTATAACAATGTCCGTGCGAGGGTGCTGGAGATCCTCGTAAAGCGCGGCGTCGTTGACGAGCGTGAGGTTGATATTCCAGCGATGCTCGACATGCCCATCGGCTCGTGGGGCGAGTTGGACGCGAGGACGTAAGGCGACTCCAACTCCAGAGCGATTCCGCCTGCGTCGGCTATATGTGAGGGCACCGCGGGGTCCGCAACACGGAGTGTGTAGCCTGCTTCTGCAGATCGGGCGAGCGAGAGGATGGCACGGACACGATGGAGTCCCTGAGTCTAGTTGCGTTTGGCGTGTGTTTGGCGCTCGTCTTCCCTATGTCGCTCGTGATGACGGTGCGCACGTGGAGTCGTCGGCGGACTTGGGTTCATGCCGAGGGCACGGTCACATCCGTGAAGACCAAACGGCAGAGCTCCGGCAACACCCAGACCACCGTTCGTTACCAGTATCTCGATTCGTCGGGCCAGCAGCGATCCGGCACCGATACGCCATGGTTTCGTGAGCCGAAGCGGAACTCTCGAATCGCTGTCATGTACGACCCCGATCGACCGGAGATCAGCGAAGCGTCATCCATGACATGGTTGTACCTAATGCTGCTCTTCTCACTGGTCCTGTTCGTAGGCGGAGTGATTCTGATCGTGTCGGGCTTGGGGACCTGACCTTATTCGCTGAAACGATTCCGCGGTCCCGCACCGCCCGAGGAAGCAGTCGGGAACTGCACTTCGTAGATTCGTGTTGCGCGCAATGCCGCGACGGGGGACGCCCAGCGTCGGGTGTGGCTGATCAGATCGCCGTTTCGATGGATCAGACGTCGTCTGCCGACGCTACGAACGTCACCGCGCGACACGCCGAAGTAAAGAACGCCCGGCAGGGGCTGGAGTTGCCAAGGTGGCGCGTACCTCTCGATCTCGGGAACATTCACTGTTGAAAGGTTTCTTCATGCGTACTCGCACCACCGTCCGGACCTGCCGGCTTGCCGCCGCCGGCCTCAGCCTCGGTCTGGCGCTCACAATGACCGCGTGCGGCTCCGAGGACACCGACAGCGACGCGGACGCCGCCGTCGAGGTCGAGTCCAGCGCGCCGGCCTCCGAGTCCGCGTCCGCCTCCGCGGCGCCCGCCGGTGACGAGGCCGAGGTGAAGATCGGGAAGACGCTCAAGGACCCCGACATGGGGGACACGATCGAGATCATCTCGGCCGTCCGCGACTTCCCGTCGACGGAGGAGGCCGACCTGATCGCCGAGGGCGGCGAGGTCGTGCTGCTCCAGGTGAAGATCAAGCCCGGCACGGAGTACGGCGGCCGGATCTCCGAGGGGAACTTCGAGATCTCGTGGGACAACGGCGGTGACTTCGAGAGCTCCGACACCCGTCTGATGACGGAGGAGATGACCGCCGCGAAGCGTACGCCGCTCGAGGACGTGCAGCGGCGCGACGGCGGTGAGCACACTGGCTGGATCGCCTTCCAGGTGGAGGAGAAGGCCGACACGTACCTCATCGAGTACGAGCGGGACGGAGCGAAGGTGATCGGCTCGGACAAGACCATCGCCGAGTTCACGGAGCAGGTGGAGATCCCCGCCTCGTGAGGTGACGACGACGCCACCGGCGGAGACCGCCTATGTAGCTGGCAGGTCTCCGCCGGGGCTCGTTAGGATCTGGGCGTCCGTTGTCTCGGAGAGGGGACTTGAAGGTGCATCCTGGGGCACGTCGCCGCGTGGGGCTCGTTTCCGTTGCCAGCCTGGCGCTCGTCGCAACCGCCTGCTCGGGTGATCTGCCGGCGTCGGTGGAGGAGGGCTCGGAGGTCGCGGTCGCGTGGCGCGGGTCCTTGACCAGCACCAACCCCGCGAGCGCGGCGAGCGTGACCGACGGAAACCTCGACATCGCCTCGCTCACGCGTGGGGCGTTCGGCACCTTGATCGACGACACCGTCGAGATGGACGAGACCTTCGGCAAGGTCACGATGGAGGGCGACAAGCAGGCCCGGGTGCGTTACGACCTCGCGGAGCCGAACTGGTCGGACGGAGTGCCGATCGACACCGCCGACCTCATGCTGGCCTGGGCGGCGACCTCGGGCTACTTCGGCACCCCGAAAGAGGGCAGCTCGGACGGCACGGTCGATTTCGGCGCGGTCCCCACCGGCCTGACCAAGAGCGCCTACATCCCCGAGGTCGACGAGGGCGCGCGGGCCATCGAGGTTCCGCTGGTGGTCCCGGTGGTCGACTGGCGTACGGCGCTGGACGTCGCCGTCCCGGCCCACGTGGTCGGCCAGAAGGCACTGAAGATCGAGGACCCGATCGAGGCCAAGGAGGTCGTCGAGACCGCCATCGAGGAGTCCGACACCGCGAAGCTCACCAAGATCGCGGAGGCGTGGAAGACCGCGTTCACGGTCACGGAGGACGGCAAGGCGCCCGAGGAGGCGCTGCTGTCGAGCGGTCCCTACCGGGTCACGAGGATCGCGGCCGGCGAGACCGGGCAGGAGGTCGACCTCGAGGTCAACCCGGAATACACGGGCGAGGCCAGGCCCACCTACGAGCAGGTACGCCTCACCCCGGCGAGCGCGGAGGCGCTCGACAGCATCGGCGAGACGGTCGACGTCGTCCAGGTGACCCCGACCAAGGCCAACCGGAAGCAGGTGCGCGACCTCGAGCGCCGTGACTACGGCGTCGCGAACGCCCACGACGGCACCATGTGGGCGCTGATCCTGCGCACCGACCGCGGCCTGTTCCAGCGTAAGAACACCCGCACCGCCTACCTGCGCGCCGTGCCCCGAGGCGACATCGCCGAAGGCGGCGCGGGCGAGTGGGCCGAGGCGTACGAAGCCACCGATGTCGTGCTCTTCCCGCCGGGCGGCGAGGGCTACCAGATCGCGACCGAGGACTCCGGCTTCTCGACGAAGTTCGGAGCCTCCGAGGACGCCGCGGCCCCGCGCGGGGCCCGGGTGTGCATCGCCTACGACAAGTCGAGCGCGTTCGCGTCGGGCGCCTACGACACCATCGCCAACGTCGTCGACGACGAGGGCTGGTCCACCACCGACTGCGGTGTCTCCGGGGCCGACAAGCTGCTGTCGGGCAACAAGTGGGATGCCGTGCTCGCTCGGATCCCGATCCCGCAGACGCCGGAGGAGATCTCGGCGCAGTGGGGCAGCAAGGGCAGCCAGAACGCGACCGGCGGTGGCGACCGTGATCGCGACCGGCTGATCAGCGAGCTGGCCCGCACCGCCGACCCCTACGAGGCCCGTGACGTACGCGTCGAGATCGAGAAGACGCTGGTCCGGGACTCGATCGTGGTGCCGATCGTGATGAACCCGACGGTGACGGTGAGCGACAAGAAGGTCGACAGCGTGCGTCCGCGGTCCGGTCCGGTCGCGCCACTCGTCTCGACGGTCGTCGAATGGTCCCCGACGAAGAAGTAGACGACTTTTCGTAGATTTGAGTGGTTGGGTTCTGCGGCCCTTGCATAGGGTGCGGACATGACGACGCTTCATCCCGGGGCAGTGTTCGGACACTACCGCCTGGACCGAATTCTTGGCGAAGGTGGAATGGGCGTCGTCTACGACGCATTCGACACCAGGCTCGAGCGCCAGGTCGCGCTGAAGATGGTGCACGCCCACCTCGCCGACCGGCAGTTCATCGACATGTTCATCCGCGAGGGCCAGACCCTCGCGCAGATCAGGTCGCCCCACATCATCGCGATCTACGACATCGGCGAGCAGCAGGGCAGCCCGTTCATCGTCACCCAGTTCATCAAGGGCGGCGACCTGACCGGACTCGTACGTTCGAAGGGGCCGTTGGCCCCGCACCTGGCGTGCCTGGTCAACGCGCAGGTCGCCGGAGCGCTCCACGACGCCCACCAGGTCGGGATCATCCACCAGGACGTGAAGCCGTCGAACGTCCTCGTACGCAACCCCTCGAGCCCGCTCGACCTCTTCGGCTACCTGTGCGACTTCGGGATCGCGACGTCGTCCTCGGACTCGCCGGCCGGCGGGATCACGGGCACGTGGAACTATCTGGCACCTGAATACATCCGCGACGAGCGCGACGCACAGGGCCTCCCGATCAAGCCGGAGCCGTCGCGGGACGTCTACGCCGCGGGCTGCATGCTGTGGTTCACGCTGACCGGCAAGATCCCCTACTCGGGCGCGGCCGTGCAGGTCGCGATGGCGCACCAGAACGCGCCGATCCCGCAGTTCGTCGGCACCGACGAGTGGACCAGGGAAGCCAACCGGATCCTGCAGCTCTCGATGGCGAAGGACCGCCGTCAGCGCTACCAGAGCGCGGCGGCATTCAAGGACGACCTGCTGAAGCTGCGCGAGATCACTGCTCCTGCCCAGCTCGTGCCTGCGCCCTCCATGGCCGACCCGAACCCGATGCCCATCCCGGTCGCGGCGGTGCGAGCCCCGTCCGAGAGCGAGGCGATCCTGATCGAGGAGGCCGCGCGGCCGTCCAAGATCACCCCGCTCCGGGTCGGTGCGGCGATGGTCGGCGTGGCCGCTCTCGGCGTCGGCGGAGCGCTGGCGATCACCCAGCCCTGGGTCGAGCACGGGCCGGAGCCCATTGTGCCGACCGTCAAAGGCGCTGCGTACGCGGATGTGAACGGTGACAAGTTCGGAGACGTGGTCACCAACGTCCAGAACCCAGACGGCGAGGGTGTCGACGTGGTCACCTGGAAGTCGGACGGACGCTCGCTGAAGCCGTCGAAGGCCGTCACGTACGACGACCCTGCGCTCCCGGAGGACAACGACGGGAGCGAGGTGTTCCCTCTCTGTGCCGACTTCACCGGCGACGGTGAGAACTCGTTCATCACCTTCGTGCGGAGCGAGAAGGGGTTCACCTTCCACGGCGATCTGGAGGGATCGCTCAAAGCGCCCGCAGGGGTCGTCGAGCAGGGCAAGAAGATGACCGGGTCGACGTTCTACTACGACCTGGGCACCGACGACTTCGACGGTGACGGTGTCGCCGATCTGTTCATGGCCACGACGTTCGGCAACCCCGACCCCGACCTCGACAGGCAGGGCAGAACGGTCGGGGATGGCGCCATCTGGGTCTATCGGGGAACCGGGTCGGGGTTCGCGGAGCCGACGCAGTTCGCGGCCTACCCGGCCGACACCAGGGAGCAGGTCGTGGTGGGTGAGTTCACCGGCGACAAGAAGGCTGACCTGGTGGTGCTGAATCGAGCTGCAGGTCAGCCCGAGGACAAGACGCTCACGACTGGGACCTCGGAGCTGGATCTCTACCAGGGGGACGGGACTGCCGTTGGCGCGGCCAAGTCATTCCCCTTCCAGCACCAGGGAATCAGCTCGTTGGTCGCTGGTGACGTCGACGGCGATGGACGGGACGAGATCGTCGCCGGGGAGTCAGGCCGGGGCGAGGGGCAGACGATCACGATCGGGAACTTCAGCGACGACCTGACCGAGTTCTCGATCGCCACTCGCGGAAAGCTTCCCAAGCCCCGCAACACCCTCAAGACCACCAGCAGGTACCCCGTGACCCTTGCCGACGTGAACGGGGACGGGCTGACCGATGTCATCGCGGCTTCCCAGGACACCAGCGACAGCCCTTACACGTTCTACGTGGCTCTGGCGTCAAAGGAAGGCTCGTTCTCGGGCCATGAGCTGGCGACGTGGAAGAGCTCGCCGGACGACGTACGCCGCTACAACCTCATGGGAGGAACTCTCGGATGAGCGATTCCACCGGAAGCCCCGACAAAACCCCTCGGGGGCCGCAGTCTTCCTTCGAGCGTCCGGCCGTCGACGACCCCGACAAGACGACGATCCGGCCGCGGATCGCGCGACCTCCGGGGCCGGCCAGCACGCCAC
>NZ_JAALAA010000042.1 GCF_011045035.1 Nocardioides turkmenicus
GGGTGGGGGATACGGGATCGCCCGTTCCAGGGTCTCTTGCCAGTCCATGGTGCCTTCCAGGTCAGTGTCACCTGTGGATACGGATCTCGTGGCAGATCGGTTGTCCTGGTTGATCGATCCAACTGCGGGCGTTGGGTGGGGTGGCCCGGAAGCGCATTACGCTGGCCACCAGCGCACCGGTCGAGAAACGGATCTTCAAGGAGACCCCCAGATGCCCATCGCCACCCCCGAGAAGTACGCCGAGATGCTCGCGACCGCGAAGGAGAAGGGGTTCGCCTTCCCGGCGATCAACGTCTCCTCGTCGCAGACGCTCAACGCGGCGCTGGCCGGCTTCGCCGAGGCCGGCTCGGACGGCATCATCCAGATCTCCACGGGTGGCGCGGAATACCTCTCCGGCCCCACGGTCAAGAACATGGTGACCGGCTCGGTGGCCTTCGCGGCGTACGCGACCGAGGTCGCCAAGTCCTACGACGTCAACATCGCGCTCCACACCGACCACTGCCCCAAGGACAAGCTCGACGGCTTCGTACGTCCCCTGCTCGAGCTCTCCGCCGAGCGCGTCCAGCGCGGCGAGGCCCCGCTGTTCCAGAGCCACATGTGGGACGGCTCCGCCGTGCCGCTGGCCGAGAACCTGCAGATCGCCGAGGAGCTGCTGGCCCTGGCCAAGACCGCCCACATCGTGCTCGAGATCGAGGTCGGCGTGGTCGGTGGCGAGGAGGACGGCATCGTCGGGGCGATCGACGACAAGCTCTACTCGACCCCCGAGGACGCCATCGCGACCGCCGACGCGCTCGGCATCGAGGGCTACCTGACCGCGCTCACCTTCGGCAACGTGCACGGCGTCTACAAGCCGGGCAACGTCAAGCTCCGTCCCTCCATCCTGCGTGACGCCCAGGACGCCGTCGTCGCCAAGCTCGGCCTGCCCGCCGGGTCGAAGCCGTTCAACCTGGTCTTCCACGGCGGCTCCGGCTCGAGCGCCGAGGAGATCGCCGAGGCGGTGTCCTACGGCGTGGTCAAGATGAACATCGACACCGACACCCAGTACGCCTTCACCCGCCCTGTCGCCGGCCACATGCTGGCCAACTACGACGGTGTTCTGAAGGTCGACGGCGAGGTCGGCAACAAGAAGCAGTACGATCCTCGCGTCTGGGGCAAGCTCGCGGAGGCCGGTATGGCTGCTCGGGTGGTCGAGGGTGCCCAGCATCTCGGTTCTGCGGGCAACTCCATCGGCTGAGCAACACGCCGGGGACAGGCCAATGGTCCCGATTCGGAAAACGTTGTGGCACACGGCATAGCAAACTCGGGCTTATGTCGTTGTGCCGGTCATTGGTAAAGCGATTCAATGCCCTGGCTGGACGGCGACTCACGGGTAAGACAGTCGAACCGTCCCCTCGGCGTTGATCTTGGGAGGGACATCCTCGGAATGGAAACCACTGCGCGAAACCGCACAATCGGCGGAATCGTCATAGGCGCGATCATCCTGATCCTGCTTCTTGTCTTGTTCTCTTGCACGGTGAGCGGCGACCCGCAGGGTTCGCCGAAGAAGGATCCGACGACCGGGGAGTCCTCGCTCCCCAGCGATCCCGACACTCTCGAGCCCGACGACAAGCCGTCGGAGAAGGAGTCCGACGACCCTGAGGTCGTCGAAGACGACATCGTCCCGGCTGCCAACACCGGCGTGACCTTCATCCCCGCGGGCAACGTCCCGTCGGGTAGCACGCCGACCTGTGAGCTCGACCCCAGCGCCTGTGAGGACACGCGTCCGCCGGGTGCCGGTGTGGACATCTGTGAGATCCGCCCGGATCTGACCCAGTGCCAGGAGCCGACCACGCCGCCGACCACCCCGCCGGGTGATGGCGAGCCGACCACCCCGCCGGACGACGGTGACGGTGACGGTGAGCTTCCGGTCTGCGACATCTTCCCCGACCTCCCGATCTGCGACGACGATGGCCCTGGTCCTGGCCCGGGTGACCCCGAGGACGAGACCGCTCCGGACCCGGTGAGCGTCGAGAGCTGCAAGGTCCTGAGCAACACCTCCGTGACCATCGACTGGTCCGAGGCGAAGGACAAGAGCGGGATCTCGCACTACACGGTGACCTCGCGTCCCAACGCCGGCGACCCGGGTGAGACCGACAAGACCTCGGCGACCTTCAACGACCTGCGCGCGGGCGAGACCTACAGCTTCTGGGTCACCGCCACCGACAAGGCCGGCAACGAGTCCGAGGACAGCAACACGGTCGACTGCGTCATGGACATCACGGCACCTCAGATCCCGCAGGGCGTGACGGTCGAGCCGGGCGACCCGAGCGACAGCACGCTGAACGTGAGCTGGCTCGAGTCCGAGGACAACACCGACGGCGTCGGTGACGTGACCTACAACCTCTACCGCAACGGCAATCTCGTCGGGCCGGTCAACGGCACGTCGTACGAGGACACCGGTCTGAAGGCAGGCACCGAGTACACCTACACGGTGACGGCCGTGGATGGCGCCGGCAACGAGTCCGACCCGTCTGCTGAGGCCACCGGCACGACCACGAAGATCGCGCCGACGGTCCCGACCGGCCTCGATGCGACCAACGAGGGTCCGCTCGGCTTCACCATGACGTGGGCACGGTCGACGGACGAGGACAAGGTCACTCCGGATGCAGAGATCGACTACCGGGTCGACGTGAACGGTGGCCTGTGCTTCGGTGGAAACGCCACTGACACCACCACGTTCCAGGTGACCTGCGCTCTCCTGTGGGACACGGTCGAGGTCACGGTGACGGCGATCGACGGTGACGGCAACGAGTCGGCTCCCAGCCAGACGCTGACGGTGCGTTCCTCCGGCGAGGAGGCCCGCCCGGCCGGTAACCCCGCTCTCCGTTCCAACACCCCGGGCAAGGCCAAGTCCGACGCTCCGGCCGACAAGCCGGCGCTGCCGGAGGCCCCGGTCGAGGTTCCCTCGGACGAGCCGACCGAGAAGGAGGCGCCGCTGCTTCCGGGTCTGGACGACGTCCTCCCGGGCGGCGAGGACAAGGCTGAGGCGCCTGCCGAGGAGCCGGCCGAGCCGGAGGCGACGCCGAGCGAGTCGGAGAGCCCGCTGGCCGAGCGGCCGACGACCGAGGAGCCTGCTGACGAGGCGACCGAGGAGGCTCCGGCCGAGGAGGACGAGGGTGGCCTGGTGAGCGACATCGTCGACTCGGTGACGAGCGCCGTGGCCGCGGTGTTCTGAGCACCCAGCGAACAACAGGGCGGGGAGAGCCGAATGGCTTTCCCCGCCCTGTCGTATTCAGAGGCAGCCGTCCCAGAAATCAAGGAGTCGGATGCCCAGCGCCCCCCACAAGCCCTGGACATCCGACGATCTTGGGCGACCGACACCAGTGTGCGTCAGCCGTGCGCTCAGGTTATGCATAGAAACGCCCTTTGATCCAGATGGTTAAGACGAAATTCATGAAGTTCCTGTGCCGATTCGAACAGATTCGAACACGTCGGAGGGGCCGAATCATCTGGAGCCATACATTAGGATTTCGGTGTGCGTGTGATGACCTCCCGAGCTCGCGCGGCCATCTTCGCCCCGATCGGCGACGAGGGCAGGGCGGCGCGCGTCGAGAACCGTCTCGCGGAGGCGATTCGCTCCGGCGTCCTCGCGCACGGTGAGCGGCTCCCCAGCGAGCCCGAGCTCGCCCAGATGCTCGGCGTCGCGACGGTCACCGCGCGAGAGGCTCTGGTCGCGCTGCGCGCCAGGGGCCTGGTGGTGACGACCCGCGGGCGCGGGGGCGGCTCGTTCGTACGTGCCCCGGAGAGCGCCGACCTCGTCGAGGACCGGCTCGCCGCGATGTCGCGGATCGAGCTGCGTGACCGGGCCACGGTCTACCTGGTGGTGCTCACCGGCTGTGCGGAGATCGCGGCGGAGCGTACGGACCCTGACGAGGTCGAGGACCTGCGCGACCTGCTGATCCCGCTCAACGTCAGCGACGTGGCCCGCTGGCGCAGCGCCGACAGCGAGCTCTACCTGTCGGTGGCCGCGCTGACCCAGTCGGCCCGGATGACGCGCGAGGTGGTGCGCCAGGAGGCCGACTTCGGTGCGCTGCTCCGGATCCCGCTCAACGAGCCGGGCTTCCGGGAGGCCACGGCGACCCGCCATCAGGAGCTTGTCGATGCCCTCGCATCAGGGGATGCTGTCAGGGCACGGGAGAGCGTACGCGAGCACATCGCGCACTCCCTGGAACGCTTGGCTGAAATCCATGAGGCGGTGCGACGATGACGAAGACGACGACTCCGCTCGACTGCGTGGCCCAGGTCGAGCAGCACTTCGGGCCGATCGTGACCGAGCTGGAGCGCGTACGCAGCGAGGTGGCTGCCCTCTTCGAGGCCGGCCCGGTCACCACGACCTCCCTGCGCGAGCGGCTCGAGCCCGGGTCCCTGGAGTTCCTGCGCAACCCCAACCTGGTCGGCGGCGGCTTCGTCGTGGCGCCGGGAGTGCTCAGCGACCGCCGGCTCTACCTCGTCTGGTGGCAGGGCGAGGAGCGTGACTTCCTCGGCGACGCCGATGCCCCGGCCACGGGCGAGGCCATCGACTACACCCGCCAGCCCTGGTACCGCAGCCCGGAGCGTACGGGGGAGCTGACCCTCGTCGGCCCGTACGTCGACTTCGTCTGCACCGACGAGTACGTCATGACCACGACGATGCCGGTCTACGCCGGCGGCCGCATGGTCGGCGTCGCCGGGGCCGACACCCTCGTCGAGACGCTGGAGACGATGCTCCTGCCGGGGCTGCGCGAGGCCGGCGCGACCCTGGTCAACGGCCATGGCAAGGCGATCGTCTCGGCCGACCCGCAGCTGGCCACGGGCGACCCGCTGACGACCGCCCGCGACATGATCCCGTGTCGCGGTCTTCCGCTCTCGGTGGCGCTCTCCTAGGCAGACGGCTTGGTCATGTGGCGCGGGGTGGTGAAGAAGAGCACCGCCACGAAGCCGACCGCCAGCGCGACCGCCGGCAGCAGCATCGCCTCCGACATCGCCTCGGCGAACCTCGAGGCCACCGCTGGTGGGATCGAGGAGCCGGCCGCGGTCTCGTGACCGCCCGCCAGCGACCCGCCGAGCCCGTGCGCGTTGAGGCGCAGGTCGATGAGCACGGCGACGGCGGCCGAGCCGATCACCGAGCCGACCAGCCGGGTGGCGTTGTAGACGCCTGAGCCGGCCCCGGCCAGCCGCATCGGTACGTTGCGGGTGGCGGTCGCCGCCAGCGGCGCCCACACCGCGGCGGAGCCGAGCCCGAAGACGGCCATCGGCACCAGCAGCTGCCACAGCGGCGAGTCGACGGTCATCGGCGCGGCGAGCCAGAAGAGCGAGACGGAGCACAGGAAGAAGGCCACGCCCGTCAGCAGCCGCGGGTGCATCCGGTCGGTCAGCCGGCCGACGAACGGAGCGGCGACGAAGGAGACCAGCGCCGTCGGGACCATGATCAGCGAGGCCTCGAGCGCGGTGTAGCCGCGGACGAGCTGGGCGTAGAGCATCAGCGGGAAGCCCTGCGCGACCGCCGCGAACCCCATGCAGGAGATCGCCAGGCTGGAGACCGAGAAGTTGCGGTCGGTGAAGATGTGGAGCGGCACCAGCGGCTCGCGGCGGTTGCGCGCCTGCCACCAGACGAAGAGTCCCATGACCGCGATCCCGCCGCTCACGAGCGCCCAGGTGAGGAGGTCCCAGCCGCGCTGCTCGCCGTTCTGCAGACCGAACACCAGGCAGAACATCCCGACGCCGCTGAGCGCCACGCCGAGCCAGTCGAAGACGTGCGCGTGGGTCTCCAGCTCGGGGACCAGCAGCCAGTTGAGCACGATCGCGACAACACCGATCGGCACGTTGACGAAGAAGATCCACTCCCAGCCGCCGGCCGCGACCAGCGCCCCACCGGCGAGCGGTCCGACCAGTGTCGCGATGCCTGCGGTCGCACCCCACAGCGCCATCGCCGCGCCACGCCGCTCGGGCGGGAAGATCCGGGTGATGGTCGCCATCGTCTGCGGCGTCATCATCGCCGCACCGAGACCCTGCACCGCCCGCGCCGCCACCAGCGACTCGACGCTCCCGGCGAGCCCGCACCACAGCGACGAGGCCGTGAAGACGGCCAGACCGGCGATGTAGACCCACTTGGGTCCGTATCGGTCACCGAGGCGTCCCATGATCAGGACCGGCACCGCGTAGGTCAGCAGGTAGGCGCTGGTCACCCACAGCACCGCGTTGGCACTCGCCTCGAGCTCGTTCATGATGTCCGGCGTCGCGACGGTCACGATCGTCATGTCGACCAGCAGCATGAAGAAGCCGATGCACAGCGCGAACAGCGCTCGCCACGGGTGCTCCGTCGTCGGCGCGGCGGTCGTCTGCGTCATCGGCCCGGTCATGGCCCCAGTCAACACCCGACCACCGACGGTGTCGGTGGTCGCAGGCACAATAACCACATGACGCACCAGGACCTGATGGCCGGACCGCCTCCGACCCACCTCCCCGCCGAC
>NZ_JAALAA010000043.1 GCF_011045035.1 Nocardioides turkmenicus
GAACCGGGGCGGCGAGCTCGGGGAGCGTGACCCCGAACTCGAGGTCGCGGCCCCGCAGACGTACGTCCACGTTCCCGGTCGGCAGCTCGGCCGTGATCTCCGCGGCCGCCTGGCTCACCGCCTCCATCACCGCCAGCCGAGCGGCCGGGTCGAGCGCGTAGGTGAGCCGCTCCGCGGTCTCCCTCGCCTCCGGCCCCGATGCCTCGGCCGCGGCCAGCAGGTCCCGTCGCAGGCTGTCGATGTACGGCGTGATGTCCATGCGCACCACTGTGACACCATTGTGACGTCACCACAACCCTAAATATGACGTCACCTGATGTCAGGCGCCTGTCGAGGCGTCACCCCGGTCGGCCGAGGCGTCACGTACGTCGGCCGAGTGGGCACGCTGGTGCCATCTCGGCCGACGCGGGAGACGCCTCGGCCGAAATGACGATGACACCTTGTGGAGGGCTCACAAGGTGTCATCGTCTGGTGCAGCGGACTGCGGTGGATCAGAGGTCGAAGAGCGACCCCGTCTCGTGGATGTCGACGTCGGTACGCGGCGTGTGGGCCTCCCCGCTCGCGGCCGGTGCCGGCTTCGGCTCCGGGGTGGCGGCCTTGGGCTCGGGCTCCGGCTCGGCCGGTGTCTCCGCCTCGGCTGCCGTGTCCTCCTCGGCAGGCGTCTCCTCCTCGGCAGGCGTCTCCTCGGCCACAGGCGCCTCCTCGACCGCGGGCTCTGCCGCGGCCTCCGTGGCCGGAGCGGCCTCGGCAGGGGCAGGAGCGGGGGCGGGAGCCGCGGCGGCGACCGTGCCCTCAGGAGCCTCGATGTCGAAGAGCGAGCCGAGGCTGTCGAAGTCGACGTCGGTCTTCGGCTCCGAGGTCACCCCCGAACCTGCGATGGGCGCAGCAGGTGCGGCCGGAGCCGGAGCCTCGACCGGAGCGGCGGCCTCGGGAGCCTTCGCCGGAGCCGGCTCGGGCTCGGGCTCGCTGGCCGGGATGTCGAAGAGCGAGCCACCCGCGCCGAGATCGATGCTCGGCTCCTCCGCAGCCGGGGTAGGCGCCTCGGGCTCAGCGGCAGCAGGAGCAGCCTTCGCCTCGGGCGCCGGAGCGGCCTCCTCGGCAGGTGCGGCCGGGATGTCGAAGAGCGAACCGCCACCGCCGAGGTCGACAGCGGGCTCCTCGGACGCCGGTGCCGGAGCGGAGGGGGCAGCCTTCGCCTCGGGTGCGGCGGCAGGCTCCGTCTCCTGCGCAGGTACGTCGAAGAGCGACCCGCCAGCACCGAGATCGGCAGCCGGCTCCTCGGCCGGCTTCTCCTCGGCCGGCGCCTCCGCAGGCGTGTCGAAGAGCGACCCGCCGTCGTCGAACAGGGAACCACCGGCGGCCGGCTTCTCGGGCTCCGCGGCCGGAGCCGGGGTGTCGAAGAGCGACCCGCCACCCGACGTACCGCCCGAGGCCGGCTCGGCCGGGGCAGGGGTGTCGAACAGCGAGGACGCGTCGGCCGGGGCCTTCGGCGTCTCGGTCGTCTCGGTGGGGGAGTCGAAGAGCGACGAGCCGGCAGCAGCGGCACCGGCACCCGCAGCGGCACCCGCGGCCGGAGCGGCCTCCTCGACGGCCGGAGCGGCCTTGGCGGCGGCCCCGACCTTCGCACCCTCGCCCGGGGCCAGCTTGGTGGCCTGCTCGCCCTTCACGGACGCGAGCAGCATCTGCGCGACGTCGAGAACCTCGACCTCCTCGCGGGCCGAGCCGTTGGCCTGGGCCTTGGTGAGACCGTCGGAGAGCATGACGCGGCAGAACGGGCAGCCGACCGCGATCTGGTCGGCGCCGGTGGCGACGGCCTCGTCGGTGCGGTTCTCGTTGATCCGCGACCCGATCTTCTCCTCCATCCACATCCGGGCACCACCGGCGCCACAGCAGAAGGAGCGCTCGGAGTTGCGCGGCATCTCCTTGTACTCGGCCCCGGGCATGATCTGCAGCAGCTCGCGCGGCGGCTCGTAGACGCCGTTGTGGCGGCCGATGTAGCACGGGTCGTGGTAGGTGATGGAGCGCTTGTGGGCGCCGGCGCCGTCCGCGACCGGGGTCAGCTTGCCCTCGCGTACGAGACGGTTGAGCAGCTGGGTGTGGTGGACGACCTCGAGCTCGATGCCGAACTCCTTGTACTCGTTCTTCAGCGTGTTGAAGCAGTGAGCACAGGTGGTGACGGCCTTCTTGACCTTGAACTCCTTGAACGTCTCGACGTTCTGCTGGGCCAGGCCCTGGAAGACGAACTCGTTGCCGGCGCGGCGGGCGGAGTCACCGGTGCAGGTCTCGCCGTTGCCGAGTACGCCGAAGCTGACGCCGGCCATGTCGAGCAGCTCGGCCACGGCGCGGGTGGTCTTCTTGGCACGGTCTTCGTAGGCGCCGGCGCAGCCGACCCAGAACAGCCAGTCGACCTCCTCCAGCGACTCGATGTCCTTGCCGACCTCCTTGACCTCGAAGGGCAGGTCCTTGGCCCAGTCCATGCGCGCGTTGGCGTTCATGTTCCAGGGGTTGCCCTTGCCCTCGAGGCCCTTGAAGAGACCGTTGAGCTCGGAGGGGAAGTTGGACTCGACGAGCACCTGGTAGCGGCGCATGTCCATGATGTGGTCGACGTGCTCGATGTCGACGGGGCACTGGTGGACGCACGCACCGCACGAGGTGCAGGACCAGAGCACGTCCTCGTCGATGACGAAGCCGCCGTCCTCGGGGTTGTAGAACCAGTCCAGGACCTCGGTGTTGCCCTCGGCACCCTCCGGGGCGCCGTCGGCCTTGCCGATGAGCGGCTTCTCCTTGAGGTCGCCGTCGGCAGCAGCGGCGTACGCGTGCTCGCGAAGCCCCATCATCAGCAGCTTCGGCGAGAGCGGCTTCTCGGTGTTCCAGGCGGGGCACTGCGACTGGCAGCGACCACACTCGGTGCAGGTGGTGAAGTCGAGGATGCCCTTCCAGGAGAAGTCCTGGATCGAGCCGACACCGAGGATCGCGTCCTCGGGGATGCGGTCCTCCTCGACGTCCTCGAGGGTGACGGGCTTGCCGTCGATGAGCATCGGCTTGATCGCGCCGAGCGCGGTGCCGAGCGGGCGGGCGCCGTCGACGGAGGACGTACGCGAACCCGGCTCGCGCTTGAACCAGATGTTGAACCAGGCGGTGAAGCGGTGCCAGGCGACACCCATCGTCAGGTGGGTGGAGACGATGGTCAGCCAGATCAGCGCCGTGATGATCTTGAAGGCCGCGATCGCGTAGATGATGTTCTCGAGCGTGTGGATCGCGTCGGGGCCGGTGGGGTAGAGCGCCCCGAAGAACTGCGAGATCGGGAAGTGGAACGCGGTCGCGTGCTCGGCGACCTCCCCGCCGTGCGCCTTGGCCAGGTTGTACTCCGCACCGCGGATGAACAGGATCGCCGCGCTCTCGACCAGCACCATCGCCTCGACGAAGAACGCCTGCCACTGGGTGGAGCCGTAGAACCGGGTGCCGCGGCCCTTCTGCGCGGGCAGGTGCGTCAGCCGGTAGACGATCAGCGGGATGATGCCCAGCGAGCCGAGCAGACCGAGGAGCTCGGCGATCCACTCGTACGCGAACAGCTTGCCGATCACCGGCAGCGTCCACTCCGGGTCGAAGAGCTGGAAGTACGCAGCACCGACCGCCGTGGAGAGCACGATGAACGCCGCGAAGGCGAACCAGTGCAGGATCCCGACCCAGGTCCACTGCAGCATGCGCGTGTGGAGGACGGTCTCTTTCAGCATCGTCAGGGTGCGGGCCAGCGGCTGGTCGACGCGGCTGATCGGCGTACCGATCTTGATGACCGCGAGCATCGACCGGACCGCCTTGATCACCAGGTAGGCGGTGGCCACCGTTGCCGCGAGACACACGACGATGGCGATGATCTGCAACATGCCTAGGCGCTCCTCATCAGGGGGCAGGACGAACCGGTTTTCAACCGAGCCTAGTGCTTGTGCTCGGGTTCGGTTGGGTAAGGGTGGGTTGATACTACCCGTGGGTAACTTCAGAACGAAGAGACGGCCCGCGACCTGGTCAGGACGCGGGCCGTTTCTTAGGACAGCCTCAGTGGATCAAGGCCTCACTTGTTGGCGTTCACCTTGAACTTCGCGTGACCGATGTTGACGACAGACTTGGTGCCGTCGCTCCCGTCGAGGAGCGTCAGCCGCAGGGCGACGACCTCGATCAGGTTCTTGCTGCGGTCGGTGACCACCTTGGTCTCGATCTTGACCAGGCCCGGGATGTTGACGCGGGAGAGCGCCGACTCGAGCTGAGCGAGGGAGACCTTCTGGTTGTTGACGTAGATGTCGCCGAACTTGGTGCCCGAGATGGACGACGTCGAGCCCTTGCCCTTGACGTACTTCACGTTCGCCTGGGCGCGGATGGCCTCGATGCGGATCGCGCCGTCGCCGATGTTGACGTTGGCGACCTCACCGAAGGTGTAGCCCTCGGCGCCGGTCTTGGTCTGGTTCGAGCGCTGACCGCTGGTCAGGCCCTTGACGTCCACGATGTTGCCGGCCTCGCCCAGGTGCACGTCGCCGAGGGACTTGGTCTTCAGCTTGCCCTTGGTGCCGGCGCAGGAGGCGTTGGTCAGCGGGTTCTTGCCGACCTGGACGGCGCCGCCGAGAGCGGTGGCGTCGACGGAGTTGGAGAAGCCGTTGAAGACCGCCGAGTAGGCCTGGCCGTTGATCTCCGCGCGGGAGCGGCCGATGGTGACCTCGGTGTCGCTGCCGTGGAGCTTGATCCAGATGCCGTTGGCGTAGGCGTAGGAGCCTGAGCCGTCAGCCTTGACCTTCTCGACGGTGTTCCCGATGCCGATGGTGGCGATGCCGGGGATGACCAGCGGCTTGTCGCGACCGGGGACCGGGAGGTCGACCTTCTGGCCGGGGCCGGCCGGGTCGAGGATCACGTGGGCGATCTTGGCCTTCGAGTCGGCCTTGTAGGCCTTGCCGTCCCACCATGCCTGGGAGACCGAGCTGAGACCCTCGACGGTGACCTTGCCCAGCGGGCTCTTGTCGAGCACGACGTCGGCGATCTTGTGCTCCGAGATGGACTTGACCGTCGCGCCGGACTTGATCGTGCGCTGCTTGGTCGTGGTGGCGCCGATCGTGCCGAGGCCGGGCACCTTGGCTCCGGCGGTGTTGTTGTTGACGTCGTAGCCAGCCTTACGGGTGCACCCGATGGTCTGGTATCCGAGGTCTCCCGAGTTGGCCGGGATGCTTCCACCGGTGACGCGGGTGCCGAAGCCGCTCGCGAACATCCCGAAAGAGGTGTTCGTCAGCGCGGCCTGTGAAGGCGCCGGCACAACCAGAACTGCGCCTACGACGGCGGCAGCGGCTGCGGACAGCGCAAGCGTACGGATGCTTCGCATTGTTGGTTGGACTCCGATTCTGCGGTGGGGATCCCCCAAGATCCCCGCAACGGGGCCGTGCCACCTGCCAGATCCGGGGGAACCTGGCGCACTCCCGAGTTAAGGGGTGGCACATCGGGCAAACGAGAGAAAACCACGGAAGTTATCGGGACGGAGGTCCTATTTCTAGATGGCCCTTCCTTGCCATGGGTAACCCGCCCCGGGCATACGCAAACGGGCCGTGACCTCGGAGGAGGTCACGGCCCGTTCGAGGACCCTCGATTACGAGGTCAAGTCGAGCTCGATTCCGGTGAGACCGTCGATCACGCCGGTCACGGTGTCGAGCACTGGGGCCACGACGTTCTCGCCGATCGAGGGGGGAGTTGGCGCCGGGGTCGGCTCGGGCTCGGGGG
>NZ_JAALAA010000044.1 GCF_011045035.1 Nocardioides turkmenicus
TTGTTGTTTTTGTTGAGGGTTTATGAAAGATAAGCCCTCGGCCTATTAGTACCGGTCGGCTGGGCATCACTGCTGTACACCTCCGGCCTATCAACCCCATAGTCTGTAGGGGGCCTTAACCCATAAAGGGTGGGAAACCTCATCTTGAAACGTGCTTCCCGCTTAGATGCGTTCAGCGGTTATCACTTCCGAACGTAGCCAACCAGCCATGCACCTGGCGGTACAACTGGCACACCAGAGGTTCGTCCATCCCGGTCCTCTCGTACTAGGGACAGCCTTTCTCAAGTTTCCTACGCGCGCGGCGGATAGGGACCGAACTGTCTCACGACGTTCTAAACCCAGCTCGCGTGCCGCTTTAATGGGCGAACAGCCCAACCCTTGGGACCTACTCCAGCCCCAGGATGCGACGAGCCGACATCGAGGTGCCAAACCATCCCGTCGATATGGACTCTTGGGGAAGATCAGCCTGTTATCCCCGGGGTACCTTTTATCCGTTGAGTGACCACGCTTCCACATGCCGTGGCCAGATCACTAGTTCCGACTTTCGTCCCTGCTCGACATGTCTGTCTCACAGTCAAGCTCCCTTGTGCACTTACACTCGCCACCTGATTGCCAACCAGGCTGAGGGAACCTTTGAGCGCCTCCGTTACATTTTAGGAGGCAACCGCCCCAGTTAAACTACCCATCAGGCACTGTCCCTGAACCAGATCATGGTCCGAAGTTAGACATCTAGTACGACCAGAGTGGTATTTCAACGATGACTCCACACACACTGGCGTGTGCGCTTCACAGTCTCCCACCTATCCTACACAAGCCGAACCAAACACCAATACCAAACTATAGTAAAGGTCCCGGGGTCTTTCCGTCCTGCCGCGCGTAACGAGCATCTTTACTCGTAGTGCAATTTCGCCGAGTCCACGGTTGAGACAGCGCCCAAGTCGTTACTCCATTCGTGCAGGTCGGAACTTACCCGACAAGGAATTTCGCTACCTTAGGATGGTTATAGTTACCACCGCCGTTTACTGGGGCTTAAATTCTGAGCTTCGCCTTACGGCTAACCCGTCCTCTTAACCTTCCAGCACCGGGCAGGAGTCAGTCCGTATACATCGTCTTACAACTTCGCACGGACCTGTGTTTTTAGTAAACAGTCGCTTGGGCCTGGTCTCTGCGGCCCTTCACGCTTCCCCCAGCTAGTGGGTTCACGATCCGGGCCCCCCTTCTCCCGAAGTTACGGGGGCATTTTGCCGAGTTCCTTAACCATGGTTCGCTCGATCGCCTCGGTATTCTCTACCTGATCACCTGAGTCGGTTTGGGGTACGGGCGGCTCATGACTCGCTAGAGGTTTTTCTCGACAGCATAGGATCATCGACTTCCCCAAACGGGTCCCCATCACATCTCAGACATACAGAGCCCGGATTTGCCTAGACTCAGTCCTACATGCTTGGCCACGGACAACCATCGCCGTGGTTCGACTACCTTCCTGCGTCACCCCATCACTTGACTACTACACACTCGGGTCCCATGTTCCACACACACGCCTCACCCCGAAGGGATCGGTCACGTGTGCTTCAGATGGTTAGCATCATGCGCCTCATCATGGGCGTCACTTCGCCGGTACGGGAATATCAACCCGTTGTCCATCGACTACGCCTGTCGGCCTCGCCTTAGGTCCCGACTTACCCAGGGCAGATTAGCTTGACCCTGGAACCCTTGATCAATCGGCGGATGTGTTTCTCACACATCATTCGCTACTCATGCCTGCATTCTCACTCGCGTACCGTCCACCGCTGGATCACTCCGCTGCTTCACCCGATACACGACGCTCCCCTACCCACCCCGGAAAACCGGAGTGCCATAGCTTCGGCGGATAACTTGAGCCCCGCTACATTGTCGGCGCGGAATCACTTGACCAGTGAGCTATTACGCACTCTTTCAAGGGTGGCTGCTTCCAAGCCAACCTCCTGGTTGTCACTGCGACTCCACATCCTTTTCCACTTAGTTACCGCTTAGGGGCCTTAGCTGATGGTCTGGGCTGTTTCCCTCTCGACAATGGAGCTTATCCCCCACTGTCTCACTGCTGCGCTCTCACTTACCGGCATTCGGAGTTTGGCTAACGTCAGTAACCTGGTCGGGCCCATCGGCTATCCAGTGCTCTACCTCCGGCAAGAAACACACAACGCTGCACCTAAATGCATTTCGGGGAGAACCAGCTATCACGAAGTTTGATTGGCCTTTCACCCCTAACCACAGGTCATCCCCTCCATTTTCAACTGAAGTGGGTTCGGTCCTCCACGCCGTCTTACCGGCGCTTCAACCTGCCCATGGCTAGATCACTTCGCTTCGGGTCTAGAGCGCGCGACTCAACCGCCCTATTAGGACTCGCTTTCGCTACGGCTACCCCACACGGGTTAACCTTGCCACACACCGCTAACTCGCAGGCTCATTCTTCAAAAGGCACGCCATCACCCCCACTACCCACAAGGGGTCGGCCGGGCTCTGACGGATTGTAGGCACACGGTTTCAGGTACTATTTCACTCCCCGCCAGGGGTACTTTTCACCTTTCCCTCACGGTACTGGTCCGCTATCGGTCATCAAGAAGTATTTAGGCTTAGCGGGTGGTCCCGCCAGATTCACACGACATTCCACGAGTGCCGTCCTACTTGGGAAGTACATCAACCCAGCCAAACACATACGACTACGGGGCTATCACCCGCTACGGCCCAGCTTCCCAACTGGTTCGCCTTCATGCTTGGTTTCTTACTGAGCTCACCGCCGGCAGACGATGACAGACATATCCCACAACCCCAACTACGCAACGACTGCCGTCTATCACACGCAGTTGGTTTGGCCTCATCCGATTTCGCTCGCCACTACTCTCGGAATCACTATTGTTTTCTCTTCCTACGGGTACTGAGATGTTTCACTTCCCCGCGTTCCCTCCAAACGCCCTATAGATTCAGGCGCAGGTAACACGACATGACTCGTGCTGGGTTTCCCCATTCGGACACCCCCGGATCAACGCTCGGTTGCCAACTCCCCAGGGCTTATCGCAGGCTCCAACGTCCTTCATCGGCTCTTGATGCCAAGGCATCCACCATGTGCCCTTCATAGCTTATCTCTCACAAACACTCAACAAAAACAACAAACAACAACAACTCGCATCACTGCAAGATTGCCGAGCTTGTCTGCGCTACGAAGACCAACACACACCAACACCCACAAACCAAAGGCCTAAACCAGAGGCTCACAAGTGCCTACAAGGTGTGTGCATTCTTATTAAACAAGATGCTCGCGTCCACTATCCAACTATCAACCCCGGCCACCTCTCGGCGCCGGCCAGCCCGCACAACCATCTCCACTCCGAAGAGCTTCGACCGAAGGGGGCGAGAGAAACTCACGTGTGTGATTCCTCAGGGCCCAACAGTGTGTCAAGACCAAGCCGTCACCGGCAGCCACCAGGTTCCACGCCCTGTCTCCGAAGAGAGTTGGGCAGTACTGAGATGACCAGCAAGTATCCGACTGATCGTTCATCGACGATTCCACTAGCGAGTAGCACCATCACCACACGACCTTGTGCCGTGTGAATCCATGGCCACTTACTCCTTAGAAAGGAGGTGATCCAGCCGCACCTTCCGGTACGGCTACCTTGTTACGACTTCGTCCCAATCGCCAGCCCCACCTTCGACAGCTCCCCCCACAAGGGTTGGGCCACTGGCTTCGGGTGTTGCCGACTTTCGTGACGTGACGGGCGGTGTGTACAAGGCCCGGGAACGTATTCACCGCAGCGTTGCTGATCTGCGATTACTAGCGACTCCGACTTCATGGGGTCGAGTTGCAGACCCCAATCCGAACTGAGACCGGCTTTTTGGGATTCGCTCACCCTCACGGGATCGCAGCCCTTTGTACCGGCCATTGTAGCATGCGTGAAGCCCTGGACATAAGGGGCATGATGACTTGACGTCATCCCCACCTTCCTCCGAGTTGACCCCGGCAGTCTCCTATGAGTCCCCAACCGAATTGCTGGCAACATAGGACGAGGGTTGCGCTCGTTGCGGGACTTAACCCAACATCTCACGACACGAGCTGACGACAGCCATGCACCACCTGTACACCGACTAAAAGGGCACCTATCTCTAGGTGTTTCCGGTGTATGTCAAACCCAGGTAAGGTTCTTCGCGTTGCATCGAATTAATCCGCATGCTCCGCCGCTTGTGCGGGCCCCCGTCAATTCCTTTGAGTTTTAGCCTTGCGGCCGTACTCCCCAGGCGGGGCGCTTAATGCGTTAGCTGCGGCACGGAACCCGTGGAATGGATCCCACACCTAGCGCCCAACGTTTACGGTGTGGACTACCAGGGTATCTAATCCTGTTCGCTCCCCACACTTTCGCTCCTCAGCGTCAGGATACTCCCAGAGAACCGCCTTCGCCACCGGTGTTCCTCCTGATATCTGCGCATTTCACCGCTACACCAGGAATTCCATTCTCCCCTGAGTACCTCTAGTCTGCCCGTATCGAAAGCAGGCCAGGTGTTAAGCACCTGGTTTTCACTCCCGACGCGACAGACCGCCTACGAGCCCTTTACGCCCAATAATTCCGGACAACGCTCGGACCCTACGTATTACCGCGGCTGCTGGCACGTAGTTGGCCGGTCCTTCTTCTGCACATACCGTCACTTGCGCTTCGTCTGTGCTGAAAGAGGTTTACAACCCGAAGGCCGTCATCCCTCACGCGGCGTTGCTGGATCAGGCTTCCGCCCATTGTCCAATATTCCCCACTGCTGCCTCCCGTAGGAGTCTGGGCCGTGTCTCAGTCCCAGTGTGGCCGGTCACCCTCTCAGGCCGGCTACCCGTCGAAGCCTTGGTGAGCCATTACCTCACCAACAAGCTGATAGGCCGCGAGCACATCCCAGGCCGAAAAAACTTTCCACAACCAGATCATGCAATCGGTTGTCGTATCCGGTATTAATCACCGTTTCCGGTGGCTATCCCAGAGCCTGGGGCAGATTACTCACGTGTTACTCACCCGTTCGCCGCTCGAGTACCCCGAAGGGCCTTTCCGCTCGACTTGCATGTGTTAAGCACGCCGCCAGCGTTCGTCCTGAGCCAGGATCAAACTCTCCGTTGAAAAACAACACCAAACACACTGTAAACAGCCATGCTTGGAAAAAGAGATGCCCTGACAGGAGACACTGACATACGATCAAAGATCGTGTTTGCCAGAATCAATTGTCAAAGAAACCATCAACCAACATCCCCACTAAAAGGACCTGGTCGACGGGGCATAACAAACTAATTCGTCGACTATGACACACTGTTGAGTTCTCAAGAATCACACGCACACCGGTAGATTTCGAAACATCCGTTCCCAGCCAGTCCGGTGACTGCTTTATTCGCTTTAGGTCCTGCTTTGTTCTTCGTGCTGAACCCTACCAGGCTCTCTTTCGCTTCAGCAATTCGGCGCTAACCGCGCTTCCTTACCAGCTCCAGACCCTCTGGCCGGTCCTGCCTCGCAGACTTTATCAGAGCCACTCTCGCTTCTCCAACTCGGCGCT
>NZ_JAALAA010000045.1 GCF_011045035.1 Nocardioides turkmenicus
GACCCCCACGCCTCACCCGACCCCGGCCCCACACCCGACGCCGGCTCCGACGCCGGCTCCAACGACGGGTGGCGGCCAGCAGCCTCCGGCGCCGGCGCAGCCTCGCGGGGTCATGCTCAAGGTCGACTCCGGCGAGCGGATCCCGGTGACCGGCCTGGTGCTGGTCGGCCGCGACCCCGCGCTCACGGAGAACACTCTGGGGGCGCGTACGGTCTCGATCATCGACGTGTCGGTCTCGAAGACCCACCTCTCGCTGCGGCCCAGCGGTGACGGCGTCGAGGTCACCGACCGCGGCTCGACCAACGGCACCGTGGTGATCCACGACGGTGCCACCCGGCGGCTGAAGGCCTGGGAGCCGGTGCTGGCCCCGGTCGGCGCGATGATCCGGTTCGGCGACCGCTCCGCCCTGGTGCGCCGCGGGTGACCGCGGTCCGCCCGCCCGATCTTTACTGCATGGTCTGACACAGACGTTGACGAGGGGAACGAAGGATGAAGGTCAAGCTCACTCTGCACCGGCCGGGTGTCGCGCCGGCGGATGTGATCGTCACCGCCGACTCCACGGCCACCGCCGGTGACGTCGCTCGCCACATCGCCGACGCCGATCCGGCTCGTTCGATCATCGCGGGTGAGCACGACGTCCTGACCCTCGCGGTGGCCCCGCCGACCGCAGAGCGGATGGAGCCGCTCCAGCACGACATCCCCATCGGTGAGGCCCCGATCGGGTCCGGGTTCGCCGCTGCCGTGGTCAACCTGGGTCCCGACCACGAGGCGACCGGCTCGCGGCGCAAGAGCGTCGGCGTGCTTCGCGCGATCGACGGTCCCGTACGCGGTCAGGCCTTCCCGCTGGTCATGGGCCACGCGTCGATCGGTCGCGGCCCCGAGAACGACATCGTGCTGGCCGACCCGATGGTCTCCAAGCGTCACGCCCGCATCGAGGTGGACCGCTCGGTCGAGCTGGTCGACCTCAACTCGGCCAACGGCGTCGTCGTCGACGGCACCCAGGTCTCCCGCGTACGTCTGGCGCCGGACACGCCGGTCGTCATCGGCAGCACCACGCTGGTCATGCAGCTCTCGGCCGACTTCCTCTCCGCCGTCGAGGACCCGGTCCTCGAGCGTGGTGGCGGCCTGCTCTTCAACCGCAGCCCGCGGGTCGACGTCCGCTACCCCGGCACCGAGCACCCGCCGCCGTGGATGCCGACCGAGATGCAGAAGAAGCTGTTCCCGTGGTTCGTGCTGATCGCGCCGGTGATCATGGCGCTGTCGATCTACGCGATGACCGGGCGCGCCCGGGCGCTGCTGCTGGTCGTGATGACCCCGATGATGGCGGTCGGCAACTACATCAACCAGCACCGGCAGGCCGGCGCGAAGCAGGACCACGAGATCGAGCTCTTCGAGCGGCAGTTCGAGAAGCTGGAAGAGATCTTCTACCGCAGCAAGCCCGAGGAGGAGCTGGCCCGCAACGAGGAGGTCCCGGCGGTCGCCGAGGTCTTCGAGCAGGCGATGCAGCTCGGTCCGCGGCTGTGGACCAGGCGTCCTGAGCACTGGAACTTCCTGGCCGTACGCCTGGGCACCACCCGCGCGCTCTCGCGCAACTCGATCGCGGAGCGCGACACCCAGAACGGCCTGCCCGAGTACATCGAGCGCGTCGAGCGGCTGAAGGAGCGCTACAAGTACGTCGACGACGTTCCGCTGCTGGAGTCGCTGCCCGCGGTGGGCTCCGTCGGTGTCGCCGGTCCGGCTGGCCCGGCCGCCGATGCGATGCGCGGGATCGCGGTGCAGCTCTTCGGTCTGCACGCACCCAACGAGGTCGTCACCGTCGCCTTCGCCGACCCCGACTGGGTCGAGGAGTTCGAGTGGCTGAAGTGGCTGCCGCACACCACCTCGGAGACCAACCGGTTCAAGGACATGCCGCTGGCCGACTCCGCGCCGACGGCGAACGCGCTGCTCAGCGCGCTGGAGGAATACATCATGCGCGCCGGGAGGACCGCGGAGCACCGCGGCCCGTTCCCCGAGAAGTGGAACCCGATGCAGTACGGCACCGACGTCGCGCGGGCCGGCGAGGAGACCAACGCCCGGGTGCAGGTCTCCATCATCGTCTTCGTCACCAACGACGCTCCGGTGGACCGTGCCCGGCTGGTGCAGGTCCTCGAGCGCGGCGCCGATGTCGGCGTACACGCCGTCTTCATGTCGTCCACCGTCGAGGCGCTGCCGGCGGTGTGCCGCAGCTACCTGGACGTCAGCGAGGGCCTGGAGAACGCCACGGTCGGTCTGGTCCGCAACGGCGACCTCTACGAGGGCGTCACCGTCGAGGGCGTCTCCAACGCCTACATGGACATGTTCGCCAAGCGGCTCGCGCCGGTCGTGGACGCCAGCACCGTCGTACACGACTCCTCCGACCTGCCGAACTCGGTCGGCTTCCTGTCTCTGGTGGGCAACGAGGTCGCCGAGGACCCCCACTCGGTCATCGAGCGCTGGCGGCAGAACAACTCGATCATCGACCGCTCCGACCGGCCGCGGCCGCGGCTGAAGAAGGCCGGAAACCTCCGTGCGATCATCGGCCAGGGCGCCTCGGACGCGATGACCCTGGACCTGCGTACGCAGGGCCCGCACGCCCTCGTCGGCGGCACCACCGGTGCCGGTAAGTCCGAGTTCCTGCAGGCGTGGGTGCTCGGTATCGCCTCGGCCCACTCGCCCGACCGGGTGACCTTCCTCTTCGTCGACTACAAGGGCGGCTCGGCCTTCGCCGACTGTGTCGACCTGCCGCACTGCGTCGGTCTGGTGACGGACCTGTCACCTCACCTGGTGCGACGCGCGCTGACCTCGCTCCGCGCCGAGCTGCACTACCGCGAGCACCTGTTCAACCGGAAGAAGGCCAAGGACCTCCTCGAGCTGGAGAAGCGCCAGGACCCGGAGTGCCCGCCCGCGCTGGTGCTGGTCATCGACGAGTTCGCGGCGCTGGCCGGCGAGGTCCCCGAGTTCGTCGACGGTGTCGTCGACATCGCCCAGCGAGGCCGTTCGCTCGGCATCCACCTGATCATGGCGACCCAGCGGCCGGCCGGCGTCATCAAGGACAACCTGCGGGCCAACACCAACCTCCGCGTCGCCCTGCGGATGGCAGACGAGAGCGACTCCAAGGACGTCGTCGACGACCCGGTGGCCGCGTCCTTCCCGCCGTCCCTGCCCGGCCGCGGCATCGCGAAGACCGGTCCGGGTCGCCTGACCCCGTTCCAGTCCGCGTACGCCGGTGGCTGGACCCGCAACGACGAGGTCGTCACCGCCGACGTGAAGGTGGCCGAGCTCAAGTTCGGTTCGATCACCGAGTGGGAGCCGGAGCGTCCGCCGGAGAGCGACTCGCACGACGAGGACCTCGGCCCGAACGACCAGAAGCGTGTCGTGACCACACTGATCCGTGCCGCCGACGCCGCCGGCCTGCCAGCGCCGCGGCGTCCGTGGCTCGACGACCTCGCGACCGTCGTCGACATGCGTGACCTCCCGCTCGAGGGCGACGGCCAGATCCTGCTGGGTCTCGCCGACCTCCCGGAGCGGCAGCAGCAGAACGCGATCTACTTCACCCCGGACCGCGACGGCTCGCTGCTCATCTTCGGCTCGTCCGGGTCGGGCAAGTCGACCCTGCTCAAGACGATCGCGACCGCGGCCGGCGCCCGTCCGGAGCTCGGCACGGTCCAGGTCTACGGCCTCGACTTCGCCTCCGGCGCGCTGGGTGCGATCGAGCGTCTCCCGCACGTCGGCTCGATCATCGACGGCGACGACGCCGAGCGTCTGCAGCGGCTGATGCGTACGCTCGAGCGGGAGATGGACCGTCGCTCGGACCTGTTCGCGAAGGCCTCCGCGGCGAACCTCAGCGAATACCGTGAACTCGCCGACGCCTCGATGCCGCGCATCCTGCTGCTCATCGACAACTACCCCGAGTTCAAGAAGGAGTGGGAGATCGCCGCCGGACGCGCGCCGTTCTACCAGTCCTTCATGCGGGTCCTCGGCGAGGGCCGCCCGCTCGGTATCCACGCGGTGATCACCGCCGACCGGTCGGGGTCCGTCCCGACGGCCGTCTTCGCGAACATCCCGCGCCGCGTCGTCATGCGGCTCTCCGACCCGAGCCAGTACGTCCTCGTCGGAGCACCCAAGGACGTACTCAACGAGCAGTCGGTGCCCGGCCGTGCCGTCGTCGACAAGGCCGAGGTGCAGCTCGCCGTGCTCGGCGGCACGACCAACGTCGCCGAGCAGACCAAGGCCCTCGACGAGCTCGTCGGCCAGCTGCGCGCCCAGGGCGCTCCCGAGGTCGGCGAGATCGGCGCCCTGCCGACGAAGATCTCCAGCAGTGCCATGCCGGCCCAGGTCAACGGCCAGCCCGTCTTCGGTATCGCCGACGACACCCTGTCCCCGCGCGGCTTCGACCCGATCGGCTCGTTCATCATCACCGGCCCGCCGCAGTCCGGAAAGACGAACGCTCTCAAGGCCCTCGTCGAGTCCGTCGAGCGCTTCGACCCCGAGGTCAAGCTGTTCCACCTCGGCAGCCGTCGCGCCACCCTGGGCGACTTCCGACCGTGGGTACGCAGCGCCACCCGCCCCGACGACGAGAAGGCGCTCGTCACCGAGCTCGCCGAGATCGTCGCCGACGAGTCCTTCCCCGGCCGCATCATGATCGTCGCCGAGGACATGACCCACCTGGCCGACGGTCCCGCCGACCGCCCGATGCGGGCCCTGCTGCAGGCCATCAACAACTCCGACCACCTCTTCGTCGGCGACGCCGACGTCACTCGGGCCGGCGGCGGCTCGGGCGTCATGGGTGAATGGAAGGCCGCTCGCCAGGGCATCGTGCTCAAGCCGGACACCTACGACGGCGACACGCTGTTCAAGGTCCCGTTCGGCAAGCTCAAGCGCACCGACTTCCCGGCGGGCCGCGGAATCTTCGTCCAGGCCGGCCGCACGGTGACCATGCAGATGCCGCTGGCGAGCGACTCCGAGGGCTCTGTCTGAACGTCTGCATAAATCGGGCAACGAACCGGTTTTTACCCTTCACAGGTGAGAAGAGTGTGGCCTACGGTGGCCACCGGCGCCCCTGACCGGCGTCTTGTAATGGAAATCGCGGGAAAGGCAATGATCGATGAGTGACTTCGGGGCAACATACGACGAGATGACCGGCACCGCCGACAAGCTCGACCAGGGTAAGGACACGATCGAGTCCGCTCTGGATGAGTGCCAGGGCTACGTC
>NZ_JAALAA010000046.1 GCF_011045035.1 Nocardioides turkmenicus
CGTACGCTGCCAGCCCCCCGAACGCCGCGAGCCCGAGCGTCTCCGCCTCGGTGAGCGTCCAGGCCACCAGCGACTCGCGGGTCTCGGTGCGGGAGCGCGGCCGACGCGGCCGCTCCCACGCGAGCCTGGCGACGACCGCGGCGGGCCCGGTGCCGGCAGCCAGCACCTCGTCAGACGGGAGGTCGGCGAGCAGGCTCAGCGTCAGCCGGCGCGTCTCCACGGCCGAGGCGCCGGCCATGTCGGGCGCCAGCGCGTTCCACGTCTTCCCGGCGGGGTCACGCTGACCGACCAGTCCGGGCAGCCGCGGCGAGGCCAGCCAGGCTCCCGCCACGAGCGCCCACCGGGCGGCCAGGGGCTGCTGCAGCCACTGGTCGAAGAGCGCGGTCGGCATCCATGACGGGTCGCCCTCCTCGTCGGTGCCCAGGGCGAGCAGGCCGGAGGCCCAGGACACCTCGATCAGCAGCGCCGCGGTCGGCTCGGTGACGTGGAGCCGCTCGGCGGTGGCCTTCAGGTCGCGGACCGTCAGGCCGGTCCCGCCGCGCAGCGACCGGGGCGGGGTGGCGCCCCAGGCGTCGAGGAGCAGCTCGAGGTTGCGTACCAGCTCGAAGGCGGCGCCCGCGGCCGCCCGGTCGACCAGTGTCGACGCCCGCGAGGAGGTCGGCAGCGAGGGCGGGACGTCCACCGGAGCCGGCGTCGTCCGTCCGCCGCGCAGCGCGAGCCCGACCTCACCGGGCAGGGTCAGCATCCCGTCGCCCGACGACACCAGCAGGCCGTGGGCGATCAGCTCCTCCGCTGGTCCGGAGGCCTCGGCCACCGACACGCGCGGGCGCGCGCGGGAGGAAGAGGCCTGCCCGCCGCCGGCGTCGACAGCCTCCAGCATCGCGCGGGCCTCGGCGGAGACGGCCGCCAAGCGGCGTACGACTTCTTCCTGGTCAACCCCGGGATCGCCGGTGAACGGCTGCAGCCCGGAGACCCCGGGAGAGCCACGCAGCAGGGCTGCGACCCCGGTCACCGCGCGCAGGCCGTCGAGGGAGCGCCACACCAGGCCGGAGTCCTCCAGATGAGAAAGTGCCCGTGTCGTGGCGGCGACATCGGCGTTCAGCATGGAAGATAAGTGGGCTTTGGTGGTTTGATTCGCGAGGACAACGGCATCAAGCACGATCAGCTCGAGATGGTTAAGGTCATCCAGCGCAGGGTGCAAAGATGTGCGAGTGGCTGCTCGGGCGGCGAGTTGGCCGGAGTCATGAGGGGACGGCGTGGCGAGATCAGGACGAGCAAGAAGCAGGCGTGAGATGCGCTCTGTGGGCCAAGAGCGCAACTGGTCTGCGAGTGAGCGGAAGCCTGTGTCCATCGGCATCACGCTATCCCGGCAGGCCTAGGGGGCGAGATGTCCAGGAAAGTAGTGATCGCGCACGGGGCCGCGACCGATGTCGGCCAGGTGCGAAAGGTCAACGAGGACTCCCACGTGGCCGAGCCACCCGTCTTCGTCGTCGCCGACGGCATGGGCGGCCATGACGGCGGTGACATCGCCAGCGAGATGGTGATCCAGGAGTTCGCCAAGCTCGGTGGCACCCACTACGTGTCCGAGACCGGCAGCCAGGCGATGGTCGACGCGCTCCAGGCGGCCCAGGACCGGATCGTGGCCTTCGCGCTCGAGCAACGCTCGCGCGGCGCCTCCGACTACCAGTCCGGCACCACCTGCGCCGCGGCGCTGATCGCCGACGGCGGCAGCAGTCCGCTGTGGATCCTGCTCAACGTCGGCGACTCGCGCATCTACCGATACTTCGACGGTACGTTGAGCCAGCTCAGCCGCGACCACAGCCTGGTGCAGGAGCTGGTCGACTCCGGGCAGATCACGCCCGAGCAGGCCGAGCACCACCCGGAGCGCAACGTCGTGACCAGGGCGCTCGGCGGGATGGCGCCCGCGGTCCCCGACATCTTCCAGGTGACCCTCCCGGTGGGCGCCCGGCTGA
The DNA here is from genome assembly GCF_011045035.1 of Nocardioides turkmenicus. Taxonomy (GTDB): domain Bacteria; phylum Actinomycetota; class Actinomycetes; order Propionibacteriales; family Nocardioidaceae; genus Nocardioides; species Nocardioides turkmenicus. The sequence continues at coordinate 1,974 of NZ_JAALAA010000046.1, forward strand.
TGCTGTGCTCGGACGGCGTGAGCGGCATGATCTCGGATGCTGAGATCGCCGACATCCTCGCGGCGGAGGACACCGATGCCCGCGACACGGCCGAGAAGCTCGTCGCTGCCGCGGTCGAAGCGGGTGGCCGGGACAACGCCACCGCGATCGTGGTCGATGTGATGGGATTGGCCGAGGAGAACCCGTATGACTCGGAGCAACAAAGGGTGAGTATGGAGCAGAAGCTAGGAGTGCTGCCATGAGTGAGCCAGCAACCATCGCAAGCACGTCCTACACGCCGGGCACTTGGTTCGGCATCATCGGTGAGAGCGCCACGGTGCTGCTCCCGCCCTCGGAGAAGAGCCGCGCGGGCGCCCTGTGGGCGCTCGTCGACGACGGCGCCGGGTTCGACGAGGTGCTCGACGCGCTCGTCGCGACCGGGCTGAGCTCGTTGCCGGGCTTCGTCCTCATCTCCGGGGACGTGACGCCCGACGGCGGCAGCGTACGCACGGTCGTACGCGGCCCGTCGGTGGTCTCCTTCGAGTCCGTCGAGGGTTCCGTCGAGGTCGACGGCTCGTCGTCGAAGACGTGGGTAGAGCGCACCCTCGAGGGTGTCACCCGGATGTCCGTCTCCCTCGGTGACGAGGGCGTCACCGGTGAGCCGATGACGGCGCTCGGCGGCCTGCTGCGGGTCTCGGGCCTCGAGGTCCCGCCGCCGGCGCCGGAGTCCAGCCAGGACGACTCGCCGGAGAGCCGCGCGGGCTTCGTCGGCGCCCCGGTGGCCGTCGAGGAAGCCGCCGACGACAGCGTGGAGGAGCCGGCGCAGGCCGACCCGCTCACCGACCCGCTGCCCGAGGAGAGCTACGCCGACTCCGCCGAGGAGCAGGGTCTCGACGAGGACGAGCCGGTCGCGGCTCCGCCCTCGCTGTCGGTCGTGCCGCCGATCCCGGTCTCCGGTGACCTTCCCGGCCTCGGGAACGACTCGGACGCAGATCCGGACGAGCCGGTCTCGGTCAACCGCGGCGAGGAGTCCGGCGATGCGCCCGCGCCGCGCCACGACGACCTGACCGAGCCGACCGAGGCCTTCGAGATGCCGGCGGCGCAGGAGGTCGACGACCAGAACGTCGACGACCAGGACTACCCGGAGCACGCCTCCCGTGGCTACGAGGACGACTACGCCAGCGACGAGCACGCCGCTGCCGTGGCGTCGTCCTTCGGCCCGTCCGCGGTCTCCCCGGAGCCGGTCGTCGAGCCCGAGGTCGGCCCCGATGCCGAGACCGAGGTGCTCGCCGCCGTCGAGGACGAGCCCTACGACGAGAAGTCCTACGACGAGCAGCGGTCCTTCGACGAGCCCGAGTCCGCCCAGGCGCGCGACTTCGGACCGCCGTCGATGCCGCCCCCGCCGCCGCTGACGACGCCGCCTCCGCCGCCCGTCGACGTGCCGCCCGCTCCCTTCGAGGACGCGCCGGCCGACGGCCTGATCGATTCCGCGCCGATCGAGCCTCCGCCGGTCGACGCCCCGGCGGCCGACATCCCGCCCGCGCCTCCGGCGCCGCCGGCGTTCCCGGCCCCGCCCGCGCCGCCTGCTCCGCCGGTGGCGCCGATCCCCGAGTCCCGTGACGAGCCGGTCTGGGAGGAGCCCACTCCTGACGAGGACGACCACGACGGTCTGACCCGCGTCGGCGTCGGCGAGGACCTCAACGCCGGCCTCGCCGGGATCCCGGGCCAGCCCGAGGCCCCGAAGGTGACCGCCTACCCGGTCGCGCGGCTGGAGTTCTCGAGCGGCGACCGTGTCGATGTCGACCGGGTTGTGCTCGTCGGCCGGGCTCCCGAGGCGAGCCGGTTCACGCCCACCGAGCAGCCGATGCTGGTGACCGTGCCGAGCCCTCACCAGGAGATCTCCTCCACCCACTGCGAGATCCGTCCGGGTGCCGGCGTCGACCACGGCGCCGCCGTGGTCACCGACCTCGGCTCGACCAACGGCACCGTGCTGGTCCAGCCCGGCCTCGGCCCGGAGGACCTGCGCCCCGGCGTACCCGTCCAGCTCATGCCGGGTGCCGTCATCGACCTCGGTGACAGCCTCACGATCCGGGTGACCAACCCGTGATCGAGCGGCTTCCGCTCATGTCGCCGTCCTCCTCTGTGGAGGCGGCGGCATGAGCGTGGCCGGCCTCCAGGCCCCGTCGGCCGAGGCCGCCATCGCGGAGCCGGACCGCCGGTTCTACGCATTCGCCATCGACCGGGTGATCGCCTGGGCGATCTTCGCCGCGGCGGGCTTCGCCGCCTGGCTGATCTTCTTCCGCAACGGAAACCCGCTGCCCGGCATCGGCCTGATCGCCGGTGTCGTGCTGGTTGTCTGGCTCGTCGGCACCATCCTCACCGGCTCCGGCGGCAAGACCCCCGGGAAGATGGCCCTCGGGCTCCGCGTGGTCAGCGACGACTCCGGAGCCGCCGGCCGCCCGATCGGCGTCGGCAAGGCGTTCGTACGCCAGGCCCTCCTCGGTCTCTGCACGATCCCGACGCTCGGCATCGGCACCGCCACCTTCGCCTGGGTCGCCGCGATGGACGAACGCGGCCGCCGCCAGGGATGGCATGACCGCCGCGCGGGCTCGGTGGTGGTCGACGTACGTCCTCCGGCCGTCGTCGAGGCCGAGGAGGAGGCGCCCGCGCCGCGCCGCATCGTCAACCTGACCACCATGCGTCTCAAGCAGGCCGAGGCCACGCCGGAGCCTGCCGAGCGCCCGCAGACCCCGGCTGCCCCGACCTAGAGCCCCGCCCAGGTGGCGGCAGCCCAGGCCGCGGCCGCCGAGGCTCAGGCTGCTCAGACCCAGATCGGGTCGCCGATCGCTCGTCAGACGCCGGCCCCTGTCCCGGCCCCGATGCCGCCGACGCCGGCCCCTCCCGCTCCG
>NZ_JAALAA010000047.1 GCF_011045035.1 Nocardioides turkmenicus
TGGTCGAGGAGTACGTCGCGCAGCGCGAACTCTGCCCGCGATAGGGGTGGTGGGTCCGGTCGCCAGGGTTCCGGTGGCGGGCTCGTGTAGACGTGGCGGGTAGGTGTGATGGTGACGATGGAGCCGTCGGGTCCTGGTCTGGCCTTCCAGCCGAGGGCTTCCTTGGCTTGGTTGCATCGTTCGCACAAACCTTGGAGGTTCTCGGCACTGGTAGTGCCGCCGTCGGCGAATCGCTCGACGTGGTCGATGTTGCGGATCGGGGCATCACACCCGACGGTGCGGCAAATCCCACCATCACGGGTCGCAATGAACTCCGCCAGCCCATCGGGCGCCTTCCGCGATCGTGACTCCATCGCGACCAGCTGCCCGACCGGGTCGGTGAACAACCGCCGGACGAACACCTCCGCGTCAGCGAGGGCGTCACGCGCCCAGGCGGCGGGAACAGGGCCGTAGCCCTCGACCATCACGGGCTGGTCGCTGTCGTTGGCCAGGGTGTCGGCGGTCATCACGATCTTGACCTCGATCCGGGGCTTCACCCCGGCCTCACGCCCGGTGACGCGTGCGACGAGGGTGTCGGCCATGACCTGCCCACGGGACCGCTCATCACCAGCGGCGGCAGCGGTCTTGGCGGCCTGGTCCAGGGCCGCGAACACCGCGACCCCGTCCTTGACCGGCAACAGGGCGCCGAGCCAGGTCATCGTGTCCGGTGCCGGCCGCAGACTGACCCGGCGGTCCTTGGCCGCGTTGGCGGCGCGTGCGACGACGGATCCCTGGTCGAGGGTGATGGCGAGCTTCTTGGCAGCGTTCTCAAGCTGGCGTAGCCCCATCGCCACCGCCTTCGCGGGCTCCCCCTCGGGTCCAGCGGCGCAGAGCTCGTGGTCGATGACGCGGCGGTCATCAAGGGAGAGGCACGCGGTCTCCCGGGCGAGGATGGTCGCCTGCCACTGCGAGAACAACCCGGCCTTCATCAACCCGAACGTGTGCGGCATCTCGGCGAGCAGGATCTTCGCCAGCCCCAGCAGCTTCGCACCTTTGGCCGGCGAGACCCGCCGCGCCAACGCCACCTGCGAGGCGACCCCTTCGCCCAGCTTCCGAGCAGGAACCCCGGCTGCCAGTTGCCGGTTCCGGGCGGCTTCCTCGAGACGTACCGCTGCTTCTGCCTGAACCGCCTCCGCCCGACACTTCACTGTTTCGAGTCGGGTGATCCAGTCGACCAGCTCACCCTCGGACGCACCGGGTGGTGGTCCGTCGAGGAGGCGGCCGATGGTCTCGTACATGCGTCTTATTATATGCGAACGGACCTCAACGCGCGACTCATTTATGCTGGTCAGAACCACGTTAAGCAGTCAGCGAACAAGGCACATGAGTGCTGCGCCACTCTGTCGCCGCCGCCCCGATACAGGCGAAATCTTTTCTCGATCGGGTGCCGGGTCAAGGATGGCCGAAGGCCACCGCGAAGCGGCGCCCGAAGGGCGTCCTTGACGCGGCGGCTGATCGAGAAACACTCAAAG
>NZ_JAALAA010000004.1 GCF_011045035.1 Nocardioides turkmenicus
GGGGCGGCGGCACCGTCTGGCCCTGGTTGGGTAAGGCACCGCGCGACGGCGGGATCGTCGGCGTCACCGGCTTCGGGGCCACCGGGCCCGAGGGCGGGGTCGCGAGCGCACCGCCGGGGGACGCGCCGGGCTCGTCGCGCTTCGCCTTCGGGCGGGACACCCCGAGCACACCGGCGCTGACCCGGCCCGCAGGACGGTAGCTGCCGGCGTCGTGGTCGTGCGGGGTGCTGAGCGAGGGCAGCGACTTCCGCTCCGCGACGGGCGCAGCCGCGACCGTCTTCCGGGCGATGCGCATGCGCTTCTCGTCGTAGGGGTCGAGGCCCTCGCGGACGTCGACCATCCAGATCTCGGCGGCCTTGTCGTGCCAGCCGCGGCCCCGCTTCTCCTTGTCGAACAGCGGAGAGGCCAGGAAGACGATCGGCGCGATCGGGACGATCCCGGAACCCCACAGCACCAAGGCGCGGAGGAACGCGCGGCCGATGCCGGGACGCTCCAGCGTCTTGACGTTGACCGAGCGGATCCCGGCGATGGACTTGCCCAGCGTGACGCCCCGGCGGCCGTGGAAGACGATCTGGAGGATCGCGTAGATCAGCGTCAGCAGCACGGTCGCGCCGCCCGCGATCACGGCCAGCATGAAGTCGGGGTGGGACATGAACCGGGCGAACCCGAACTTGCCCTGCGCCAGCTTGAGCAGCAGCGGGAGCGTGAAGACGAGATAGGGGACCTGCAGAATCGCGTAGCAGACGATGTCGACACCGGCGGCGAGCGCCCGACGGCCCAGCGGCGCGTCCTTCAGCCCGAGCGAGGCAGCGTAGGCAGGATCCGGCTTGCCATCTGCGGTGAGACCTTCGATCCGGTCGTCATTCTCGGCGACCTCCCATATCTCCACCGCAAGAACTCCTCACGCCCGATGTCCGAGTATTTTTCGGCGCTGACCCAGCAACGCCAGAAGGCTACCGGAATGTCCCGGCTCGGGCGCGATGGTGTCTGGGAGGATCTGCGTATGTCAACACCCGCCGGACGATCCGGAAGCCGCGAGCGCATCGTCTTCTCCGACGGCAGCACCGCCGACCTCGTACGCAAGGAGGACGGCTGGGTCATCGACATCAACGGCGTCGCGCAGTCCCATCTCGGTGATCCCGCCCAGCCACCGAAGCTCGCCTCGATCCGGTGGATGCTGGCCGCGCTCGGAGCTCAGGCGCCGCAGGCGGTCGCCCACCTCGGCGGGGCGCTGCTCGCCCTCCCCCGGGCGGTCGCCCACCGGTGGCCGGGGGCCCGACAGACTGTCGTGGAGCTCGAGCCCGCCCTGGTCGAGCTGACCAGGTCACGGTTTCCGCTGCCCGAGGGGATCACCATGGAGACCGCCGACGCGCGTTCGTGGCTCGTCGCGCATCCGGGGTCGGAGCTCGACGCCGTCGTCATCGACATCTTCGTCGGCAACCGGATCCCGCCGGCGTTCACATCGCTGGAGTGCATGACCGCCGCGCGGGATGCGCTGCGCGAGGGCGGTCGGCTGATCCTGAACTCCGTCGCCGGCCCCGAGCTGCTCTTCACCCGTCGCGAGCTCGCGACGCTGCGTACGACTTTCGAGCATGTCGCGATGATCGTGCAGGGGTCCGCGCTCGCGGGCGCCAGGTTCGGCAACGCCACCTTGATCGCCTCGGACTCGCCGATCGACGTCGACGCCATCCGTGCTGCGCTCGCCGGCGACCCGTCGAAGGGGGCGCTGGTGACCGACCTCGACCCGATCGTCGACGGAGCCGGCCCGATCGCCGACGCCGACCAGCTCTGGTCTCCGGTGCCGAACCTGCCCGACGCGAGCGCGGCGCTGCGGCTCCTCGAGCAGACCCGGAAGGCCGTCGACACGCTTAGGACAGCCTCCGACTGAGGGTTCCGTCGTCTTTGTCTAGCGAGATTCGGCCCTATCGCCCGGCAGATACCGCGTCAGGCATCGTCAGCCATTTCTTTTACCGAAACCGGCTTGTAACGTTCAAACAACCTGCACGCGACTTGCGCGCGGGATGCTTGATGAGCACGACAAACCACGATGCACACCATCTATCCGTTGTAGGGGGGACCTCGATGGAAACACTCACCGCGACCGAGCCTGAGGCGACCAGCACCGCCAAGCAGCGCAGCCTCAAGTTCCGGCACGCCAGTGCCCTGACCAAGCTCATGGACGAGCGACAGGACCTGCGCGGTGTTCACGTGTTCGCCGACTTCGTCGACGACTCGGTGCGCTGGTCCGCGTGACCGGCAACTAAATGGGGGGATCCACGATCCCGTTGCGTGAGGCCCGGCCGATGACGGCCGGGCCTCCGCGACTTCTGGGGACCGTCTAAGCGCCGCGGTGGGCGATCCGCCCGCCGACCACAGTCAGCGCGACGCCCCCGTGCGCGATGGCCGCGAGCTCCTCGACCGAGGCCCGGAGCGGGTCGACCTCGAGCACGGCCAGGTCCCCGCGGGACCCGGGAGCGACCGTGGGCTGACCGTCCACCGAGGCCGCCAGCGCCTCCTGCGCGGTCAGCGCCTGCTCTGGGTGCCACGGCTCCTTGCCGTCACGCGAGCGACCGACGGCGGCGGCGATGGCCAGCCACGGGTCCAGGGGCGCGACCGGGGCATCCGACCCCAGCGCCACCCGCACGCCTTCCTCGAGCATCCAGCGGGTCGCGAAGCAGCGCTCCTCCCGCCCCGGCCAGACGTCCTCGGTCATCTCGCGGTCGTCGAGGATGTGCGCCGGCTGCACGGACGCGGTGATCCCGAGCCGGGCCATCAGCGGCAGGTCCTCGCGGCGCACGAGCTGGGCGTGCTCGATGCTGCCCCGCGCCCCCGTCGCCGCGTACGCCGCCAGCGCCTCCGACACCGCCCGGTCGCCGATCGCGTGGGTGGCCACCTCGAGGCCGGCCGCGTGGGCCTTCCCGAGGAGTCCCTTGAGCTCGTCGGGCGACTGGTTGGGCGCCCCGCAGCTGTCCGGGTCGTCGGCGTACGGGTCGCAGCACCAGGCGGTGCGTGTGCCGAGGGAGCCGTCGCTGATGATCTTCAACGGACCCATCGTCAGCCGGTCCTCGCCCGGGATCAGCGGCTCGCCGGTGCGCAGACCCGAGGCGATCGCCTCGTCGAGCTGGTCGGCGTACGTCGCGACCCGGATCCGGACCAGATCGCAGCCGGCCGCCCACCGCGAGCGCCAGTCGTCGAGCCGGATCCCGACCTCGAAGTCGGTCATCCCGACCACGCCGAGCGCGGCGGTCCGGGTCAGCATCCGACGGTAGGCCGCCGGGGTGCTCCCGCTGGTCTCGAAGAGCTCCGCGACCCGCGGGTAGGCCTGGTACCACTCCGTCTCCTGCACCATGTCCTCGCGCCGTGGCAGCTCGAGCGCGTCGAGGGCGGCCGTGTTCAGCCAGGCATGGTGGAAGTCGTGGTTGACCAGGATCGCGGGGATGCCGCCGGTGACCGAGTCGAGCTCAGAGACGGTGCCCCATCGGTCCCAGGTGCCGGCCGAGTGACCCATCCCGACGATCGCCTCGCCGGGCCCACCCTGCCCGTCGAGGGCCCGCGCGGCCGCGGCCACCCGAGCCAGCGCCTCGGCGGGCGAGCGGGTGCCATGCAGATCGAGCCGGCTCGCTCGTAGCGTCCACTGGCCGAGGTGGGTGTGGGCGTCCCACAGCCCCGGGACGAGCCAGCGGCCACCCGCGTCGTACGCCTCGACACCCTCCGGCCGGGACAGACCTTCCCCGACCGCCGACACGAGACCGTCGGCGACGAGGACGTCGACCACCCCGGTGGGCACGGCTGCCCGAGGTGAGAGCGGAACGATGCGTACGTTCCGGAGAAGCAGGTCGGGCATGAGCAGACGATAAGGAGTCTGCCCATGCCCGGGCCAATCAGATATCGGGACAGCTCAGCGGCGCTTGAAGAGTCCCTTGACGAGCTCCCGCGCGGCGGTGCGCGCGGCCTGCTTGAACGCGGTCGACTTCACGACCGTCTCGATCATCGAGTCGTCATCGTCCCGCGACCGCGACCGCGAACCCGAGGGCTTCTTCGCAGCGGTCTTCTTGGCCGCCTTCTCCTCGGCCTCGGCCTGCTCCGCGGCCTTCGCCGCAGCAGCCGCAGCCTCCGTCTTCGCCGCGATCTGGTCGGCGGCGGACTCGACCTCGACAGCCGTGGAGTACTTCGGCGCCAGCGGCGAGGCCGCCACGGCAGCCTCCATCGCCGAAGCCTCCGCAGGACCCATCAGCGACTCCGGGGCACGCAGCCGGGTCCAGGCGACCGGCGTGGGCGCACCGCGCTCGTTCATGACGGTCACGATCGCCTCGCCGATCCCGAGCGTCTGGATGACCGCGCCGAGGTCGTCGTAGGAGGAGGTCGGGTAGGTGTTGACGCTGGCCTTGAGCGCCTTGGCGTCGTTGGGCGTCGCGACCCGGAGCTGGTGCTGGATGCGGGAGCCGAGCTGGCCGAGCACGTCCTCGGGTACGTCGGTCGGCTTCTGGGTCACGAAGAAGACGCCGACCCCCTTGGAACGGATCAGCCGGACGGTGTTGGTGATCTGGTCGAGGAACGCGTCGGAGGCGTCGTTGAAGAGCAGGTGGGCCTCGTCGAAGAAGAAGACGAGCTTGGGCTTGTCGGCGTCGCCGACCTCGGGAAGCGCCCGGAAGAGCTCGGCGAGCAGCCACATCAGGAAGGTCGAGAAGATCGCTGGCCGGTCCTGCAGGTTGGGAAGCTCGAGCAGCGAGATGATCCCGGCGTCGCCGTCGTTGCGTACGAAATCCGTGACCGCGAAGGCCGGCTCACCGAAGAACTCGTCCGCGCCCTGGTCGGCGAAAGCGATGAGGGTACGCAGGATCACCCCTGTCGTCGCGGAGGAGAGGCCGCCCAGGCCCTTGAGATCGGCCTTGCCCTCGTCGGAGACCAGCCACTGCAGCACCGCTCGCAGGTCGTCGAGCCCGACCAGCTTCAGACCGGCCTTCTCGGCGTAGTGGAAGACGAGCCCGAGCGAGGACTCCTGCGTCTCGTTGAGCCCCAGCACCTTGGACAGCAGCGTCGGGCCGAAGGCGTCGACCGTGACCCGGACCGGGATGCCGGTGCCCTCGCCGCCGAGAGCGAAGTATTCGACCGGGAACCCGCGGCCCTGCCAGGCCTGCCCCACGGATGCTGCTCGTGCGGTCAGCTTCTCGCTCGACTCGCCCGGGGCCGAGAGGCCGGAGAGGTCGCCCTTGATGTCGGCGGCGAACACCGGGACCCCGGCTGCGGAGAGCTGCTCGGCCAGCAGCTGCAGGGTCTTCGTCTTTCCCGTGCCGGTCGCACCAGCGACCAGGCCATGCCTGTTCAGCATCCCCAAAGGAATGCGGATCGGCGTCTCCGTCAACGTCTCAGCGTCCGCCATCAGCCCCCCGAGCTCGAGGGCAGAACCCTCGAATTGGTAGCCGGGCCCGACCGCTTCCGAAAGAGCAGCAGCATCCGTCATGGGCCGACTCTATGTTGGGTTTTGTCCCGAGGGCGATACAGTCACGAGGGTGATCTTCAAGCGTGTCGGCGATTCTCGCCCCTACCCTGACCATGGTCTGACGACCAAGGGGTGGGCTGCGCTGCCTCCTCGGACGGTCCGTCTCGACGAGCTGGTGACCACGAAGGACACCCTCCAGCTGGTGGCTCTGCTCAACGAGGACTCGACGTTCTTCGGTGACCTCTTCGCCCATGTCGTGGAGTGGAACGGCGAGCTCTACCTCGAGGACGGGCTCCACCGGGCGCTCCGCGCGGCGCTCCAGCAGCGCAACGTGCTCCACGCTCGCGTGCACACGCTCGGCTAGCCTCTCGAGCGGTTAGGCTCGGCATCATGCTCGACTCGGCCCTCACGGGACTTCGTACGTTCATCATCCTCGCCGTCCTCGCGGCCGCGGTCGCTCTGGCCGGTGCCTGGGGATGGAAGGCGATGACCGCGCCCTTCCCGCAGAAGGTGGATGTCGGGCCGTGCGTGGACGCCCCGGTCAAAAAGGGCTCCGAGGTCTACCCGTCGCAGGTGGTCGTGAGCGTCCTCAACGCGAGCACGCGGGCGGGGCTCGCCACCCGGGCGATGACGGACCTCGTCGACGAGGGCTTCGTCAAGGGTCGCACCGGCAACGCGCCCAGCGGCACCAAGCTGAAGACCGTCGAGGTGTGGACGCCGGACGAGAACGCCCCCTCCGCCACGCTCGTCGCGAGCTGGCTGGGCGATGCGAAGATCGTCGAGAAGAAGATCGACATCCCCGGCATCGTGGTCGTGACCGGCGAGAACTTCCCCGAGGTCGCCGGCGGCGAGAAGACCGTCACCGCCAAGGCGGACGGCACGATCTGCAGCCCGCCGGTGGAGTAGGGCTCACCGCAGCCAGCCGGCCAGGCGGCCCTTCCTGCTCACCATCTCGAGGCGGCGTTCGGCCTGCTCGCGCAGGTTGCGGGGCACGACGACCAGGATCACGTCGCGGGCCCTGAGGACGGTGGTGCTGTCCGGCACCATGGTCTGCCCGTCGCGGATCAGCAGCGACACCGACGTCCCTGTGGGCAGGCGGAGCTCGCCGACCTCGACGCCGTGGAGCCGCGACTCGCGCGGGATCCGGAGCTGGATCAGGTCGGCCGCGATCTGCTCCAGCGGCGCGACGTCGAGATCGAGAGAGCGCGGGTCGTTGGGGCGCGCGACCGAGAGCACCCGCGCGACCCACGGCAACGTCGGACCGGTCAGCAGGGTGTAGACGACGACCATCACGAAGACCAGGTCGAAGAGCTCCTCGGCGCCGTCGACACCCTCGGCCAGCGGGATCGTGGTGAGCACGACCGGTACGGCCCCGCGCAGCCCGGCCCAGGAGACGAACACGGTCTCGCGCCACGACATCCGCGAGACCACCGTGCTGATCAGCACGGATGCCGGCCTCGCGAGGAAGGTGAGGATCAGCCCGGCGGCCAGGGCGAGGCCGATCGTCTCGACGTCGATACGTCCCGGGGAGAGCAGCAGTCCCAGCATCACGAAGAGCCCGATCTGGGCCAACCAGGCGACACCCTCGGCGAACGACCTGGTGGCGCCGCGGTGGGGAAGCTCGGCGTTGCCGAGCACGAGCGCGGCGACGTAGATCGCCGCGAACCCGGATCCGTGCAGCCAGGCCGACCCGCCGTACGCGAGGAAGGCCAGCGTCATCACGGCCAGCGGGTAGAGCCCGGCGGACGGCAGCGCGGCCCGGCGCATCATCCATGCGCCGCCGAAACCGACGAGCAGACCGATCACGATGCCCAGCAGCAGCTCACCGACCACGATCCCGGCCACCACGGTCGGATGGTTCTCGCCGATCGCACCGCTGGCGATGAGCGTCACGATCACCACGGTCGGGGCGTCGTTGAGCCCCGACTCCGCCTCGAGGACACCGGTCAGCCTCTTCGGCAGCGGCACCACCCGCAGCACCGAGAACACCGCGGCCGCGTCGGTCGGCGACGTCACCGCTCCCAGCAGGAAGGCGAGCTGCCAAGGGAGCCCGAGCAGGTAGTGGGCCCCGACCGCGACGATCCCGATCGAGACCACCACGCCGACCGTGGCCAGCATCAGGCCGAGGCCGAAGGCGGGACGTACGTCTTTCCACGACGTGGTCAGACCACCTTCGGCCAGGATCAGCGCGAGCGCCCCGAAGCCGATCGCGTGCGCGACCGCGGCGTCGTCGAACCGGATCCCGAGCACCGACTCGCCGAGCAGCACGCCCATCAGCAGGTAGATCAGCAGCGACGGCAGGCCGGCCTTCGTCGAGACCCGCACCGCGAGGATCGCCAGCAGCGTGACCAGGGAGCCGATCAGCACGAACATGTCGAGCTGATGGACGTCGAAGCTCATGTACGTCGGGCCCCCCTCCGACCTCTGGGTCTGCATCTTATGGCGCGCCCTAGTGTTTGCTCCATGAACCGCCTGACTGCTGCCCAACGCGCGAACGTGCCTCCTTTTCACGTGATGGACATGCTCGAGCGGGCGGCGCAGCGGCAGCGGACGTACGCGGACCTCATCTCGCTCACCTCGGGGCAGCCGTCCACGGGGGCGCCGCAGGCGGTCAGTACGGAGGCAGTGCGGCTGCTGCAGAGCGGTGACCCGCTGGGCTATACGCCGGCGACCGGGATCCTGGAGCTGCGGCAGGCGATCGCCGGGCACCACCGGGCCTGGCACGGGATCGAGATCTCCCCCGACGACGTGATCGTCACGACCGGCGCCAGCGGCGGCTTCCTGGCCAGCTTCCTGGCAGCCTTCGACGTCGGCGACAAGGTCGCGATGGCCCGGCCGTCGTACCCCTGCTACCGCAACGTGCTCGCCGCCCTGGGCTGCGAGGTCGTGGAGATCCCGACCGGCGCGGCCGAGCGCTTCCAGCCGACCGTCGAGCAGGTCCAGGAGCTGCACGAGCGCGTCGGGCTGAAGGGGCTGGTGGTGGCCAGCCCGGCCAACCCGACCGGGACGATGCTGCTCCCGGAGGAGCTGGCGGCGCTGGCGCGCTACTGCGAGGAGGCGGGGATCCAGCTGATCTCCGACGAGATCTACCACGGCCTGACCTACGGCGGGGACGGTAGCCGTGGCCGCAGCGCCTGGGAGACCTCGCGCGACGCCGTCGTCTTCGGCTCGTTCTCCAAGTACTTCTCGATGACCGGCTGGCGGATCGGCTGGCTGCTCGCGCCGGCCCACCTGCGGCGCGCGATCGACGTCCTGGTCGGCAACTTCACCATCTGCCCGCCCGCGCTCGCCCAGCACGCCGCGGTCGCCGCCTTCACCCCGGACGCGTACGCCGAGCTCGACAGCCATGTGACCCGCTACTCGACCAACCGCGGCGTGCTCCTCGACGGCCTCCGCTCCCTCGGCGTCACCGAGATGGCTCCGGCCGACGGCGCGTTCTACGTGTACGCCGACGTCAGCCGCTGGACCGACGACACCATGGCCTGGTGCCACGAGGTCCTGGACCGCACCGGCGTCGCGATGGCCCCGGGTGTCGACTTCGATCCCGTCGACGGCCACCGCTTCGTACGTCTCTCCTTCGCCGGTTCCACCGCCGAGATCGAGCAGGGCCTCGACCGTCTCTCCACCGTCCTTCGCTGAGTCGATCCAGGCGATTTTGAGAAAGTTCAGGATTTTACGTTTAGAAACCGCTCCAGCGGGGTAGGACCATCACAGAGACCTGTCCGAGGAGGGATATGTACGGCGACAGCGACGTGATCCGTCGTCGGGTGAACCGTCTGCGCGAGCAGGCGGACGACATCCGCGCAAGTGCCGACAAGCTGGTGGTGCAGGCCGAGGCCGTGCCGTGGCACGGCCGGGCGGCCGAGTCCCTTCGCGGGCGGATGAAGGAGCGTGCCACCGCGCTGCGCATCTCGGCCGAGCAGCACGACCGCGCGGCCGACACCCTGGCCAAGCACCTCAAGCAGGTCGATCTGCTCAAGGAGCAGATCGCCGAGGCCGAGGCACGCGCCGAGGCGCTCGTCGCCGACGGCAAGCTCAACGGATTCGAGGCCCCTGAGCCGGGCCACAAGGACTGGCTGGAGGTCACCCTTCGATGACCACGATCGACCTGGGCCCCGCTCCGGCGGCGCCGTCCGAGCCGTGGGCAGGAGTGCCTCGCCGGGTCGGCCTGACCCTTCCCGAGCTCACCCATGCCTGCGAGGCCATCGGGGCGCCGCTCCCCTTCGAGGTCGCCACGCATCGCGAGGAGGGGCTCGACGCCCGGTTGGGGCGTACGCGCTCGGCGACCGAGGCCGAGGCCCTGGCCCGCGCCGTCGACGGCTTCGGTGAGGGCAGCGCCTCGCTGCAGCGGCGCGACCTCCTCGACGCCGACGGCACCCTCGACGCCGGGATCGCCGGCGCTCTCGGACTGCTGGCGACCCCGGAGGTGGTCATCGACCTCGACGTCGTCGTCGACGGGCTGCGTGGCCGGGCCTGGCACCGGCAGAAGGGCGAGGCGGCCGCCTCGCTCGCCACCGTGGACGGGCTGGTCTTCGAGCTCTCCTGGTATCCCTCCGCTGCCTGGGCGACCGAGCTCGGCCGCACCGCCACGCTGCCCAGCGACACCGCCCGGCTGACCTCGGCGGTTCCCGACCAGCTCGAGGTCCCGTTCGCGACCGCCGACGCCGTCTTCGAGGCGCTGCGCACCGGCCGCGCCGACCTGGTGCCCGTGCTGACCGCAGGCGACGTCGTCGTCTCGAGCGCCCTCGAAGCCCTCTCCAACGAGACCCACGGCCGCCTCCGTGCCGTCGTCGCGACGACCGCCGATCCGGAGAACCCGCTGATCGGCACGGTCTCCTGGACGCTGGTCAACGACGGCTGGCGGTCTCTGCGTACGGTGTCGCTCGACGGTGAGCTGACGCTGCTGATCACCAGCGTGGAGCCGTCCGAGCTCGCCGCAGACCTTGCCCCTGTTCTTGCGGAGGTGGCCCGATGAACGGTGCCGGAAACAACGATCCTGCGAATCGCCTGGGACCGGTCCCGGGCGGTGCCCCCGACTCGGCGCCCGCACCGGCGGGCCCGGAGGACAAGTACGCCCAGATCCTCGGCCTGGCGAGCTCCATCGGCGACGCCGGCGCCCAGCTGCGCGAGTGGGCCGAGCTCGGCGCCGAGATCCTGAACGACGACGACGTCACCGACTCGGCCGAGCTCTCCGCGAAGACCTGGGAGCCGGCCGAGGACGACATCCGCGCCGCGATCTCCGAGAAGGGCGGCATCCTCGGGCTCGGGCAGGCGCTCGACGCCGATGCCGTCTCGGTGCGCGCCACGGTGGAGACCTACCGCTGGATCGACGAGCTGCAGGCAGCGGCTCGCCGCTCGCTGGGTGCGATCGCCGCCAACGCGCTCGACTACCTCGCCCCCGAGGTCGAGCTCGGCGGATCGCTGCTGTCCGCAGGGCTGATCGAGACCGACGCACTCGACCGTGAGGGCGTCAGCGCCTACCTCGGCGAGCTCGCCCAGGGTCACCCTGAGCTGATGGACCACATCGCCACCGGCGGGGGACTGCTCGAGTCGCTCGAGCTGCGCTCGCTGCTCACCGCCGACTTCCCGCGCGGCGACGACGCCGCGGCGGCCACCGCGGGCGCCCGGCGCGCCGCGGGCATCGACGCGTTCACCACCGACGCCGGCCATGCGCTGCGTGACGTCGGCGGGGCGCTGGCCGCCACCGATGAGGAAGAGACCCGCGCAGGCGACGTCACCGCAGCCACCCCGGCCACCATCGAGGAGCTGATCCGCACCCTCGAGGCCACCGAGGCCGGTGTCGCGGTCCAGAAGGCGGCCCCCGGCCGCTACATCGCCTACCTCCCGGGCCCCTACGTCGGCAGCCGGCGTCTGCGGCTCGTCTCCGGCGACCTCTCCGACTACATCGCCACCGCCTCTCGGACCATCGAGGACGCGGTCGAGCCGGGCTCGCACGTGATGCTCGTCGGTGCCGCGGCAGGCGGCACCGCGGCGGCCGCGATCGCGGCGGCAGCCGGTGGTGCGTACGCGGTGGATCAGGTGGTCACCGTGGGTGCTCCGGGCGCGGCAGCGCCGCGGGTTCCGGAGACCACCCGGGTGCTGTCGCTCGAGGACCGCTCCGACCCGGTGGCGCTCCTCGGCGGGCTCGTCAACGCGAGCGTCGGACACCGGTTCACGGTCGTCTACGACGGCACCGCGGCGGAGGACGGTCACTACATCGCCGGCGGGCGAGCCGCGGACAACGCCAGCCACGACGAGCTGCGGGACGAGATCGGGAGGATCCGCGAGCTGGGATACCTGGCCTAGGCCGTGTAGCCCGGAGACACGGCGGCCGCGAGCGGCGTTTCGGGCCGATCTGGCAAGGCGGCGCCGTGAAGGCATCCTGGAGGCTGTCGAGCGGCGCCAACGCGGCCAGATCGGATGCGAAACGCCGCGTAGCGGGCGTGGATCCGGGATACACGGCCTGGTATGACGGGGTTGCGATGAGGATCTGAGTCGATACGGTGTAGGTCGCCCTCTGCGCCATCCCCGGCGAACCTGTGCCCGTCACCGGTTGGTCGATCGCGGTGGGCACTCTGACGCCTACCCGATCGGTCCCAGTGAAGTCCATCGTCATCCACGCCGGCCTCCCCAAGACGGGCACCTCCGCGGTCCAGGCGTTCTTCAGCACCAACGTGGAGAAGCTCGCACGCGCCGGTATCCACTACCCCCAGCACCGGGTCGACAGGAACGGCATCAGTGCCGGCAACGCCGGGTCGCTCATGGAGCGCTCCGGGCATCTGTTCGTGGCCTCACCCCGCGCGATCGCCGACACGCTCGCGGACTTCGAGGCGAGCGGCTGCCACACGCTGCTGCTGTCCTCCGAGGCGTTCCTGCCCGAGCTGTCCGGGATCGCCGCGGAGATGCCGCCCGAGGCACGGTTCGTCCTGTACGTCCGCGATCCCCTGGCCTTCATGGAGTCCGACTACAACCAGCGGGTCAAGCGGCTCCCGCACTTCCATCCGTTCGAGCCGGTGCCTGAGGCGTACGGCGGGTGGCTGGGCCACGAGCACCTCTACCGCGCGCTCGACACCGAGTCCGTGCGGTCCCGGCTGGTGCTCCGGCCCTACCTTCCTGAGCTCTTCGTCGGCGGCAACCTGCTCACCGATCTGCTCGACACCGCCGGGATCGACACCACCGAGCTCGGTGACCTGTCCTTGCGGCAGGTCAACCTCTCCTACTCGCTGCACGCGCTCGAGATCAAGCGTGCGCTCAACGCGCTTCCGCTCGGGGAGCAGCTCCAGGAGCGTCTCGACGTCCACCTCCAGTCCTGCCCGCTGGGTCCCACGAACTACACGCTGATTCCTCCCGCCGACTACGAACGGCTCCGCAAGGTCGCCGACGACGAGCTGCACGCGCTGGCACTGAAGTACGACATCGACTCCCTCGAGCCGATGCGGGAGCTGCTGCGTGACAAGCCGCAGAAGCCCTTCCACCCCCAGGCGCTCACCGAGGAGGAGGTCGACGCCGTCGTCCGGCACATCGCCGCCGTCGGCAAGCGGCTCACCCGGCGGATCGCCCAGATCCTCGCCGAGCACCCCGAGATCGAGCTGGTCTACCCGTCGCTGCGCGACTCGTTCGCCGCCGCGGCCGCGGAGCTCGACGAGGAGACCGTGGCCGCGGGGCGTCGGCGTTGGTGGTGGCGGCGCTAGGCGCAGGGATTGCCTGAGAAGTCAGGCCAGATCGGCGACCACGATGGTGTGGTTGTCCGGCTCCCCAGCGGCGACGACAGCGGCGGCGACCGCATCCGCGACCTCCTGCGGACCGGCCTCGGCGGTGATCAGGGCGGCCAGGTCGTCCACGTAGGAGTGGACCCCGTCCGTGGACAGCACGAGCCGGTCGCCCGACAGCAGGTCGAGCGTGATCTCGTCGGCGACGACTCCCGGGACGAGGGCGCGGTTGAGCAGCGCCCGGTGCTCGTGGGAGCGAGCCTCCTCGAGGGTCAGCTGGCCCGCCTCGACCATGGCCGCGACGACCGTGTGGTCGTGGGTGACCTGGCGTACGTCTCCGTCGCGTACGAGGTAGACCCTCGCGTCGCCGATGTGGGTGATCCTCGCGGTCGAGCCGTGCAGGTCGACCGCGGTCAGGGTGGTGCCCGACTTCGGCACCTCGCCGAAGACCTCGTGGATCGCCGCGGTCAGCCCGCCGGCGGCGTACGCGGTCAGGACCGCCCCGGCGAGGTCGTCGCGATCCCCGAAACCATCGGCGACGGCGATCAGCTCGGGGGTGACCAGGAGCGCGTCCTGCTGGGTGGCGCGGCCACCCTGTTCGTGGCTGACGCCGAGCTCGGCGTGCAGTCTCTCGGTGGTGGTTGTCATCGGTGGTGCCTCGTTCCTCATCGCGTGGACGAGGATGGAGACCATGGTGCGGCGGGTGGCCGTGTCGGCCTCGACCTGGCGCCAGTACCTCTCGATCTCGGCCGCCGCGGCGGTGGCCGGCATGTCGAGGACCTCCCGGATCCGGGCCAACGGCATCCCGACCAGGCGCAGCGTCGCCACCAGACGGGCGAGTCCCACCTGATCCGGTGAGTAGCGCCGATAGCCCGAGTGCGCGTCCACCTCGGCAGGCGGAAGCAGACCCAGGTCGTCGTACAACCTCAGAGCCTTCGGCGTCAGCCCGGTCTCCCGGGCGAAATCGCCGATGTTCACAAGCCCCTCCACGCCGCTCATGCGACCGCTCCCGTGGCGCAAGCGCCAGAATACGAGAGCGGTCGCCTGAGCCTTGTGGTCGCTCGCTGACGCTCGCTCATGCTCACCATCCTCCCCGGTGATGGTCACCGGTGTCATCAGATTGGTGTCTGCCCTTGGGGCAAGCTCAAGCCCCGGTCTGCTCGGCCCACTTCTCCAGCAGCCGGGCGAGCGAGCGTCGTTCGGCGGCTGTGAAGACGGCGAGCAGGCGGTGCTCGTTGGCGATGTGGTCGGTGAAGGCGGCGTCGATCAGCTCGCGTCCGCTCTCGGTCAGGGCGATCCGGCGCCCGCGCCCGTCCTCGTCACGACGACCTCGGCTGACCCAGCCCTGGGCCAGGCAGCGGTCGACGCGCTTGGTGACCGCTCCCGAGGAGACCATCGTCTGCTCGCCGAGCTCCTTCGGAGTGAGAGCGTACGGAGCACCTTGCCGTCGCAGCGTCGCGAGCACGTCGAACTCCCCCTCCCCGAGCCCGTGCTGGGCATAGACCGCCACGAGCTCGTCGGTGAGCCGCAGCGCGAGGCGGTGGAGCCGGCCGATGACGGCCTGCGGCGTGACGTCGAGGTCGGGACGTTCCTGCTCCCACTGCGCCATCACGGTCGAGACATGGTCTGCCATGACTCGGGAATATATCTGACGTGGAAGATATTATCCCTTCCATGGAAAGTAGATTCGCCACCCTCGCGCTGGCCGCGATCGCTCCCGTGGCCTGGGGGTCGGGCTACTTCGTCACCGCCACCTTCCTGCCGCCGGACCGACCGCTGTTCGGCGCGGTGGTCCGCGCGCTGCCCTTCGGCCTGCTGCTCCTGGCGCTCCGGCCTGGCCTGCTCCACGGTTCCTGGTGGTGGCGCACGGCCGCGCTCGGACTGCTCAACTTCGCGGCGTTCTTCACCCTCGTCTTCGTCGCCGCCTACCGGCTCCCCGGTGGCCTCGCCGCGACCTTGACCGCGGTCGCGCCGATCGTGGTGATGCTGCTGGCCTGGGCCTTCGCCGGCGAGCGGCCGCGTGCCGGATCGCTCGTGGCCTGCGTCGTCGGCGCCATCGGCGTCGCCCTGCTCGTACTCCGCGGCGGCGCGAGCCTCGACCTGGTCGGTGTGCTGGCCGCCTTCGCCTCGGTGGCCGTGTTCGCCACCGGCTTCATCCTCGTCAAGATCTGGCAGCCGCCGGTCGGACTGCTCACCTTCACCGCCTGGCAGCTCGTCCTGGGCGGCCTGGTCCTCGCTCCGGTGGCCCTCCTCGTCGAAGGCCCGCCGCCCGCGCTCGACCTGTCGGCCGTCGGCGGCTACGCCTACATCGGCATCGTCGGCACGGTCGCCGCCTACGCCGTCTGGTTCCGGGGCGCCCGCCGGCTGTCCGCGGCCGCGGTGTCGCTGATCGGCCTGCTCAACCCGGTCTCCGGCATCCTCATCGGCCTCGCGTTCGCAGGCGAGGAACTCACTCCGGTGAGTGCCCTCGGGATGGCCCTGGTGCTCGGTGGCGTGCTCCTCGGACAGCCTGCGGTGCTCGACCGGATCAGGGCGCGGCGTACGGCTCAACCGGATCCGTGTGCGGACGTTGGAGTCGCCGGATAAGTTCACCTCCATGAAACTGCGTGCGCGTGCGCTCGAGCTGCTCGTCTTCACCGTCGGTGCCGGCACCTTGGGATCGGAGATGGCCGCGGCGCGGCTGCTCGCTCCGTGGTTCGGCGACTCGACGATCGTGTGGGCCAACACGATCGCAACGGTGCTGGTGGCGCTCGCGATCGGCTACTCCGTCGGCGGCCGGATCGCCGACCGGAACCCGCATCCCTCGGGCCTCGCCAAGATCGTGCTGATCGCGGCAGCCCTCCTGGCCGCGGTGCCGTTCATCGCCGACCCGTTCCTCCCGCTCGCGGTCAAGGCGGTCGACCAGCTCAGCGTCGCCACCTTCGCCGGATCCCTGGTCGGGGTCGGCGTCCTGCTCGCGATCCCGCTGTTCCTGCTCGGCATCGTCAGCCCCTACGCCGTCCGGCTGAGCGTCGAGGCCGTCGAGGACGCCGGCCACGCGGCCGGACGACTCTACGCGATCTCGACGGTCGGCTCGCTGGTCGGCACCTTCGCCGCCTCGCTGTTCCTCATCCCGGTCGTCGGGACGCGGCGTACGTTCCTGATCTTCGCCCTCTGCATGGCCGTCTGCGCGATCCCCCACCTGGTCAAGGGCCGCCTGCCGGCTGCGGTCGTCCCGGTGGCGATCCTCGCCCTGATCGCGTTCCCGACCGGTTCGATCAAGACCCTGACCAGCAACGGCGGCGAGGTGATCTGGGAGAAGGAGACGGAGTACCAGTACGCCCGTGTGGTCGAGTACGACGACGGCACCCGCTATCTCGAGCTCAACGAGGGCCACGCGGTGCACTCGGTCTACACCGAGGGCGAGTGGCTCACCGGCGCCTACTGGGACGAGATGCTCTCGCTGTCGTACGCCGGCGCGGAGGCCCCGAAGTCGGTGGCGATCCTGGGCTCGGCCGCCGGGACGACCGCGCGCCAGTTCGGCCACTTCGCCCCCGACACCCGGGTCGACGCCGTCGAGATCGACGAGGAGGTCACCAAGGTCGGCCAAGAGCTCTTCGACCTGAAGGACCAGCCGAACCTCCACCTCCACACCGCCGACGCCCGCCCGTGGCTGCAGAAGCAGACCCGGAAGTACGACGCGATCATGGTCGACGCCTACCACCAGCCCTACATCCCCTTCTACCTGACCACGAAGGAGTTCTTCGCGCTGGCGAAGGCCCGCCTGAACCCGGGCGGGGTGCTCGTCGTGAACTCAGCCCACCCGGAGGGCTCGACAGCGCTGGAGAAGGTCCTCACCGCAACGCTGCGGACCTCGTTCGGCGAGGCCGTCTGGCGGTCGGACTCCGGCCCGACCAACACCCACCTGATCGCGACGGTCGATCCTGAAGCCGATCCCGCTGCGAACCTCACCGCCACCGCTGAGTCGCAGCCCGCCGACCTGGCCGACACCCTCACCGACTCCGCGTCCCGGCTCGAGCCGGGCCTCCGGGGCGGGACGGTCTACACGGACGACATCGCGCCGGTCGAGTGGCTCACCGACCTGAGCCTGCTCGAGGTTGCCTGACCCGCTCGGGCGCTTCACCTCCCCGATCGGGATCTTGCGCAGGCACCCGACGCAGACCTGGTCGGGCGCGACCTTGCTGAGCCGACGCGGCGGCAGCACGTGCCACGTGCCCAGCCGGCGGCCACACACGGTCAGGACGTACCCGTTGCTCCTCTTGGCCGAGCGAAGGTGCCAGAAGCTGCCCCGGTCGGTCCGGTAGACCAGCGGGTCTTTGGCCAGGACCGGTGGTCTCTCGCTGGATCCCATGCTGAGTCGGTCGTCTACGAACACGAATTCCCCCCAAGGAATGTCGATGGCTCTCGTCGTTGAGTGCCCCGAGACGCCGGTGTCACAGCTGGGCCATGCGCCCAGCGCCCCGAGACGGCTTCGACCATATGTCCACTCATTGCAACGGGTCAAGGCGGAAAGGGTGGGGCTATGCGGCTATTCGGGATCTGTACGGCTCAGTAACGTGTTCTTCTATGAGCAACCCCCGTCCGCGCGGCCTGCCGAAATACCTTCACGTGGCCGACTATCTGCGGGCCCAGATCGACGACGGCACCTATCTGCCGGGCGAGCGTCTACCGACCGAACCCGAGCTGATGGACACCTTCCCCTACGACCGCGCCACGATCCGGCGAGGCCTGGCGGTGCTGCGCAACGAGGGCCTCATCACCAGCGAGCAGGGCCGCGGCGTCTTCGTACGCGACGCCACCAAGACCCGCTACGACCTGATGAGCATGCTGATCACCGACCCCAGCCACCCGGCGAAGCCGGACGCGGCCTACCACCAGCCGCCGCGCGGCCCGGACGACGGCATCTCGGTCGAGCACTCCTACGAGGTCATCGCGGCCGGCGAGAAGCTCGGCGAGGCCTTCGACCTCGACCCGCGCAGCGAGCTGCTCAGCACCACCTACACGTTCTTCATCAGCGGCGACACCGCCGAATACCGCACCACGGCCTACATCCCGTATCCGCTGGTCATCGACACCCCGCTGGCCACCCCGACCGACGACTGGCCGCAGCCGCCGATCAAGGACATGCTGGCCACCGTCGGCATCAAGGTCACCACCGTCGCCATGGACATCGAGTCGCGGATGCCGACCCCGCAGGAGACCTTCGACCTGCAGATCCCCGACGGCACCCCGGTCCTCTCCGACCGGCGTCGCTTCCTCGCTGACGACCGAGTCGTGTGCATCACCGACTCCGTCGGCGTCGCCGACCGGATCATCTACGGGCTGGACCTCAAGCTGCAGTGACCCCCGCTGGTCGAGCCGCCGGAGCCTCTAGGCGTAGGCGTGTCGAGCGGTGTATCGAGCTTGTCGAGATGACCGACACAGTCTCCTGTCGCGCTCGATGGGACTGTGTTGGTCTCGACACGCTCGGCCGCGGACGGCCTCGCGGCTCGACCAGCGGGTGCGATCAGGCGAGGTCGTGGACGAACTCGCTGAGCTGGGTGAGGTTGCGGCACTCGCGCATCTCGATGATCGACCCGTAGCGCGTGGCCTCGGAGTCACCGGCGTCCCACTGCGTACGCACCTCGGGGTTGAGCCAGTAGGAGTGCCGCGCCGAATCCGCCATCGCGCGCAGCGAGTCGACGGCCAGGTCGGAGTAGTTGGACCGGGCGTCGCCGAGGATGAGCAGCGACGACTTCGGACCGAGCGCGTCGGCATGCCGCTCCTGGAAGAGGGAGAAGGCCCGGCCGTAGTTGGTGCGCCCCATGCGTGCCGCGTGCTCGGTCGCCTTCGTCAGCTCGGTCATGGTGTCGACCAGGTCGGCACCGGGACGGAAGTAGGAGGTGACCTCGTGGATCTCGTCGACGAACGTGAACGCACGCACCTTGCCGAACTGCTCGCGCAGCGCGAAGACGAGCATCAGCGTGAAGGTCGCGAAGTTGGACACCGACCCCGACACGTCGCACAGGATCACCAGCTCGGTGCGGTGCGGCCGCTTGGGCCGGAACCTCAGGTCGACGGGCACGCCGCCGGTGGACATCGAGGACCGGAGCGTACGCCGCAGGTCCACCGCTCCTCGCCGGCGAGCGTGGTGCTCCTGGGTGAGCCGCGTCGCCAGCCGGCGCGCCAACGGGTAGATCTCGCGCCGGAGCGCCTCCAGGTCGGTGCGCCGCGCGTGCAGGAAGTCGAGCTTCTCGATGGTGGGGCGTACGGCGATCTTGGCGATCTGCTCGGGGCCCTTCTCCTCAGCGATCCGGCGGCGGGCATCGGCCTCGACCAGGCCGCTGAACCGGTCCACGCGGCGGGTGCCGACGCGCGCCGCCTCCTCCTCGGTCCATCCGCCCTGCTGGAGGCCCTCGATGAGCCGCGCGGTGAGCTCGTCGGTCGAGAGCCGGCGCAACGCCGTGTAGGACGACCACGAGCTCAGTCCGGGACCGCGTCCGGGCATCGCCCCGAACCGCGCCACCGCCTCGGCGGCCAGCTGACGGAGCAGCTCGACGTCGTCGGCCTCCAAGGCCTCGGCCAATCGCGAGGTGAACTCGGCCAGCGCCTCGGGCCCGTCCTTCGCCACCCCGGCGGCCTCGGCGTCTGCGTCGACGCCCGACCCGACCATCCGCGGGAAGTAGAGCTCGAAGAGACCGTCGAAGGTGGCCCGTTGGTTGGCGCGCTTGACCAGGGTCGCGGCGTACGCCTCCTTGACCTGGGTGCGGTCGTTCCAGCCGATCAGACCGAGGGCGGTGACCGCGTCCAGTCCCTCGGAGAGCGACACCGGCAGCCCGGCTCCCCGAAGAGCTTCGAGGAACTCGATGTGCCGGTCGAGAAGGGTCACCGCTTCAACCGCAGCTCTCGGACCGCACGGTCGACGTCAGAGGAGTGCTTGAGGACGACGCCGAGGGTGTCGGCGACGGCCTTGTCGGACAGGTCGGTGATCTCCAGCGCGATCAGGGTGCGCGCCCAGTCGACGGACTCGGCGATCGAGGGCGACTTCTTGAGCTCGAGCTCCCGGAGCCTTCCGACGACCGCGACCAGCTGGCGGGCCACCTTGTCGTCGAGCCCCGGCACCTGGGAGAGCACGATCTCGCGCTCCCGGTCGGCGTCGGGGTAGTCGAGGTGGAGGTAGAGGCAGCGTCGCTTGAGCGCCTCGGAGAGCTCGCGGGTGGCGTTGGAGGTGAGCACGACCAGCGGACGGCGGGTCGAGGCCATCGTGCCGAGCTCGGGGATGGTCACCTGGAAGTCGGAGAGCACCTCGAGCAGCAGACCCTCGACCTCGACGTCGGTCTTGTCGACCTCGTCGATCAGCAGAACAGTGGGCTCCGAACGGCGGATCGCGGTCAGCAACGGCCGGGTCAGCAGGAACTCCTCGGAGAAGATGTCGTCGTGGGTCTCCTCCCACGCCTGACCGTCACCGGCCGCCTGGATGCGGAGCAGCTGCTTCTTGTAGTTCCACTCGTACAGCGCCCGGGCCTCGTCCAGACCCTCGTAGCACTGCAGCCGCACCAGCTCAGCCCCGGTCGCCCGGGTGATCGCCTTGGCGAGCTCGGTCTTGCCCACCCCGGCCGGCCCCTCGATGAGCACCGGCTTCTCCAGCGCCCCGGCGAGGTAGGTCGTCAGCGCCGTCGAGTCGTCCGCGAGGTAGCCGACGTCCCCCAGGCGAGTGACGGCCTCGGTGGGCGAGGAGAACCAGGACGACGTACGCGAAGGCATGACGCGACACTAGCGAGTCTGCTCCGAGTGCGCTCCCGGTGTCCGGGTGGGACTTTCGTCATAGTGTCGGTCGGGGCCGTCACCGTGGCACCGATCGGTCGTTAGGTACGTCGTGCACTCGGACACGCCGCGATCGCTCACGCTGGTCGCCGTCGCCATGAAGGTCTGCGCGCTGACGGCGCTCGCAGCCTTCTGTCTGGTTGCCATCACCACGCCATCCGAGCCGCGATCGCTGGCGAAGCGGGAGCAGCCCGAACTCGCCGCGATGCTCGAGCAGCACCACTGCGTGGCGCCGCCGACGATCGCGCCCTGGCGCCGGGAGAGCGCCATCATCCGCTCGCCCCTCGGCGAGCTGAAGCACGTCACCCTCGACGTCGGCCAGATGATCGAGAAGGGCGAGGCCCGCGGCGAGCTGGTCGCCTTCTGCGCCGATCCGGTCGCGGCGACCCCCTAAGAGGTCGCCGCGCGGGGTCAGCTGGCCTCGGCGAGGGTGTTCGCGAACAGCCCGAGCACGCGGTCCAGCGCGGCGCGGTCGCCCTCGACCTCGAGCCCGGCCTCGGCGATCGCGGCATCCACCGGGAAACCCATGAAGACGACACCGGTCCACGCGGTCGAGTCGCCCGCGATGGTCACGTCGGCGTCCTCGAGCGTGCCCTCGGCGAGGTCGAAGTCGTTGCCCTTCCAGATCAGCCGGAACTGCTGCGGGTCGGCGTCGGGGCGGCGTACGTCGGTGAGCTCCCAGGCGACGCTGATCGGCTCGGAGGTCGTCGCGCTGCCGGCGGGCACCATCGTGCGCATCGCCACCATCACGCCGCTCGGCGTCATCCCGGCGGACATGACGGGGAAGCGGGACGAGCCGTGGGCCCAGCGTCCGAGCGCGCCGAGGATGGTCTCGAGCTCGCGGCCCCACGGCGTGAGCGCGTAGGCCGTCGTCTTGGTGATGTAACCGAGCTCGGTCTCGACCACGACACCGGCGTGCTCGAGGAACTGCAACCGGTCCTTGAGCTCGTCGGTGCTGACCCCGATCACGGATGATTCCAGGTCACGCGCGGTGCGCGGCCCGAACATCAGCTCGCGCACGACGATCAGGCTCCACCGGTCGCCGATCAGGTCCAGTGCGTGCGCGGCTGCGCACGCGTCTCCGAGGTCCCCGTAGGTCAGGTTCAGGGTCACGTCGATCCTCTCCGAGTCATTCGATCCCATCGAGAGTAGTGAGCCCGAACTACACGTCGTCAGTGCCAGAAGTCCCGGCGTCCCGGTGAAATCCGGCGCTACGCGATGGCCTGGTACGCAGCAGCGACCCGCTCCACCGCACGCCGGTCGCCCTCGACGCTCATCGTCCCGACCGGCTCCCCGCCGAAGACCACGCCGGCCCACGCGGAGGAGTCGCCGGAGACGGTCACCTCGGGCGCATCGTCCGCGCCCTCGGTCAGCTCGAAACGGTCCTCGTCCCAGTGCAGCCGGTAGCGGCGTACGCCTGCGGCGGGACGCCGCTCGTCGTGCAGCTGGATCGCGATCCGGACCGGGCCGTCGTCCCACTCCGGCGCGGCGGCGTAGGGAGCCATGGTGCGCATCGCGACGATCACTCCGTCGGGGGTCATGCTGCCCTCCGGCACCGGGAAGCCTGGCGAGCCTTGGGCCCAGCGGCCGAGCGACCGCATCACGTCCTCCAGCCCCTGCCCCCACTCGGTGAGCCGGTAGACGCGAGTCTGCCCGAGGTCGTCGAGCTGGGCCTGCTCGACGACGCCGCTGTCCCGTAGCGCCCTCAGCCGGGAGGTGAGCACGGCCGGCGTGATCCCGACGACGGCCGAGGCCAGGTCGGCGAACCGGCGCGGACCGAGCAGCAGCTCGCGCGCGATCACCATGCTCCACCGGTCGCCGATGACATCCATCGCGTGCGCGGTCGCGCAGGCATCGCCCAGGTCGGCGTACGTCCGCTTCTTCGGCATCGATCCTCCCAACTCTCTTCACAAGAGTACCAACTATGTTTAACATAGTGCGCATGTCCATCCCGCTTCCGCCGGTCACCGACCGGACGACCTGTCTGCACGAGCGCAACGCGCTCCTCGACCGCGAGAAGGCGCACACCCGTGCCGGAGACGCCCTCGCCGCCGACCGCTGCTGCCACTGAGGAGAACCCGGATGCGTACGACGATCGCCCTGCCCACCCGCGACCGGACCCGGTCGCACGTCTTCCTCCGCGACGGCCTCGGCCTCGAGACTCCCGGCGACCCCGCCGAGGACGGAGTCCCCGAGCCGCTCCGCGCCACGCTGTCGGAGACGTGCGAGGTGATGATGATCCCGACCGGCGGGTTCAAGTGGGTCACCGGCCAGCTCGGGGACGAGCCGATGGACGCAGCGACCCTGCCCGCTCCCGAGGATCTGAAGCAGTGCCTGGTCACCATCCAGCTCGGCTCGCGCGAGGAGGTCGAGGATCGCTATGCGGCCGCGACGGCTCTCGGCCGCGGCGTGCTCGGGCCGGAGGCGGCACCCTGGGGCGAGTACCGCGCGGTCGTCGCGGACCCCGACGGCCATCTCTGGCAGCTGACGTCCCACTGAGGCCCGGTCGTGCCGCCCCTAGAATCTCCCTATGGCCGGAGACGACACACGGATGCTGCTGCTGGGGGCGGTGGCGCTGTTCGAGCCCGTCAACGGCTACCAGATCCGGCGCGAGCTGATGTCGTGGCAGGTCGACCAGTGGGCCAACATCAACCCGGGCTCGATCTACCACGCGCTGACCTCGCTCTCCGAGAAGGGCCATCTGACCAGGCACGACCTGGTCGACAACGGGCGTACGGTCGCGGTCTACGAGATCAGCGACAGCGGCCGCGCGGAGCTGGAGCGCCTGGTCACCCGATCCCTGGAGGCCGTCGACGCTTACCACGGCGTCTCCTTCTACGCGGGGTTCTCGCTGATGCCGCTGCTGGAGCGGCCGGCCGCGGTCCGGCACCTGAGCGTCCGCCTGAAGAACCTCGAGCGCACGATCAAGGAGCTCGACGCGGCCGCCCGGGTGAACGTCCGAACTGCGCCGCCCCACACCGTCGCCGGCCTGCACCTCCAGATCGACAAGCTCCGCGCCGAGCGGTCGTGGCTGGTGGAGGTGCTGGACGACGTACGCAGCGGCAAGCACTTCTTCGCCGGCGACTCTCCCGGCTGGACGCCTGCCGATGACGACCCCGGGTGGCAGATGGACGCCGACCGGAAGCGCTACCGGGAGATGCTGCGCCGCTGAGCCGGGGCGGTCGGACGGAACTGGTTTGACAACTGGTGATCAAAATTGAGCACTCCGGGTATTCAACTTTGAATAGCCCGGTAAATCGGGTGATTGTTGTCCGTGGTCCGTGCTTGTCTGGACTCGCACGCACAAGGGAGTGACACATGATTCACGCACGCGGCCTGAGGCACACCTTCGCCTCCGGCCATGGCAAGCAGAAGAAAGAAGTCGTCGCGGTCGACGGGGTCGACCTCGACGTCGACGAGGGTGAGGTGGTCGGCTTCCTGGGGCCGAACGGCGCCGGCAAGACCACGACCCTCCGCATCCTCACCACCCTCCTCAAGCCCACGGCCGGCACCGCCACGGTGGCCGGCTTCGACGTCGCCACGCAGTCCGTCGAGGTCCGGCGCAGCATCGGCTACTGCTCCCAGGTCGGATCGACCTTCTCCGGGGCCTACGCGGGCGACGAAGTCGTCGACCACGGGATGCTCTACGGGATGTCCAAGAAGGACGCCACCGCGAACGGGCAGGCGCTCTTCGAGCGGCTCCAGCTCGACGGGCTGTGGCGCCGCAAGCCGCGCAATATGTCCGGCGGCCAGAAGCGCCGCCTCGACATCGCGATGGCGCTCATCCACGCCCCCAGGCTGGTCTTCCTCGACGAGCCCACCACCGGCCTCGACCCGCAGGCGCGGGCCAACCTCTGGGACCACATCGCCTCGCTGCGTACGGACCACGGGGCGACGGTCTTCCTCACCACCCACTACCTCGACGAGGCCGACACCCTCGCCGACCGGGTGATGGTCATCGACCAGGGCCGCATCGTCGCCGACGACACCCCGGAGAACCTCAAGGCGGCCGTCTCCGGCGACCTGGTCTCCCTGGAGGTCGCCACCGACGAGCAGGTCGCGATCGCGCGCGAGAAGCTCGGCTCGATCTCGGAGAACGTCGAGGTCGACGAGCGACTGGTCAGCGGCCGGGTGCCGCGCGCCGGGAAGGCAGTCCCCGGCCTGCTGCGCGACCTGGAGTCCAACGGCGTCTCGCTGGAGTCGATCGAGGTCGCCCGTCCCACCCTGGACGACGTCTTCCTGACGCTCACCGGTCGCACCCTGCGCGACGCCGAGGCGGGCGCACCCGAGGCCGACAACGAGAGCCAGGAGGCCACGGCATGACCGAGTTCCAGCAGCCCGTCCTCAAGTCCGGCTTCCTGCGGGAGTCGTTGGTCGTCTTCAACCGGCAGCTGCGGATGAACCTCCGCAACCCGGCCTGGGTGCTCATCGGCGTGATGCAGCCGATCCTCTACCTCGTGCTCTTCGGCCCGCTGCTCGAGCCGCTCATCGAGCAGCTCGGTGGCAACGCCTACAACTGGTTCGTCCCCGGCATGCTCGTCCAGCTCGGCGTCTTCGGCGCGATGTTCGCCGGGTTCTCGCTCATCGGCGAGTGGCGCGAGGGCGTCATCGAGGCGGAGCGGGTCACCCCCGCCTCGCGCGGGGCGCTGCTCTTCGGCCGCCTCTACCGCGACCTGCTGCAGATCCTGGTGCAGGCGATCATCCTGGTCGTCCTCGGCCTGGTGATGGGCATGGACTTCAAGCCTGTCGGGATCCTCGTCGGCATCGCGATCACGGTGCTCATCGGTGGCGCCGGCGCCGCCGCCTCCAACGCGTTCGCGCTGCTCGTGAAGAGCGAGGACGTGATGGCGCCGGTGACCAACATGCTGCTCATGCCGATCCTGCTGCTCTCCGGCATCTTCCTGCCGATGAGCTTCGGCGCCCAGTGGCTCGAGACGCTGGCCGACATCATCCCGACCAAGCACATCGTCGACGCGGTGCGAGCCTCGTTCTTCGGTGACCTCGGCATCGCCGACATCGGCTGGGGCGTCGGCTGGACCCTGGTCCTGTTCGCGCTGTCGGTGTGGTGGGGCATCTCCACGTTCCGCAAGGAGAACGCTTAGCAAGACACGGGCCGTCTCTCAGCGGCGGCTCAGCGAGGGGTGGCAGGGTAGGAGTGTGAACAGCCCTGCCACCCCGAGCGACGGCCCCGGCGAGAAGCCGCACGTGCTGGTCGTCGACGACGACAAGGCCGTGCGCGAGTCGCTGCGCCGGTCGTTGGAGTTCAACGGCTACCAGGTCGCCCTGGCCGGCGACGGCGCCGAGGCACTGGCCGGCATCGCCAACCACGGTCCTGACGTGGTCGTGATGGACGTGATGATGCCGCGCCTCGACGGGATCGAGGCGACCAAGGCGCTGCGGGCGGCGGGCAACGACGTACCCATCCTGGTGCTGACCGCGCGCGACGCCGTCGGTGACCGGGTCGACGGCCTGGACGCCGGCGCCGACGACTACCTCACCAAGCCGTTCGCGCTCGAGGAGCTGCTCGCCCGGCTGCGTGCGCTGCTGCGCCGCGCCGCCCCGATCGGCGAGGAGGACGAGGAGACCCTGTCCTTCGCCGACCTCACCATGAACACCACCACCCGCGAGGTGACTCGGGGCGATCGGGCGATCGAGCTCACCCGCACCGAGTTCACGCTCCTGGAGATGTTCCTGCGCCGGCCCCGCCGCGTACTCGACCGGTCGTTCATCCTCGAGGAGGTCTGGGGCTACGACTTCCCGACCACGGCCAACTCGCTGGAGGTCTACGTCGGCTACCTGCGCCGCAAGACCGAGGCCGATGGCGAGCCCCGGCTCATCCACACCGTACGCGGCATCGGCTACGTGCTGAAGGAGCCGTGAGCAGCGCCGTGACCGCGACGGCCACCAGCTCGCGCTACCGCGGCTCCCTGGCGGGCCGGGTCACCCTGCTGACCACCCTCGCCGTCGCGGGCTCGATCGCGATGATCGCGATCGGGCTCTACTTCGTCGTACGCATCCAGCTGCAGGCAAACATGGATGAGTCGCTGCTGAAGCGGGCGCACGCCGCTGCCTCGAACCCGCAGTACATCCACGATGCCCGGGACGGCAGCTACTTCCCGGTCTTCGCACTCAACGCTGGCGACATCGCGCTCATGTCGGTCGGCCAGAACGGCGACTACTGGAATCCTCAGAAGCGAGCCGATGACGACTTCCCCGTCCCCGGCGCAGCGGAGGCGTACGTCGCGCAGAGGAAGGAGCCTTACGCCGTCCGGACGATCACCACCGACAAAGGCGAGGTGTTCCGCGCTGCCACGGTGCCCATCTCGGGCACGGACGAGGCGCTGATGCTGGCGCAATCACTAGAGCCGCAGCAGGCGATGTACAAACGGCTCGGATTCGTCGTGCTCTTCTTCGGCGGCGCCGGAGTAGTCGCGGCAGCGTTCGCCGGGTGGGTCGTGGCAGCAGGCGGTCTGCGTCCGGTGCGGCGCCTGACCGCGTCGGTGGACCGGATCGCGACCACCGAGGACCTGACCCCGCTCCCGGTCGAGGGCGACGACGAGATCGCCCGGCTGGCGACCTCGTTCAACCGGATGCTGTCCGCGGTCTCCGCGTCCCGGGACCGGCAGCGGCAGCTGGTGGCGGACGCCTCCCACGAGCTGCGTACGCCGCTGACCTCACTCCGCACCAACGTCGAGCTCCTCACCCAGGCCGACGCCTCGATCTCGGGCGAGCAGCGGGCCGACCTGCTCGGCGACATCCGCGCCCAGATCGAGGAGCTCACCAACCTGATCGGCGACCTCGTCGAGCTGGCCCGCGACGAGCCGGCCGAGCCGACGCTGGAGACGGTCGACCTCTCCGACGTGGTCGACCGGGCGCTCTCGCGGGTGCGCCTGAGGGCGCCGTCGGTTACCTTCTCCGAGGAGATGACGCCGTGGTGGGTCATGGGCGACGCCAGCTCGCTCGAGCGTGCGGTCACCAACCTGCTCGACAACGCCGCCAAGTGGTCGCCGGCGTCCGGCACGGTGCACGTCTCGCTCCGCAACGGCGTGCTCAGCGTCGACGACGAGGGACCGGGCATCGCCGACGACGACATCCCGTACGTCTTCGACCGGTTCTACCGCTCCACCGAGGCACGCTCGATGCCCGGGTCCGGGCTCGGCCTCGCTATCGTCCGTCAGGTCGCCGAGCGCACCGGCGGGTCCGTCTCCGCGGCCCGCTCACCGTACGGGGGCGCACGGATGACCCTCCGTCTGCCCGGCTCGGCCTCACCCCGGCCGACCGAACCGCCCGCGGCCGTGTCGAAGAATGAAGGGTTGGACCATTGAGATACGCCGTCCTGGCGCCCGGTCTGCTGGCGCTGCTGTCTCTCGCTGCCTGCGGAACCGGGGAGCCCACCGCCGCCCCCTCCGCGTCCGCGTCGGCATCAGGTTCGGACCACTCCGCCCAGGAGACGTTCAACCCGTGCGACGGGCTCGACATCGCTCCCGTCGAGAAGGCCCTCGGCGCCCAGCTCCGTGTCGAGAAGGGCACCTCGGCGGCACCCCGCTGTGCGCTGCTGCCCGAGGAGTCGGGTGGGACCGCGTACGAGCTGAACTACCTGCCCTTCAAGGGCACCCTCGCGGACGCGTGGAAGACCATGGACGTGCAGTCGGGCGAGGTCAGCGAGCCCGAGGTCTCGGGGGCCGACGACGCCCGGCTGGTCAAGCAGCAGGGCGTCAGCTCGTACGCCGTCACCGGATTCGTCCAGAACGGCGCACTGATCCAGAGCTTCAACTCGGTGGACCTGGAGCCCTACGACGGTAAGGCCATGGACCGAGCCGCCCAGGCTCTGCTCGAGCAGCTCAGCGCCAACGCGCCGTAGCCAGCTAGCTCTTCTTCGTCTCCCGCCAGGAGCGCTCGAACGGCAGCCGCCAGGCGTGCGGGGCGATCAGCTGGTGGATCGAGTTGGGACCCCACGAACCCGGCGCGTAGAGGCGCACCGGCGGCGGGTTGTCGAGGAGCGGCTGGGAGATCTCCCAGAGCGTCTCGATGCCCTCGGCGGTCGTGAAGAGCGTGTGGTCGCCGCGCATGGCGTCGTGGATGAGACGCTCGTACGCCTCCAGGACGCTGGTCGAGGAGGTCGTGTCCTGGGTGGAGAACTGCATGGACAGCTTCTCGAGCTTCATGCCGGGGCCGGGGCGCTTGCCGTAGAAGGAGAGCGACATCTTCGACTGGTCGGCCAGGTCGAAGGTGAGGTGGTCGGGACCCTGGGTGCCGGCGCCGGAGTTGGCCGGGAACATGGTCAGCGGGGGCTCCTTGAACGCGATCGAGATGATCCGCGCGCCCTCGGCGAGCTTCTTGCCGGTGCGCAGGAAGAACGGCACGCCGGCCCAGCGCCAGTTGTCGATGGTGACCTTGAGCGCGATGAAGGTCTCGGTGTCGGAGTCGTCGGCGACCTCGTTCTTGCCGCGGTAGCCGGAGTATTGACCGCGCACGACGTTCTTCGGCTTGATCGGCTGCATCGAGCGGAAGACCTTGTTCTTCTCCTCGCTGATCGGGCCGGGAGCCAGGGTGGTCGGCGGCTCCATCGCCATGAACGCCAGCACCTGCATCAGGTGGGTGACGACCATGTCGCGGTAGGCGCCGGTGCTCTCGTAGAACGCGGTGCGTCCCTCCAGGCCCAGCGTCTCGGGGATGTCGATCTGGACGTGGTCGATGAAGTTGCGGTTCCAGATCGGTTCGAAGAGACCGTTGGCGAAGCGGAAGGCCAGGATGTTCTGCGCGGCCTCCTTGCCGAGGAAGTGGTCGATCCGGAAGATCTGCTCCTCGGTGAAGACCTCGTGGATCTTCGCGTTGAGCTCCTTGGCCGACTCGAGGTCGGTGCCGAACGGCTTCTCCATGATGATCCGGGCGCGCTCGACGAGGTCGGCCTCCTCGAGCTGGCGGATCACGTCCTGGGCGGCCTTGGGCGGGACGCTGAGGTAGTGGAGGCGGCGTACGTCGCTGGCGACCCCCTGGAGCTTCTTCTCGGCGAGCTTCACCGCGTCGGCGAGCGCGTGCGGGCCTTCCTTGGTGGAGACGTAGGAGAGCATCCCCGCGAACGCCTTCCACCGTTCGTCGGTGATGTCCCCCTTGCCGAACTCCTCGCACGCCTCGCGAGCGAAGGCGACGAACTGCTCGTCGGACATCTCCTCCAGGGACGTGCCGACGATCTGGGCATCCGTCATCAGCCCGGCCTCGTTGAGCCGGAGCAGGCCGGGCAGGAGCTTGCGGCGCGCCAGATCACCCGTCGCACCGAAGAGCACGATCACATGTGGCAGGGCTTTGTCGTCGATGGTCGCCATGATGAGTCCACGGTAGTCCTCGTTTTATGAACGATCCAATAGACAACGACCGCCGTCTCAACGTGTCGCCGTCTTTTCACCTGATTGATCATCTACCGAGGGAAGCACGCACACGATCGGCCTTCAACCGCGCCTCGGCGGCCTCCGCGTCGACATCCGATCTGACGGTGATCCCGCCGCCGGTGCCGATGCGCCAGGTGCGGGTGTCGTGGGTCGTCAGGGTGCGGATGACGACGCCCAGGTCAGCGGGGCCGTCGCCCGAGATCCAGCCGAAGGCCCCGGCGTACGCCGCCCTCGGGCCGCCCAGGTCGCGCTCGGCCCGCTCGATGACCTCCATGGTGCGGAGCTTCGGCGCACCGGTCATCGACCCGGCGGGGAAGAGCCTGCGCAGCGCCTCGATCGTGGTGATCCCGTCGCTGAGGCGTCCTCGGACCGTGGTGACGAGCTGGTGCACGGTCTCGTAGGACTCCACCTGCATCAGGCCCGGCACCGCCACCGTTCCCGGTTCGCACACCATCGCCAGGTCGTTGCGGAGCAGGTCGGTGATCATCAGGTTCTCGCTGCGGAGCTTGGGATCCGTCCGCAGCAGCTCCGCGTTGGCGGCGTCCTCTTCCACGGTGGCGCCCCGCGGGGTCGTCCCCTTGATCGGCCTCGTCTCGATCGTGCGGTCCTCGTCGATGACCGCGTACCGCTCCGGGCTCGAGCTCAGCAACCACGCCGCATGACCCGCGACGGCGTGCTGGAGGAACCCGGCGTACGGGGCGGGGTTGATGCTTCTGAGCCGCAGATAGGTCGTCACCGGGTCGGCCTCGGCCTCGACCGTGGTGCGGTAGGTCAGGTTGGCCTCGTACGTGTCGCCGGCATGGAGGGCCTCTTGGATCTGGGCGAAGGCGGCGCGGTAGGCGGGGGACGGCGGGGAGGGATACCCGGTTAACCGGGTATCGCTGCACTTCTCTGGCATTGCAACACCCGAGAAGTGCAGGGATTGCCCGAGAAGTTCGTGCTCGAAGAGGCGGATGTGCGACGGCCGCATCCAGACCGCGTCCGGAACGTCCTGCGACGGAGCGGCGGGGAGATCCGTACGGCAGGCGTAGCCGAGGTAGCCGAACCACTGCTCCCCCGGGCCGACCTCACGCTCGAGGGCCTCCCAGATGTCGTCGCCGACGACCTCGGAACGGCCGCCGGTGTGGCGCAGCACCTCACGCCGCGCGGCCGAGTACGTCAGCGAGACGTCGTCGTCCTCCAGCCAGCCGATCAGGGACCGGGTGCCGGACCACTCGCGCGCGCCACCGCCGTCGAGCCAGACGCAGCGCGGGTGCGCGGCGGCCACCTCGGCGAAGAGGTCCTCGACGCTCACCGCTGCCTCAGGCCCTGTCGGTTCAGGCTCTGCTGGTTCAAGAAGTTCGCGACCATCGCCGCACCGTGCTGGGAGAGCACCGACTCGGGGTGGAACTGCACGCCCTCCAGCGGCAGCGACCGGTGGCGTACGCCCATCACGACGCCGTCCTCGGACCGGGCCGTCACCTCCAGGACCTCCGGCACGGAGACGGCTGCGAGGGAGTGGTAGCGCACCGCCTCGAGCGGGGACGGGAGGCCCGCGAAGACCCCGCGTCCGTCGTGGGTCACCTGCGCGACCTCGCCGTGGGCGGGCTCGACCCGGTCGACGACGCCGCCGTAGGCGGTCACCAGACCCTGCATCCCCAGGCACACCCCGAGGACGGGCCGCCCCGCCGCCAGGAGTACGTCACGCCCGACCGCGAAGTCCGCCGGATCAGCCGGGTGGCCGGGCCCGGGCGAGAGCACCACGTGGGTGTAGCCGGCGAGGTCGTCGAGCTTCACCTCGTCGTGCTCGACGACATCCGGCATCTCCCTGGTGACCTGCGCGATCATGTGGACGAGACTCCACACGTAGGAGTCGTGGTGATCGACCACCACCACCCGCGTGCTCATTGGGCGAGAAGGTCGCTGACGACGTCGTGGATGAGGTCGTACCCGCGCTCGGTGAGGACCGACTCCGCGTGGAACTGGATGCCGGCGTAGTGAGGCCCGGAGATCGCGTGGATGTCACCCGACTCGGGATCGGCGTCCACCGACACACCTGCGGGCAGCTCCGTCGATCCCAGCCGCCCCACGAAGGTGTTGTAGAACCCGACCCGCTCGCGCCGCGGCCGCCCGCCGAACCCGAGGCCGACCCGGGTCTGGGTGCCCTGGAAGACGATGTCCTTGTAGTGCAGCCCGATCCCGAGCTGGTGACACAGCGCCTGGTGGCCGAGGCACACCGCCAGGAACGGCTGCCCGCTGTCGAGCAGCGACGCGACAGCGGCACGCAGCTTGGCCATCTTCGGATCGGCACCATCGCGCGGGTCACCCGGCCCGGGTCCGACGATCACCAGGTCCGCACCCTCGAAGGCCCCGGCGACATAGTCCTCGTGGCGGACCACGGACGACGTCATGCCGAGCACCCGGAGGATGTGGCGCAGCATGCGTACGAAGTCGTCCTCGCCATCGAGGATCACCGCGTGCTTGCCGGCCAGGTGGGCGGACGGCTCCTCGTCGGCCTGGTCGGTGAGCCAGAACGACGACAGCCGGCGGTTGCGGGCAGCCAGGGTCAGCAGCAGGTCCTCGTCGTTGACCAGCTCGGAGACGTCCTGCGCGAGTGCGGGCGCGGCCGGGACCAGCCCGAAGGCCGACAGGATCCCGCCGGCCTTGGCGTGCGTCTCGGCGACCTCGTAGTCGGGGTCGGAGTCGCGCACCAGGGTCGCCCCGGCGCTCACCTTCAGCCGGCCGTCGACAGAAACATCAGCGGTGCGGATCACGATCGGCGAATCGACGGTGGGCGCGCCCGACTCGTCACGCCCGAGCAGCGCGAGCGCGGCGCCGTAGTAGCCACGGCCCTCCGGCTCGTACTTCTTGATCAGCCGGCACGCGTTCTCGACCGGCGAGCCGGTGACGGTGGCGGCGTACATCGTGTCGCGCAGGATCTCGCGCGGGTCACGCCCGGAGCGGCCGGCGAGCAGGTATTCGGTGTGGATCAGCCGCGACATCGGCTTCAGGAACGGCCCGAGCACCTGGCCACCCTGGTCGCAGATGTCGCACATCATCTTGAGCTCCTCGTCGACCACCATGAAGAGCTCGTAGACCTCCTTCTGATCCGTCAGGAAGTCGGTCAGCTGCCCCTTGAGGTCGTGGGCGATCTTCTCCGGCGTCCCCTCCAGGTCGCGCGGCAGCCGGAACGTGCCGGAGATCGGGTTCATCCGTACGTCGCCGCCGTGGACGCTCACG
Source organism: Nocardioides turkmenicus (assembly GCF_011045035.1). Taxonomy (GTDB): domain Bacteria; phylum Actinomycetota; class Actinomycetes; order Propionibacteriales; family Nocardioidaceae; genus Nocardioides; species Nocardioides turkmenicus. The sequence continues at coordinate 33,558 of NZ_JAALAA010000004.1, forward strand.
TGCCGCTCGGGCGAGGCGCCGATCAGGTAGCGGTCGCCGGTGAAGAAGCAGTAGGTCCAGTACGCCCCGCGCTCGCGCTCCAGCAGCCGACGAAGCACGGTGAGCGCGCGGTCGTGGTTCCAGTCGTCGAGCTGCGCGCGGTAGTGGCGGCCGATCACGAAGTTGGCGCCCTCGCCCTGGCCGATCTCGTCCTCGATGACGGTCTTGACCAGGTCGGCATAGGTGTCGTCGTCCACGTCGAACCCACCGCGGTCAGTGAACTCGACCGGCACGTCCGGCAGCGCCTCGATCACCTCGGCGACCGAGAACTCCCACTCGCGCTCGACGTCGACGACCACCAGCGGGGTGCCGTCGTCGTGCGCCTCGAAGCCCCGCTCACGCACCTGCCGGAACGGCACCGCGAGCAGGCGATCGGCGACCTTGCCCGGCTCCGGAGTGCCCTCCTCGAGAGGTACGTCGAGCAGCGACTCGACCACCGATCGCGTGCCCGCGAGCACCCCGACGGTGTCCCGGTCGCCGGCCCGCGAGGAGCGTCGGATGATCGCCCAGGCCTCGTGCCCCGTGATCTCCTCGATCGCGGTCTTGGCAGGGCTCTTGGTCGTCATGGGATGAGCCTAATCCGCAGGCTCGCGCGCGACCCATTCGATTCGGATGGTGGGCCACGTGCAACCCGGGGGCGCTCCCGATCCGTTGAGAGAGCGTGAGACGTTCCCAAGACGCCGAATTCGAGGCCTTCGTACGCCGCCACCGAGCGCAGCTCGTCGGCACCGCCCGGCTGCTGACCGCCGGCGACGCCCACCTGGCCGAGGACCTGGTCCAGACGACCCTGGTCAAGGTCTACCTGGCCTGGGGGCGAGCGTCGCAGCAGCCCGCTGCGTACGCTCGGCGCACCCTGGTCAACTGCCTGACCGACCACCGCAGGCGGCCGTTCTTCCGACGGGAGCACGGCGCGGTCACGCTGCCCGAGGCTGCGGTCGAGGACCCGGCGATGGTCGATCCCGAGCTGGTCGCGGCACTGGCCGAGCTCCCACCCCGGCAGCGTGCAGCGGTCGTGCTCCGCCATGTCCACGACCTCTCGGTCGACGACGTCGCCGACGCATTGAGCTGCTCGACCGGAACCGTGAAGTCCCAGACGGCGCGCGGCCTGGACAAGCTCCGCGCGCTGCTCACCCCCACCCAACTGACAGGAGACTCCCGATGAACGACGTGATCGACCGCCTCGCCCGCCTGACTCCCGCCGCCTCGCCGACGGACGCCACCGCCGCCGACCTCCGCCGCGGCCACCGAGCCCTTTCCCGCCGCCGGATCAAGCGCGCCGCCCTCGGCGGCGCGGCCCTGACCCTCGTGGTCGGCGGCGCGTTCGGCGGGATCGCCCTGACCTCCGACGACAAGGTCACGCCGATCACCCAGGCCGCTGACAACGTACGCCTCGTCGACTACGACGGCACCCAGGTGCCCGGCTACACCGTGGCGAAGGTGCCCGAGGGCTTCGTCCTGCAGGGCTCCGACCAGTACGTCCTCGCCGTCGCCCGACCCGACGACACGTCCTCCATCAGCGACTTCCAGGACAAGATCGTCGTGATGCTGGAGGCGCCCTCGTCGCCCACCGAGGGCGCCACCGACACCACCGTCAACGGCCAGCCGGCCACCATCGTCACCAACTCCGAAGGCACGACGACGCTCAAGTACGCCTACCGCGACCTCACCGTCGTCATCCAGGTGTGGGAGAGCATCGACCTCACCGACAAGCAGCTCGTCGAGTTCGCCGAGGGCATCGACGTCACCGCCGACGCCAAGCCGTCCCACGGCTGAGCCGAGTCGGCGCAACTGTCCCGCCGAAGCCCGCCGAGTCGGCGCATCTGTCTCAACGGTCTGAGACAGATGCGCCGACTCGGCGATTGTTCTTGGGGCAGACGCGCCGACTCGGCCAGAGGTCAGGAGACGGTGGTCAGCAGCTGGGTGGCGCGGGTGAGGACGACGTAGAGCGTGGCTCGGCCGGTGGCGGACTCGCGCTCGATCTCGTCGGGGCTGACCACGACGATGCCGTCGAACTCGAGGCCCTTGGTGTCCAGGCCAGTGAGGACGACGATGCGGTCCTCGCCGGAGGGCACCGAGGTGGGGTCGGCGGCGGACGCAGCGGCCGATGGAGCGTCGGCCGCGAACTCCGTCCACGACGCCAGCCACGAGTTGACCTCGGAGCGGCGGGCGACCGGGACCACGATGCCGACGGTGCCGCCGACCTGGGACGCGATCTCGCCGACCGCCTCGCGGGTGGCCTTCTCCAGGTCGACCGCGTGCTCGATGACCTGCGGCTCGACGCCGGTGGAGCGGACCGCGGTCGGCAGGTCGGCGTCGAGCCCGACCCGCTCGGCGTACGCGGCGGCGAAGGCGTAGATCTCGGCCGAGTTGCGGTAGTTCGTGGACAGGTGGAAGGAATGGACCGGTTTGCCCTCCAGCGCCTTGGCACGCGCCTCCTCCGCCTCTGCGGGCACCGGCCACGAGGACTGGGCCGGGTCGCCGACGATGGTCCAGGAGGCCGTACGTCCCCGGCGACCGACCATCCGCCACTGCATCGGGGTGAGGTCCTGGGCCTCGTCGATGAGGATGTGGGCGAACGGGTCGTCGTCGATCCGGTAGGTCGGCGGCCGCCAGCCCCGACCCGAGGAGAACTCACGGTCGGAGGCGGTCATCAACTCGGCGATGTCGATGCCGCTCTGGTCGGCGTCGCGCTCGTCGGCGACCTGCTCGGGGATGTCGCCGATCGCGTAGCGGAGCTCGTCGAGCAGCGGGATGTCCTCGATCGCCAGGTCGGCGTCGGTCAGACCACGGCCGGCCCACGACTTGAGGAGCAGCTGCTGCTCGTCGTACGTCAGGATCCCCTCGGAGACGCGAGCCAGGAACTCGGGCTCACGCAGCCAGCCGAGCACCTCGCGCGCCTCGAGTGCCGGCCACCAGGCGGCGGCGAACTCGAGGAAGGCGGGGTTGTCGAGCATCTCGTCGTTGAAGACCTCGCGGCCTCGCTCGCGGCCGCGCTCACCGCGTACCTGACGCCAGAGGATGTCGAGGAGCATCTGGGGTACGCGACGGAGCTGCTGGTTGCGGCGACCCTGGCTCATCAGCTGGCGCCGCAGCTCACCGAGCCGCTTGCCGTCCAGCCGCAGCGAGTCGTCGCGGTAGAAGACCTTGAACTCACGCGGGGAGCCCGGCGCCTGCTGGCGCGACGCCCGACGCAGCACCTCGGCCATCCGGATCGAGCCCTTCACGTCGGCGACGGCGGGATCGTTGTGCCAGGTCGCGCGTACGCCGTCCACGACCTCGCCCAGCGAACGCAGCGCCACCGCGGTCTCGCCGAGGCTGGGCAGGACGCGCTCGATGTAGCGCATGAAGACGCCCGACGGGCCCACGATGAGCACGCCGCCGGACTCGTAGCGGCGGCGCTCGGTGTAGAGCAGGTACGCCGCGCGGTGGAGGGCCACCACGGTCTTGCCCACGCCGGGACCACCGGAGATCGTGGTCACGCCCTTGCCGGGCGCCCGGATGGCCTTGTCCTGCTCGGCCTGGATGGTGGCGACGATGGAGTGCATCGTGCGGTCACGGGCACGGCTGAGCTGGGCGATCAGCGCACCCTCGCCGACGATCGGGAGGTCGGCGCCGGAACGCTCCAGCGCCTCGGCGTCGAGCAGCTCGTCCTCGATCCCGACGACGGTCTGGCCTTCGGAGCGGAGCACGCGGCGCCGGATCACCGACTTCGGCTCGACCGCGGTGGCCTGGTAGAACACCGCGGCCGCCGGGGCACGCCAGTCGATCAGCAGCGAGTCGCGCTCGGCGTTGCGCAGGCCGATGCGGCCGACGTAACGAGGCTCGGGGTCGACCTCCGGGTCGAGGTCGAGGCGGCCGAAGACCAGCCCTTCGTGGGCAGCGTCGAGCTGCGCGATCCGTCGCGCCGCCTGGAAGGCGAACGCGTCGCGCTCGACCAGCCCGCCCTCGTGTCCCAGGCGCCCACGGTCGCGGCCCTCGTTGGCCAGCTCCTGCGCAGCGCGCGCCGACTCCCCCAGCTGGAGGTAGACACGATCTACGAACCCCTGCTCCTGAGCGATCTCGCGCTCAGCCAGCTTGTCGTTCAACTGGATGTTCCCCCGTCACAAAGATCCACACCCGCCGTGCGCCCCCCATGGCGCACGGCAAGGAGACAACTCTACCCCGACGTGGGGTAACGCGGGCACAGGTGCCATCAGTCGACCGGACGGTAGACCACCAGTGCTCCGTCGAAGGTGCCGTGGCTGTTGCCGCTCCTCGCGAGGTCGTCCTCGGCCGTCTCCAGAGCGACGTCGTACGTGTCGTACGCCAACAGCTGGTCGCCGACCAGAAAGCCGCAGCCCCCGGCGTTGTCCGTGGAGGTCGAACCGTCCGTGCGTCGACCGAGCTCTCGGGACGTCGCGCGGATCGTGACGGACCCGCCACAGGTCTGATAGCCGACCAGGGCAGGGCGATCGCCGGTGGCGATCTCGGTCGAGAACGCACGGGTCTTCGAGATCGGGATGACCCGGTCCAACTGCCAGCGCCGACCGTCGTGCTCGGTGATCTCGTCGATCTTCGTGGCACCCACCTGAATCTGCTCCCCGGCCTCGTAGACCGCGATCCCCATGAGGACGGCGACATGCTCCGGTGGGTTGGTCGATCCGTCCCGGCGCATGGCGACCAGCTTCACGGTGTGACGGCCGGGCGACAGCGATCCGTCCGGCTGCCACAGCTGGCTGATCGCCAGATCAGGCGTCGGCATGACGAACGAGTCCGCGCTGCAGCCGCCGCTTCCGACCGTCTTCCCGTCGATCTGATAGCTGACCTCGAACATGCCCGTCGGGTCCATGCAGACCGGTGCCACCACGATCGGTCGGCCACTGGCGTAGAACGAGTAGCGGACCACCGTGTCGTCCGGATCGCCGAACTCGCCGCCGAGGAGCGACGCGCCGCCGTAGGTAGCCGGAAATATCCGTCCTGCGTGGCTCACCGCATCGCCCGCGATGCCCCCGGTCCTCTCGTAGAGGCCCAGTGACACCTCGCCACCGTCAGGAGCGTTCGTCGCCTTCACGGTGATGTGTCCGCCCGCATGGAACGGGATCGGGTGCAGCGCCGAGCGTTCGTCGCCGCTGATCCGCAGCACCGGCTCGTCGTTGATGAAGACTGTGGCGGTGCCTGCGCCCAGGCCGGTTCCTCGTACGACGACTCCCCACTGTCCGTCGTCGCTCGGCGTGGGCACCTCGATCTGATCATGATCGGGACCGACCTCCAGCGCCTCGGTATCGGCGAGCTGGTAGGTGAAGTGCAGGGCCTTCACCTCCCCCGGCAGCCCCGCCACGGGTACGCGGGCGAAGCCGGGCATCAGCGCCACCAGGCCAGTGGCCACGACCACGGCGGCGACGACGGCCGCTGCGGCCGCCCGCCGCGTACGAACCTGCTGGATCCGCACACGAACAGCCACGCTGCGCGCCACCGTCGGAGCGCCGGCCTGGTCGGCGTGAGCGGCCAGCATCGTACGGAGGTCTTCGATGGTGTTCATCAGTTCTCCTCCTGCACCGGAGCGAGGGCGGGGTCGATGCGGAGCTTGGCGAAGGCCTTGGAGGTCTGGGACTTCACGGTCCCGACGGAGCAGCCGAGCAGATCGGCGGTCTGGGCCTCGGTGAGGTCCTCGAAGTAGCGGAGGACGACGACCGCGCGCTGGCGGCGCGGCAACCTCCCGAGCGCGGTCCACAGATCGTGGGCGCCCTCTTCGGGATGATCTACGGAGTTCTCGACGAACTCGAGGACGGCCTGCTCACCGTTCCACTTCCGTCGCCACCACGAGGTGTAGGTGTTGACGAGGATCCTGCGGACGTACGCCTCGTGATTCTCGATCTTCGACCAGGCGAACCACGCCTTGGTCAGCGCCGTCTGGAGCAGATCCTCGGCGAGCGCGTGGTCACGTGTGAGGAGATACGCGGTACGCAGCAGCGCACCCGAGCGCGCCGCGACGAAGTCGTCGAAGTCGACCGCCGCGACGCTCACCTCACGCTCACGCCGGGTCGGCACGATGGCATCCGTCGTCATGCCCACCCTGACCATGTGGGAGGCCAGGATGGTTGCCTCACGCCGTTCTCATTTTCTTGGACTACTTCTTCCGCGTCAGGAAGGCGGTCATCGCCTCGCGGGCCTCGTCGGAGCCGAAGAGGCGAGCGGAGAGGGCGGCCATCTCCTCGCCGCCGGCGTCGATGTGCTCGACCAGGCCGCGGACCATGAGGCGCTTGGTCTCGCGCAGGCCCTGAGGCGATCCCTCCAGCAGCGAGGAGGTGATGGCGGCGACCTCGTCGTCGAGGGAGTCGGCGGGGACGGCGGCGGTCAGGATGCCGATGCGGGCGGCCTCGGCGGCGTCGAACTTGTCGCCGGTGAGGAAGTAGCGGGAGGCGGCGCGCGAGTCGATCCGGGGCAGGATCGAGAGGGAGATGGCGGCGGGGGCCAGGCCCAGGCGGACCTCGGTGAGCGCGAAGGAGACGGTGTCGGCGGCGATCGCGATGTCGGCTGCGGCGACGAGCCCGAGGCCACCGGCCCGCACAGGTCCCTGGACCTTCGCCACCACGGGCTTGGTCAGGGCGACGATGGTGCGCTGGAGACGTACGATCCCGCGGGTGCCCTCCTCCATCGGCACCGTCGCGGCCTCGGAGAGGTCGGCGCCGGAGCAGAAGACGGTGCCCGTCGCCTGGAGCACCACCGCCTTGACCGAGGTGTCCTTGTCGGCCGCGTGCAGAGCCTCGAACAGCTCCGTGACAAGCTGGCGGGAGAGCGCGTTCCGGTTGGCCGGCGAGTCGAGGGTGATGGTGGCGACTCCGTCGACGACGTCGAGGTGGACGAGCTCAGCGGGGGTTTCAGGCGACTCAGTCATGGGGCAGACCATACGTGCTTGACTGGGGTACGTGGACGCGGTCCGCTCTGCATTTTCCGCCATTCCCCGGGAGGGCTTCCTGCCGCCCGAGGAGCGGGACTTCGCGGGCTTCGACGAGCCGCTCCCGATCGGCCACGGGCAGACCAACTCACAGCCGCGGACCGTGGCGGACATGCTCCGTCTCCTCGAGGTCGCACCGGGCCACAAGGTGCTCGACGTCGGCTCCGGATCGGGCTGGACCACTGCGCTGCTCGCGCATCTGACCGGCCCCGAGGGAATGGTCGTCGGGGTCGAGCTGGAGCCGTCCCTGGTCCGGTTCGGCCGCCGGAACCTGGCCGCGACCGACCAACCGTGGGCCCGCATCGAGCAGGCGAAACCCGACGTGCTCGGGTGGCCCGAAGACGCTGCGTACGACCGCATCCTGGTCTCCGCCGAGGCCCAGGCGCTGCCAGAGGAGCTGATCGAGCAGCTCGCCGCTCCTGGCCGGATGGTGGTGCCGGTCGCCGGCCTGATGATGCTGGCCGAGAGGAACCCGACGGGCACGGTGCGGCTCAGCAGCCACGGCTGGTATCGCTTCGTGCCGCTGCGGAGAAGGCCTTAAGGCCCCGTACGCCGCTGCCGCTCGCCCTCGTCAGGGTGCGGCACCGCGCGCAGCTTGCCCGGCGGCACCGGAGGCGGCGGCTTGGTCGGCGGCAGCGGGCGGCTGAACTCGTCGCGGCGCCGGATCCTCCGCGCGGTCTTGCGGAGCCAGGAGGGGTCCATGACGATCTCGTGGGTGTTGCCGTCGGGGCCGTCGAAGGTGACTGCGACCGTCTCGAAGCCCTTGTGGCGCTGCATGAGGGCATAGCTCGCGTACGCGCGACGGTCGGCCTCGGTCAGCTCGACGTCGTCGGTGAAGAGGGTGAGCAGCGCCCGCGGCCACAGGTGGCGGGAGTAGACGACGTTGACCTCGATCGAGATCACCACCATCAGCGCGGCGATGTAGAGGAACGCGACCAGACCGAGGACCAGCGCGAAGGTCTGGTTCATGCCGCGGGTGGCGGCGAGCACGTGCTGGACGAACTCCGCGCCGAAGTACTGCAGCACCTGCCACAGCAGGCCGAACGTGAACGCCCCCGGGAGGGCGTGCGCGAGCGAGTGGTCGCGGGTCGTGGCCATCCGGAAGACGACGCACAGCATCCCGGTGACGATCAGGACGGTGCCGAAGATCACCAGCCAGTAGCCGACGTCGACCGCCTTGAAGCCGAGGAAGTCGGTGTGGCTCAGCACCAGCGACAGCGCGGTGACCGAGAGGATGGCCAGGCCACCGGCGGCGAGCATGAACAGCGACCGCACCCGCAGCAGGATCGGGTTGGGCCGGCTGTTGCGCGGCACCGACCAGGCGGTGTTGACGGCGTTCTGCATCGACAGGCCGAGGCCGAGCGCACCATAGAGGGCCGCCAGACCACCGACGACGATCGCGCCGGTCGATCCGGTGAGCTCCTTGCGGCCGAGCTGGTCGCCGATGATCGGGAACTGCGCCAGCGCCGTGTCGAGCACGTCCTCCTGCAGGGCCGGGTTGCCCTCCAGCACGAAGCCGAGGATCGAGGAGGCGAGCAGCAGGATCGGGAAGACCGCGACGAAGGCGTAGTAGGTGATGATCGCGGCGAGGTTGTTGCCCTGGTCCTCGTAGAACTTGTAGATGACGGCGATCGGGAACGCGACCGGCGGAAACCGGCGCTGAGCCCGATCCATCGCCTTCGCCGCTCCAGCCATAAGGGTCAGGCTAACCCCTGCGTGACCCTATAGATTGAACGTCGGTCAGGTCAGCAGGCCAGCACACTCGAGGAGATGACCCACCACATGTCCAACTTCGGCCCGCCGACCGGGCCGCCGCCAGGCGCACCGCAGGACCCCGCTCGTGGACCGGGCGAGCAGCCCCAGATGCCACCCTGGGCACAGCAGTCGTACGTCCCCTCCGGGCCGCCGCTCGCGACCTGGGCCCGCCGTGCCGGCGGTGCCCTGATCGACGTCGCGCTGCTGCTGCCGTTCTACCTGGTCGCCGGCGTCGGCGGCGGGCTGGCGCAGGAGTCCGGCTTCTTCGTCACCGCGTTCGGGCTCCTGGTGACCCTGGCCGGGTGGGTCGGCGGCGTGGTCTTCGCAGTCTGGAACCACGTCCTCAAGCAGGGCCGGTCCGGCTACACCATCGGCAAGGGCGTCGTCGGGATCAAGCTGGTCCGCCGCGACTCGGAGGCCACGGTCGGCGTCCCGGTCGCGCTGGCGCGGCAGTTTCTCCACGTCCTCGACGGGTTCTGCATGGTCGGCTTCCTGTGGCCGCTGTGGGACGACAAGCGGCAGACCTTCGCCGACAAGATCGTCGGCACCGTGGTCGTCGTCGAGCCGCGCTCGTAGCCGCGCTCGCTGCCGCGGCGCGCCCAAGGCGTGGGGGCTGACTTTTACGTTGCGTTGTCGCCATACTCTGCCCCATGTCTAACTACGGCCCGCCTCCTGGCGCCCCGCAGGACCCCTCCGGTCAGCCCTTGCCGCCGACCCCGCCGCCCACGCCGGCCTATGGCCAGCCCAGCGCTCCTCCGCCTCCGCCGGCATCGGGATACGGCGCTCCCGCCGCTCCCACCGGCTACGGCGCCGCCCCGGCCGGCTACGGCTACGGCGCCCCGACCCGTCCGTACGCCTCCTGGGGTGCGCGCGTCGGTGCCGCCATCATCGACGGTCTCGTCGCGATGGTGGCGATGATCCCGTTCTGGATCGGCTACGGCCTGCTCATCGGCGGGGCCGCCGCGGGCGGAGTCTCGGAGTACGACCCGAACACCGGCATGTACACGTCCGCCGGTGAGCCCAACGGGGCACTCATGGCCATCGGCGGCCTGCTCATGTTCATCGGCTTCCTCGTGTCCCTCGCCTTCCTGTACTGGAACTACGGCCTGAAGCAGGGCAAGACCGGCTACTCGATCGGCAAGGGCGTCCTCGGTATCAAGGTCGTCAAGGAGGCCGACGGCCAGGTCCTCGGCACCTGGCTCTCGATCGGACGCTTCTTCGTCCACTACCTCGACCAGCTCGCCTGCTACATCGGCTACCTGTGGCCGCTGTGGGACGACAAGCGTCAGACCTTCGCCGACAAGATCCTCAGCACCATCGTGGTCGTCGAGCCGAAGAAGTAATCCCGTCGGTCGAGCCGCCGGAGCCGCTAGGCGGAGGCGTGTCGAGACCAACACAGCCCCATCGTGTGCGATAGGCGACCGTGTTGGTCTCGACACGCTCGCTGGCGCTCGCGGCTCGACCGACGTTTTAGTAGGACTTCGGGAGCCCCAGCGTGTGCATGGCGATGTAGTTGAGGATCATCTCCCGGCTGACCGGGGCGATCCGGCCCAGACGGGCGGCGACGAGCTGGTTGGCCAGCCCGTACTCCACCGTCAGACCGTTGCCGCCGTGGGTGTGCACCGCGGCGTCGGTGGCGTTGCAGGCGACCTCGCCGGCGGCGTACTTGGCCATGTTGGCGTACTCCCCGGCACCGGCGTCGTCGCCGGCGTCGTAGAGGGCGGCGGCCTTCTGCCACAGCAGGCGGGCCTGCTCCAGCTCGATCTTGACCTTCGCCAGCGGGTGCGCGATGCCCTGATGGGAGCCGATCGGGGCGTCCTTCCAGACCGAGCGGTTGGCGGCGTACTCCACGGCCTTGCCGAGCGCGAAGCGCGCCATCCCGCAGGACAGGGCGGCGCCCATGATCCGCTCGGGGTTGAGGCCGGCGAAGAGCTGCCAGATACCGCCGTCCTCGTCACCGACGAGGGCGTCGGCAGGGAGGCGTACGTCGTCGATGAAGAGGGTGAACTGCTTCTCCGGCGCCTCCCAGGCCATCGGGATGACCTGCTTCTCGAATCCCGGCGCGTCGGTCGGGACCACGAAGAGCGCGGGCTTGAGCTTGCCCGTCTTGGCATCCTCGGTGCGGGAGACGATGAGGACCGAGTCGGCCTCGTCGACGCCGGAGATGAAGGTCTTCTGGCCGTTGAGGATCCACTCGTCGCCGTCGCGGCACGCGGTGGTGGTGATCTTGTGGGAGTTGGAGCCGGCGTCGGCCTCGGTGATCCCGAAGGCCATCAGGTGGGACCCGTCCGCGATGGCGGGAAGCCAGCGCTTCTTCTGCTCGTCGGTGCCGCAGCGGCCGATGATGCTGCCACAGATCGCCGGGCTGACGACCATCATCAGCAGCGGGGCACCGGCGGTCGCGGCCTCCTCGAGCACCGCGGCCAGGTCGCTCATACCGCCGCCACCGCCGCCGTACTCCTCGGCGATGTTGACGCCGAGGAACCCGTTGCGGCCCATCTCCAGCCACATCTCGGTCATCTTGCCGCCCTCGCGGGCCTGCTTGGCGACGAAGTCGTGACCGTACTTCCCGGCCAGCTTCGCCACCGCCTCGCGCAGCGCGGTCCGCTCCTCGGGCTCCGTGAATGGATTCGCGGTCATGCGGTCTCCTCCTCTACGACCGCGAGCACCTGACCCGCGGCGACCTGTGTTCCGGGACTGACGTCGATCTCGGTGACCGTGCCCGCGGTGGGTGCGGTCACCGTGTGCTGCATCTTCATCGCTTCCAGCACGATCAGCTTCTGACCTGCGGTGACGCTCTCACCGGGCTCGGCGTGGACCGAGACGACGCTGCCCGGCATGGGCGCCAACAGGCTCCCCTCGGCGACCTGGTCGGCCGGGTCCACGAACCGCGGACGCTTCCGCAGCGCGGTGTGCCCGAAGGCCGAGTCGACATCGACCCGGTCGCCGTCGACGGCGATCTCGTACGTCGTGCGCAGACCGTCCTTCTCGAGCACGACCCGGCTCTGACCCGCCTCGATGACCTCGAAGCCGTCGATGCGGTAGCCGTCGCGGGTGCCGTACCACTCGACGGTCAGGCCGTCCTCGGACCCGTCCTCGAAGACGGTCCGCTGGGGCTGGTTGGTGACGTTGCGCCAGGCGACCGGGATCCCGGGGCGGCGGGTCCGCTCGGCCAGGGCGACCGCGGCGGCCACGGCGGCGCCGGGGTCGTCGACGGACGAGAGGAAGGCTTCGTCCGCGAGCAGAGACGTGGTGACCTCTCCGCTGCGGAACGCGTCCGAGCCGAGGATCCCGATCAGCTGCTCCCGGTTGGTCACCAGGCCGTGGATCTTGGCCGTACGCAGCACCGAGAGCAGCCGCCGGATCGCCCCCTCGCGCGTCGGCGCGTGCACGATCACCTTCGCCAGCATCGCGTCGTAGAAGGTGCTGACCTCCGAGCCGGAGGTGTAACCCGCGTCGATCCGGGCGTCGCCCGCGAACTCGAGCTTCGTCAGCGTCCCCGACTGCGGCTGATAGTCCGCCGACGGGTCCTCGGCATAGAGCCGCACCTCGATCGCATGCCCATCGACCCCGCTGGTTGAGCCGCCGGAGCCGCTAGGCGAAGGCGTGTCGAAACCAACACATCGACCTTCTGCCACCGCGATCTGCAGCTCCACCAGATCCACCCCGTGCACCAGCTCGGTGACAGGATGCTCGACCTGGAGCCGCGTGTTCATCTCCAGGAACCAGAACCGCTCCGAGGCCGCGTCATAGAGGAACTCGACGGTCCCGGCCCCGCGGTAGTCGATCGCGGCGGCCGCGTTCCGGGCCGCCTCGTGGAGTGCTTCGCGGACAGGGTCAGGCAGCAGCGGCGCCGGAGACTCCTCGACGACCTTCTGGTGGCGGCGCTGCACCGAGCAGTCACGCTCACCGAAGACGGCGACACCTCCGGCACCGTCGCCGACGACCTGGACCTCGACGTGACGGCCGGCCTCGACGTACGGCTCGACGAAGACGGTGCCGTCGCCGAACGCCGAGGCGGCCTCGGCCTCGGCGGCGGCGATCTCCGCGGCGAGCGCGTCGAGCGTCCGGACGATCCGCATCCCGCGGCCACCTCCGCCCGCAGAGGCCTTGACCAGCAGCGGCAGGTCGGACTCGGCCGGGGAGGCCGGAGCCTCCAGGACCGGGACCCCCGCGGAGGCCATGATCTTCTTGGCCTCGATCTTCGAGCCCATCTGCTCGATCGACTCGGGCGCGGGCCCGATCCAGACCAGCCCGGCCGCCTCGACGGCACGGGCGAAGTCGGCGTTTTCCGACAGGAACCCGTAGCCCGGGTGGATCGCGTCGGCACCGGCCACCTTGGCCGCCTCGATCACCAGGTCGGCACGGAGATAGGTCTCCGCAGGGGTGTTGCCGGGGAGGCGTACGGCATGGTCCGCCTCGGCCACGAACGGCAGGGCCGCATCGGCGTCGGAGTGGACCGCGACGGTCTCGATGCCGAGCCTGCGGGCGGTGCGGAAGACGCGCGAGGCGATCTCGGCACGGTTGGCGACTAGCAGTCGGTTGATCATGGACATTCCCTTTCGCTGGTCGAGCCGCCGGAGCCGCTAGGCGGAGGCGTGTCGAGACCAACAGAGTCGACTGTGTTGGTCTCGACACCGCTCGCTGCGCTCGCGGGCTCGACCAACGGTGGCTGGTCACATGCGGAAGACACCAAAGTTCATCGCCCCCTCGATTTCCTTCGTCGCGATGGCGGAGAGGCAGAGGCCGAGGACGGTGCGGGTGTCGCGCGGGTCGATGACCCCGTCGTCGTAGCCGAGGCCGGAGAGGAACATCGGCAGCGACTGCTCCTCGACCATCGCCTCGACCATGTCCTTGACGCCCTTGAACCCCTCGGCGTCGAAGATCTCGCCCTTCTTCTCGGCGGACTCGCGGGCGACGATCTCCATCACCCCGGCGAGCTGCTGCGGCCCCATCACCGCCGACTTGGCCGAGGGCCAGGTGAAGAGGAATCTCGGGTCATAGGCTCGGCCGTTCATGCCGTAGTTCCCCGCGCCATAGGACGCGCCCATGATCACGGTCAGGTGCGGGACGGTCGAGTTGGAGACCGCGTTGATCATCAGGGCACCGTGCTTGATGATGCCGCCCTGTTCGTACTCCGTGCCGACCATGTAGCCGGTGGTGTTGTGCAGGAACAGCAGCGGGGTGTCCTTCTGGTTGGCGAGCTGGATGAACTGCGCCGCCTTCTGGGCCTCCTCCGACATGAGCACGCCGCGCGCGTTGGCGAGGATGCCGATCTCGTAGCCGTGCAGTCGCGCCCAGCCGACGCAGAGGCTCGATCCGTAGAGCGGCTTGAACTCGTCGAACGGCACCTCGTTGTCCGGCCCGGTCCCGTCGACGATCCGCAGGATCGCCTCGCGCGGGTCGAAGGGCTCCTTGAGATCGGTCGGGATGAGGTCGAGCAGGCCCTCAGGGTCTGCGTCCGGCTCATAGACGGCTTTCGGCTGCGGACCGCGCTTGCGCCAGTTGAGCCGGGCGACGACCCGTCGTGCCTGCCGGATCGCGTCGTGCTCGTCGACGGCGAGGAAGTCGGAGGAGCCGGAGATGCGCGAGTGCATCTCGGCGCCGCCCAGCGACTCGTCGTCGGTGTCCTCGCCGGTGGCCATCTTCACCAGCGGCGGGCCGGCCAGGAAGACCTTCGCGCCCTCCTTGACCATGATCACGTAGTCGCTCATGCCGGGGACGTACGCACCGCCGGCGGTGGAGTTGCCGAAGACCACCGAGATGGTCGGCTGCTTGCGGGCAGAGGCGCGGGTGAGGTCGCGGAAGCCCTTGCCACCGGGGATGAAGATGTCCTTCTGGGTCGGTAGGTCGGCACCGCCGGACTCGGTCAGGTTGATCGTCGGGAGACCGTTCTTCTCCGCGATCTCGGCCGCCCGGAAGGAGCGCTTGAGGGAGTACGGGTTGAGCGCCCCGCCCTTCACCGTCGGGTCGTTGGCGACGATCATGCACTCGACACCCTCGACCACACCGATGCCGGTGATGATCGAGCCGCCGACCGGGAAGTCGCTGCCCCAGCCGATCAGCGGCTGGGTCTCCAGGAACGGGCTGCCCTCGTCCAGCAGCAGCTCGATCCGCTCGCGGGCGAGCAGCTTGCCGCGGGCCTTGTGGCGGGCGACGTACTTCTCGCCGCCGCCGGCCGCCGCCTTCGCGTGCTCGGCGTCGAGGGCCTCGATCTTCTCGAGGAGAGCTTCTCGGTTGTTCATCGGTCCAGTCCCAACAGCTTGGCGGCCAGGTCCGTCATCACTTCGGTGGCTCCTCCTCCGATCGGCAGGATCCGGGCGTCGCGGTAGTGCCGCTCGACCTCGGTCCCGTGCATGTATCCCGTCCCGCCGTGGAGCTGGACGGCCTGGTCGACGACCCAGGAGCAGGCCTCGACCGCTGTCTGCTTGGCCAGCGCCGCCTCGGCGATCGTCTGTTGTGTCGACCCTTCGCGGTCGTAGCGGGCGACGACCGCGTGCGTGTAGGCCTTGGCCACCTCGATCTGACGGTGCATCTCGACGAGCTTGTGGCGTACGACCTGGCGCTTGATCAGCGACTCACCGAAGGTCTGCCGCTGGCGCGCGTAGTCGGCGGTCAGCGCCAGGCAGCGGGCGGCGGTGCCGTAGCCCTGCACGGCCAGCGCGATCCGCTCGGTCACGAACGCCTCGGCGATGTAGACGAAGCCGGCGTTCTCCTCGCCGACGAGGTTCTCGGCGGGGACGCGTACGTCCTCGAAGGCGAGCTCCGCCGTGTCGGAGCACTTCCAGCCCATCTTCTCGAGCTTGCGCGTGATCGTGAAGCCCGGCGTGTCCTTGTCGATCACGAGCAGGCTGATGCCGCCGGCCCCGGGCCCGCCGGTGCGGACCGCGGTGGTGACGAAGTCGGCGCGTACGCCGCTCGTGATGAACGTCTTCGCACCGTTGACGACGAACTCGTCGCCGTCGCGGACCGCGGTCGTGCGGAGGTGGGAGACGTCGGAGCCGCCGTCGGGCTCGGTGATGGCGAGGCTGCCGATCTTCTCCCCGGCCAGGGTCGGCTTGACGTACGTCTCGATGAGGTGGGGCGAGCCGTGCTTGGCGATGTGCGGCAGCGCGATCCCGTGGGTGAACAGGCCCGCGAGCAGGCCGGACGAGGCGCCCTCGGACATCAGCCCCTCGGTCACCGCGACGGTGTCGGCCAGTCCGCCACCCTCGCCGCCGGCCTCCTCGGGGAACCCGATCCCCAGCAGCCCCTGCTTCGCGGCCGCCTGGTGGACCTCGCGCGGGATCTCCTGGTTGTCCTCCCAGACCTGGAGGTCGGGGAAGATCTCGCGGCGGGCGAACTCGGCGCCCAGCTGGAAAAGATCGTCGCTCACTGGCTTCCCTCCGGGCTGAGCTCAACAGGAATGTCGACAAATCGGCTCCGCGCCCACTCGCCCAGCCCCTTCGCCTGCGGGTCGAAACGGGTCGAGGCGGCCACGCCCTCGCCGAGCAGGTCGTGGATGACGATGTTCACGCCGCGCAGGTGCGGCAGCGGCGTGATGTCGATCGCCAGGTCCTCGGCCTCGGGCAGCAGCTCCCGCACCCACTCCGGGGTGACGGTCTCGAGCAGCCACTCCACGGCAGCCTCCGGCCGCTCCTGCGGCACCCAGAGCCCGAGGTTGGCGTCGCCGCCCTTGTCCCCGGACCGCGCGTAGACCAGCTCTCCCAGCTCTCGCCGAGACGTCGCCCCCGTCGGCCGAGGCGTCGCTCCCGTCGATCGAGTGGTCCCCTCGGCCGACGCGCGTGACGTCTCGGCCGACGTACGTGACGCTTCGGCATAAGCGAGAGGAGCAGGAACCTCGTAGGTCGAACCGTCGGGGAGATGGACGGTCTCCGGCGCGCGGTCGCGCCGGACGTACGCAGCCTTGTAGACGCCGAACGGAGTCGGCCGTCCCGGGGGCGCGGTGACGTGGAAGCCCGGGTAGGAGGCGAGCGCAAGCTCGATGGCCGGGGCCGTCAGTGCACGCCCGACGGCGTCGGCGTCGGCGGCGCGGGCGTTGAGCCGCAGGATGCAGGCGGCGCCCTCCTCGGTCGGGGAGTCGGGTGCGGGGATGCGGTAGGTCGACCAGGTGTAGTCGGGCCCGATCGGCAGCTCGGCGTCGAGCTGGTCACGCAGCCAGGTGGCCTTGGCGTCGATGTCGGGTCCGGTGAGCACGAACTCGATGGCGTTGCGGTAGCCGCCGAGCGAGTTGACGGCGACCTTGAGCGTGGCCGGCGGCGGGGTGCCCGTGACGCCCGAGATGGCCACGCGATCGATCCCCACCTCGGAGAGACGGATCGAGGTGAGGTCGGTGGTCACGTCGGGGCCGAGGTAGAGCGGCCCCTGGATCTCGTAGAGCAGCTGCGCGGTGACGGTGTCGACCGTGACGGTGCCGCCGGTCTCGTCCTGCTTGGTGATGATCGAGGAGCCGTCGACGGCGATCTCGGCGACCGGGAACCCGAGCGGGCGCGCCCGGGCCTGCGGCGACATGGTCAGGAACCCGGAGAAGTTGCCCCCGGTGGCCTGGGCGCCGCACTCGATCACGTGCCCGGCGACCACGGCGCCGGCGAGCTCATCGTAGGAGTCGCGCTTCCACCCGTGGTGGGCGATCGCCGGCCCGACGACGACGCTCGCGTCGGTCACCCGGCCGGTGACGACGATGTCGGCGCCCGCGTCGAGCGCGTGCGCGATCCCGAAGGCGCCGAGATAGGCGTTGGCGGTCAGCGCGTCGGGGTGGGAGTCGAGACGACCCCGGAGGTCGTCGCCGTCGACGTACGCCACCTTCGCAGAGGTCCCGAGCGCCTCGATGGCGGCCGCGAGCCCGGCAGGGTTGAGGCCGCCGGCGTTGGAAACGATCTTGACGTCGCGCTGCAGGGCGAGGTCGATGCAGTCGGCGAGCTGCCGCAGGAACGTCTTGGCGTAGCCCGTCGTCGGGTCCTTGAGGGTGTCCTTGCCGAGGATGAGCATGGTGAGCTCGGCGAGATAGTCGCCGGTCAGCACGTCGAGCCGACCGCCCTCGAGCATGTCGCGCATCGCCGAGAACCGGTCGCCGTAGAAGCCGGAGCAGTTGCCGATCGTGATCATTTCTTGGGCCTCCCGCCCCCGGTGGGTCCGGCGAACGCCTGCGCGATGGTCAGCCACTTCTCGGCGTCGTCGCCGGTCGCCTCCAGGGCGGTGTCGTCACGGTGGATGCGCTGGGTGACGAGGCGGGCGAAGTCGTACGCCGGTCCCCGGACGCTATGCGCCGCATCCTCCGGCCCCCACTCCCACCGCTCGCCGGACGGCGCGGTGAGCTCGATCCGGAACGGGTCGGCAGGAGGCGTCAGGCCGTGCACGCCGTAGGAGAAGTCGCGGGTGCGGGTGCCGAGGTGGCAGACGTGCTTGATGCGGTCGTTGGGCTCGTACGTGTGACCGAGCGCCTCACGCACGTCCAGCCCGTGGGCCCAGGTCTCCATGAACCGCGCGGTCGCCATCGAGGCCGGCGACATCGGCGGCCCGAACCAGGGCAGCTTCTTCCCGTCCGGGACGTTCGCGAGCGCACCGGCGAGCTCGCCGCGTACGCCGTCCCAGTGCTGCAGCAGCTCGGTCGCCGGCATCGCGGCCATCGCCAGGGCGGACTCGTCGACGTAGCCCTCGGGGTTCTTGATGGCCTCGTTGACCAGCTCGTCCCAGGCGGTCGCGTCACCGGCCACCCACTCGGTCGCGGCGAGCGCGGCCTCGTCGGTCCAGGCCAGGTGAGCGATCTGGGCGGCGACGTCCCAGCCTTCGGCCGGCGTCGGCTCGCGCCAGCCCGCCTCGCTCAGCCCCGCCACCACCTGGCGCAGCTCGAACCCCTCCATGGAGAGGTCCTCGAGAAGTTGATCCAGCAGGCTCATCGCAGCTCTCTTTCCAGGACCTCGGCCCAGTGATCGAGGATCCGCTCGCGTCGGGCGGCGTCGTCGGTAATCGTGTCAGCCAGGGCCAGGCCACGGACCAGATCGAGCGTGGCCTGCACGAGTTCGCGTACGCCCGGCTTGCTCTCGTCCACACCGAGCAGCTCGACCGTGGCCCGGTGGAGCTCGCGGCCGATCCGCTGCTCGAGCGGACCCACCGCAGCGGCGAGCTGCTGGTCGGTGCGCGCCGCCACCCACAGCTCCAGGGCGGCGGCGAAGACCGGGGAGGTGACCTGCTCGGCGAGCATGGCGAGCACGTGCCGCGTACGCTGCCCGCCCTCCGGGAGCGCGCCGGCCGCCTCCTTCAGCGCCTCGCCGCGGGCCTCGGTGATGTGCTCGACCGCCGCCACGACCAGGTCGTTCTTGGCCGGGAAGTGGTGCAGCTGCGCGCCGCGGGAGACCCCGGCGCGCTGGGAGACGAGCGTGGTCGAGGTGCCGGCGAAGCCGCGCTCGGCCAGCAGCTCGACGGTGGCGTCGAGGAGCCGCGCCCGCATCGCGCGGGTGCGCTCCTCCTGGGGTACGCGGGTGGCCTGGCTCACAGGCAGGCACTCTGCCGGGCCAGAAACAAACAGTCAACCCTGACTGTATATTTCTGAGACGGCTTCACGACAGGCGGAAGCCGAACGTCCGGAACCCGCTCTAACGTCGGACGCATGGCTATCGCACGCAATCCGCAATGGGTCATCGACTGCCCCGACCCGGCAGCCCTGGCCACCTTCTACGCAAAGCTGTTCGACTGGGAGACCAAGGTCGACGACGACGGCAGCTGGGCCAGCGCCTGGGGCGAGGGCGGCGCCCTCGACTTCCAGCGCGTCGAGGACTACCGCGCCCCGAAGTGGCCGTCCCAGGACGTACCCCAGCAGAGCCACCTCGACGTCACGGTCGACGACCTCGACGCCGCCGAGGAGGCCACCATCGCCCTCGGCGCCACCAAGCACGAGGTCCAGCCCGGCAAGACCTTCCGCGTCTTCCTCGACCCCGCCGGTCACCCCTTCTGCCTCTGCCAGGCCTGACGAGCCCCGCCGAATCCGCAGAAGTGGCGAGCCGAGAATGCAGTTGTGGGCGACGAAACTCGAGTTTCGTCACCCACAACTGAGGATTCGGCGCGCCAGAAGTCCCTATTCGACGCGGGCGACCATGGGGAGCCGGCTGCGGGTGGTGACCGCGACGATGAGCGCGATCAGCAGCGGCAGACCGACGACCACGATCCCGACCAGGTCCCAGGGCACCTCGAGGTAGTGCGAGGCGACGCTCTCGCGCTCGGGCCAGCCCTCGGCGGTGAGCGGGAAGCTGACCGCGATGCCCGGCACGAAGCCGATCAAGGCTCCAGGGATGGCGCCGAGGAGCGCGATGACCAGGGCGTACGCAGCAGCAACCCCGCGACGCGTACGCGTCGGCGCACCGACGGCCGACAGCGTGGCCAGGTCGGGGCGAGCATCGTTGAGCGCGAGGTAGGTCGCGGTCAGCGCGCCGCCGATCATCAGCACCGCAGACAGGGTGATCAGGAGGAGCCAGACGATCACCGCCTCGTCGTCCTGCTGGAACCCACGCTCAACCGTGATCGAGGTCGGGATCTGCCCGGCCGCGAGGGCCTCGGCGAGGTCCTGCTCGGCGGCTGGGCTGATCCGTGCATCCTCGAGGTAGAGACCACTCACCTGCGGCTCGGCACCGAGCTTCTTCGCGACGGAGGCCGGCACGACGGCGTACGCAGGTGCGTACGAGTCCTCGACGTGGAGGTACGTCGCCGGCACCGTGACCGAGGCCAGCTTCTGCTCGGACTGCGCCTCCTCGTCCCACTTCTGGACGTCGAACCGCGCCTCCTTCGAAACCGGTCCTTCGCCGTCGGTGAACACGACCGCACCACCGGCGCGAACCGTCTGCTCGGCCGACGCGGCATCCGCGTCGCCGAGCACGCGCGTCACGGCCGACGGAAGCGTGCCGTCCGCCTCCGCGACGAGGACCTCGCCGAAGGTTCCGTTGCTGGCGCCCGGCGTGACGTCGGCACCGTCTGCGGTCTGGATCATGAAGTACGTCCCGGGGTCGGGGAACACGGCCGCCGAGACCGGCGCGATCGTCGCCGTCGGGATCTCCTTCGCGACCTGGTCCGCGACGCCCTGCCACATCGCCGCGTCCGGGTTGCCCAAGGAGCCGATGCTCGCGTCGACCCGCACGGCACCGTCTCCGTAGGCGAACGACGGCTGGTAGGTCGCCTGGTTCTGCTCCTGGTCGCTGCCGAAGGCGATCCCGAGGGTGACCGCACCGACCACGGTCACCGCGATGGCACCGGCCGCCGGCACCGTCCGGGTGCGGTGCCGGTCCGCGTCGCGCGTCGCGAAGCGGACCACCAGCGGCAGCCGGGCGCTGAACTGGGCGGCCAGAGCGACGAGCACCGGCAGGATGAACAGCAGACCGGCCACGCACAGCAGCACACCGAGCGCGATCGGGATCCCTTCGTAGGCTCCTCGCGTCCCGAAGGCGGACAACGCGGCGCCGGCGAGAATCAGGACCAGCCCGATGACCGGCGAGTGCTTCGACGGGCGGCTCTCCGAGCGACGCCCGGACAGTACGCCGACGACGTTCTGTCGCGACGCGATCCAGGCCGGCACGATGGCCGCGCAGATCGCGGCGCCGAACCCGATGACGGCGATCGTCAGGAGCTGCAACCACGGCACCTCGAACGGGCCGAACCAGGCCGAGACCTGATCCTGGGCGAGCGGCTGGAGCAGTCGGGCGAGCCCGATCCCGAGCACGGAGCCGACACCTGCGGCCACCGCGCCGATGACGATCGCCATCCCGAGGACGGCGCGCCGAGCCTGGCGAGCCGTGCCGCCCGAGGCGGCGATCAGGGCGAGGTCGCGCGCATGTCGCCGGGCCGCCACCGCGAAGGCCGGCCCGGCCAGCAGGACCACCTCGAGGAGCACCATGACCACGATGAGCACGACGATCACGGTCTCGGAGGCGTCCGGCCCACCCCCGGGCGAGCGGAGCTCACGATCGGCGGCCAAGGCGGCCGCGGAGGGGTCCTCGACGACCGACCGGGAGAGCACGAACGCTCCCTTCGAGTTCAGCTTCTCGACGTCGCCCCAGGTCACCGGAGCGCCGCCGACCAGCCAGGTCGAGGTTGTGCCGGAGCTCGACTCCGGCAGCGTCGCGCCCGCCACGAAGGCCTCGTTGCGCACACTTGCCGACTCGACGATCCCGACGACCTTGCGGACCTCCTCGGCGCCGCCGTTCGGGATCCGCAGCTCCTCGCCGAGACCCGGGCCACGCGCGGCGAGCGCCGCATTGACCACGACCTCGTCGGCGTGTTGCGGGAGCCGTCCGTCGGTCAGCCTGGTGAGGCCCGCGGCGAGGGGGTCGGACAGATCCGTCCGCAGACCGCTGGCCCACGCGACACCCTTGTCCGTACGTACGTCGAGACCGTAGTCGTCGACGGAGAGCACCGGCCGGTCGCCGATGATGGCCCGCACTCCGGCCGCGTCCAGCGGACCGCTCCCGGTCTCCTCGAGCCACTCGGTCGCCTGGTCGGGGTCGATGCCCTGCCGCACGGCCCCGGGGCTCTGCGCCTCGACCCGGGCCGCGGCCTCCGTGCCGAGGCGACGGTCGAGGCCCTCGACGGTGTTGACGTCGTAGGTCTTGTAGGTCACCGCGATCGCGGTGACGCCCGCCACCGGGAGCGCGATCATCGCGATCACCAGCAGGCTGCGCCACCGCGCTCGCCTGGCCTCTCGCCGGCCGATCCGAAGGGCGAGCCGCCAGCCTGCGGCGGCGTCCCGCAGACGCCCGGTCATGCCCCGGCCTCGTCCACGAGGAGCGCGCCCGGAGTCTCGCCGGCCTCGTCGACGACGAGGCCGTCGCGCACGTAGATCACCCGGTCGGCCCAGCTGGCGTAGCGCGGCTCATGGGTGACGAGCACACCGGCCGCGCCGGCATCGCAGCGCGCGCGGATCAGCTTGAGGATGTCCTCGCCGGTCTCGGTGTCGAGCGCCCCGGTCGGCTCGTCGGCCAGGATGAGGCGGCGCTCGCCGACGATCGCCCGGGCGATCGCGATCCGCTGCCGCTGCCCGCCCGACATCTCGTCGGGGAACCGGTCGGCGAAGCCGTCGAGCCCGACCTCCTCGAGCGCCGTCCGCGCCGCTGCCCGGGCCTGGCGACGGCTGGCACCGTCGAGCTCCAGCGGCAGCGCGACGTTCTCGCCGGCGGTCAGCGCCGGGATCAGGTTGAAGTCCTGGAAGACATAGCCGATCGACGTACGCCGCAGCTTGGCGCGCCCGCTGATCCCGGCCTCACCGAGATCCTGGCCGTCGACCGTGACGGACCCCGAGGTCGGCGAGTCGAGGCCACCGGCGATCGTCAGCAGCGACGACTTCCCGGAGCCGCTCGGCCCCATGATGGCGACCAGCTCACCGGCGTACGCAGCCAGGCTGACGCCACGCAGGGCATGGACCTCGGCGGCTCCGGCGCCGTGGACGCGGCTCACGTCGGTGAGCCGGAGGACGGGTTCACTCGTCGGTGGACTCCTTGGTCTCGGTGGTGCCCGGCTCGGCGGGCGTGGTGTGGATACGGCGGCTGAGCCGCTCGCGGGCGTCGGCGAGCCAGCGGTCCTGGTCGTGGCTGAGGCGGCGCAGGTCGTGGGCGAGGGCGGCGTTCATCGGTCGCCTCCCTCGACGGGCTCCGGAGCGGTGCTCGACGCGGCCGCCCGGCGGAGCCGCGCCTCGCAGTGGTCGAGCCAGCGGATCTCGGCCTCGGCGGCGAAGACGAGCCGGTCGAGGACCAGTCCGCCGGCGAGGTCGTCGCCGGCACCCGACCGAGCCTGGCGTCGGTAGCCCTGGAGCGCCTGCATCGTCGCGTTGCGCTGCTGCTGGACGACCTTGCCGACGTCCACGCTCGGCACCGCGACGGCGACCGCGAGCTTGATCGCCAGCTCGTCGCGCTGTGGCTGCGTACGCTCCACGGGGGTGTCGAACCACCCCTTGACCTCGACCTTGCCGGCCTCGGTCAGCTGGTAGAGGGACCGTCCCTCCGCGTCGGTCCCTCCGGCCTCGACGAGGCCGTCACGCTCCAGTCGCGACAGGGTCGTATAGACCTGCCCGACGTTCAGCGGCCAGCTCGCGCCGGTGCGCTGCTCGAACTCGGCGCGCAGCTCGTAGCCGTAGCGCGGCTTCTCCAGCAACGCCAGCAGTGCGTGCTTCACGGACACTCGATCACCTCCCTAGTTACTGAGTATGTATATACCGAGTATGTACCGCCTCGCAAGCCGCGAAAATACGGGCGACGACACCCGCGACCGACTGGGAGACTTCTGGCCGCTGGTTCGGGCCGGCGGCTTGTCGGCCCGTGAAACTCCTCCGGGCCGCCCCCCACTCCCGAAGGAGTCGAAGTGTCAGCTCGTAGACGCGTCGTCGCCCTGAGTGCGACCGCACTTGCCCTCGGCGGGCTGAGCGTCATCCCGATGGCCCCGCCCGCCTCCGCCGAACCCGATCCGGTCGCGACCTACCAGGACCGCGCCGGCGTCCCGCTCAGCATCCATCGCACCGCCGACGGCGACGCCGATTTCATCGGCTCCAAGACCGAGGCCGTCGACCCGCTGGGTGCCACCGTCAAGCCCGCGAAGGCGGCCCGGACCCACCTCGACCGCGCCGCCGGGGCGCTGGGCACCGACAAGAAGGACCTCCGCGAGACGTCGACCAGCAAGGCCGTCGGTGGCGGGTCGGTGACCAGGTTCGAGCAGTACGTCGACGGCCTCCCGGTCCTCGGCGGCGAGGTGGTCGTCGGGCTGGACAAGGACCGCGGCCTCACCTCCGCGGCCACCAACCTCTCCGACGCCACGGCGACCGAGGTCTCCCAGCCGGACGAGTCCAAGCACGCGGAGGCGAAGGCGGCGGCCAAGGCCGTGGTCGCCAAGGCCCATGACGGAGCCACCGGCCTCACCGTCGACGACGAGGGCGCGTGGCTCTACGACGACGACCTGGTCCGGGGTCCGGAGATCGGCGAGGCCAGCGTCTTCCGGTTCTCGGTGACCAACGGCTCCACGATCCGTGAGACCGTGCTCGCCCACGCCGGCACCGGCCGCGTACTCATGCACATCAACGAGATCACTCACGCCAACCGCCGCATCTGCGACAACGCCAACGTCCGCGCCGCGGCGAACGGCTGCGCCGACACGAGCTCGACGGTCAAGCGGCGCGAGGGCGACGCGCCGACCGGGCTCGCCGACGTGGACAAGGCCTACGACATGCTCGGCGCCACCTCGGAGCTCTACGCCTCCCTCGGGCTGGACCTGACCGAAGAGATCGGCTGGTCCAGCGGTGTCGCTGGCAAGGCGATCACCGCCACGACCCGCTACTGCGAGCCGACGCAGCCGGGCTACACGCCGCCGTGCCCGATGGACAACGCGTTCTGGAACGGTCAGGAGATCTACCTCGGCCAGGGCCTGGTGGTCGACGACATCGTCGCCCACGAGCTGACCCACGGGGTGATCGAGCGCAGCTCGAACCTCTTCTACTGGTACGAGTCGGGCGCCATCAACGAGTCGATGGCCGACATCATGGGTGAGATCCTCGACCACCGCTACGACACTCCCGGCGACTCGCCGACCGACTGGCGCATGGGCGAGGACTCCTCGTTCGGCGCGATCCGCGATCTCGCCAACCCGACGTTGCACGACCAGCCCGACCGGATGACCAGCTCGCTGTGGGAGGCCGACGACCTCAGCTACTACGCCGACGGCGGCGGGGTGCACACGAACAGCGGGGTCGGCAACAAGACGGCGTACCTGATCTCCCAGGGTGGCACCTTCAATGGCCGCACCATCACCGGCATCGACGCCGGTGACCCGACCCTCCAGAAGACCGCGACCCTCTACCTCTACGCGATCCAGCACCTCGTCTCCGGAAGCCAGTACGCCGACCTGCGCCGCACCCTGGCCAACGGCTGCTCCGCGCTGGTGGCTGCCGGCACCGCCGGCTTCACCGCGAACGACTGCACCCAGGTCAACCTCGCCACCGACGCGACCGAGCTGGCCAAGTCGCCCACCAAGGCCGGCGCGACCCGACCCGCGGAGGCGCCGAACACCTGCCCCGCAGGAAGCACCGGTAAGGCCACGATGGCGACCCCGTCGCTCAGTCGGGGTGTGCTGTGGAACCAGGCGCCCGACGCCGCGCAGGGCATCCCCGCGAACGACCGCGACGGCAACGGCTCCGACTTCGGCATGAACCCCGACCCGGAGACGTACGGCGACCCGACCGCCAGCGGCCTGACGACGGCCGGCATCCAGGTGCCGGCGGGCAAGCGGACCTACCTGCGGTTCAGCCACTGGTACCTCTTCGAGTGGTACACCGGCAGCGACCCCGCCTACCCGACGCCGGAGTACTACGACGGCGGCGAGGCACGCCTGCTGGTCAACGGGGTCGCGACCGCCATCCCGTCGACAGCCTGGGTGAACGGTCCGAAGCAGAAGCTGCTGCTCAACAACCCCACCCGACCGCTGACCGGCTTCGGTGGCGACTCCAACGGCTGGATGAGCTCCCGCGTCGACCTGTCCGCGTTCGCCGGCAAGACCGTCCAGTTCCAGTGGGTCGTACGCGGCAACAGCAGGTACTCGGCCATCGGCTGGTTCGTCGACGGGATCGAGCTCTACACCTGCAACCCGCAGACCATCGCGAGCACCGCCCCGCCGACGATCAGCGGCACCCCGCGGGTCGGCTACACCCTGACCGCGACGAAGGGCTCGTGGAGCCCGACGGCCACGTCGGTGAAGTACCAGTGGCTGCGCAACGGCGTGGCGATCTCGGGTGCCACCGCGTCGACCTACAAGCTCGCCGGGGCCGACCACACCAAGGAGATCCGGGTCCGGGTGACGGCGTACTCCTCGACATGGCCGGCCGCCAACCCCGGCGTCCGGACGAGCGCCGGGACGGCGAGGATCGCGGCCGGGTATCTCACCGCGGCCACGCCGACCATCGGCGGCACCCGCAGGGTGGGCTACCTGCTCACCGCCTACCCCGGCAGCTGGAAGCCCTCGGGGATCACCTTCTCCTACCAGTGGCTGCGCAACGGCGTCCCGATCTCGGGGGCGACCGGGAAGTCGTACCGGCTCCGGTCCGTCGACCGCGGTGACCGCATCCGCGTCCGGGTGACCGGCCGCAAGGCGGGCTACTACACCAAGACGGCCACCTCGGCCGCCACCAGCACCATCCGCTGACCCGAACCCGGCCCGACGGCGGCTCAGCCGTCGTCGGGCCGACTCTCGTCGGGTCGGCCCGGATGCAGCAGCAGATCGACCTCTTCGATGACCACCCCGGTCACCACACCAGCATCGAGGCCGTCGATCCGGACGCCCTCGATGGCGGCATGGAGCCCGTCGGGACCGGTCAGCTCCGCCGCCGGCCGGGCGCGGACCGCAGCGGCCAACCTGCGCTCCAAGGCGGTGTGCAGGACCGCCCGCGGATCGATGTAGGCGGCACCAACCCGGGGAGGGTCGACGGCGACGGTGACGGTCGCGAGGACGCGTACGTCCTGGCGGTCGGCGGTCCAGGTCCGCACCACGATCGCGATCTCGATGTGCCCGGTCGGCCATTCGAGCACCTCGTGGAAGCCCGGGACCGCCATCGTCATCGAGTCGGACGCGATCCGGATGATCCGGCGGTGCCTGGTCACCACCAGGCACTCATCCCGGCGCGCCCGCCGCAGCAGCGAGGCCACCACGAGGACGACCGCGATCACCGCGATGCCCACAACCGTCGCCGTCTCCCCCATGCCTCGAGTCTTCTCGGGCCGCAGCCGATTCCGAATGGGCGCTGCCACCCATCCTTCCTTGCCCGGGCCGGCTCCGACAGCCTCGGAAATGCAGAACCGGCACGGTTCCTTCACAGGATCCGTGCCGGTTCACCACATCGCTGTGGAGACGGGTCAGGCCGGGCTGATCACGCGGGGAAGCCCTCACCCTTCGCCGCGAGGTCACGGAGGTACTGCGTCGGACGGAACCGCTCGCCGTACTTCTCGGCCAGCTCGTCGGCCCGAGCCAGGAACGCCTCGATGCCGATCGAGCCGTCGGCAGCCTCGTAGCCGGTGATGAACTGGGCCGCACCACCGGTCTGCGGCGGGAAGCCGATGCCGAAGATGGAGCCGATGTTGGCGTGCGCGGCCGAGGTGATCACACCCTCCTCGAAGCACTTCGCCGTCTCCAGGGCCTCGATGAAGAGCATCCGCTCCTCGGCGTCCCGGATCGGGATCTGCTCCTCGGCGACCGGGAACAGGCTCCCGAGGTCGGCCCAGATCGAGCCACGCTTGCCGTCGACGTAGTCGTAGAAGCCGGCACCCTTGAGCTTGCCCGAGCGACCCGCCTCGATGAGGGGGTTGAGGACCTTCTCGGTGGTGGTCAGCTCGGTCTCGCCGGCCGCCTCACGGGTGGTCTTGGCGATCTTGACCATGAGCTCGTGGTTGAGCTCGTCGGCGATCTGCAGCGGCCCGACCGGGAAGCCGGCCTGGGTCGCGGCGCGCTCGAGCGAGTAGGGCGCGAAGCCCTCGGCGAGCAGCGCCAGGCCCTCCTGGATCTGGGTGCCGATGACCCGCGAGGTGTAGAAGCCGCGGCTGTCGTTGACGACGATCGGGGTCTTCTTGATCTGCTGGACGATGTCGTAGGCCTTGGCCAGCGCGACGTCGCTGGTCTCGGCGCCCTTGATGATCTCGACCAGCGGCATCTTGTCGACCGGCGAGAAGAAGTGCAGGCCGATGAAGTCGGCCGGGCGGTCGATGCCCTTGGCGAGCTCGGTGATCGGCAGCGTCGAGGTGTTGGAGCAGAGCACCGCGTCCTCGTTGACGAACGGGGCGATCTCGCTGAACACCTTCTGCTTCAGCGACACGTCCTCGAAGACCGCCTCGACGACGACGTCGACACCGGCGAAGTCCTCCGGTGCGACAGTCGGGGTGATCCGACCGAGGATCTCGTCGGCCTTCTCCTGGGTGAGCTTGCCGCGGGAGACCGCCTTCTCGTTGAGCTTGGCGGTGTAGGCCTTGCCCCTTTCAGCCGCCTCGATCGCGACGTCCTTGAGGACGACCTCGGCACCCGCACGTGCGAAGGAGTACGCGATGCCGGCACCCATCATCCCGGCACCGAGCACGCCGACCTTGGTCGCGGTGAACTTCTCGACGCCGTCCGGGCGCAGGGTGCCGGCGCCGATGGCGCCGAGGTCGAAGAAGAACGCCTGGATCATGTTCTTCGACTGCTGGCCGGTGACCAGGGAGACGAAGTAGCGCGACTCGATCCGGGTGGCGGTGTCGAAGTCGACCATCGCGCCCTCGACCGCGGCCGACAGGATCGCCTTCGGCGCACGCATGTCGGACTGCTTGAGCTGCTTGCGCAGGATCGGCGGGAACGCGGGCAGGAAGCCAGCGAGAGCCGGCGAGGTCGGCTTGCCGCCGGGCATCTTGTAGCCGGGCTTGTCCCACGGCTGGGCGATCTCGTCGGGGTTGGCCTTGATCCACGCCTTCGCGGCGGGCACGAGCTCATCGGGGGAGGAGACCAGCTCGTCGACCAGACCCTTCTCGAGGGCCGCGGCGGGCTTGAACTTCGTGCCCTGGCCGAGGACGTCCATGAGCCCGGTCATCAGACCGAGCAGACGGACGACGCGGGTGACGCCGCCGCCACCGGGCAGCAGACCGAGCGAGACCTCGGGCAGCCCGATGTCGTAGCGGGCGTCCAGCGCGATGCGGTGCTGGGTGGCCAGCGCGATCTCCAGGCCACCGCCGAGGGCGGCGCCGTTGATCGCCGCGACGACCGGCTTGGGGAACGTCTCCAGCTTGCGGAGGGTCGCCTTGATCGACTCGACCTCCTCGAAGACCTGGGCGGCGTTCTCCGGCCGCACCTGGATCATGTTCTTGAGGTCACCACCGGCGAAGAAGGTCTTCTTCGCGGAGGCGATCACGACGCCGGTCACGTCGTCCGCCTCGGCGTACAGCTTCTCGACGGCCTCCGCCATCGAGGTCTTGTACAGCTCGTTCATGGTGTTGGCCGACTGGTTCGGGTCGTCCAGGGTCAGCGTGACGATGCCGTCGGCATCCTTGTCGTACTTGACTGCACTCATAGCTCTTCAGATTCCCTTTCAGACCAGCTCGACGATCGTCGCGATACCCATGCCGCCACCGACGCACAGCGTGGCAAGGCCGCGCTGCTTGCCCTGACGCTCGAGCTCGTCGACCAGGGTGCCGAGGATGATGGCACCGGTCGCGCCCAGCGGGTGGCCCATGGCGATCGCACCGCCGTTGACGTTGGTGACCGACTCGTCGATGCCCATGTCCTTGATGAACCGCATCGCGACGGCGGCGAACGCCTCGTTGATCTCGAACAGGTCGATGTCGTCGACGGTGAGGCCGGCCTTGGCCAGCGCCTTGCGCGAGGCGGGAGCCGGGCCGGTGAGCATGATCGTCGGGTCGGCGCCGGAGACGGCGGCCGAGACGATCCGGGCACGCGGGGTGAGGCCGTTGGCCTTGCCGGCCGCCTCGGAACCGATCAGCATCAGCGCGGAGCCGTCGACGATGCCGGAGGAGTTGCCGGCGTGGTGGACGTGGTCGATCTTCTCGACCCAGTGGTACTTGGCCAGCGCGACATCGTCGAAGCCGGCCTCCTGGCCCTGCTGGAGGAAGGACGGCTTGAGGCCGGCCAGCGTCTCGGCGGTGGTGCCGGGGCGGATCAGCTCGTCGTGGTCGAGCACGGTCAGCCCGTTCTGGTCCACGACCGGGATGACGGCGTCCTTGAAGTAGCCGTTCTCCCAGGCGGCGGCCGCCCGGGCGTGCGACTGGGCGGCGTAGCGGTCGACGTCCGCACGGCTGAAGCCCTCGATGGTCGCGATCAGGTCGGCGCCGATGCCCTGCGGGACGAAGCCGGTCTGCAGCGCGGTGTCGGGGTCCTGCGCCCAGGCGCCGCCGTCGCTGCCCATCGGCGCCTTGCTCATCGACTCCACGCCACCGGCGAGGATGAGGTCCTCGAAGCCGCCGCGTACGCGGGAGGCGGCCTGGTTGACGGCCTCCAGGCCGGAGGCGCAGAAACGGTTGAGCTGCACACCTGCGGTGGTCTCGGGGAGACCGGCCTTGATGGCGGCGGTCTTGGCGATGTCACCGCCCTGCTCGCCGACAGGGGTGACGACACCGAGGACGACGTCGTCGATCAGCGCGGGGTCGAGGTTGGGGTTGCGCTTGCGAGCCTCATCGATCAGGCCGACCACCAGGTCGATCGGCTTGACCTCGTGGAGCGCTCCGGTCTTCTTACCCTTCCCGCGCGGCGTGCGCAGGTGGTCATAGATGAATGCTTCAGCCATGCGCCGATTGTGACACTAAAACTGTCACAGTCAACAGGGTTGGACCGAAACCTTCACGACAGGTTCCGCGAGATCGTCCGGTTCACCGCGTCCTGGAAGCTCACCACGATCGCCTCGGTGGTCAGCTGCCGCAGCCGAGGGAGCACCTCCTCGAGGTGCTCGGCCTCCTCCGGGCTGTGGTGGGTGCGCCGGAACGGGTCGACGACCTGGTCACGGAGGATGACGTTGAGCTCGGCGGCGAGCTCGGCCATGTGACGTGAGGTGGCTGCGTACGCCGCTGCGAGGGCGTCACGGGGCAGCCCCAGCGCGATCAGCTCACGCCCGATCCTGGCCTGGATGTCCTCGGTGGGCTCCGTGGCCCAGGAGGTGATCATCGCGCGCTGCATCGCGAGATCCTCGCGGGTGATGTCGGCGGGGAGCCGGGCGAGGTAGCGCTCGATCGCCTGTAGCGTGAACCCGTGCGCCTGGAGCGCGGTGACGAGGTCGAGGCGGGCGCGGTGCTCGGGACCGTAGTAGGCCACCCGCCCGCGGCGGATCGGCGCCGGGATCAGCCCGAGGCTCGCGTAGTAGCGCGTGGTGCGCACCGACAGTCCCGTGGCGGTCGACAGCTCATCGATCGTCATCAGCTCATCGGTCGTCTCGGTCATGCCAGGGACCGTAGACCAAACCATTGCCACTTCGCCAGTGTTACTGTCACAGTTGCTCCGTCGCCCATCACGACAATGCGGCCTGCGCCACAGTGGTGAGGCATCATTAACCGGGTACGTCTACGGAGGAGTGTCATGCCCCAGAAGCCCACCATCTACGAAGCCGAGCACGAGGACTTCCGCGCCACCGCGAAGGCGTTCTTCGAGAAGGAGGTCGTCCCGTTCCACGACCAGTGGGAGAAGGACGGCATCGTCCCGCGCGAGCTGTGGAAGAAGGCCGGCGACACCGGGCTGCTCTGCTTCGACGTCGACGAGGAGTACGGCGGGCCGGGCATCAAGGACTTCCGGTTCAACGCGGTCCTCCACGAGGAGATGGCGAAGATCGGGGCCAGCGGCCCGGGCTTCTTCGTCCACACCGACATCATCGTCCCCTACATCTCCCACCTCGGGACGCCCGAGCAGAAGCAGCGCTGGCTGCCGGGCTGCGTCTCCGGCGACATTATCACCGCCATCGCGATGACCGAGCCGGGCGCGGGCTCCGACCTCCAGGGCGTGCGCACCACCGCGGTCGACAAGGGGGACCACTACCTCCTCAACGGCTCGAAGACGTTCATCTCCAATGGCATCAACGCCGACCTCGTCATCGTGGTCGCCAAGACCAACCCCGAGGCCGGCGCCCACGGCATCTCCCTGCTCGTCGTCGAGCGCGGCATGGAGGGCTTCGAGCGCGGCCGCAACCTCGACAAGGTCGGCATGAAGGCGCAGGACACCGCCGAGCTCTCCTTCACCGACGTGGTCGTGCCGAAGGAGAACCTGCTCGGCGAGGAGGGCTCCGGCTTCATCTCGCTGATGACGCTGCTGCCGCAGGAGCGCATCTCGGTCGCCTCGATCGCGGTCGCCGCGGTCGAGCAGGTCCTCGAGCTGTCGTTGGACTACGCGCGCACCCGCGAGGCGTTCGGCCGTCCGATCGGCCGCTTCCAGAACACCGCGTTCACGCTCGCCGAGATGGCCACCGAGGCCTACCTCGCCCGCCTGTTCCTCAACGACGCCATCACCCAGCTCAACGCCGGCACCGCCGACACCGTCCTGGCCTCGATGGCGAAGTGGTGGACCACCGAGCTGCAGAAGAAGTTCGTCGACCAGGGCGTCCAGATCCACGGCGGCTACGGCTACATGATGGAATACCCGATCGCCAAGGCGTTCATCGACAGCCGCATCCAGACCATCTACGGCGGCACCACCGAGGTGCAGAAGCTGATCATCAGCCGCCACCTCGGGCTGTGATCTAGGACAGCTCCTTGGAGCGTACGTAGGCGGCGCGGGTGGCCTCGAGGAAGGCCGCCCGCACGCCGTTCTGCTCGAGCGCGCCGAGGGCGGCGGCGGTGGTGCCGCCTGGGGAGGTGACCTGCTCGCGGAGGATCGCGGGGTGGGTGCCGCTCTCGAGCAGCTTGGCGGACCCGGTCAGCGTCTGGAGGACGAGCGTGGTCGCGTCGTCCCTGGTCAGGCCCAGGTGGACGGCCGCCTCGATCCAGGCCTCGGCGACGAGGAAGACGTACGCCGGGCCGGAGCCGCTGATCGCGGTGACGGCGTCGATCTGCGACTCGGGGACGGTGACCACCTTGCCGACAGCACGCATCAGGTCGGCGGCGGTCTCGACCGCGTCCGGAGTCGCGTTGGCGCCACCGGCCACCGCGGACATGCCCTCGCCGACCAGCGCCGGCGTGTTGGGCATGACCCGTACGACCGAGACACCGTCGGGGACGGCGGGCTCCATGGCCGAGGTCGGGACCCCTGCGGCCAGTGAGACCACGGTGGTCCCCGCGCGCAGCGCGGAGGCGATCGACTCCAGCACGGGTACGACGCCGTAGGGCTTCACGCCCAGCACCACCACGTCGGCCTCGGCCACCGCCTCGGTGGCCGGCAGCGTACGGATGCCGTGCTCCTCGCGGAGCGCGGCCGCCTGCTCCTCGCGCGCCTCGACGACGATGACGCTCTCCGGGGAGTGACCCGCCTCGAGGAGCCCGGCCAGCACGGCCCCACCCATGTTGCCTGCACCGATGATCGCGATCGTCATGCTCGCCAGTCTCTCAGAGCGGATGACCTGCAGGAATAACGCCCCACGGGACCCAAGCAACTGCTAGGTTGCGATACCCACACCCGTAACACGCGGCTGGTCATCGGGAGGCCACATGCGCATCAGACCCTCGTCCCTGCTCGCTGTGGTCGCCCTCGCGGCGACGGTCGCGATGGTGGGACCGCCCGCGTCCGGCGACGACGTCGAGCGGCGGCTCCCGTCGCCGGAGTCCGAGGTGAACGTGACCGGTGAGCCCCGCACCGGCACCGGGCCGGGCGGCACGGTCGAGGGGCTCGTCGACGCCCACAGCCACATGTTCATGCAGGACGGGATCGGTGGCGCGGCGGTCTGCGGGAAGGCGTGGTCGGCCACGGGCATCGCGGACGCGCTCAAGGACTGCCCCTCCCATGGGATCGCCGGCGAGACCGCGCTCCTGGAGAACCTGACCCGCTCGGGCAGCCCGCTCGGGTTCCACGACACCACCGGCTGGCCGTCGTTCAAGGACTGGCCGGCGTACGACTCGCTGACCCACCAGCAGATGTACTACCGCTGGGTCGAGCGCGCCTGGCGCGCCGGTCAGCGCATCCTGGTGGTGCAGCTGACCAGCAACAAGGCGCTGTGCGCGATCAACCCGGGCACCCACCAGTCCTGCGACGAGATGACCGCGGTGCGGAAGCAGGCCAAGGACGCGTACGACACCCAGGCGTTCATCGACGCGCAGTACGGCGGCGAGGGCCGCGGCTGGTACCGCATCGTCACCGACGCCGGCCAGGCTCGCGAGGTGATCGAGGACGGCAAGCTCGCCGTCGTGCTCGGCGTGGAGACCTCCGAGCCGTTCGGCTGCTCGCAGAAGCTGCGGCTGCCCTCGTGCACGCGGGCCAACATCGACGCGGGGCTCGACGAGCTGAAGTCGCTCGGGGTCTCGTCGATGTTCCTGTGCCACAAGTTCGACAACGCGCTGTGCGGGGTCCGCTACGACAAGGGCACCACCGGGCTGCTGGTCAACGCCGGGCAGTTCCTCACCACCGGGACGTTCTGGACGCCGAAGGCCTGTGACCCGAACCAGCCCCACGACAACAACCCCCGCGTGGTCGAGCGGCCCGCCGAGCTCGCCTGGCTGCCGCAGCCGCCGATCTACCCGTCGGGCACGGTGTGCAACCCGTACGGCCTCTCCGCCCTGGGTGAGTACGCCCTGCGGGGCCTGATCAAGCGGGGCATGATGGTCGAGGTCGACCACATGAGCGCCAAGGCCGCCGACCGCACCCTCGACATCCTCGAGGAGACCGACTACCCCGGTGCCCTCGCCAGCCACTCGTGGATGGACGAGCGCTACCTCGACCGGCTCTACGCCCTCGGCGGCTTCTCCACGATCTACGGCCACAGCACCGACCAGTTCCTGGCCGAGTACGTCCGCACCGCTCCCGTCCGCGACCGCTACGGCGCCGGCATCGGGTTCGGCTTCGACATGAACGGCTTCGGCGGCACGCCCGGGCCGGCGAAGACGCGGGTCAGCTACCCGTTCGAGGGCATCCTGGGTGACTCCGTCGTCGACCGCCAGGTCACCGGCCAGCGGATCTGGGACTACAACACCGACGGTGTCGCCCACTACGGGATGGTCCCCGACTACCTCGAGGACCTCCGCCTCACCGGCGGCCAGGACGTCATCGACGACATCGTCCGCGGGTCTGAGTCGTATCTGCGTACGTGGGCGGGGGCTCAGGGCGCGGCTGGGTAGGAACTAGGAATACCCGGTCGACCGGGGATCCCTGGACTTGGCGGGTGTTTCAGTGCCCGTCAAGTCCAAGTTTCCCCGGTCAACCGGGTATCCATGGGGCTGGTGTGACTAGAAGAGGTTGTCCACCAGCGGCGTCGGGGAGCCGAAGCGGTGGGCGGTGACCGAGACGGCCTGCTCGTGCAGGAAGGTGAGCAGCTCGACGCGGCCGGCCTCGACGACGGGCTGGGCGTAGAGGGCGATGTCGACACGGCCCTGGCTCGCCTCGGCGAAGACCTCGCGCGACCCACCCAGGAGACGTACGCGGCTGGGCGCATGCGGTCCGGAGAGGATCGCGGCCCACGCGGCCATGTCCTCGACGACGTAGGTCGCGCCGGTCGCCTTCACCAGCGAGGCGGTCTCGTCGTCGAGAGCGGTGGCGACGGACACCGTCACCGGAGCCCCGGCGGCGACACCGGCCGCGAGGACACGCAGCAGGTGGGCGACGGGGCCACCCTCGTAGCGGATGGTGACCGGCACCGGCGAGTAGCGCAGCACGTTGACCTCGGCGGTCAGGCGGGAGACGTCGCGGGCGGCACCGAACTCGCGCTCCCAGGCGACGGCGTCGGACCCGGCGCCGCGCTGGAGCATCTCGATCCCCTCGATCCCCAGGCGACCGGCCCAGTCGACGAGCGACCGGACCGCGGGTGCCGGCGTGGCGAGCTCGGTGGCGGGAGCCGAGACCCAGTCGCTGAGGCCGACCAGATAGTTGGGCCCGCCGGCCTTCGTCCCGGCGCCGACGGCCGACTTCTTCCAGCCGCCGAACGGCTGGCGACGCACGATGGCGCCGGTGATGCCGCGGTTGACGTAGACGTTGCCCGCCTCCACCGACTCGAGCCACTGCGTGATCTCGGCCCGGTCGAGGCTGTGGATGCCCGCGGTGAGGCCGTAGTCGACCTGGTTCTGGATCTCGATCGCCTCGTCGAGCGAGGAGGCCGAGATCAGACCGAGGACCGGGCCGAAGTACTCGGTCAGGTGGAACTCGGAGCCACGCTTCACGCCGGTCTTCACGCCCGGCGACCAGAGCCGGCCGGTGTCGTCGAGCTGACGGGGCTTCACCAGCCACGACTCGCCCGGGGCGAGCGTGGTCAGGGCCTTGAGCAGCTTGCCGGAGGCAGGCTCGATGATCGGGCCCACCTGCACGGTCGGGTCGGTCGGGTAACCGACCTTGAGGGAGGTCACCGCGTCGATGAGCTGGTCGCGGAACCGACGCGAGGTGGCGACGGAGCCGACCAGGATGCCCAGCGATGCCGCGGAGCACTTCTGTCCGGCGTGGCCGAAGGCCGAGTAGACGAGGTCCTTGACCGCCAGGTCGAGGTCGGCGTCGGGCGTGACCACCAGCGCGTTCTTGCCGGAGGTCTCGGCCAGCAGCGGCAGGTCCGAGCGGAACGAGCGGAAGAGCTCGGCGGTGTCGAACGCACCGGTCAGGATCAGCCGGTCGACCAGCGGCGACGCGATCAGCGCGCGACCGACCTCGTTCTCCGGCACGTGCACCAGCCGCAGGACCTCCTTCGGCACCCCGGCGGCCCACAGCGTCTCGACCAGCACGGAGCCGCATCGCTGCGCCTGCGGAGCCGGCTTGATCACCACGGCCGAGCCGGCCGCGAGCGCCGCCGCGACACCACCGGTCGGGATGGCGAGCGGGAAGTTCCACGGCGGGGTGACCAGCGTCAACCGCACCGGCATCTGACGGGCGCCGTCCACGAGGTCGAGCTCCTCGGCCAGGCTGGCGTAGTAGTTGAGGAAGTCGATCGCCTCGGAGACCTCGGGGTCGCCCTGGTCGAGCGTCTTGCCACACTCGGACGCGCCGACCTCGAGCCACTCGGCACGACGCCGCTCGACCTCGACGGCCGCGGCGCGGAGCACGGCGGCCCGCTCGGCACCGGTCTTGCGACCCCAGTCGGCCTGGGCGCCGACGGCACCCTCGAGCACCGACTCCACGGCCTCGACCGAGGTCACGGTGTGGTCGGCGACGAGCTGCTCGCCCAGCGTCGAGGAGCCGACCCGAGCGATGATGGCCTGGCCCCACTCTCGGTTGCCCGGGAGGTGCGGGTCGGTGTCCGGGGTGTTCTCGAACGGCCGGGCCACCGGCAGGTCTGCCACCGGCTCGCGCCGGTCCTGGGTGCGGTTGGGCGCCGGCACGGAGTCGTCGACGGCGGCCAGGGAGCGTACGAACCGCTCCTTCTCGCGCTTGTAGAGCGCCTCGGAGGAGTTGAGGTCGAAGACGGCCGACATGAAGTTCTCGGTGCTCGCACCCTCCTCGAGGCGGCGCACGAGGTAGGCGATGGCGACGTCGAAGTCCTTCGGGTGCACGACCGGCACGTAGAGCAGGAGGCCACCCACGGTCTCCTTGACCGCCTCGGCCTGGCCCTCGGCCATGCCCAGCAGCATCTCGAACTCGACCGAGTCACGAACCCCGCGCTCACCAGCGAGGATCCAGGCGTACGCCACGTCGAACAGGTTGTGGCCGGCGACGCCGAGCCGCACGTTGGCCATCCGCTCGGGCGTCAGCGCCCAGGACAGCACCCGCTTGTAGTTGGTGTCGGAGTCCTGCTTGGTCGACCAGGTGGCGACCGGCCAGCCGTGCAACGACGCCTCGACGTGCTCCATCGGCAGGTTGGCACCCTTGACCAGGCGGACCTTGATCGGCGCGCCCCCACGCGCACGCCGAGCAGCCGACCACTCCTGGAGCCGCATCATCGCCGACATCGCGTCGGGCAGGTAGGCCTGCAGGACGATGCCCGCCTCCAGGTCGGCCAGCTCGGGACGGTCGAGGAGCCGCGTGAAGACATCGATGGTCATGTCGAGGTCGCGGTACTCCTCCATGTCCAGGTTGATGAACTTCTTCGTCCCGGCGGCGGAGGAGTTCGCCGCGTAGGTGTAGAGCGGGAGGAGCCGCTCGACGACGTGCTCGACGGCCTCCTCGTACGCCCAGACCGCATGCGGCGCGACCGGCGAGGAGACCTTCACCGAGACGTAGTCGACGTCGTCGCGCGCGAGCAGCTTGCGGATGCCGGCCAGACGGCGGTCGGCCTCCTTCTGCCCGAGGACGGCCTCGCCGAGGAGGTTGATGTTGAGCGAGACGCCGCGCTCGCGAATCCGCTCGATCTGCTTGCCGAGACGCGCGTCGGAGGCGTCGATCAGCAGGTGGCCCACCATCTGCCGCAGCGCGCGGCGCGCGACCGGGATGACGAACCACGGCGCGACCAGCGACATCAGCGCGCCGAGCTTCACGCCGAGCTTCAGGTGCCAGGGCAGGAACGAAGGTACGTTGCCGGCCAGCTCGCGGAGGCTGGCTGCCGCCACGCGTACGTCCTCGGGCCGGATCACCCGGTCGACGAACCCGACGGTGAAGTCGAGCCCGGACGGGTCCTTGAGTACGTCGGCGAGGCGCTGGGCGGCCGGCGCGGTCGGCTTGGTCGAAGCCTTCGCCAGCCAGCCGCGGACGAGGTGGTCGACCTCGGCGATGAGCGCGTCATTGGTGGTCATAGTGCCGAGTATGCGACCAGAGTCACGTAAGATAAAGCGATGTTTCTTGGAGAGTATCCGTAAGCAAACCTGAAGGGTCGCGATGCTCGAAGTCCGCCGCCTCCGCCTCCTCGCCGAGCTCGCCGCGCGCGGCACCCTGGCCGAGGTCGCCGAGGCCCTCCACCAGAGCCCGTCGTCGGTCTCCCAGCAGCTCGGCCAGCTCGAGCGGGAGGTCGGCGTCCCCCTGCTCACCAAGGCGGGACGACGGGTCCAGCTCACCGCCGCGGCCGAGGTGCTGGTCGAGCACACCACCGAGATCCT
Organism: Nocardioides turkmenicus; assembly: GCF_011045035.1. Taxonomy (GTDB): domain Bacteria; phylum Actinomycetota; class Actinomycetes; order Propionibacteriales; family Nocardioidaceae; genus Nocardioides; species Nocardioides turkmenicus. The sequence goes on from NZ_JAALAA010000004.1 coordinate 72,834, forward strand.
GGCCCGGCTCGAGGCGGCCGAGGCCGCGGTCACCGCGCTCGGCGACGAGACCGCCGGCACCGTGCGGGTCGCGGTCTTCCAGTCGGTCGCCCTCGCCTACATGCCGCAGGCGCTCGCCGACCTGACCCGGCGTCATCCGCGGCTGCGGGTGATGCTGTCCCAGCGCGCACCCGAGCAGGCGCTCCACGACCTCGCCCTGCGCGAGCTCGACCTGGTCGTCGCCGAGCACTACCCCGACCACGGCGCGCCCCACTTCGACGGTCTCGACCGGCGGCCGCTCACCACCGACCGGCTCCGGCTGGCCCTCCCGCCTCGCGGCTCCGGGGCGATCTGGGACGACATCACCTCCCTCGCCGAAGCCGGTTGTGTCCCGTGGGCGATGGAGCCGCCGGGCACGGCGTCACGCCACTGGATCGAGGAGCAGTGCCGCCGCGCCGGCTTCGAGCCCGAGGTGCGCTACGAGACCGACGACGTCGAGGCCCACGTCGCGCTGGTCGAGTCGGGCAACGCGGTCGCACTCCTCTCCGACCTGATGCGCGTGCGCCACCGGACCGCGGTGCGGCTCATCGAGCTGCCGGGGTCGCCGCGGCGTACGGTCTTCACCGCCACCCGCACGGCCATCGCCGACTCGCCGGGGATCATCGCGTGCCGCGCCGCGCTGGCCCGGGTGGTGCCGGCAGATCTCGTATTGCCGACCTGACGCCCGATCAGCCGAGGAGCTCCTCGAGCGGCTGGTCGTGGTCGATCGCCATTCCGTACGCCTTGGTGCGGGTGTCGATCATCGCCAGGACGGCCTCGGTGACGACCTCGGTCAGGTGCTCGGCGTCGGGGATGCCCTCGCCGAGGTGGACCCAGCGACGTACGGCACCGAAGACCATCCCGATCAGGCCGTAGATGAGCGGGTCGACGGCCTTCTTGTCGATCTCGGAGACCTCGACGCCGGTCAGCTCGAACGCGGCCAGGATCAGTTCCTTGATCCGCTCCGCGACCCGGTCCAGCCCCTGCTGCAGCGGGCCGCTGCCGTTGGGCGCGGTGTCGACGTCGGCCACCTGGTGCAGGAGCGGATGCTCGAGCGCCCAGTTGACGTACGCCCCGACCGTGCGCGAGATGATCTGCCGGATCGATCCGGTCAGCTCCATCGCCGGGAAGAGCTTGGCCCACAGACCGTCGAGGATGTCGGCCTGGATGGCGAGGTCGAGCTCGCGCCGGTCGGCGAAGTGGCGGTAGACGACGGACCGGGAGAGCCCGGCGGCCTGGCCGATCGCCTGCAGGCTGACGTTGACGCCGTCGGTCTCGATCAGACCGATCGCGGCATCGACGATGCGCTTGCGCCGGTCATCGTTGTGACGCTTCCAGCGAACTGCCCTGCCATCCATGGTGGGACCATCGTAGTCCCACGTACTTCACGCCGGGCCTGGAATGCCTGTCACAGTAATCACAGACCCGGCGCCAAGGGGCTCAGGCGAACCTGATCACGCCGTCGGCGACCGGCGCCCCGAGCCCCTTCATGTCCACCAGGTAGTTCTGCTTCGCGGCCCACGGAGCCCGGTCACCGGCCTTCGGCATCAGGTCCAGCGAACGCTGGATGTAGCCGGAGGCCAGATCCATGAACGGCCGCTCCTCGACGCTCGGGTCCCGGGAGACCGAGGCGACGTCGTAGCCGTTCTCCCCCATGAAGCCGAGCAGCCGGATCACGTAGTCGGTGACCAGGTCGGCCTTGAGCGTCCACGAGGCGTTGGTGTAGCCGATCGTATAGGCGAAGTTGGGCATCCCGGTGATCATCAGGCCCTTGTAGGCCATCTGGTCGGGCAGGTTGATCGGCTCGCCGTCGACGGTGAAGTCGAGTCCCCCGAAGAGCCGGAGGTTGAGCCCAGTGGCGGAGATGACGATGTCCGCCTCGAGCGTCTCGCCGGACTCGAGCTCGATGCCCTTCGGCACGAACGCCTTGATCCGGTCGGTCACCACGTCGGCGTACCCCTCCCGGATCGACTTCATCATGTCGCCGTCGGGGACGAAGCAGATGCGCTGGTCCCACGGGTTGTAGGGCGGGTTGAAGTGCTTGTCGACGTACGCGATCGCCTCGTCCTTGGTCATCCCCGGACGACCATTTCGAGCCGTGAGGCCGTTGATCCACTGGTCGCGGATCACCTTCTTGACGACACCGGGGGCGCGGCGGGCGAGCTGGTAGGTGCCGACCGTGAGCATGATGTTCTCCCAGCGGACCGCCTCGTGGCCGATCTTCTCGCGCACCCGCTTGAACGGGAGCCGGCCGAGCAGGCTGAACGGCGCGGTCTTCAGCAGCGAGGCGATCGCGTCCTTCCCCGGCCGGGAGAGGATGTACGTCGGGGTGCGCTGCAGCATCGTGACCTTCTCGGCCCGGTCGCTGCCGGCACCGGCCAGGTTGGGCAGCAGGGTGACCGCGGTCGCGCCGGAGCCGATGATGACGACCTTCTTGCCCGCGTAGTCGAGGTCCTCGGGCCAGTGCTGCGGGTGCACGAAGGTGCCCTCGTAGTCGTCGAGGCCGGCGAACTCCGGCTGATAGCCGTTGGCGTAGTCGTAGTAGCCCGAGCAGTTCCACAGGAAGCCGGCGGTGATCTCGGTGGGGCCGTCGGGGGTCTCGACGGAGACGGTCCACTGCTTGTCCTCGGAGCTCCACGCCGCACCGGTGACCTTGTGGCCGTAGCGGATCAGCTTGTCGACGCCGTAGTCCTCCGCCGTCTGCCGGAGGTAGTCACGGATCTGGTGACCGTCGGCGAGCGCCTGCGAGCTCTCCCACGGACGCCACTTGAAGGCGAAGGTGAACATGTCGGAGTCGGACCGGATGCCCGGGTAGCGGAAGAGGTCCCACGTGCCGCCACTGGCATCGCGCTGCTCGAGGATCGCGAGCGTCTTGCCGGGCAGGCGCTCACGGAGCTGTGCGGCCGCTCCGATGCCGGAGACGCCGGCACCGATGATCAGTACGTCGACATGCATGCGACTGAGGTTACCCGGAAGTATCTGATTGCGACACCCTGTCTCGCGAACTTTTGCAAGCGGACGTAGGAATCTTCGACTGAGGAACGGCTCGGTAACACAACCGGACCCCCCTACCCCGCGCGTAGGCGAGGTCACTACGCTGCGGTCTGCAGCCGTGGGGGCGGCACGCATCCACGGCGACTTCGGGGTCACTCACCCGTCGCTTTCGATGGCTGAGGCTGCACTCGGGCCGCACGGCGCGGCCGCATGATCTTCGAAAGGTTTTCGAGTGTTGAGTTTCGTACGCGCCGGCGCGGTTGTCGCGGGCGTCTCCCTCGCCGGGTTCATCGCAGCGCCGGCGTTCGCCACCGGCGACCCGGCCGGCAACAACGGCACCGTCAAGGTGATCCAGCACGGCAACATCGACGATGTGCCGGAGAACCAGCCCCACGTCGGCTGCACCCTCGACATCGAGTGGTACGGCTTCGACGAGGGCGAGGACATCGTCTCGGAGATCGACTTCGAGCTGCACTCGCCGACCGACTCCGGTGAGCTCACCGTCGACGGCCCGAGCAAGGTCTTCGTGGGCGGCGACGCCGCGAGCGGCGCGGGCACCGACGACGGTCTGGACGGTCGCGAGACCTACACGCTGACCGCCACCGGCCTCGCCCACCCGAAGCAGGGCTTCCACGCGAAGGTCACCATCCACACCCCGGGCAGCATCGGCAACGACACCAAGACCAAGGTCTTCTGGTTCCAGAACTGCGCGGTCGAGGAGCCGACCCCGACGCCGACCCCCACCCCGACCGAGGAGCCCAGCCCCTCGGAGGAGCCGACCGAGGAGCCCACCGAGGAGCCCACCGAGGAGCCGACCGAGCCCGTCGTCCTCGAGGAGGAGCCGACCGAGTCCGAGTCCGCCGTCCCGACCGAGGAGTCCGACTCCGAGGTCCCGACCAACATCGACGCCGGTCTCGCCGGTGAGAGCGACTCCCCCGTGCCCGCGATGTGGCCGCTGCTGGCCATGCTCGCCGGCGCTGCCGCTGCCGGCACCGCGCTCGTCGTGGTCCTGCGCCGCCGCGCTGCCGCTCTGGTCCGCAAGGACTGAGCCACCCCGCGTCACACGGAACGGCGCGGCGTTCGACCTTCGGGTCGTGCGCCGCGCCGTTCCTGCGTTTCCTCGGCCGGACGTCAGTCCTGGAACGCCGCGCCCTTCTCGATCAGGGCGTCGGCGTCGTCGATCCCCCACGCGGCCAGGGCCCCGCGGGTGTGCTGGCCGGCGCTGGCCGCCGGCGCCGCACCCAAGGTGGAGGCGGTGCGGCTGAACCGCGGAGCGGGAGCGGGCTGGGTGACACCGTGGTGGGTGACGTACGTCTGGCGGGCCTGCAGGTGCGGGTGGACAGCCGCCTCGGAGGGGGTGAGGACGGGGGCGACGCAGGCGTCGGTGCCCTCGAAGATCTCGGCCCACTCGGCCATCGTCTTCGACGCGAAGGTCTTGGCGAAGAGGTCGCGCATCTCGTCGTAGCGCTCCATCTCGTACTGCCCCGGGCAGACCCCATCGAGCCCGAGCCGGGTGACCATCTCGGCGAAGAACTTGCCCTCCAGCGCACCGACCGCGACCTGGCGGCCGTCGGAGGTGTCGTAGAGCGCGTAGAACGGCATCGCGCCGTCGAGCAGATTGCTCTGCCGCGTCTCGTGCCAGGCACCGGAGGCAAGCATGCCGGAGATCATCGTGGCGAGGTGGGCGGTGCCGTCCACGATCGCGGCGTCGACCACCTGTCCCTCACCGGTCGTCCTGGCCTCGATCAGCGCGGCGAGGATGCCCATGACCAGGTAGGTCGAGCCCCCGCCGAAGTCACCGAGCAGGTTGAGCGGGAAATGAGGCCGGGCGCGGTCCTGGCCGAGACCGTTGAGCACGCCGGTCGTGGCGATGTAGGTGAGGTCGTGACCCGCGGACTGCGCCAGCGGACCCTCCTGGCCCCAGCCGGTCATCCGGCCGTAGACGAGGCGCGGGTTGCGCTCCAGGCAGGCGTCGGGGCCCAGGCCGAGACGGTCGGTGACGCCCGGACGCAGCCCTTCGACGAGCACGTCGGCGGTCTCCACCAGACGCAGGACGGTCTCGACCGCATCCGGGTTCTTGAGGTCGAGCGCGACGCTCGGGCGGCCCCGGGTGAGCAGGTCACCGGCACCGCCACCGAGCACGTTGCCGCCCGGCCGGTCGACCCGGATCACGTCCGCGCCCATGTCCGCGAGGATCGTGCAGGCGTGCGGCCCCGGCCCGATCCCCGCCAGCTCGACGACCTTGACCCCGCGGAGGGGGCCGGTGCCCTGGCCCAATGTCACTGTGGATTTCTCCGTCGACTCAGTCATGTCGGCCATCCTCGCAGGATCCGGACCCGCAGAGTCTGGAACCCTCCGCCCGGCATGATCGGATCGTGGCGCGGAGTCCGATACGCTCCGAGACACACTCGCCGGTGCCACAGGAGCAGAGAAGTTGTCTCGGGAAATCCCCACATCCCCCCAGTCCGCCGCCACCCAGGCCAGCCCTGTCAATCCGGTCAGCCCGCTGACCGCGAACGATCCCCGCGAGATCGGTCCGTACCGGCTCACCGGCCGCCTCGGCCACGGCGGCATGGGCGTCGTCTACCTGGGTGAGGACGCGGCGGGCATGAAGGCGGCGGTGAAGGCGATCCTTCCCGAGCTCACCTCCGACCCGGGCTTCCGGGCGCGGTTCGAGCGGGAGATCGAGGCCGCCAAGAGGGTGGAGAGCCGGTTCACCGCGCGGGTCCTCGACGCCGACCCCGACGCCGAACAGCCCTGGATGGCGAGCGAGTACGTCGCCGACCCACCCCTCAACAAGCTGATCGGCTCCGGTCGGCGCCTGACCGAGATCGACGTACGTCAACTGGTCGCCGGTGTCGCGGAGGCGCTCGCCGCGGTGCATGCTGCCGGGCTCGTCCACCGCGACATCAAGCCCGGCAACATCCTCTACGGCGACACCGACCCGTGCGTGATCGACATGGGCATCGCCCGCTCCGTCGACGGCACCGCGCTGACCCAGACCGGCAAGGCGGTCGGCACCTACGGCTACCAGGCGCCCGAGCAGGTCCAGACCGGCACCTTCTCCAGTGCGGTCGACATCTGGGCGCTCGGTCTAGTCGCGTTCGTCGCCGCCACCGGCCGCTGGCCGTTCAGCGGCGAGATCGGCTCGATGGGCCATCTCCTCAAGGGCGAGTCGCCCAACCTGAGCCTCTGCCCGGTCTACCTGCGGCCGCTGGTCGCCGCATGCCTGGCCGACGAGCCGACCGCTCGGCCCTCCGCCGCCGACATCCTGGCCACCAACGGCGACTGGACCCTGCTGCCGGCCCCTATCACCTCGGAGGCGGAGACGACGGTCGGCGCGCTGCCACCGTCGCTCACCGGCACCGGGATCACCCGCGCACCGCGGCCTGCCGCGAGCCTCGCGGGACCCGGCAACACCGCCGACCTGCCCACCCATGCCCCCACCTTCGCCGAGCCGACCCAGCCGCCCGGACGCCGCTGGAAGGTCGCCGTGATGGCCGCAGCAGCGGTGGTCCTGGTCTCGGCCGGTGTGGCCGTCGCGGCCAACCCCGACCTGCTCCCCGGTCAGGACGACGAACCGCGGGTCAGCGAGGTCACGCCGTCGGCCGAGCCCAGCACCGGCGAGAGAAGCACGGCGCCGAGCACTCCGGTCGGCGGGACCGTGGACACGGGGACGGATCCCGAGTTCGACGAGGAGCCCGCCGACGAGCGTCCCGAGGACGACGGCGAGATCGTCCCGAGCGAGGGCGCCGCCAGCGGCGACGCGACACCTTCGGAGTCGCCGGAGCCGACCGAGACGGTGCCGAGCGACCCGGCGAGCGAGACCGTCACCGAGACGCCGACCGCCGAGCCGACCGAGACCGCGACGGCGGAGCCGACCGAGGATCCCGTCGAGGAGCCGACGGCGACCGCCTCTCCCTGACCGCATCACGCAGCTCGTTCGGGGCTGCTCGCGGGGGTTCGGGAGACCCGGGTCACACCCGGTCCGAGGTTGGATCGATCAAGGTGGCCCGGGCTCTGGTGATGCCGATAATCGAGCCTGGCGGGGTGTGCCGCCCGCCGTAGGCCAAGCCTTCCCGAGCAACTGAAAGTTGAGCTGTGAGCGACACCGACGAGACCTTCAACGACTGGCAGCACCGCGAGGAGCTCGCGGAGACGATGATCCCGATCATCGGCAAGCTCTACCGCGAGAAGGATGTCACCATCCTGGTCCACAGCCGGTCGCTGGTGAGCAAGTCCGACATCTCGATCCTGAAGGCGCACCGGTTCGCGCGCCAGATCGAGGGCGAGGAGCTCTCGGTCACCGACACGTTCCCGCTGCTCCAGGCGGTCGCCAAGCTCGACCTCGGCCCCTCGAAGGTCGACCTGGGCCTGCTCGCGGTCCAGTACGCCGAGAACGAGCGCGGCCTCTCCGTCGACGACTTCGTCGCCGAGAAGCTGGCCGGAGCCACCGGCGACAACAAGCTCGAGCGCAACGGTGGCCAGGACGTCGTGCTCTACGGCTTCGGCCGGATCGGCCGCCTCGTCGCGCGGCTCCTCGTCGAGAAGGCGGGCTCGCGCCACGGTCTGCGGCTGAAGGCCGTCGTCGTCCGCAAGGGTGGCGAGGACGACCTCATCAAGCGCGCCTCGCTGCTGCGCCGCGACTCGATCCACGGCCAGTTCGCCGGCACCATCACGGTGGACGAGAAGAACGGCGTGCTCGTCGCCAACGGCAACCCGATCCAGTTCATCTACTCCAACGACCCGACCACGGTCGACTACACGGCGTACGGCATCAAGGACGCCATCCTCATCGACAACACCGGCAAGTGGCGTGACCGCGAGGGCCTCTCGCAGCACCTGCGCCCGGGCATCAAGAAGGTCCTGCTGACCGCGCCGGGCAAGGGCGACGTCCCCAACATCGTCCACGGCGTCAACCACCAGACCCTCACCGGCGACGAGGAGGTCATCTCCTGCGCGTCCTGCACGACCAACGCGATCGTGCCGCCGCTGAAGCTGATGGAGGACCGTTTCGGCATCGTCCGCGGTCACGTCGAGACGGTGCACTCGTTCACCAACGACCAGAACCTGCTCGACAACTACCACAAGGCCGACCGCCGCGGCCGCTCCGCACCGCTCAACCTGGTCCTCACCGAGACCGGTGCGGCCTCCGCCGTCGCCAAGGCGCTGCCGGACCTGAAGGCGAAGATCACCGGCAACTCGATCCGCATCCCGACCCCCGACGTCTCGATCGCGATCCTGTCGCTCTCCCTCAAGGGTGAGACCTCCAAGGAAGAGGTCGTCGACTACCTCCGCGAGGCCTCGCTGACCGGCGAGCTGCGTCGCCAGGTGGACTTCACCACCGCCCGCGACGCGGTCTCCTCCGACTTCATCGGCTCCCGCGCCGCCTCGATCATCGACGGCAACGCCACCATCGTCGACGGCGACTCCGCGATCCTCTACGTCTGGTACGACAACGAGTTCGGCTACTCCTGCCAGGTCGTCCGCACCGTGCAGTCGATCTCGGGCGTCGAGTACCCGACCTTCCCGGTCCCGGCTGTCTGAGCCGCTCGAACGGTCTCTACGCCGCCCCGTCTCGTCCGGTCTCCGGACGAGACGGGGCGTTTCGGTTCCACGCCATGAGGATCGCTTCGGTGTCGGTCAGCCCGACCTGCGCCACGTCGCGGAGGACCGGCGCCGACCGGAGCCACATCTCGTACTCGATCTGCTTCTTCTGCTTCTCGGTATCCGCCCTGAGCCAGTCGACGTCATGCAACGGGCCGTTCGTCGTCGGCCTGCTCCTCCCAGGTCTGCGTGGTGATGCCCATGGCCACGGACCCTAGGAACCGGCTGTTGCCCAAGCGAGCGAAATCAAGATCCTGTGGATGACTCTGTGGAAACCATCCGCGGGACGTCAACGGCAGGGTCGGATACCGGGGTCCGCGCCAGCCTGCCTCAGGAGCGGACGCGGGCGAGGAAGGCGCGGGTGCGCTCCTCGACGGGGTCGCCGAAGAGCTGCTCCGGCGGACCCTGCTCAAGGACGCGACCACCGTCGAGGAAGCAGACCTTGGTGGCGACCTCGCGGGCGAACGACATCTCGTGGGTGGCGAGGACGAGGGTGGTGCCCGCCTCCGCCTCGGCCCGGACGATCTCCAGCACCTCACCGACGAGCTCGGGGTCGAGGGCGGCGGTGATCTCGTCGAGGAGCAGCAGACGAGGCCGCGTGCACATCGCCCGGACCAGCGCGACCCGCTGCTGCTGGCCCCCGGAGAGCGCGTCGGGGTGGGCATCGGCCTTGTCGGCGAGACCGAACCGGGCCAGCAGCGCTCGGGCCCGATCGGCCGCCTCACCTGCGGGAACACCGTGGACGCGCACCTGGGCCAGCGTGCAGTTGTCGAGCACGGAGAGATGGGGAAAGAGGTTGTACGCCTGGAAGACCATCCCGATCTCCCGGCGGACCGAGCGCGGGTCGACGAGCGGGTCCGAGATCTCCCGGCCGTCGAACCTGATGATCCCGTCGTCGATCGTCTCCAGCAGATTCAGGCAGCGCAGCAGGGTCGACTTCCCCGACCCGGACGCACCGATCAGGCAGACCACGTCGTGCTCGGCCACCACCAGGTCCAGGCCGTCGAGCACAACGCGGCCTCGATAGGACTTCCGCAGGGCCTTGGCCTCCAGCAACCCCGACACCGTCGCAGTCATCGACCCTGCTCCTTCTCGATCTGTCGCCGCATCAGCCAGTCGGTGAGCCGGGTGAGCGGCACCGCGACGACGAGGAAGTACGCCGCCGCGACCAGCAGCGGCGTGCCGTTGAAGTTGTAGCCCTGGTAGTCCTGGGCCGCCCGGAGCGCCTCGAAGACACCCACCGCCGAGATCAGCGCGGTGTCCTTCTGCAGCGAGACGAGATCGTTCATGAGGGGCGGTACGACGCGGCGTACGGCCTGCGGGAGGACCACGAAGCGCATCGTCTGGGCCCGCGTCAGCGCCAGCGCCTCGGCCGAGGCGACCTGGGTGGGATGGATCGCCAGGATGCCGGCGCGGAAGACCTCCGCGACGTAAGCGCCGTAGCAGAGCACGAGGGCGAACGTGGTCAGCCAGAAGAGCGAGCTGGTCACCCCCGACAGGCCCAGAGCCGGGATCCCGATGCCGCAGATGACCACCACCATGATCGACGGAATCCCGCGGAACAGGTCGGTGTAGCCGGTGGCCAGGAGCCGTAGCGGCGCCAGCCACGGGGAGGTCGTCTGCCGGGCGATGGCGACGAGTGCGCCGAGGACGAGTACGCACGGCTCGGCGACCAGGAAGATCCGGATGTTGATCCAGAACCCCTCGGCGATCGCCGCGAACGAGTCCCGCGCGTGGGACCAGCTCAGGAAGTAGTCCCGGACCCGGTCCCACCCGGGTGAGGAGACCACCAGCAGCACCAGCCCCACCGCGACCACGACGGTCACCACGGTGGCGATGGCAGTTTGCTGGAGCCTCAGCCGGCGGCGTACTGCCTGTCTCTCGAGCTCCCGCTCGCTGGGCGCCCAGGTCACTTCAAGACCGGCACGGAGACGACGTCCGACAGCCACTCCTTCTCGAGCGCGGCGAGGGTGCCGTCCTCCTCGAGTGCGGTCAGGGCCTCGTCGAGGCACGGCGCCAGGCCGCTGTCCTTCTCGGTCAGCAGGCCGAACTCCTCCGGCTTCTCGCTGCTCTCGAACTGACCGGTGATCGTGCTGCCCTCGATCTCGGCGGCGGTGATGTAGAACGCGGTCGGCAGGTCGAAGACGAGCGCGTCGACCTGGCCGTTGAGCAGCGCCTGCTTGGCCTGGTCGCTGGTGTCGAACACCAGCGGGTCCTTGGTCGGCTTCACGTCCTCGCGGATCGCGGTGAGCGACGTGGTCGCGGTCTGGGCACCGAGCTTGAGTCCCTTCAGATCCTCCAGCGATGCCGCCTGGGCCGCGTCCTCCTCCATCGTCACGACCGCCTGCGAAGCCGTGTAGTAGCCCTTCGAGAAGTCGACGACACCCGCACGCTCGGGGGTGATCGAGATCTGGTTGATGTCGAAGTCGAACTTCTTCTCGCCCGGCGTGTAGGAGGTGTTGAACGCCTGCTTGACCCAGACGACGTCCTCCTTCGCGAACCCGAGCTGCTCGGCGACGGCATAGGCGACCGCCGACTCGAAGCCCTTGCCGTTGCTGGGGTCGTCCTCGGAGAACCACGGCTCGTACGCCGGGGAGTCGGTGCCGACGGTCAGCTTGCCGTCCTGCTTCAGCGGCAGGTCCGCAGCCTCGCACGAGGCGGGGGCGCCCCCATTGGCGCTGGTGTCGCCCTCGCTTCCGCACGCGGTCAAGACGGCGGCGAGAGCGAGCGGAACGACGAGAAGGGGAGTAAGGCGAGTGCGCATGTGCGGAATCGTAGATGGAACCAGCACTGGCCGCTTCTTATTACTCATGAGTAGCATACGGCCATGGCGTACGAATCCCTGCTCTCTCCGCTCACCATCGGGCCGCTCACCCTGCGCAACCGGGTGGTGATGGGGTCGATGCACACCGGTCTCGAGGACCACGCCTGGGACATCCCCAAGCTCGCGGCCTACTTCGCCGAGCGCGCACGCGGAGGCACCGGGCTGATCATCACCGGCGGCTATGCGCCGAACAAGCGCGGCTGGCTCAAGCCGTTCGCGAGCGAGATGAGCTCCCGGCTGCACGCCGCCCAGCACCGCCGGGTCACCGGCGCGGTGCACGAGGAGGGCGGCGCGATCGCCATGCAGATCCTGCACGCCGGCCGCTACGCCTACACGCCGTTCTCGGTCAGCGCCTCCGCCGTCCAGGCGCCGATCAACCCGTTCAAGCCCGCGGCCCTCTCCGACAAGGCCGTCGACGCGACCGTCTCCGACTTCGCCAAGAGCGTCGCGCTGGCGAAGAAGGCGGGTTACGACGCGGTCGAGATCATGGGCTCCGAGGGCTACCTGATCAACCAGTTCCTCGCCGAGCGGACCAACCAGCGCGAGGACCGCTGGGGCGGCACCCTGACGAACCGGATGCGGTTCCCGGTCGAGATCGTGCGGCGCTCGCGAGAACTGGTCGGTGACGACTTCCCGATCATCTTCCGGCTCTCGATCCTCGACCTGGTCGACGACGGTCAGACCTGGGAGGAGACGGTCGAGCTCGCGTACGCGCTGCAGGACGCCGGCGTCTCCGTCTTCAACACCGGCATCGGCTGGCACGAGGCGCGGGTGCCGACCATCATCACCCAGGTCCCGCGCGGTGCCTGGCTGGACATGACCGCGCGCCTCAAGGCCGAGGTGGACATCCCGGTCTGCGCCTCCAACCGGATCAACACCCCCGAGCTCGCCGAGGCGGCGATCGCCGAGGGCAAGGCCGACCTGGTCTCGATGGCCCGGCCGCTGCTGGCCGACCCCGAGTTCGCCAAGAAGACCGCCGAGGGCCGCACCGACGAGATCAACACCTGCATCGCCTGCAACCAGGCCTGCCTCGACCACGCCTTCTCCAACAAGGCCGCCTCCTGCCTGGTCAACCCGCGTGCCGCACGCGAGACGACCCTGGTGCTCTCCCCGACCCGGGTGAAGGCGACCGTGGCCGTCGTCGGCGCCGGCCCGGCCGGCCTCGCCGCCGCCACCTCGGCCGCCGAGCGCGGCTTCGAGGTGACGCTGTTCGAGAAGTCCTCGCAGATCGGCGGTCAGTTCCGCCTCGCCATGGCGGTGCCGGGCAAGGAGGACTTCAAGGACACGCTGCGCTACTTCGGCCGGCGTCTCGAGGTGCTGGGCGTCGACGTACGTCTCGACACCGAGGCAACCACCGCCGACCTCAAGCCCTTCGACCACGTCATCGTCTCCACCGGCGTCACGCCGCGGGTGCCGCAGATCGCCGGCTCCGAGGACGAGCGGGTCGTGACGTACGCCGATGTGCTCTCCGGCCGGGTCGTCCCGGGCCGCCGGGTCGCGGTGATCGGTGCAGGCGGCATCGGCGTCGACGTGTCCGCCTGGCTGACCCACCGGCCCGAGACCCTCGACGAGTGGAAGGCCCGCTGGGGCGTCGGCGACCCGGCGACCTTCCGCGGCGGTCTCACCACGCCGGTCCTCGAGGCCCCGGCCCGTCAGGTGACCCTGCTGCAGCGGAAGTCCACCCCGATCGGCATCAGGCTCGGCAAGACCTCCGGCTGGGCTCACCGCGCCCACCTGAAGCAGGACGGCGTCAAGCAGGTCCGAGGTGCGACGTACGACAAGATCGAGGCGGGCGACGACGCCGTCACGCTCCACTACGCCGTCGACGGCCAGCCGCACACGCTCGAGGTCGACCACGTCATCCTCTGCGCCGGCCAGGAGTCGGTGCGCAACCTCTGGACGGAGCGTGACAACTGGCATCTGATCGGTGGCGCCGACGTCGCGGCCGAGCTCGACGCGAAGCGCGCGATCAAGCAGGGCACCGAGGTCGCCGCCGGACTGTAGCCTTCCTCGCATGAGCGATCCCGACTGCCTGTTCTGCAACATCGTCGCGGGCAACATCCCGTCGACGAAGGTCTACGAGGACGACGAGACGTACGCCTTCATGGACATCGCACCGGCCGCCGAGGGCCACACCGTGGTGGTGCCGAAGACGCACACCAAGGACGTCCTGGAGGCCGACCCGGCGGTCTACGCCGCGACCGCGAAGGCCGCCCAGGCGGTCGCCAGGCGAGCGGTCGACGTGCTGCAGGCCGACGGGGTCAACGTGCTCAACAACTGCGGGCCGGCCGCGTGGCAGACGGTCTTCCACCTGCACTTCCACGTGATCCCGCGCTACACGGACAAGTCCAAGGACTCGCTCACCCTCCCGTGGGTGCCACACCCGGGCGACATGGACGCGATCAAGGCGATCGGCGAGAAGCTGGCCTTCTAGGAGATGCTCTAGCCGGTGGGCGCTCCTTCGGCGTGGGCGGCGACCATTTCGGCGTACCACCCGAAGGAGCGCTTCGGCGTACGCACCCCCGCGGCGTCGACGTGCACCAAGCCGTACTTCCCGCCCACGCCGTCCTCCCAGTCCTTGCCGGTGAACGGCGCCTCCCAGCCGTCGCGGTCGAGCAGGGTGTAGGCGTAGAAGCCGCGTACGTCGACACCACGCTCTATCGCGGCCGAGACCGCCTCCAGGTGGGCCTCGAGGTAGTCGATCCGGGCCTGGTCGTCGACCTCGCCGTCCACCACCGGGGCGTCGTACGCAGCACCGCACTCGGTCACCACGATCGGCGGCATCGCGGCGCGATAGCGGGATCGGGTGATGATCAGCCACTCCCGCAGCGCGGTCGGCACCACGCCCCAGCCGGTGTCGGTGGCGGGGTAGCCGACGAGCGGCACCATCCGGAACGGGATCTCGTCGCCCTCGGCCGAGGCGCCGATGCGCTGCGGGGCGAAGAAGTTGACGCCGTAGAAGTCCAGGGGCGACCGGATCGCGGCCATGTCGCCCGGCATCACGACCTCGTCGGCCAGGCCGGCGAGGTCACGTGGGTAGCGGCCCATCAGCATCGCCTCGAGCGGGACCGCGTTCCAGGCCAGGTCGACGAGCTTGGCGGCGCCGACGTCGGCCGGGTCCTCCGAGAGCGGCCAGATCGGCTCGTGGTGCGTGGCGCACCCGACGGTCGCCACTCCAGCGGCCCGCAGCACCTGCACGCCGCGGCCGTGGGCCAGGAGCAGGTGGTGCATCGCAGCGACGACTCCCCAGCCGGCCCGGCGCCCGGGCGCGATCGTGCCGAGGCCGTAGCCGAGGTAGGCGCCCACGTTGGGGTCCTGGACCGGCACCCACTCCGGGACCCGGTCGCCGATCAGGTCGGCGACCGTCTGGGCGTATTCACCGAACGCGTCGACCGTGGCGCGGTTGAGCCAGCCGCCGTCGGCCGCCAGCGGCTCGGGCAGCTCGCCGGCGTAGAGCGTTGCGGAGGGGCGCAGGCCGGCGTCGAGCAGCTCGTCGACCAGGCGGTCGTAACGAGCGCGGGCATCGGGATCGAAGACACCGCGCCCACCCGGCTGAAGCTCGCTCCAGGAGACGGCGAACCGGTATCCCGGCGCACCGAGACGCGTGAGCAGCGCAACGTCCTGCTCGCCCCCCGGCCGGGTGGCGTCTGCAGTGCCGAACACGAAGCCAGTCGGGAACTTGGGAAACGCCACGGCACAATCATGACTGTGACTGCCCAGATCCGCCGAGGAACCGCCCGATTCACGGAACGTCCACCCGGCCTCCGGCCAGGAAAAATCACCTGGCACACCTACTCCTTCGGCCCCCACTACGACCCCAACCGCGTCGGCTTCGGCCCGATCGTGACCTACGACGAGCACCTGTTGCGCAACGGGGAGGGATTCGAGGACCATCACCATGCCGGGGTCACGATCGTCACCTGGCCGATCTCCGGCGAGGTGACCCACGCCGACTCGACCGGCGCCACCGGGACCGTCTCCCGCGGCCAGGTCGGTGTCTTCACGACCGGCGACGGCGTCGACCACTCCGAGTTCGCCTCCGCCGCCGGCACCCGCTTCATCCAGGTCTGGGTCTCCGGCAGCACCGGCGAGCCGGCGTACGCCGTCCACGACGTCACCCCGGTCGAGGGCGAGTGGGTCGAGGCGGTCCACCTGGACCAGGGGTCGCTGTGGGTCGGCCACGTCGGCACCGACGGGCCCGCCGAGATCACCCTCCCGGAGGGCCGCCTCCGCCATCTCCACGTCGCCACCGGCGCCCTGCTGCGTAGCGGCATGGCCGAGCCGCTGACCGCCGGAGACGCCTTCGAGATCACCGCCGGCGAGGACCTGCCGCCGGCGTTCACGGTCAGTGCAGGCGTACCGACCGAGCTTCTTCTCTGGACCTTCGAATAGGGCGGACAAGCCCCCGGCTCCACGGATAAAGTCCGCACCAGACTGCTGCTCAGTGTGGAGACTCTGCCGAAAGGTTTGGCGTGACGACGTTTCTGATCATCGGAGCCGTCGGGTTGGGCCTCCTGCTGGTGTCACTGGTGATCGGCGACCTCCTCGACGGCTTCCTCGGCGGCGCGCTCGATGCCGACTGGTTCTCGACCGCCGCGATCGGCGGGTTCGTGTCCGCGTTCGGGTTCGGTGGCGCGCTGGCCGTCGGTCCGCTCGGCACGATCCCGGCCATCGGGATCGGGGTCCTGGGCGGCGCGCTCTTCGCCTGGTTCGCGCTGTGGCTGACCCGCCTGCTGAAGGAGGAGCACACCGACGCGGTGCCCTCGGGCGACGCCGCCGTCGGGCTGGACGCCGCCGTGATCACCACGATCCCGGCCGGTGGGTTCGGCGTGGTGCGGGTCGCCCTCGGGGGCCACACGGTGACCTACAACGCCAAGGCGCCCGACCTCGACGAGGAGATCACGCCTGGCACCGCCGTGCACGTGACCGGGGTCCTCTCACCGACGGCAGTCACCGTCGCGCCGACGTGGCGCGAGATCACCTCCTGACCTGAAGGGGTCCCCATGGAACCGCTGGTGCCGATCGCCGGCCTTGTCGTACTCGTCATCCTGCTCCTGCTGCTGGTCACCAGCCGCTACAAGGTCGCCGGGCCCAACCAGGCCTTCATCGTCACCGGCCGCAAGGGCAAGGCGGTCCTCAACCCGGAGACCGGCCAGCTCACCACCGACCTGTCGGGCCAGAAGGTCGTGCTCGGTGGCGGTGTCTTCGTGGTCCCGTTCGTCCAGAAGCTGGCGGTCATGGATCTCTCCTCGCGCCGGATCTCGGTGCAGATCCGCGGCGCGGTCTCCGGACAGGGCATCAAGCTCAACCTCGAAGGGGTCGCGATCGTGAAGGTCGGCGGCAACGCCGACCAGATCCGACTGGCCGCGCAGCGATTCCTCTCCCAGCAGGAGGAGATCGAGCCGTTCACGCAGGAGGTGCTCGCCGGCGCGCTGCGGTCGATCGTCGGCGGTCTGACCGTCGAGCAGATCATCCGTGACCGGGCCGCGTTCGCCCAGCGGGTCGCCGACGAGTCCGAGTCGTCGCTCACCGGCCAGGGCCTGATCCTGGACACCTTCCAGATCCAGGACGTCACCGACGACGGCTCCTACCTGACCAACCTCGGCCGTCCCGAGGCCGCCCGCATCACCCAGGCCGCCTCGATCGCCGAGGCGGAGGCTCGCCGTGCCGCCGAGCAGGCCCGGATCAAGGCCGAGGAGGAGATCGCGGTCGCCCAGCGTGCCCTCGCGCTGAAGCAGGCCGAGATCAAGGCCGAGACCGACGCTGCCGCCGCCACCGCGGCCGGTCCGCTGGCCCAGGCCGACCGCGACCAGGCCATCCTCACCGAGCAGGAGAAGGTAGCCGTACGCCAGGCGGCGCTGACCGAGCGCCAGCTCGAGACGCAGGTCCGCAAGCCCGCCGACGCCGAGCGCTACCGCGTCGAGCAGGAGGCGGAGGCTCGCCGCAACTCCGAGATCGCCGCTGCGGAAGCCCGCAAGGCCGCCACGATCGCCGCCGCCGAGGCGGACGCCGAGCAGGCCCGACTCACCGGTGAGGCGGAGAAGGCCCGCCGTGCCGCGCTGGCCGAGGCCGAGGCCATCGAGGGGGCCAAGCGCGGTGACGCGCAGAAGGCGCTGCGTCTGGCCGGCGCCGAGGCCACCCGGGCCGAGGGTGAGGCGAGCGCTGCCGCCACCCTGGCCGTCGGTCAGGCCGAGGCCGAGGCGATGGACAAGCGCGCTGCGGCGTTCGCGTCCTACAACGACGCCGCCGTGCTGCAGATGCTGATCGAGGTGCTGCCCCGGATCGCCAAGGAGGTCGCCGCGCCGATCAGCGCCATCGACAGCCTCACCGTCCTCTCCACCGAGGGTGCCGGCGCGATCCCGAAGCAGGTCAACGACAACGTCGTCCAGACCCTCAACATGCTCAAGACGACCACCGGTGTCGACCTCGGGTCGATGCTCCGCAAGGCGGTCGCCACGACCACCGAGAACGACACCGAGATCGGCACCGCGGAGATCCCCTCCAACCACGTCCCTCAGTGATCGATCCACAGCTTGCCAACACTCGGTCACGAAGGCTGTAGAAAAGGGACATAAACGTGACAGCCAGATTCAAGTCTGGTTATGTATCCACGTCGACGTAGGGAGGGAGCACTCCAAGCCTCGACCGGGCCTCGCGGCCGAAAGGCCGCCAGGCTCGCCTCTCGAGTCTCTCTACTGTTCCCCCCGTCGGTGGAGAGACACCGAGGGACATCGATTGTGGCCCGGCCTCACGGCCGGGCCACATTCTATTTCGCCAGCCCTCAGCTCTCCGCGGCCTGGACGAGGGTCCCGGCGGTGGCGCGCGCAGCGTGGAGCACGGCTCGCACACTGGCCATCAGCACGGACCGGTCTCGTCCCGCGGCCCAGTGGACGCCGACTCCGTTGCGGAACTCGATGACGGTCAGGGCTTCGCTGTCGTTCCCGGACCTGAGCGAGGACTGGTGCAGGGACAGGATGTCGACGCCGATGCGCTGCTCCGCCAGCAGTTGGGCGGTGGCTTCGACGGGCCCGACGTCGTAGGAACCGCTGTGCTCCACTCCATCGATGCGAAGACGGATATCCGTACGGCTGGTGCCGTCGCGGCTCCCGGACTCGAGGTCGACCAGCTCGATGCCATCCGTCTCGCCGGTGAGGTAGACGGCCTCGAAGAGCTCGAGCAGCTGTGCCGGGTCGATCTCGCGACCCGTGGCGTCGGTGTGTTCCTGCACTCGACGTGCGAAGTCGATCTGGAGACGTCGCGGCAGCTCGATGCCGTACTCGGATGCGAGGAGGTAGGCGATACCACCCTTGCCCGACTGCGAGTTGACGCGGATGACTGCGTCGTAGCTCCGTCCGATGTCAGCAGGATCGATCGGCAGGTAGGGCACTCGCCACTCGATCTCGCTCCCCTGGCGGTCCTCGCCCGCAGCCCTGCCCTCGTGCTCGGCGAAGCCCTTCTTGATCGCGTCCTGGTGGGTGCCGCTGAAGGCGGTGTGCACGAGGTCGCCGACGTACGGATGACGCGGATGCACCTCGAGCTGGTTGCAGTGCTCGACGGTGCGTCGGATCTCGTCGATGTCGGAGAAGTCGATCATCGGGTCGATGCCCTGCGCATGCAGGTTCAGCGCCAGCGTGGCGATGTCGACGTTGCCGGTGCGCTCTCCGTTGCCGAAGAGGCAGCCCTCGACACGCTGTGCGCCGGCCAGCACCGCAAGCTCTGCGCACGCGATTCCGGTGCCGCGATCGTTGTGCGGGTGCACCGAGAGGATCACGCTGTCACGGCGAGCAAGGTTCTTGTGCATGTACTCGATCTGATCGGCGTACACGTTCGGCGTGGCGACTTCGACGGTTGCGGGCAGGTTGAGGATCACAGGCCGCTCAGGCGTCGCGTCCCACAGCGTCGTGATGGCATCGCAGATGTCGAGGGCGTAGTCGGGCTCCGTGAGATTGAAGACCTCGGGAGAGAATTCGAACCTCACGTTCGGCATGTCGTCAGCGAGCTCCAGAACGTCTCGACCACCGCGGAGGATGAGCTCCTTCACCTCATCGGCCGGGCGTCCGAGCACGACGTCGCGCCAGGTCGGGGCCGTAGCGGTGTACATGTGGATCACCACCTGATTCGCGATGCCACGGATCGACTCCACCGTTCGCGCGATCAGGTCCCGGCGGGCCGGCGTGAAGACCACGATGGTGACGTCGGCAGGCGCGATGTCCGACTCTGCGACGAGGCGTACGAAGTCGAAGTCGGTCTGAGAAGCGGAGGGGTATCCGATCTCGATCTCCTTGTAGCCCATCGCCACCATCAGCTCGAAGAAGCGGCGCTTTCGCCCGGGATCCATCGGTTCGGGCAGTGCCTGGTTTCCGTCTCGCAGGTCCACCGGCACCCACAGCGGAGCCTGGGTCAGTCGGCGGGTGGGCCAGTCTCGTTCGGCCAAGGGGACCTCGACGCGGGCATGGACGTCGCGATAACGGTACGACGGCATCTGAGACCGACGCTGCCGGTTCCAGACAGGAGCGTCGTCCGCGACGGGACCTGAGGGCGTGGCGATGGTGGGAAAGCTGGGCATGCTGGTGGTTCCTCCTCTTCGGGGATCAGAGATGAACCGGCGCATGTCTCGACTCCACGGTGAGGAGCCGGTTCGACTAGGCCCCGCCGTGGCACAGAAGGAGAAGCACCTGCTGGATCAGCACACGGCCACGCTACAACTCCTCAGACAAGTAGACAAGTAGAGTGCTTCCATGAGCGATCGACCAGTCATCACATCCGCTGAGGTGCCCACCCTGAGAGTCTTCGTCGCCGGAGCGACCGGGGTGATCGGATCGCGCCTGCTGCCCCTGCTCGCCGCAGCCGGCCACACCGTGGCCGGAATGACCCGCACCGCGTCGAAGACGGAACTGGTCCGGGAGCTCGGTGCCGAGCCCGTGCTGTGCGACGTCTACGACACCGCGGCTCTCACCGCGGCGACGACGGCCTTCCGACCTGACCTGATCCTCCACCAGCTCACCGACCTCCCCGACGCCGCCGAGGAGCTACCAGAGCGACGAGACGACAACGCGCGCATCCGGATCGAGGGGACGCACAACCTCATCGCGGCGGCCACAGCGGCCGGATGCACGCGCCTCCTCGCTCAGAGCGTGGCCTGGGACCTGCCGCCCGGAGGCGGTGCCGACGCCGTGCGGGCACTCGAGGACGCCGTCCTCGGCTACGGCGGCACGGTGCTGCGTTACGGACAGTTCTACGGCCCTGGGACGTTCTACCCCGACGCCCTCCCCGCCGGCCCTAGCATCCAGGTCGACGCCGCCGCGGAGCGCACGGTCGCCGCGCTGGACCGTCCCAGCGGGATCCTCACGATCACCGACGACACCGACCTCGCGGTCTGAGAGGAGCGGGTGATGGGACAGGTGCAGCGGACCTCGCTGGCTGATCAGGCCGCGAAGCTCCTCCTCGAGCGGATCCGTGCCGGCGAGTGGCAGATCGGGGCGAAGCTCCCCGGCGAGACCACGCTGGGTCCCCAGCTGGGCGTCGGCCGTTCGACGGTTCGCGAAGCGATCCGACAGCTGGCGGGCCGCGGCGTACTCCAGACACGGCAGGGTGCCGGCGTCTTCGTCACCGCACTCGACGTCAGCGACGACTGGGACGTCGTCCTGCGTCAGGCAGACATCGCTGCGGTCATCGAGGGCCGGATCGCCATCGAGACCGAGGCCGCCGCACTGGCTGCGCAGCGGCGTACGGCAGCGGATGTGCGAGCCATGCGACGCGCTCTGGCGCGGCGTGTCGTGGCCGGCCAGAGCACCGAGGAGTACGTCGACGCCGACATGGTGGTGCACCGCACCGTCGTGGCCGCTGCCCACAACATCGTCCTGCTGGACCTCTTCGACGGGTTCGTGCCACGCGTCCGCGAGGCGATGATCGACATGCTCGATCTCCGTCCGGCCGAGACCCCGTGCGATGCGAACTCATCAGGGGATGATCACGAAGCACATGCCGAGCTCGTGCAAGCGATCATCGACCGCGATCGGGCAGCGGCGGCGCGACTCAGCCGCGCCCACCTCACCGGACTGAAGGCGGCCCTGGGGTGACGACCGGGAGTATGACCCAGCCACCGCCGGTCATCGAGCTCACCGACGTCACGTTCCGGCGCGGCGAGCGGACCATCCTCGACGCCATCAGCTTCGCGGTCCGCCCGGGCGAGCACTGGGCGCTCATCGGTCCCAACGGTGCCGGCAAGAGCACCATCCTGGGATTCTGCGGTGCGCTCACGCATCCCACGTCCGGGACGGTCGATGTCCTCGGCCACCGGGTCGGTCGCGTCGAGCTGCAAGCACTGCGCCGTTCGATCGGTCATGTCAATCCACGACACCCGCTAACCTCGCCGCTCACGCTTCGCGAGGTCGTGCTGACGGGGCTCACCGGCTCCATCGAGCTACCGCCGCGCTGGCGGCCCACAAGCGACCAGGTCCGCGCCGCAGACGCCCTGATCGAGCAGATCGGCTTGGCGGGGAAGCACGAGGCGAAGTGGCCGACTCTGTCGCAGGGTGAACGCGGCCGCACCCTGATCGCTCGTGCGCTCGTCTGCGAGCCCGTCCTGCTCCTGCTGGACGAGCCGACCACCGGTCTCGACGTGGCGGCGCGTGAGCAGCTGTTGGTGACCATCGCAGCGCTCGAGCACACGCACCCCGAGCTGGCCTCGATCCTGGTCACCCACCACCTCGAAGAGCTCCCGCCGAGCAGCTCGCACGCGGTTCTCCTCAACGACGGACGCATCGTCAGGTCCGGTCCGATCACGGACGTCCTCACAACCGAGCATGTGTCGCTCGCCTTCGCCTACCCCATCCAGGTCGGACAGCACGGGAGACGATGGTTCGCGCGGGCGGCGTCGGCTGCCTAGCGCTCGTTGACCATCCGCAGGAACGCCTCGACGAGCGGACCCGAGGTGGCCGCGCCGTTCTCGCCCTCGTCGACGTAGACCGCCACGGCCAGGTCGCCCTGCGCCGCGATCATCCAGGTGTGGGTGAGGCGCTTGCCGTTGCGGTCGAACTCGGCGGTGCCGGTCTTGGCGATCACCGGCTTGCCCGGCACGTCGGCCAGGCCGCGCCCGGTGCCGTCGGTGACCACGCTCCGGAAGATCGTACGCAGCTCCGCAGCCTCGGCGGCGGCGAGCGGCTTCACGCCCGACGGTTTGGCGGTCTGGCCCTGGACGAGGTTCGGGACCACGGTGTGACCTGCCTGGATGGAGCCGATGACGGTGGCCATCACGAGCGGGGAGGCGAGCACCTTGCCCTGTCCGATCAGGTCGGCGGCGTGCTCGGTCTCGACCGCGGGCTCGGGAATCTGGCCGAAGTAGGAGGTGAAGCCGGCGTCGCGGTCGATGCCGAAGCCCAGGGAGGCGGCCGCGGAGGCGATCTCGGCGTGGCCGACCTCGCTCGCTGCGCCGACCATGGCCGTGTTGCAGGACTCGGCGACGGCGTGGGCGAGCGTGATCTCGCCGAGGGCGGACTTCGGGTACCAGGAGTCGTTCTTGAAGGTCTTGCCGTCGACGGTCGCCTTGGCGGGGCACGTGACCCGGCTGTCGGCGTGGAGACCCTTGCGCAGCAGGGCCAGCGTGGTCGCGGCCTTGAAGGTCGATCCCGGGGCTGCCTGACCGTAGGTGGCCAGGTTCATCTTGTTGTCGACGCCGTTGGCGGCGACCAGCACCGCGCCGTCGCTCGGCCGGATCGCGACCAGGGCGCTCTCGGGCTTGACCTGCTTCAGGATCTTCTCGGCGCTCTTCTGCATCCGCGCGTCGAGGGTGATGGTCAGAGACTTCCCGTCGATCGGATCGGTGCTGAAGAGCTTCTTGAGCACCTCGCCCTCGTCACCGAGCACCGAGACCTGCAGCCCGGGCTTGCCCCGCAGCTGGTCGTCGTAGCGCGCCTGCAACCCGGAGAGGCCGACGAGGTCGCCAGGGAGGTAGGTGCCGGGCTTCTTCTTCATCATCTCGGCCGTCACCTCACCGACGATGCCGACGACCGGGGAGGCGAACTCCTTGGTCGGGCCGAGCGGAAGGGTCCGGTTGAGCATCGCCGCGCCCTTGATCCGGCCGATCTTGGCCGCCTTGGCCTTCGTCATCATCGGCTTGCGGATCGAGATCGCCTCGACGAAGGCCTTGTCGCCGGCCGCGCGGACCCGCTTGGCGTAGCGCTTCGGGTTGATGCCGACGATCGCGGCGACGTCTCGAGCGGCCGCGGGCGCCGCGACCGGGTCGATCAGGGTCTTGTCGATGCCGACCGTGACGACCGGCCGGTCAGCGACGAGGGTCTCTCCCGACGTGCTCAGGATCTCGCCGCGCTGCTGCTGGACGGTCTCGACGTGCAGGCTGCGACCCTCGGCGAGCGTCGGCGCGACCACGGTCGGTGCCCAGACGAACTCCCACTTCTCGCCGGTCTTGCGGAGCTCGACCTCCGACTCGTAGGTCCACCGGCCACCCGGCAGCCCCCACGCCCACCTGAGCGTCGACTTCGCGCTGTCAGTGCCGTGGCCGGTGAAGGTCGGCTTGGTCGCGGACACGTCGGGCGCCCCGAGCTTCCCGAACAGGTTGCCGGTGAGGTCGTCGTAGTCCGCGGCAACGGCGGCTGGGTCGGTCTTCGCCACGAAGTCGACCTTCGTGAACGTGCCGCTCTCCAGCGCGGTGGTCAGGGTCGACATGCTCGGACCCGGGTCCTTGGCCCCACCGCAGGCAGCAAGCAGCGGTAGAGCAACAGCAAGGGCCGCTATGCCCCGGGAGACTCGCATGGGACGGTTCTATCAGCCTTGCCCCCAAGATTGGGTTACACCTGTCCAACGCGGAGGTTGTGAAGCCGGGCGCGGCCAGTGGCCCACGCCCGGCTTCACCGCCGGTTCGATCAGTGTGTCGCCAGCCAGGCGTCCAGATCGATCCCGCGCTGGTCCGCGAGCTTCTGCAGACTCTCACGGGTCGGCGGCTGGAACACCTTCGGCTCGATGTGGCGGTCGAGAGCGGCGTACTTTCTCTGCTTGGCGGCCTGCGCGGGGCCGGTCGCCTCGGCGGCGGCGACCACCGACGGGCTCGCGGTGACGGCGGCACCGGTGAGCGGCGTACTCACCAGCGGGGTGTAGCCGTCGCGGTGGCCGGCGGTGTTGGCGTGGTACGACTCCTCGACCGGGTTGGAGAGGCCGTTGATCCACTCCACGTCGTCGCAGACCGCGTGGCCGGTGAACCGGCTGATCGGGTTGACGTACGTGAACCCGGCGGCGCTCGCGCGCGAGGCCGTGGTGTTGTTCAGGAGCACGGCGGTGTCGTTGAGGATCGCCTCGTCCTCCGGGCTGAACCAGGTGAAGGCGTTGCAGTCCTCGCCCATGAACAGCTTCGGATAGCCCACGACCACCACCTTGGCGTTGGGCGCGGCCGAACGGATCCGGGAGTAGAGCGTCCCGAGGCTGCCCGGGAGCGTGTTGCGGATGTAGCTCTGCGCACCCGCGACCGCTCCCGCGCAGTCGCTCGCCCAGGCGGGCAGAGCGCACTCGGTGATCACGTCGGCGAAGCCGGCGTCGTTGCCGCCGACCGAGATCGTCACGTAGCGCGTCGAGCTGGACAGGGCGCTGAGCTGGCTGTTGACGACGTCGGCGACGACCGCACCGGAGCAGGCGCGGAAGTTGAGGCTGTAGCTCTTCGCGGCGGCGACCAGGCTCGGGTACGCCAGGGTCGACCGCTTGCACTCGCTGCCGTCGTTGATGTAGCTGCGGGTGCCTACCCCGGAGGAGTAGGAGTCACCCAGGGCGACGTAAGGCTCCCCAGCCGCGGCGGCTGGGGAGCCTGGGGCGACGGCGAGGCCGACGCCGAGAAGGGCGATGGATGTGAGGGAGACCGCGAGGCGGACTTTGGACAGGCGGAAGATCACGTTCATGGCAACTCCCGAAAGCCAGGGGCCACCGGTGGCGGCCCTTCCCTTCGGTTGTACGCGCCCTTACGTGCCTCCGCAGGAAATTTGTTTCACGTCCAAGTAACTGTCCGGAACCCGCTTACCCGGGTTCATTCGACGTTCTGGAGGCGCGGCAGGATCCGGTCGAGCCACCCCGGCAGCCACCACGCCCGGGCCCCGAGCAGCCGCATCACGGCGGGCACCACGAGACACCGCACCACGACCGCGTCGAGCAGCACGGCGACCGCCATCACGAAGCCCATCTCCTGCAGCATCCGGTCCGGGCTGAACCAGAAGGCGCCGAAGACCACGACCATGATCGCGGCGGCCGCGGTGATGACGCCGCCGGTGTGCGCCAGCCCCTCCCGGACCGCCTCCTGGGCGTCACCGCTGCGCAGCCACTCCTCGCGCATCCGCGAGATCAGGAAGACCTCGTAGTCCATCGAGAGGCCGAAGACGATCGCGAAGGTCATCACCGGCAGGAACGCCTCGATCGGCCCCGGCTCGACCCCGAGCAGCCCCTCCTGGAAGACGTACGTCATCGCGCCCATCGAGGCGCCGATCGAGATCACATTCAGGATCGCCGCCTTGATCGCCACCGCGACCGAGCGGAAGACGCACATCAGCAGCAGCGCGGAGAGCCCGACCACGAGCCCGATGAAGAGCGGCAGCCTCTTCGCGACCGCATCGGAGTAGTCGATCAGCGCCGCGGTCGAGCCGCCGACGAGGACGTCGTCGCCGAGGTCCGCGCGCAGCTCCTTGACCAGTTCGGTCGTCTCGGCGTCCTGCGGGCCGGTCTCCGGGAAGGCGATGGAGGTGAACACCGCGCCGTCCGCCGACGGCTGCGGCGGCGTCACGGCGGCCACACCTGCGTACCCCTGGAGCTTCTCGTACGCCGCGACCGCCTGCCCCTGCGAGCCCTCGGTCATGACGATGAGCGGGCCGTTGGCACCGGGACCGAACTTGTCGCTGACCAGGTCGTAGGCCTTCCGCGTCGTCGAGGAGGTGTCGTCGTTGCCGGCGTCGGCGAAGCCGAGCTGGAGCCCGAGGACCGGGGTGGCGAGGGCGCCGAGAGCCACCAGAGAGACGACCAGCGCGGCCCACGGGTGCCGCTGGACGCCGCCTGCCCAGGCACGCCACCGCTGACCGGGCTCGCGGCGGGAGCGAGCGGCGTGGCGGCGTACGGACTTCTCCAGGCGCTTGCCGAAGAGCGTCAGCAGCGACGGGAGCAGGGTGACCGCGGCGATCATGGTCATCAGGACGGTGAGCGCGACACCGAGCACGACCCCCTGGATCGAGGTCAGCTGCAGCACGTAGAGGCCACAGAGCGCCAGGATGACGCTGACGCCGGCAAAGAGCACCGAGCGGCCGGCGGTGTCGATCGCGGTCGAGGTGGCGTCCTCGCGGGTGGCGCCGTGGAGCAGCTCGCTGCGGTAGCGGGAGAAGACCAGCAGCGCATAGTCGATGCCCACCCCGAGCCCGACGATCATCAGCATCGGCGCGGTGTAGTCCGGGATCGTGGTCAGGTGGGAGAGCAGCGTGACCACGCCGAACGTGGTGCCGACGGCGAAGATCGCGGTGATCAGCGGCAGGCTCGCAGCCAGGAACGATCCGAACATGAACAGCATGATCACCAGCGCGGCGAGCATGCCGATCCCCTCGGAGCTGCCGCCCTCGCCCTCGTTCACCTCACGCATCGAGTCGCCGGCCATCTCCACCTGGAGGTCGTCGGTCGTGGTCTCGTCCGCGATCTCGAGGAACGGCTCGTACGCGCTGATCGGGAGCTCACCCGGCTCGGCGTCCATGACGATGGTGACCAGCGCGGTCGTACCGTCCTCGCTCACCGACCCACGCTGCGGGTCGGCGGCCTCGACGCTCTCGACGTGCGGGACCTCGGCGAGGTCGGCGAGCAGGTCGTCGACGGCCTGCTGGTCGGTGTCCCAGCCGCGCTCGTCGTGGATGACCGCGCGCACCTCGTCGCCGGTCGACCCGCCGTGCTTCGCGTGGAGGTCGGCCATCTCCTGCGACTGCGTGCCGGGGATGTCGAAGGAGTTGCGGTAGTCGTCGCCGATGCCCTGCGCCGCCGCGGTCACGCCGACGAGCACCACCACCCACAGCAGCAATGCGGTCCAGTGGTGGCGTTGGGAGAACGACGCCAGCCGCCGCAGCGGACTGGGTCTCGTGGTCGTCTGGACGGTCATCATGTCTCCTTGTCCGTGATTGTCTGGCTACCTGTAGACAGACAACATGTATGAAGACAATGTACGCCGGGCTGTGTAGGCTGTCTACATGAAAGCCGACGCCCTCCGTGGCCACCTCGACTCGCTGATCCTGGCCGTCGTCGAGAAGCAGCCCCTCCACGGCTACGCGATCATCGAGGCCCTCAGCGCCCGTAGCGGTGGCGAGCTCGACCTCCCCACCGGCACCATCTACCCGGCTCTGCGCCGCCTGGAGAAGGCCGGCTACCTCGACAGCTCCTGGTCCGAGGTCGGCGGCCGCAAGCGCCGCACCTACGAGCTCTCCTCCGCCGGCCGCAACGCCCTCGCCGCCCACCGCCAGGAGTGGCGCACCTTCGCCAAGGTGGTCTCCGGCGTGCTCGGCGAAGCCTGACCCGCCGAGGCGTCACCCCCGTCGCCCGAGACGGCACCCCCGTCGGCCGAAACGGCACTTACGTCGGCCGAGACGGCACTTCTGGGGGCCGAACCCGCAGTTGTGGAGACCCATTCAGGGAGTTCCCTGATGTGGCCAACACGGCCGGCGGCAGAAGATGGGCGCATGAGCGCCGTCGACGTCTACCTTGCGGACCTGCGCGCCGCGATCCCCGGCCCGAGCTGGACCCGGCGCGACCTGCTGCGCGAGGCCGGCGACCACCTCGAGGACGCGACCGCCGCCTACACCGCGGCGGGTTACACGACGGCCGAGGCCGAGGCCCTGGCGCTGCGCGACTTCGGCTCCGTCGACGACATTGCTCCCGGCTTCCGCGACACCGTCGCGATCGATGCCGCCCGGCGTACGGCGATCCTGCTCGTCCTCGTCATGATCCCCCAGGCGTTCCTGTGGGACGGCGGGATCGACCTCGGCGCGAGCGCCCACTCCGTCGCTCCCGACAGCGGCCTGTTCCACGTGCTCGACATCGTCATCGCGTACGTCGGCACAGCAGGCACCGTCGGCGCCGTCATCGCCCTGGCGGTGACCGCGATCGGTCAGCGCTGGCTGCCGGTCGGGCGCCGTACTGCCCGCCTCACCGCGACCTGGTCGCTGGCCACCGCCATGGTCGTACCGATCATCGGTTTCACCATGCTCGTCCTGACCGGCGGCCTCACCGTGATCCTGGCACTCTGCGCGCTCGCCTTCATGGCCGCCCCGTTCGCGCTGGTCGCCCTCTCAGCTCAGCGCACCCTCGCCGCCTGCTGACTTCTGCCGAGACGTCACTCCGGTCGGCCGACATGTCACCATCGGGCCGGTTCGACCGACGCGCGTGACGCTTCGGCCGACGCGGGCGACTTCTCGGGTCAGTCGAACTTGCGCTTCTGCCGCGGCTTCCGAGGACGCTCGCCGGCGTCGGGCTTCCCGTAACGCGCGCTCTTGTCGAAGCGGCCACCCGAGCGACGCACGGGGCCGCCGGAGTCCTCCGAGAGCTCGATGAGCTTCCCGGAAATGCGGGTCGACTCGAGCGCCTTCCAGGTCTCGGGGGCCAGATCGGCGGGGAGCTCGACCAGCGAGAAGTCGTTGCGGATGGAGATGTTGCCGAAGTCGGCGCGGCGCAGGCCACCCTCGTTGGCGATGGCGCCGACGATCTGGCGCGGCTCGACGCGGTGACGCTTCCCCACCTGGATCTTGTACGTCGCCAGCGGCTGCCCGTTGCCACGCGAGCGCGAGGACTCGCGACGCTCACCGGACCCACGCTCGCCCCGGTCGTCGCGGTCGCGACGGCCCCGGCGCTCGTCGTACGCGGGCTTCTCCGGTTCCGGCTCGAGGAGCAGCGGCTCCTCGCCGTGGAGGACGGCAGCCAGCGCGGCGGCGACGTCGACCTCGGGCACGTCGTGCTCCTCGACGTAGTGACGCACCACGTCGCGGAAGAACTCGATCTTCTCGCCCTCCTGGAGGGCGGCGGTGATGCCGTCGTCGAAGCGGGAGAGGCGGGTCGCGTTGACCTCATCGACCGAGGGCAGCTGCATCTGGACCGGCTGCGCCTTGGTGTGCTTCTCGATCGCGCGCAGCAGCCACCGCTCACGCGGGGTGACGAACGAGATCGCGTCGCCGGTGCGGCCGGCGCGACCCGTACGACCGATGCGGTGGACGTAGGCCTCGACATCGGTCGGCAGGTCGTAGTTGACGACGTGCGAGATCCGCTCGACATCGAGGCCACGAGCCGCGACATCGGTCGCCACCAGGATGTCCAAGGACCCGTCCTTGAGCTGGTTGACGGTCTTCTCGCGCTGGGCCTGGGCGATGTCGCCGTTGATCGCGGTCGCGGCGAAGCCACGTGCGCGCAGCTTCTCGGCCAGCGACTCGGTCTCGGACTTGGTGCGCGTGAAGACGATCATGCCCTCGAAGTTCTCGACCTCGAGGATGCGGGTGAGGGCGTCGACCTTCTGGGGGTAGGACACCATCAGGTAGCGCTGGGTGATGTTGGTGTTGGTCTGCGTCTTCGCCTTGACCGAGATCTCCTCGGCGTCGCGCAGGTACTTCTTCGACAGCCGGCGGATCTGGGCAGGCATGGTCGCGGAGAAGAGCGCGACCTGCTTGTCCTCGGGGGTCTCGGCGAGGATCGTCTCGACGTCCTCCGCGAAGCCCATGTTGAGCATCTCGTCGGCCTCGTCGAGCACCAGGAAGCGCAGCTGCGACAGGTCCAGCGTGCCCTTCTCCAGGTGGTCCATGATCCGGCCGGGCGTGCCGACGACGACGTGGACGCCGCGGCGGAGGGCGGTCAGCTGCGGGCCGTAGCCCTGGCCGCCGTAGACCGGCAGGATGCGGACGCCGTCGATGTTGGACGCGTAGCGCTCGAACGCCTCGCACACCTGCAGGGCCAGCTCGCGCGTCGGCGCGAGCACCAGCGCCTGCGGCGCGTTCTGGTAGACGTCGAGGTTGGAGAGCACCGGCAGCGCGAACGCCGCGGTCTTTCCGGTGCCGGTCTGAGCGAGACCGACGACGTCGCGGCCCCGGAGCAGGGTGGGGATGGTCGCGGCCTGGATCGCGCTCGGCGTCTCGTAGCCGAGGGCCTTCACAGCCTCGAGGACGCTCGCGGACAGACCGAGTGAGTCGAAGGTCGGACCCTGGTCCGCCTCCACGCTGGACGCACCACTGGGCTCCTCGGGCGCGGAGGTGGTGGATACGGCAGAATCAGCGTCGGTGCTCACCATCCAACGGTAGGCCCTTATAGCACTATCTCGACATTCCTCGGCGCGGTGGCCCCCGTCACTCCGAGACGACGACCTCGTCACCCACCGCGATCTCGCCGGGATGGACGACGGCGAGGTGTATCGCCGCCCAGACCTTGCCGTCCCACTTGCGATGCACCGCGAGCGTACGCAGCGGGTCCTTGCCGCTCGTCAGCGTCTCCGGATCGATGGTGGTCATCACGCAGCGGTCGATCGGCGCGGCGACACGGAACCGGGCGCCGCCGATCGCGACCTCCTTCCAGTCGTCCTCTGCGAAGGCCGCCGCGACGCCGCCGATCAGCAGGTTGGCCCGGAACCGCCCGACGGGGACGTCGTCGTCGGCCCACTCGTCGATCTGAGCGGCCGAGGCGTCCGAGATCAGCGACACCGGCGAGGAGTCGTGGAAGGACGCATACTCACCGGGCCGGTATTTGGCCGGGTTCATCGGCCGCTTCGCCGGGTCGGCGCACCACATCAGCCTCAGGTCGTCGCGGCCGAGCGCCTTCCTCACCCAGGCGTCCGCGGCATCGCCGACGGCACGCGCGGTGAGCGCCTTCTCGAAGAGCCGTACGTCGACCATCGGCGCTTCCTCCCCGGGCGCCGACACCTCCAGCGGGTCCATGCCGGCGCGGCTCAGCAGCAGGTCCACGCCGTCGGGACCACCGGTCGCCGGAGTGTCGGCCACGACCGTGAACAGCTCCCGCATCTCACGCGCCGTCACCAGCTTGCCGCTGCCGTCGACGACCATCCACTCCCGGTCACCCACGATCCCGGCCCTGCCGACGTACGCCTCCTCCACCGGTCTGATCGCCGTGGACTTCACCGGATGGAGATTGATCGCCGCCAGATGCATGGCCTGATTGAACCGCTATCGGCTACTCGACCGTTACCGATTTTGCAAGGTTCCGCGGCTTGTCGACGTCGTGGCCGAGGGCCTTGGCGGCATGGAAGGCGATCAGCTGGAGCGGGATGGTCAGCAGGATCGGGTCGAGCTCGACCTCGTTCTTCGGTACGTCCACCCGCAGTGCGTCGAGCTCGCCGAGGTCGACCTCGGGGTGGGTGACGACGACCAGGGGCCCGCGGCGAGCGCTGATCTCGTGGAGTGCCGCGACGTTGCGGTCGGTCAGCTCGTCCTGCGGCACGATCGCGACCGTCGGCACCGACTCCGAGATCAGCGCGAGCGGACCGTGCTTCAGCTCGGAGGTCTGGTAGGCCTCCGCGTGCCGGTAGGAGATCTCCTTCAGCTTCTGCGCCCCTTCGCGGGCGACCGGGTAGCCGCGCACGCGGCCGACGAAGAACATCGACTCCGCCTCGGCCAGGCGCGCCGCGACCTCCTCGAGGTGGGACTCGCTCTTGAGGATCTCCTCGATCTGGGTCGGCAGCGCCTGCAGGCCGGAGATCAGCCGCTTCCCGTCGGCGATCGAGAGGTCGCGGACGCGACCGAGCTGGAGCGCGAGCAGGGAGAACGCGACGTACATGTTGGTCAGCGCCTTGGTCGAGGCGACCGCGATCTCCGGGCCGGCGTGCAGGTAGATCCCGCCGTCGACGGCGCGCGCGATCGCCGAGCCGACGACGTTGACGACACCGAGCACGCGCCCGCCCTTGCGGCGGATCTCCTGGACCGCGAGCAGGGTGTCGATGGTCTCCCCGGACTGGGAGACGGCGACGTAGAGGGTGTCGGGCTCGATGATCGGATTGCGGTAGCGGAACTCCGAGGCCGCCTCGGCGTCGGCGGGGATCCGGGCGAGCTCCTCGATCAGCCCGGCACCCATCTGACCGACGTAGTAGGCGGATCCGCAGCCCAGGATCTTCACCCGGCGGATCGCGCGCAGCTCGCGCGGGTCGAGGTTGAGCCCGCCGAGGTGCGCGGTGCCGAACCGCTCGTCGAGCCGGCCACGCAGCGCCCGCTCGACCGAGGACGGCTGCTCCAGGATCTCGGTGAACATCCGCGGCTCGTCGGCGAGCTCGCCGTACTCGTACGCCGACGGGTCCACGTCGACCTCCCGAGCCGTCGTGGTGGTCGTCGTCAGGTCCTGGCGGAACGTCGTGAAGCCGGTCGCGGTGACCGTCGCCAGCTCACCGTCGTCGAGGTGGGCGACGGTGGTGGTGTGGCGTACGACCGCGGCGAGGTCAGAGGCGACGTACATCTCGCCGTCGCCGACGCCGACGATCAGCGGCGAGCCGTTGCGGGCGACGACCATCCGGTCGGGGAAGTCGGCGTGCACGACGGCCAGACCCCAGGTGCCCTCGACCTGAGAGAGCGCGTCGACGACCTTCGCCTCCAGATTGTCTGCAGTCGACAATCCGATCAGGTGGGCGAAGACCTCGGTGTCGGTGTCACTGACCAGCTCGACGCCCGCCTCCGTGAGCCGCTCTCGCAGCGAGGCGGCATTGTCGACAATCCCGTTGTGGACAACCGCCACCTTGCCGTCGGCGGAGACGTGCGGATGCGCGTTGGTGTCGTTCGCCGGGCCGTGCGTCGCCCACCGGGTGTGCCCGATGCCGACCTTGCCGGCGAACCGCTTCGGCAGCGCATCGACCAGATCGCGCACCCGCCCGGCCTTCTTCACCACCTGCAGCCTGCTGCCGAGCACGGCGACTCCCGCCGAGTCATAGCCCCGGTGCTCGAGCCGGGCCAACCCCTCGGTGAGCAGACCCGCAGCCTGCTGGGGCCCGATGTAGCCGACGATTCCGCACATGTGTCCTGTCCGTCCTATCCGTAGATGAGCCGTCGCAGCTGCCGCTCGGTCAGCTGCGGGGCGGCAACGACCCGCCCCCGAAGCTCCTCGGTCAGCCGCGCGAAGATCGCGTCGTTCTTCGCGCCGTACGTCTTCAGCTGTGCATGCCGGCGGCGTACGTAGGCCTCGACCGGTTCGTCGAAGTACGCCACCACGTCCTCGATCACTCGAGCCGCCTCCGCGGGCGGGAGCCCGGTGGTGGCGACCAGGTGATCGATCAGCGCTTGCTCAGCAGTCACCCACCAACTGTGGGCCACTCACAGGACGGCGTTCAAATTTCTGCCCGATTTCGGGCAGAACTGACCGGTTAACGACCAAGTGGGGCGGACGACGCGAACTACACCCGCTCCCGCACCGCCAAGTGGGGCGCACCGCGCCGTCTAGCCAACTACTTGGACATACGGGTGGGGGTGCGGTACCTTAGGTGAACACAAGGTGAACAGGAGGTGTCTGATGAACGGAAATAAAGTGACTGGCAAGCTCGAGCTGCGCTGGCTCCCTGTCGTCGACCGCCGCGGCCGCAAGCACATGGAGGCCCGCTGGGTCGAAGTCAGTGCCCCCGCGACCACTCGTCACGCTGCCTGACAACCGCTCAAAGCTTCCGAGGCCCGCTCCCGACAGGGGAGCGGGCCTCGTGTGTTTGGGGATAGCGTTGTCACTGCAACCAATCTTCCGCTGCCGTCGGAAACACCCACGAGAGCGGGAACATTGGGCGAGATTCCCCCGTTATGATGCTTGCAGTTTCAACCAATTCTTCCAGGAGCGCACCCGCCATGGGCATTTTCAGCAAGAAGGACACGGCCCCCGCCGAGACCGAGTTCGACACCCCGACCGCCGCCATCGACGACATCTCGGGTGACTACACCCTCGACGTCGCCCACACCCGCCTGGGCTTCTCGGCTCGCCACGCGATGGTGACCACGGTCCGCGGCTCGTTCAAGGAGTTCGAGGGCACCGCGACGATCGACACCGCCGAGCCGGCCAAGTCCAAGGTCTCGCTCACGATCAACGCCAACTCGATCGACACCGGCAACGCCGACCGCGACGGTCACCTGCTCTCCGGTGACTTCTTCGAGAACGAGACCTACCCCACGATCACCTTCGAGTCGACCGCGGTCGAGTTCGACGGCGAGACCTGGAACATCACCGGTGACCTGACCATCAAGGGCACCACCAAGTCGGTCACCGTCCCGTTCGAGCAGACCGGCTCCGCCAAGGACCCGTTCGGCAACACCCGCGTCGGCTTCGAGGGTGCCGTGGCGATCAACCGCACCGACTGGGGCCTGTCCTTCAACGCCGCCCTCGAGACCGGTGGCGTGCTCGTCTCCGAGAAGATCAAGCTCGAGTTCGACATCTCCGCGATCAAGAACGTCGACGAGGCCTGATCTCGGCCACACGTAGACCACGATCGGGGGCCACCGGGAACATCCCGGTGGCCCCCGATGTGTCTCGTAGCCGTCCGGCCGATCAGGGCTTGCCGACGGCCTGCCCAGCCGGGACGTGGTAGTGCTTCTCCGCCCCGATCCGAACCGTGGCGACGACGTCCATGGACGAGGCGTCACCGGTGGAGCCCCCGGCCACCCCGATCAGGTCGGAGTCGAGATCGGCGTCGCGGCCGCGACGCAGGGGCGACCCGGTGTCCTCGTCATGGTGGACCACACCGGCGGTCGCGTTGTCGATCGGGGACTCGAGGTGCCCGCGGCCGCTGATCACCACGGCCGTACCGTCGGTCGTCACCGTCACGGCACCGTCACTCCCCGCCGCCTCTCCCGAGATGGTCATCGGACCGACGGGCCCACGATCCGGAGCCTTGATCGAGTCGGCGCAGGCGACGCCGGCACCGGCGGCCACGAAGGCACCCGCCAACAGCGTCACCACCACCGACCGCCGCAGTCCCCCGAGGATCTTCGAGCTCATTGTGTTCTCCTGACGTCAGTGCACGGCATGGGGATACGGGACCCCGTCAGCGCCTACACCCGGCGCCCGAGCGCTCGGGGATCGCGGCGGCGCGGACGGGGTCCCGCCGGGCAGGGCGAGCGCCGTCCTGGTCGCGCTCATAGCCCCGCCCATCGGACCGGGCGGATCGGCAGTCCCGAGGACCTGCCCCTGTCACGCCCGGTGGTAGATCCACACAGACGACGCCCCCCGGCGCCCGATCGCCTGCGTGGATCCGTTGCTCGTCGAGGACCTGGAGTCGGGCGCGGCGAGCCGCCACAACGGCGGTCACTGCCTCATCGCCCCACATGGATGCCCCCGAGATCGGTCCGGATCAGACCCTTTCCATACCTGTTACGTACTTCCGCGCGTTGGCGTTGCACTTACTTCAGAAATATGCGACAAGTCCCGCAAACACGCCACTGGGACGTGTTTGCGGGACTTTGCTCAGGGTCAGCGCACCTCGGTCGTCGAGATCAGCTCGTCGACGACACCCTCGTCGCCCGCGTCGACCGTGTAGTCCGACGCCACCGTGGCGTCCTCACCGTCGGGCACCTTGAGCGCCCTCAGGATCGGAGTCAGCACCACGACCACGATGATGTTCAGCAGGAACGCGGTGAGCGCGATGTAGATCGGGGTCTCCGTGCCCGGGAACGGCGCCAGCGGCCCGCCGAAGTGCTCCTGGGTCGGTGAGGAGACGCCGTACGCCACGATCGTCCCGTATGCCATCCCGACCGCCCAGCCGGCCATGACCGCCCAGCGGTGGAACCACCGGGTGTAGAGCCCGACGACGATCGCCGGCAGCGTCTGCAGGATCCAGACACCGCCGAGCAGCTGCAGGTTGATGGCGTACGACTTCGACAGTGCGAGCACGAAGATCAGGGCCCCGAACTTCACGATCAGGGACACGATCTTGGCCTGCTTGGCCTCGTCCTCAGGGGTCGCCTCGGGCTTGAGGTAGGCCTTGTAGATGTTGCGCGTCCACAGGTTCGCCGCCGCGATCGACATGATCGCCGCCGGCACCAGCGCACCGATGATGATCGCCGCGTACGCCACGCCCGCGAACCACGCCGGGAACTGGTCCTCGAAGAGCTGCGGGATCGCGAGCTGCGGGTTCGGCGGGTCGCCGACCATGACGCCGGCCGCGAGGGCGACGAACCCGAGCAGCGCCAGCAGGCCCAGCAGGAACGAGTAGGCCGGCAGCAGCGAGGCGTTGCGGCGGATCACGTTGCGGCTGCGGGTGGAGAGCACGCCGGTGATGGAGTGCGGGTACATGAACAGCGCCAGCGCCGAGCCGAGCGCGAGCGAGGCGTAGGCCCACTGGCCCGCCGCCTGCGTCGGGAACAGCGCCTTCGGTGTGGCCTCGCCGGCCGCGATCGCGTCCGCGTTCTCGGTGTTGAACGTGTCGAAGCTGGCCTGCACCGTATCGAAGATGTTGGCCCAGCCACCGATCTGCGAGGGGATGTAGACGATCGCCACGATGATCACGATGTAGATCAGCGAGTCCTTCACGAACGCGATCAGCGCCGGCGCCCGCAGCCCGGACGAGTACGTGTAGGCAGCAAGCACCGCGAACGCGATGAAGAGCGGCAGGTCCCGGATGAACCAGTTCGAGGAGTCGCTCTGCAGGCCCATCACCTCGAGCACGACCTCCATGCCCACCAGCTGCAGCGCGATGTAGGGCATCGTGGCGAGCAGGCCGGTCAGCGCGACCACGAGGCCGAGGGACTTGGACCCGTAGCGGCCGGTGACGAAGTCGGCCGGGGTGACGTACCCGTGCTTGTGCGAGACCGACCACAGCTTCGGCAGGAACGCGAAGATGATCGGGTAGACGAGGATCGTGTAGGGGACGGCGAAGAAGCCGACTGCGGCGCCGGCGAACAGCGTCGCGGGGACCGCGATGAAGGTGTACGCCGTGTAGAGGTCGCCTCCGATGAGGAACCAGGCCACGAACGTACCGAACCCACGACCGCCCAGGCCCCACTCGTCGAGATTGTCCAACGACTTCGCCCGGCGCCAGCGCGCAGCGGAGAAGCCGAGGATCGTGACCAGCAGGAACAGGAAGGCGAAGACGGAGACTGCGACCGCGCTCACTGGCCGCCCTCCTTCCATGGGCGCCCGGCGGCGGCACGGTCACGCCGGAACGCGGCCTTGGCGACGAAGTAGGCGATGGTCGTGAACAGGACCGAGCAGGGGATCAGGACGAGCTGGAACCAGAAGTAGAACGGGAATCCGGCGAGCGTCGGATCCTCCTTCGCGTACAGCGGCACCGCGAGTGACGGTGCTGCCGCCGCGAACAGGAGGATCCCGACAAGGATCCACGAGCCCTTGGACGAGGACGGCATGGGTCACCTCCGAGATCTGTCGAAGTGGGGTTGGACGATGTGTGACCTTGGTCACATTGAGCCACGGTGTCCAGTCCCCATCGACCAAC
Organism: Nocardioides turkmenicus; assembly: GCF_011045035.1. Classification (GTDB taxonomy): domain Bacteria; phylum Actinomycetota; class Actinomycetes; order Propionibacteriales; family Nocardioidaceae; genus Nocardioides; species Nocardioides turkmenicus. The sequence continues at coordinate 110,681 of NZ_JAALAA010000004.1, forward strand.
ACGACGACGAACGGTCGATCTGCCACGACGAACGGTCGACCCGTCGGACACCCGGGCATCGGCGGCCTCGGCCGGGCGGCCCAGGAATTCCCCTCCCAAACGCCGTCGGCAGGGCTAGCCTGCAAGGTGATCCTCCCCCTCGGCACAGGAGCACCCCATGAACAATGAAGTTCCCAGGATCGACCGACGCCGCCTGCTCGGTGCCGTCGCGGCCGGCGCCGCGGCGACTCCGCTGATCACGGGTTCGTCCGGCGCGGCGGGCGCGACGGAGACCCCCGCCCCGACGGTCGAGCCGCTCGGGCGGGAGGCCGTCCGGCCCGGAGCCGACCGGGCCGCCTCCGAGGGCTGGTCGGTGCTGTCCGGCGAGCGCGTCGGCATCATCACCAACCCGACCGGCGTGCTCCGCAACCTGCGCAACATCGTCGACGAGATGCACGAGTCCGGGGCCGTGCAGATCGCCGGTGTCTTCGGCCCTGAGCACGGCTTCCGCGGCACCGCCCAGGCCGGCGGCTCGGAGGGCACCTTCGTCGACGAGCGCACCGGGCTGACCGTCTACGACGCCTATGGCGCGAACGTCGCGAAGATGCGCGAGCTGTTCACGACCGCCGACGTGGAGACCGTCGTCTTCGACATCCAGGACGTCGGCTCCCGGTTCTACACCTACATCTGGACGATGTGGACGGCGATGCAGGCGGCGGTCGCGACCGGCAAGCGCTTCGTGGCCCTCGACCGTCCCAACCCCGTGGGCGGGGTCGCTCGCGGACCGATGATGACCGCGGCGTACACCTCGGGCGTCGGCGCCCGCGAGATCGTCCAGCAGCACGGGATGTCGGTCGGCGAGCTGGCCCGGTTCTTCGACGGCGAGTTCCTCGAGGAGCACGCCGGCGGGCGGCTGGCGCAGCTCGACATCGTGCAGGTCTCCGGGTGGCGGAGAAGGACGTTGTACGCCGACACCGGGCTCGACTTCGTCCTGCCGAGCCCCAACATGCCGACGCCGGACACCGCGCTGGCCTACCCCGGCACCTGCATGTTCGAGGGCACCAACCTCTCCGAGGGACGCGGCACCACCAAGCCGTTCGAGCTGATCGGGGCGCCGTTCGTCGACCACCGTTGGGCCGCAGCGCTGGAGGAGGCCGGGCTTCCGGGCGTGACGTTCCGCGAGGCCTACTTCAACCCGTCGGTCAACAAGCACGCCGGCAAGGTCTGCGGCGGCGTACAGGTCACCATCCAGGACCGCGACCGGTTCGACCCGATCCGCGCCGGGGTCGAGATGCTGGTCACCGCGAAGGCGCTCTATCCGGAGTTCGCCTGGCGCCAGGACTCCTGGGACACCGCCCGCCCGTTCTGGATCGACAAGCTCACCGGATCAACGAGGCTGCGTACGCAGATCGACGCCGGCGCCACCGGCGACGAGGTCGAGGCGGCATGGCGCGACGAGCTGGCCGCCTTCGACACAACCCGCCGCCAATACCTGATCTACCGCTAACCAGCCGAGTCGGCGCGTCAGTCCCAGAAAATCGGGTCGAGTCGGCGCATCTGCCCCAAGGGCGTGGGACAGATGCGCCGACTCGGCACGCTGAGGCGGGGCAGTAGCGCCGACTCGGCAGGGGTTGGGTCAGCGGAGGGCGGCGGTGGCGGCTGCGAGCGCGGTGACGCGGTCCCAGTCGCCGGAGGCGAGCGCGTCGGCGGGGGTGAGCCAGGAGCCGCCGACACAGCCGACGTTGCGGAGGCTGAGGTAGCTCGGGGCGGTGGCGAGCGAGATGCCGCCGGTGGGGCAGAAGCGTGCGTCGGGCAGCACCGACGGCAGCGAGCCCAGGAACTTGGCGCCGCCCGAGGCCTCGGCCGGGAAGAACTTCATCGCGGTGTGACCGGTCTCGAGCACCGCGAGGGCCTCGGACACGGTCGCGGTGCCGGGCAGGAACGGCAGGCCGGTGTCGCGCATCGCACCGAGCAGCGTCGGAGTGGCACCCGGCGAGACCAGGAACTGGGCCCCGGCCGCCGCGGCCTCCTTGGCGAGCAGCGGCGTGGTCACCGTGCCGGCGCCGATCAGCACCTCCGGCACCTCGGCGGCGATGGCCCGGATGGCGTCGAGCGCCACCGGCGTACGCAGCGTCAGCTCGACCACGGGCACGCCACCCTCGGCGAGGGCGCGGGCCACCGGCACCGCCTGGTCGATCGCGTCGACGACCACGACCGGGATCACCGGGGAGAGGTCGAGCAGGTCGGTGGACTTCAGGTCAGACATGGACGGGGCTCTCCTGGGACGATGCGGCGAACTGGAAGACAGAGGCGCCGGTGTCGGCGGAACCGACGGTGGCACGGAAGGCGCTGAAGAGCTCGCGGCCGGTGCCACGCCACTCGGCGTCGAGCGGCGCGCGGCCGGTCGCCGGGCGGTGCGCGAACTCGTCGGCGTCGACTCCGATCGAGAGCGTACCGGCGACGGCGTCGACGGTGATCAGGTCGCCGTCCTGCACCCGCGCGAGCGGTCCGCCGAGCGCGGCCTCGGGGGTGAGGTGGATGGCGGCCGGCACCTTGCCGGACGCGCCGGACATCCGGCCATCGGTGACGATGGCGACGTGCTGGCCGCGGTCCTGCATGACACCGAGGGCCGGGGTGAGCTTGTGCAGCTCGGGCATCCCGTTGGCCGCCGGGCCCTGGTAGCGGACCACCGCGACGAAGTCGCGACCGTCGAGGCGACCCTCGGAGAAGGCGGTGAGGAAGTCGGCCTGGTCGTCGAAGACGACCGCGGGGGCGGAGACGACCCGGTGCTCGGGCGCGACCGCGGAGGTCTTGATGACCGCGGTGCCGAGCTCGCCGGTCAGCACCCGCAGGCCACCGTCAGGCGAGAAGGGATCCGAAGCCGGCCGGAGCACGTCGAGGTCGCCGGAGACCGGCGCGCCCTCGACCAGCTCGACGTCGCCGTCGCGGGTGAGTCGCAGCTCCTGGGTGTAGGTCGACAGCCCCGGCCCCAGGATCGTGGTGACGTCCTCGTGGAGCAGCCCGGCCTCGAGCAGGGTGCGGATCAGGAAGCTCACGCCGCCGGCCGCGTGGAAGTGGTTCACGTCGGCGGAGCCGTTGGGGTACATCCGGGTGAGCAGCGGCACGACCGGCGACAGGTCGGAGATGTCACCCCAGGTCAGCTGGATCCCGGCGGCGCGCGCGATGGCGACCAGGTGCATCGTGTGGTTGGTCGAGCCGCCCGAGGCGAGCAGCGCGACGCAGGCGTTGATGATCGACTTCTCGTCGATCATCTCGCCCACACCCGGACCACCGCTCAGCGCCAGCTCGGTCGCACGCGCGGCGGCTGCGCGGGTGAGCGCGGCCCGCAGCAGGGTGTCCGGGGAGGCGAACGAGGAGCCCGGCAGGTGCAGACCGAGCACCTCCATCAGCAGCTGGTTGGAGTTGGCGGTGCCGTAGAAGGTGCAGGTGCCGCGGGAGTGGTAGCTGGCGGCCTCGGCCTCGAGCAGCTCTTCGCGGGTGGCCTCGCCGGCTGCGTACCGCTGGCGAACGCGGGCCTTCTCCTTGTTGGGGAGGCCGGAGGACATCGGGCCGGCCGGCACGAAGACGGTCGGCAGGTGGCCGAACGAGAGGGCGCCGATCAGCAGACCCGGCACGATCTTGTCGCACACGCCCAGCATCAGCGCCGAGTCGAACATATCGTGGGAGAGTGCGATCCCGGCCGACATCGCGATCACGTCGCGGGAGAAGAGCGAGACCTGCATGCCGTCGCGGCCCTGGGTGATGCCGTCGCACATCGCGGGTACGCCACCGGCGACCTGCGCCAGCCCGCCGGCCCGCATCACCGCGGCCTTGAGGAGCGGCGGGTAGGTCTCGTAGGGCGCGTGCGCCGAGAGCATGTCGTTGTAGGAGGTCACGATCGCGACGTTGGGCTTCGCCGCCGGGGTGATCACCTTGAGCTCGGCCTTGGTCGGCGCGGTGGAGGCCGCGAAACCGTGCGCGAGGTTGCTGCACGCGAGCCGACCGCGGGCGGGCCCGGCGACACGGGCGGCCGCGATGCGAGCCAGGTAGTCGGCCCGGGTGGCGGCGGAACGCTCGACGAGACGAGCGGTGACGTCGGCGACGGTGGGGGAAACGGCAGTCACGGGTCCTCCAAAAGGCTGTGTGCTTTGGCACACAATGTCACGATCTTTGGATCGATACAAGTAAATCTTTGGTACGTCGAAGACATAAGTGGCGTAGGCTCGCCTCATGCCCGAGATGACAACCGCCGCCGACGTCCTCGATCTGGTGCGCTCCGGACGCGCCGTGACCCGCAGCGATCTGCAGAAGACGACCGGCCTGTCGCGTACGGCCGTGGTCTCGCGGGTCTCGGCCCTCGTCGACGCCGGGCTGCTCCTCACCGGCGAGGAGCTCGCCTCCACCGGTGGCCGACCGCCGGGGTCGCTGAGCTTCAACGCCGACGCCGGAGTCGTCCTGGCGGTGGCGATCGGGCGCTCCCGCAGCCAGCTGGCCGTCTTCGACCTCGACGGCCGCGAGCTCGCCGGGGACACCCGCGACCACGAGGTCGGGATCGCCGCCGACGACCTGATGCCTGACGTGACCGACCGGCTCGAGCGACTCCTGGAGGGCATCGAGCCGCCGGTGCTCGGCGTCGGGATGAGCCTGCCCGGCGTGGTCGACCCGGTCCGCCGGGTCTCGGTCGACTCACCGGTGATGCGGGGCTGGGACGGCGTCGCGCTCGACCCCTACTTCGAGCGGCTCACCGACGGCCCGCTGGTGCTCGTGAACGACACCGATGCCCTGGCCACGGCCGAGCTCTTCGGCAGCGGGCTCCACCCGCGCGACGCGCTCGTCGTCAAGGCGTCCACCGGCCTCGGCCTGGCGGTCATCGCCGACGGCAAGGTGCTGCGCGGCCACGCCGGCGCCGTCGGCGAGATCGGCCACACCCGGGTCGAGTCCGCCGGCGAGCGCCCCTGCCGCTGCGGGGCGACCGGCTGCCTGGAGACCGTCGCGGCCGGCTGGGCGCTGACCCAGGGCCTGGTCGACTCCGGCGTCTCCGCCGGCCACATCCGCGATCTCGTCGCCGCCGCACTCGCCGGCGACGCGATCGCCCGCGGCCTGCTGCGCGAGGCCGGCCGCCAGCTCGGCGAGGTGCTGGCGATCGCGATCAACCTGCTCAACCCCGAGGTCGTCGTCATCGGCGGCGACATGGCGGCCGCCTTCGACCTGTTCACCGCGGGCGTGCGCGAGACGGTCTACTCCCGCTCGACCGCGCTGGCCACCCGCGACCTCACCTTCGTACCCTCCACCCACGCCGACTCCACCGGCATGGTCGGCTGCGCCGCGGTGGCCATCAACCACCTGCTCTCCCCCGAGCGTCTCGACGCCCAGCTGGGTGCCGCTGCCAAGTAGCCCGTCAACGGTCAGGAGGTGACCGTGAAGGCGGCCTCGACCTCGGCGTTGACCGTGATGTCGTCGGGATCGAAGGCCAGGTCAGGAGCGGTCGAGCCCCGATGCATCTTGGGCGCGGCCGCCATCTCCATGGCCGCCGACGCGTACGCGACCTCATGGCTGACGCCGACGTCGTTGATGCTCCGGACCGCGACCGGCCCGAGGTCGAGCGCATCGGCGTAGTCCTGCGCACGCACCTTCGCCTGGCGCACCGCCTCCTGACGTACGTCCCGCTCGACCTTCAGGCGGCTGTCCTTGGTCAGGCGCCACTCGATGTGGTGGACCTGGAGACCGTCGTCGGCCGCGGTGCGGCCGACCCAGGCCGACAGCGCCGTGAAGTCGACGAACTCGGCCGTGAGCCCCACGGACGCCCGGTGCACGAGCGGCAGCTGCTTTCCGTCCTGGCTCCACGGCCGCTCCGCCGACGTACGAACCCGCTGGACGACGAACCGCTCGATCGCGCCATCCCGCTCGAGGCGCTCGAGCTCCGCCCGCACGCCGTGCAGTCCCCGCTGCACCCGCTCCATCACCGGCTCCGGCGAGGACCCGTCGAACACGACCTCGGCCGACACCACCCCGCGCTCCGGCGCCACCTCGACGCTGTGTGACCCACGCACCTTGATCAGGATGTCGCTCATGCCACGAAACGTACGCTCCCAGGTCCTATCCTCACCAGGGTGAATGCAACGAGCCGCCTGCGGCAGATGACCGGACGCGACCCGCACGAGGACCATCGGGCCGCCACCCCCTTGGAGCTGCTCTTCGACCTCACCTTCGTGGTGGCCTTCGGGGTGAGCGGCAACGAGCTGGCCCATCAGCTCGCGGAAGGACACATCGCGGCGGGGATCGTGGCGTTCTGCTTCGCCTCGTTCGCGATCTGCTGGGCCTGGATCAACTACTCCTGGATGGCCTCGGCCTACGACACCGACGACTGGGCGTTCCGGCTGCTCACGATGGTGCAGATGGTCGGTGTGATCATCATGGCGCTCGGCCTGCCGGAGCTGTTCGAGAGCATCCACGAGGGTCACCGGCTCCACAACGAGATCGTGATCGTCGGGTACGTCGTGATGCGGGTCGCGCTCTGCGGCCAATGGATGCGCGCCTGGCGTCAGGACCCGGCCCGACGCCCCGCGCACCGGGTCTACCTGATCACGATCCTCACGGCGCAGGTGCTCTGGTGCATCATCGCCATCCTGCCGCTGACCGTGTCCGTCGCGTTCGCGGCGATGCTGGTGCCCCTGGTGATCGAGCTGGTCGGTCCGTTCATCGCCGAGCGCCACTTCGGCGGCACACCCTGGCACGCCCACCACATCGCCGAGCGCTACGGCCTGCTGACGATCATCACCCTCGGCGAGGGCGTGATCGGCACCGTCGCGGTGATGTCCGCGATCGTCCACGAGCCGGAGCTCGGGTGGAGCCTCGACGCGATCCTGCTGCTCACGGCCGGGATCGGCCTGACCTTCGGCCAGTGGTGGACCTACTTCACGATCCCCTGGGCAGAGGTGCTCCACCGCCGTCGCGACCGCTCGTTCCTGTGGGGCTACGGCCACATCCTGCTCTTCGCCTCGATCGCAGCCACCGGCGCCGGCCTCCACGTGGCCGCCTACCTGCTCGAGCACCACTCCAAGCTCGGCGAGGTCGGCACGGTCGCGTCCGTGACGATCCCGGTCGCGGCCTACGCCCTGCTCCTGTACGTCCTCTACAACTCGTTCATGCACGTGATCGACCCGTTCCACATCCTCCTGGTCGGGCTCACCGCCGCCGTGCTGATCGCGAGCATCGTGATGGCGGTCGCGGGCGTGCCGGTGGCGTGGTGCCTCATCGTCGTCGCGCTGGCGCCGGTGGTCACCATCGTCGGCTACGAAGCCGTCGGCCACCGCCACATGGTCGACCACCTCGACGCCCTCTGAGTCGGCCGCGAATTGAGCAGGTGCCCCACGCTCGGGAGCGTGGGGCACCTGCCGTTGCTGGAGATCAGGCCTTCGGGTCGGGGCCGGGGTCGTCGCCGTCGTCCGTCTCCTCGGCCTCGTCGATCTGCTCGGCGGTGATGGTGTGCTCATCGTCGCCGGCCGCGAGGAGGCCGTAGAGCTTGCGGCGGGTGTCGGCGAGGATGTCGGCGGCGGCCTGGCGCTGGGCGTCGGTGCCGGAGGTGGCGAGCTGCCACACGGCCGGGAGCACCTGGGCGAGCTCGCCGCCGAGGACTCCGAAGCCGGCCAGGTCACCCAGACCACCGGGACCACCACGGCCGCCGCGGCTCTGCTCGCGGGCGTTGTCGACGGCCTTGTCGAACGGCTTCCAAACCGCCGCCAGCTCGTCGCTGTGCTCAGTGGCGTAGGTCTTGCCGGCCTCGGTCAGCCGGATCGCCCGGCGGCCGTGCTCGTCGTCGGACTCCACGAGACCCTCGTCCTCGAGCTGCTGGATGGTCGGGTAGACCGAGCCGGGGCTCGGCCGCCACTCACCCGAGCTGCGCTCGGAGATCTGCTGGATCACCTGGTAGCCGTTGATCACCTGGCCCTGCTCGGCCGCTTCGGCCATCACGTAGATGATGGCGGAGCGTACGTCGCCACGACGGACCCGGGGACCGGGCCGCTGCGGGGGCTGGTTGTCGAAGCCGAGCAGCGCCGCGATCCAGGGCGGCGGGCCGGCCGGTCCGCGTCCGCGACCGTGGTGGCCGCCCTGCCATCCGGGTCCACCCCAACCAGGTCCGCCCCAGCCGGGACCACCCTGCCAGCCATGGGAGCGGCGCGGGCCGCCCTTGCCGAACTCTCGACCGATCTGGTCGATCCACTCACCCCACGGGTTGCTGTTGTTGTACGTCATCGGGTTCTCTCTTTCAGAAGTCTCGATCGCGTTCCTTCGCGATATATCGTGATCGTACGCCGCTCCACACACCCGTTCAAGCGAAATGGAAGGGAGCCCCCGGAAATCCGGGGGCTCCCTGAGTCAGACCCTGACGGTCGTCGCTGCGATCAGACGCCGGGCGTCTGGGGCGGCGGCGGGGTCGTCGGCGGGGTCTGGGGCGTGGTCGGCGTGGTCGCCGCGCGCGCACCACCCTGCGCCTGGAGGCGCTCCAGCTGACGGGCGGCAGCGTCGCGACCACCCAGGCCGAAGGCGAGCGCCGCGGCAGCGGCACCACCGACGACCACGGCACCGAAGCCGAGGTTGATGATCGAGTCGGCCAGACCCATGAACTTGAGCCCGATGGCGACGAACAGCGCGATCGTGGCGTACTTCAGGATCTGCGAGGCCGCGCCGGAGACCAGCTTGGCGATCGTGGTGGCGATGAAGAAGCCGGCAGCGATGATCGCCGCACCGAAGATGACCTTGCCGCCCAGCTCGAGCACCTCGCTGATGAACGCGGTGATCTGCGGGAAGTCGAGCATCTGCGCGGCCATCACGGCGAAGAACAGCACGATGCCGATCTGCACGATCTTGGTGATCGCCGGGGTGGCGCTCTTGTCGGCGGGGAGCACGTCCATGGAGTGCAGCGAACGGTCCAGGCCGACGCCGTCGACGATGCCACCGATCAGGTCAGCGGCGAAGCGGGCGATGAAGACGCCGATCGCGAGCAGGATGCCCGCGGCGATGATCTTCGGGATGGCGGCCAGGATCATGTCGAGCATGTCGGTCGCCGGGTCGGAGATCGACCGGATGCCGAGGATCTGCAGGGCGGCGATCGCGACCACGATCATGATCATCGAGTAGAGGACCAGGCCGATGACCTTGACGATCTGGCGACCCTGCGAGGCACCCGTGGCGGCCGCGGATCCCGGCGGCGCGGTGCCCGGCGCCTGACCGGACACTCGGGTGCGGTTCGGGTCGACCCCGACTGTGGCGTCCATCGTGTCGCTCGCCTTGCGCGCGCCGTCACCGAGCCAACGGTCCCAGGGCAGAGCCCCGAGGGCGGTCTCGACGAGCTGGCGCACCACCTTCGCGAGCAGCGCACCGACGATGAACACGAAGATGGCCCCGATGAGGTTCGGCAGGAACCCGAGGATCCCGTCGAGCAGCCCCTGGATCGGTGCGAGCACCTGCGAGAGCCCAAAGAGCTGTAGCAGCGCAATCAGGCCGAACAGCCAGACGAGTAGGGCTGCCACCGAGCCGAGACTCGCGCCGATGCTGTCACCGTCCGAGCCGGCCTTCTGGAGCACTCCGATCTTCGAGGTCAGCTTCTTGAACGCCCACGCGACGATCTTGGCGATGATCCACGTGACGACGAGGATGGCGATGGCGGCAAGCACTTTGCCCCCGAGAGCCACCCAGTCGATGTCCTTCAAGGCATCCATCTATCTCTCCCCCTATGCGGGTATTGAATTCAGGGTGCCTGGGAATCGACGCGCAGTCCCGAGTGGCGCACGCAACAGGCACCTCTGCTGTAGAGACGTTTACCCAGCGAGGCTCAAGACGCAAGTTTGCCGCTCCAACGGACGCAAAATGCGTCAACCTTTACGAAAATTGACGCCCAGAGCCCTGCTACATCTCCGCCGCAGACGTACCCGTACTTGCCGCCTTTTATGCGAACCGTCAGGCGACCAACCAGGCGGCGTAGGCGTCGAACCCATAGGGACGGCCTAGGAAATCGGCCACCAGATCGGCCGCATCCTTCTCGCCACCACGAGCCAGCACGAGGTCGCGATAACGCCCGGCCACCTCGGGATCGAACAGGTTCTCGCGGTCGAAAGCACTGAAGAGATCCTTGGCGATCACCAGCGACCACATATACGTGTAATACCCCGAGGAGTAACCGCCGAGGTGGCCGAAATTGGCGAAGAAGTGAGTGCCGTCGATGTAGGGATAGGGAGAGTACGCCGCCTGCAGCTCCTGCAGCCGCTTGGTGAGATCCTCGGGCTGCTCCTTGTGGAACCAGTAGGAGATCGCGGCATAGAACATCTGCTGCCGCGCGTGGTAGCCCTTGCCGAAGTCGTCCGCGGCCCGCATCCGGACCACCAGGTCGGCGGGGATCGGCTCGCCGGCGTCGTTGGTCGCGAAGGTCTGGAGCACGTCGGCGTCCCAGGCCCACTCCTCCAGCATCTGGCTGGGAGCCTCGACGAAGTCCCACTCCGTCGCCACACCGGAGAACCGCGCCCACTCGCCCTGGCCGCCCAGGACGTGGTGGATCAGGTGGCCGAACTCGTGGAAGAGGGTCACCACGTGGTCGTGCTCCATCAGGCCGCGGGAGAAGTTGCAGACCAGCACGCCCTCGGGCAGCTGCCGTCCCTTCACCCCGGGAGCCAGGTCGAACTGCGCCGCATGCTTGTACTTGCCCTCGCGCGGGTGGAGGTCGAGGTAGATGCGCCCGAGACGCTCCCCGCCGTCGTGCGGATAGACGTCGAAGACGGTCACGTCCTCGTGCCATGTGACGCCGTCGGAGACGGGCTCGTAGCGCAGGCCGAAGAGCCGGCCGGTGACGTCGAGCAGACCCTGGTGGACCTTCGCGAAGTCGAAGTACGTACGCACCACCTGGCTGTCGACGCCGTACTTCTCCTGTCGCACCAGCTCCTCGTAGTAGAGCGCGTCGGCCGCGGACACCGCGCTGGCCCCCGGGACGTCGCGCTCGTAGCGGTCGAGGAGCACCTCGAGGTCGCGCTTCATCCGCCCCTCGGCGGCGCTGGCGATCTTGTCGATGAACTCCGGGATCGCCCGCCCCTCGCCGATCATCTTCACCTCGGCGTCGAAGGCCGGCCAGTCCTCGTAGCCGACCAGGGTGGCCAGCTCGTGCCGGAGCGCGAACATCTCCTTGAGGACCGCGTCGTTGTGGGGCCAGCCGCGCTCGAGCCCGGCGATCGTGACGGCGCGACGGATCGCGGGGTCCTTGACGAACATCCGCGCCGGGAGCGCGTCGGGGTAGTCGGTGGTGATCTCCACCAGCCCCTGGCCGTTGACCGGGTGGGCCTCCAACCAGTCGGCCGGCATGCCGTCGAGCTGCTCCGGGGTGGCTGTGGTGATGCGTACATCGTCCCTGGTGACGCGGGAGAACTCCAGGTTGAGCTCGGTGAGCCGCTCGTTGATCTCGGTGAGCCGGGCGCGGGTGGCGTCGTCGCGGTCGACGCCGGCGCGAGTGAAGTCCTGCAGCGTCTTCTCGAGGAGCCGAGCGGCGAGCGGGTCGAGAGCATCGGTCTGGTCCGCCGGCAGGTCTGCGAAGACCTGGTAGAGCGCCCGGTCCTGGGTGAGCTCCGTGCGCAGCCGGTCGACCTCGACCTCGGTGTCCTCGCACGCCGTGCGGACCGCCTCGACGGGGTGGACGTTGGCGAGCAGGCCGGCCAGCCCGCCGAGCGAGCCGAGCTCGAGGGAGAGCTGGTCCCAGGCCTTCAGCACCTCCAGCGCCTGGCTCGGCGGCGCGCTCCGCAGCTGCTCCGCCAGCTCACGCACGTGGGTCAGCGTCTGCGAGGTACGCTCCTTGACCCAGGTCTCCGCGTTGTCGGTCTCGGGCAGGGCAAGCGGCGCTGGCGTCATGCAGCAAGCCTGCCACGACCTGAAACGCTTCGCCGCCGAGATCCGGCGAAGCGTCGGATCAGGTCTGCAACTCACTCCTCGATGCGCGGCGGTCCCGGGAAGCGGTGGATCTCCTGCGGCCAGTCGAGCGCGACCGCCATCTTGCCGGCCCAGTAGCGCGCGGTCTCGTCGTCGGGCACGTCGATGACGAAGAAGCCGCCGAGGTGCTCCTTGGTCTCCACGTACGGGCCATCGGTGAACACGGGCTCGCCGTCGTCGCCGAGCTCGACGCTGCAGATCGCGGTCGAGGCGTCGATCCCGCCGTTGCCGTAGACGAAGACCCCCGCGTCCTTCATCTCCTTGGTCACGGCCATCGAGGTGTCGCGCTTGTGGATCAGCTGCTCCATGGTGTGCTCGGCGACCCACTCGTCGTTGAACGCGATGATGTACTCCGGCATTTCGCTCTTCTCTCCTGTGTCGTCGGCGGCGGCCCGGTGACCGCCGTTCACCTCTTCTACGAACGCACCCGCGCCGATCCGACAGCCTCGGACGAATTTCTTCGGATCATCTCCCGAGCTGGTCCCTGCGCCTGGTCAGCAGCGCGACCTCGGCGGCGTTCTCGGCGAGCTCGATGGCCCGGTCGTACGCCGCCCGCGACTCACCGCTGCGACCGAGCCGGCGCAGCAGGTCGGCCCGGGTGGCGTGGAAGGCGTGGTAGTCGTCCAGGCTGGATCCGAGGTGCCGGTCGATCTCGGCCAGCGCGACCTCGGGACCGTCCAGCTCGGCGACCGCGATCGCACGGTTGAGCCGGACGATCGGCGAGGCGTCGACGCGGAGCATCTGGTCGTAGAGCGCGACGATCTGGGACCAGTCGGTGTCGCGGGCATCGCGCACCGAGGTGTGGACGGCGTTGATGGCGGCCAGGATCTGGTAGCGGCCGGGCCGCGATCCGCCGTTCGCGACGGCCGCGAGCCGCTCGCGCACCAGCGCGTGGCCCTCGGCGATCAGCGCGAGGTCCCAGGAGCCGCGATCCTGCTCGTCGAGCCGGACCAGCTCGCCGGTCGCCGAGACCCGAGCCGTACGCCGCGCCTCGATCAGCAGCATCAGGGCCAGCAGACCGGCGACCTCGCCGTCGTCGGGCAGCAGCGCACGGACCAGCCGGGTCAGCCGGATCGCCTCGGCGGTCAGGTCGCCGCGTACGGAGTTCTCGTGGTCGCCGGAGGAGAGATAGCCCTCGTTGAAGACCAGGAAGAGGACCGCCAGGACGCCCGAGACCCGCTCGGGGAGGTCAGCCGCCTCCGGGACCCGATAGGGGATGTGAGCGGCCTTGATCTTGTTCTTCGCGCGGGTGATCCGCTGGCCCATGGTGGTCTCCTGGACCAGGAAGGCCTTGGCGATCTCGGGCACGGTCAGACCGCCGACCATGCGCAGCGTCAGCGCGACCCGGGCCTCGGGCGCGAGCGCGGGGTGGCAGCAGGTGAACAGCAGCCGGAGCCGGTCGTCCTCGATCGCGCCGAGAGGCTCGTGCGGGGTGTCATCGTGCATCGCGACGGCCTCCTTCTGCTTGTCGTCACGCTTGGACTCGCGGCGGATCCGGTCGATCGCCTTGCGGTTGGCGGTGGTGGTGAGCCAGGCGCCGGGGTTGGGAGGTATGCCGTCGAGCGGCCAGCGCTCGACAGCCACCGTGAACGCCTCGGCCGCCGCGTCCTCGGCGATGTCGAGATCGCCGAAGCGCTTGGCGAGGCTGGCGACCACCCGTGCCCACTCCTCCTGGTGGGCCCGGGTGATCGCCTCATCGACCTCGATCAACGGCGGTTCACGCCTCGGGGCCGGTCTGCATCGGACGCACCTCGACCTTGCCGAGGCACGCGGCCGACGCCTCGGCGGCCAGCTTGAGCGCGACGTCGAGGTCGGGGACGTCGATGATCCAGAAGCCGGCCATGTATTCCTTGGCCTCTGCGTAGGGGCCGTCGGTGATGATCGGCTTGTCGCCCTGGCCGTCGACGACGGTCGCGGTCTTGGCGGCGTCGAGGCCGTCGGCGAAGACGAAGTAACCCTCCTGCTGCAGCTTCTCGTTGAACTTCCCGGTCGCCTCGAACGAGGCCATCATCTCCTCCTGCGAGGCGTAGCCGTAGTGCTCCTTCTCGTAGTCCGAGTCGGGACCCCAGACAGACATCAGGTACTTGGCCATGGTGCTCACTCCTTCGTGTCGGGCGGCCTCGGTGACCGCCTCTCACCCTTGCTACGAACGTCTACCTCGGTATCCGACACCCCACATCAGAATTTCTCCAGGTAAATTCATTCGTTTAGCATCGGTAACCATGTCGAAGACCGCACAGCGATGAGCATCACCGCCAGACTCAGGGGTGCCGTAGCCGACACCCGCCCCCTCCAGGAGCCGCACTTCCGGCGCCTGTGGATCGCCGGGATCATCACCATGATCGGCGCGCAGCTGACCGTGGTCGCGGTGCCGGCGCAGATCTACGCCGACACCGGCTCGAGCGCGTATGTCGGGCTGACCGGTGTCTTCGGCCTGGTCCCGCTGATCATCTTCGGCCTCTACGGCGGCGCGCTCGCGGACCACTTCGACCGGCGTACGATCCTGCTGGTCTCGACCATCGGGCTGATCGCCACCAGCGCGCTCTTCTGGCTCCAGTCCGCGCTCGGCAACACCAACGTCTGGGTGCTGCTGTCGCTCTTCTCGGTGCAGCAGGCCTTCTTCGCGGTCAACCAGCCGACCCGGTCGGCACTGCTCCCCAAGATCCTGCCGGCGCACCTGCTCCCGGCCGCCAACTCGCTCAGCATGACGGTCTTCCAGGCCGGCGCGATCGCCGGACCCCTGGTCGCCGGCGTGATGCTGCCGCTGACCGGCTTCACCTGGCTGTACGCCATCGACACCGTCACGCTCTTCGCGACCCTCTACGCGGTCGTGCTGCTGCCGAAGATCCCCGTCGAGGGCGCCGGCTCGAAGGTGCCCGGGCTGCGGTCGGTGTGGGACGGCTTCGCCTACCTGCGCCACCAGCCGGTGCTGCTGATGAGCTTCGTGGTCGACCTGATCGCGATGGTCTTCGCGATGCCGCGGGCGCTGTTCCCGCAGATCGCGCACGAGTCCTTCGGCGGGCCCGCGGAGGGCGGCATCGCGTTCGCGCTGCTCTTCGCGGCCATCCCGGCGGGCGCGGTGGTCGGCGGGATCTTCTCCGGCTGGGTCTCCCGCATCGAGGCCCAGGGGAAGGTGGTCATCTGGTGCATCGCGGTGTGGGCACTGGGGATCACCCTGTTCGGGCTCACGATCGCGTTCGCGGACCACGTCACGACGATCATGCTGGGGCTCGGCGTGCTCTTCCTGATGGTCGCCGGCGCTGCCGACGTGGCCTCCGCCGCCATCCGGATGTCGATGCTGCAGTCGGCGGCCGACGACAACGTACGCGGCCGGCTGCAGGGCGTCTTCACGGTCGTCGTCGCGGGCGGCCCACGGGTCGCGGACGTCCTGCACGGAGGCGCGGCAGCCGTGGTCGGCACCGCGATCGCGACCACCGGAGGGGGCCTGCTCAACCTCCTCGGGATCGCGCTGTGTGCGCTACTGGTCCCGAGCTTCCTCGCCTACCGGGTCAACCGGACCGAGAGCGAACTCGCGAAGTAGCCCGGCGAGCAGCTCGGGCTGGTCGATCGGCACCAGCGTGGAGGAGTCCTTGACGATCTCCAGCCGCGCGTCGGGGTAGTGCTCAGCCAGCCGCGGACCGTGCTCGGCGGGCATCATCGTGTCCTGGTCGGCCCAGACCACCAGCACCGGCTTGGTGAACTTCTGCTGGCCCTCGGCCAGCTCGAGCAGCTTGGCGCGCCCCGGGGCACCGCCCGCGAACTTGATGAAGTCGCGGCGGATCGCCCGGTCGGTCAGCGCGGGCGCGAACCAGCCGTGAACGAGGTCGTCGTAGAGGTGGTACTCCTTGTCGACCGACATGCCGCCATAGCCGGAGGCCATCTGCCGGAAGCTCTCCATGCGGAACAGCTGCAGCCCCGCGGTGAACAGCGGCGGCACCTTGGCGAGCACCGCCAGCGGCCTGGCCGCCTTCGGCGGGTAGTTGTCGAAGGCCTCGCACGCCACCAGCGCCAGCCGCCCGATGCGGTCGGTGCGCTCCTCGTTGATGAGGAACTGGCCACCGCCCCAGTCGTTGAGGACCAGGGTGACGTCGTGGAGGTCGAGGGCGTCGAGGAAGTCGCCGAGGATCCTGGCCACCCCCTGCTGGCTGAGGTCGGCGTCGGGACGCATGGGCTTGCGGTGGCCGCCGAGCGGAAGCGTCGGCCGGATCACCCGGAACCCACCGAAATAGGGCATCGCACGTCGCCACAGGCGGCCGTCCATCGGCACCCCGTGGAGGAGCACCAGGACAGGACCGTCACCGCCGGTATCCTCGAAGTCGATAGGACCGGCCGTCAGCTCGACGCTGGGCATTCAGTGAGCTCCTCGCAGCAACGACGTGGGGTGCCCACACCTTGCCCCCGGGGGAACCCCCGCGCAACGGGAATCGCCCAATTCCCGACGCATACAGGTACATCGCGGGTCTTAAGTCCCTGAGACCCCAGGGACCTTCTGATACGCCCTGGGGTTTCACGTGGATCGCGTGGGGCTCAGAGGCCGACGGGCAGGTCCTCTGCGGCGGCGAACGCCTGGATCGCCTTGGCCGGGCCCCGCTCGTCGATCATCTCGATGAGATCGGCGAGATCGCTGCGGCGGTCCTGCGCGACCAGCCAGGCCATCAGGCGCTGGCCACGCGGGACGGTGGTCTCCTCGAAGGGGACGCCGGCGTCGTACCAGAGCTCGAGGACGACGTCGCGGAGCAGCGACCAGTAGCGGTCGGGATCCTCGGTGGTGGGGTTGACGGCAGCACGGAAGTGCTCCCACATGTCGATCGGGAGGATCTCGGTGCGCAGCGTCCGCATCAGCTTCTCCGAGCCGAAGGCAGCGACCAGCTCGACGGTCTGCCGCTTGGTCGTGATCCGCTCGACCAGGTTGGCGATCTGGGCGCGCTTCTGGGTGGCGGAGGAGAGGTCGGAGCGGACCCGCCAGTCGTAGACGACGTCGCTGAGGATGTCGAAGCTCCGGGCGCTCAGGAACGCCTGGGTCAGGGCGACCTGGTCCTGGTAGCGGGTGCGCTCGGGGAAGGTGATGTCGTTGTCGGTCCAGAAGGAGCGACGGAAGATCTTGTTCCACACGAACACGTCCGCCAGCATCAGCGGCGCGTCCTCGATCCGGCACCTGAGGCGTGTCCGGGTGTGGTTGCGGCGCATCAGCGGGGTGACGTACCTCCGTTCCTCGCCGTTCACGACGGTGACCCGCTCGGCGGAGCCGACCGCGAAGTCGGAGCCCGTACGCCGCAGGGTCCTGATCATCGAGCTCCAAGCGTCGCGGGGCAGGATGTCGTCGGGGTCGACGAAGGTGAGCAGATCACCCGTGGTGGCCTCGATCCCGGTGTGACGGGCGATGGAGACGCCGGAGTTGGGCTGGCTGATCAGCGTGACGCGCGAGTCCTTCGCGGCGATGTCCTTGACGATGTCGGCAGATCCGTCGGTCGAGCCGTCGTCGACCACGACGACCTCGATCGCGCACACCTCGCGCAGTGGTTGGCGCAGGATGCTGTCGAGGCTGTCCGCCACGTAGTCGGCCACGTTGTAGACCGGCACGACCACGCTGAGCAGCCTCGGCTTTCTCCTTCTGATTCCCCCCACGCGCATAGACTCTAAAGGGGCCCGCATCAACGCGACCTGGTGATGGTGAGCGTGTCGACCTCGGACCCGTCGGAGGCGATGACCTCGAGGACGAGCTTGGCCTGCCCGTGGGCATCGCGCGGATGGGCGTCGAAGAAGGCGACCGAGTGGGTCGCGTCGCCGACCGCGCGGTAGGTGGTCGGCTCGGGGATCTTCAGGCCGTTCTTGTCCGTGTAGTAGGAGAGCACGGGCAGGACGTCGGGGTAGGTCGAGCCGCCCCCACCGCCGGCGGTGATGTAGATCGTGCCCTGCTCGGTGTCGACCGTGGCGCCGCGCGGCGCCTCCTGGACCGGCTTGCCGGCGCGCATCAGGTGGGTGCGCTCGTAGCAGTGGTTGTGGCCGTTGATCACCACGTCGGCCTGATAGCGGTCGAAGAGCTCCTCCCAGCGGTCGCGGATGCCGCCGTCGGAGGCGTGCGCGATGTTGGTGCAGTAGGCGCACTGGTGGAAGCCGACCAGGATGAAGTCGATGTCGTCGCGGGCCCGGAAGGCGGCCAGCCGCTGCTCCAGCCAGCTGTCCAGGGCAGCGCCGAGGTAGCCGGCGTTCCGGGTGTATTCGTAGGTCGCGTCGTTGCCGTCGAGCGCGATGAAGGCGACGTTGCCGCGGACGAAGGAGTAGGTCTCCTGGCCGCTGCCGGCACCGTTGCCGGGGTGGCGGAAGCGGGCGCGGTAGCCGTCGTAGCCGAGCTCGCCGTTGCCGTTCTCCATCTCGTGGTTGCCGACCACGGTCATCCACGGGATGGCGTTGGCGCTCGGCTGGATCTGGGCCAGGAACTCGTCCCACACCCCGAAGTCCTGCTGCAGCTCACCGCTCTTGCCCTGACCGCCGGTGTCGGCGTAGGCGATGTCGCCGACGACGAACGCGAACTCGGCGCCCTGCTGGCGGATCAGGTTCACATTGCGTACGGCGTCCTCGGCCACACCCATGTCGCCGAAGGCGGCGAAGCGGAAGCTCTCCCTGCTCTTCGGGGCGGTGGTGAACGAGCCCCGGGTCGGAGTGCCTCCGTCGTGGCTGAGCCGGTAGTAGTAGCGCGTGCCGGGCTTCAGGTCGCTGAGGTCGACGTGGTGGTAGACGCTGTCGACGCGGATCGAGGAGAGCGACTCCGGACGGACCGTGAGCCCGTAGTCGGGCGTGACACCGAGGTCGAGGCGCGCCCCCTGCACCGAGCCTGCGGTCGACCAGGACACGTTCATCTGCCTGACCGGGTTGGCTCCGTAGGAGAGATGTACGCCGGTGGCCGGCGCCGCCGACCTGGCCGCCTGTGTCCACAGCATCGGGCCGGCGACGACTCCCGCGCCACCGATCAGGCCGGTCTTGAGCAGGGTGCGCCGGGACGGGCCGATGCTGGGGCCGGAGTGGGGGCTGACGGTCACGGGAGGATCAACGCATAGACAGGCGAGACGTTAGGCCGCGTGCGGTGTCTCCGGGGTGAACGAGTGGTGAGGAGTTAGACGCTCGCCGCAAAGGTTGCCGCCATTTGCGCACCGAAGGCCGCGTTGTCGCGTACCAGCGCGATGTTGGTCGTCAGCGAGTCACCGGCGGTCAGCTCGACGATCCTGGCCAGCAGGAACGGGGTGATGTCCTTGCCGTGGATGTCGCGGGCATCCGCGTCGGCGAGGGCCTGGTCGATGTGCTTCCCGATCACCTCGGCGGGGATCTCGTCGGCGGCGGGGACCGGGTTGGCGACGACCAGACCGCTGGGCAGGCCGAGGTCCCAGGTGGCCTTCATGACCGCGGCCGCCTCGGCGGGGCCGTCGATGCGCAGCGGCGCCGGGAAGCCGGAGCTGCGGGAGTAGAAGGCCGGGAACTCGTCGCTGCCGTTGACCAGCACCGGCACCCCGTAGGTCTCCAGCGTCTCCAGGGTCAGGCCGATGTCGAGGATCGACTTCACGCCGGCGCTCACCACCGCGACCGGCGTGCGGGCGAGCTCGGTCAGGTCGGCGGAGATGTCGAAGGACTCGCTCGCGCCCCGATGTACGCCGCCGAGCCCACCCGTCACGAACGTCCTGATCCCGACCATCGCCGCCAGGCGCATGGTCGCCGCGACCGTGGTCGCTCCGTGGAGGCCGCGAGCGACGACGTAGGGAAGGTCGCGGACGCTGACCTTCGTCACGTCGGGGTCGGAGGCGAGGAGCTCGAGGTCGTCGTGGTCCAGGCCGGCGCACGGAACGCCGTCGAGCAGCGCGATCGTGGCCGGGACGGCACCGTTGTCGCGCACGATCTGCTCGACCTCGGTGGCCATCTTGACGTTGTCGGGGTAGGGCATGCCGTGGCTGATGATCGTCGACTCCAGCGCGACGACCGGGCTCCCCTCAGCGAGCGCTGTGGCGACCTCGTCGGTGAGCCTCACCTTCATGCGAGCTCCCGCACGAGGCTCTCGCTGAGGTCCATCCGGACGGTGTCGTGGGTGCCGCAGGTCAGCGCGGCCGCGGCGTGGCCGAAGCGCGCCGCCTCGACCAGATCGACCTCACGGAGCAGCTCGTGGGTGAACGCGGCGAGCATCGCGTCGCCGGCGCCGGTCACGTCGACGACGTCGGTCGGCACGGCGGGAAGCTCCTGGTAGACGTCGTTGTAGCTGATCACCGAGCCGCGGGCGCCGAGGCGCACCCAGACGACGCCCACCCCGCGGTCGTGCAGCGAGTGGACCGCCTTCTCGATCTCCGCGTCGGTGCCGGCGGGGAGGTCGGTGAGGGCGGCCAGCTCGGCCTGGTTGGGCGTGACCAGGTAGAGCTCGCGGTCGGCGCGGATCAGGTCACGCGCGCGCCGCGCCTTCGGCACCGAGACCGGGTCGAAGCCGACCGGCACGTCGAAGTCGTGGGCGAGGTCGATCGCCACCTCGGCGGTGCGGACCGGGATGTTGCCCTCGACGAGCACACCCCGCGCATTCTTGATCATGTCGCGGGCCGCCTCCACGACCAGCGGGGAGAACTCGTCGGTCGCGGCCATGTCGGCCACCGCGACCACCAGCTCACCGGAGGAGTCGAGGACGGCGTTGTAGGTGCCGGTGCGTACGTCTGCCCGGCGGCGTACGTAGGTGCAGTCGACGCCGACGTCCTCGGTGTAGCTGATCACCTCGTCGCCGATCGGGTCGTCGCCGACGACCGAGACCAGCGCCACCGAGTCACCCAGGCGCGCGAGGTTCTCGGCGACGTTGCGGCCGACCCCGCCAGGCGAGAGACCGGCGGATCCGGACATGCTCGAACCCATCACCACCTGCTCGTGCGCCCGAGCGTGGAGATCCATGTTGGAGCCGCCGATCACGACGATATCTGGCGGAGATTGCGGGTTCATCACCTGCATCGTAGGTGGGGTGCTCAGATCGCGCCCCCTCATAAAGTATGAACTTGGCGCGGTCCGTACGTGTCCCGCTCACCCCGAGCCTCAGCCGAGGAGCTCCCTGCCGATCTCGTCGGCCGAGCGGCAGCCGACCAGGCCGAGGGAGAGGTCGAGCTCGGCGATCATGTGCTCGACGACGGCCTGGACACCGGCGGCACCGGCGAGCGCGAGGCCGTAGACGTACGGGCGCCCGAGGAGGACCGCGTCCGCACCCAGGGCGAGGGCCTTGAGGATGTCGGCGCCGGACCGGATGCCGGAGTCGAAGAGCACCGGGATGCGGCCGTCGACCTCGTCGACGATGCTCGGCAGGGCGTCGATGGAGGCGATGGCACCGTCGACCTGGCGGCCGCCGTGGTTGGAAACGATGATCCCGTCGACGCCGTGCTCGAGCGCGCGGCGGGCGTCCTCGGGCGCCTGGAGTCCCTTGAGCACGATCGGCAGGTCGGTCATCTCGCGCAGCCGGTCCAGGTCGTCCCAGATCAGGTCTGAGCGGGAGAAGACGTCGAGGAAGGTCTCGACCGCGGCCCGGGCATGCCCCGAACGAAGGCTCTCGACGACCTTGCCCGGATGGTGCTGGGCCATCGAGGCGACAGCGGAGAGGGCCGCGGGGATCTCCCGGAGCCCGGGTCGCACGCTCATCCCGGAGCCCGCCGCGATCCGCTCGTCGACGAGGGCGCGGAAGGCCGGGTCGGAGGTGTACTGCGCGATCCCGAGTCCCCTCGCGAAGGGCAGGTAGCCCAGGTCGAGATCACGCGTACGCCACCCCAGCATGTGGGTGTCGAGCGTGACGACCAGCGCGTCGGAGCCAATGGCCTCGGCGCGGCGTACGAAGGACTCGACGATCGACTCGTCCTTGGACCAGTAGAGCTGGTAGAGCCGCGGGGTGTCCCCGAGATCCGCGGCGACGTCCTCCATCGGGACCGACGCCTGGGTGGAGATGACCATCGGGATGCCGGTCGCACGGGCCGCCGCGGCGACCTCGTGCTCGGCGCGCGGATGGGCGAGCTCGAGCACGCCGACCGGGCCGAGCATCAGCGGCGCCGGCATGTCCACGCCGAACAGGGTCGTACGCAGGTCGCGGGTCTCCACGTTGGCGAGCATCCGGGGCACGAGCCGGAAGTGGTCGAAGGCCGCGGTGTTGGCGGCGACGGTGCGCTGCTGGCCCGCTCCGCCGGCGACGTACGCCCAGGCTTCCTTGCTCATCGCCCGGTGGGCGGCCTCGGCCAGCGCCGAGGGCTCGGTCGGCACCACGGGCCGGTGGCCGAACAGGCCCTTGCGGAAGATCGCCGACTGGAGGTCTCTGCCGATGCTCACGCGCCCGCCTCCGTAGCGCAAGCGCCAGGGTACGGACGCGGGCGCGTGATGATTCGATGGTTCACTCGCTGGTGCTCGCTCACGCGCGAAGGCTACTCGCGGCGGGACCGATCTGGGCGGGAAGCGCGGCACCGGAGACCGCCGTGATCAGCCGGTGGCACCGTTCCGTCATCTCAGCAGGGGTGACGCCCGGATGATCGAGCCACCAGGTGATCAGCGCATCGACGGCGCTCATCCAGACCGCGGTCAGCGCAGAGGCGTCGAGGGGGTCGTCGTCGCCCACGAGCCGCATCAGCTCACCGACGCCCTCGACGGCGAGCCGGGTGATGCGGTCGGTGTAGACCGCGCGAGCCGCCGCCACCTCGCCGTCGTCAGGTGCGGACGGGTCGAAGAGCAGCCGCCACAGCCAGGGCTGGGGCTCGAGGGTGCGGAAGAGACCGTCGAGCGTACGCAGGCCGCGCTCGAGGCCGACGGAGTCGTCGGCGGCGACCCGCTCCATCTCGGCCGCGAGCGTCTCGGCGCCGTAGTTGAAGCTGGCCAGGAAGAGCCCCTCCTTGGAGCCGAAGTACTGGTAGACCAGCGGCTTCGAGATGCCGGCGTCGGCCGCGATCCCGGCGACGGACGCCCGGGCGAACCCGACGGTGCCGAAGACCTCGCAAGCCGTCCGCACGATCTGCAGCTCGCGGTCGGCGCGCGGGACGCCCTTCGTTCCAGCGTTGGCCCGTGACATGACGAAGAGTCTAGCGATGGCATATGACCTTGAGGTAACTTACCCAAAGGTCATATCCCAGGAGGCCCCCATGAACGACGTACTCGACCCTCTGAAGAACCCGCTGACGTACGCGATCCCGTTCTTCGCGCTCTCGATCCTCATCGAGCTGGCCGCGCTGAAGTGGCTCGACCACGACGACAACCTGGCCGGCTACGTCTTCAAGGACGCGCGCACCTCGATCCTGATGGGCGTCGGATCGATCGTGTCGATGACCGTGTTCAAGATCCTGACGCTCGGGATCTACACGGCGATCTTCGCCTACGCGTCCCTGTGGCAGATCCCCAACACCTGGTGGGGCCTGGCGATCTCGGTCGTGCTCGTCGACCTCGCCTACTACTGGAGCCACCGCTTCGTGCACCGCACGCGCGTCGGCTGGGCCGCCCACCAGGCCCACCACTCGTCGGAGTACATGACCTTCGCGACCGCGCTGCGGCAGAAGTGGAACCCGTGGTTCGAGTTCTTCTTCTTCCTGCCGCTGCCGTTCCTGGGCGTCTCGCCGATCGCGATCTACATCGCGTTCTCGGCCAACCTCATCTACCAGTTCTTCGTGCACACCGAGACGGTCGGCAAGCTGTGGCGCCCGATCGAGCTCGTCTTCAACACCCCGAGCCACCACCGCGTCCACCACGGCTCCGACCCGGAGTACCTGGACAAGAACTACGCCGGCATCCTGATCGTCTGGGACCGCCTCTTCGGCACGTTCCAGCCGGAGGTCCAGCGCCCGACGTACGGCCTGACCTACAAGGTCGACACCTACAACCTGCTCCGCCTGGAGTACGGCGCGTTCCGCGAGCTCTGGAACGACGTACGCAGCGCCGACGGCTGGCGGCTCAAGCTGAGCTACCTGTTCCGGCCGCCGGGGTGGACGCCGGAGGAGGCTACGCCGTCCGCCGTCGCCCGAGAATCTGCACGATGATCAGGCCGAGCAGGCCGACGACGACCATCGCGACGCCCGGGGCGGCGACCTCGACGAGCTTGGCTCCCTCGGGCGACGTCGGCTTGCTGAAGCTCACCTGTTGAGGCTCGGGGGAGACCGCCTCGGGGAACTCCTTGGCGATCTCGGCCTGGAGCTTGTCGGTGTACTCCTCGACCCGCGGCGAGCTGCCGGCGGCGAGGATGGTGTCGCCCTTCTGCTGGACGAAGAAGTAGTAGTCCTCGTTGGCGGTCAGCGACTTCCGCTGGCACGGGCCGGTGTTGAGGGTGACCTGGAGGTTGCTGCCGCTGATGACGCCCTTGAGTGCCTTGACGACGGTCACGGGATAGACGACCGGGCCGCCCTTCCGGACGGGCTTGCCGGGGCCGGTCACCCGTGCGTGGAAGACCAGCGGCTCCTTGACGGCGTCGCTGAGCTTGAACGCGGGGCACTTCGCGGGGGCCGTCACCGGGGCCGCGGAGGCGGGGGCTGGGCTCGTCGTGACCACGGCTGTCACCGCAAGAGCGAGGGCAGCGAGGAACTGGGGGACGCGGCGCATGGCGAAGATCAAACCAGTCAGAGCCCGAAGACTCCAGCCAGGACCCGCGCGACACCGTCATCTTCGTGCCCGGGCGCGAGGTGAGACGCACACGAGACCACGCTCGGGTGGGCGTCGGCCATGGCGTACGACGTCCCCGCCCAGGTGAGCATCGGCAGGTCGTTGGGCATGTCGCCGAAGGCGATCACGTCGGTCGCGGAGATGCCGAGCTCGGTGCACACCAGCTCCAGCGTGGAGGCCTTGGTGACCCCGGGAGCGCTGATCTCGAGCAGCGGGAACGAGGAGTGGGTGACGTTGACCCGGTCGCCGACGACGGCCGCAGCGGCCGCCAGCAGCTCGTCGGCGTCATCATCCTCGTGGCGGCGGGCGAGCAGCTTGATGAGCGGCTCGTCGGCGAGCTCCTCGATCGGCGCGACGCGCCTGGCGGGCCGGAGCGCGTCGGAGGTGTGGGTCGCGAAGGCCGGCTCGCAGGACCAGCCCTCGAGCGACTCGGTCGCGAAGACCAGGCCGGGCAGGTTTGCCCTCAGCGCGGCCGCCACCTCGGCGGTCAGGGCGGGTTCGATCAGGCGGGTGAGCCGCGGCTGATCGGTGGCGACGTCCCAGACCAGCGCGCCGTTGGAGACGATAGCCAGGCCGACGCTGCCGATGTGCTCGAAGAGCTCGCGGGTCCAGCGCAGCGGCCGACCGGTCACGAAGATGACCGGCACGCCGATCTCCTCGAGCTTCACGAGTACGTCACGAGTGAAGTCCGAGACCGAGCCGTCCGCTCTGACCAGAGTGCCGTCGAGGTCGGTCGCGACCAGCTTCGGCATCGTCATTCTTCCATTCTGCCACCGGGCACGGGCCGGGCCATCACCAGATGCCCGTCCTCGTCGGCGCCTCGGAGCTCGGTGAACCCGCACTTGGCGAGCACTCGCAGGCTGGCCGCGTTGGTGGGCTCGACAGAGGCCCGGATGCGTACGCCCTCCTTGTCGGCGCACGCCAGCAGACCCTTGAGCGCCTCGGTGGCGAAGCCCCAGCCGCGGGCCTCCTCGACCAGGCCGTAGCCGACCTCGGTCTCAGGAGTGCCGTCGGGCGCGGTGTCGGGCGGGCCGAAGAAGCCGATCGAGCCGAGCACGGTGCCGTTGCGCATGATGTAGCGGGAGCTCCACGGGTCACCGTCGACCCACATCGTCGCCGCGTCGCGATCGTCCACCCGCGGGAATTGCGGGTGCCAGCCCTGCGGGCGGCCGAGGCCGCCGTTCGGGTCGCGGATGGCATCGACGTCGGCGCGGGTCCACAGCGGCAGCGTCAGCCGCTCAGTGGTGACGGTGGTGGGAAGAGTCACGAGCGCTGAGAATCTCAGAACCAGCGGGAGAGTTCCAGCGCCGCGCCGTCGTCGGCGACGTGGGCGGTCACCGCGTCGGCGATCTTCTGGACGACCTCCGGAGCGTTGCCCATGGCGACCCCGCGGCCCGCCCACTCGAGCATCTCGACGTCGTTGCGGCCGTCGCCGATGGCGAGCACGTCGGCGGGCTCGAGACCGAGCTCGTCGCAGACGTAGGACAGGCCCGATGCCTTCGAGACGCCGACCGGGGTCAGGTCGAGCCACGCGGTGTAGCCGACCACGTAGTCGATGCCGTGCAGACCGAGCTCGCGCCCGAGGGCGAGGAAGTCCTCCGGAGTCGCGTCGGGGTCACGGATGATCACGCGGGAGACCGGCTCGGCGACCATCTCCTCGATCGGGGCGATCAGGTGGTCACCGTCGAGCTCACCCTCGGGGAACGGCCGGTTGAACCGGTAGCCCAGGCCGCGGTTCTCCACCGCGACCAGCACGTTCGGCCGCCGCTCCACGATCTTCTCGACCGCCGCGCGGGCGTCGAAGGTCTCCTCGTGGACCACCTCGACCGGCGGGTAGCGGAGCACCACCGCGCCGTTGGACGCGACGATCCACAACCGTTCGGCACCCTCGTCCGGGAGCCCGAGCAGGTCGGCGATCCCGGTCATCGAGTGGGCTGAACGGCCGGAGGAGAGCACCACGTGCGCACCGGCGTCGTACGCCCGGCGGACCGCGTCGCGCACCTTGTCCGAGAGCGCCTCGGAGGTCGTGCCGGTGCCCTCGATCCAGCGCAGCAGCGTGCCGTCGATGTCGAGCGCGACGAGCTTCGGCTGCCAGGCGGCCTCACCCGGCCGCGTGGTGGTGCTCTCGGTCGCGCTCACTTCTGGATCGGCTCCAGGACCTCGCGCCCGAGCCACTTCTGCAGCGCCTTCGGCACCCGTACCGACCCGTCGGCCTGCTGGTGGGTCTCCAGCACGGCGACGATCGCGCGGGTGATCGCGGTCAGCGTGCCGTTGAGGGTGGCGACCGGGGTGGTGCCGCTCTCCGTGCGCTGCCGGATGTCGAGGCGGCGCGCCTGGAAGGTGGTGCAGTTGGAGGCCGAGGTGAGCTCGCGGTACTTCCCCTGGGTCGGGATCCACGCCTCGCAGTCGAACTTCCGCAGCGCGCTCGGACCGAGGTCGCCGGCGGCGACGTCGATGACCTGGTAGGCGAGCTCGAGCTTGTCCAGGAACGCCTTCTCCCACTCGAGGAGACGCTGGTGCTCGGCGTACGAATCCTCGACGGTGGTGTAGACGAACATCTCCACCTTCTCGAACTGGTGGACCCGGATGATGCCCTTGGTGTCCTTGCCCGCCGAACCGGCCTCCTTGCGGAAGCAGGACGAGAAGGCGGCGTAGCGCCGCGGCAACGTCTCGGGGTCGAGGATCTCGTCGGCGTGGTAGGCGGCCATCGGCACCTCGGAGGTGCCGACGAGGTAGAGGTCGTCGTCCTCGATCTTGTAGACGCCGTCGTCGACCTGGTCGAGGAAGCCGGTGCCCTCCATCGCCTCCGGGCGCACCAGCGCCGGTGCGATCACCTGGGTGAACCCGGCCTCGCGGGCTTGCTCCATCGCCAGGTTGATCAGCGCGAACTCGAGCTCGGCGCCGACCCCGGTCAGGAAGTAGAAGCGGCTGCCCGAGACCTTCGCGCCACGCTCGAGGTCGATCGCGCCGAGCATCTTGCCCAGCTCGACGTGGTCGCGCGGCTCGAAGCCCTCGGCCGCGAAGTCGCGCGGCTTGCCGACGGTCTCGATCACGACGAAGTCGTCCTCGCCGCCAGCCGGAGCGTCGTCGGCGAGGTTGGGGATGCCCTTGAGGGCCTTCTTCCACTCCTCCTCGGCAGCGTTCTGCGCCGCCTCGGCCTCCTTCACCGCGGCCGCGAGCTCCTTCACCTGGGCCAGGAGCTCCTGCTTCTCCTCACCCTTGGCCTGGGCGACCTTCTTGCCCATCTGCTTCTGCTCGGCCCGCTTGGCCTCGAAGTCGGCGATCGCCGCCCGTCGGGCACTGTCCGCAGACAGCGCCCGGTCCACCACGTCACTGGACGCGCCGCGGCGCTCCTGCGAGGCACGTACGCGGTCGGGGTCTTCGCGGAGGATGCGCGGGTCGATCATGCGGCAAGGCTAGTCGACCCGACCACGAGATCTCACTTCAGTAAGTGAGCTCGATCAGGGAAGGTTCACCTTCCGCTCGACCGAATAGGCGCTGTCACGTCCGTATCCACCGTCGCCGTAGTCGGCCCCGGTTCCACCGTAGAGCTTGTCAGCCCCGCTCCCGCCATAGAGCTTGTCGCCACCGCCGTCGCCGTACAGCTTGTTGGCGGACCCGTTCCCCTTGAGGACGTCGGCGCGCGCGGTTCCGATGACGTTCTCGAAGTAGGTGATCTTGTCGTAGCCGGCATTCGTGCGCTGTCCAAAGGTCGCGGCAAGCGACACCCGGACACCTACACCGACGTTCCGGTAGCTGATCGTGTCCGACCCGGCTCCGCCGCTGACGACGTCGTCGCCGTGACCCGGCAGAACAGTGTCGTTCCCGTAGCCGGCCGAGATCGTGTTGCGGCCCGAGCTTCCGACGAGGCGATCCGAGTACGACGTACCGATGATGTTCTCGGTCTGACTGACCTTCTCGTAACCCGAGCTGCCGGTGTTCTGAGCGCGGGTCGTGGCCAGACTGACCTGGATCGGCCTGTAGTAGCCCTTGTAGCTGATCGTGTCCGTGCCGGTCCCACCGATCACGGTGTCGTTGTCCTTGCCCGGCCAGAACGTGTCGTTGCCGCTGCCGCCGTCCAGCCGATCGTTCCCGTTGAGCCCGTTGATGTAGTCGCTCCCGCCCCCGCCGAGGATGACGTTGCTCCCCAGGTCCCCGATGAGCTGGTCGCCGTACGGACTGCCAGTGAGGTTCTCGACCTCCTCGATCGTCTCGCGTCCAGCACCTGCACCGCAGTAAGCAGGCTGCCCGAGATAGACCCGTACGCCGCTGGTCGCGTTGGAGTAGGTGACCGTGTCCGCCCCGGACCCGCCGGTGATCACATCAGTCCCGGCCCCCGGAGCGAATACGTCGTTCCCGGCTCGGCCGTCGATCACGCTGTTGCCAGAATCTCCGTTGAACCGGTCGGCGTGGTCGGTCCCCATCAGCTCCTCGATGCCGGCGAGGACGTCGGTACCGAGGCCGCCGGTCACCTTCCTCATCGTCGCGACGATGCCGCTGCCGGCCTCGGCGTAGGTCGCGATGTCGGTCCCCGATCCACCGTCGACGGTGTCGTCGTCCGCACCCCCGGCCAGTCGGTCGGCTCCGTCGCCGCCGCGCAGCACGTCACCCCCGAACCCACCGGAGATGACATCGTCGCCGAGACCCCCGTCGACCTTGTCAGCGCCGGGGCCCGCAAGGATGATGTCGCCCCCCGCCTCACCATCGAGGGAGTCGTTGCCCGAGGTCTCCTCGATCAGGTCGTCGCCCTCGCCCGCGCGGGCGACGTCGTCGCCATCTCCTCCATTGAGAAGATCGCCATCGGATCCACCGATGAGCGTGTCGTTGCCGGCACCTCCGTAGATCTCCGCCCCGCCCTGGCCGACGACGCAGATGGTGTCGTTGCCGCCCAGCCCACTCACAGTGGCACCTCCCGGAACGGCGATGACGTCGTCGAGTTCGGTCGGGGCCTGACCCTCTCTGAGGTCGACGGTGACGGGCTTGCCGCCACACTCGCCTTCGGCCGCGGCAGCGGATCCGGCGAGAAGGCCACCGACACCGAGAGCGGCGGCGGGGACGGACAGGAGCCCGAGGAGGGCGTACGAGGACACGCGAGAGCGCACGAGAGAGACCTCACAACGACGAGGGACCGAGGGATGCCGGCGCCGACCCGAATCATGCGCGGACAGCGAACGATAGCGCTCACAACCGGGTGCTGCCTCGGCTTTTGACCAGTCCGTTCATTCACTGTGTGGAAGCCGTTTCGCGCATACTGGCTCACCGTGCTCGACCTTTCTCGCCGCACCCTGCTGACCTGGGCGGCCTCGCTGTTCGCTCTGTGCGCCCTGATCGGGGTCGCGGCGGTCAACGCGTGGCCGCCGGTCTCGATGTTCGACGAGCTCGGCCGGGACGCCGCGGCGGTGACGGCGGAGCACGGCTGGATGCTCGACTCCTGGCGCGTCGTCGAGGTGGTCACCGAGTGGTATCTCGCGGTCGGCGTCGCCTTCCTGGTCGCTGCCGGGCTGTTCCGGAAGTACCCCCGCGCCGCGGTCTACGTGCTCGGCGTCGTGGTGGTCACCCTGGTCGTACGCCGCGCGACCGTGCTGCTGGTCGACCGCGACCGGCCGGAGTGGCAGCTGGCGTCGTGGCTGCACGACTCGCCTGCGTACCCCTCCGGACATGCGACCGGGATCGCTGTCCTGGCAGGCGTGATCGCGGTGGTCGTGACGATGTTCGTACGCCGCCGCGGCCTGCGCCGCCTCGCCTACACCAGCCTCGTCCTGCTGGTGCTGCTCGTCGCCGCGGACCGGATCTTCCTCGGACGCCACTACCCCTCCGACGTGCTCGGCGGGATCGCGTTCGCCGCCGGTGCGGTCTTCCTCGGCATGGCGCTCTACACGCCGCTTCCGACGTCGCACGCACTGGGCCGGCGGCCGCTGGTGGACTCGGTGCGCGGCAACCGGAAGATCGCGGTGGTCCTCAACCCGATCAAGGTCGAGTCGGTCGAGCAGTTCAAGACGATGGTCACCGCGATGGCCAAGGAGTCCGGCTGGAAGACGCCGACGTGGCACCTGACCACCGTGGACGACCCCGGCCGGGGGATGGCGCGCGCGGCCCAGGAGGAGGGTGCCGACCTGGTGCTCGTGTGCGGCGGCGACGGCACCGTACGCGAGGTCTGCTCCGCCTTGGCCGGCACCGGCATCGCGGTCGGGATCGTCCCCGGCGGCACCGGCAACCTGCTCGCCCGCAACCTGTCGATCCCGCTCTACATCCGGGCCGCGATCGACGTCGCCCTCACCGGGCAGGACCAGGCGATCGACCTGGTCGAGGTCTCCGGCGACAACCTCGAGGACACCAACTTCCTGGTCATGGCCGGGATGGGCTTCGACGCCGCGATCATGAGCGGCGTCAACGAGGACATCAAGAAGAAGATCGGCTGGATGGCGTACGTGCTGTCCGCCTTCAAGAGCCTGATGTTCCCGGCGATGCGACTGGAGATCTCCATCGATGGCGGCGAGTTCACCCGCCACCGGGCGCGTACGGTCGTGGTCGGCAACGTCGGCTACCTCCAGGCCAACATGCCGCTGCTGCCGGCGGCCGCGCTCGACGACGGGCTCGTCGACGTGGTGCTGCTCTACCCGCAGCGGTTCTGGTCCTGGCTGCCGCTCGCGTTCCGGGTGCTGAGCAAGCGGCCGCGCACCGACAACCTGGTCAACCGGATGACCGGTGCCAGCGTCGTGATCCGCACCAACCACGACCAGCCGCGCCAGCTCGACGGCGACACGATCTCCGAGGGCCGGGAGCTGCGTATGCAGTGCCTTCCCGGACGCCTGCTCGTCCGCGTGCCACGCTGAAGCAGTGGTCCCGATTCGGTCCTGAATCGAGCGACACGCCGGGAGGGCGAAAGTCCCATCAATCCGGGGCCAAAGTCCCGTTTCTGGCATCATTTCAGCCCGTTTGGCGTCGATTCTCGCGGTAAAACCTTCCCGACTCGCGGGCAGAGATGTCTTGTTGATCAGTAAATGTTCATAAGGTGTCTGACACGACTCGGCGTTAGCCGAGTCGGCGTCCCCGCTCGGGTTCAAGCCTGACTCCGGCCGGTGACGTGCAACTCCCACTCACTGGTCGGAAATCCCCCGCGACCAGTGGTCGACTCCCGGGCCGTCCCACCCGCAGCCCGGGTTTGAAAACCGGCACGCTCGGAACGGTTCCCCCGCCACGCCCGAGCGTGCCGGCGTCGTTTTCGGCTGGATCAGCCTCCCGGATCAGCGCTTGGGCCTCGCCTGCTGGACCGCCTCGGTCTCCTCGGGCGACATCAGCTGCGACGACTCCCAGCCGACGATGCTCTTCGCATACGACCTCGCCTCGGTGCGGCCGTGGATCGAGGTGAGCACGACGCCGTCGCCGTTGTCGTCGAGCAGGGCCAGACACCAGCTCAGGTGCCCACCCGCGTCCCCGAACGCGTCGAAGCGCACCACCGCGAGATGGCGCAGGTTCATCGCCGACTCGGCGCGCAGCGCCGCCACCTCGGCACGCAGACCGGCGACGTCCGTCGGCAGCGACTCGACCGCGGCCGGATCGGGGCGGCGTACGTCCTTCGTCTTCTGCCAGGCCGTCCCGGCGAGCACCAGGGCGGCGATTGCGGTCAGCAGACTGAGAATGGCAAGAGCAAGCACAGCGGGCGAATCTAGACTGTCGATGTGTCTGAGCCACATCGCATCGCCTATCAGGGCGAACCAGGGTCCAACTCACACATGGTGTGCCAGCGGCACTACCCCGAGCTGGAGTCGGTGCCGTGCGCCTCGTTCGAGGACGTCTTTGCGACCGTCGAGGCGGGTGAGGCGTCGCTGGCGATGATCCCGATCGACAACTCCCTGGCCGGGCGGGTGGCCGACATCCACCACTTCCTCCCCGAGTCCAACCTGCACATCATCGCCGAGCACTACCTGCGGATCCGGTTCCACCTGCTCGGTCTTCCGGGCGCCCATCTCGACGACATCCGTACGGTCCACTCCCACGTCCACGCGCTCGGCCAGTGCCGCAACATCATCCGTGAGCACGGGTTCACCCCGGTCGTCTCCGGCGACACCGCCGGCGCCGCGCGCGAGGTGGTCGAGGCCGGCGACCCGACGATGGCCGCGATCTCCCCGCCGCTGGCCGCCTCGATCTACGGCCTGGACGTCCTCGCCACCGACATCGAGGACGCCGACCACAACACCACCCGCTTCGTGGTGCTCTCGCCCGACTTCATCCAGGCGCCCGCCGACCAGGGTCCGGTGGTGACCTCGTTCATCTTCAACGTGCGCAACCTCCCGGCGGCCCTCTACAAGGCGCTCGGCGGCTTCGCGACCAACGGCGTGAACATGACCAAGCTGGAGTCCTACATGGTGGACGGGAAGTTCACCGCGACCCAGTTCCTCGCCGAGGTCGACGGCCACCCCGACCAGCCGGGGCTGAAGCGGGCCCTGGAGGAGCTGGCGTTCTTCACGACCGACGTGAAGCTGCTCGGCGTCTACCCCGCCGACCCGGCACGGTTCTGAACCATGGCGGAGGAGTTCGCCGACCTCGGGTTCGCCCGGGTCGACCTCGACCGCGAGCGGCGCACCGGTGACCCCGAGGTCGTGTACGCCGCAGGCAAGACGCCCGAGCAGGTCGTCGCGATCCTGGACCGGCTGCACCGTGCGCACCCCACGCGCGCGGTCCTGGCCACCCGCGTCTCCGCCGAGGCCGCTGCCCTGGTCGCGGCCGAGCTGCCGACGGCGGTCCACGACGCCGAGGCCCGGGCGATCACGCTCGGCCCGCTGCCGGCCCCGCACGGCCGGGTGTGCGTCGTGGCGGCCGGGACCTCCGACGGACCGGTCGCGGCCGAGGCTGCCCTGGCCTGCCAGGTCCACGGCGCCGGGGTCGAGCGGATCACCGACGTGGGCGTCGCCGGTCTCCACCGTTTGATGGCCGTGCGCGACCGGCTCGAGGACGCGGACTGCCTGATCGTCGTCGCCGGGATGGAGGGCGCGCTCCCGTCGGTGGTCGGCGGACTGGTCGGGGTGCCGATGATCGGGGTGCCGACGTCCGTCGGCTACGGCGCCTCCTTCGGGGGCCTGGCCGCGCTGCTGGCGATGCTCAACTCGTGCGCTCCCGGCGTGACCGTGGTCAACATCGACAACGGCTACGGAGCCGGTGTCGCAGCGGCCCGGATCGCCCGGCGGGCTCGATGAGCGTCGTCTGGGTCGACGCGTCCTCCGGGGCGTCGGGAGACATGCTGCTCGGTGCGCTGGTCGACGCCGGGGTGCCGCTGTCGGTGATCTCGTCCACGGTCGACGCGGTCGCGCCCGAACCGGTGGACCTGGGCGCTGAGAAGGTGAGACGTGGCGCCCTCGCCGCCACCCGGTGCCACGTCTCGATCGCCGACTCGGTCCACCACCGCACCTGGACCGACGTCCGGGCGCTGCTCACCGGCGCGGCCCTCGATGACGCCGTGCGCGACCTGGCCCTGCGGGTCTTCGAGCGGCTGGCGGTCGCCGAGGGCGCCGTGCACGGGATCGCACCGGACGACGTCCACTTCCACGAGGTCGGTGCGCTGGACGCGATCGCCGACGTGGTCGGGGTCTGTGCGGGTTTCGCCCACCTGGCCCCCGCCGTGGTGGTCGTCTCCCCGGTCGCCGTCGGCTCCGGCACCGTCCGGGCCGCTCACGGCACCCTCCCGGTGCCGCCGCCGGCCGTCGCGCGGCTGCTCACCGGCGTACCTTCCTTCGCGGGGCCTCCGGGACATCCGTCGATGGAGATGTGCACACCGACCGGCGCTGCGCTGCTCACCACCCTCGCCACGTCGTGGGGCGACCAGCCGCCGATGGCGACCCGGGCGATCGGCGTCGGAGCGGGCGGGCGAGACCCGGAGGGCTGGTCGAACACCCTGCGACTGCTGATCGGCGACCCGGCGGTGCGGGCGGAACCGGCGGCGGGAGGCGGCATCTTCCCGCCATGGCGGGACAATGCCCCGGCCGAGCTCGTCATCGAGGCGAACATCGACGATCTCGAGCCGCGGCTGATGCCCGGCGCCATCGACGCGCTGCTGGCGGCCGGCGCACGCGACGCCTGGGTCACCCCGATCCTGATGAAGAAGGGCCGCCCCGCCTACACGCTCCACGCTCTCACCCGTCCCGACGCCGCCGAGGCGGTCCGGCGGGCGTTCTTCCGCGAGACCTCGACGATCGGCGTACGCGAGCACGAGGTCGTCAAGCACGCCCTGCCCCGCGAGATCCTGACGGTGAACGTCGACGGACACCCGATCGCCGTCAAGGCCGCCCGTCTCGACGGCGAGATCGTCAACCTGCAGCCCGAGTGGGACGACGTCGCCCGCGCCGCAGCTGAGCTCGGTCGCCCGGCGATCGACGTGCTCGCGGAGGCCAGAGCAGCTCCCCTCGCACCGCTGGTCGAGCCGGATTCGTGAGGAACGAACGAATCCGTGTCGAGACCAACACAGTCCAATCGAGCGCCGAAGGGACTGTGTTGGTCTCGACACGCCTCCGCCTAGCGGCTCCGGCGGCTCGACCAACGCGGCGGGTGCGAGGATGAGAGCCGGACGTAAAGAACTGGAACGGAAACCCTGATGGACATCACCGTCATCGCGCTGGCCTTCGCCGCGATCTTCGTCGTCGAGCTACCGGACAAGACGTTCCTGGCGACGCTGGTGCTGTCGACGAAGTACCGACCGATCTTCGTGTGGCTCGGTGTGGGCGCGGCATTCGCGATCCAGACGCTCATCGCGGTGGCGGTCGGCGGCGTGGCGACGCTGCTGCCGACCAGCCTGATCCACATCGTCGCAGCCCTGCTCTTCCTCGGCGGCGCCGTGCTCCTGTTCGTGGAGGGGCGCCGCCACCACGGCACCGCGAGCGAGGAGGACGCCAGCGAGTTCGCCGAGAAGGCCAAGGACGTACGCGGCTTCCGCCAGGTCCTGGCCAGCTTCATGGTCCTCTTCGCGGCTGAGTGGGGCGACCTCTCCCAGCTGCTGAGCGTCTCGCTGGTGGCCCGCTACCACGAGCCGGTCTCGGTCTTCGTCGGCTCCTGGGCCGCGCTGCTCACCGTGTCGGGGCTCGCCGTGCTGCTGGGACGTACGCTGCTCCGGTTCATCAAGCTGCACGTCCTGCACTACGTCGGGGCCGTCGTATGCCTCGTCCTGGGCATCCTGACCTTGGTCGAGGTGTTCGCCTGACGGACGGTCGCCTAGGCTGCGCGACATGGTAGAACTTGGCGCCGACAGCGAGGTCGGACGACTGCGTACGGTCATGCTCCACCGGCCGGGTCGGGAGCTCACCCGACTGACGCCGCGCAACAACGACAAGCTGCTCTTCGACGGAATCCCGTGGGTGAAGCGGGCACAGGACGAGCACGACGCCTTCGCGGCCGCGCTGCGGGATCGCGATGTCGAGGTGCTCTACCTGACGGATCTCCTCGCCGAGACCCTCGAGGTGTCCGAGGCTCGCGAGCAGGCGCTCCACGAGGTCCTCGCGTCGCTCACGCTCGGCGACACGCTTCGCGACTATCTGAGCGGCTTCCTCGCCGACGCGGGGCCGGCCGAGCTGACCGACCACCTGACCGCAGGCATCCGCAACGACGAGGTCCGCGGCGGCCACGGCCTGGTCACCAGCCTGCTCGCCCACGACGACTTCCTCATCGACCCGCTCCCCAACCTGCTCTTCACCCGCGACTCGTCGGTGTGGATCCGGGACCGTGCGACCGTCACGAGCCTGGCGATGCCGGCCCGCAAGCGCGAGACCGCGCTCACCGAGCTGATCTACCAGTTCCACCCGCGCTTCCGGTCCAGCCCGCGGCTGCACGGCTCCCACCTCGAGCACGTCGAGGGCGGCGACGTCCTCCTCCTCGCGCCCGGCGTCGTCGCGGTCGGCGTCGGCGAGCGCACCACGCCCGCCGGTGCCGAGCGGCTCGCCCGCCAGGTCTTCGCGGAGGGCCTCGCCCACACCGTGCTCGCGGTCCCGATCGCGCAGGAACGCGCGACGATGCACCTCGACACGATCGCCACGCTGGTGAACACCGACAAGATGGTGATCTACCCGAACGCGGTCGACTCGCTGGTGGCGTACGCCGTGACGCCGGCCGACGAGGCCGGTCAGGTCGACATCGCGGCCCCGCGTCCGTTCCTCGAGGTCGCGGCCGAGGCCATGGGCATCGACAAGCTCCACCACGTCGACACCGGTCTCGACCCGGTGGCGGCCGAGCGCGAGCAGTGGGACGATGGCAACAACACCCTGGCACTGGCGCCGGGCGTGGTCGTGGGCTACGAGCGGAACACCCAGACCAACGAGGCGCTGGAGGCCGCCGGGATCGAGGTCATCGCGATCGCCGGGTCCGAGCTGGGCTCCGGCCGAGGCGGTCCTCGCTGCATGAGCTGCCCGATCGCCCGCGACCCGCTGGGATGACCCGCCCGGGGTAACTCGTCAGTAGGAAAGTCGTTGTCCTTGTGACCGTCCCCACAGCCGACCGAAGGAAAAGCTCGTGACCGAGTCGTTCTTCTCCATGTTCACACCCAAGGAGATCGCCCACATCAGCGCCACCGGCACCCGTGTGCACCTGCCGGAGGGCTGGTCGCCGATCTGGGAGGACACCCCGCCGGACAAGGCCTACATCATCCTCGACGGCACCGTCTCGGTCCGCCGGGACAAGGAGGAGATCGCCCAGTGCGGCCCCGGTGACATCATCGGCGAGGCGGCAATCCTGCGCGGGTCGCTGCGTACGGCCTCCATCGTCGCCCTCACCCCGCTCGACCTGATCCACCTCAGCGCCGACAAGCTGCAGCAGCTCTCCGTGGAGATGCCGTCGTTCGCGAAGGCGCTGGACAAGGTCGCCAAGGACAGGTTCGGCTCCTGACGCTCGACGACCAGACCTCCGAGGAGGTCGAGGAGAACGCCGACCACGGCCGCAGCCGCGAGGCCGACATCGAGCTCGCGGAAGCGCTCGCCGTGGTCGAGTCGTTGGTCCTCGGCCACACGCCCACGCTGACCCGCGCCGACGTCGCGGGCTCGGCGGGCGTGCCCATGGAGGTCGCCGAGGACCTCTGGCACCATCTCGGCTTCCCACACGCGGGCGACGACGAGATCGCCTTCACCGAGGCCGATGTCGAGGCGCTCCGGATGACGCAGGAGCTCGTACGTCTCGGGGTGCTCAGCGAGGACCGGCAGGCGGCGCTCGTACGGACCTGGGGGCGGTCCTACGCGCGTCTCGCCGAGTGGCAGACCTCGTTGCTGGCCGAGGTCGCCCGCGAGCGCGGCGGCGACGAGGTCGAGGACCTGGTCGCGCTGAGCGCACAGGTGCTGCCGCTCGTGGAGTCGCTGCAGGACTACGTCTGGCGTCGCCACCTGGTCAGCGCCGCCAGGCGGATGCTCACCGTCGCGGACGCCACGGCGGTTCCGCTGGCCGTCGGGTTCCTCGACATCGTCGGCTACACCGCCCGCTCCAAACGGCTCAGCGACAAGGAGCTCGTCGACTGGGTCGAGGAGTTCGAGGACACCTGCTCCGACGTCGTCGTCGAGCACGGTGGCCGGGTGATCAAGTATCTCGGTGACGGGGTGTTCTTCACCTTCGAGGACGTCGAGCCCGCCGCCCGGACCGCCCTCGAGCTGGCCGCGCTCGGGGAGGACAAGGAGAGCGCGTTTCCCCACGTCAGGGCCGGGATCTCCTATGGTGACGTGGTGCTCCGCCTCGGCGACGTCTTCGGTCCCACGGTCAACATCGCCGCCCGCCTCACGACCCTCGCTCGGCCCTCGTCGGTGGTTGTCGACGAGAACGCGGCGGCCGCGCTCGAGGACGTCGACGGCTTCCAGGTCGAGAAGATGCGGCGTACGAGCGTGAAGGGCTACTCCCGCCTGCAGGCGTTCCGGCTGCGGTCCCGATCCGAGTGAACCGACCCGACCGAACCGGGCCAGGAAAGTCGGGCCCGGCGGGGTGCTCCCCGGCCAGGCTTGATGGCGAAAGGAGGACCACATGATCGGCACGCTCAACACCCTGGTCGACCTCGTCGAGGCCGAACTGGGCAACGGACTGGCCGGCGAGGTCGACGTGGCTCGGGTCGCTCGTGACCACGGCACGACGGAGTATCACCTGCGCCGGATGTTCTCGGCCCTGGCCGGGATGCCGCTGTCCGAATACGTACGCCGCCGCCGGATGACCCTGGCCGCGGCCGACCTGGTGGCCGGCGCCCCCGACCTTCTCGAGGTCGCGGTGCGCCACGGCTACGGCTCGACCGAGGCGTTCGGGCGCGCGTTCCGTGCGGTGCACGGCTCGGCCCCCGCCGACGTACGCCGATCGGGTGGTCCGCTACGCACACAACCCACGCTCAGGTTCCGTCTGAGCGTCGAAGGGAGCACCCCGATGGACGTCACCATCAACGACATGCCCGAGCTGAGCCTCGTCGGCCACGCCGCCAAGGTCCCGCTGATCTACGAGGGCGTGAATCCGCACATCCAGGCCCATATCGCCTCGCTGGCGCCGGAGGAGCACGTCCGGCTCAAGGAGCTCAACGACACCGACCCGCGCGGCATCCTCGCCGTCACCGACTCCCCCTCGCCCGATACGCCGGAGGGGTCGATCATCACCTACCTGCACGGGGTCGCGGTCACACCGTCGGCCTCGGTGCCGGAGGGGCTCGATGTCCTCACCGTGCCGGCCGGCTCGTGGGCGGTCTTCGCCTCCAGCGGGCCGCACCCTGAGGCGCTGCAGCAGCTCTGGGCCGCGACCGCGACCGACTGGTTCCCGTCGAACCCCTGGCGGCTTCGCCCCGGGCCGTCGGTGCTGCGCTATCTGGAGCTCACCGAGACGTACGCGTCCTGCGAGCTCTGGTTGCCGGTCGAGCGGTAGCCACGCTGGTCGAGCCGGATTCGTGAGGTACGAACGAATCCGTGTCGAGACCAACACGGTCCTATCTGCGCTCGATGGGACTGTGTTGGTCTCGACACGCCTCCGCCTAGCGGCTCCGGCGGCTCGACCAGCGGTTAGCGGATCGTGACCTGCCGGTTCGCGAGCCCGGCGCGAGCCGAGCGAACCTCAGGGGTGATCTCGGAGTCGTCCGCAAGCGCCTCGTCGAGCAGCTTCTTGAACGCCACCGCCGGCTCCTCGAGCGCCTCGGCGCCGGTGCCGACCGGCAGGTCCCAGACGGGTGCGAGCAGGCCGTGGGCGCGGAACATGCCGACGAAACGGGCGTCGGGGACGATCACGTCGTCGCCGGCCACGTGCAGTCGCGCGAGCGCGGTGAGCAGGGCGTCCTCGGGCTCGGGCATCACCCAGCGCAGGTGCTCCTTGGAGCCGACCGAGGTCCAGTACGCAGCCTCGACCGAGGTCAGCCGCTCCGTCGGCAGCACCGACTCGTTGGCGTGCTCGAGGGCGTGCTCGAAGTCGCCCTTGTCCTCGACGTCGCCGAGCCACCAGTCGAAGCCCTCGTGGACGGTGACGTCCAGGGACTCGTTGGTGACGATGTCCTGGAGCCGCGGACCGGCGCCCGGCGCGGAGGTGAGGCCGACGATCCCGGACTCGCCCGCAGCGCGCGCCTCGAGCGCCCGGAGCAGCGCCGCGGCCACGTCACGCGACACGTCCCCGTAGTTGTGCTGCACCTGCAGCCCGGCCCAGACCTCGCCCGAGTCGCGCGACATCGCCGGCGCGGCGCCGGGCAACAGGGTGCCGAGCGTGACCGGGGTCGACTCGAAGCCCTTCACCTGCAGCGACACCGTCGCCGACGGCACCAGCTCGCGCAGCGCGACCAGGTCGCACTCGCCGGGCAGGCCCTCGAACGGGCGCCCCACGAACGCGCCACCGGCAGCACCGTGGCACGCCTTGTAGCGCTTGCCGGACCCGCACGGGCACGCCGCGCGCGGGTTGGGACCATCCGTCGGGGCCGCAGCCGCCTGACGGTTCTTGACTCGGGACTTCTTGGCCACGTCCGAACCCTAACCGCCGAGCAGCTCCAACATGTACCCCGGACGGTCGGTGATGACCGCGTTGACCCCGAGGTCGAGGCAGAGCTTCAGCTGGTCCTCGGTGTTGACCGTGTAGACGTGCAGGTTGCGGCCCTTCGACGCCAGCCGCCGCGCGAGCTTCGGGTGGGCGGCGAGCATGTCGATCCCGGCTCCGAGCCACCAGTCCTGGCCGATCGCGTGCCGCAGCAGCGACCAGTTGGCGGCACGGTCGATGAGCTGGACCAGAGGTACGCCCGGGGCCAGCCTCTCCACCCGCTGCAGCGCCGTGAACGAGAAGCTCATCACCCGCACCGGGCTGCCCGGTCCCGCCCAGCCGAAGTCGTCGAGCACGTCGACCAGCCGCCCCTCGGTCAGCCCGCCGTAGCGCGTCGGGTGCTTGGTCTCGATCGCCATCTCGACCCGCCGGTCGTAGTCGCGCACCGCGCGCAGCAGCCGGTGGAGCGTGAGCACGCCCCGCATGTCCCGGTCCGGCGCCTCGTCCTCGCCGTCCCAGAACCCGTTCTTCCACGCCGCGAAGTCGATCGCCTGCAGATCGGCGAGCGTCATCTCCGAGACGAGCCCCCGCGCCCCGATCCGGCGCAGATGCCGGTCGTGCACACAGACGAGATGCCCGTCCATGGTCAGCCGTACGTCGCACTCCAGGGCGTCCGCGCCCGCATCCAGGGCGGCGATGTACGCCGCCAGGGTGTGCTCCGCGATCTCATGACTGGCGCCGCGATGCGCGACCACCTGGGGCCTCATGAGGAGATTGTGGGCCATCGGTCAAGCCCCGTCGCGCGACACGAGCGAGAAGTCGTCGACCTCGTCGTCAGCATGCCGGAGCGGTACCCCGGCTCCAGGAGATCGAGACCACCTGCGGCCGCCCCCGCGCCGTCTTCAGCGGCCGCCGGCCACCCGGAGCGTGGTCGCGGTGACGTACGAGGCCTTGTCGCTCATCAGCCAGGCGACCGCCTCGGCGACCTCGTCGGGCGTGGACGCGCGACCGATCGGGATCTGGGGCGCCATCCGCTCGATCCGGCCGGGGTCGCCGGTGGCGGCGTGCAGGTCGGTCTCGGTGAGCCCCGGCGCGA
This sequence comes from Nocardioides turkmenicus, assembly GCF_011045035.1. GTDB lineage: Bacteria > Actinomycetota > Actinomycetes > Propionibacteriales > Nocardioidaceae > Nocardioides > Nocardioides turkmenicus. The sequence goes on from NZ_JAALAA010000004.1 coordinate 152,271, forward strand.
CTGCGACGACCCGGATGCCGAGCGCCGCGACCTCGAGCCCGAGGCCCTTGGTGAGCGCGTCGATGCCGGCCTTCGCGGCGGCGTAGTGGACGTACTCTCCCGGCGATCCCAGCGTCGCGGCGCCCGAGGAGATGTTGACGATCACGCCACCCTCGGCCAGCGCGGAGACGGCCGCGCGGGCGACCAGCGTGGGACCGACCAGGTTCACGTCGTACGTCCTCCGGATCTCGTCCGGGGGCGTGTCGACGAGCGGTGCATAACGGTAGGTCGCGCCGGCGTTGTTGACCACGCCGGTGATCGGCCCGGCGGCCTCGAAGAGCGCTGCGATCCCGGCGTCGGTGGTGATGTCCGCGGCCACGATCTCGCACGAGACCCCGAGGGCCCGGATCTCGTCGCGCGTCGCGACGGCCGCAGCCTCGTCGGACAGGTAGCCGAGGACGAGGGAGTGGCCGTCAGCGGCCAGTCGATGAGCGATGGCGGCGCCGATGCCGCGGGTGCCTCCGGTGATGAGCGTCCCCAGAAATCTATCCTTCACACCCGAAGGGTGTCACGCAGCCTCCACGCCACCAGCGCCAGTGCCAGAACACCGGCGAGCGCCCACCCGGCCGGGTAGTGCACCGCCGGCTCGTTCCAGCGCTCGTGGAAGTAGACCAGGTGCGAGGAGAGCAGCCCGGCGTCGACCGAGCGACCCTCCTGGATGAGTACGCCGATGGCCACCAGCACGGTCAGCAGCGTCTGCATCGCCCAGCCCAGGATCCAGGCGGGCACCCAGGCGACGACGTCGACGGCGCGGCGTACGGACGTCACGAGGACCGTCACCAGCGCGGCCGCCAGCAGCGCGTCGATCACCGACGACGGCAGCTCGCCGGGGAGCATCCCGTCGAGCCAGAGAGGTACGCAGACGGCCGGTGCGGCCAGCATCGGCGCTCGCAGCACGCAGGGTCCGAGGCTCGCGGCGATCCCGGCGGCCAGGCCGGCAAGCGTCGTGATCGCTGCGATCGCGATCATGTGGGTCAGCGTCGACGGGTTGGTCGCGGCGGGTCCGGAGGCGAGCGTCAGCCCCAGGAAGGCCGCGCCGAGGACACCGGCGCCGGCCAGGACGGCGCTGAGCAGCCGGCGGTCCGGGCGGAGCCCGGCGGCGAGCCCGCCGAGGGCGGCGGCGAGCAGCGTGAACGAGACCAGCTCGGCGACCATCGGGGCGAGCAGGAGCGGCTGCGGCTGGACGAGCTGAGGGAGGAAACCGACGCCCCAACCCGCGGCCGCGGCCAGCGGAACCAACCACAGACGCGTCCGTTCAGTCATGCGGTCCACGGTGACAGGCGCAAGGTGAGACCAGGCGGCGAACCGGGGAACACCAGCCCAACGTCAGGTGGCTCGACCGTTGCCGTTCTTCACCGCGGTGAACTGATTTCTTATTGCCGGGCGCAGACGCGGCATACCTGGGTAGGCTCTGGAGGCGTACACGTCCCCCACGCGTGGATGAGGTGAGACCGGCATGACCAAAGCACCCCGAAGAATCTGGGCCAGAAGCATCAGCACTGCGGCGCTGACCAGCCTCGGGCCTCGGGCCGTGGCCGCCGTCGCGCTGACCGCTTGCTTCGCCTTCCTGGCCCCGAACGAGGGGAGCCTCGACACCGGTCACCAGCAGCCCGAGCTGCCCGACCCTGGTGCACTCCAGGACCCGCTGGGCATCGCCAACGGCTTGGGCGGTGTGAAGAACCTGACCCCGACCGACGCGGTGAAGCTGGCCTCCAACGCCGAGGAGCTGTCGATCCCGCCGGTCGCCCTCGCCGCCTACCAGCGCGCGGCGACCGTGCTCAACGACGCCGACGCGACCTGCCGCATCGACTGGGCGCTGATCGCCGCGATCGGCATGGTCGAGAGCAACCACGGCCGCTTCGGCGACAGCCAGCTCAACTCCCACGGCCTCGCCATCCCCGCGATCATCGGCCCCGAGCTCAACGGCGCCGGCAACTACGCGGCGATCCGAGACACAGACAACGGCCTCTACGACCACAACACGGTCTACGACCACGCGGTCGGGCCGATGCAGTTCATCCCCTCCACCTGGACCTTCGCCGGCACCGACGGTGACGGCGACAACCGCCGCGACCCCCAGGACATCGACGATGCCGCCGTCGCCACGGCGGCTTTCCTCTGCGCCGGCACCGAGGACGTCAGCACCGACTCCGGCGCCCAGGCCGCGGTCTACCGCTACAACCAGAGCGACACGTACGTCGAGGCCGTGCTGAAGATCGCCGACCAGTACCGCAACGGCGAATACCCGGGCTCCCCCAGCGTGGACGGTGGCGCGCCCGCCACGACGAGGCCCAACGCCTCCGCTCTCCCGCGTACGTCGAACAATCCCGCGCCGTCGACCAAGTCGGAGACCAAGCCCGACACCAACAGCGCCGACAAGACTCCGGTCCCGCCCCCGCCGCCCGCCGACTCCGGTGACAGCGGTGGCAGCAGCGAGCCCGACCCGTCGACGGAGCCCAGCAACCCGCCGGCAACCGAAGAGCCCTCGGACCCGCCGCCCACGGACGAGCCCACCGACCCGCCGGCGACGGAAGAACCCACCGACCCGCCGACCGAGGAACCGGAGCCCGAGCCCACCGTCCAGAGCCGGTGCGCGGAAGCGATCGCCACGACGTACCCCGGTCTCGAGCCCGACGGCGAACTCTACGGCCGGGTGGCCACGGAGTGCGCCGAGTACTTCGACGTCACGGTTCCCGACCTGGAGACCGCCGAGGACCACGTACGAAGCCTCTACGACACCGAAGGCTGGGAGGGACTCCCGGAGCCGACCCCCGACAACGACCCCGCTCCGGCGCCGTCGGAGGGCGCCCAGACGGAGACCCCCGACGACGCGACCGCCGAGGAGTCCCCGACCTCCTCACCCTCGTGACGAGCCGGGTCAGCTGACCTTGATCACCGTCTTGCCGAAGTTCTGACCGCGCAGCATCCGGTTGAACGCGGCAGGCGCGTTCTCGAGCCCTTCGGTGATGTCCTCGCGGTAGCGGAGCCTGCCCTCGGCGAGCCAGCCGGTGGCCTCGGTGAGGAACCGCTCCTCGTGGTCACGGACGAACTCGGTCTGGATGAAACCCCTGATCAGCAGCGACTTGTTGAGCACGTGGCGCATCAGTCCGGGCGCCCGGTCGGGTCCCTCGGGCACGGCGGTGTCGTTGTAGTAGGCGACGATCCCGCAGACCGGCACCCGGGCGAACTTGTTGAGCCGCGGCAGCACCGCGTTCCAGACGTGCCCGCCGACGTTCTCGAAGTAGACGTCGATCCCGTCGGGCACCGCCGCCTTCAGCTGGTCCTTGAAGTCGGGCGCGCGGTGGTCGAGGGCGGCGTCGAAGCCGAGCTCGGTGAGGTGGGCGACCTTCTCGGGTCCGCCGGCGATCCCCACCACCCGGCAGCCGAGGATCTTCGCGATCTGACCGACCGTGGCGCCCACCGGACCGGTCGCCGCAGCCACGACGACGGTCTCGCCGGGCTTCGGCTGCCCGATCTGGGTCAGCCCTGCGTACGCGGTGAACCCCGGCATCCCCAGCACCCCCAGCGCGGTGGAGACCGGCGCGACGGACGGGTCGAGGCGGCGGGTGTGCTTGGCCGGTGCGACCGAGAACGACTGCCAGCCGCCGTACGCGAGCACGATGTCGCCCACCTCGCGCGACGGGTCGCGCGACTCCACGACCTCGGCGACCGTCGCGCCGGGCAGCACGTCGCCCAGCGCGGTCGGCGCGGCGTAGGAGGGCGCATCGCTCATCCGTCCACGCATGTAGGGGTCGAGCGAGAGGAACTTCGTACGCAGCAGCACCTCGCCCTCCGCAGGCGTGGGCACCTCGGAGGAGACGATCGAGAAGTCCTCGGCGGTCGGCTCGCCGACCGGACGGGCGCGGAGCAGGATCTGGGTGTTCGTGTCGGTCATCCCGCCATGGTGCCGTACGCGGGCACAGGCCTGCTTAATCACGACTAATCTTATTGACTTAACACATGAAGCGGCCTACTCGCCGCCGCTGTGGCGGATGGGGCAGTACGCGATCAGCGACGACGGTGTCATGCGCCGCGTCTCGGTCTCCTACGCCGACGAGCTGCGGCCGCTGGAAGCCTGAGACCGGTTCCGAACACCCCGGTCGCCGTCATCCGGAATGCGGCGTACGTCGGCGTCGTTGCCATCGAAGACGACGGTATCTGTGGCACATTTCAAGCATCGAGGGCCGAGGGCGGGACGGCAAGGCAAACCGCAGTTTGACTATCCGTTTAATACCTTCTGTTCCTTCCGATGATCTGGCAGGCTGAAGATCTTGTGCGACGGCGTCCGCAGGCGGCGAGCGACAGACAGGAGCGGTGGCTGTGATCGAGTTCGAGGGCGTCACCAAGCGCTATCCGGACGGCACCGTGGCCGTGGACGACCTCTCCTTGACGGTCGAGACCGGTCAGATCACGGTGTTCGTCGGTCCGTCGGGATGCGGCAAGACCACCGCCCTGCGGATGATCAACCGGATGATCGAGCCGACCTCCGGCCGGATCCTGATCGACGGCGACGACATCACCACCCGCCCCGAGGCGCAGCTGCGCCGCGAGATCGGCTACGTGATCCAGGGTGCCGGGCTCTTTCCGCACCGTACGGTCCTCGACAACGTCGCCACCGTCCCGATCCTGAAGGGCGTCTCCCGCCGGGACGCCCGCTCGAGCGCGCTCGGACTGCTCGAGCGGGTCGGCCTCACCGCCGACCTCGGCGACCGCTACCCGGCCCAGCTGTCGGGTGGCCAGCAGCAGCGCGTCGGTGTCGCCCGGGCGCTCGCGGCCGACCCGCCGGTGCTGCTGATGGACGAGCCGTTCTCGGCCGTCGACCCGGTCGTACGCGACGACCTCCAGCAGGAGCTGCTCAGGCTCCAGGGCGAGCTCGGCAAGACGATCGTGCTGGTCACCCACGACATCGACGAGGCGATTCGCCTCGGCGACAAGGTCGCCGTCCTCGCGAACGGCGCCCGGCCCGCCCAGTTCGCCCCGCCGGCCGACATCCTCGCCTCACCCGCCGACGACTTCGTCGCCTCGCTCGTCGGCCGCGACCGCGGCTTCCGCGGTCTCTCCTTCGCCGATGGGAACGAGATCCCGCTTAAGACCATCGACCACGGCGTCGACGGGCTCACGCTCGAGGTCGACGCCGACGGCAGGCCGCTGGGCTGGCGAGGCCCCGACGGCCTCCTCCCGACCGAAGGCAGCTTCCGGGACGGTGCGAACCTGCGTACGGTTGCGGACCTGGCCATCCTCTCGCCCGCGGGCGCCGCGGTGCGGGTCGACGCCGAGGGCCGCGCCGACGGGCTCGTCCTGCTGGAGGACCTGGCCGGCAACGTACGTTCCCAGCAGCGGGAACGCCTGGCGGCCCTGGCGACCTCGAACTCGAACGGGGAGGCCGGGTGAGCGATCTCTGGAGCTACCTCGCCACCAACGGCGGCGACGTCCTCACCGCGCTCGTCCAGCACATCTGGCTCGCGCTGCTGCCGGTGGCGATCGCGTTCGTCCTCTCGCTGCCGCTGGGAGCCCTGGTCCACCGTTACGTCCCCGTACGCCACATCGCGCTCACCACCGGCAGCGTGGTCTACACGGTGCCGTCGCTCGCTCTGCTCCTGCTGCTCCCGGGCATCCTCGGCACCAGCGTCCTCGACCCCCTCAACGTGGTCGTCGCGCTGACGCTCTACTCGCTCGCCCTGCTCGTCCGCACGACCGCTGACGGTCTCGACGCGGTCGACCCCACCGTCCTGCAGGCGGCCACCGCGATGGGCTACCGGCCCGTACGCCGCTGGTTCGCGGTCCAGCTCCCGCTGGCGATGCCGGTGATCCTGACCGGCCTGCGGGTCGCGACGGTGGCCAACGTCAGCATGGTGAGCATCGCGGCGCTGGTCGGCATCGGCGGTCTGGGGCAGCTCTTCACCCGGGGCTTCCAGCTGGGCTTCTACCTGCCGCCGATCGTGCTCGGGCTGGTCCTCTCGGTGACGCTCGCCGTCATCGCCGACGTCCTCATCGTCGTCCTCCAGCGCGGGCTCACTCCGTGGTCGCGGGCAGGTGCGCGATGACCCTCGACTACCTGCTCGACGCCGCCAACTGGTCGCTGACCAGCCCCGACGGCTTCCCGCAGCGCATCCTCGAACACCTCGGCTACACCTTCCTCGCGCTGGCGATCGCGACCGCGATCGCCTTCCCGATCGGCCTGCTGATCGGCCACACCGGACGCGGCGCGCTGATCGCCGTCAACCTCGGCAACGCCGGCCGCGCGCTGCCGACCCTCGGCGTTCTCATGCTCGCGCTCGCGCTCGTCGGGATCGGCCTGGTCCCGGTCACGATCGCCCTGGTCGTGCTCGCCATCCCGCCCGTCCTCGCCACCACGTACGCAGGCGTCCGGGCCGTCGCCGACGCGACCGTCGACGCGGCGCGAGGCGTGGGCATGACCGAGCCCCAGATCGCACTGCGGGTCGAGGTCCCGATCGCGCTGCCGATCATCATCGGCGGCCTCCGCAACGCGTCGCTCCAGGTGGTCTCGACCGCGACCATCGCGGCGTACGCAGGTCTCGGCGGCCTCGGCCGCTATCTCTTCGACGGCCTGGCCACGCTCCAGTACGACCAGGTGGTCGCCGGCGCGATCGTCCTCGCCGTGCTCGCCGTCGCGATCGACCTCGCGCTCGCGGGGACCCAACGCCTCCTGGTGTCGCCGGGCGTGAACGGCCGCAGCACCGGAAACCGCCCGACCACCGCCCGTCCCGCACCAAAGCTCGCCGGCTGACCAACCCAGCAATCCGAGAGGTATCTCCATGTCCCGCCGAATCCGCACCACCGCGTACCTGTTCGCGACGCTCGCCGTGGCAGGCACCCTGACCGCCTGCGGCGGTGACCCCCTCGACTCCGGATCCGACTCCGGGTCGGGCGACGACACGATCGTCGTCGGCTCGGCCAACTTCCCCGAGAGCGAGCTGCTGATGGAGATGTACGCCCAGGCCCTGGAGGCCGAGGGCGTCGAGGTCGAGACCAAGCCCAACATCGGCTCCCGCGAGGTCTACATGGAGGCCTTCAAGAGCGGTGACATCGATCTGCTGCCGGAGTACAACGGCGGCCTGCTCTCCTACCTGACGGAGGGCAACCTGCCGGAGGGCGTCTCCGCCCCCGACGACGTCTACAACGCGCTCCAGGATGTGCTCCCGGAGGGCAGCCAGACGCTGCCGCAGTCGGCCGCCGAGGACAAGGACTCGCTGACGGTGACCAAGGCGACCGCCGAGAGGTACTCGCTGACCAGCATCGAGGACCTCGCCCCCGTGGCCAAGGACCTCACCCTCGGCGCCAGCCCGGAGTTCAAGACGCGCCCCCAGGGCATCCCCGGCCTGGAGAAGGTCTACGGCGTCACCTTCAAGAAGGTCACCCCGACCGACCCCGGCGGCCCGCTGACCATCGCAGCCCTGAAGAAGGGCTCCGTCGACGTCGCCAACGTGTTCACCACCGACTCGGCGATCCCGACCAACGACTGGGTCGTCCTGGAGGACCCGAAGAACCTCTTCCTCGCCCAGAACATCGTCCCGCTGATCCGCTCCGAGGTGCTCACCGACGACGCCGAGTCCGCCCTCAACGCGGTCTCCGACGCGCTCACGACCGAGAACCTGACCGAGGCCCTGGCGAAGGTGCAGGTCGACAAGGCCGACCCGGCCACGGTCGCCGAGGAGTTCCTCGCCGACAACGGCATCAGCTGACGCACGACCGCTGGTCGAGCCGCCGGAGCCGCTAGGCGAAGGCGTGTCGAGACCAACACAGTCCCATCGCGCACAGTCCCATCGCGCGCCGACACGACTGTGTTGGTCTCGACACGCTCAGCCGCAGACGGCCTCGCGGCTCGACCAGCGGAAGCAGTCAGCGATCCGCGACGAGTCCGCTGCGGTAGGCGAGCAGCCCCTCGAGCCCGCGCAGGAAGGTCTCGCAGACCGGCTTCGGGTCGGTCAGGCAGCCGGCCGCCATGGCACCGTCGCGCAGCATCACGAAGTGGCGGCCGGCGAACTCCGCGTCCGGCTTCCCGGTCCGCTCGAAGAGCTCGGTGACGGTCGCCAAGAACCACTGCCGGTGCTCGAGCACCGCCTGATGGACCACGTGCTCGGGGTCGGGGTATTCCGCAGCGGCGTTGAGGAACGCACAGCCCCGGAATCCCTCGCTCTGAATGTCCTCGGCGATCGACCGACCGATGGTCCGGACGAGATCGTCGGGATCCTCGACCTCCGTGCGGGCGGCCTCCACTCGCGCCCGGAGAGCCTGGTCGGCCTGCGTCAGGTACGCCACCACGAGCTCGTCCTTGCCCCGGAAGTGTCGATAGAGCGTCGCCCGGGTGACCTTCGCCTCGGCGATCACGCGATCGACGCCGACCGAGTGCAGACCCTCGGTGTAGAAGAGCCGACTCGCCGTGCTGAGCAGTCGGTCGCGGGCCTCTGACATCCGTCATCCCTCTCGTTCTGGGTTGCCTCGACGGTAGCAGACAGAACGATCGGTCTTGCATTTCCCGACAGACGGGTGCAGACTCTCGAATCAGGTAGAACGATCGTTCTGTCTCCTGCTTGGTCCGAGAAAGGGATCCGATGTCCACCTCCGTAGAGGCCGGCCGTTCCGGCACACTGAACACCCCCGCCGGCGGTCTGCCGAAGCTCTACTTCGTCCGCTTCGGCTTCGCGATCGTCTGGGCGGTGCTGGTCGCCCTCACCGCATCGACGCTCGGTCCTGCGAGCATCGCGCTGCTGGTGATCTATCCGCTGTTCGACGTGGTGGCCGCCGTGGTCGACTTCCGCACGTCGGGCGCCAGCGGCCCGCGCGTCCTGCTCTACGTCAACATGGCACTCAGCCTGCTCACCGCCGTCGGCGTCGCCGTGGCCGCCACCTCCGGCATCCCGGACGTCCTGCGGGTGTGGGGCGCCTGGGCGATCAACCGCCGGCCTGGTGCAGCTGTTCGTCGCGGTGCGGCGCTACCGGCTCGGCGGCCAGTGGGCGATGATCCTCAGCGGTGGGATCTCGACGTTCGCGGGGACGGGCTTCATCCTGATGGCCGCTGGCCCGAACGCATCGCTGACCGGCCTCGCCGGGTACGCCAGCCTGGGCGGCATCTTCTTCCTCATCTCTGCCCTCCGTCTGCGCCAGCGCGCGAGTAAGGTCGACTGACATGACGAGCACGAGCCAAGATCTCACCGTCGACGTCATCGTCGTCGGCGCCGGACCGACCGGGGAGAACGTCGCCGACCGCGCGGTGCAGGGCGGTCTGACAGCCGCCATCGTGGAGAGCGAGCTCGTCGGTGGTGAGTGCTCCTACTGGGCGTGCATGCCGACGAAGGCGCTGCTCCGCGACGCGACGGCGCTGCGCGCGGCCCAGGCGCTTCCGGCCGCCGGCCAGGCGGTCACCGGCAAGCTCGACCCCGCCGCCGTGTTCGCCCGCCGCGACGAGTTCGCGTCCAAGTGGGACGACTCGGGACAGGTCGACTGGCTGAACGGCGCCGGGATCACACTGGTGCGCGGGCATGGCCGGATCACCGGCACCCGTGCCGTCACGGTCACCGCCGCCGACGGCACGACCACGAACCTCCAGGCCCGCCACGCCGTGGTCGTCGCCACCGGCAGCTCCGCCCTCATCCCCCCGATCCCGGGTCTGGCCGACGCCTCGCCGTGGACGAACCGCGAAGCGGCCGGTGCCAAGTCCGTCCCCGGTCGCCTGGCGATCATCGGCGGCGGCGTGGTCGGCGCCGAGATGGCGACCGCCTTCAGCTCGCTCGGGTCGCAGGTGACCCTCATCTCCCGCACCCGGCTGCTGCCGGGGGTGGAGCCGTTCGCCGGTGAGTACGTGGCCGATGCGCTCCGGACGTACGGGGTCACGCTTCATCTCGACGCCGGGGCGGAGGAGGTCCGGCGCGACGACGCCGGCGAGGTGCACCTGAAGCTCTCCGACGGCACCGAGGTGACCGCGGACGAGGTCCTCGTCGCGACCGGCCGGGTCCCGAACACCAAGGACATCGGCCTGGAGCATGTCGGCCTCGAGCCCGGCAGCTGGCTGAAGGTCGACGACGCGCTGGCCGTGGTCGATGACGACGGACAGCTCGAGGACGGCTGGCTCTACGCCGCCGGCGACGTCAACCATCGAGCGCTGCTGACCCACCACGGCAAGTACCAGGCCCGCGCCCTCGGCGACCTGATCGCGGCGCGTGCCCGCGGCGACGAGCCCGACCTGAGCACGTGGGGCCGCCACGCCGCCACCGCCGACGAGCGCGCCACCACGCAGGTGATCTTCACCGATCCCGAGGTCGTCGCCGTCGGCCACTCCGCCGAGTCGGCCGAGAAGGCCGGCATCGACGTGGGCGTCATCGACTACGACCTCGGCTCGGTCGCCGGCGCCTCGCTCCACGCCGACGGCTACCACGGCAAGGCGCGGATGGTCATCGACGAGCAGCGGAAGACGATCGTCGGCTTCACCGCCGTCGGGCCGGACACCGCCGAGCTCCTGCACGCGGCCACCATCGCGGTCGTCGGCGAGGTCCCGCTCGACCGCCTCTGGCACGCCGTACCCGCCTATCCGACCGTCAGCGAGATCTGGCTCCGCCTGCTCGAGACCGCGGGTCGCGATCGGTGACGAGACCTCGTCCGGGGTCATCCCCGGGACGTGCATGCCGTCTGTGACCGCGGGTACCGCCGTTGGCAGACCACGGACGATGGAGGAGCCATGCCCAGCAAGTCCGCCAACGTGAAGAACGAAGAGCAGTACGAGGCGCTCAAGGACAAGGGGATGTCCAAGCAGCGCGCCGCCAAGATCGCCAACACTCCTGACGCCTCCAAGAAGGGCGGCAAGAAGAGCGGCAGCGGAAAGAAGAACAAGGACAGCAGCCAGGGCGGCACCACCGCCCAGAAGAAGAAGGCGGGCAGCAAGGGCGGCAAAGCGACCGCCAAGAAGAAGAGCTGACGTACGGGCCGCGGCCGTCCTGCGACGACCGCGGCCCGCTCGTTCGCCAGGCGATCAGCCGCCCGGCTGGGTGAACCCGTCGACCGTCAGGGTGTAGCGCGCCGGGTCGGACACGCTCTCCGTCGGGTCGTCGAACATCACGATCGCCGCCACGGTCTCGGCGCTGTCACCGATCGCGGCATCGAGCTCGGCGCCGCTGAGGGTGCCGTCGAACGACTCGTCCAGCGCGAGCGTGTGCACCCACGCGGGCGAGCCCGCCGGGCCGTACGCCACCAGCTGGACCGTCCAGCCCTCGACCTGTGTCGGGTTGACCTGCGACATCGACTGCCAGCCGTCCAGCGTGCTGCTGGGCAGTGCGGTGCCGCCCACGGCAATGTTGCGTACCCAGAAGCCGGACTCGTCGACACCCGGGTCGGTGATGTAGCGGAACGCCACCAGCACGCTCTGCCCGGCGTACGCCGACAGGTCCGCACTCTGCGGCCGCCAGCCTCCGGAGTCACCGGAGAACCCGGGCAGGTTGTCGACCACGGTCGGGATGGCGCCGGGGTCGTGCTCGCTGGTCGTGTCGGCGGTGGCCAGGCTCTGCCAGGTCTCGCCACCGTCGGTGGAGACCTGGACGTAGCCGAAGTCCCAGCCGGTCTCGGCGTCCCACAGGGCGTCGAAGGTCAGCGACCCACCACCGGCGGGCACGTCGACCGCCCGCACCACCGACCGGTCGAGGTTCGGCCCGCAACCGGAGTAGAGCGCCGCCGCCCCGGTGCCGTCGGCAGGTGGCGAACCGCAGCTGCTGTCGGCGGCCGTGGCGTCCGGCGGGGTGGCGTCGACCGTCCACTCGACCGGCTTCGGCTCCAGCTCCGCCGCGCCGTCGAAGCTGATCGACTCGATCTGGCCCGCGGAGAGGTAGGCCCCGGAGCCGCCGCGGAGGCGTACGTAGTCCGAGCCGTTCGGCGGAGCGCCGTTCTCGTTCCACGCCTCTGCGTTGTCCCAGTTGACCTTCGCGGACAGCGACTCGGCCTGGAACCTCGCCGCCTCACCGCCGCTCAGGTTGCCGCCGTTGGCGTCCAGGGCCGCGTCGAGAGCCACCATCGCAGCCCAGTCGTGCAGGGTCTGCTGGGCGGAGACGCCGGCACCGAACTCGTCCAGCACGATCTGGAGACCGTCGAGACCGCCGGCGTCCTCACGGTGCAGCGCACTGAGGAAGTCGGAGCCGTAGTGGCTGGCCAGATACTCCATGAACGAGTACGCCGCGCCGTAGTCGCACAGCGTCTCCGGCCCGCCCTGATCGCCCCAGAGCGTCAGCGAGTTCTCCGAGCCACCGAACGCCGGATCCAGATAGCCCATGAAGCACGCCAGATGGGAGTCCGCGCCCGGATCGTCGGGCGGGGTGCTCGGGTCGACGTACCCGACCAGGGTCTGGGCGTAGTCGGACAGGCCCTCGTTGACCCAGGAGACCTCGTCGGCGTCCTCGTAGTACTCCAGCAGGTGCTGGTACTCGTGTGCGAAGGTGCCCTCGTAGAGCAGCGGCCGAGGTGCTCCGACCAGCCGGCCGGGAGCCGAGTTCAGCTCTGCGTTGCACGCGACGTACGCCGGATCGGTGCGGTCGTCGGGCGGGTTGGTCCCGGTGCGGTGGAGCCAGTCGAAGACATCGATGCTCATCACGTTGCGGTCGAAGTACTCGTTGAAGACCGAGTAGAAGAAGCCCGCGATGTAGGTCTGCCCGTCAGGCGTGGCGGGCTCGTAGAAGTTCGCGTCCCGGACGTTGTCGACCAGCACCACGATGTTGTCGCCGTCGCCCTTGTACTCCGAGGAGGGCAGGTTGGGGATCAGCCCCGGCAGGACTGCGTCCTTGCCGTCCCGGTCGGGCGGCACCGAGAACTCCTCCGACTCGATCGGGTAGATCGTGTTGTCGAACTCCGAGATGAAGCTCGAGATCTGGGCGTTGGTGACCTCGGTCAGGCCGAGGGCGTTGCGGCAGTCACCGTCCGGGAAGGCCCGGTCGTTCGCGACCCAGACCTCGATGTTGTCGCCCACGCCGCGCAGCGTGTAGTCCTTGAGATAGATGCTTCCCTGGGCGTCGTCGAGACCCAGCCAGGTGCGGCTCTGGCCGACCTTCGCCGGTCCCTTAGGTGCCTGCTTGCCGGCCAGGTCGCCCCGGTGCCGTTTGATGCCGAGGCGCTTGCCGTCGTTGTAGTCGGACCCGGTCTGCTTGATCTCCTTGGCGGCCCGGCCACGATCGTCGTCCGACGGCGGCGCGCTACCGGCGGGTGTGCCGGGCAGCGTCAGTCCGAGGACGAGCGCTCCTGCGGCTCCGATGGTGAGGAGCCGTGCTCTTTTCCAACCCCGCATGCGTGGTTCTCCCTCCACTCGTTCATGCTGCGCCCGAGCCGCTGCGGGAGTACGGCCTTGATGTGATGTGGATCACAGGCCATGCAGAAGTCAAGCACCGGCCGTACGTGAAGGGAAGACCGGATTTCGGCAAGTTTGCGTCGCGTGGGCGACCTCAGCCCTGCTGGCGCAGGTAGCGACCGAAGTGGGGGACGGTGAACGCGATCCGACCGCGTTCACCGGAGTAGATCAGGCCCTTCTTCATCAGCGCGTCGCGCGCCGGGGAGAGCGACTGGGGCTTCTTGTTGAGGAAGGCGGCGACGTCGGCGGTGGCGACGGTGCCGATGTCGTCGGCGCCGAGCTCGACGGCGGCGTCGGCCATCGCGCGCAGGTAGTCGCGCTCGGCAGGCGTGGCACGCTCGTAGCGGGAGCCGAAGAAGCCGACCGCCAGCTCGCGCTCGGCCTCGGGAGCCGCGACCTTCACGTCCTCCGCGGTGATCGGCGAGCGGGGCGCCTGGTCCCACACGGTCTTGCCGTAGGCCTGGATGAAGTAGGGGTAACCGCCGGTGGCGGCGTACATCTCCGCGAGGGCCTCGGGCTCGAACTCGGCCTCCTCCTCGCCCGCAGGCGCGGCGAGGGCGCGGTCGGCGGCCTCGCGCTCGAGGCGGTCGATGCGCTGGTAGGAGAAGAGCCGCTCGGAGTAGGACTTGCTCGCCGAGAGCACCGCCGGAAGGTGGGGCAGGCCGGCGCCGACGACAATGACCGGCAGCCCGGACTGGCTGATCTCGTGGCAGGCCGCGCACATCGCCGAGACGTCGTCGGGGCCGAGGTCCTGCATCTCGTCGATGAAGACGCCGGCACCCTTGCCGACGTCGGCTGCGAGCCCACCAACATCGGTGAGCAGCTCGACCAGGTCGATCTCTATGTCGCCGGAGTCGGCCCGGCCCCGCACCGCCGGAGCCTCGATCCCCGGCGACCACTGCTCGCGCAGCTTGGCGTTGGGTCCGGCCTCGCGCTGGGCGAAGCTCCGGATCACACCGAGCACATGGTCGACGTCGTCGGCGTTCGGATGACCGAGCTCGCGCACCGCCTGGTGCAGCGCGCTCGACAGCGGCCGGCGCAGCGACTGGTCGGGGCGGGCCTCCATCTTCCCGGTGCCCCAGCCCTTGCGGACGGCCGCCGAACGCAGGGTGTTGAGCAGGACCGTCTTGCCGACGCCACGGAGCCCGGTGAGCACGAGCGACCGCTCCGGGCGGCCGCGCGCCACCCGCTCCAGCACCACGTCGAACTGTCCGAGCTGCTCGTTACGACCAGCGAGCTCCGGGGGCCGCTGGCCGGCGCCGGGAGCGTACGGATTGCGGATCGGGTCCATGATCAGACGGTATCCACATATATAGGGCGCGTCTTAGATTTCGCTAGCGAGCAACATCTTTTGCCAGCGTAGGTCTCTATTCGCCTTTCTAAGATTGATCCTAGAAAGGCGCAGACTCTCACATCGACCGCCGGTGTCGAACATGTGTTCGATCTTAGCGGGATTTCCGCCCTCCTTGCAAGCCTGACGATCTAGACTCGCGAACATGCCGGAACTCCCCGAGGTCGAAGCGCTCGCCGAGGACCTGCGCGGGCGCCTCAAGGACCGTGCGATCACGAAGGTGCACGTCGTCCAGTTCAGCGCGCTGAAGACGTACGATCCGCCACTGAGCGCGGTCGAGGGCACGCTCGTCGACAACGTCACCCGTCACGGGAAGTTCATCGACATCGAGGCCAGCGGCGTCCATCTGGTGCTCCACCTGGCCCGCGGTGGCTGGATCCGGTGGCGCGACGAGATCCCGACGACGCCACCTCGCCCGGGCTCCAAGAGCGGTCTCGCGATCCGTGTCGTCCTCGACGACGACACCGGGCTCGACATCACCGAGGGCGGCACCAAGAAGCGCCTGGCGCTCCACGTCGTCCACGACCCGCAGGACGTGCCCGGAGTCGCCTCGCTGGGTCCCGACCCTCTCGCCGACGACTTCACCCTGGACCGTTTCCGCGAGATCCTCGCAGGTCAGGGCCGTAAGCAGATCAAGGGCGTGCTGCGGATGCAGTCGATCATCGCGGGCATCGGCAACGCCTACTCCGACGAGATCCTGTGGGCGGCGAAGATGTCCCCCTTCAAGCCCGCCGAGATGACCGACGAGGAGTCGGAGAGTCTCTACGACGCACTGCGGACCACCCTGAAGGAGGCCGTCGAACGCGACTCCGGCCTGGCGATGAGCGAGCTCAAGGGCGAGAAGAAGACGAATCTCGCCGTGCACGGCAAGGCCGGCAAGAAGTGCCCGGTCTGCGGTTCGACGATTCTCGAGGTGAGCTTCGCCGACTCCAGCCTGCAGTACTGCCCCACCTGTCAGACCGGCGGCAAGCCGCTCGCCGATCGCCGGATGTCCCGCCTTCTCAAGTAGGATTCACAGGTGACCATCCCCACCGTCGAGATCACCGGAGTGCCGGATCCCCTGCCCGTGGCCGTCCTTGACGTCCGCGAGGACGACGAGTGGGCCGCCGGACACATCGAGGGCGCGACCCACATCCCGCTCCAGCAGCTCCCGGCCCGCCTCGGTGACCTCCCCGAGGGCCAGACCCTCGTAGTCTGCAAGGTCGGCGGACGCAGCGCCCAGGCGGTCAACTACCTCGCCCAGCAGGGATACGAGGTCGTCAACCTCGCCGGCGGGATGCTCGACTGGGCCGCCGCCGGCCGGCCGATGGTCAGCGAGACCGGCGCCGAGGCGTACGTCCTCTAGGACTCGTCAGCAGAAGGGCCGCCGAACGCCTCCGGGAGCGGC
The DNA here is from genome assembly GCF_011045035.1 of Nocardioides turkmenicus. Taxonomy (GTDB): domain Bacteria; phylum Actinomycetota; class Actinomycetes; order Propionibacteriales; family Nocardioidaceae; genus Nocardioides; species Nocardioides turkmenicus. Next base: position 168,384 of record NZ_JAALAA010000004.1, read on the forward strand.
AGCCTGAGCGCCTTCTCCAGGCGGTCGAGATAGTCGTTGCGATCGATCTCGACCACCCCGAGCGAGGCGAGATGGTCGGTGCGCCACTGCACGTCCAGGATCCGCTGGTCGATCGACCCCGCCTCGCGCAGGGCGGAGACCAGCCCGACCAGGGCGACCTTCGACGCGTCGCGCACCCGGTGGAACATCGACTCGCCGGCGAAGAGCCCGCCGATGGCGACCCCGTAGAGACCACCGACGAGGCGGTCGTCCTGCCAGGCCTCGACCGAGTGGGCCCAGCCGAGCCGGTGCAGGTTGCCGTAGGCCCGGCGGATCCGCTTGTCGATCCAGCCGTGCGGCCGGCGCGGGTCGGCGCACGAGGCCACGACCTCGTCGAAGCTGGTGTCGATCCTGATCTCGAAGTCCCGCACCGACCTGCGCAGGGAGCGGGAGACCACGAGCCCGTCCAGCGGAAGTACGCCGCGCCTGACCGGCGAGAACCACATCATCGGATCGCGCGGGGACTCCCCGGGCATCGGGAAGATCCCGTGCCGGTACGCAGCCAGGAGAGTCCCGGGCGCGACGTCCGCACCCATGCCCACCAGATCGTCCAGATCGGCACCGCCATGGCCGTCACCTGGGTCTCGAAGGTCGGCGAAGGCCCACGGCGACGGCTCCGGTTCGATCGGACCCCCACGATTCGCCACGACGAAACGTTATCGTCCCATCCGGCCGCAACCACCACACACTTAGGATTTGCCTCATGATCGGTCCCAAGTCAGTGCTCACCAGTGCGGCTGGCCGGCTCGCACCCAAGGTCATCCAGTCCGCGCCGAGCGTCACCACCAATGTCGTCCGGCAGGCGCTGCACCACGCGATCGTCGGCGTCGGCCCGCTCCCCGGGGCGGCCGCCACCGCCGAGAAGCACCTCGCCGACCACGACGGCGACGTCGAGCTCGCGGTGAAGCACGTCATCGACAACCACGTGCGGCTGGCCGGCGTGGGCGGCTTCGCGACCAACATCGGCGGCCTGGTCACCCAGGCGCTCACCCTCCCGGCCAACATCACCGGGATGGCGATCATCCAGTGCCGGATGGTGGCCTCGATCGCGCACCTGCGCGGCTACGACCTGACCGATCCTCGCGTACGCAACGCCATCCTGCTCACCCTGCTCAGCGAGGAGAAGGTGAGCAAGCAGATCAAGGAGCGCAAGATCCCTGCTCCGCCGATGGCGGTCGCGACGGCTCCGGCCTACGATCGCGCGGTCGACGACCTGGTCGCCGCCGAGGTCGCCCAGGAGCTCATCGGCCGCGTCGCCGGCAAGCGCGTCGTCTCGATGGTGGCCAAGCGCGTCCCGCTGGTCGGCGGTGTGGTCGGCGCCGGGACGGACGGCTGGATGACCTACCAGATCGGTCGCTACGCCTCGCGCGAGCTGCTGCCGCGTCACGGCGACAACCGCTGACGCCCGCTCTCACAGGAACTTCACAGGTCCGTCAGACGTTCCTCCGAGCACAGGACTCCACACTGTTGGTGTCCGCCTGGGAGGAGCCGCAGATGACCCTCGACCCCACACTCGCCGCGGTCAGCCCCGCCCACGCTGCAGGAGTCGACACCCGGCCTCACCTGCTCCTCCTCGGCGGCGTCCCCGGCGCCGGCAAGAGCACCCTGATCCGTCAGGTGGCCGACCGGCACCCCGACGTACGCACCCTCGACCCGGAGACCGTGACCCGCTGGCTCGCGACGCGGCTGCCGGAGGTGCCCTACCGCCTCTACCGGCCGCTGGTGCACCTGTGGCACACGATCGCGACCCTGGTGCTCGTCCTGGTCGGCCCGACGGTGGGGCACCGCACGCTCCTCGTCCACGACCCGGCCACCCGGCCCGGTCGGCGGGAGCTGCTCGGCCGGATCGCCCACGCCCGTGGGTGGCGTACGTCGCTGGTCATGATCGACGTGCCGCGCGTCGCGGCGATCGACGGCCAGCACGAGCGCGGGCGGCTGGTCAGCTCCGGGTCCTTCGACCGTCACTGGCACCGGTGGCTCGACGACCAGCCGCGGCTCCTGACCGCGGCGACGTTCGGCGACGCCGACGGGTCCTGGGATCGGGTGCACGTCGTCGACCGCGCCCGCGCCGGGGAGCGGCTCGCGACGCTCCTCTGAGGACTCAGCGCCGGACGAGGCGGTAGACCTTCAGCACCGCCCGGCCCCACCAGCGCCGCTCGAGACCCTCGCGCGCCCGCTGCTTCGGCACCAGCGACCGGGTGTGCTCCAGGTCGGCACGGAGCTCGGCGACCTCCGCCTCCAGCCGGGCCTCCGACTTCCGCAGCCGGATGGCCTCTTGGAGCAGCGCGTCGATGGTGGCGACGCCGGCGTCGAGGACCTCGCGCGCGGGGACGGTGTCAGGATCGACGAACGGCTTGTCCGCCAAGCCGGCCGGCACCAGCAGCTCGTCCAGCCCGCCGACCACGTCGTAGCCGCGTCCCGACAGCGCCTTGACCCACTCCTCGGAGAGCGACTCGACCCACGGCAGGATCGAGGGGGCGAGCGCCAGACGCGCGGAGTCGCGGCGCTTGGCCAGCGTGCGGTGGGCCAGGAACTCGCGTACGAAAGGCCGGTAGTCGGCCGGCTCGAGCACCGGCACGACCGCCAGGTTGATCTCACGGAGCAGGGCCGCCTCGGGCACGCCGAGGGACGGGTTGCCACGGTCGATGCCCTCGAAGTCGATGGTCAGGTCGTCGAGGCCGAAGGCGGTGGAGAACCGCTCCCACAGCAGCGTCGACGGCGATCCCGGCGGCGGGACGGTGATCAGGTGGACACGCTCGGGCGGGATGCCCTGGGTCCAGCGATCGAGGATGTCGGGCAGCTCCTGGACACCCCAGAACCACGACCCGATGCGCCCTTCCCGGGCCGGGTCACGGATCTCGTCGAGGAACTCGGCGTAGGTCACGACCGAGCGGTGCTTGACATTCTCCTGCCACTCGGCCGGGATCTGCCGGGCCAGGTCGCGCGCGGAGAGCATGATGTGGATCTCGGAGTCACCGAGCGAGTCCAGCGCGTGCTTGGCCTGCTGCCAGGAGGCGCTGGCCAGGATCTCGTGGGAGATGATCACGGTGCCGTTCTCGACCTCGCGCACCTTCGCGGCGAGCGCGTCCCAGGCGCCGGTGGCCTCCTCCTCGATGCCGCCCCAGGGCAGGTCCATCAGGTCGAGGGCCGCCAGGAAGTGGGCGTCGAAGCGGTCGGCGAAGTAGTGAACCCCCTGCTCGGCGAGGGACTCCCGATTGTGGAAGAGGACGTCTTGAAGATAGGAAGTGCCCGTCTTCGGGGTGCCGACATGAAGCAGCACGCGCCGCCCAGTCTCCAACGTTCTACTCCTCTAGGAACGCCCCGCCAGCAATGACAACGCGAGCGCCAGCGCCCGGCGCTCATCGGGACCCTGTGTCGCCTTCCCCGAGGGGAGCAGCAGGTCAGGGTCTCCGTGGAGAGCGTATCCGGCTTCCACCAAAGCATCACGTTGGGCCCGCGCCTGTGTTTCGACCCAATCCAAACTTTCCGCGGGGACGCCGACCTCCCGGGCGCCCGGATGGAGGGGTTCGAGCTTCTCCAGCCGCGGTCGCAGGCGGTCGACCAGCAGCGTGCGCTGGGTCTCCAGATCGGTGCGTACGCTGAGAACCTGCCCGATCACGCGGGCGACCTCGTGGCCCTCGGCCGAGATCGACCAGGGGCCGGGCACGCTGTCGACGCCGAGCAGGCCGGGCAGCAGGGCGGGGTCGGTGACGATCTCGACGCGGTCCTTGCCGACCCGCGCGGCCCACCAGCGGGCGATGCGGGGCAGGTCGGCGCGCGGGCCGAACCAGCCTCTCCACTGGGCGTCGCGCATCCAGATGTGCCACGGGTTCACCCGGTTGGTGAAGGTGCGGAACCGCCACGCGGCGGCGGCGATCTCGTCGAGCGGGCCGCCGAGGACGTAGACGGTGAAGCCATCGCCACCGGGCAGCCTCCCCTGCCGCTCCAGCTCCTCGCGGATGGGCAGGGTGAGCCACGGGGAGCCCACCAGCCGGTAGGGGTAACGCTGCTGGCCAGGCTCCGCTTTCCTGCGCCGACGCGGCCACCGGCGCCGGCGCGGCGCGGGTGTGGGCTCCACGGTGTCGAGCAGGTCCTCGGCCAGGCGTACGCTCGCCGCTCGCAGCAGCTCACGCGGCGACAGCGTCTCCGGATCCACCGGCGGCGGACCGTACGTCCTGGTCTCGGTGTCACCGAGCAGCGGCAGGTCCCGGCGGCCACGGCCGGGTGGGCTCGTACGCAGCAGAGCATCGACCCGCGAGTGCTCCGACGGGCCGGTCTCGTTGAGCCGGCGCAGCAGCTCGAGCATCTCGGCACCCGGCAGGTGGTCGGTCGTGAAGGGCACCGCGGGCTCGGACCAGGAGGCCCACGGCGTGGTTCCACCCTCGCGCAGGTGCGCGGCCCAACCCCAACCCCTCGTGGGTGTCGGCGTGGTTGGCATCAGGAGCGTCGCCCCCGGACCCGGCGCATGACCCGGGCGGCACGGGAGACGACCGGACGTTGGGGCGGGTCGGTGCGGGCGGCCTCGACGACGACCGCGACCAGGGCATCGATCGCGGCGTCGGCGACGTCCTTGGTGCGTGGCGCATCCGGGTCGACCCACTCCACGTCGGCCTCCGGCCGCTGCGGGCGCAGGTCGTCGAGATCACCGGCGATGTCGACCTTGGCCAGCTCGGCCCACTCGATCCACAGCTCGGCGACCTGGTCGGCCCAGTCGAACGCGTGCGGCGGCATGGTGACCCGCTCGCGTCCGTCGCGGTGGGCGAGGGTGCGCTTGGCGATCACCTCGGTGACCAGGTGGCGATAGTCCTCGCGGGGGAGCTCCTGCGACTCGAGCCGCGCGTTGAGCCGGCGCAGCAGCGTCGCCTCGGCGCGGCCGAGGGACTGGTTGTGGCGGTCGCTGTCGACCGGGGACCAGGCCTCCTCGATCCCGATGACATCGCAGAACCGGCGCCAGAGCACCTCGCTCGGCGCCCCGTCGTGAGGGACGGTGACCAGGTGCACCCGCTCCGGCGGCAGGTTGCGACCCCACCGGCTGAGCACGTCGGGCAGGCCGTGCGTACGCCAGAACCAGGCGGCCGAGCGGGACTGCTTCGCGGTCTGCATCCGCTCGAGGTAGCGCGCGAAGGTGACCTTGCGCTCGCGCTGCACCTGGTCCTGCCACTCCGCCGCCACGACCCGGGCGATGTCACGGGCGGTGTAGACGATGTGCACCTCGGTGCGGCCGCCCTCACCGAGGTCTGTCATCGCCTTCTCGACCCGGTCGGGGCGCGCCCCGGCGAGGAGGTGGTGGCTGATCAGGATCGTCTCGGACTCGTCGCGGCGTACGCGTTTCACCAGCGCGTCCCACTCACCATGGACGGTCTTCCGCATCCCGCCCCACGGGCGGTCGATCAGGTCGAGCGCCGGCCGGAAGAAGTCGGGCTGCCCTCCGACCGGGTAGAAGACGCCATGCTTCTCCAGGGACACCCGGTTGTGGAACAACCTGTCCTGGAGGTACGTCGTGCCCGTCTTCGGAGCGCCGACGTGGAGAAAGACTTTGCGCGCCATGGTCCCGCTATTCTGCACCAAGTTAGTAGAGATTGTCGCGGCGGTCCGTCTTTTGTCACCCGGCCGTCACTCTTGGGTGCAGTCTAGGGCGCACCATCAATCTAGGAGCGCAGGGCACGTACGACGGCCGAGGGACTCGGCCGGCCGAGGTGACCGGCGAGCCACTGGCTCGTGTCGGCGACCTTGTCGAGGTCGACGCCGTGCTCGATCCCCAGGCCGTCGAGCATCCAGATCAGGTCCTCGGTGGCCAGGTTGCCGGTCGCACTCTTGGCGTACGGGCAGCCGCCCAGACCGCCGGCGCTGGCGTCATAGGTGGTCACCCCGCACTGGAGCCCGGCGAGCGTGTTGGCCAGCGCCTGGCCGTACGTGTCGTGGAAGTGCAGCGCGAGCCGGTCGGTCGTGACACCTGCTTCCTCGAACGCACGGATCAGCGCCTTCACGTGGCCGGCGGTGGCGACCCCGATGGTGTCCCCGAGGCTGAGCTGGTCCGCGCCGAGGTCGAGCAGCCGCTTGCCCGCCTCGACCACCTTCGCGATCTCGACCTGCCCCTCCCAAGGGTCGCCGAAGCACATGCTGAGGTAGCCGCGGACCGTCATGTTCGCGTCCTTGGCCCGGTTCATCGTCGGCTCGAACATCGCCCACTGGCCGTCGAAGGTCTGGTTGAGGTTCTTGTTGGCGAACGTCTCCGTCGCGCTGCCGAAGATCGCGATGTGGCTGAGCCCGAGCTCCAGCGCCCGGTCGAGCCCCTTCTCGTTCGGGACCAGCACCGGGAGCTCCCGCGCCCGGTCGCCGAGCCGGTCGACCAGCTCTTCCATGAGCTGTTTCGCGTCGGCCAGCTGCGGCACCCACTTCGGGTGCACGAAACTCGTCGCCTCCACCGGGCTCAGCCCGGCGTCGAGCAGGCGGGTGATCAGCTCTGCCTTGACGCCGGTGTCGATCGCCGTCTTCTCGTTCTGGAGGCCGTCACGCGCACCGACCTCGTAGATCGTGATCCTGCTGGGCAGGTCGTCGTGGCGTACGACGGCGGGGAGGTCAGTCATCGGTCGCCTCCACGACGAAGAGCTCAGCACCGAGCGGCACCTGGGATCCGGCGCCGGCACCGACGACGGTCACCGTGCCGGCGAACGGGGCCTTGAGAGAGACCTCCATCTTCATCGCCTCCATGACACCGAGGACCTGGCCATCCTCGACGGTGTCACCGACGGCGACACGTACCTCGATGACGGTGCCGGGCATCTTGGCCTCGACGGCGCCGTCGCTGTGGTGGGAGGCGGCGCCGGCGACGCGGTCGGGCGGGGAGAAGTCGAAGCGGTGTCCCTGGTGGACGATCTCGGCGAGACCAGGCTGGACGTTGGCGACAGCCCGGTGGCGTACGCCGTCGACGACGGCCACGAGGACGTGGTCGGCCGCGCTGATCTGCCTGACCACGTGGTCCTCGACGCGGCTGGCGGGGCGGTCGACGGTGACGCTGCGGTCGAGGTCGACGATGGTCGGTGCCGGGGAGCCGGCGAGGCGCCAGCCGTCGGCACGGAACGGGGTGGTGGTGTCCGAGACCGCGGAGAGCATGGCGCTCACCCACGCGACGAGCGTCCGCGCGACGTCGGGGTCGGGCGCGGGGACCTCGTTGCGGTCGAGCCAGGCGGTGTCGATCTCGGCGTCGCGGAAGGCGTCGGAGGCGGCCAGCACGCGGAGGAAGCCGGTGTTGGTGGTCAGGCCGAGGACGGCGGTCGCGTCCAGTGCCTTGACCATCGCCGCGCGAGCCTCTTCGCGGTCGGCACCGTGGACGATGATCTTGGCGAGCATCGGGTCGTAGGCGGTGCTGACGACCTGCTCGCTCTCCAGGGCGTGCTCGACGCGCGCGCCTTCGGGCCAGCGAACGATGCTCGTCCGGCCGGCCTGCGGCAGGAAGCCCTCGAAGGCGTCCTCCGCGTAGACCCGTACCTCGATCGCGTGGCCGTCGACGCGTACGTCGTCCTGGGTCATGCCCAGCGGCTCGCCGGCGGCGACCCGGAGCTGGAGGGCGACGAGGTCGACCCCGGTGATCTCCTCGGTCACGGGGTGCTCCACCTGGAGGCGGGTGTTCATCTCCAGGAAGTAGGCGTCACCGGTGGCGTCGTCGAGCAGGAACTCGACCGTCCCGGCGCCGGTGTAGCCGACCTGCTTCGCGAGAGCAACGGCGCTGGTCAGGACCAGGTTGCGCTGCTGATCGGTGAGCGTCGGGGCCGGGGCCTCCTCGATCACCTTCTGGTGACGACGCTGGGTCGAGCAGTCGCGCTCGAAGAGGTGGATGACGTTGCCGTGGGTGTCACCGAAGACTTGCACCTCGATGTGACGGCCACGCTCGACGTACTTCTCGATCAGGAGGGTCTCGTCGCCGAAGGCGTTCAGCGCCTCGCGAGCGGCGGCGCCACGGGCCTCGTCGAGCTCCTCCGGCGAACGGACGATGCGCATGCCCTTGCCGCCACCGCCGGCCGCGGCCTTGACCAGCAGCGGGTAGGGGCTGTCCTCGCCCCGCGGGACCACGGGTACGCCGGCGGCGACCGCGATCTCCCGGGCCGCGTCCTTGCGACCCATCTGCTCGATGACCTCCGGGGTCGGGCCGACCCAGGTCAGCCCGGCCTTCGCGACCGCCCGGGCGAACTCGGCCCGCTCGGAGAGGAAGCCGTAACCCGGGTGGACGGCCTCGGCACCGGCGTCGACAGCCGCTGCGACCACGGCGTCGGCGTCCAGGTAGGACGCCACCTCGACGGCCTCGTCGGCGTCGCGGACGTGGGGTGCGTCCGCGTCGAGCGCGGTGTAGATCGCGATCGTCCGGATGCCGAGCTCGCGGCACGTCCGGAAGACGCGGCGCGCGATCTCGCCCCGGTTGGCGACCAGAACACTCTCGAACACGGCCATCACATCCTGAAGATTCCGTAGTTGGGCTCGGGCGTGGGCGCGTTCGCCGCCACCGCGAGCCCCATGGCCAGCACCCGCCGGGTGTCGGCGGGGTCGATGATGCCGTCGTCCCACAGCCGGGCGGTGGCGTAGTAGGGCGAGCCCTGGGTCTCGTACTGGTCCCGGATCGGCGCCTTGAACTCCTCGTCGTCCGGCTTGCCGGCGACCGTCGCGAGCACCGAGGCGGCCTGCTCGCCGCCCATGACCGAGATCCGCGCGTTGGGCCACATCCACAGGAACCGCGGGTCGTAGGCGCGGCCGCACATGCCGTAGTTGCCGGCGCCGTAGGAGCCGCCGATGACGACGGTGAACTTCGGGACCACCGAGCAGGCGACGGCGGTGACGAGCTTGGCGCCGTCGCGGGCGATGCCCTTGTTCTCGTACTCCTTGCCGACCATGAACCCGGTGATGTTCTGCAGGAACACCAGCGGGATGCCGCGCTGGTTGCACAGCTCCACGAAGTGGGCGCCCTTGAGCGCCGACTCGGAGAAGAGGATGCCGTTGTTGGCGACGATGCCGACCTGCTGCCCCTCGATCTGCGCGAACCCGCAGACCAGCGTCTCCCCGTAGAGCTGCTTGAACTCCTGCAGCCGGGACCCGTCGACGATGCGGCGGATCACCTCGCGTACGTCATAGGGGGTCCTGGTGTCGGCGGGCACCACGTCGGCGAGCGTCTCGGGGGAGTCGACGGGCTCGTCGTACGTCGTCGTCCGCGTCTCCTGCTCCGGGAGCGTCGAGACGATGCCGCGGACGATCTCGAGGGCGTGCTTGTCGTCGTCGGCGAGGTGGTCGACGACGCCCGACTTGGTGGCGTGGACGAGCCCGCCACCGAGCTCCTCGGCGGTGACCTCCTCGCCCGTGGCCGCTTTCACCAGCGGCGGGCCGCCGAGGAAGATCGTGCCCTGGTCGCGCACGATCACCGTCTCGTCGCTCATCGCCGGCACGTACGCACCACCGGCGGTGCACGAGCCCATCACCGAGGCGATCTGCGGGATGCCCTTCGCGGACATGTTGGCCTGGTTGAAGAAGATCCGGCCGAAGTGCTCACGGTCGGGGAAGACCTCGTCCTGCTTCGGCAGGAACGCGCCGCCCGAGTCGACGAGGTAGATGCACGGCAGGTTGTTCTCCGCCGCGATCGTCTGCGCCCGCAGGTGCTTCTTGACCGTCATCGGGTAGTAGGTGCCGCCCTTCACGGTCGCGTCGTTCGCGACGACCATGCACTTGCGGCCCGCGACCAGCCCGATGCCGGCGATCACCCCCGCCGACGGGACCGCCCACTCGTCGCCATCGTCGTACATCCCGTACGCCGCCAGCGGAGCCACCTCCAGGAACGGTGACCCGGGGTCGAGGAGACCGTCCACCCGGTCTCGCGGGAGCAGCTTCCCGCGGTCGGTGTGCCGTTGCCGGGAGCGTTCGCTCCCTCCTTGCCGGACGCGCTCGAGCCGCTCTCGCAGCTCGAGGGTCAACTCGCGCAGATTGGACGCCATGGCACGAGGTTAACGTTCATTAACCTCGTGTGACAAGTCCCACGTCCGGTGTCGACGGGGACGGTGACTATTCGGCGAGGGCGGCTCGGGCCATCTTGGTGAGCACCGCGCGGGTGGACTCCTCGGGGAGGACCCGGTTGTGAGGCGTCGAGTTGATCAGACCGAAGACTCCGTGGGCCATCGCACGGGCGGTGTCGAGGGCCAGGGCCGGGTTGCGGTCGCGGAGCTGGGCGGCCCAGAGGTCGACGTACTTCCGCTGCAGCGTGCGCACCTGCTCGCGCGCCTCGTGCGGGAGCGACTGCCAGTCGCGCTCCTGGACGACGATCAGTGCCCGGTCGCGCAGCGCGAAGTCGACGTGCCAGTCGATCAGCGCCTCGATCGCCGCCGCGGTGCCGGAGGCGGCCTTCACCCGGGCACGCCCCTCCCGGAGCAGCTCCTGGGAGATCGAGACGAGCATCTCGGCGAGCATCGCGTCCTTGCTCGGGAAGTGCTTGTAGAGCGCCGGACCGGAGATTCCGCAGGCAGCGCCGAGCTCGGAGACGGAGACGCCGTGGAAGCCGCGGGCCGCGAAGAGCTCGGCCGCGGTGTCCAGGATCTGCTCGCGCCGGGTCTTCGTCGGAGCCGATGTCATTCCGTCAGGTTAGCCCCTGTTCACTCCTTCGAGTCACTCCTCCAGCATGTGACGCGCCCGGAGCACGGCGTCGAGCGCGATCTCGACGTCGTCGACCTGATCGCGCGTCGCCTCGCCGGCTGGGGCGGCCCGGCCGGTCTCCGGCCCCTTGTTCCTCAGCAGCGCATGACGCTCGGCCCCACGCAGGTGGAGCAGCACGGAGGCATCGCGGTCGACCGTCCAGCAGAGCTGGTGCAGCACGGCGAGCGCATGGCCGCAGACCGGGTGCCAGTGACCGCACGTGCAGGTCACCCCGAGCTCCTCGCCGTAGGGGACCAGCTCGACCCCCGCCTCCTCGGCATGCTCGGCCACGTCCAGCGGCAGCTCGCCGACGAGAAGCGCCTCGACCCGCGCGGCCGAGGCACCGAGGACCTCCTCGAGCGCGGCGACGGAATCTCCGTCGAGCACCGGAACCGTGCCGATCACCGTCCACAGCCCGCGCTCGTCCTCGACCCCGGCGGCGAACCGGCCCGCCTCGACGACCAGGCCGCCGATCCGTCCCGAGCGGGCAAGAGTCCGGGCGCCGGAGAGCTGGTTGTCGTCGTAGGCCAGCTCCTCGATCGCCCGCAGGAACGCCCGTCCCCACCAGGACTCGACCTTCACCATCCCGCGCCGGTGCGGCTCGCGGGCGAAGGTCAGCACCGAGCTCATGACGCGATCCGGCGACGTTTCCGGCGCTTCTGGGGACCGAGCTTGACCAGCTCGCGGAGCTCGGCGTTGGACAGCTCGGTGAAGGCGGCGGCCTCGCCGGCGCCGAGCACCGCATCTGCGAGCACCCGCTTGCGCTGCAGCAGCTCCGCGACGCGCTCCTCGACGGTGCCCTGGGTGATGAGCCGGTGCACCTGGACCGTACGCGTCTGGCCGATGCGGTGAGCTCGGTCGGTCGCCTGATCCTCGACCGCCGGGTTCCACCACCGGTCGACATGGATCACGTGGTCGGCCCGGGTCAGGTTGAGGCCGACCCCACCTGCCTTGAGCGAGAGCAGGAAAACGGGCACCTCGCCGTCCTGGAAGCGCTCGACCATGCGCGAGCGCTCCGCCACCGGGGTGCCGCCGTGGAGGAACTGGTGCGCCACACCGGACGCGGCCCAGTGGCCCTCGAGGAGACGGGCCATCGCGACGTACTGGGTGAAGACGAGCACCGCCCCCGACTCCGCGAGAACCGTCGAGACCAGCTCGTCGAGGAGCTCGATCTTCTGCGACCGCCCCGTGATCCGACCGCCCTCCTGCTTGAGGAACTGCGCCGGGTGGTTGCAGATCTGCTTGAGGCCGGTGAGCAGGCTGAGGACGAGCCCACGTCGCTGCGGGTCGTCGGCGTCGAGCCGTTCGATCCGCGCCATCGCGTCGCGCACGTAGGCCTCGTAGAGCACCGCCTGCTCCCGGGTGAGGGACAGCAGGTGGTCGGTCTCGGTCTTGGGCGGCAGTTCGGGCGCGACCCCGGGGTCCGACTTGCGGCGCCGCAGCAGGAACGGGCCGACCAGCGAGGCGAACTCCTTCGCCTTCCCGACGTCCGCACCGGCCTCGATCTGGCTCGCCCAGGCGCGCCGGAAGGCCAATCGGCTGCCCAGCAGCCCCGGGACGCACCAGTCGAGCAGGGCCCACAGCTCGGTCAGGTTGTTCTCCACCGGGGTGCCGGTCAGCGCCACCCGGGCGTGCGACGGGATCTCGCGCAGCGCCTTCGCGGTCGCGGAGGCGGCGTTCTTCACGTGCTGAGCCTCGTCGGCGACGACCAGCCCCCACGACACCGCGGAGAGCAGCTCGACGTCGCGCCGCATCGTCCCGTACGTCGTCAGCACCACGCCGCTCGCACCCTCGACGCGGTGTCCTGAGCCTGTCGAAGGGTCGCGCTCGGCGCCGTGATGGCGCCGCACCTCCACCTCGGGCGCGAACCGGGCGAGCTCGGCCTCCCAGTTGCCCAGCAGGCTGGCCGGGCACACGACCAGGGTCGGCCCGGCGTGCTCCTTCTGGCGGTGGAGATGGAGCGCGATCGTCATCAGGGTCTTGCCGAGGCCCATGTCATCGGCCAGGCAGCCGCCCAGGCCGAGCGAGGTGATCCCGGCCAGCCAGGTCAGCCCCTCGACCTGATAGCCGCGCAAGGTGGCCTGCAGTTCCACGGGCACCTCGACAGCAGGCCCCGAGGTCGCCTCGATCACCTCGTCGCGGAGTCTCGCGATCGACGCCCCGATGATCACCTTCTCGCCGGGAGCGGCCTCGGCGACCTCCGCGGGCACCTGACCGGTGAGGGCCACCGCCAGCGCCTCGCCCCCGCTGATCCGTTTGAGCAGCCGCTTGCGCGCACGACGGAGCACCGAGGGATGCACGACCGCCCACGCACCTCGGAGCCGCAGGATCGGGCCGGCGGCGGCCGCCAGGGCGTCCATCTCGGCGGCATCGAGCGGCTCGCCGCCGAGCGCCACCTGCCACTGGAAGGCGAACAGGCCTTTCTCGCCGAGCGGCGACTCGCGCATCAGGTCCTCGCGGGCGCGGGTGGACGTCGACGGCGTCCGATCGACCGCGACCGACGTGGTCAGGTCACGGGACAGCGAGCGCGGCCAGAGCACGTCGACACCCCGCTCCTTGAGCCATTCCGCCCCGTCCTCGAGCAGCCCGACGACCTCGTCGCTCTCCAGGGTCAGCGACTCCGGGACCGGCAGGTCGAGCAGCCGGTCGAGCACCGGCCAGGCCTCCGCCGCCCCGCGGAGGGCGACCTGCGCATGCGTACGCGCCCGCGGGCCGAACCCGTGATCGTCGCCCTCGTCCCACAGCCTCGCGGCGTCCGCGACGTGCAGCGGGTCGGCCTCGTCGTGCACCTGCGGCACCAGCGTCAGCGACCCCGCGAGCAGGTCCTCCTCCGGCGCCTCGACGCGGAACGAGAGCCGCACCAACGACGGCAGCGCGGCCGTCACCGGGCCCTCGTCGGTCCGATAGCGCGCCAGCCGGGCCTGCAGCGACTCCCGGAACGCACCCGACCCGGCCGCCTTCGGTGCCGAGGTGGGCACCGCGTCGGCCACCGCAGCCACGACCTCCCGCACCAGCACCTCGGCCGCATCGCCGTCCAGGTCCTCGTAGGCCCGTGACTCGGCCAGCAGGCGCACTCGCTCGTCGTCCTCGGGCGTGTAGCGGACCGCCCACGAACCACCCGCGGGCTCCAGCTGTCCCGCGGCCACGAACCGGAGCCCGAGATGAGCAGCCGATGCGACCAGAGCGACCGAGGGATGCAGGTCGGAGGCGGCGTACGCCTTCTTGAGGACCGGCAGCGCGGCCCGCATCGGCAACGACACCGAGCGGCGGGAGTCCACGAACTCGACGGCCGAGTCCCGCGGCGGCTGCGCGGGCCGGAAGACGGCGCGGCCGGTCACGGGTACGAAGGACATGGACACGACCGTAGCCGCCACCACCGACAGGGTTTCTCATCCTCGAGGATGAGACGCCCGCCCCTGAAGGTTGACGCGCACCCCGCCCGAGCCCTGCCACCGTGGCTGACATGACCAAGACCCACGCAGGCACAACCCTCCCGCCGGGACAGCAGCTCATCGACTTCTTCCCGCGCTTCGGCCGCCGCCTCGACCAGCCGCCACCGACCGTGCCCGCCCAGCCGACGGTGATCTTCGGCGGAGTGCTCCCGACGCCGATCGAGATCGCCGTCGACGAGCTCGTCGACACCGGTCGTCGCGATCTCGACGCCGACTTCCACTGCGTCGCCGGCTGGTCGGTGACCGGCCTGCACTGGGAGGGCGCCGCCTTCGCCGACGTCTACCGGCGGTACGTCGCACCGGCCGTACCCGCGGGCACGACCGTCACTCACGTGACGGTCCGCGGCCTCGACGGCGAGCACTTCGTCGCCCAGCTGGACGATCTCCTGGCCGACGACGTCCTGCTCGCCGACCGGCTCGGCGGCCGGCCGCTGGACGGCGCTCACGGCGCACCGCTGCGGCTGGTCAACCCGGCACAGTACGGGTACGCCAACATCAAGCACGTCTGCCGCATCGACGTGCACGCCGGCCCGCCGGCGGCCGGACCACAGGCGCTGCTCGACCGGCTGCTCGAGTCCCACCCGCGGGCGCGGGTCTGGGAGGAGGAGCGCCACGGCACGGTGCCCGGCCGGCTGATCCGGCCGATCTACCGGGTGATCAAGTCGTTCCTGCTCTCCGCGGCCGTGCGCCGTGGTGAGGCAGGTCACCATTCAAATGCAAATAATGGCTAGGGCGCCTATCAACCCACACGTAGGCTGTCAACCCGTGACAGACATTTCTGCCAAGCCTGAGAAGGCGCCGGACGATCACCTCGACAAGAGCGTGCTCATCGTCGCAGGCGTCGTCGTGCTCGGATCGATCATGTCGATCCTCGACATCACCGTTGTCTCCGTCGCACTGGAGACGTTCCAGCGCGAGTTCGACGCCACCTCTGCCGAGGTCGCCTGGACGATGACCGGCTACACCCTCGCCCTGGCGACGGTGATCCCGCTGACCGGATGGGCAGCCGACCGGTTCGGCACCAAACGCCTCTACATGACCGCGATCGTGCTGTTCGCGCTCGGGTCGGCGCTGTGTGCGCTGGCCACCTCGCTGCCGATGCTGGTCGCCTTCCGGGTGATCCAGGGCCTCGGCGGCGGCATGCTGATGCCGCTCGGCATGACGATCCTGACCCGCGCCGCCGGACCCGAGCGGGTCGGCCGCGTGATGGCGATCCTCGGCGTACCGATGCTTCTCGGCCCCATCCTCGGGCCCATCATCGGTGGCGCGCTGATCGACTCCGCCTCCTGGCACTGGATCTTCCTGATCAACATCCCGATCGGCGTCGTCGCCCTCGTGTACGCCTGGCGCGCGCTGCCCAAGGACCACGTCGAGCCGTCGCAGTCCTTCGACTTCCTCGGCATGGTGCTGCTGTCGCCGGGTCTGGCGCTGTTCCTCTACGGCGTCTCCTCGATCCCCGAGGCCGGCACGATCCTCGACACCAAGGTGCTCGCCTTCATGGTCGCCGGCCTGGTGCTGATCGCCGCGTTCGTCCCGTGGGCGCTGTCGCCGCGCAACGACCACCCGCTGATCGACGTACGCCTCTTCGGCAACAAGGAGCTCACCGTTGCGGTGATCACCCTGTCGATCTTCGCGATGGCGTTCTTCGGCGCCTCGCTGCTCTTCCCGCTCTACTACCAGCAGGTACGCGGCGAGGACGCCCTCCACGCCGGCCTGCTGCTGGCTCCGCAGGGTCTGGGCGCGATGGTCACGATGCCGCTCGCCGGCATGCTCGCCGACCGCACCGGCCCCGGCAAGATCGTCCTCGGCGGTCTCACCACGATCGCGGTGGGCATGTTCATGTTCTCGCGGCTCGACGACACCACGCCCTACTGGTACCTCCTCGTGTCCCTGTTCATCATGGGACTCGGCATGGGCGCGACGATGATGCCGACCTTCGCCGCCGCCCAGGCGACGCTGCGCGAGCACACCATCGCCCGCGGTACGACCCTGGTGAACATCGTCCAGCAGGTCGCCGCCTCCGCCGGCACCGCGCTCTTCTCGGTGCTGCTCACCAACGCCCTGTCCGGCAAGGAGTCGATCTCCGCTGCGGACGACCTCGCCGACAAGCTCGGGGTCCCGGCGGCCGGTCTGGAGAAGTTCATGTCCGACCCGGCCAACCAGCAGAAGGTCGGTGAGGCCGCTGCTTCTCTGGGTCTCGACCCGGCCAAGCTGCCGGAGGTCTTCAAGGCGATCCCGGTCGAGATGGCCGAGGCCTTCTCCACCACCTTCGTGATCGCTGCGATCCTGGTGCTCGCCACGCTCATCCCTGCGTGGTTCCTGCCCAAGAGCAAGGCCGAGCACGGAGCCGCCGCTCCGACGGTCCTCCACTGATCCGCGCACGCGCACGTACGCAGGGCCGGGCTGCCGTTGGCAGCCCGGCCCTCGTCGCACTTGTCGGATTGTTCGCCTTGGCGGGTTGCGGCTCGCCGTCGGTCGCCCTGCCCCCGACCGACGGCGTCTTCGACTACCAGCTGGGTGGGCTTGCCGACCGGCTGACCGACGGCACCCCGATCGACGTGGTCGTCCGCGACGCCACCGCCCAACCCCTCGAGGGCGCCTACAACGTCTGCTACGTCAACGGCTTCCAGACCCAGCCCGGCGCCGACTGGTCCGACCATCCGGCGGCGCTGCTCCGCGACGCCTCCGGCAATCCCGTACGCGACCCCGACTGGCCCGACGAGATCGTCCTCGACCCCTCCACCGCCACTGCCCGTTCGTCGATCCTCGAGATGGTCGGTCCGGCCATCGAGAGCTGCGCCCAGTCGGGCTTCGACGCCGTCGAGATCGACAACCTCGACACCTGGACCCGCTTCGACTCGATCTCGCGCGACGGCGCCTTCGCCCTGGCCTCCGCCTATGTGACCGCCGCTCACGACCTCGGCCTGGCGATCGCCCAGAAGAACGCAGCCGAGGCCGCCCGCACCGCCCACGACGACCTCGGCTTCGACTTCGCCGTCGTTGAGGAGTGCGGCGCCTACTCCGAGTGCGCCGCCTACACCGACGTCTACGGCCCGCACGTGCTCCAGATCGAGTACCCCGACTCCCTCGCCGAAGCCGGCCACTCCTTCGCCGACGTCTGCGCCGACCCCCACCACGCCCCGCTCACCATCCTCCGCGACCGTGATCTCGTGGGGCAGGACGATGCGGCGTACGTCTATGAGGCCTGCTGACGCATCACGCGTCACATCGGCTAGTTGCCCCAACCTCGAGACCCGGAACTGAACTCGCAAGCCTCCGCACCCAGCCAGGGCAACACCTCCTCCTAAGGTGGCAACGTGACCGCACTTCCACAGACGGCGAAGTTCTACGAAGCCGTACGCCAGGAGCTGACCGGGACTCCGCACGTCCTCACCCCGACACAGCAGGGTTCGATCTGGCGCTCGACCTCGTGAACGCCAAGTGGTTTGCCACCTTCAACAAGGCCGGCCTGAGATCGTCGTACGTCCACCACGTCGCTGTCGCGCCGAGACCTATCGAATCCTCAACGACGAGATCACCTTCCAGTGTCGTGCTGGCGTTCCCACGGGGTTCCGCTACGAACGCGTCCAGGGGCGACTGACCGAGGTCGGGTTCAAGAAGTCTTGGGGGATCAGAGAGAGCGGCGAGTTCAGCCAGATCACGGACTACACGTTCAACTCCGCAGAAGGACGCAGACTCATCCGGAGAGCCGCCAACTCGCTGGGGCTCAAGGAGAAAATGCCGGCTACCATGGTGATCGGCCCGGTCTTCGCCATCATCGGTGGCCTCGGGCCGTGTCCACGCTGGTCATCCTCGGAACGGTCTTCCTAGCCAGTTAGTGCCCTCCCGCCCGCGCGGCCATGATCCTCGGGGCTGAAGCAGACCTCAACGACGTAGCTAATTCGATGACAAACTAACCGCGATCGGTGATATCCCTGACCCGAAGTCGAAGGTCACCTCGCTTGGCATGTTCGGAGCAACAAACACGAGCCTGCGCACTCCGCCTGACGGACTCGCCAGCTCACGTCCGACCTTCTGTCCGATACGTACGGTCGCCCCGCCATCGATATCAGCGTCGACCACGACCCACGTCTGACCATCCGGCGCCCAGCCCAACGAAGTGATGTACGGCAGAACATGCACGGCCCGCACGCCGCACTCGTGCGTAAGGGCTGCTTCCTTCGGCTCGAACGCTTTGGCAGGGCATCGCCTGTCGAATGTCGTCGACGCTGCCGCAAGGTCTTTCAACTGCTCACCCTGGTTGCCCTCGACCACACCGGTGTCGAGCTCGACACGTTGCGTCACACCGTCATACTCCACCTGCAGGACCGACGGATCCTTCGCACCCACGACCAATCCCTGATACCACTGCGACGGCACCTCTGACGGAAGCGCAATTTCCTCTTCACCATCAAGGAGCGAGAAGGAAGGCTCAGGGAGTGACTCCAGGGTCTGATCTTCTAGGAGTACGTCCCGGCCCTCTGAACTCGAATGGGGCTGAAGTTTCCAAGCTATGCCAACCATCTTCGTCCCGGCCCGGGGCCTCAGGTCACCCGAGTCGGTGACCACGCTGCCTATCGCAGGGCTCACCTTCAACGTCAATACCCCGGTCGGGAGACCCACCTGAGCTTCACGGCCACCGCTGATCTGCTCCGGCGACACCTCTTCGACCTGACCTTCACCCACTCCTTGACCAGAATCATCCGGGCTTGAGGAGCACGAGGTGAGCACTAGCCCGGCCAGCACAGAGGCAGCAATCGACCACGTCGCGATCCATCGAGTCGTCATCGATCTCATCGATCAGTGATCCTCCAGTTATCGTCATTCTTATAGACACTGGAAGCAAGACCGTCGGGTTCCGGCCACTTGGATTGGTCGAGCGCAACGTCTCCGCCCGTGAGCTCGGTCCACGCCATGAATCCGGAATTACGGCCCTGGATACTCACCTCACGCATCGCAGTGACGACGGCGTTGAGGAAATTGACCCCATCAACAATCACACCAACGGGGGCCGTCACCGCGGCGGTCGGAAGCTTTGTAATTTCAATATCACCAACAAGCGTGTCCGCAACATCAGCAACCAAGGCAACCAGTGCCTGAATCACGTCAGACCAGCACTGCTGAATCATCTCTGCTGCGTCAGCCATCAAGTGCGCCGCTGACCCCATCTTTGATGCCATCACCTTCATTGCGTCACCCTGTTGACGCGCGACCCCTTTGTAAGCAGTGAAGGCTCGGCCCTCCCAATAGATCTCCAAGGAGTCGGTCTTCTGCGCAACGTCAAACCCGGCGTCACCCAGTGCGCTTTGACCGGCCTGATAACCGGCACCCAGGCTCATTAGCTTTTCAGGGTTTCCAAAGATTCCATCGATGCATGCCTGCATGGCTTCCACGAGCTTCTTGTGAGCTGCCCACAATTGCTCAAGTAGGTCGCCAAGTTTTCCGTCGAGCCAGTCTTTGATAACATCCACCAGAGCCGCGCCAGCAAGGCCACCTACTATGCTTCCGAGCGGACCTCCGCCGACCACCCCAATTGACCCCCCGATAATGGCCGCCTGAGAAGTGCTCAGGCCATCAATCTTGGCCCGAATGTCCTTTCCCCAGTCCTCAATCGCTTTCACCAACTGGGCGTTGAGTTCCGCGATTCGGTTGAACCACATGTCCGGGGTACCGAAAAGGATAAGGTCAGAAAGCTGTCCCTTTAACGGGGGAACTTTGTAGGCCGGGAGCCCTGGCATCCGGTCGCTCATCAGATTCCAGCCTCCGCCTTCTTGAGCATCTCAGCAGTATTTGCGTCAGTCTCTTCAAAATCTTTCGCCGCCCGTTCCACGGCGTCGCCGACCCCCTCTACGGTAGACGCCGCGGTCGTGAGAACATCCGCTGCCGAGGCAACAAAGTGGTCGTGGGGCTCTTGCAGCGACGCGAGAAGGACGCCAAATAGGTGACCCTGGCCCTCGCCTTGAGATGCCTTGTTGCGCGCTTCCTTTATTTTCCCGCAAGCATCCTCGCGCCAGGCATATGCACAGTTGTAAAGTGCCTGAGCTTCAACATAAATGCTATTGGTAGGACCACTCACGACTCCAAGGCCTCCTTCAACGCGGCATTGATCCGTTCTAGAGTTGCACTCCACAGCCATTGCTGGTCCGCATCCACAGAAACCAACTGACCTCGGTCATTCAGAGTTAGCGTTAGGTAGCCGTTTCGAGAGCCCCCCCTGCGACTCCTCGGACCGTCCACATAGTCCAGACCGCCCTGGTCGATATATCGCTGCAACTGGTTGGCCTGCTCACCGGGAGAGAGAATTGCTAGCCCAGGAGCCGTTGGACCAGGGAGTTCCGGTCGAGTCGTTGGCGAATCTCCAGACGGAAGATCCCCGGATAGCGCTATCTCGCTAATCACTCGCGCCGTTTCAGCCCGATTAGCGGCGTCAAATATTGCGTCAACAAAGCCATCCAGCGACTTGATTCGCGGCGTCAACTGCAAGACACTGATATTCGTCACTTCGCCCCTGACGCCAAGGGATAAGCTCACTTCATCGAAACGATCTGTTGCACTCGCCGTAACCTCACCAACAAAGTCGGCACTAATCGTTCGGCGTACCGCGTCGCGCATGGACATGCATTACTCCTCGCCCCAACTCCACCCGGGAATCAGTTGCATTGGTCTAGGGCAAAATTTAACGTAAGCGAGGCCGCACAGCATGTCAAGAACTTCCATTGACTTCACTTATTTTGTCTCGTCTCCGAACTGTGGACAGGCGCTACGGGTTAGCTGCGGAGGTCCTCGGTTCGTGATAGTGAGGCGCAGAGCTAGGAAACGTTCCAGGGGCGCCACATATGACCTCTGCGTTTCGACAGTTAGCGCGGCGGACGAGCATCGACTTGATCACGATCGGCGCTGAACGATGCGTGTTATCCGCGACGGTTCTTGTCCTCGCTCTTGTCGTTGGCCTCCGTGGCATCAGGGACCCAGCCGCGGGAGGCGTTGGGGTCCAGGACGTCGCTGGCGGTCTCGGTCCAGTCTTCGGTGTAGTCGGCTTCCCACTCTTGGCTCTGGCTGCCGTTCTGGTCCCGCTTCTTACCTCCACGGCCGGCGGCGGCACCCATCCCACCGCGTCCGGCTGCGGCACCCCGCGCGGCGGCGCCACGTCCCGCACCGGCTCCGGCGCCTCGTGCGCCCGCACCGGTGGCACGGGCACCAGCTCCGGTGGCCCGTGCGCCCGCTCCGGCAGCACGAGCACCCGCCCCGCGGGCTCCAGCGCCAGCAGCGCCGGCTCCCGCGCGAGCGCTTGCGGCGCCGGCTCTGGCAGCTGCAGACCTGGCCGCGGCCGACCTGGAGGTCGCTCCCGCGGACCCTGCCTTCGCGGAGGCACCTGCGGCGAACTTGCTGGCCACCGCCTTGGCGACACCAGCGCCCAGAAGGGCGCCACCGCCGGCGAGTGCGAGGGCCGACATGCCACCCGTGCCGCCCGCGAGCGGCGCGAGCCCGTCAGCCGTCTCGACCATCGCGTACGACGTCGCCGGTGCAGGGGTGCCGTCGGCGTTGATCCACTGGGTGCCGTCCCATTCGGGCGTGTTCTCAGCCTTCGCCGCCTCGATGTTCGCCTTCTCCTGGGCGATCAGCTCGTGGCCCCAGCCCTCGGGGTAGAGCGTGCCGGAGTTGTACTTCGCCATGCGCGCCTGCGCGGCCGCGACCTGGCTCGCGGAACCCGGCGAGCCCGAGCTGCCGGCAGGGACTGGGTCCGAACTGCTGCCGTCGTCATAGAGGGCGCGAACCTTCGGCTCGGCCTCGTCGACGGACGTGTCGACGTCCTGCACGTGCTGGGCGGCGATTCGCTCGGCCTCAGCAATCGCGGCCTCTCGGGCTGCGTGGGCGGCTCGGTCGGCCTGGAGCGCCTTCTGGTTCTCTGCTGCCTGCGCTCCGTCAACGCCTGTTCCGGACTGGGCGTACTTCGGGTCGGAGGGATTCGGTGCGGCACCGTGGGACGCGGGCAGGGTCGCTTCGAGCCTGGCATGCTCACGCATCGCGGTGGTGATCCTGCCTCGTACGTCTTGTAGTGCTGCGACAGCGGCTTTGATCACGTCGCTCTTGTCGGCCGTCTTGGTACCCGACGACTCCATACTGCGACGGGCCGCCGGACCTGACATCGACGCCGCGGAGAACCCATCTTCCGCGGCTTTCCCGCTGCGCTGCAATGCCTCGCCGGCGTCTCGGAACAGACGCTCGCTCGTCTGCCACTTGGTGATGAGAAGGTCAATCGCACCTGGATCTGCGGTTTTGACATAGTCACCGAGTCTTTGCATCCACGGTCCGCGTACGGTCATCCCGATCCTCCCCGAAAGTACTGTTCCTGGGGGACCGGATGCCCCCGCTACCCAAAGATTAGACAACACGACGACTGCTCAGGTCACCCTGTGGCAGAACTCCTCTAGAGTTCCGAACCATGTGGACGGATCGGACGATCAAACTCGGCGCCCTAGCAACAAGCCTGGCATTGACCATGTCAGGTTGCGGTTCGGACGAACCGGAGGCTGACCCGACGAAACCTGCGGCCTCTAGTACACCGTCGTCAGCGGACCCCAGCGCGGGCGGTTCGGAAGTTCCCTCCGATTGGCAGGTGGCGTCCGCAGGACCTGTCCAGTTGCAGGTTCCGCCGGACTGGACGCTGGACTCGATGGCCGATCAGCAGCAGACGATGCGCGCACCAAAGGACTCCATCGGTCTATCTCCTGGGTCCGGCAACATTCAGGCAGGCCCAAATGCCGGTGGTGGCGAGGGCGAGAGCGCTGTCGAAGAGTGGGCCAAGCTCAGCGAGAAGACGCTGGCCGACGACGTTCAAAACCTCAAGCGCCTACCCAATGAGACGATCAACGGTTCCGTCTTCTACCACTTCCAGGGCGAGGGCGAGGGCTTTTGGCAGGACCACTACGGGACTGTCACACCTAACGGCGACGATCGGGTCACCATTACGTGGCACTTTAATCAAACTGACATCGACCGCAAGGGTGCCGAGACGTTGATCGCTCAGATCATGCCAACGTACAAGGTCCTCTGATCACCGGAAGGTGCTTCAGAATTGTCCGGACTCAGAGGAAAGCAGATAGTCCGTCTTATGTCTCGGACGATCGCGATCGCCGCACTGGCCCTGATCACCGTAACTGCGCTCGCTGGGTGCGGTGACGACGCACCCACCGCAGACCCGACTGCCAGCGCCTCCGCCTCGGGGCCGAATGGAACTGAGTCATCGGAATCGAGCGCACCCGACGTTCCGGCCAACTGGCAAGTCGCATCGGTTGAAGTCGCGCAACTGCAGGTTCCGCCTACATGGAGGCTTAGCTCCAGTGGTGACCTTTCGTTGACGGCACGCGCGCCCGAGGACGCCATCGGCATCTCACCTGGCGCTGCAACGTTCCAAGGGGGCGTCCATTCCGGCAACGGGGACGACGAAGCAGCAGTTGACGCACTGGCGACTCTTGAAGAGAAGACGTTGGCCAACGATGTTCAAGATCTGAAGCGTCTTCCGAATGAGACGATCAACGGGTCCATCTTCTACCACTTTCAGGGCGACAACGGACGCGAGTGGGAGGACCACTACGGGACGGTTGTACCTGCTGGCGAGCATCGAGTCGCAGTCACATGGCGATTCACCAAGGCGGACATTGACCGCAAAGGCGCCGAGGCACTGATCGGTCAGATCATGCCGACGTACCAGGTTCTTTGAGCAGACTGAGACCAATCAGATCATCGGGATCTTTCCGCCGAGTTCCTTCCTGAAGATCACGAGCGGGTTGCTCATCACGGCGAGAGCCTCGGCCATCTTCTTCGCAACGATGGCTGCGCCCTCGTCGGTCGCAGCAATGTCGTGGATGGCATCGTTGACGGCGCTGGCGTACTTCTCCAGGCCCTCTACGGTCTCTTTCTTCGCCTTGCCGATGTTCTCGTGACCTTTGATCACCGCGTTGGCGAGCCACTCCCCCTTGGCGGAGCCCCCGAACGCACTTACCGCGGGGGCGTGCCCGAGGTTGAGGCTCTGGACCAGCCCCTTCTGCTCCTCGAGGTCTCTATGGACCTTGTTCAGATTGTCGTAGTCAACGGTGAGCTCGTCGCCGTTACCCATGGTCCGCCTCCCGAGGCTTCCGTACGCACCCCCGGCGGGTGCCTCAGTAGGAGTAGTACACCACGGGTCACAGGGCGACGGGCAGGGATGCGTAGCCGCGGAGGATGCGGGTGGGGCGGCGTACGGCTTCGCCGGAGACCCGCAGAGACGGGAAGCGCTCGAAGAGCATGCGGAGGCCTACGCGGGCCTCGAGGCGGGCGAGGCTGGCGCCTAGGCAGAAGTGGGCGCCGGCGGAGAAGGAGAGGTGCTGGTCGGCGTTGGCCCGGCTGATGTCGTACGTGTCGGGGTCCTCGAACACCGACGGGTCGCGGTTGGCTCCGCCGATGACCACGGCGACAGCGGTGCCTCGGGAGACGTCCACGCCCGCCACGTTCGTGGCGGCGTAGGCCTCGCGGACGGTGGCCATCACGGGCGGGTCCCAGCGCAGGGTCTCCTCGACGACACCGTCGACCAGGGAGGGATCGGCGAGAAGCAGAGACCGCTGGGACGGGTGGGCGTCGAGAGCCGCGACGGCGTTGCCGAGCAGGTTGACGGTGGTCTCGAAGCCGGCCGCCAGCACCAACAGCCCGAGGGCGTGGAGCTCGATGTCGTCGAGGTCGCCGGCGATCACCAGGGCGCTGAGGAGGTCGTCGCCGGGGTCGGAGCGGAGGCGGCGTACGTGGTCCTCGAACCAGTGGTGCAGGGACCTCATCGCGGTCTCGACCTGGGAGTAGTCCCGCCAGGACAGCCCCGGGTCGAGGATCGCGGCGGCCTGGTCGCCCCAGCGCAGGATGTCGGCGCGGTCCGCGGCCGGCACTCCGAGCAGTTCGGCGATGACGGTGATCGGGAGCTTCGCGGCGTACTCCTCGATGATGTCGACCGGCCCCTCGCGCGGGTCGATCTGGTCGAGGAGGTCGCCGGCGACCGCGGTGACCATCTCGGCCATCGAGCCGATCCGGCGGGCGGTGAACGCCTTCGAGACGTGCTTGCGGTAGCGGGTGTGCAGCGGCGGGTCGACCGCGAGCATCGACGGCGGGTCGACCGGACCCAGGGCGTCGGGGGCGCTCACCTTGCCGAGCAGCCAGCGCAGCGGTACCGGCAGCTCACCCTGGCCGTCGCCGACGCCGAAGTCGCTGCTGCGCAGGATCTCATCGGCGGCGGCGTACGAGACGGTGCCGGCCATGAACGGATTGGTGTGGATCGGCCCGCGCGCCCGCAGCCGGCCATAGTCCGGGACCTCACGCGACCACATCAGCTCGGCGAGCGGGTCGCCGCGCCTCGACGCGAAGCTGAGGACCGCGCGGTTGATGCCTTGGGAGAGGGCCCATCGCGCGTACGACCTCGCCCCCTCGATCGGCGACAGCTCAGGCCGAGGCATCGGCCAGCTCCTCGCGGAACTCGTGGGTGCCGATCCGGCCCATCAGCGGCGCCAGGTCGGCGAGCAGCTCGGCGAAGGCCGCCTCGTAGTCCTCCTGCGACAGGGCCGGGTCGAGCTGCGCCTGGAACCGGATCCGCCACCGATGACGAAGGGCCTGCGCCAGGCGCTCCGGGGTGCCGAACGCGTCCGCATAGGCCGGCGACCACGGCAGCCTGCGCGCGCCGCCGGCGCGCAGCTCCGCCTCTGCCTCGTTCAGCAGCCGGTAGCGCTCATGGGTCTGGTTCCACGTCATCGTCCTCACCGTCTTCGTTGTCGTTGGGATGATGGTTCGACGCTAGTGATCGGTGGCACCCGGGCACATCGCACGCTGGCAGGCACCTGCGTTCCTACCCTGGTAGGAGATCGGCCGCCTGCCACGGTCGGATGCGACCCGGGTCACGCGTTCCTAGACTGGACGGCATGAGTGTCCGGAGTCTCGCTCGCGACGTGCGTGATTACCTGGACAGGCGCGTACGCAGCAAGGACCTCGACATCCCCTGGTGGGCGCCGCTGCTGTCGGCCGCCGCGCTCCTCGGGGTGGTCACCGTCGCGGTGCTCCAGCGGGAGGCCACGGGACAGATGGTCCTGGCGGGGCTGGTGATCGTCGTGCCCTCGCTGAGCATCTTCTTCGTCCCGACGTCCCGCGACTGGCTCAAGCACAACATGTGGGTCGTCGACCTGGTGCCGACGCTCGCCGGGTCCTCGTGGCTGATGTCGGAGCCGGCGACCGCGTTCTGGCCGCAGCACGACTTCGCCCCGGCGGTGCTGGTCCCGCTCACCCTCGAGATGGTCATCCGCGAGGGCCTCCGCACAGGAAACCCTCTACGGGATCGCCTCGGGGGTGGTGATGTGGGTCTTCGCCACGGACACGCCCAGCGGCATCGGTGTCCACTTCCTGCTGCTCTTCGTCGGCTGGGTGTGCGGGCTGATGATGCTCGCCCAGATGCGGGCGCTCCGCGCCGAACGGCTCGCCCGCGCGCAGGAGCACGCCCGCGCGACCGAGGCCGAGCGCACCCGGATCGCCCGCGAGATCCACGACCTCGTCGGGCACTCGCTCTCGATCACCCTGCTCCACCTGACCGCGGCGCGGCGCGCCGTCGCCGAGGGGGACGACCCCGACGAGGCGGTCTCCGCACTCACCGAGGCCGAGGCCGTCGGGCGCCGGGCGATGGCCGAGATCCGCCGTACGATCGGGGGACTGTCGAGCTCCGGCGCCGGGACGGCACCGCTGCCCGGGGCCTCGGACGTGGTCCGGCTCGTCGAGGAGGGCCGCAGTGCCGGGCAGACGATCACGTTCTCGTCCTCCGGCGACCTCTCCCGCATCGACGCCGGCGTCGGCCTGGGCATCTACCGGATCCTGCAGGAGTCCCTCGCCAACGCCATCCGGCATGCCCCCGGCGCACCCGTCTCGGTCTCGTTGGCGGTCGCGGACGGCGTACGTCTCTCCGTGCAGAACCCGCTCGTCGGCACCCGGCGCGGGGTCGGCGAGGGAACCGGGCTGGCCGGCATGGCCGCCCGCGCCGAACAGCTCCGCGGCCGGTTGTCGGCGGGGGCCGAGGAGTCGATGTGGAAGGTTGACCTGGTGATCCCGCCACACTGTCTCGTACGCAAGGCCCTCGCATGACGCCGGTCAACGGCTCCTCGCCGATCCGGGTCATCGTCGTGGACGACCAGGAGCTC
Source organism: Nocardioides turkmenicus (assembly GCF_011045035.1). Classification (GTDB taxonomy): domain Bacteria; phylum Actinomycetota; class Actinomycetes; order Propionibacteriales; family Nocardioidaceae; genus Nocardioides; species Nocardioides turkmenicus. The sequence continues at coordinate 195,730 of NZ_JAALAA010000004.1, forward strand.
GTACGCAGCGGCCTCCGCCGCATCCTGCGACGGCGCGACGGGATGGAGATCGTCGCCGAGTGCGCCGACGGGTCGGAGGTGGTCGCAGCTCTCGAGGCCAACCCGGCCGACGTCGTCGTCATGGACCTTCGGATGCGGCAGGTCGACGGGATCGCCGCCACCCGGCTGCTGCGGGCGCTGCCGGAGGCTCCGCCGGTGCTCGTGCTGACCACCTTCGACGAGGACGAGCTCGTCTCCGGGGCTCTGCGCGCCGGGGCCGCCGGCTTCATACTCAAGGACTCGCCCGCCGAGGAGCTGGTCATGGCCGTACGCTCCGTCGCCCTCGGCGACGCCTGGCTCGACCCGGCGATCACCGGCCGGGTCCTGGCCACCTACCGCTCCGCCGTCGTGCCACCGGCGTCGAGGGCGGTCGAGGTCTCCGAGCTGACCGACCGCGAGCTCGAGGTGCTCCGTGGCCTCGCCTCCGGCTGGACCAACTCCGAGATCGCCGAGCGGCTCGTCATCTCCGAGCTGACCGTGAAGTCCCACATCGGCCGCATCTTCGCCAAGCTCGACCTCCGCGACCGCGCGGCCGCCATCGTCTTCGCGTACGACCACGGGATCGTCCGGCCGGCGACCTGAGGGCGTGTTCTACGTCGTCGTCGCCAGCACCAGCGGGCTCACCGACCCGGCGCCGGCGTCGAGCAGGGCGCGGGCGGCGAGGGTGACGGTCCAGCCGGTCGCGACGCGATCATCGACGAGCAGTACGTCGGCACCCGGTGGCACCTCGGCGTGGAGCGAGAAGCGGCGACCGACGGCGGCGACGCGCTGGGCCGAGTTGGAGGCGCCCTGGCCCGGGCCGACGTCGGGGTCGACGATGGCCCACGAGCCGAGCACGGGGACGCGGAGGTAGCGCGAGAGACCGTCGGCGAAGTCGCGGGTCAGGGTCGGGCGGGTCGCCGACTCGACGTAGACGATGCCGGCCACCCGGGGCTTCCAGTCGCCGAGGACCTCGACGACCGCCTTCACCAGCGGCACCGGGACCGGACCGTCCTGGGCGGGCTCGCGGAAGAGCTCGCGCAGCGCCTGGCCGTAACCGAGGTCGGTCAGCCTGGCGACCGCGCGGCCTTCGAGCGGCCCCTCCTTGATCTTGCCCTTGAGTGAGATGCCGAGCCGGTCGAGACCGGTGGGCCACATCTTCTTCGGCTCCACGACCACCCCGGGTCGAGCCAGCCGGGCTGACGCCTCCTCGACCGCCCCCTCGGACACCGTCGAGGTCACCGCGAAGCCGCCGCAGTTGTCGCACCGCCCGCAGTCGACGGCGCCGGGGTCGTCGAGCTGCTCGCGCAGGAACCGCATCCGGCACTGGTCGGTCGAGATGTAGGCGAGCATCGCGTCCTGCTCGCGACGGCGCGCCTCGGCGACCCGGGCATAGCGCTCCGCGTCGTAGTCCCACGGGACTCCGGTCGCCTCCCAGCCGCCGCCGACCCGGCGGGCGGCGCCGTCGACATCGAGGACCTTGAGCATCTGCTCCAGGCGTGAGCGGGACAGGTCGACGTACGTCTCCAGCGCCTGCGTCGACAGCGCACGCCCCGCCTCGGACAGGACGCCCAGGGTCTGGCGCACCTGCTCCTCGCGCGGGAACGCCAGCGACGCGAAGTAGGCCCAGATGTCGCGGTCCTCGACACCGGGGAGCAGCACGACGGAGGCGTCTGAGGTGCCACGGCCGGCGCGGCCGACCTGCTGGTAGTAGGAGACCGGCGAGGAGGGGGCACCCATGTTGACCACGAACCCGAGCGTCGCGTCGAAGCCCATCCCGAGCGCCGAGGTGGCCACCAGCGCCTTGATCTTCCCGGCGGCCAGCGACTCCTCGAGCTCGGCCCGCTCGGCCGCCTCGGTGCGTCCGGAGTAGGCAGCGACGTCGTGGCCTCGGGAGCGGAGGTAGTCGGCGATCTCCTCGGTCGCGGCGACGGTCAGGCAGTAGACGATGCCCGACCCGGGCTGCTCGGAGAGGTGGTCGGAGAGCCACGCCAGCCGCTGCTCGGGGGTCTTCAGCGAGACCACCGCGAGCCGCAGCGACTCCCGGTCCAGCGATCCCCGCAGCACCAGAACCCCCGACCCCATCTGCTCGGCGACGTCCGCGGTCACCCGGGAGTTGGCGGTGGCGGTCGTCGCGAGCACCGGGATCCCGTCGGGGAGGTCGGCCAGGAGCGTACGGATCCGGCGGTAGTCGGGTCGGAAGTCATGCCCCCAGTCGGAGATGCAGTGGGCCTCGTCGACCACCAGCAGGCCGCACTCGGCGGCCAGCCGCGGCAGCACCGCGTCACGGAACTTCGGGTTGTTGAGCCGCTCGGGGGAGACCAGCAGGACGTCGACCTCACCCGCATGGATGGCCTCCTCGATCGAGACCCAGTCCTCGGGGTTGGTCGAGTTGATCGTCACCGCCCGGATCCCGGCGCGCTGCGCGGCAGCGATCTGGTTGCGCATCAGCGCGAGCAGCGGCGAGACGATCACCGTCGGCCCGAGCCCGGCCTCGCGGAGCAGCAGCGTCGCGACGAAGTAGACCGCCGACTTCCCCCACCCGGTCTTCTGCACCACCAGCGCCCGGCGGCGCTCGACCGCCAGGGCCGAGATCGCCGACCACTGGTCCTCGCGCAGAGCCGCATCCGGGCGCCCCACCAGGGCGCGCAGATGCGCCTCGGCACGAGAGCGTACGACGCCAGCGGGATCAGTCATGACCACCTGTCTATCAGGCACCTCCGACAGAGTGGCCCAGCGCCAACCGCGGCCAGTCCGAGAGGTCGGCCAGCATCTGCCGATCGTGAGTCGCCACCACCACAGCCGCAGATGTCGTACGCAACGCGACGGTCAGCTCGTCGACCAACCCGGCGGACAGATGGTTGGTCGGCTCGTCCAGGATCAGCAGGTGCGGCCGCGAAGCCAGCCGCAGCGCCAGCTCGAGCCGCCGCTGCTGTCCCTGGGACAACCGCTCCGCGGGCGTACGCCGCGCCTCGGCGTCCATCAGCCCGGTCGATCGAAGCGACGAGGCCGCCCGTTCCGGCACCACCCCGTCGGCGACCAGCCGGCCACAGTGCTGCGCATAGATCTCGGCCGCGGTCAGCCCCGGCTCCCAGGCCGGCTCCTCCTGCCCGACGAGCGCGACCCGCGCCCCGGGCGAGACCCACACCGATCCCGTCGACGGAGCGAGCCCGCCGCCGAGCACCTGCAGCAGGGTCGACTTGCCCGCCCCGTTGGGACCGGTGACCAGCAGCCGGTCACCGGCATCGATCCCCAACGACACCGGCCCCGGCAGGCGGCCGGGAACACCGACGTCCTGACACCGCAGCAGCGTGCCTCCGACATCGGCCGGCAGCGCCGGGAACCGCAGCGTCATCGGCGGCTCGGGCACGGTGATGCGGTGCGCCTCGAGCGCCGCGAGGTCACGGTTGAAGGAGCGCACCAGGCCGGGCGCCCGGGTCTGCCGCTGGTGCTTCCCGGTCCCCTTGGGCGGCCGCCAGCCGGTGCTGAGCCGGTCCTGGGCCGCCGAGACCGAGTCCTGGAGCCGGCGGTGCTCCTCCTGCTGCGCCGCGAAGTCCTGCTCCCAGCGCTCGCGGTCGCGACGCTTGCCCTCCTGCCAGCCCTGATAGCCGCCCGCGTACGTCCGGGCCCGGCCGTCCTCGCTCGGATCCAGGTCGAGGAACTCGACGCCGACGTCGCGGAGCAGCCGGCGGTCGTGGGACACCACGACGACCCCGCCGGCGTGCGAGCGGATCCGCTCGGTCAGGAACGCCAGCCCCGTGGCATCGAGGTGGTTGGTCGGCTCGTCGAGCACGAGGAGGTCGTGGTGCGCCCCGAGCAGACAGGCCAGCCGAACCCGGTAGCGCTGGCCGACCGACAGCGTCGCCAGCTCCCGGGTGTGATCGGTGCACGCGCCGAGCGCCTCGAGGGCGATCTGCACCCTGCGGTCGGCGTCCCAGGCATCCAGCGTGGTCGCCTGCTCCAGCGCCGCGGCGTACGTCCCGGCGGAGTCGTTCGGGTCCTCCGACAGCGCCTGGGCCGCCTCGTCGAGCGCGCGGAGGGCGTCGTGCGACTCGGCCAGGGCGGCGGAGGTGAGGGTGCCGACGGTGTCCCCTGGACGTACGTCCAGGGCCTGCTGCGCGATCCCGAGGCTGCCGTGCCGCTGAACACGGCCGGAGTCGGGGACGAGGAGGCCGGCCAGGACATGGAGGAGTGTGGTCTTGCCGCGGCCGTTCTCGCCGACGATGGCCACGCGGGACCGGTTGACGGCGGAGACGGTCACGGAGACGTTGCGCAGGACGGGACGGCCGCTACGGGTGACCGAGATGTCCTCGGCGCGCAGGTGGGCAGAGGTGTGGTGGGTCTGTACAGACACGAAAATGAACTTCCAGCTCGCGTACGGGAGCCGGGAGAGCGAGAGCAGCTACCCGGCTATGGCCGGACAGCGGCGGGAGTATGCCTCGAAGCGCCGCCGTCAGGCGACGGAGCGCAGGCGCATGGAAGCGATTCCGAGGTGCATGACTCCAGGATAAGCGGAGCGGAACCGCCCACGCGAACCGTTATTCACCTAGCGCGAAAACGACGCCGAGCCGGCGCTGTTGGTCCTCCCCCACGGGGACCCGCAGAACCGGCCCGGCGTCTCCAGTATGCGTCCAATCGCCGCACCGGCATAACCACACGCCCGAATTCGTACTTTAGTTACCAAATGCGGTCGACGGCGCCGCCTTTGGAAGGACGGCGCCGCCGATTCCGGCATTGCGTCAGGTCAGTTCACGGACACCGCGGTCCATGCCGCCTCGACGGCCTTGACCTCGGCGCTGGCGGCGCCGTAGAGGTCGGAGGCCGCCTTCACCGTCGCGTCGCGCGCGCCGGCGTAGTCGGTGGTCGAGGTGAAGTAGGTCGAGTTCGCGCGGAACCAGATCTTCTCGGCCTTGTCGCGACCGATGCCGGTGATCGTCGAGCCGTCGCAGGTCGTGCTCGAGTGCGTGACGCCACCGATCGTCTTCGTGCCCGAGCCCTCGGAGAGCAGGTAGAAGAAGTGGTTGCCGACGCCGCTGGAGTAGTGGACGTCGAGGCCACCGGTCGAGGACGACCAGCAGTTGACCGAGTTGCCGTCAGCGGAGGGGTTGTCCATCCGGCGCAGCGGGTCGCCGCCGTCGAGGATGAAGGACTCGCCGATCAGGTAGTCGCCCTTGTCCTCGGCGTTGTTCGCGTAGAACTCGACCGCCGTCCCGAAGATGTCCGAGGTCGACTCGTTGAGGCCGCCGGACTCACCGGAGTACTCCAGGCCCGAGGTGTTCTCGGTGACGCCGTGGGTCATCTCGTGGCCCGCGACGTCGAGCGAGACGAGCGGTCCGTAGCCGACACCGTCGCCGTCGCCGTACGTCATCTTCTGGCCGTCCCAGAAGGCGTTGACGTAGTTCTTGCCGTAGTGGACGCGGTTGAACGAGCCCGAGCCGTCGCCGAAGATGCCGTCGCGGCCGTGGACGTTCTTGAAGTAGTCCCAGGTGACGTTGGTGCCGTACTGGGCGTCGGCGGCTGCGGTGTCCCGGTCGGTGTTGGAGCCGTTGCCGAAGGTCGTGGTCGGGCTGGTGACCACGGTGCCAGCCGAACAGCCGAACCCGAACAGCTGGCACAGCAGGCTGTCCTCGGCGTTGTTCATGTCCGTCGTGTAGGTGCCGCCACGGGTCTCGTCACGCAGCTCGTACGTCGAGCCGTTCTGCTTCACCTGCAGCGGGACGGTCCCGGAGTAGAGGGTGTTGCCCTCGCCGTCGATGGTGTGGATGCCCTCGACCCGGCGCAGCACCTTGCCGGTGGCCGCGTCGACATAGGTCGCGAGGCGGGACGGCGTGCCGTCGGCCTGCTTGCCCTTGGTGGTCACCCGCCACGCCAGCGTCGGGGAGCCGTCGACCGCGTCGACGACGAGCTCGGGGGCGTACTTCTTGTCGGTCTCGAGACCGCTGATCTTCTTGGTGACAGCGTCGAGGGTCAGCGCGGCCTTGGTCGCCGCCGCCTCGGTGACGGTCGGCTTCACCGAGAGGTCGAGCACCTCGGTCAGCCCCTGCGAGACGGAGGTCAGGGCACCGGCCTTGCTCCGGTGGGCGACCAGGTCGCCGCCGACGACCTCGAGGCCCTGGTAGGTCCGGTTCATCCGTACGTGGGTGGCCCCGTTGGCGTCCTTCAGCGTCACCACCGGCTCGAGCTCCTGGCCCGCGCCGACCTTCCAGGTCGACGGCCTGCTCGTCAGCGCCTTGATGGCGTCGTCCGCGATCGACTCGTCGTCGACGATCTTCTGGGCAGCGAGAGTGACTGGCGTGATGCTGGAGGCAGAGCCGGTGGCGGGCGTGGCGCCGGCCGGGCTTCCGAAGGAGGCGATGAAGGCAGTTCCTGCAACAGCGGCTGCGGTTGCCGCTCCCGCTACTCGGGCGATACGCATCGTGGGGTTCTCCTCGATTGTGGGGACCAGGATTGACGGAATCCTTGCACCAGAATCGAGGCCGCGTTGAAACAAGTTCTTGCAATGCGGCTTTATGAAGAACCTTCCCCGCGTAACTCCTTTACGTTGTTATCGAATATTAACCAATACCCCTACCCGCACGGATCACCAGATCCGTACGCGCTCCTCCGGGTCGAGCCAGAGACCGTCACCCGGAGCGGTGCCGAAGACCTCGTGGAACTCGTCGAGGTTGCGGGCGATGTTGGCACGGAACTCCGGCGGACTGTGCGGGTCGATCGTGAGGTACTGCTGCGCCTGCTCCTTGCGCCGCACCGTACGCCACACGTAGGCCCAGTTGAGGAAGAGCCGCTGCCGGTCGCCGATGCTCGCCGTGCCGTCGGTCGCGAGCATGTAGGCGGTGTGCGCGATGGTCAGGCCGCCGAGGTCGCCGATGTTCTCGCCGACGGTCAGCGCACCGTTGACGAACTCGCCCGGCAGGTCGCGCGGTGAGAGCTTGGAGTACTGCTCGATCAGCGCCTTGGTCTTCACCTCGAAGGCCGCCTTGTCCTCCGGCGACCACCAGTCCTGCATGTTGCCGTCGCCGTCGAACTGCGCGCCCTGGTCGTCGAACCCGTGGCCGACCTCGTGGCCGATCACCGCGCCGATGCCGCCGTAGTTCTCCGCCGGGTGGGCGTCCTTGTCGAAGAAGGGGCGCTGCAGGATGCCGGCGGGGAAGCAGATCTCGTTGGTGCCGGGGTTGTAGTAGGCGTTGACCGTCTGCGGGAGCATGAACCACTCGTCGCGGTCCACCGGCCCACCGAGCTTGCCGAGCTGCCGATCGGTCTCGAAGATCGACGCCGCGGAGACGTTGCCGATCAGATCGTCCTTGCTGATCTGCAGCGCCGAGTAGTCACGCCACTTGTTCGGGTAGCCGATCTTCGGCGTGAACTTGTCGAGCTTCTCGTACGCCTTCTCCTTGGTCTCCTCACCCATCCAGTCGAGCTCGGAGATCGACTTGCGGTAGGCCTCGAGGAGGTTGTGGACGAGCTCGTCCATCTGGGCCTTCGCCTCCGGCGGGAAGTGGCGCGCGGCGTACTCCTTGCCGACCGCCTCGCCGATCGCGCCCTCGACCAGCGCGACCCCGCGCTTCCAGCGTTCCCGCAGCTCAGGCGTGCCGTTGAGGGTGCGCCCGTAGAAGTCGAAGTTGGTCTGGACGAAGTCGTCGGTGAGGTAGGGCGCGGCCCAGCGGAGCACGTGGAAGTAGAGCCACAGCTTCCAGTCGTCGATGTCGACCTCGCCGAGCACGGTGGAGAGGTGGGCGAAATAGGACGGCTGCCGCACGACCACCTCACCGAGCACCGCCTCGGTGGTCAGCTTCGAGCCGGAGAGGTTGCGGATGTAGGCGTCCCAGTTGAAGTTGGGGGCCAGCTCGCGCAGCTCGGCGAGGGTGAGCAGGTTGTAGGTCTTCTGCTTGTCGCGGGTCTCCTCGCGCGCCCAGTGGCCCTCGGCCAGGCGCGTGTCGATCCGGATGATCGTCTCCGCGGCCGCACGCGGGTCGGGGTGCTCGGCGAGCGCGTAGAGCCGCTCGAGGTAGCCCTGGTACTTCCCCAGGACCTCGGCGAACTTCTCGTCGAAGTAGTAGTCCTTGTCGGGCAGGCCGAGGCCGCCCTGGAGCAGGTTGAAGATGTAGCGATCGGACTGCTTGTCGTCGTTGTCGACGTAGGACCCGAACAGCCCGTGGCCGCCGATCCGCTCGACCTCGCCCAGGAACGCCGCCAGGTCGTCCGCGTCGCGCAGCCCGTCCACGGCGGCCCGCAGACCGTCCAGAGGCCGTACGCCGCGGGCAGCCACCGCCTCCTCGTCCATGAAGCTCGCGAAGAGGTCGCCGATCTTCTGGGCGTCGCTGCCCGGCTCGCCACCGGACGCCGCGAGCTCCTCGATGATCGCGCGTACGTCCTTCTCGGCCTGGTCCGCCAGCATCACGAACGGCCCCCAGCTCGACCGGTCGGCCGGGATCTCGACCTCCCGGAGCCAGGTGCCGTTGACGAACCCGAACAGGTCGTCCTGCGGCCGGATGCTGTCGTCCATGCCCGGGCGGGCGTCATCAAGGATCGTCACAGCCCCCAGCGTAGAGCGGACCCCCCAAGCGGCCGAGCAACAACCCCGGGATCAGCCAGGTTTGACGATCCGGTTCATCTCGAAGTGCATCGGGTCGGTCCACTTCCAGTTGCCGCCCCAGGTGAAGCCCCAGCGCTCGAAGATGGAGACGACGGTGCGGTCCATCTCGCCGACGGTGCCGCGCTGGTTGCCGGCGGTGTTGAGGTCGACGGCGGTGCCGAAGGCGTGGTTGGAGAGCTGGGTGGTGTTGGCGATGAAGCGGGGGTAGTAGCAGCCGGCGTACTGCGACGGGTCGATCTTCCGGGCCAGGCCGCGGTCGACGACCTCCTGCAGCGCGGCGCGCAGCTGCGGGATCATCACCTTGTTGCAGGTCACCGAGCCGAGGATCGGCACCTGGGCGGTCACGATGTGGGAGCTCACCCAGCTCGCGGCGGGGGTGATGGTGCCGTCGCCGTTGGCTCGGTAGGTGTAGTTGCCGACGGCCTCGGCGACGGTGCCGACGACGTACGCCTTCTGGGGAGCGTTGGGGTCGAGGCCGGCGCGGGCGACGACGTCGAGGCGCTGGACGGAGGCGTCGGAGCCGACGACCTTCTGGATCGGCTGGACGACCCGGTTGGGGGCGATGGCGGCGGTGGAGACGATGAGCGCGTTGCCCTTCTCCATGCCCATCTCCTCGCCCCACTTGTGGTTGACGACGGCGGCGGCGAGGCCCGGCGGCTGGGGAGCGTACGCACCGACGTGGACCGCCGCCGCGTCCTTCTTGGACCCCAGCCTCACGAAACCGTCCTTGTCGGCCGGGAGATCGTCCTGACGCTCGGGGTCGATCGCCATCTCGCCGCCGGCGACGCGCTGCCATACCTCGTCGGAGTCGGCGCTCTGGAAGGGGGCGAAGTTGCGGTAGGTCGACGGGTCGACGGCCACCACCTTCACCAGCCGTCCCTCGACGCTGACCTCGGCCATCGAGATCTGCTCGACGCCGGAGACGCCGTCGAGGCCACGGATCTTCTTGACGTCGCCGGAGGAGAGAGTGTCCTCGGAGAGGATCAGCAGGTCGGTGGAGTGCAGCGTGCCCTCGCGCTTGCCGGGCATCTCCACGGCGTGGGAGGGGTCTGCGACGGGGCTCTCGTCCTTCGCTGCCTCACCGGCGCTCGGGCTGCCGCTCGGGCTGCCGCTCGGGCTGCCGCTCGGGGCGGAGGCCGGCTTCGACGGCTCACCGGCACAGGCCGCCAGGGTCACCACGAGCACCGCCCCGATCGCCGCGGTCGCTCTCAACGAGACCTGTCGCATCCGTCTACCTCCCCGCAGGAAGGTTAGGCGAGGGTTGGTGAGCACCCAACTCACGGGTAACTCAGGCAAGGACCCGGGACACCAGCCAGGAGATGTCGTCGGCGGTCTCGTCGGGTGACTTGGTGGGCTGCATGACGTGGCTGAGCACGACGCGCACGATCGTCTCGATGGCGACATCCGCCTGGTGGTCGTTGAGCCCGTGGTCGAAGCGGTCGATGTGCTCGTGGATGATCGCGGTGGCGTAGCCGAGCAGACCCTCGCTGTGGCTGGTCAGATAGGGCAGCAGCTCGGTGTCGGCCCCGTGGGTCGCCGACACCACCGCGTGGAGCAGCTTGTTGTCCTGGGCACGGTCGAGGACCGCGTACGTCGCCTGGCGGATCGCCAGCAGGAAGTCGTCCTCCTGGTCGAAGGCCGCGCTCACCACGGCGAGGAACTGCTCCAGCTCGCGCAGGATCAGCGACTTGGCCAGCGCCGGCTTGGCGCCGATGTCGTTGTAGACGGTCTGCCGGCTGATGCCGCACCGCTCCGCGATACGCGACATCGTCACGCTCGCCCACCCGGTCTCGGTCGTCATCTCGACGGCTGCGTCGAGGATCCGCTGACGGGTGGTTTCAGGTACGCCGGCCGCCATGGGCGAGAGTCTAGTGCGCCCACGGCCTACGACTCGACCGAGTCCGAGGCCAGCGGCACGAAGTCGACCTTCTCCCGGACGCCGCAGTCCGGACAGCACCAGTCGTCGGGGACGTCCGCCCAGGCGGTGCCGGCGGCGAAGCCCTCGGCCTCGTTGCCCTCCTCGACACGGTAGGTGTAGCCGCAGCCGGGGCAGCGCGCGGCCAGCACCTCGGCGGCGATCACCTGGGCGACGGTGTCGTCGCCGGCCTCGGCGCGGTCGACGGCGGGCGGCGGATACTTCGCCAGGATCTTCTCCCGCTTGCGCGGCAGGATGTTGGCCCGGGACATGTCACCGTCGAAGTGCGCCAGCACCTTGGGGTCCATCACCCGGCGCCAGACCGGCGGCAGGATGGCGAGCAGGATCATCCCTGCGTAGCCGGTCGGCAGCACCGGCGACTCCTTGTAGTCGCGGAGGGTCTGGTAGCGGCGTACAGGGTTGGCGTGGTGGTCGCTGTGGCGCTGCAGGTGGTAGAGCAGCACGTTGGTGGCGATGTTGTTGGAGTTCCACGAGTGGCTGGGGTCGACGCGCTCGTAGCGGCGGCCGACGCGTTGCCGGAGCATCCCGTAGTGCTCCATGTAGTTGATCACCTCGAGCAGGGAGAACCCGACCAACGCCTGGATCAGCAGGAACGGGATCACCGCCGGCCCGAGCCACACGATCAGCCCGCCCCAGAGCACCGCGGACATCAGCCAGGCGTTGAGCACGTCGTTGCCGATCCGGAACGGGTGCTGGTCGCGACGGGCGTACCTCTTCTTCTCCAGCCGCCACGCGCTCTTCAGCGACCCCGAGACCGTGCGTGGCCAGAAGGCGTAGAAGGACTCGCCGACCTTCGCGGAGGCCGGGTCCTCGGGGGTCGCGACGCGGACGTGGTGGCCACGGTTGTGCTCGATGTAGAAGTGGCCGTAGAAGCTCTGCGCGAGGGCGACCTTGGACAGCCAGCGCTCCACGTCCTCACGCTTGTGGCCGAGCTCGTGGGCGGTGTTGATGCCGATGCCGCCGACGCAGCCGACCGAGATGGCCAGCCCGATCCGGTCGAGCATGCTCAGGGTGTGGCCGTCGAGGGCGCCATGGGCGGCGATGGCCATGCCGCCGATGAAGACGGCGTACTGCAGCGGGAGGTAGGAGTAGACGATCCAGCGGTAGTAGCGGTCGTTCTCCAGCGCCTCGATCATGTCGTCGGGCGGGTTCGACTGGTCGAGCCCGGCGAACAGGTCGATCGCCGGCACGACGATCAGGATGATGATCGGCCCGGTCCACAGGAACGCGCCGACGTCGGTGAGATGCCAGCCACCGATCGCGACGAAGCCGAGGATCGGGACCACCAGACCCAGCAGCCACAGGTAGCGCTTCCTGTCGCGCCACTGCTCGGTCGAGCCGTCGGGCACGGTGCTGTTGGCGATCTCCATCGTCGTCCCCCTTGACAAATCAGGATGATCTGTCAAGTGTCGTACGTCACGTCGGTGCTTGTAAATAGGATGGGTCGCATGACGACGAGCCTGCCCTTCGGCATCGACTTCGGCGGCACGGGCATCAAGGGTGCCCCGATCGACCTCGCGACCGGCGAGTTCGCCGAGGAACGCGTACGCATCCCGACCCCCGAGCGCTCCACCCCGGCGGCCATCGCCGAGATCTTCGTCGAGCTGCTCTCACATTTCCCTGACTACGACGGCAAGGTCGGCGTGACCGTCCCCGGCGTCGTACGCCACGGGGTCGTCCACTCGGCGGCAAACATCGACAAGTCGTGGATCGGCGCCGACGCGGACGCGATCTTCACCGAGGCCACCGGCCGCGACGTGCACGTGGTCAACGACGCGGACGCGGCCGGGCTGGCCGAGGTCCGCTTCGGAGCCGCCAAGGGTCGCCGCGGGCTGGTCATCATGACCACCCTCGGCACCGGGATCGGCACGGCGCTGCTCTACGACGGCGTGCTCGTGCCCAACTCCGAGCTCGGCCACCTCGAGCTCGACGGCCACGACGCCGAGACCCGCGCCTCCAACGTCGCCCGCAAGCGCGAGGACCTCTCCTGGAAGCACTGGGCCAAGCGGCTGCAGAAGTACTACCGCCACCTGGAGATGCTCTTCTCCCCCGACCTATTCCTTGTCGGCGGAGGGGTCTCGAAGGAAGCGGCGGAGTTCCTCCCGCTGCTCGACCTGGACACCGAGATCATCCCGGCGAAACTGCTCAACACCGCCGGGGCCGTCGGGGCCGCGCTGTACGCCGAAGAGCTCGCCACCGACTGACGGCGGCGGCGCCTGCGGAGGCATCTGCGGAGGCATCGGAGGGGGCAGGGCCTGGCGGTTCTCCCAGGGAGCCCCGGCCTTCCTGGTCTGCTTCGCCTGGGCGAGGAAGGCCCGGCGCTCTGCCCGCCGACGCCGCGCCCGCGGGTTCCAGAACACCCGGAACACCACGTACGCCACACCCGCGAGCACGAGCAGCGCGAGCAGTCCGGTGACCAGTGCCCAGTCGGCCCGGGCGCGGACGCCGGCCGCGGTGGACGAGGCGTCCTCCAGATAGCCGTTGTCCAGGTCGGCTCGTGCGCTGGCCGCCCCCACGTCGAGGAACAGGACCAGCTCGCCGATCTCGGTGAGCGGGTTCTGCATCCCCTCGACGTCGGCCGACGCCTCACCGACCTCGGTGATCACCTCGGCGGTGCGGGGAAGCGTGGTGGCGAGGTCACGGTAGAGGGCCTCCTCGTTGGCCCCCTCGTAGGCCTCCCGCGCCGCGTCCGGCACCGGCAGGTCGGCCTTCTCCGCTGCTTCCTGGACCGCGGCGGCGTCGGCGTTCGCCTCGCCGATCTGGCCCACGACGTCGTCCACGTCTGCGAAGGTCCACTCGGCCATGACCTCACGCAGCCCCTGCGGGGGCATCCACTCGCCGTTGACGCGGTCGATCTCGGCGTACGTCTTGCGGGCGTCGGCCCTGGGCTTCAGCTGCTTGGCCTCGGCGCGGGTGAGCACCCAGTTCTTCAGCGGCTTCTCCGCGGAGGCGTCGGTGTCGTACCTCTGCACGATGTCGAGGAAGAGGCGCCAGTCGACCGGGCCCCGGGTGATCTCGTCGCCGGCGGCGTCGTAGCCGCTGCGGCCGCCGTAGACGTCGTCGATCACGTGGGTCAGCTGCTCGTCCGAGAGGTCGGCGAGCATGGCCGAGACAGCGGTGTAGGCGGCCGGATAGCCGTACGCGTCCTTCTCCTGACTCCACCCGTCGGCGTCCCAGGCGAGGAGGGGGAACGCGTCCTTGCCGCCACGCTTGACCTTGTCGTACTTCTGCCCCTTGGCGCCGACCTTCTCGGTCGCATGCTGGGCGACGAACTCGGTCAGGCCCTCGCTCAGCCAGCGGCCGTCGACGATGTCGGGGTTGATCCAGGCGTGGGTCATCTCGTGGTAGAGGATCGCGGTGTCCAGGTCCTCGGAGACGACGATCTCGTCGGCGTCGGAGTCGAACCACGCGTAGCCGACCGCCTCCGCGGAGCCGTCCTCGCGGATCGTCTCCAGGCCCCCGGGCCACTCGTTGCCGGTCAGCTCCTCGAGCACCGGCATGCCCTCGGTGACCCGCTTCTCGACGAAGTCGAGCCACTTCTCGTCCTCGGGGAAGCTCTGCAGCGACAGCTTCGTGTCGCCGATCTTGATCTTCTTCTCGTCGAAGGCCTTCGGGTCGCGGGCGGAGACGCCGGCGTCGATGAAGTCACCTTCGGAGTGCCAGGTCGTCGTCGTGCCCTTGGTCCGCTTGGTGAAGTCGCCCGAGGAGGCCGTGAACGTCATCGACTTCGGCAGCACGACGTCGACGGTCACCTGCCCGTCGTCACCGAGGCCGATCACCGGGAAGACGGCGTAGCCGTCACCGATCCGGATGCGGTTCTTCTTCGCCCGGATCGGAGCGCCCTTCAGCTCGTACGTCCAGGTGATCGTGCGCGACTTTCCGTAGTAGAGGTTCGGGAAGGACACCGTCACCACCTGGAGGCCGGTGCCCTTGACCTTCTCGGTGCTCACCGGCAGCTTCGCCCCGTTGCTGGTCGCCCTGACCTTCGTCGCGCCGGCCGGGATCGGGATCGCGTGACCGGTCAGGAAGTAGTAGGTCGTGGCCGTGCTCGGCTGCTGGTTGGTGACCGTGACCTCGGCCTTCACCTTGACGGTCCGGGCCTTCTCGTCGAGCACGTAGCGCGTGCGGGAGGACTCGCCGACGCCGTCATTGGGCGCCGCGACGGCTGCCGGGGCGGTGGTCGCCAGCCCAGCGCCCAGCACCCCCAGCGCGAGCAGACCTGCTGCCATACGCCGGAGCCGACCTGCTCCCTGACCGTTCTTCACCCGGGAACCTTAGACCGATGCCCTGCTGGGTACGACCTTTTTGGACCGCTCACCGGACGGGCCACGCGCGCCGGTCACGACCAGGGCGTGCCCCACTTGTCGGCGTACGCGATCTCCTCGAGCGGCCGCCGGACGCGCTCGCGCTCCTCGCGCTCGGCGTCGCGCGGGTCGACCTGGGAGGGGTCGCCGTGGCGCCCGACCGCGATCCCGGTCATGACCTTCCACCAGTCCGGTACGCCGAACGCCGCCGCCACGGCGTCGTGGTCGAACCCGGCGAACTGGTGGGAGGAGAGGCCGAGGGAAGCGGCCTGGACGGTCAGGTGTGCGGCCGCCTGGCCGAGGTCGTAGTGGGAGTAGTCCGACCACTTCGGGCCGTTGCCGTCGGGCCCGACGCCGACCTGCGCGATCGCGACGAAGACGGCCGAGGCTCGCGGCACCCAGCCGGAGTTGCCGCGGGACAGGTGGGACACGAAGGTCTGGTGCCCGGCCGACCCGCGGGGCACGACCAGGAACGACCACGGCTGGCTGTTGCCCGCGCTCGGCGCCCACCGGGCCGCCTCCAGGAGGAGCCTGATCTCCTCGTCGGCGAGTTCGTGCGAGGGGTCGAAGACGCTCACCGACCAGCGGTCACGCAGGTGCTCAGTCAGATCCTCGGCGCCGGGCTGGGGGGCTCGCTTGGCGGCAGTCATGCGTCCATTCTGCAATGTCTACTGACTTGGACGACAAACTGTCTCAGCGGGCGTCAGGCGAGGTAGCGGCCGGGGCGGTGGTTGAAGGCCAGGATGATGTTGAGGATGACGGCACCGAGCGCCGAGAGCAGGACGGTCGCGGGAGAGACGACAGCGAGCGCGAGCAGGATGACGCTGAGGTCGAGGCCCATCTGGACGTACCCGGCGCGCAGGTCGAGCCGCTCCTGGAGGACCAGGGCGAGCACGTTGAACCCGCCCAGCGAGGCGCCGTGCCGGAAGATCACCAGGAGGCCGAGACCGACGAGCAGGTTGCCGGCGATGACGCCGTAGATCGTGTCGAGGCCGTCGAGCGGGAGCAGGTCGGCGTGGACCCGGGTCATCACCGAGACCGCGATGACGCAGCCCAGCGACCGGACTGTGAACCAGACGCCCTTCTTGGAGAGCGCGAGGCCGAAGAACGGCAGGTTGACCAGCACGAAGAGCACCTCGAACGGCAGGCCCGTCCAGTAGCTCACCAGCAGGCTCAGGCCGGCGGTGCCGCCGGTCACCGAGCCGACCGACTGGATCAGGTAGAGGCCCAGGGAGGTCACCACGATGCTGGTCACGTAGCCGAGCGCGTCCTCCAGCACGGTGTGGGGGACGCGAATCGACTCGAGGGAGTCTGCATACGGCTCGGACACGACATTCATTCTGAGTGCCGTGCCCGAGCCCCCGGGAATTCAGAAGGACGAGATCTGCACCACTCCCGGCAGCCTCACCGCTGGCCTGTCGGACGGTGGCCGGGCTGCGGATGGCGCACGGCGAGGATCCCACCGAGCCGCGGATCAACGAGGTCGTCGACATGATGCTCGCCCGGAGCCCCGACTTCGCCCGCCTGTGGGAGCGTCACGAGGCCCGCCGCAAGCGGATGGAGTCCAAGCGGTTCCGCCACCCCGAGGTCGGCGAGATGACTCTGTGGATGAACGCCTTCGACGTGAAGTCGTCGCCCGGCCAGGAGCTCATCGTCTACCACGCCGAGCCGGCCACGCAGAGCGCCGACGCCCTCAGGCTGCTCGGCACGCTCGCCGCCACACGCAGAACGGCCGAGGAGTCACGATCGTGACCACTCGGCCGTCCTGAGCGACGTCTCGCCGCGGGTTCCTCAGGCAGGCACCCGGGCGAGGGCGCCGACGATCTCGTCGACCTTGGTCTTGGCGTCGCCGAAGAGCATCTGCGAGTTCTCGCGGAAGAAGAGCGGGTTCTGCACACCGGCATAGCCCGCTGCCATCGACCGCTTGAAGACGATCACGTTCTTGGCCTCCCAGACCCGCAGGACGGGCATGCCGGCGATCGGCGAGCCGGGGTCCTCGGCGGCGGCCGGGTTCACGGTGTCGTTGGCACCGATGACCAGGACGACGTCGGTCTCGGCGAGGTCGTCGTTGATCTCGTCCATCTCCAGGACGATGTCGTAGGGCACCTTGGCCTCGGCCAGCAGGACGTTCATGTGGCCGGGCAGGCGGCCGGCGACCGGGTGGATGCCGAACCGTACGTCGACGCCCTTGTCCCGCAGGATGCGGGTGAGCTCGGCGACCGGGTACTGCGCCTGGGCGACGGCCATGCCGTAGCCCGGGGTGATCACGACGGAGGAGGCGCCGGCGAGCAGCTCGGCGGTGTCCTCGGCGTTGATCTCGCGGTGCTCGCCGTAGTCGACGTCACCGGACGGACCGGCCTCGATGCCGAACCCGCCGGCGATGACCGAGATGAACGAGCGGTTCATCGCCTTGCACATGATGTAGGAGAGGTACGCACCGCTCGACCCGACGAGGGCACCGGTGACGATCAGCAGGTCGTTGCCGAGCAGGAAGCCCGAGGCGGCCGCGGCCCAGCCGGAGTAGCTGTTGAGCATCGAGACCACGACCGGCATGTCACCGCCGCCGATGGAGGCGACCAGGTGCCAGCCGAGCGCCAGCGCCACGACCGTGACGGCGATCAGCAGGGGGAGCGTCGGGTTGATGACGTACACGACCGTGAGGATCACGAAGACGATCAGCGCGCCGATGTTGATGACGTTCTTGCCGGGCAGCATCAGCGGCGCTGACTTCATCCGCGCCGAGAGCTTGAGGAACGCGACGATCGATCCGGTGAAGGTCACCGCACCGATGAAGACGCCGATGAAGACCTCGGCGGAGTGGATGGCGCCACCGTGGATGTGACCCGCAGCGGCCTCGAGGTGGCCGTTCCAGCCGATCAGGACGGCGGCCAGACCCACGAAGGAGTGGAGCAGCGCGATCAGCTCGGGCATGCCGGTCATCTCGACGACCTTGGCGCGCCACAGGCCGATGACCGCGCCGACGGCGACCGCGCCGACCAGGACGAGGATCGCGGTCGTGGTGCCGGAGTCGGCGACCTGGATGACGGTCGCGATGAGCGCCAGCGCCATGCCGGCGACGCCGTAGAGCCAGCCCTGCGAGGCGGTCTCGTGCTTGGACAGACCTGCCAGCGACAGGATGAAGAGGAGGGCGGCGACGAGGTACGCCGCACCGGCGATCGAGAAGATATCCATGGTTTCGTCCCTCAGGCCTTCCGGAACATCGAGAGCATGCGACGGGTCACGGCGAAGCCACCGAAGATGTTGATGCTCGCCAGCAGCGTGGCGACACCTGCGAGCACCAGCACCACGTTGTCGGAGACGGTCAGCTGCAGCAGCGCACCGACCACGACGATGCCGGAGATCGCGTTGGTCACCGACATCAGCGGGGTGTGGAGCGCGTGGTGCACGTGGCCGATCACGTAGAACCCGATCACCACCGAGAGCGTCAGCACCGTGAAGTGCCGGGTGATCTCGGCCGGGGCGACCGCGTTGAGCAGGAAGAGCGCGAGCGCACCGGTGCCGACGAGCGCGAGCTTCGCCCCCGCGGAGAGCGGCTTCTTCTCCTCCTTGACGGCGACCTCAGCCGGGGCGGCGGTCGCAGGGGCCGCCGAGACCTGCACCGGCGGAGGCGGCCAGAGCACACCACCGTCGTGCACGACGGTCAGGCCGCGCTGGACCTGGTCCTCGAGATCGAGGGCGAGCACGCCGTCCTTCTCGGGCGTCACCAGCTTCATCAGGTTCACCAGGTTGGTGCCGTAGAGCTGGCTGGACTGCGCGGGCAGGCGCGCGGGCAGGTCGGTGTAGCCGATGATCGTGACGCCGTTGGGCGTGGTGACGACCTCGTCCTTGACGGTGCCTTCGACGTTGCCGCCCATCGCGGCGGCCATGTCGACGATGACCGAGCCGGGCTTCATGCTCGCCACGTCGGCGGCGGTGATCAGCTTCGGCGCCGGGCGGCCCGGGATCAGCGCGGTGGTGACGATGATGTCGACGTCCTTCGCCTGCTCGGAGTAGATCTCCGCGGCGCGCTGGTCGTAGGCCTCCGAGGTCGCCTTGGCGTAGCCGTCGGTCGACTTCTCGACCTCGACCTCGACCTTCAGGTATTCACCGCCGAGCGACTTCACCTGGTCGGCGACCTCCGGTCGGGGGTCAGTGGCGCGCACGATCGCGCCCAGCGAGCTCGCCGCGCCGATCGCGGCCAGGCCGGCCACACCGGCACCGGCGACGAGCACCTTCGCCGGCGGCACCTTGCCCGCCGCGGTCACCTGGCCGGTGAAGAAGCGGCCGAAGTGGTGGGCGGCCTCGACGACGGCGCGGTAGCCGGCGATGTTGGCCTGGCTGGAGAGGATGTCCATCGACTGGGCCCGCGAGATACGCGGCACCGCGTCCATCGCGAACGCGTCGACCTTGCGGGCGGCCAAGGCGTCGAGGAGCTCGCCGTTCTGCGCGGGCGCCAGCGGGGCGACCAGCGTGGCGCCGCTCTTCAGCAGCTCGACCTCGCCGATGGCGGGGGCGTTGACGCGGAAGACCAGGTCGGCGCCCCACGCGTCGGCGGCCGTGCCGATGCGGGCGCCGGCCTCGGCGTACGCCTCGTCCTTGAAGCTGGACGCCTCCCCGGCGCCACCCTCGATGACGACGTCATAGCCCAGACCGGTCAGCTGTTTGACGGTCGCGGGGGTGGCCGCGACCCGGGTCTCCCCGGGCTTCGTCTCTCGGGTCACTCCGATGAGCATCCTCGACTCCTTGGGTCTAGCTGCGCAGTGTCTTCAGTCTCCAGCATGGCGGGATCCCGGTCAGCCGATCTGCGTGTGACCGAAGGGATGACCGGCACCGGACCGGAACCCCACCGTGCTGGTTACCGGCCGGTAACGGTAGGGCAGATCAGCAGGTGGACACCAGGGTTGGCCGTTTGTATCGGTCCAAGACCTGTGGCCTTCCTCACGACTCAGCCTCACGGTCTCACGGCTACCTCCAGCGGAGTGCCGCGCCGTGACCCTGGAACCAGCCGACTCCTCGACCGTCGACCGCGAGACGGAAGTGGTGGTCCGGGTCGGGCGGGTTCGACGCCCCGGTCGCGAGGGACGGGATCACCCGCGGGCCCTCGAGACTGATCCAGTGGCAGCGGCCGGCCGTAACGAGCGTACGCATGCGGTGCTCGAGCTCGACGCGATCATGCTCGTCGAGGTAGGCCGCGGACGCGCTGTGGTGGACCACCGGCGTCCCGCCCGAGGCGGCGGCGATCTCGAGCGCCTCGTCCAGCCGATCGAGCATGTCGCCGGCGAGGAGGTGCGGCGGGTCGGCCCGGGTCACCTCGATCGCCGCGGCCAGACGGTCACGGCGCTCGTCGTGGCCGGGCCAGATCAAGGTGAGCAGCCAGCCCATGTCGTCCTCGTCGGTGACGTCGAGCGGGTTGAGGTCGATCCCGACGCGAGCGGTGATCTGCGGTCGCGCAGCGGGGACAGGGACCGGCCCGAGCGCCGGGATCCGCAGGGAAGGCCCGCCGGAGCCGCGGAGCTCGCCCGCGCCGTCCCAGAGGTAGTCGTAGCGGTCCGGGTAGAGGCACAGCCCGGCGCTGGCACCGAGCTCGACGAGCGCGAGCGGCCTGTCATCGAGCATCCCGAGGGCCGCGACCAGCGCGGTCAGCCGGGCGACCTCGTTGGTCTGCGTACGCCGGGCCAGGATCGTCGCGCGCACCGCCGGCCACTCGGGGCCGAGGAGCATGGCCCGCAGGCCGTCGTAGGGACCGGGCTCCAGACCGTGCCAGCGGGCGGCGGCGAAGACCAGGTTGGCCTGCTGCTTCAGCGTGGGCAGGTCGCTCAGCACCCGGAGCACCTCCGCGTCGTCGGCGACGGCGCTCGCCCAGGCGTGGTAGCAGGGCGAGGTGGACATCTCGACGGCGTGGAGCCGATAGCTCGCTCGGATGTCGGTCAGGTCGTTCAGCGGCAGCATGGCGTCTCCTCCTCGGACGGGTCGGGAGCTCACCGTGCCGCCGCAGGACCGTGCCGCGCGACGTCGATCGAGTCGACATGGCGCCGGAGCCGGTCGGTGGGCGAGAGTGTCGTCGTGACGGAGTGGATCACGACCCGGGAGGCGGCGCAGCGCCTCGGGGTGAAGCGCACGACGCTCTACACCTATGTCAGCCGGAGCCTGCTCACCCGGCGCCGCAGCGGTGGCGAGAGCCTGTTCGACCGCGCCGAGATCGACGCGCTGGCCAGCACCCGCCACCATCCCGGCTCCCCGCTCGGCGTGCTGCCGATGCGTTCGGTCCGCTCGAACGTCAGCGAGGTACGCGAGGGAGAGCTGTTCCTGCGCGGCGTGCCCCTCGCCGACCTGGCCGACGAGCCGCTGGACGAGGTGGTCGATCTGGTCCTGGGACCGGCTCCCGCGGTGGCGGTCGAGGTGCCGGACCACCTGGCCGAGCTGCCGCTCGTCCGCCGGCTTCCCGCGCTGGCGCTGTGGGCGGGGTCTCGCGGTGACTGGGTCGAGCCCGGCGCCGCCGCCGGCGCCGCCAAGGGGCTGCTCGGCGCCGCGCCCCGCGCGCTCGGCGGCGCCGCACCCGCACCAGACCAGCCTGTCGTCGACACGATCTTCGCCGCCGTCGCCGGACGTCGGGGCAGCCCGCGGGAGGTGGCCACGCTCAACACCGCGCTGGTCGCGCTCCTCGACCACGGCCTGGCCGCCTCGGTGGTCGCGGCCCGGGTCGCGGCCTCGGCTCGGGCTTCGGCGTACGACTGCCTGGTCGCGGGATACGCCGCGCTCTCCGGGCGGCTGCACGGTGCCATCGGGCCGTCGGCGCTCGCCGTGCTCCGGGACGGCCCGCCGGCCGACCCGAGCCGGCCGGTGCCCGGGTTCGGGCACTGGCGCCACCCCGAGGGTGACCCGCGGGCCGACGCGATCCTCGCCCGGCTCGCCCTCGTCAACGGCTCCGCACCGGCCCTGGCACGCCTGGACGAGATCGCCTCCCGGACCGATCGCCGGCCCAACGTCGACGGGGCGCTCGCGGCGCTCGTCCTCACCTGCGAGCTGCCCGAGACCGCCGCCGAGGTCTTCTTCCAGGTGGGGCGTACGGTCGGCCTCGCGGCCCACGTCGTCGAGGAGTCGGAGGAGGATCCGCTGCGCTGGCGCGCGACGGATCCCACCACCTGACCCGCGCATCAACCCGCGGACCGCTCGCTGTCGAGCTGGTCCATGAACTGGGTGGGATAGCGGTCACCACGGGCGGCACCGACGGGGACGGCCGCGTCGATGCGGGCGAGGTCGGCCTCGTCGAGCTCGACCGCGTTCGCCCCGGCCATGGACTCCACCTGGCTCACCCGACGGGAGCCGATGACCGGCACGATGTGCTCGCCCTGGGCCGCGACCCAGGCGATCGCCAGCTGCGCCAGGGTGACGCCCTTGTCCTCGGCGATCTGCTCCAGCGCCGTGACCAGCGCCCGGTTGTGGTCGAGGTTGTCGCCCTGGAAACGCGGCATGATCGCCTGCGCTCCGCCGATGCGTCCGCTGCCACCGATCAACCCGCGCCCGAGGACGCTGTACGCCGTGATCCCGATCCCCAGCTCGCGACACGTGTCGAGGATTCCGTTGGTCTCGATCCCCCTGCTGAGCAGGGAGTACTCGATCTGCAGATCGGCGATCTGAGCCACAGCGGCAGCCCGACGGATGGTCTCGGCGCTGACCTCGCTGAGCCCGATGTGGCGTACGTAGCCGGCGTCGACCATCTCCTGGACCGCACCCACGGTCTCCTCGATCGGCACCTGCGGGTCCACGCGCGCGGGGCGGTAGATGTCGATGTGGTCGGTGCCCAGCCGCTGCAGCGAGTACGCCACGAACGACTTGGCCGCCTCCGGCCGCCCGTCGAACCCCACCGGCATCCCGCCGACGGGATCGAGCAGCGCGCCGAACTTGACCGAGAGCACGACGTCGTCGCGGTTCCGGTCGCGCAGGGCCTGGCCGATGAGCATCTCGTTGTGACCGGCACCGTAGAAGTCGCCGGTGTCGATGAGGGTGCCGCCGGCGTCGAGATAGGCGTGGATCACGGCGACGCCGTCGGCGTCGTCCACAGCACCGTACGCACCGGACAGGCTCATCCCGCCGAGCGCGGGCGAGGTCACCATGGGCCCGGTCGCGCCGAGCCGTCTGTTGCTGAACATGAGGTTGGAGGTCGTCATGTCTCCAGCGTGCGGGCGGATCGGGGCGGGCGGCAGGCCGGGCACATCCAGGGACGCACTCTCCCTGGTTGCGGCTCGACCGCCCCCGGATACTGGGAGATGTGATCGACCGCGACGGCCTCGCCGACTTCCTCCGCCGGCGCCGGGCGCTCGTCCGCCCGGCCGATGTCGGCCTGCCCGACGGAGTGCGGCGGCGTACGCCCGGCCTCCGGCGGGAGGAGGTCGCCCTTCTCGCCGGCGTCTCCACCGACCACTACACCCGGCTCGAGCAGGCCCGGGGCTCGGCGCCGTCGGCGCAGGTGGTGAAGGCGATCGCCCGCGCGCTGCAGTGCGACGAGGACCAGCGCGACCACCTCTACTACCTGGCCGGGATGACTCCGCCCCCGCGTCGAGGCCACGTACGTCCCGGGCTGATCGCGCTCGCCAACCGGCTGACCGACCTGCCTGTCGTGATCTGCACCGACCTCGGCGAGGTCGTCTTCTTCAACCCGCTCGCCGAGCTGCTCCTGGCTCATCTGGTCGGGGAGGGCGAGCGCGGGAGCAACATGGTCTGGCGCTGGTTCACCGACCCGGCGTTCCGCGCCATGCCGGAGGAGGACTGGCCACGCATCTCCGCGGCCCACGTGAGCGACCTGCGCGCGACGTACGCCCGTCGCTCCGGCGACTCCGACGTCACCTCCCTCGTCGAGGATCTGCTGGCCGCCAGCGAGGAGTTCCGGGGGCTCTGGGAGCAGCACGAGGTGGGCGTACGCCGCGCCGACCGGAAGACGTTCCTGCATCCTCGGGTCGGCGCGGTGACGGTCCGCTGCGAGGTGCTCGTGACCGAGGGTCACGAGGTCCAGCTGCTCGCCTACTTCCCCGCTGAGGGCACCGATGCCGCGGAGAAGCTCGAGCTGCTCGGCGTCATCGGGACCCAGGCGTTCAGCTGATCGTGCCTATCCGCGGATGTGCATCACCCACCTCAGGATGACGAACCTCAGCAACGTGGCGGTCGCGTTGGCCACGAAGAGGGCGACCAGCTCGGTCGTGTGAGCAGCGCCCGGCGCCGCCGCGTGCAGGACGGCGAGCGAACCGGAGGTCAGCCCGAGGCCGAGCCCGAAGGCGATCAGGCCGGCGGCGTGGTGCTTGACCATGCCCTGGCGTCTGGAGATCCCGAAGGTGAGCCGGCGGTTGGCGGCGGTGTTGGCGACCGCGGTGACCAGCAGCGCGACCAGGTTGGCGACCTGGGCGCCGACCGAGACGCGGAGCAGGAGATAGAGCACCAGATAGGCGAGCGTGCTCATCACGCCGATCGCCGCGAACGTCACCAGCTGCTCCGGCAGACCCTTCTTCCGGGCCGCCGGCACTGCCGTCGGCGAGCCGGTCGAGACCACCTCGCGCAGGTCGATCCGCCCGGAGACGAGTCCCCCGAGGAGCCGAGCGACGCCGCGTACGTCCTCCTTGACGGTCTTCGCGATGTCGACCCTGGAGTCCGGGTCGTCGACCCAGTCCACCGGCACCTCGTGGATGCGCAGACCGGCCTCGGAAGCGAGCACGAGGAGCTCGGTGTCGAAGAACCAGCTGTCGTCCTCGACGAGCGGGAGCAGCTGCTCGGCGACGTCGCGGCGGATCGCCTTGAAGCCGCACTGGGCGTCGGTGAACTGCGCCGACAGCACCGTGTGCAGGAGCAGGTTGTAACCCTTGGACAGGATGTCCCGCTTCGGGCCGCGCTGGATCCGGCTGCCGTGGGCGAGACGGGTGCCGATCGCCAGGTCGGAGTGGCCCGACAGCAGCGGCGCCAGCAGCGGGGCCAGGGCGCGCAGGTCGGTGGAGAGGTCGACGTCCATGTAGCCGACCACCTCTGCCCGCGACGTGGACCAAGCAGCCTTGAGCGCTCTTCCCCGGCCCTTCTCGTCCAGATGGATCGCCCGGACCCGGGTGAGCTCGGTCGCGAGCCGCTCCGCGATCTCCCAGGTGCCGTCGGTGCTCGCGTTGTCGGCGATCGTGATCGTCGTCGAGTAGGGCAGGGTGCGCAGGTAGCCGTCGAGGTGGCGGACCGACGCCTCCAGGCTCTTCTCTTCGTTGTGGACCGGGATCACCAGGTCGATCGCGGTCAGCAGCCTCTTCTCGTCGACCACCCACAACCCGTTGGAGAATGCCGTTCCCGCCGTCACGAGGCGCCCTCCGTCAGGTCGTAGACGGTGGTGTCGCCGATGGTGGTCTCGGTGAAGTTCTCCGTCACCCAGGCGGTGATCTCGGAGGCACTGGAGGTCTCGTCGCCGCCACGCATGCCGCCCATGCCGCCCATCCCGCCGCCGGCGATGAAGTAGTGGATCTCGCCCTCGGCGACGTACTCCTGGAACTGCTCGAGCGCGATGCTGTTCGACGTGCCGTTGAAGCCGCCGATCGCCATCACGGCCTCGCCGGTCTCGAGCTGGAGTCCGGCCGCGGTCTGGGAGCCGATGGACGCCGCCACCCAGGTGTAGTTGCCGGCGTTGGTGCTGACGGCGTCGGCCAGCTCCTCGTCGACCTGGCCGCCGCCCATCATGCCGCCGCCGCGTATGCCGCCGTCTCCGCCGGGCATCTGCTGCGGCTGGCCGTTCGGCGGGGTGCCGGTCGGCGGAGTCCCGTTGAACTGGCCGCCGGGCCCACCGCCCGGCATGGCCCGGCCTCCACCACCCGGGCCGCCCATCCCGCTCTGGTACGGCCCGGCGGTCACGATCGAGCCGGTGTGAGGAGAGCCGATCGTCTGGAGGGCGTACGCAGCAGGCCCGATGCCCAGGGCCACTGCCGCCGCCGCGAGAACCGCCGCCGACGCCCGCCGGGTGAACCGGTCCGCGAAGACGAACGCGGCGGCGACCCCGAGACCGATGATCAGGACGTGCCAGCGCAGCGCGTCGTACGGCTGCTGTCCCGACTGCCCGAGCAGCATCCAGCCCCACACCGAGCTGCCGGCCATGGCGACCGTCAGGGTGATCCGGGCGAGGAGGCTGTCCCGGTCGCGCAACAGGATGACGGTGCCGACGACGACGGTGATCGCGATCCATGGAGCCAGCGCGACCACGTAGTAGTCGTGGTAGATGCCCTCCATGAAGGAGAAGACCAGGCCGGTGACGAGCATCGTCGTGCCGCTGAGCATCAGCGCGGCACGCGTCAGATCCGTCCGCGGCGTCTTGCGCAGCGCGACCAGTCCGGTGACGAGGAGGAGCAGGGCAGCGGGCAGCAGCCAGGAGACCATGCCACCGGAGACGCCCTGGAAGAGACGCAGTGCACCGGCCGCGCTGGAGAAGCCGGCGTTGCCGAGCCCGCCGTAGTCACCGCCGTTGAGCCGGCCCACGCCGTTGTAGCCGAGCGTCAGCTCGAGGAGCGAGTTGCCGGTCGAGCCGTCGATGTAGGGCCGCCAGGACTCGGGGACGAGCTCGACGATCGCGATGTACCAGCCGGCGCTGACGACCATCGCCACGAAGCAGGCGACGCCGTGCGCCATCCTCCGCCCGAGCGAGCCCTTGCCCGCGATCAGGTAGACGACCGCGATCGCCGGGATGATCAGGAACGCCTGCAGCATCTTGGCCAGGAACGCGAAGCCGAGCAGCACACCGGCCAGCACCATCCACCGGCCCTTCCCCGTCTCGATCGCCTTCAACGTCGAGAACCCGGCGCCGACCAGCAGCAGGAGCAGCAGCGCGTCGGGGTTGTTGAACCGGAACATCAGCGCCGCCGCCGGCGTCAGCGCGGTGAACGCGCCTGCCGCGATCCCGGCCTGCCACGGCGCGACCTTCTTGACGAGGCCGTGGACCAGCCCGACCGTCGCCACGCCCATCAGCGCCTGCGGGACCAGGATGCTCCAGGAGGACAGCCCGAAGATGCGTACGGACAGGCCCGTCACCCACAGCGAAGCCGGCGGCTTGTCGACGGTGATCGAGCTGCTCGCGTCGAGTGCCCCGAAGAACCACGCCTTCCAGCTCTCGCCGCCGGCCTGGGCGGCGGCGGAGTAGTACTGGTTGGCATACCCCGACTCGGCGAGCGTCCACAGGTACGCGACTGCTGTCAGGGCGAGCAGGATCATCAGGGACGCGCGCTCGGGGGTCGGGCGCCATCGTGTCGTCGGTGTCGGCTCGGGCGCCGATCGTGCTGTCTGTGGGTCCAGGAGCTGGGTCATGGTGACCACGCTCGATCGTCGGCCTGTGGTCGTCGTACGGTGTGGCTGTGAGCGGCTTATGTGCTGTGGCTCACCGATGTGTCCAAAGGTCCGCGACGCGCCGTACGTGTCGGAGATCACGTCCCCGTGCCTAACCACCTGGTGGAACGGATTCGGAGGGTTACCCGACCCCCTTTAGGCTTGCCTTAGTACATCCACGGAAGGTTGAACTCCCTTATGCGTGACATCCGCGTTGCGATCGTCGGTGCTGGCCCGGCGGGCATCTACGCTGCCGACATCCTCACCAAGGAGCACCCTGGTGCGCGCGTCGACGTCATCGAGCGCCTGCCTGCTCCCTACGGCCTGGTTCGCTACGGCGTGGCTCCTGACCACCCGCGAATCAAGGAGATCATCAAGGCCCTGAAGCGCGTGCTCAACCAGGACGCCATCCGCTTCATCGGCAACGTCGACTTCGGCACCGACCTCAAGCTCGACGACCTGCACCGGTTCTACGACGCCGTCATCTTCGCCACCGGCGCTATGGCCGACCGCGAGCTCGACATCCCGGGGATCGACCTGCCGCAGTCCTACGGCGCGGCCGACTTCGTCAGCTGGTACGCCGGACACCCCGACGTCTCCCGCGACTGGCCGCTCGAGGCCGAGGAGGTCGCCGTCCTCGGCGCCGGTAACGTCGCGCTCGACGTCGCCCGGATGCTGGCCAAGCCCGCCGACGAGCAGCTGGTCACCGAGGTCTCCGACAACGTCTACCAGGGCCTGAGGAAGAACCCGGCCAAGACGATCCACGTCTTCGCCCGCCGCGGCCCGGCCCACATCAAGTTCAGCCCGATGGAGCTGCGCGAGCTCTCCCACTCCCCGTCGGTCGAGGTCGTCGTCGAGGAGGAGGGCTTCGAGATCGACGAGGCCGGCGAGAAGGCGATCCAGAGCCACAAGGCGACCAAGCTCGTCGCCGACATCCTCCTGAAGTACATGGAGGCCCCGTCGGCCGGCAAGCCCCACAAGATCGTCATCCACATGATGCAGAACCCCGTCGAGATCCTCGGCGAGGACGGTCAGGTGGTCGCGCTGCGCACCGAGAAGACCGAATACAACGGCGACGGCACCG
This sequence comes from Nocardioides turkmenicus, assembly GCF_011045035.1. Classification (GTDB taxonomy): domain Bacteria; phylum Actinomycetota; class Actinomycetes; order Propionibacteriales; family Nocardioidaceae; genus Nocardioides; species Nocardioides turkmenicus. Next base: position 223,989 of record NZ_JAALAA010000004.1, read on the forward strand.
TCTCCGGCACCGGCGAGTTCACCGACACCCCGGTCCAGGCCGTCTACCGCGCCGTCGGCTACCTCTCCGAGGCGCTCCCCGACGTGCCCTTCGACGGCGAGAACGGCGTCATCCCCAACGACGGCGGCCGGGTCCTCGACCTCAACGGCGAGCACATCAACGGGACGTACGTCACCGGGTGGATCAAGCGCGGACCGGTCGGCCTCATCGGCCACACCAAGTCCGACGCGAAGGAGACCATCGACAACCTCCTCCACGACCTCGACAAGCTCAAGCCCGCCGAGCACGGCTCGCCCGCCGCGGTCCTCGAGCACCTGTCCGGCAAGGGCGTCGAGTTCACCACCATCGAGGGCTGGGAGAAGCTCGACAACCACGAGCGCGCCCTCGGCGAGGCCCAGGGCCGCGAGCGGATCAAGGTCGTCCCGCGCGACGAGATGATCCAGATCTCCAACGCCTGACCAAAGCGCGTACGCAGCGGGCCGGTCATCCACACGGATGGCCGGCCCGCCGTGTATGTCGAGCAGGTAGTTCAGATCAGCTCGTCCAGGTCCATCTCACGACAGAGTAGACAGATTTCCTGGCCGAAGTTCGGATCGCCCCTCCCTGCGTCAACTTTTGGTTGACGAACACCGATCGTCAACCTAGAGTTGACGCATGACGACTCCCCGCGATGCAGACCCTGCCCTCAAGTCCGTACGCCTCGACACCCTGATCGACTCGATCAAGAAGGCTCGGTCCGAGCCTCTGGACCAGCTGGCCGATGCGATGGTGGTCGGCGAGCACCTGGGCGAGGTGGCCGATCACCTGATCGGGCACTTCGTCGACCAGGCTCGCCGCTCCGGCGCGTCCTGGACCGAGATCGGGACCCGGATGGGGGTCACGAAGCAGGCGGCGCAGAAGAAGTACGTCCCCAAGGCCGGCGACCAGCCGCTCGACCCGAACGCCGGGTTCGCGAAGTTCACCCCGCGTGCCCGCACGGTGGTGGTCGCGGCCCAGGCGGAGGCACGGAAGGCCGCGAACGCCGAGACCGGCGTACCTCACCTCGTGCTCGGTCTCCTCTCCGAGCCGGAGGGCGTCGCGGGGCACGCGATCCGGGCGCAGGGTGTGACGCTGGAGGCGGTCCGCGAGGTGGCGACCGCGGCCACGCCGGAGCCCTACGGCGAGGTCGGCGAGATGATCCCGTTCACCGCCGATGCCAAGAAGGTGCTCGAGCTGACCTTCCGCGAGGCCCTCCGCCTGGAGCACTCCTACGTCGGCACCGAGCACATCCTGCTCGCCCTCCTCGAGCACGAGGACGGTGCCGGGATCCTGCACGACGCCGGCATCGAGAAGGAGGCGACCGAGCAGAGCATCACCTCGATCCTCGACTCGCTGAAGGTCGACTTCGACGCGGCCGAGACGGCCGCCCAGGAGTAGCAGCGCAGAAGGGCTACCTGATCTGAGGGACCGTCGGCACGAGCGAACAGCACGTGCCGACGGTTTCGCTACGTTCCGAGAATGCCTCGCAGTCTCGCCCGACTCGTCCTCGGCATGGTCCTGGCCACCGCGGTCGTCACCGTGCCTGCCTCGGTGACCGTGCCGTCGGCCGAGGCGGCCTGCCGGCCGGCGCTGCAGTCGCTGACGCTCGCGAGAGGCACCGTGGCCGGCGGCACCTCGACCACCGCCACGGTCAGGCTGACCTGCCGGGCCCCGAGGCGCACCCCGGTGCAGCTGTGGGCCAGCACCGGCATCCGGGTCCCGGCGTACGTCTATGTCGCTCGCGGCCGGAGCACGACCACGGTCACCGTCCGGACCTCACCGACGACGGTCCGCAGCAGCGGCCGGGTCAAGGCGGTCCACCGGCAGGTCGTACGTCGCGCGACACTGGTCCGCACGGTCACGCCGTGCTACCCCACGCCGGTGCCGACCTCCGTGGCGCTGCCCGCGTACGTCCACGCCGGCCAGACCGCCACCGGCATGGTGACGCTCGACTGCGTCGCCAAGACCTCGCTGGCGGTGAGCCTCACCTCGAGCTCGTCCTGGGTCAGCGTGCCGGGCACGCTCACGATCGTGGCCGGGCGGCGTACGGCGTCGTTCCGGGCCGTGACGAAGGCTCCGTCGACCGGGTCGCTGCCGGCGTTCGACGTGACGATCCGGGCGACGCGCGGCCGGAAGAGCGCGGCCCGGGTGATGCAGGTGCGGCCCGAGATCCGGCCGTTCCGGGCCGGGGACCGGTTCACCGTCAACGAGCCGGTGCTGACTCCCGAGGGCACCGACGGCTGGGTGCGGGGCACCCTCCGGATCACCCTGGACCATCCGGCCGGGCCGGGCGGGCTCGACGTGAACGGCTCGGTCATCCCCGAGGGCGGGACCTGGACCGAGGCGACGATCTATCACCACGCCTATCCGCCGGACTCCCGCGTGACCGACCATCTCACCATCGTCGACTCGACCGGCAACGTCCTGGTTCACGAGGACTTCACCTATGTCGTCCATCGCGCCCCCGAGGGCCCCTGACGTGCCGCGGGGCAACACCCCTGTGCCCGAAGCACGCCAGGGACGTCTCAGACCCCGGCGGGCGCGAGCACGATGTCGAACCGCACCGTGGACCAGGTGCCGTCGACGGCTCGCCCGTCCGGCGTCGGCGTCCCGGCGGCCTGCCGCTCGAACTTCTTGATCAGCGACTCCTTGACCCCGAAGACGGTGTCCTTCCAGCCGACCGGGTCGCCCTCCGGGAAGATGTGGGTGACCAGCGTGCGACAGCCCTCGTGGGTGACCATGAAGTGCAGGTGGGAGGCCCTCAGCGGCGAGCGCCCGACCGCGGCCAGCATCTTGCCGACCGGGCCGTCGTCGGGGATCGGGTACGGCGTGGGCGTCAGCCCCCAGAACCGGTAGCCGCCCTCCTCGTCGGTGAACAGGTGCGCCCGGGCAGCCCGGGCACCCGCGTCGCGCTGGACGTCGTAGAGCCCGTCCTCGTCCGCCTCCCAGACCTCGATCCTGGCTCCGACCAGCGGTTTCCCGTCGGTGTCGGTGACGGTCCCGGTGACCCAGCAGGGCTCGCCCGGGGCTCCGAAGGCCATGTCCCCGCCGAGCTCGATCGCCGGGGAGTCCTCCACGAAGAACGGCCCGAAGACGGTGGCCTCGGTCGCGTCGGCGTACGCGGCGTTGTTGATGTTGATCGTCTGCATCGAGGCACCGAGGGTGTCGGAGAGGAGGATGAACTCCTGGCGTACGTCGTCGGTGATGTGGCCGGCCTTGGTCAGGAACTCGATGGCCGCACCCCACTCCTCCTCGGTGAGGCGTACGTCGCGGATGAAGGCGTGCAGGTGACGCGTCAGCGAGACCATGACCTCCTTCAGGCGCGGGTCCTCGCACGCGTCGAAGGACGCGACCACGGCGTCGACCAGGGTCTGCTCGACCGCCTGCTGCTCCGGCGATACGTCGGCTCCGTCGCTCATCAGCTCTCCTCTCCCGCCCACGCCGCGGTCAGCAGCGCGGTCAGGTTCTCCTCGGTGACCGGGGTGGGGTTGTTGTCGGGGATGGCGGCCATGATCGGGGCGACCGCCTTGGCGATGCCGTCCTCGGGCATGCCGTAGTCCTGGAGCGCCTTCGGCGCATCGAGCGTCGTACGCAGCTCCGCCAGCCCCGCCACGGCACTCGGTGCACCGAACGCGGCCGCCATCCGCGCCTCCGCCTCGGGGGCGTTCGGGGCGTTGAAGGCGAGCACGTGCGGGAGCACGACCGCGTGGGTCTGGGCGTGGGGCAGGTTGAACATGCCGCCGAGCACGTGGCAGATCTTGTGGTGCATGCCCGACCCGGCGGAGGTGAACGAGACCGCGGCCAGGTAGGCGCCGTAGAGGGTCTGCTCGATCCCCTCTACGCTCGCGCCGTCCGCCGCGACCAACGGCAGCCCACCGGCGAGCCCGCGGATCCCCTCGGCGGCGTTGACCTGGTCGATGGGGTCGACCCGCGGCCCCCACATCGCGTCGACGCAGTGGGCGAGCGCGTTCAGCCCGCTGGCGACGGTCATCTCGCCGGGCAGGGTGGTCAGCAGCGTCGCGTCGTAGACGACCGAGCGCGGCAGGACCCGGGCGTCGATGCCGGTCGTCTTGGTCTCGCCCGAGGTCAGCCCCCAGACGTTGGTCGCTTCCGACCCGGCGTACGTCGTCGGGACCGCCACGATCGGCAGCCCCGTGGTGAGCGCGACCGCCTTGGCGAGCCCGGTGGTCGAGCCGCCGCCGACGCACACCAGCGCGTCGACAGCGGCCTCGGCCGCCCGCTCGCGAGCCCGTTCGGCGACCTCGACCGGGACGTGCATCACGACCTCGTCGTGGCGCAGCGCTACCGGTACGTCGGCGGTCACCCGGGCGGCGATCTCGGCCTCGCGCTCGCCGGCGATGACCATCACCCGCCGCGCGCCGAGCTCGTCGATCTCCGCCGCCACCGCGGCGGGCGCCTCGCCGGTGGCGAAGCGGACCCGCTGCGGCAGCGACTCATGCGTGAACTTCATGTGCTCCCCCCGCTCGGACCGGATCGATCAGGCCTTGCCCAGCAGCGTCGCGACCGCGTCGCCCAGCGCGGTGCCGGGGTCCTCGGGCAGCGACATGGCGCGCCAGGCGATGTGCTTGTCGGGGCGGACCAGGATGGCGCCGGACTCCTCGACCTCGCGGAGCTTGGCCCAGTCGAAGTAGAGGTCGGTGACCGGGCGGCCGGGGCCGATCACGACGGTCTCGAGAGGGATCCCGAACTTCGTCCGCGCCGCCTCCGCCGCCTCCGACCATGCCTCGCCGGCGATGCCGGTGATCAGGGTCCACTGGGTATAGGGCGCCAGGTCGAGCATCGCGTGCTTCTCGACGTTGTCGCCGATCCAGGCGTGCGGCAGGTGCGCACCGGGGCAGGTCGACATCCGGTGGTAGAGGTCATCGTCGTCGGTCGGCGCCGGGCGGGTGCCGTCGGAGAGGATCGCGTTGGACTCGTAGAACTGGCCGAGCTCGACGCCGTGGGCGTTGAACTCGTAGTTCTTGCGCTCCATCGCGGTGACCAGCGCGGCCCGCTTGGCGGCGCCCTCGGGGGTGTTGGCCTTGCGCTCCTCGATGGCCTTGGCCATCTCCTCGCCCTCGAGGCCGACGACACCGAGCGCCTCGAAGAGCTCGCCGAACTCGCGCGCGGACTGGTTGGCCCGGGTCACGATGCGCTTGGCGACCGGCGCGCGCTCGGCGGAGTAGGACTCCAGGAGCGACGGCTCGGCGTAGCCCTGGAGCACCGCGGCCAGCTTCCAGGCCAGGTTGTAGGAGTCCTGGATCGAGGTGTTGGAGCCGAGGCCGTTCGACGGCGGGTGCCGGTGGATGGCGTCGCCGGCACAGAAGACGCGGCCCTTCTGGGCGTGGGTCGCGTACATCTCGTTCACGCCCCACAGCGAGTAGCCGGTCACCTCCGGCTCCAGGTCGGGCATGCCGAGCAGGTCGCGGATGACCTTGACCGCGTACTCCTCGGTGAGCTCCGGCGGCGGCTGGCTGATGTCGTAGCCCCACACGATCAGCCACTCGTCCCACGGGCGGACCATGCGGACCAGGCCGGTGCCGATGCCGCCGACGTTCGAGCCCGGCTGGATGACCCAGTAGAGGACCGAGGGGCGGTGGTCGACGAGCTCGGAGAGGTCGGCCTTGAAGGTGATGTTCATCGACCCGGCGATGTCCATCGCACCCTCCATCGGGAGGTCGATGTCGGCGCCGACCTGGGTGCGGGCACCGTCGGCACCGATGAGGAACTTCGACCGGATCTTGTACTCGTGGCCGGTCAGCCGGTCGCGGGCGATCGTGGTGACGCCGTCCTCGTCCTGGACGTGCGAGACGTACTCGGTGGAGAACCGGGTCTGGGTGCCGCGCTCGGTGGCGTTGCGGACCAGGATCGGCTCCAGGTAGGTCTGCGGGATGTCGACGGTCAGGCACGGGCTCGCCAGCTGGTAGTCGGCCTCGCGGTCGGGGCGCGTGCCCCAGGTGCGGATGCGGCCGATCTCCTCGCCGGCGATGCTCGTGCAGAAGACGGTGTCACCGACCAGCTCGTGCGGGGTCGCGTCGGCGAGCACCTGCTCCTCGATGCCCAGGTCGCGGAAGATCTCCATCGCGCGCTGGTTGGTGATGTGCGCCCGCGGGGTGTTCGCGGTCCAGCGGTACTTCGTGATCATGATGTTGTCGACACCGAGCTCGCTCAGGAAGAGCGCGGCGGACGCACCGGCCGGGCCGGATCCCACGACGAGGACGTCGGTGGTCACGACGTCCTCGGTCTCCGGGATCTCGGTCTCTTTCTGGCCGTCGTCGAAGACTGGCATTTCCTCACCTTTCTGAGACCGCGGTGGGGTGTGTGATCGCAGTCTCAGGGCGAGTCTTACCGCCCCGCTCGGGCGGCATCAAAGGTGGGCTCGCGGGTTGGCGGAAATGCGTACGCAACTAGCGGGCGAGCCACTCCGAGATCGCCGCGATCGTCGAGTCGGGCTTCCGGGCCCACTTGAAGTGGTCGATTCCGGGCTCGTCCAGGTGGACCCGCTCGACCTCGAGCCCGGGCATCCGCCGGTGGATCTCGTCGACGGTCGCGCTGGGCGCCAGCCAGTCGCCCTCGATGGAGACGATCAGCGCGGGCTTGGCCAGGGCTCGCATGTCCGTGGTGACGTCGCGCGCCGGGCTGCCGAGGCGGAGGCGGCCGGTGCGGGCGTACCGGGCCCATTCCTTCATCAGCGTGCGCGCCTCGCGTCCGGCGAACTTGAGCTGCTTGCCGGGGAAGTGCCCGACGACCCGGCCGATCAGGCCCATCGCCTGGCTGGCGACCAGGAAGCCCGGGCCGTAGTTGCGCCAGTAGGGCGTCTGCGACGCGACGTAGATCAGCCCGGCGACGCGGTCGGGGTGGAGCGCCGCGTAGGCGCTGGCGGCCTGACCGCCGAGGCTGTGCCCGAGGACGTACGTCGCGCCGGCCGATGCCGGGACCAGCTCGCCGAGACGGTCGACCGCGGCGGCGATGTCGTCGACCAGGTCGGCGTAGCCGAAGTCGTAGCCCCAGCCGGCGACGCGCCCACCGAGCTCCTCGTGACCCCGCTGCTCCATCCGCCCGACGTTGATCCCCGCCTCCGCGAAGGCGATGATCAGCTTGTCGTAGTAGCCCGCGGGCATGCCCATCGCGGGCACGACGAGCACTGTCGGCGCCTCGGGGTCGGCTGCACGGACCACGGTCAGCGTGAAGCTGGTGCCTTCGGCACGCTCGATCGGGTGCGCCTCGGGGGTGGTCGTGGGGGTCGAAGTCTCGGTCACGCGGCAATGTTACCCGCCAGTAAGACGAGTGGTTGACTCAGCCGAGATTCTGGACTTGTGGGTCCAAATTTCGCAGAGCATCCTGTTTGGACCAAGTAGTCCACACAGGAAGGAATGCCGTGGAGACCCTCGAGCGACTCAGCATCATCGAGGACGTACGTCGCCTGATGGCGCGCTACGTCCGCTACGCCGACCACCAACGCTGGGACGATCTGGCCGGCCTCTTCACCGAGGACGGCACGTTCACCCCGCACAAGCCGGACGGATCGGTCTGGCTGCGCATGAACGGGCGCGACGAGATCAGCGCAACCGTCGGCGCCAGCGGCGGCCCCGGCGTCACCCTGGTCCATCACCTGTTCTCCGACGAGATCGACGTCGACTCGGCGGAGACCGCGCGCGGCGTCTTCGCGATGGAGGACATCGTCACCCGGCCGGAGGACGCCGAGGTGTCCGAGACCATCCCCTTCCGCCGCATGCACGGGTTCGGCCACTACCACGCCCGGTTCGTCAGGACCGACGGCTCCTGGCGGATCGCCGAGCTGACCCAGACCCGCATCCGACTCGACTTCACCCACTGACCTTCACCCGGAAAGCAGCACTCACCATGGACAAGACCACCGAGCTCGCCCCCTTCAAGATCGACATCCCTCAGGACGCCCTGGACGATCTCCAGGACCGCCTGCGGAAGACCCGCTACTTCGACGACCTCGACAACGAGGAGGGCTACTACGGCATCAGCACCGCCTACCTGAAGCCCCTGGTCGAGTACTGGGCCGACGGCTTCGACTGGCGGGCACAGGAGGAGCGGCTCAACACCTACGAACGGCATCAGCTCGACATCGGCGGCACGCCCGTGCAGTTCGTGCACGCGCGCGGCAAGGGTGAGAACCCGATCCCGCTGATCGTCCTGCACGGCTGGCCGTGGCCCGGCGAGTTCAGCTACCAGCTCATCGGCCCGCTGACCGATCCAGGAGCCCACGGGGGCGACCCGTCGTTGTCGTTCGACGTGATCATCCCCGACCTTCCCGGGTTCGGCTTCTCGACGCCCGTCGGCCGGGGCGATCTGAACTACTGGAAGATCGCCGACATCATCCACGAGCTCATGACCGAGGTCCTGGGCCACGAGAAGTACGCCGTGGCCGGCTCCGACTACGGCGCACTCGTCACGAGCGCCCTGGGCCACAAGTATGCCGACAGCATCATCGGCCTGCACTTCGGCCATGACCTCCCGCCGGGGATGTTCGAGAACGAGCGGTTCTGGGACCTGACCGACGGGGCGAAGACCCCGGACGACGCCTCGGAGGAGTGGCGAGCCGGCTGGAAGAGCTTCGTCGACACGTACGCCTCACACGTCGCTGCGCACATGCTCGACGGTTCGACGCTGACGCACGGTCTCAACGACTCTCCCATCGGCATGCTGGCCTGGCTGCTGAAGCGCTGGAAGTCGTGGAGCGACAAGCGGGGTGACTTCGAGGCGGCGTTCCCGCGTGACTTCATCCTCACCCAGGCGACCATCTTCTGGGTGACGCAGTCGATCGGCACCTCGATCCGGATGTATCGCAACGCGGAGCGCTACCGGTTCGTGCCCTCCCACGACCGACAGCCCGTCGTGGAGGCGCCGGCCGGTTTCACGTTCCTCCTCGGCGATGCGTACCCGCCTGCCATCGACACCGTCGAGGACCGCATCGCTCACTTCGAGAACGGCCCGACACGGGGCCTGTTCAACGTGGTCAACGTGAACGCCCACGAGAAGGGCGGCCACTTCGTCCACTACGAGAACCCCGAGGCCTTCGCGGCCGACCTGCAGGAGACCTTCCGCAGGATCCTCGGCTGACCTCTCCGACGGGCTGTGGCTAGGCCGCAGCCCGTCCGGAGTCGCGCAGGTGGCTGATCAGCAGCGCCAGGATCGCTTCGAGGTGGTCGGTCCGGCCGGTCACCATGAGCACCGAGACTCCGCCCTGGATGCCGGCGATCATCGCGGCCGACGTACGCCGGGCGTCGATCTCGGCGCTCACCGAACCGTTCGCCTGCATCGTCTCGATGCCGCGCCGGAGATGGTCCTGCCACTGGCCGATCAGCGTCGTCGAGACCTCTGCAGCCCCGGGAACGCTGCCCACCTGGTTCATCAGCGACGCCAGCGGACAGTGGGCACCCTGGGCCTGGTAGCGGGCGAGGACCGCCTTGCGCCAACGGTCCCAGGCGGCCCAGGAGTCGAGCTCGCTGATGTGCGGCTGCTGGTCGTCGATGACCCGAGCGGCCTCGAGGCGGGCGACCTCGAGGAACAGCTCCTCCTTGCCACCCGGGAAGTAGTGGAAGATCTGGCTCTTGCTCGTCTGGGTGGCCGCGCGGATGTCGTCCAGCGTCGCAGCTCCGGGGTCGGTGCTGCGGAGGTAGGCCGCCGCACCCTCGAGCAGACGCTGGCGCGTGGCCATGCCCTTGGTGGTGAACGCCATGCGACGAGCCTATCGATTATCGGACCAACTGGTCCAAAATCAATCGAAATCCACAGACTGGGCCCGTTGTGGAGAAGCCTGTGGATAAACCTGGTGACCGACCGGGAAGACCTCGTAGCGTCCCCGCGCCACCAGCCCCCACAGGCCGCGCGGTGCCAGCAGCACGACGGCGATCGCGACCGCTCCGAGCGCGATGAGGTACCAGGTGCCGTAGGAGTCCAGGAGCTGCTGCAGCGCGAAGAAGATCACCGCTCCCAGGATCGGGCCCTCGATCGTCCCCAGCCCGCCGATCACGACGATGAAGATCATGAAGGCCGTGTACTGCACCGAGAACATCGAGTCCGGCGAGACCCGCAGACCGTTGACCGCGATCAGCGCACCGGCCAGGCCTGCGCCACCGGACGCGGCGACATAGACCAGCCGCTGCGAGCGCCGCACCGCGACACCGAGCGACGCCGCCGCCACCGCGTCGTCGCGGATCGCGGTCAGGCCGAGGCCGACGCGCGAGCGCATCAGGACGTACGTCGCGAGCACGACGAGCACGGCCAGCACGAGCGCCAGGTAGTAGACGGTCGCGATCCGGGTCACCCGGTCGACACCCTGGAAGGCGGTGAGCGAGAGACCGGAGCCGCCGCCGAAGCCCGGCAGCTCCTGGGTGACCAGCTTGAACACCTCCGCCACCACCCAGGTGCCGATCGCGAAATAGCCTCCGACCAGGCGGAACAGCAGGAACGAGGTCGGGACGGCGAGCGCCGCGCAGACCAGGCCGGCCGCCACCACCGCCACCGGGATCGGCAGCCCGACCACATCGGCGAGCTTGATCACGCCGTAGCCGCCCGCACCGATGAACGCCTGCTGCCCGATCGAGACCAGCCCGCCGTAGCCGGCCATCAGGTTCCAGGTCGTGCCGAGGATGATCAACGCGAAGAGCGTGACCAGGTTCGTCACGTCACCTGGGCTGAACACGAACCAGGGCGCCGCAGCCAGGAACACCACGATCGCGGTCAGGACACCGCCGCCGGCCAGTGACGGCCAGCCGCCGCGTACGACCTTCAGGTCTTGTGGAGCGAGGGTTGAGGTGCTCATGCGACCACCGCCTTCGGGAGCAGACCCTGGGGCCGGAACAGGAGGACGACCAGGAAGACCAGGTGGCCGGCGAGGACGCCGTAGGCCGGGTCGATCTGGGCGCCGACGGTCTGCGCGACGCCGAGCACGAGCCCGCCGAGGAGCGTGCCCCACAGCGAGCCGAGACCGCCGATGATGACCGCCTCGAAGGCGAAGATGAGGACCAGGTCCCCGTACGTCGGGCTGAACTGCGTCGACATGCCGAGGAAGACGCCGGCCAGTGCGACGGTGCCGATCGCGATGGCGGTGGCGAGGGCGTACATGTGCCTCTCGTCGATCCCCATGAGCGTGGCCGCCTCGGGGTCGTCCTTGGTCGCGCGCATGGCGCGGCCGATGCGGGTGTGGGAGAGGTAGAGCTGCAGGCCGACGATGACCGCGACCGCCACCACGAGCGTGATCAGCGAGAAGACGCCGAGCCTGAGCTGCCCGAGCTCGACCGAGGCCGTGGACAGGTCGCCGATCGAGATCTTGCGGGAGTCGGCGGTGAAGATCTCCTGGAGCAGGTTGGCGCCGATGACGGCGAGGCCGAAGGAGACCAGCAGCGGCGACAGCTCACCATGGCGCAGGGCGGCGTTGAACAGGCCGCGCTGGATCGCGTAGCCGACCGTGGCGAGCACCGGGATGACGACGACGAGGGTGAGGAACGACGGCATTCCGGTCTGCTGGGCGAGCCAGAGCGCGAGGTAGGCCGCGGCGACGGCGAGGATGCCGTGGGCGAGGTTGACGATCCGCATCACCCCGAAGATGAGGCTCAGGCCGCAGGCGAGGAGTGCGTACTGCCCGCCGAGCAGGAGTCCCTGCAGGACCGCGTTGATCCAGTCCATCAGCCGACCTCCCTTCCGTCGGTGTCGTCGACCCCGAAGTACGCCGCCTGGATCTGCTCCCGGGTGACCTCGGCCGCTGCTCCTTCGAGGACCGTGCGGCCCTCGAGAAGGCACTGCACCCGGTCAGCGACGGCGAGTGCCTGAGTGAGGTCCTGCTCGACCACGAGCACGGTCGTCCCCTTCTCGGCGATCGCGGGGAGCGCCTGGTAGATGTCGGCGATCACGACCGGGGCGAGCCCGAGCGAGACCTCGTCGAGCAGGAGCAGCTTCGGGTTGGACATCAGCGCCCGGCCGATCGCGGTGGCCTGCTGCTCGCCGCCGGACAGGTGCGCGCCGCGGCGTCCCCGCTTCTCGGCGAGGAGCGGGAAGGCGTCGTAGACGGTCCGCAGATTCCAGGGGCCCGGGCAGCGGCCGTGCGCGCCGACCTTGAGGTTCTCCTCGACGGTGAGCGAGCCGAAGATCCGGCGGCCCTCCGGGGTCAGCGCGATGCCCTCGCGGACCCGCCGGTGAGCGGGGGTGTGGGAGACGTTGTGGCCGTCGAAGCGGATCTGGCCGGCGCTCGGGCGGAGCAGACCGGCGATCGTCTTCAGGAGCGTGGACTTGCCCGCACCGTTGGCGCCGATCACGGCCAGCGTCTCGCCCTCGGCGACCGTGAGGGTGATGCCGTGCAGGGCGCGGAAGTCGCCGTAGGCGACGTCGATCGCGTCGACTTCGAGCAGGGTCATCGGTTTCCCTCGAATGCTGACCGAGGTAACTCGGTGAATGGGTACTGGCTTCGTGGAACTCCGCGAGGGGAGTGGGCGTCCACCGAGTTACCTCGGTGAGCATTCGCCGGGCTCACGCGCCCTCCAGATCAGGCGAGCCGAGGTAGACGGCGGCGACGGCGTCGCTCGCCATCACCTCGCGGGGGTCGCCCGTGGCGACGACGTCGCCCTGGGCCAGGCACATCAACCGGTCCACGACCTGCAGCAACGCGTGCACGATGTGCTCGATCCAGACGACACCGGTGCCGCTGTCGCGGATCGCCGAGATGGTCTCGATCAGGGCCGGGAGCTCGTGCTCGGTGAGACCGCCGGCGATCTCGTCGAGGAGCAGCAGCCGCGGTTGGGTGGCCAGCGCACGGGCGAGCTCGAGCCGCTTGCGGTCGAGCAGCCGCAGCGAGCCGGCGGGGGTGTTGGCGAGGTGGGTGAGCGACGCGGTCTCCAGCGCCTGCCAGGCCTGCTCGTTCGCCTCGCGGCGGCGCGTACCCGCGCCGAAGGTGGAGCCGACCAGCACGTTCTCGAAGACGGTGAGGCCCTCGAAGGGGCGGGGGACCTGGAACGTACGTCCGATCCCGAGAGCGGTACGCCGCGCCGCCGGCATCCGGGTGACGTCGGCGCCGTCGAACCGGATGGTGCCGGCGTCGACCGGAAGGGTGCCGGTGACCAGGTTGAGCAGCGTGGACTTGCCGGCGCCGTTGGGCCCGACGATGCCGAGCGCCTCGCCCGCGGCGACGTGGAAGGAGACCGAGCGGGCCGTGACGACCTGGCCAAAGGACTTGGCCAGGCCGTCAGCGTGCAACAACGTCACTTGAGCGCCTCGGGCTCGCCCCCGAGCGGTACGTCGGGAGCCAGCGAGTTCTGCACGACGACCAGCTCGAACGGGTGCTCCCCGCCCTCGACCTGGCGCCACTGACCGCCCGCGAGGGAGGTCTTGGCGACGTACGGCGGGACGTTCTCGTCCTTGCCCCAGGCGACGTCACCGACGACCGTGGAGACCTCGAGCCCGGCCAGCGCCTTGGTGATCGCGTCGGCGTCGGTCGAGCCCGCCTCGGTCACCGCCGCGGTCGCGACCTCGAACAGGGCGTGGGCGAAGCCCAGCGGCTGGGTCCACTGCTTGCCGGTCTTCTCCTCGTACGCGTCCGCCAGCTCCTGCGCGGACTCGCCGGTCAGCGAGGACTTGTAGGGCGCGGTCGGGGTCCACCAGACCTCGGTCGAGAGGTTGTGGGCGATCGGGCCCAGCGCCTCGACGCTGCTCGGGAAGAGGAGGGCCTTGCCGATGGTGGCGACCTTCGGGTTGTAGCCCTGCTGCTTCGCCTGCTGCCAGAAGGTGGTGAAGTCCGGCGGGATCGGGACGCCGACGAGCACGTCGTGACCCTTGTAGGCGCTGATCTGGGCGGAGAAGTCCTTGGTGCCGTTGGGGTAGTTGCCCGGGTTGTCGATCTTCACGCCGGACGCCTCGGTGAGCGCGGGGAAGTTGGCGCCCCAGGCCTCGCCGTCGGGGTCCTTCGGGAACAGGCCGCCGGCCTTCTTGTTGTTCGCGACCTTGCCCCAGATGTCGGCGTAGACCGTCGAGACGTCCTCGAGGCCCCAGAAGAAGTGGTAGCTGTACTTCAGCTCGGCCGGCTTGTCGCCGCTGCGGATCGCGAACGGCTGCCACGGGGCGACCGTGGTGATGCACGGGATCGAGTTGGCCTCGCACTGCTCCGAGACCGGGTTGACGATGTCGGGCGTCGAGGAGGCGACGATGATGTCGGCGCCGTCCTTGTTGATCAGGTCGCCGGCCACCGCCCCGGCCTTCGTGGTGTCGCTCTGCGCGTCGCGCACCACGATCTCGACGTCGAGCTCCTTGTCGCCCGCCTTGACCGGGTTGTCCTTGAAGTACGTCTCCAGCTCGTCGACGACGAAGCTGTTCGCCTCGCCGAACGGCGCCGAGGAGCCCGTCTCCGTCGAGACGAACCCGATGGTGAGCGTGTCCTCGCCGCCACCGCCTTCGTCGTCGATGCCGCCCGATCCGCAGGCCGTCAAGGTCAGCGCCATCGCTGCGACACCAGCGGCGGCCAGGCTCAGGCCGCGTCCGGTGGTGAGTCCGTTGCGCACGTACGTCTCCTTAGAGAGTGTGGGGTGAACGAGAGTGTCGTCCGCCAGCGCCCCTACGGGTGGGAAGCAGGGTCTTGATGGCGGAAAATCGCATGGAAGACCTATCGGACTTTGGTGGACTTGTCACTCTTTCGCGCCGAGAAGTGAGTTCTGGGCGCCGAGAAGTCAGTTGTGGCGTACGAAACTCGACTTTCGTACGCCACAACTGAGGATTCGGCCCGCCACAAGTGCGGACTCGGGCTGGGTCAGGCGCGGGCGGCGCGGCGTACGTCTCCGGCGGCGACGCCGAAACGCTTGCGGAAGGCCTGGGAGAAGTGCGAGGCGGAGGTGAAGCCGCACCTCTCGGCGACGTCGACGGTGCGGATGGTCGGGTCCGAGCCGGTGGCGAGCATGGCGTAGGCGAGCTCGAGGCGGCGGCCGAGGATGTGGCGGGGGACGCTGGTGCCGGCGTCGGCGAAGAGCCGGGAGAGGTGGCGCTCGGAGATGCCGGCGCCCGCGGCGATCGCCGTGGCGGAGAGGGTGGGGTCGGCGAGGTGGTCCTCGATGAACGCCTTCGCAGCGGCCCGGTGGGCGGTGGCCAGGGAGACCTTGCCCTCGGTGGCGATCACCGAGATCAGGTCGAGCACGGCGCCCTCGTCGGCCGGAACCGGGTCGTGGGGCCGGAGCGCACGACCGACCATCTGCACCAGGGCCCGGCCGTGCGGGTCGTGGTCGCGGCCCACGTCGAGTACGAGGGGCGACGGCATCGACGCCATCCCGGTGCGGGCCGCGAAGGCGTCGACCGGCACCTTGACCGCGAGCTCCTCGAGACCGTGCCCGAAGCCGCGCAGGAAAGGCGCGTCGACGTCGCACACGATCAGCTGGCCGGGGCGGATGACCTTGCGTCGGCCGGCGTACTCCAGGATCGCCTCGCCACGGAGGCTGGCGTAGACGGCGATCGATCGGGCCGGGATCTCCTTGACCAGGCTGGCCGGGCGCTCGACGACGTGGCGGGTGGCTCGGACCCGGGCGAGATGGACCTCG
The DNA here is from genome assembly GCF_011045035.1 of Nocardioides turkmenicus. GTDB lineage: Bacteria > Actinomycetota > Actinomycetes > Propionibacteriales > Nocardioidaceae > Nocardioides > Nocardioides turkmenicus. The sequence continues at coordinate 239,549 of NZ_JAALAA010000004.1, forward strand.
TCGAGCTGCAGGTTGACCTCCTGCGCGTCGAACCCGTGCCCCTCGATCGGCCGGCACGCGAGCGCGACCAGGGCACAGGCGTTGTGGCGCTCCCAGGCCTCGACCTGTGCATCGGCACTCAGCCGACTGGTCTCGAAGACCTCCGGGCGACGTACCCGCTCGACGAGAGGAGATTGCGGCACGCAACGACTCTACGGCGTGCCGAGAGCCCGAGGCGATGACTTAGGGAAGACTTACCTTTCTGGAATCGTTCAAGAAAAGATGGCACAGTGGGTGTCACCAGGAAAGACCGACACTTCGATCTGGGGGACCCACCGAACATGGCAACGAAGACCGACACGAGCAGCGCCACGCACACCTCGCACCCCGCGTTCATCCCGAGCCCGGCGTTCGCGACGCAGATGCAGCGCCTGCTCGTCGATCTGACCGAGCTCAGCCTGCAGGGCAAGCAGCTGCACTGGAACGTCGTGGGCAAGAACTTCCGCGACATGCACCTCGTCCTCGACGAGGTCGTCGACGCCGCCCGCGACTTCACCGACGAGGTCGCCGAGCGGATGCGTGCGCTCTACATCCTCCCCGACGGCCGCACCGGCACCGTCGCCGAGGACACCAGCCTCGCGCCGCTCCCGTCGACCGAGGTCGACACCGCGACCGCCGCCGACCTGGCCGCCGCCGCGCTCTACGCCACCTCGAAGACCGCTCGCGAGATCCACGACGACATCGACGCCGAGGACCCGACGACCGCCGACCTGCTCCACGCGATCATCACCCGCCTCGAGCAGCTGGCCTGGTTCATCGACGCCGAGAACCGCGTCGCCAACCAGTCCGAGCCGGCTCAGCTGACCGTCTGATCTTTCCCTGAGGACGGCGTCCCGCGATCGCGGGGCGCCGTCCTTCGTCGTCCCGGCTAACCCCGCAGCAGACTGCGCAGGTTCTTGGCGGGATCGGCGAGATCGGAAGCCCGTACGTCGACCCCTCGGTCGATCATCCGCCGCGCCGCGCGCACGGCGTTGGGGTCGTCCACCGCGACCGCGCCGATGACGCGCTCACCGCGGAGAGTGAAGACGGAGAAGGGCGGCTCGCCGACCACGCCGCGTACGACTGTCTGGTGGTCGCCGTCAGGCGAGCGCATCTCGCCGACGACCTCGACATGCAGGCCGTAGCGGTCGGTCCAGAACCAGTGGACGGTCTCCGCCGGAGGGTCGATGCCGAGGATCGTCCTCGCCGCCCGCTGGCCGTCGTGCACCGCCGCCTCCCAGTGCTCGGCGCGGCGGTGGCCGCGGCGCCGGGAGCAGTCGCCGACGGCGAGCACCTTCGGGTGGGTCGTGACCTGGTGGTCGTCGACGACGACGCCGTTGTCGACCTCCAGCCCAGCGGCCTTCGCCACGGCCGTGTCCGGCGCCATCCCGACGGCGAGGAGAACGGCGTCGAACGTACGCGGCTCCGTCTCGCCCGCGATGTGTGCGACGACGCCGGCACGCGTCGACTCGAGCTTCTCGACGGTGGCGGTCACCGCCTCCACACCGTGGACCGCATGCAAGGAGTGCAGCCACGCAGCGACCTGGGTGCCGACCGCAGCCGCGATCGGCGGGTCGGCCGGATCGACCAGAACGACCTCGCTGCCCAGCTTCCGAGCGGTCGAGGCGACCTCGGCCCCGATCAGCCCCGCCCCGACCACCAGCAACCGAGCGCCTGGGAGCAGCACGTGCCGCAGGGCATCGGCGTCCTCGGCACTTCGCAGTGTGTGGATCCCCGTGGTCGAGCGCGGGATCCCGAGACCGGCCGGTGGACGGTCGAGCCGCTCCGTGACGACGCGTTCGACGTCCGGCCACAGCGAGTGTCCGCCCGTCGCCAGCACGATCCTGTCGGCGGAGAGCTCCAGGCCGTCAGACAGCGTGACCGTGCCAGCAGCCGGATCCAGCGCCACCACCAATCCAGGCACAAGGTCGATCCGCTGCTCGGAGTACCACTCCGGAGCCTGCAGCGCGATCGACTCGAGGTCCTTGGCGCCCAAGAGGTAGTCCTTGGACAGGGGCGGGCGGTCGTACGGGAACGGGTCGATGGTGAGGAGCGTCAGCTCGCCGGCGTACCCGTTCTTCCGCAGCTCCGCGACGGTCGAGACACCTGCGATGCCGCCACCGACGACGACGACGGACGAGACCGTCACGGCCTCTCGCCGGGGAAGAGGTAGATCTCCCCGTCACGCACCTCGACGCGGTGCGGCACGGTGTCGACCGTGGCCGGGAGGCCGTCGACCTTGCCGGTCTTGAGGTTGAACCGCGAGGAGTGCAGCGGGCACTCGACGTCGCCGTCCTCGACCCAGCCCTCGGCCAGCGAGGCGGTCTCGTGGGTGCAGGTGTCGTTGAGGGCCCAGCAGGTGCCGTCGTCGTCGCGGAGGATCGCGATGTCGTCCTCGGTGCCGGTGATCTTCGAGGAGATCGCGATGCCCTCGCCCTCGGGGATGTCGTCGAGGGAGGCGACGCGGATGCCTGAGCTGTTTCCGCCGTTTCCACTGTTTCCGGTCATGCCCCCATCTTCCAACGTGGACCACGAAGAACCGGCCACCTCCCCCGGGGTGGCCGGTTCTCGCGTCCGGACCGAGGGGTCAGTCCGGGCAGGTGTTGCGGTAGTCGGACAGGTAGATCGAGGACGGTGCCGGGCAGAGGAACTGCGAGTAGCGCGTGTCCTCGTCGACGTACCTCTTCAGCCAGGTGACGAAGAGCCGCCCCTGCCAGTCGTCGTCGGTGTTGGCGATGAAGTGGTCGCCGTTGTTGATCTCGCCGTACGCCTTCTCCCGAGCCCCGGTGGCCGAGGTGTAGAAGGGGATCGAGTGCGAGGCGACCGGCGCGACCGAGTCGTTCTCCGCGCCGATGATCATGGTCGGGATCTGGATGCCGGGCCAGGTCTTGTCGGTGTGCCAGGGCTGGAGTGCGACCGCGGCCTTGATCGAGGAGTCCTGGTTGGCGGCCTCCAGGGTGCCACCGCCGCCCATCGAGTGGCCGGAGACGGCGATCCGCGACTCGTCGAGACGGGTGGCGACCGCGGAGGACGCGCTCGACTTCAGGTAGCGCACGGCGGCGAGGATCTGCGTCCCGCGGCTCTCCGGCTGGTCGTAGCGCGAGTTGGTGTCGATCGCGAAGACCACGAACCCGTGCGACGCGACGCGGCGGGCGACCGAGGCGTAGGAGGTGGACGACGCCGTGAAGCCCGGCGCGAGGACGACACCGCCGAACGTCCCCGCCGTCGTCGTGGTGGGGTAGTAGATCGTCCCGCCGCCGAAGCCGGTCACCAGCGAGGAGACCGACGTCGAGGAGAGGGAGAACGTGCCGTTGTCCAGGACGCTGGCGGACGTCGGGTCCGGCCCGCGCTCGTAGGGGCTCTCCGCGTCGGCCGGCGCGACCAGGCCGAAGAGGGGGAGAGTGACGGCCGCGGCGACCGCGGCGATTCGGAGAGAGAGTGATCTGAGCACCGAGCATGCTCCTTCGTCCATCCGGCCCCGGGCTGTCCGGGGTTCCGGTTGCTACTCGAAGGTAGGGGCGTCGGCGGGCGCCGGGCACCGGCACGGAGGCAGAACCTGTTTGTGCGCCTGTCACAAAACAGAAACAAGCGGCGTACGCAGGTGGGGCTGCGTACGCCGCCGGTTTCTGTGCGGGGTGTGGCGTCAGCAGTGCTTATCGCTTCGGGCTCCGCTTCAGCAGTACAGATTCCCGCCCGGGTCGACCCCGAGCAGCGAGGTGACCTCGCGGTAGTTGTCGACGCGGCTCTGGACCTGCGCCGGGTTGCCGCCGTTGCACTCGATGGCGCCGTTGATGGCCCGGATGGTCTCGCCGAAGCCGGCGCCGTTGACCATGGCCGCGTGCGGGGTCATGGTGCCGGGGCCGCTCTGCGTGTTCCAGTACCAGAGCCCGGTCTTCCAGGCGACCGCCGGATCGGTGGCGGCCAGGTTCGGGTTGTTCAGCAGGTCGATCCCGAGCGCGTCGCCGGCGGCCTTGTAGTTGAAGTTCCAGCTCAGCTGGACCGGGCCGCGGCCGTAGTACTGGTCGTTGCCTGCGGGGCAGCCGTAGGGCTGGGACGTGTCGCAGTAGTGCGGGTAGTTGGCTTCGTTCTGCTCCACGACGTACTGCAGGTCACCGGTCTCGTGGGCGACGTTCGCGATGAACGCGGCGGCCTCGCGCTTCTGGGTCGCCTCGTCACCGGAATTGGTGAACTCCGGATAGGCGCTCAGGGCCTCGACGAGGCCGCTGTACGTGTAGAAGGGGTTGCGGTTGGGGAAGAGCTGGTTGAACTGCGCCTCGCTGACCGGGAACTCTCCAGCGACCGGCTCCGGGGACTCCGGGTCGGTGGCGGTGCCGCCGATGTTCACGTCGATGCAGGCGTAGAAGGCGTTCGCGGTGTCGGCGACGTTCCAGACCGCGAGCACCTTCTGCCGGCCGGTGAAGGAGCCGAAGTCGACCTGGTGCTCGACGGTGGCCGGCGGCTGCGCACCGCCGTCGTCGAACTCGGCGATCTTGGTGCCACCGATGAAGTACTGCCAGGTGCTGGTGCTGTGCCGGGCGGTCAGCGACCAGGTGAAGGTCTGGGTCTTGCCCACGGGCGTGGCCTGCCAGTTCTTCGAGTCGTCGTCGAGCTCGGCGAACCGGGAGTTGCCCCCGGAGCAGCTGGTCAGGCCCTTCGGGCCCTCGACGCTCTGTGGTTCGTACTTGATGTCCCCGCACTCCACGGTGCCGGCAGCGCACTGCGCCTGTCGGCTCGGGGGGTTCGAGATGTAGCCGTGCGCACTTGCGGGGCTCGTCGGCAGCATTGCCAGGACGGGCGCCAGCAAGATCCCGCCGAGAACGGCGATCTTCGTTGTCGTACGCATTCCAAGCTCCTTGAGGGGGTTGAGATGGATGGCGATCGAAGCCCTACTGTAAGGTTCCTTTACAGTTACCGTCCAGCCCCCATGCGGACAATCACCGGCGCGACGCCCGGAATTGTTAGGTTGGTTTTCCGTACGCCACCCTCCCCCTCGAAAGGAGCGCCGCCGATGTCGAGAGCACCCAAGACACACCTGATCCGCGACACCAACGACCGCGCGGCGCTCGACCTGATGCTCTCCGACGGGCCGGTGACGAAGACCCGGCTCGGCGAGCTCGTCGGCCTCTCGAAGGTGACCGCCGGACAGCTGCTGACCCGGCTCGGCGACCGCGGCCTCGTCCAGGTCGTCGGCACCCAGCAGGGCGGCCGCGGCCCCAACGCCGCACTCTACGGCGTGGTCCCGTCGGCCGGCTACGTCGCCGCCCTCCACATCGGACCCGACCAGATCACCGCGTCGGTCGCCGACATCACCGGCACCGAGCTGGCCACCGGCGAGCTCGACCCCCACGAGGCCTCCGACCCGGTCGAGGCGGTGCGGGCCACCGTCGCCAACGCCACCGAGCGCGCCGGCATCACCATCGAGCAGCTCCGCTGTCTCTCGATCGGCACCCCCGGCATGATCGACCCGCGCACCGGCGACATCCGCTTCGCCAACGACCTGCCCGACTGGCGCGCCGGCGTGCTCGAGGACCTCCGCCGCAGCTTCCAGCGGCCGATACTGATCGAGAACGACGTCAACCTGGCCGGGCTCGCCGAGCAGTCCGCGGGCGCGACCCACGGCGTCAAGGACTCGGTGCTCGCCTGGATCGACCGCGGCCTGGGGCTCGCGGTGATCGTCGACGGCCGCCTCCACCGCGGCGCCGGTGGCGGTGCGGGCGAGATCGGCTACCTGGCGGTCCCCGGCGCCTCCACGCCCCACGGCACCGACAGCCCGCAGCACGCCGCCTTCCAGTCACTGGTCAGCGTCGAGGCCATGGACACCCTCGCCCGTGCGTTCGGGCTGAGCGGTGACGGTGTGGGCTGCGTACGCTCCGCGGTCGAGGGCGACCCCGACGCCGAGCCGTTCCTCGACGAGCTGGCCCGCAGGCTCGCCCTCGGCCTGGCGGGCATCTGCGTGGTGCTCGACCCCGAGCTGTGCGTGCTCGCCGGCGAGGTCGGGCGCGCCGGCGGCGAGGTCCTGGCCGCGCGGGTGCAGAAGGCGATCGCCTCCCTCGGCCCCAACGTCCCCACGGTCGTCCCGACCGCGATCTCCGGCGACCCGGTGCTCCGCGGCGCCCTGCAGATCGGCCTCGACACGGCTCGCGACGAGGTCTTCTCGAACCAGGGCTGACCCCGACGACCCCGCTTCGGCGATCAGGGGAACGCCCGATGCCATACGTATCTCGACTACATATCGTCGAGATGTGACCACAGAGATACGTCAGCGTCGACCACGCATCAGCCTCTTCTGCTTCCGAGCAGTGGCGGTCGTGACCGCGCTCTTCGCGATCGGGCAACCGATCTTCATCGGCTCCTACTTCTCCGGCACCTTCGAGGCGCTGGGACTCCACTCCGCCGGCGCGGCGGCACTGCAGGCGCTCGGCCTGCTGCTGCCGATCGCCGCAGGCGCCGTCGTCGCGATGCGCGGCCGCTGGTGGTTCCTGATCTGGTCGGTCGCCCTCTTCTTCCTCATCCACGTGCAGGCGATCCTCGGCTACACCCGGGTCCTCCAGCTGCACGTCCCGGTCGGCGTCCTCACCGTCGGGATCGCGGTGGCCCTCGCCCTCGCCTCGCTGCGCCGCGGCGCCGGCAACCCGCGGGAGGTGCGGCGATGAAGCTCAGCCGACGCACCCTCCTCGGCGCCGGGCTGGCCGCTCCGGTCGCCGGATCGCTGGTCTCCTGCGGCGACGCCCCCGGTCAGACCGGACGGATCCTGCGCAGCGCGGCACGACTGCCGAAGGCGTACACGACGCCGTTGCCGTTGCCGCCCGTCAAGCGCCCTGCGAGCGGCCTGATCTCGATCGAGCAGCGCAGTGCCTCGGTGGAGATCCTGCCCGGGCTGCGGACCGAGATGATGACGTACGACGGGGTCTTCCCCGGGCCGACGCTGGAGACCCGTCGCGGCGAGACCGTGACCGTACGCCACACCAACTCCCTCACCCTGCCGACAGCGACGCACCTCCACGGCGGGCACACCCCGGCGGAGAGCGACGGCTGGCCGACGGATCTGCTGGTGCCGCCCGGGTTCGAGGCGCGTCACGCCGGCCACGGAGCCGGCCACACAGGCGGCCACGGCGGAGGTCATGGCGGCGACCACGAGACCATGGACGACCCGAAGGCGCAGGTCAGGACCGGAAAGCGGGACTACCGCTATCCGCTCGACCAGCCCGCGACGACGCTCTGGTACCACGACCACCGGATGGACTTCACCGCCCCGCAGGTGTGGCGCGGCCTGGCCGGGTTCCACATCGTCCGTGACGACGAGGAGGACGCGCTCTCGCTGCCGCGCGGCGAGCGGGAGATCCCGCTGATGATCGCCGACCGAGCGTTCGACGAGGACGGCGCGCTGCGCTATCCCGCACTCGACCCGGAGCTGCTCGGCCAGCCGGGCGTCGAGGACCGCTACATGGCCGGCGTGCTCGGCGACGTCATCCTGGTCAACGGCGCCCCCTGGCCGGAGGCGGAGATCGAGGCTGCGCAGTATCGCTTGCGGCTGCTCAACGCCTCCAACGCGCGCCGCTACACGCTCCGCCTGCGCACCGACTCCGGCACGCCTGTGCGGTTCACGCAGATCGGCTCCGACGGCGGGCTCCTTGCCGCCCCCGTCGAGCACGACGAGATCACGATGGCGTCGGGTGAGCGGTTCGACGTCGTCGTCGACTTCCGTTCGCTGCCACCCGGGACGACCGTCGAGATGCGCAACGGTCTCGGCACCGGCCGGACCGCTCAGGTGATGCGGTTCCGGATCACCCGCCGAGCGACCGACGACGTCCGGCTCCCGGAGAGGCTGGCCGACGTACCCGAGCCCGAGAAGCCCGACGGCGCGGTCGTCCGCAGGTGGCACTTCCGCAAGGCGAGCGTCCACGGCCGCCGCGGCTGGGGCATCAACGGCAAGCCGTTCGACCCGGCCGTCCCCCAGGCCCAGGTGCCGCTGGGCTCCACGGAGATCTGGGAGTTCTTCACCGACGCGCACCACCCGGTCCACGTCCACCTCTCGCCCTTCCAGGTCCTCCGCCGCGGCAACCACGGCCCCGGTCCGATGGACCTCGGCTGGAAGGACACCGTCGACGTCCGTCCCTACGAGGCCGTCCGGGTCCGGGTCAGGTTCGAGAAGTACGCCGGCCGGTTCCTGATCCACTGCCACAACCTCGAGCACGAGGACATGGCGATGATGGCCGGCTTCGAGACCGTGTGACTCGGCGCCGGCCAGGCCCCTTCCGGGAGTCGGATTGGTCAGCCGGCGAGAAGGTGCCCATGCGAAGCGGCCGATCGCCACGGAAGCGGCCAGGGCCAGGTAGATCGCGTCCAGCAGCGCGAGATTGGTCTCGCCACGGCGGATCCGCAGGATCACGGCACCAATCATGACCAGCGACACGCCGCTGGCCGCCAGCGCCGAGGATCTCGAGTCCTCCGATCGCCTTGAGGGAACCGGGTCGGAAGTCGAGGACCCACCGCGAGGCGTCACCCATCGCGGCCATCTTCTCCCTGGGGACGAACAGCTTCCCGAACCCGGAGAGCAGGTAGACGGCGGTCAACAACCCCTGCGTTGGACGACCCACCACGGTCGTCAGCCAACCGACCAGGCTGTCGATCGTGGCCTCGTCCTGCCGCGCCAGCCGGATCCACACCTCCCGCACCGCGTCCTCGGCGTCAGCCCGCGATCCGAGCATCCGATAGGCGATCGCCACCAGGCGCTCACGCTGTTGCTCGAATGACTCCGCCAGTCGTCACGACAGCAAGGTTCCTCCGACCGACTCGCATCGGCTCAGCTCACGTCGAGCCGCTTCTCCATGTCATCGAGGATGGACTCGACCCTCGCGTACGTGTGGGAACTGTAGGCGCCGATGCTGCGTTCGGCGGCGAGCGCCTCGCGCATCGCGTCGAGGTAGCGCATCTGCAGGATCATCGTCTGCTCCATCACCGCCGGCCGGACTCTCGGCGCCTCCCGCACACCCGCGAGCACGCGCGGGAGGATGCGGTCCTTGAGCTTGGTCACCAGCTTCGGGTCGATCGGCTCGCCGTCGATGGTCTGCGCCTCCAGCGGTCCGAGGGTGTCGACGGCCGACTCACCGACCTGGCGGAGCAGGGCGCGGAACGCGTCGTGCTTGTCCTTGGCGCTCTCGGGGGAGAAGCGCATCCGGCGGATCAGGGCCGGAAGGGTGAGCCCGAAGAGCACGAGGGTGATGAGCGCGACCAGGAAGGCGGCGAGCACGACGGTCGCCCGGTGGGAGGTGCCGACCGGGATGGTCTGGGCGGCAGCGACCGTGACGACGCCGCGCATCCCGGCCCAGCCGATCGTCAGGAAGCCGCGCCTCGTGATCGGCTCGCGCTCCTCGAAGTCGATGTCCGCCCGGCCCCGCGCCAGCCGCCGCCTGGCCGCGGTGATCCGGGCGTCCTCCCGGTCGTCGGCAGGGGTCAGCGAGTCGAGCTTCTCCTCGAACTGGTCCAGGCGGTTGCGTACGTCGTCCGGGCTGTCCTTCCGACCCCGGAGAGCCGGCCCGGCGAGGCCGGCGAACCGGAGCGCGACCAGCAGGCCGACGACGACCAGGACGAGCCCGGTCATCTCTCCTGGCGTTGTCTCGCCCTGCGCGGCGTCGACGAAGTCGGGCAGCTGGTAGCCCATCGCCAGGAAGACGCCGCTCTCCAGGATGAAGTTGAACGTGGTCCAGGTCGTGGCCTGGGTCTGCCGGTCGCGGGCGCTGAACCGGCGGCTGCCGAGCCCGCCGGTCACCAGGCCGGCGACGACCACGGCGAGCACGCCGGACGCGTCCAGCTCCTCGGCTGGGAAGTACGCGATGAACGGCACCGCGAACGAGATCGTCGTGTTGAGCACCGGGTCGTCGAGCCGCTGCCGGAGCACTACGGTGAGCCACCCGACGACACCACCGATCACGAGCGCGCCGAGCACCGCCCACCCGAACTCCAGCACCGTACGTCCCAGCGAGAACGAGCTGGTCGCCGCGATCCCGGCGACGGCCGTGCGGAGCACGACGAGGGCGGACGCGTCGTTGACCAGGCTCTCCCCCTCCAGCACCGTCATCACCCGCGGCGGCAGCCCGACCCGGCGCCCGATCGCCGTCGCCGCCACCGCGTCGGTGGGGCTGACGACCGCGCCGAGCGCGACCGCGAGCGGGAACGAGATGTCCGGGAACAGCCAGTGCACGACCGCCCCGATCACCAGCGCCGAGACGATCACCATCACGACCGAGAGCCAGCTGATCAGCCGGAGGTTCCGTCGGAAGTCGATCACCGGCAGGTTGACCGCGGAGGAGTAGAGCAGCGGCGGCAGTACGCCGGCCAGGACCAGCTCCGGATCGAGCTCGATCTCCGGCGCGCCGGGCAGATAGCTCGCCCCGATCCCGAGCCCCACGAGAAGCAGCGGCGCCGCCACCCCCGTACGCCGCGAGAACACCGACGCCGCGATCATGATCACCAGCGCCGCCCCGACGATCAGCATCACCCGATGGTCCACGCCAGTGAGTCTATGTTTCGCCGACGGTCTTCAGTCGCTCATCACCGGCCGGTTCGACAACCGCGACGCCGCGCAGCTGACGCGGACGACGTTCACCCGGCGGCCATTCGGCCTGCCTCGAGAGTGGTCGATTTGGGCCCTCGGCCCGGCCGCCTAGAGGCCCATTTCGACCACTCTCGGCGACCGCGCTACCCGCAGGCCGGGAACCTCAGCACCGACTCCGAGCAGCTGGCCGACCTGCGCGATACGGTGGGAGCACGGGTGTCACGGGAGTGCCACTGACAGCAGTGGGGCGAGGAGACGCATGATTGAGCTCCGATCGCAGGAAGACCTCGCCTTCACGATGCGCCCCGCGAGCGGTGATGTGAATCCCCTATTCAGGGTGCTCCTCGGGCGTGGTCACGCCCGAGGAGCACGGTCCGGCTCCAGGGTCAGCGGAAGCGTCGCAGCCGGAGGCTGTTGCTCACCACGAACACCGAAGAGAAGGCCATCGCGGCGCCGGCGAGCATCGGGTTGAGCAGCCCGGCGACGGCCAGCGGGATGGCCGCGACGTTGTAGGCGAAGGCCCAGAACAGGTTGCCCTTGATGGTGGTCAGCGTCTTCCGGGAGAGCCGGATGGCGTCGGCCGCGACCCGCAGGTCGCCGCGTACCAGGGTGAGATCGCTGGCCTGGATGGCGACGTCGGTGCCGGTGCCCATCGAGAGGCCGAGGTCGGCCTGGGCCAACGCGGGCGCGTCGTTGACGCCGTCGCCGACCATCGCGACCACGCGGCCCTCCTCCTGCAGCCGGCGGACCACGGCGACCTTGTCCTCGGGGAGCACCTCGGCGATCACGGTGTCCGCGGAGACCGGGATCCCGACCTCGGCGGCGACGCTGCGGGCCACGGTCTCGTTGTCGCCGGTGAGCAGGACAGGGGTCAGGCCCAGGCGCTGGAACTCCGCGATCGCCTCGGCCGAGGTCGGCTTGATCACGTCGTTGACGACCAGGACACCCCGCGCCTGTCCGTCCCAACCGACGGCGACCGCGGTCCGGCCCTCGCTCTCGGCCTCGGCCATCGCGAGGGCCAGATCGCCGGGAAGGTGCTGGCTCCACTCCTCCAGCAGCCGGACCCGGCCGACGAGGACGGCGTGGCCCTCGACGATGCCCTGCACCCCCAGACCCGGGACGTTGGCGAAGTCCTCGGCCGCGGGAAGGGTGCCGACGCGGGCCTCGGCCCCGGACGCGATGGCCCGGGCGATCGGGTGCTCGGAGGCGTACTCCAGGGCGCCGGCCAGGCGGGCGATCTCGTCGGCGTCCTCGCCGGGAGCGGCGATCACGTCGGTCAGGGTCATGGTGCCGCTGGTGACGGTTCCGGTCTTGTCGAGCACGATCGTGTCGATCCGACGAGTGCTCTCGAGCACCTCCGGGCCCTTGATCAGGATGCCGAGCTGGGCGCCACGGCCGGTGCCTACCATCAGGGCCGTGGGCGTGGCCAGGCCGAGCGCGCACGGGCAGGCGATGATCAGCACCGCGACGGCCGCGGTGAAGGCGGTGGCGGCACCCGCGCCCGCCCCGAGCCAGAACCCGAGGGTGATGGCCGAGAGGGCGAGCACGATCGGTACGAAGATCCCCGAGATCCGGTCGGCGAGCCGCTGCGCCGCCGCCTTCCCGGTCTGGGCCTCTTCGACTAGCCGCGCCATCTGGGCGAGCTGGGTGTCGGCGCCGACCCGGGTCGCCCGGACGACGATGCGTCCGCCGGCGTTCACGGTGGCCCCGGTGACCGCGTCCCCGGGTGCGACCTCGACAGGAACGGACTCGCCGGTCAGCATCGCCGCGTCGATGGCGGAGGACCCGTCCTCGACGATGCCGTCGGTGGCGACCTTCTCCCCGGGACGTACGACGAAGAGGTCGCCGACGGCGAGCTCGTCGATCGGGATCCGGGTCTCGGAGCCGTCGCGGAGGACAGCGACCTCCTTGGCGCCGAGCTCGAGGAGCGCGGTGAGGGCGGCGCCGGCACGGCGCTTCGATCGGGCCTCGAAGTAGCGGCCGGCCAGGATGAACGTGGTGACGCCGGCGGCCGCCTCGAGGTAGATGTTGCCGAGCCCGTCGGTGCGCTCGATGGTGAGGCTGAACGGGTGGGTCATACCGGGCTCGCCGGCGGTGCCGAGAAACAGGGCGTACAGGGACCAGCCGAAGGCTGCCAGGGTGCCGATGGAGACCAGCGTGTCCATGGTCGCCGCGCCGTGGCGCGCGTTGGTCCAGGCCGCCCGGTGGAAGGGCGCCGCGCCCCAGACGATGACAGGCGCGGCCAGCGTGAGCGAGAGCCACTGCCAGCTCTCGAACTGGAGGGCCGGCACCATCGCCAGGAGCACCACCGGGACGCTGAGCAGCGCCGAGATCAGCAGCCGCTGCCGGAGCCGGGCGACGGGGTCGGTGGCCTCGCCGTCGACGGGCGCGCTCGACGACGGGTCCTCGCGACGGGGCTCCTTCGCCCCGTACCCGGCGCTCTCGACGGTCGCGATCAGCACGCCGGCGTCGATGTCGGTCTTGTCCGCGGCGACGGAGATCTTCGCCTTCTCGGTCGCGTAGTTGACGGTGGCGGCGACGCCGTCGAGCTTGTTGAGCTTGCGCTCGATGCGGTTCGCGCACGACGCGCAGGTCATGCCGTTGATCTCGAGCTCGAAGTCGGTGGTGGGTGCAGAGGTTCCGGAGATGGTCATCACTGGTGTCCTTCGGTGAATGGATCGGGCGCGTCGGCTCCCCGCTCAGGGGAGGGGGAGCCGACGCGGGTGGGTCAGCCGGCCAGCTGGTAGCCGGCCTCCTCGACCGCGCGCTGGACCAGCGCCGGGTCGAGCTCGTTCTCGGAGGTGACGGTCACCTGGCCGGTGGCCAGGTCGACGTCGACGGAGGAGACGCCCGCGATCTGGGTGACTTCTTCCGTGACGGAGCTGACGCAGTGGCCGCAGGTCATCCCGGAAACGGTGTAGGTGGTGCTGCACATGGTGCTTTCCTCTCTCTGTGGTGGACCCTGCTCGAGCAGGGGGATCAGTGGGCCTCGGCGACCGCGGTGAAGGCCGCGGTACGCACCTCGCCGGCGTGCTGGAAGTCGAGGAACAGCCGGTACGTCCCGGCCGACGGCACCTCGGCGGAGAAGGTGATCTCCGGACCGGGCTCCGTGCGCCCGTCGCCGGGGGCTCCTTCGGGGTGGACGTGGAGGTAGGCGAGGTCGCCGTCGCGGAGCGCGACCAGGTGGCCGTACGCCTCGAGGTAGGGCTCCAGGTCGGTGACCGGCTCGCCGTCCTTGGTGACGGTCAGGGTGAGGCGCGAGGTCTTCCCGGCGACCAGGTGACCGTCCAGGTCGACCTGGTAGGGACTGACCGCGCTGGTGGCGGCGGCCGCGGGGAGCGGCTGCGGCTCGTAGGGGCCGGCGACGAAGAGGTCCTGCCCCAGGGTCAGGCCCTCGTCCGCGCCCTTCGGCTTGAAGTCGGCGAAGACGCGGTAGGTCCCGGCCTCGGCCAGGTCGGCGCCGACCGACCAGGTGCCGTCGGCCGCCATGACCGGGTGCACGTGCTGGAAGGTGGCCAGGTCGCGGCGTACGACGATCAGGTGGAGCTTCTTGCCGTGGGCGGTCTCGAACCGGGTGACCGGCTCGTGGTCGTCACCGAGGATCCGGAACCGCAGCGTGGCGTCGGCCGTGCGCTGGTAGCGGTCCTCGACGAGGTCGAGCGTGTAGCCGGCCTCGCTGACGTTGAGCCCGGTGGCCGCGGGCGCCTTCGTCGCGCCGTGCCCGGCGTGGCCACCGTGGCCACCGGCCTTTCCGTGCTCCTGGTGGCTCGGGCGCTCCGGCTCGCCGATGGGGCCGACGGAGGCGCCCACGGCGGAACCCAGGCCGCCGAGGGCAACGACGGCTCCGGCGAACGCACCGACCTTGGCAATGGCGTTCATGTGATCTCTCCTGGCTCGAATCTCGATGACTCTCGTTGACGTGCCAGAGGCTGCTCGCGCGATCTGTCTGCGTACTGTCCCGGGGTTGTCGGGCTCCGGACAGATATCTGTTCGGCGCCCACGAAGGGGCTGACTACGATCGCGATGTGCTGCCGACCCCGACCTCGCCCGACGTACGCTTCGGGCTGCTCGGCCCGTTCGAGACGACCGTCGACGGTGTCGTCGTGAAGGTCCCCGGGTCGGCGGAGCGGGCCCTGCTCGCGGTGCTGCTGCTCGCGCGTGGGCGGATCGTGCCGGCGTCGGCGCTGATCGATCGGCTGTGGGCCGATGTGTCCCTGCCGGCCGACCCGCTGAACGCCCTCCAGCTCCGGGTCTCCAAGCTGCGCCGCGTGTTCAAGGCCGTCGGGCTCGACCTGGTGCAGCGCGACGGCGGTGGTTATCGGGCCGCGATCGACCCCGACAGCCTGGATGCCGAGGCGTTCGAGCGCCGGATCCGCGAGGTCCGGGCGTCGGTCGCCGGGTCCGGAAGCCCCACCGAGGAGGATCTGGCCAGCTACGACGCGGCGCTCGGGCTCTGGCGGGGCGACGCGCTCGCCGACTTCGCCACCGAGCCGTGGGCGGTGCCGGAGTCCGTCCGGCTGGAGGACCTCCGCCGGACGGCGTACGCCGAGCGTGCCCAGATCGCGCTGTCGCTGGGCCGGCACGCGGAGGTCGTCACCGATCTCGAGCCGCTGCTGCGTACGGACCCGACGCACGAGGCGATGGCCGGTCTGCTGATGGTCGCGCTCTACCGCGCCGGCCGGCAGGCCGATGCCCTCGAGGTCTTCACCCGCACCCGGAAGACGCTGGACGCCGACCTCGGCCTCGAGCCGTCGGCCTCGCTCCGATCGCTCCACGAGCGGGTTCTCCGGCAGGACCCGTCGCTCGGCTCGTCCGGCGAGGTCACCCTGTCCACCCCGGCGACCGCGCCCCGCCGCGCCAGGTCCGGCGCGCAACTCTCCAACCTCCCGGCCGACCTGACCCCGCTCATCGGTCGCGAGGAGCTGCTGGAGGCCCTGAGCGAGCGGGCCGGCACCTCCAGGCTCACCACCCTCGTCGGCCCGGGCGGCTCCGGGAAGACCGCCCTCGGTCTGCACGCCGCCCGGCGCCTCGCCGACCGGTTCCCGGACGGCACCTTCCTCGTCCGGCTGGCCGCGATCCGGAGCCGCGAGCACATCGTGCCGGCGGTCGCCACGGCCGTGGCGATGCCGCAGGACGGCTCGGCGATCGACCTCCAGACCCGGCTGGTCGACTTCCTCGCCGACAAGCACCTGCTCCTGGTCATCGACAACTGCGAGCACCTCATCGACCCCGTCGCGACCCTCGTCGAGGAGTTGCTCGGCCGCTGTCCGCAGCTCACCGTCATCGCGACCAGCCGCGAGCCCCTCGCCCTGCCGAGCGAGGTGCAGACCCTCGTCGGTCCGCTCCCGACACCGCTCGAGGACGACGACCCCGAGACGATCGCGTCGTCGCCATCCGTGCAGCTCCTGGTCCGCCGGATCGCGACGGGCCTGCCCGGGAGCGAGACCGACCCGGAGACGTACGCCGCGCTCGGTCGCATCGCCCGCGCGCTCGACGGCATGCCCTTGGCGCTGGAGCTCGCCGCAGCCCGGGCGGCCTCGCTGTCCCCGAGCGACCTCGCCGACCGGCTCGACCAGCGGTTCACCCTGCTCACCTCGGGACCTCGTACGGCCGAGGAGCGGCAGCGCACCCTCCGCGCGACCGTCGACTGGAGCTACGACCTGCTCGACGACCTGGAGAAGCGCGTCTTCGAGGGGCTCGCGGTGTTCCACGGCGGCTGGACGCTGACCGCCGCTGAGCAGGTCCTCGCCGACGACGAGACCGACCCGAGCGAGGTCATCCACGCCGTGGGCCGCCTGGTCGAGCAGTCCCTGATCGTCGCCGAACGCGGCCCGGTCACCCGCTACCGGATGCTCGAGACGCTGCGCGAGTACGCCGCCGACCGGCTGGCCCAGACCGGCCGGAGCGACGCACTGGCCACCCGGCACGCGCACCACTTCGCCCAGGTCGCCGAACGGTCGGCACAGGCGCTGCGCGGTCAGGGCGACCCCCGTGCGCGCAACCTCCTGGTCGACGAGCAGGCCAACGTACGCTCGGCGATCGCCTGGCTCGAGGGCCCGGCCGGCGACCCTTCGACAAGCTCAGGACATCGCATCGACGCCGCGCTGCGGCTGGCCGGTCACCTCGGCCTCTTCTGGCACCAGGGCCGCCACCTCGAGGGCCGCCGGATCCTGCGTCGCCTCCTCGAGCAGAATCGCGGGAGCGCCCCTGCACGGGCCGCTGCCCTGCAGGCGGTGTCGCTGGTCGAGCGACCGCGGGCCTGCGTCGTCCACCCTCATCCGCGCTGTGCCGCGGCTGCCCGCGAGAGCCTGGCGATCTTCACCGAGAGCGGGGACGCCGACGGGACCGCGGTCTCGCAGGTGCTGCTCGCCGTCGAGGGCGTCAACGGGTCGTCCCCGGAGGCCGCCGCGCTCCTGGACGAGGCCGAGCGGTCCTTCCGTGACCGCGGCGACCGCTGGGGCCTCGCCGTCGCCGGATTCGTCCGGCTCGAGACCGCCCTCAAGGCGCGCGACGAGCCGACCGCGATGCGCCTCGGGCGGGCAACGGCGGCCGAGTTCCGCCACCTCGACGACCCCTGGGGTCAGAGCGCGGTCCTCTACCACCTCGGCTACGGCCTTCGGCACTTCGGGCGCCTGCGAGAGTCGGCCCGAACACTCGAGCAGGCGATCGACGTCGCCGCCTCAGCGGGCATCCACAACACCGTGCAGTGGGCCCTCGCCGACCTCGGCATCACCCACCTGGGACTGGACGACCACGAGTCGGCCGAGGACGCGTTCCGCCGCGCGGAGCTGGCGTCGCGTCACGTCGGCGACCGGGCCGGGTCGGTCCTGGCGGCGTACGGACGTGGCCGGCTCGCGGAGCGTCGGCAGGACTGGTCGACGGCGATCGACCTGCTGACCACCGCGATCCAGGGCTTCGAGACGCTGGAGACTCCCGCGATGACGGCGAAGGCGACGCTCGCGCTGGCCCGATGCCACGAGCAGGCGTCCGAGGTGGAGGCGGCCGTGGAGCGCTACCAGGAGGCCCGCGCCCTCGGCCTCGCCACCGGCGAGGTCGCCCTCGCGGACCAGGCGACCGAAGCGCTGGACCGGCTGAGCGGCACGGACGGCGCCCGGACAGACCAGGGACAGTAGCGCGGGACAGGTTCTCCTCACGCGGTCGAACGGCCGCCCTGACGAAAAGAGAGAACCATGTCTTCGACAGCATCCCCGGCGGCGGGTGCCAACAGCCGCCGCTGGCTCGCCCTCGGCCTCATCGCCGCCGCCCAGTTCATGGTCATCATGGACACCTCCATCATCGGAGTCGCACTCCCCGAGATACAACGCGATCTCGGCTTCGCCCCGCAGGACCTCAGCTGGGTGTTCAACGCGTACGTGGTGGCCTTCGGTGGCTTCCTCCTGCTCGGCGGACGGCTCTCCGACCTGCTCGGCGCGCGCCGGATCTTCGCCATCGGCTGGCTGGTCCTCGGTGTCGGCTCGCTCGTCGCCGGACTGGCCGACAGCGTCGCCGTCGAGATCGCCGGTCGCGCCGTCCAGGGCGCCGGATCCGCGCTCATCGCGCCCTCGGCGCTGACCCTTCTGTTCATGAACTTCGGGGCCAACCCGAAGGAGCTGACCAAGGCGCTCGCGCTCTACGGCGCGGCCGCTCCGGCCGGTGGAACGGCCGGTGTGTTCCTCGGCGGCGTGCTCACCGAGTACCTGTCCTGGCCGTGGGTCTTCTTCATCAACCTCCCGATCGCGATCGCCGTCCTCGCCCTGACGCCGGGCACGATGCCGGCTGGTACCGCGCAGCGTGGTCGCATCGACCTGCTCGGAGCCCTGACCGTCACCCTGGGTCTCGCCGCGGTGGTCTTCGCGGTCGTACGCGTCCCCGAGGTCGGCTGGGGGTCGCCCAGCACGCTCGTCGCCGGCGCCATCGGCATCGCGCTGCTCATCGCCTTCGTGGCCCTGCAGGCAGGCTCGTCGGCGCCGCTCATGCGCCTGGGCATCTTCAAGGCACCGAACCTGGCCGCCGCGAACATCGCCCAGCTGCTGCTCGGCGCCGCCTGGATCCCGATGTTCTTCTTCATCAACCTCTACCTGCAGCAGGTCCTCGGCCTCGGTGCCTTCGAGTCCGGCGCGGCCCTGCTGCCGATGACGGTGACGATCATGCTGGGCATGGTGGCCGTCGCCCCGCGGCTGACCGCGGCGTTCGGCCCGAAGGCGATGACCGTCGGCGGTCTCGTCGTCCTCGGCCTCGGCCTGGTCTGGCTCTCCCGGATCGACGCCGACGGCAGCTTCGCCGTCGACGTGCTGCCGGCGACGCTGGTCACCGCAGCGGGCATGGCGTTGGCCTTCATCCCCTCGCTGAGCACCGCGCTCGGCGCGGCCGCCCCCGAGGAGGGTGGCCTCGCAGCCGGGATCGTCAACACCAGCTACCAGGTCGGCTCCGCGCTCGCGCTGGCGGCGATGACCGTCGTGGCCGCGGCGTACGGCTCCGACCAGGTCGGTGACCTGGCCGCCATGACCGACGGCTTCTCGGCCGGGTTCCTTGGAGCCGCCGGGATCGCCCTCGCCGGTGCCGTCGTCACCGGGATCGGCTGGAGGTCGGTCCGCGCCGAGACCGCGGCCGAGTCTGTCCCCGCCGGCCGGTAGCAGTCCACACCCTTCGTGGCCCCGGATTCCTCCGGGGCCACGAAGGCACTGGGAAACCCACGAGGAGACCGCCATGCAGACCGTTCAGCTGTACGTCGAGGGCATGCGCTGCCCTCGCTGCGTCCGTGAGGCCACCGCCCGGCTCCGGGACCTCCCGGGCGTCGCCACCCTCACCGCCGACCGCGGCACCGGCCAGATCACCGTCACCGGAGACGTCTCCGCCGCCGACCTGCTCGACGCGCTCGCGGGCAGCAGCTTCACGGCCGAGGTCCTGCACCCTGCTCGGTGACCGGCTCCGTCAGGCCAACGCCGCTGCCTCCGCCGCGATCGTGGTGTCGTCGCCGTGGCCGGTGTGGACGACCGTGTCACCGGGGAGCGCGAACAGCTTGGCCTTGATCGACGCCTCGATCGTGGGCCGGTCGCTGAAGGAGCGTCCGGTCGCGCCGGGCCCGCCCTGGAAGAGGGTGTCGCCCGTGAACACACAGCCGAGATCGGCCGACCACAGGCAGACCGCACCCGGGGCGTGGCCCGGCGTGTGCAGGACCGTGAGCGAGGTGTCACCGATCTCGATCACCTGCCCGTCGGAGAGGTCGGCGTCCCAGAGCTCGTCGGTGTGGGTGAGCTCCCACAGCGGCCTGTCGTCGGGATGGAGCAGGATCGGCGCCCGGACGGCCTCGCGCAACGCCGGTGCGACGCGTACGTGGTCGTCGTGCGCGTGCGTGCACACGATCGCCTTGACCCGGCGGTCACCGACCACGGCGAGGATGTCCTCGACCGAATGAGGGGCGTCGATGACCAGGCACTCCTGGTCATCGCCGACCACCCACAGGTTGTTGTCGACCTGGTGGGTCTCGCCGTCGAGACTGAAGGTGCCGCTGGTGACCGCGTGGTCGACACGTACGCCGCTCACAGGACCACCACCGAGCGCAGCACCTCTCCGCGGTGCATCTTCTCGAAGGCGGCCTCGATGTCGCCGATGCCGATCTCCTCGCTGACGAAGACGTCGAGGTCGAGACGACCCTGCTGGTAGAGGTCGACGAGCATCGGGAAGTCGCGGCTGGGGAGGCAGTCGCCGTACCAGCTGGACTTGAGCGCGCCACCGCGGCCGAAGACGTCGATCAACGGGAGGTCGGGCACCTTCATGTCCGGGGTGGGTACGCCGACGAGCACCACGGTGCCGGCCAGGTCGCGAGCGTAGAAGGCCTGCTTCCAGGTCTCCGGGCGACCGACCGCCTCGACGACGATGTCGGCGCCCTCGGCACCTGGGTAGGTCTCGGCGGCGATCCGCCGGATCTCCTCCACGGCGTCGGTCGCCGACGAGTCGACGGTGTGGGTCGCGCCCATCGTCTTGGCCTGCTCGAGCTTCTTCGGGTCGATGTCGACGGCGATGATCGGGCTCGACCCGGCCAGTGCCGCGCCGGCGATGGCAGCCATGCCGACGCCGCCGCAGCCGATGACGGCGACCGACCTGCCGCGGGTCGCACCCCCGGTGTTGATGGCTGCGCCGATGCCGGCCATGACACCGCAGCCCAGCAGCCCGACGGCGGCGGGCCGAGCGCTCGGGTCGACCTTCGTGCACTGACCGGCCGCGACCAGCGTCTTCTCCGCGAACGCGCCGATGCCCAGCGCAGGCGACAGCTCGGTGCCGTCCTCGAGGGTCATCTTCTGGGTCGCGTTGAACGTGGCGAAGCAGTACTGCGGCTCGCCTCGGTTGCACGCCCGGCAGCTGCCGCAGACCGCGCGCCAGTTGAGCACCACGAAGTCGCCGGGCGCCACGCTCGTGACGTCGGGACCGACCGCCTCCACCACGCCGGCGGCCTCGTGGCCCAGCAGGAACGGGAACTCGTCGTTGATCCCGCCCTCGCGATAGTGGAGGTCGGTGTGGCAGACCCCGCACGACTGGATCTTCACCACCGCCTCACCCTGGCCGGGGTCGGGCACGTTGATCGTCACCAGCTCCACCGGGGCTCCCTCGGCGCGGGCGATGACGGCCTTGACCTGCTGCATATCTCTCCTCTCGAGGCACCGGAGGCGTCCGGTTCCTGGTACATCATTCTGGAGGTTTCTGATATATCTCAGCAAGGGCTGATCCCGGCGACGAGCGAGTTTCGGAGATCTGACGGCCACAACGGCCCGAGTCGTACGCGACTTCGTCACGTTCAGCGCAGAAGCTGTGCCAGCACCCGCAGCCAGCGCGGACGCGGCAGCACGCCCTCGCGAGTGTGCAGCCCGAGCTCGTGGAACACCTCAGGGCAGCTGCAGCTGTAGGTCGCGGTCTTCATCGATCGTCCTCCTCTTGGGGTCACATGGCACTCAGGGATCCCGACACGGTGCGGGTCGGACGGGCCGCGCCGGAGCAGGTGGGGCACCACCGGCGGACGTCCTCGGACCGCAGCTGCCAGAACGCGTGCCAGCCCTGGGCGGGCGCACCACAGAGGGTCAGCGGGGTGCCGATCCGCTTGAGATGCGCCTCGCCCCACGGCGCGGGAGCCGAGGGCCCGGCGGCGGGCTGGCGGTGCCGGGCCACGATGATCCAGCTGCGTCCGATCGTCCTGGGATCGACGCCGGTGGCAGGGGCGGTCATCTCACCCCTCCGCGATCAGCGCCATGACGCTCGGGTCGCTGAGCGTGGTGGTGTCGCCGACGTCTCTGCCCTCGGCGACGTCGCGCAGGAGACGGCGCATGATCTTCCCGGACCGCGTCTTGGGCAGCTCCGGGACGATCGTGATCTGCCGCGGCTTGGCGATGGCTCCGATCTCCCTGGCCACGTGGTTGCGCAGCTCCTGGACCAGTGCCTCGCCGGTGTTGCCGTCCCCGGAGCGCAGGATGACGTACGCGACGACCGCCTGCCCGGTGGTCTCGTCGGCGGCGCCGACGACGGCTGCCTCGGCGACCCGCGGGTGGGAGACCAGCGCCGACTCGATCTCGCTGGTCGAGAGGCGGTGGCCGGACACGTTCATCACGTCGTCGACGCGGCCCAGGATCCAGATGTCGCCGTCCTCGTCCCTCTTGGCACCGTCGCCGGCGAAGTAGTAGCCGAGGTCCGCGAAGCGGGTCCAGTACGTCTCGACGAAGCGGTCGTCGTCCTGCCACAGCGTGCGCAGCATGGCCGGCCACGGCTTGGTGAGGACCAGGTAGCCGCTCGACCCGTTGGGCACCGAGCGACCCTCCTCGTCGACCACGTCGGCGCCGATGCCGGGCAGCGGCCGCATCGCCGAGCCGGGCTTGCCTGCGGTGACCCCGGGGAGGGGACTGATCATCATCTGACCGGTCTCGGTCTGCCACCAGGTGTCGACCACGGGACAGCGGTCGCCGCCGATGACGTCGCGGTACCAGAGGTACGCCTCGGGGTTGATCGGCTCGCCGACCGATCCGAGGAGGCGCAGCGAGGTGAGGTCGTACTCGTCCGGGATCTCGCGTCCCCACTTCATGAAGGTCCGGATCGCCGTCGGGGCGGTGTAGAAGAGGGTCACGCCGTACTTCTCGATGATCTCCCACCAGCGACCTCGGTGCGGGCTGTCCGGGGTGCCCTCGTAGAGCACCTGGGTGACGCCGTTGGCGAGCGGGCCGTAGACGATGTAGCTGTGGCCGGTGACCCAGCCGATGTCGGCGGTGCACCAGTAGACGTCGGTGTCCGGCTTGAGGTCGAACACCGCGTGGTGGGTGTAGGCCGCGCCGGTCAGGTAGCCGCCGGTGGTGTGGAGGATGCCCTTGGGCTTGCCGGTGGTGCCCGAGGAGTACATGACGTACAGCGGGTGCTCGGCGTCGAACGCCTCGGGGATGTGCTCGGGGGAGGCGCTGTCGACGGCGTCGTGCCACCACAGGTCGGTGGCGTCGTCGAACGGGACGTACTCCCCGGTGCGGCGAACGACGAGGACGTGGTCGACCGGGCTCTGGCTGCCGAGTCGCGCGAGCGCGGCGTCGACGGCCGGCTTCAGCGCCGAGGGCCCCCCGCGCCGGTAGCCGCCGTCGGAGGTGATGACCAGCTTGGCCCGGCAGTCCTCGATCCTGGAGGCGAGGGCCTCGGCCGAGAACCCGCCGAAGACCACGGTGTGGGTGGCGCCGATGCGGGCACAGGCCAGCATCGCGACGATGGCCTCGGGGATCATCGGCAGGTAGATCGCGACCAGGTCGCCGCTGCCCACGCCGAGGGCGGTCAGCGCGTTGGCCGCTCGGCAGACCTCGTCCTTGAGGTCGGCGTAGGTGATGTCTCGGGTGTCGCCGGGCTCGCCGACGAAGTGGAAGGCGACCTGGTCGCCGCGGCCGGCCTCGACGTGGCGGTCGACGCAGTTGTACGCCGCGTTGAGCTTCCCGTCCGCGAACCACCGAGCCCGGGGTGCGTCGGACCAGTCCAGCACCTCGGTGAACGGCTCGGCCCAGGTCAGCCGCTCGGCCTGCTCGGCCCAGAAGCCCTCCAGGTCGGAGGCGGCACGGGCGTACGCCTCGGCGGTGACGTTGGCGGCGGCGGCCAGGTCGGCGGGCGGGTCGAAGCGGATCTGGTGGTCAGTGCTGAGCAGTTTCTCGGTCAAGGCGCTGTGCCTCCTCGTCTGTGAACAGTCGCGACCGGATCAGGAAGCGCACGCCCTCGGGCGCCTCCAGGGAGAACCCGGCGCCGCGTCCGGGGACGACGTCGATGGTGATGTGGGTGTGCGACCAGTACTCGAACTGGGAGCGCGACATCCAGACGGGCACCTGGTCGTCCAGCCCGATGTCGAGGTCGCCCAGGTGGATGTCGGCGTCGCCGAGCATGAAGTCGCCGCTCGGGTAGCACATCGGGGCGGAGCCGTCGCAGCATCCGCCGGACTGGTGGAACATGACCGGCCCGTGGTTACCGACGAGACGGCGGAGCAGCTCCGCCGCCTCGCCGGTCACGGCGACCCGCGCCGGAAGGGAGGAGGCGTGGGTCGCGCTCATCAGAAGAACCCGAGGGCGTCGGGGCTGTAACTGACGAGCAGGTTCTTGGTCTGCTGGTAGTGGTCGAGCATCATCTTGTGGGTCTCGCGACCGATGCCGGACTGCTTGTAGCCGCCGAAGGCGGCGTGGGCCGGGTAGGCGTGGTAGCAATTCGTCCAGACGCGGCCGGCCTTGATCTCCTTGCCGGCACGGAAGGCCTGCGACCCGTCGCGCGACCAGACGCCGGCACCGAGGCCGTACAGGGTGTCGTTGGCGACCTTGAGGGCGTCGGCCTCGTCGTCGAAGCCGGTCAGCGAGACGACCGGGCCGAAGATCTCCTCCTGGAAGATCCGCATCGAGTTGTCGCCCTCGAAGACGGTGGGCTGCACGTAGTAGCCCTCGGCGAGGTCGCCCTCGAGGATGTTCCGCTCGCCACCGGTGAGCACCTTGGCGCCCTCGTCCTTGCCGATCTCGATGTAGGACAGGATCTTCTCGAGCTGGTCGTTGCTGGCCTGGGCGCCGATCATCGTGGTGTCGTCGAGCGGGTTTCCCTGCTTGATCTTCTCGACCCGGGCGATCGCGTCGCCGACGAAGTCGGAGTAGATCGAGCGCTGGACGAGCGCACGCGACGGGCAGGTGCAGACCTCGCCCTGGTTGAGGGCGAACATGGTGAAGCCCTCGAGCGCCTTGTCGTAGAAGGCGTCCTTCTCCGCGGCGACGGAGTCGAAGAAGATGTTCGGGCTCTTGCCGCCGAGCTCGAGGGTCACCGGGATGATGTTCTGGCTGGCGTACTGCATGATCAGCCGGCCGGTCGTGGTCTCACCGGTGAACGCGACCTTGGCGACGCGGGGCGAGGAGGCGAGCGGCTTGCCGGCCTCGACGCCGAAGCCGTTGACGACGTTGAGCACGCCGGCGGGCAGCAGGTCGCCGACGAGCTCGATGAGCTTGAGGATCGACCACGGGGTCTGCTCGGCGGGCTTGAGCACGACCGCGTTGCCGGCGGCCAGGGCGGGCGCAAGCTTCCAGACGGCCATCAGGATCGGGAAGTTCCACGGGATGATCTGGCCGACGACGCCCAGCGGCTCGTGGAAGTGGTACGCCACGGTGTTCTCGTCGATCTCGCCGATGGTGCCCTCCTGGGCACGGAGCACACCGGCGAAGTAACGGAAGTGGTCGATCGCGAGCGGGATGTCGGCGGCCAGGGTCTCGCGGACCGGCTTGCCGTTCTCCCAGGTCTCGGCGACGGCGATGGCGGTGAGGTTCTCCTCCATCACGTCGGCGATCTTGAGCAGGGTGTTGGCCCGCTCCGTCGTCGAGGTCTTCCCCCACGACGGAGCGGCAGCATGTGCGGCGTCCAGGGCGGCCTCGATGTCCTCGGCGGTGCCTCGGGCAATCTCGGTGAACGGCTTGCCGTTCACCGGCGAGATGTTCTCGAAGTAGGCACCCTTGACCGGGTCGACCCACTGGCCGCCGATGTAGTGGCCGTAGCGGCCTTGGACGGTGACCAGCGAGTCGGGCTGGCCGGGAGCTGCGTATACGGTCATCGGAGTTTCTCCTCAGGCAAAGTCAGGCATTCGGGCGTGATCGTGGTCACAGACGCTAGGAACGCCGAGGTTGCAGCCACGTTGCGCGACCGATGCAACGTGAATGCAACCTTCAAATGTGACCCTCGTCACCAGAGGAGGTCCGGATGAGCGATACGAAGCAGAGCCCCTCGATGCGCGCAGCCGTGGCGGACTCGTGGCACCGTTCCGCTGCCGCCGGGGTGACCGCCGACGATGCGTGCGCGCCGATCACGCTCCCGGAGGACCAGCTCCGGGACGTACGCGCGGCGCATCCGCTGGCGCGGGTGTTCCCGCTCCTCGACGACGTGCTCGGGCAGGCGGCGCGCGACTGCGACGCGATCATGGCGGTCTCGGACGAGGCCGGCCAGCTGCTGTGGGTGTGCGGTGCCCCGGCGGCGCTCCGGCGCGCGGAGCGGATCGGCTTCGTCGAGGGCAGCAACTGGGACGAGCGGCTCGCCGGCACGAACGCACCCGGCCTCGCGCTCCGGCTCGACCGGCCGACCAGCGTCATCGCCGCCGAGCACTTCCGGCGCTCGGTGCAGCCGTGGAGCTGTGCCGCCACCCCGATCCACGACCCGGGCGACTCCCGCCTGCTCGGCGTCCTCGACATCACCGGCGGAGACTCCATCGTGGTGCCCCAGACGATGGCGATGGTGCGCGCTGCCGCGAGGCTCGCGGAGTCGGAGCTCGCGCGCGAGCAGCTGCTGCCGAGGCAGCCCGAGACCCGGCCGGGCTGGGCCCGGATCGCCGTCGAGACCCTGGGCCGCCAGGACCTGCTGCTCTCGATCGACGACGGCCGCGGCCATCGCGCGCAGCTACGGCTCTCGCCGCGGCACAGCGAGATCTTCCTCCTTCTCGCCAGCGCCCCGCGCGGACTCTCCGGCGACGAGCTCGCCGTCCTGCTCTACGAGGACGACGGCGGCTCCTCAACGCTCCGCGCCGAGCTGAACCGGCTGCGCAACCTGCTCGGGGACGAGTTCCTGGCTTCCCGTCCCTACCGACTCACGACCGAAGTCACCGGCGACTGGCTGGGGGTCGAGGCACGGCTCGCGGTGGGCGACGTCGCCGGCGCGCTCCGCTGCTATCGCGGGCCGATCCTGCCGCGCTCGGTCGCGCCCGGTGTGGTCCGGCTGCGCGAGACACTGGCGCAGCAGCTGCGTGCCGCTGTGCTCCAGTCGGGCCAGCCCGACCTGGTCTCGACCTGGACCCGGTCGGCCTGGGGCGCCGACGACTACGAGATGTGGCTCCGCCTCCGGGACCTGCTGCCCGCCGGCTCCCCGCTGCTGGCGCTGGCCGACGGCCAGATCGCCCGCCTGGACCGCGAGGTGGGTCTCTGAGATGACCGCCGGAACCGCACCCACGGCCGTGATGGCGCGCACCTGGGAGGTCTCGCCCCGGCAGGAGCCCGTCCTCCCGACCACGGCCCCGCTCGACCAGGTGGTGAAGTTCCAGGCTCCGGAGGTCGTCTTCGGGCCTGACTCGCTGGGCGAGGCGGGCTACGCGGCCTCCCGGCTCGGTGCCCGGCGGCCGTTCGTCGTGAGCGATCCGGGCATCGTCGAGGCCGGGTGGGTCGACGAGCTGCTCCGGCTGCTCCGGGCCGAGGGGCTCACCCCGGTGCTGTGGACCGATGTCACCCCGAACCCCAAGGACCACGAGGTACGCCGCGCCTACGAGAGGTACGTCGAGGCCGAGGCCGACGTCATCGTGGCGATCGGCGGCGGCTCCTGCATGGACGCCGCGAAGGGCGTCGCGGTGCTCTCGGGCAACGGCGGCGACATCCTCGACTACGCCGGGATCGACCAGATCGCCCGACCGATCCCGCCGATGCTGATGATCCCGAGCACCTCCGGCACCGGCGCCGACGTCTCCCAGTTCTGCATCGTCACCGACACCGACCGCCGGGTGAAGATCACGATCATGGGCCGCGCGCTGGTCCCGGACGTCTCCATCACCGACCCCCGGCTGCTGACCACGATGCCGGAGGCGCTCAACGCCGCCACCGGCCTGGACGCGTTGACCCATGGCATCGAGTCGTACGTCTCGCTGGCGCACAACCCGCTGGCCGACGGCCACGCGATGAGCTCGGTGGCTCTCGTCTGCCGTCATCTGCGCTCGACCGTCACCGATCCGGGCGCGATGGAGCACCGCGCGATGATGGCGCAGGCGAGCCTGCAGGCGGGACTGGCCTTCACCAACGCGATCCTCGGGGCCACCCACGCGATGAGCCACCAGGTCGGCGGGCTGCTCGACGCCCCGCACGGAGTGGTCAACGGCGTCCTGCTCCCGCACGTGATCCGCTACAACGCGCGCTCGGTCCCGGAGCGGTTCGTCGGCCTGGCCCGGGCCGCCGGGCTGCCGGTCGACGGCGTCCCCGGAGACGTCGCGGCCGAGATGCTGGCCGACCACGTGCGGCGCCTGGCCGACGACGTCGGTGTGCCCCGTGGCCTGCGGGATCTCGGGGTGACCGACACCGACCTCGACACCCTCTCGGTGACCACGCTCGACGACGCCTGTCTCACCACGAATCCGCGACCGGCGAGCCGCGCCGAGATCCACGCGCTCTTCCGGGAAGCCCTGTGAAGGTGGTCCGGTGAGCGCCCCCGATCTGGCAGCCCTGACCGGCGTACGTTCCGGCAAGCGGTCCTACTACCGCGCGTTCCTGCGCTCCGACGAGCGGATGCAGCAGGCCGTACGCGCCATGGACTCGATCTCACGCGCACTCGTGCGCACGGTGGAGGGCCCGCGGGCGCTCCTGGAGGAGGTGGCTCGCGCGGCCGCGGTCCACCTCGCCGCCGAATGGACGATCCTGGCGCTGACGGACGGCCACCTGACGGGAGCTCGGCCCCGGTTCATCGTCGTCGGTCACGACGGCCAGGTGGTCGGCGACGAGGAGGAGCTCCCCGGCGTCGTACGCCGCGAGCTCGGCGCGATCCGGGCGGGCCATGCCACCGGGGCGCCGGGGCCGGCTCGCTGGGTGCGGGTGCCGATGACGCTGGAGAGCGTGATGATCGGCAGCCTCGTCGGCCTCCACGGTCTCGCCGACGACCCGGAGCCCGGCGACCTGTCCGTGCTGCGCATCCTGGCCAACGAGGCGGCGGTGGCGCTGCACACCTCCGAGCAGTACCAGGCCGGGCTCGCTCAGCACCGCCGCGCCCAGCGGCTCTACGACGAGGTCGGCGCCCGGGAGCGCGACCTCGAGCAACGGACCCGGGAGCTGCGCCAGGCCGAGGAGCGGCTGCTGGTGGCCCGGCAGCGCGAGCTGGTCGACCACGAGCGCCACCGCATCGCGCGCGAGCTCCACGACAGCGTGACCCAGTTCGTGCTCTCGGCGGGGATGTCGGTCGAGGTCGCGCGCGGCGAGACCGAGGAGCTTGGCCCGGCCGGGGAACGGATCGGCGAGCTCCTCAACACCGCCAAGCAACTCACCCAGGACGCCGTGGAGCAGCTGCGCCGGGCGATCTACGCCCTGCACCAGCCGCATCGCGACACGGTGTCGTCGCTGCCCGAGCTCCTGCACGAGGTGGCCGAGCACCACCGCCCCCATCTGGACGTCTCGGTGCGGGTGGAGGGCGAGGTGTGCCCGATGCCTGCGGAGGCCAAGCACGACATCGCCCGCGCGGTCGGCGAGGCGCTCTTCAACGTGGCGGTCCACGCCGAGGCCTCCCAGGCCGTGCTCCGGCTCCGCTACCGCAAGCACGAGCTCTACGTCGGGGTCGCCGACGACGGCCGTGGCGACCCGAGCCTGCTGGCCCGGAAGCTGCGTCTCGAGCGCGGTGCCTCGATCGACGGCAGACACCGCGGCCTGGCGAACATCGAGACCCGGATCAGCGAGCTCGGCGGCACGGTCGCGTTCCGGCGCTCACATCTCGGCGGCGTCCGGGTCGAGCTCCGGGTGCCGCTGCCGGTCGTCGACCGCGGCCGAGGAACGATCTGCGGGCTCATCGAGGACCCGCAGTAGCCGCTTCGAGGAGGAACCATGAACACGCTCAGCCCACCGCAGGCGATCCCGGAGCAGGCCACGGCCGGCATCGACGTACTGCTGGTCGACGATCATGCGATCGTCCGTCAGGGACTGCGGTCGATCCTCGAGCGCGAGCCCGGTCTCCGGGTGGTCGCGGAGGCGGCGACGGCGGCCGAGGCGCTGGCCCGGGTCAACAGCGCCCGCCCCGACATCGTGCTGCTCGACCTCAAGCTCTCCTCGTCCTCCGACGCCGAGGGGCTGGAGCTGTGCGCGGCCCTCACCCAGCGACACCCAGAGGCCCTGATCCTGGTGCTGACGACGTTCCTGGACGAGCAGCTGGTGATGCAGGCGATCCGGGCCGGCGCCCGCGGCTACGTCGTCAAGGACGTCGACACGACCGGCCTGGTCCGGGCGATCCGGGACGTCGCGAGCGGCGGCAGCGCCTTCGACGCCCGCTCCGCGGCGGCGATGATCCGCGGCGTGAACATGCCGGTGACCAGCGACGACTCCGAGCTCACCACGCGCGAGCTGGAGGTGCTGGAGCTGCTCGCCCACGGGCTGTCGAACCGTGCCATCGGCCACCGGCTCTACATCTCCGACACCACCGCGAAGTTCCACGTGGGCAACATCCTGCGGAAGCTGGGGGTCAGCCGCCGGGCCGAGGCGGTGTACGAGGCGTCCAAGCTGGGGCTCCTCTGATCCTCGGGGTTGCTGTGCCGTCCCCCGCTCGCCGCGATCGTGTGGGGGGCTTGGTGTGTGTCCGTTGGTCGCGTGTCTGGGTTCCAGCAGCGGTCTGGGTTTTGGTGGGGATACCTGTCCCTGATTGGGTTGGGTTCATTTTGCTTTGTATGGTAGGCTCGGTGCAGGCGTGAACGTGAAGGTCGACCACCTCGAAAGAGGCGTGCCCCCATCATTCGATGTGCGGGTATTCCAGGGGAACCAGGGGCGTGAACGCTGAGCTGCGAGGGTAAGTAATAGCCCGTACTGCCGGGCCTCCGAGACCAGCGAACCAGAACACACCTGCGTGGGTGGGTGTGAAGAGTTCGTACGTCGGGAGGTGACCGCTTCGATGACCACGCTGCAACAACCCCAACACCCCGTCCTCGAGGCAGTGGTTGCAGTCACCAGCGCACTGGACCAGGTTGCGGAGGCAAACCCGGCGTTCATGGCCACCGACCAGAAGGCCACCACCCTGGTCGAGATCGCTCGGGCCAAAGCCCAGCTGGCCGAGCTCGAACTCCGCGTGCTCGCGACCGCTGATGATGTCGCCGCGGAGAGCGCCGCGCGCGATGTGGCGGCCTGGCTTCACCACCACACCCATCAACGTCCGGAAGTACTGCGGGCCGATCTGCGACTCGCGTCTGCGCTGGACCGGTCCTACGGCCTGGTCGCCGCGGCGATGCGGGTCGGGGAGTGCAACCCGGCACAGGCTCAGGTGATCACCCAGGCCCTCGACGAACTCCCCGCCGATCTGGACCCCGAGATCAAGACCAAGGCCGAGGAGACCCTCCTCGCCTACGCCACCCAGTTCGACCCGGCCCAGCTCCGCCGGCTCGGCCGCCGGATCCTGGAGGTCATCGCCCCCGAGATCGCCGAGGCCGAAGAAGCGAAACGCCTCGCCGCCGAAGAAGCCCACGCCCGCAAGAAGACCCGGCTGAGCATGCGCCGCCTCGGGACGGCACCACCCGGATCGCGGCCGTGGTCCCCGATGCGGCCGCGGACCGGCTCGCCACCAACCTGGAGGCGTTCGCCTCACCCAGGCGCGAGGACGGCACCCGCACCGACACCGGCGACTACCTGCCCTACGACCGCCGCCTCGGCCAGGCGTTCTGCCAGCTGCTCGAAACCCTCGACCCAGCCCGGCTGCCCATCCACGGCGGAGACGCCACCACGGTGATCGTGACCATCGACCTCGACCAACTCCGCAAAGAGGCCGGCATCGCCCAGATCATCGGCGGCAGCCCGATCACCGCCGCTGAGGCTCGGCGGCTGGCCTGCACCGCAGGCATCCTGCCCGCTGTCCTCGGTGGTGACTCCGAGCTTCTCGATCTCGGGCGTAGGGAACGCCTCTTCACCGCCGCCCAACGCCGGGCCCTTCTCCTCAGATCCGCCACCTGCGAGGCCGAAGGCTGCGACATCCCCGGCACCTGGGCAGAAGCCCACCACTGGATCGAATGGGCCCAAGGTGGTGCCACCGACCTGGCCAACGCCGCACTCCTCTGCAGCCATCACCACCACCGCGCCCACGACCCCACCTACCTCCACGAACGCCTCCCCAACGGCGACATCCGCTTCACCAGGCGCACGTAAACCGACCGGTCAGATCCAGCCCACCAACACTCCCCGACCCGGCGCATCTGCCCCACCAGAACTGGTCGAGTCGGCGCATCTGCCCCACCTACAGCCGTCGGGTCGGCGCGTCTGTCCCGCTTCTGGCCGACGGTCTGTTGAGGCATCTGCACCGACACGACACGATTGCGTGCATGGGCGGATCCGGGAGCGGCTCATACCGGGATCGCTCGAGATGCGGGGCACCCCGACGACGGTGAACGCCGGCCCGAACCACGTCACGGCACGGGCAGAACGGTGCGGTCCCAGGTGGTGTTCACGATGATCGCGGCCGAGGCGTAGAGCGCCACCACGGCGTCGAGGATCAGCACGTAGCCGGCCGTCCGGCCCAGGGCCGCGCTGCCGAGGAACGACCCGAAGGCCGCCAGGTAGAAGACCCCGGCCAGGAGCACGAAGATCACGATCGTGGTGGTGTTGGTGCGCAGCGCCGCCAGCAGCATGTAGGACGTGAACAGCGCCCAGGCGAGCAGGAACATCCCGGTGACAGCGGCGCCGCCGGCGGTCACCATCGGGCCGTAGAACTGCACCAGCAACGCGTAGGAGAGCCAGAACCCGGCGTACGCGGTGAAGACCAGGGCCGGGAACGTCTCGCCACGCCGGAAGTGGACCAGACCGGCCACGAGCTCGGTTGCGAAGCCCAACGCCAGCGCGAGCGGCAGCACGGCCGGCAGGGCGGCGGGGTCGACGATCCCCGACATCACCGTCGCCAGGACGAGCGCCGAGATCCCGAAGCTGGCCAGGCCGAGCGGGAACGGGTCGCCCCAGGTCGTCGTGGTGGCGCCTTGAACCGTCGGCACCTCTGCATCGATGGATGTGTTCGTCATCAGTTCCTCCAGGGAGTCAGCCGTCGTCCGGGCTGGGCCACGGCCCTCTCAACGTAGTGACGTACGACACATCGACAGACCCGCCGAGTGGGCGGTCGCGCACCTGCCCTCGGGTAGGCCTCCTGCCCGGGTGCGTGCGGCCGACGGACAGGTCTGACCCGCTTCTGACCAGGCCTGACGCGGCGCCGGACGGGGTGTTGAGCACCTGCTTCGCCGATGGACAGGTCCACCCGGTGAGGACGCGATCAGCGGTCGGTGTCGATGACGAGCCAGCCGCCGTGGTGCTCGACGACCCGGTGCGGGTGTCCCGAGGCCTCGCCCCAGGCGGCGAGGTCGTCCAGCGACACCGTCCGGACGTGGCCCCAGGTCTCGTCGGGCTCGTCCTCGAGGGGTACGGCGATCACGACTCGACGTCGCGCCACCCGGATCGCCTCGGCGACCGCCCGGTCTCCGAGACTCGGCTCGATGTGCTCGAGCAGGTGGATCAGCAGCACGTTGTCGGCGGTCTCGTCGGCCCAGGGCAGCCGGGTGGCGTCGGCGGCTCGCGTGGTCAGCGGCACCTTCAACCGGGACGCCGCGGCACTGAGCAGCGTGACGGTGCCCGCGGAGAGGTCGGAGGCGGTCACGTCCCGTCCGGTGGCGGCCAGCCGCAGCGAGAGGAACCCGAAGCAGCACCCGACCTCGAGGACGGAGCCACGAGCCAGCTGCTGCTCGACGAAGCGGTAGACGGGGGCGTACTCGGCGACGGTGCCGTGACCGGCGGCGGTGGAGCCGGGGCGCTCCAGTGCCTGCTCCACGTGGCGCAGGGTGTTGCGGTAGAACGCGGCCCAGGCCTGCTCCGGGTCCGGGGCGCTGCTGACCACGACGCCGGTGAAGAGGCGCTCGAACAGGTCGGGCCCGCGCAGCCAGCCCGGCTGGAACAGCTCCTCGGCCAGCAGCCCGGAGAGGTCGTCGTCGATCTGCTCCGCCCGCAGGCAGTGGACCAGGTGGACGTGGTGGCCCTCGCGGTGCACATCGAAGTGGCGGGTGCGGATCGTGCCCAGCTGGCGGCGCGGGCGGGGGCCGCGCCAGGCCCGGACACTGACCACCTCGTCGCGGTAGACGCCCGCCTCCGGCCCGGGGCGGAGCGCGTCGATCACGGCCAGCTCGCCGGGCGGGGTGGTCATCGGCCGACCGACATCGTCTGGGTGACGTTGTCGAGCCCGCGCAGGTTGCGGACGACCTGGACCTTGTCGCACCACTCGGCGTACTCCGGCAGGTCGCAGCCGCCGAGCGACCAGGAGTAGCGCGGCTCCGGGGTGAGCCAGATCGTCGACCGGGCCCGCCGGGTGAGCTCCTCGAAGGCGGCGAAGCCGGGATCCTTGCCGTTGCCCCGCCCGTCGCCGAGGATCACCAGCGTGGTCCTCCGGTTCACCGCCGAGCCGAACTGCTCCAGGAACTGCTCGAACGAGGAGCCGTAGTCCGAGTCGGCGTCCACGTCGAGCACGCCGCCGGCGGGCAGCCCCGACAGCACCAGCGACAGCGCGTCCTCGATCCGGTGCTCGGCGAACAGGTCGGTGATCTCCACCAGGTCCTTCACGAACGCGAACGACCGGACCGAGGTGGCCACCGACTGCAGGCTGTGCAGCAGGTGCAGCGTGAAGCGGGCGGTGGAGCGTACGGACAGGGAGACGTCGCAGAGCACGAGCAGCCGCGGCCGGTCGTGCGCCTTCGCGACGGTGACCGGGCGGAACGGGACCCCGTCGTACTTCATGTTGGTGCGCATCGTCCGGCGGCCGTCGACGATGCCGCGGGCGGCCACCGTACGCCGCGGGCGCGGGGCTCCGTGGAGCTTCCTGAGCAGCCGCCGCAGCGACTCCTCCAGCGCGGCGCGGTCGTGCTCGGCGACGGTCTCCGCCTGGGTGGCCTGGATCTCGCGCGACTCGATCTCGCGCTCCATGCTCATCAGCCGCTCGAGGTGGTCGCGGATCCGCTCGGGGAGCGTGGCCAGCCACGGCGAGAGCGCCTTGCGGAGCTCCGCGAGGGCATCGTCGTCGTCGATCCCGCTGTCCGGCTCGCGCTCCTCGAGCCAGCTCAGCAGCGCGATCTCCTCCTGCACCGACAGCTCCGTGTCGAGCTGCATCCCGGCGTCGCGGATCAGCTCGCCCGGGTTGCCCGGGTTGTGCATCCGGCTGGTCGAGAGCTGGACCCGAGCGGCCTCGCCCGGGCTGGACTTGGGGTCGTTGGAGAGGACGATCTCGTCGGTGAGCGCGGCGATGTCGATCTTGTTCGCCTCCTGGTGGAGGTTGTAGCGCTGCGCCATGTCCTCGGGCTTGAAGTACTCCTTGATGTCGTCCGGCTTGCCGTGGCTGTGCCCGTCCTCCGGCACCTCGCCGGGCTCGTCCGAGAGCGTGAAGTCGGTGAGCTCGCCGTCGTCGGAGAGGTCGTCGTGGGTGTGCCCGTGCTCGTCGGCCTCCTCGACCACTGGCCGCAGCCCGAAGAACCGGTCGAAGACCAGGTCGAACGTGTCCAGGTCACGACGGTCCTTGACCAGGCTCGCGGTGAGCGCGGCGTGGAGCAGGTGGCGCTGCTCGAGCACCCCGGGCTGGGCGACCGCGTGCATCGCGTCGATCACCTCGGCGGTGCTCACGCGTACGCCGTAAAGCCGGAGCAGCCGGATGAAGCGGTGCAGTGCGGTCTCCATGTCGGGCCTCGATCCCGGCTCAGAGCGGGCGTTTGCGGGCCGACGGGAACGCCCGGCTGCCCTGGCTCGTCGAGACCGCCGGGGCCGTACGTGGCCCGGTGCCGCCGGCGCCGCCGTAGTAGCCCGCGTTGTGCCGGCCGGGCTGGTCCTTCGCCTTGCGCTCGGCACGGCCGTCGCGATCGTCGTCGGCCGTGTCGGCAGCCGGGGAATGGGAGTGCCCATGACCGTGCCCGTGACCATGGCCGTGCAGGTGGTCGGGCACCTCGGCGTTCGGGTCGACCAGCCGCGGCAGCGCGTCCATCACCCGCTTCAGGTCGCGCTCGTAC
This sequence comes from Nocardioides turkmenicus, assembly GCF_011045035.1. Taxonomy (GTDB): domain Bacteria; phylum Actinomycetota; class Actinomycetes; order Propionibacteriales; family Nocardioidaceae; genus Nocardioides; species Nocardioides turkmenicus. The sequence goes on from NZ_JAALAA010000004.1 coordinate 275,356, forward strand.
TTCACGACGACGTTGAGCGTCGTGGAGAGCACGTCGGCCGTGAGCTCCTCGACGCCGAGCACCGCGAGCGTACGGGCCCAGTCGACGGTCTCGGAGATGCTGGGCGCCTTGCGCAGCTCGAGGTCGCGGATGCCGCGGACGATGTCGACGAGCCGGGCCGCGAGCGAGTCGGCGAGGCCGGTGTCCTTGGACCGGATGATCTCCAGCTCCCGGGCCGCGTCCGGGTAGTCGAGGAAGAGGTGGAGGCAGCGGCGCTTGAGCGCGGCGGAGAGATCGCGGGTGTTGTTCGAGGTCAGCACGACGTACGGCATGGTCTTGGCGGTCACCGTGCCGACCTCGGGGATGGAGATCTGGAACTCGGCGAGCAGCTCGAGGAGCACCGCCTCCAGGGCCTCGTCGGCGCGGTCGACCTCGTCGATCAGGAGCACGACCGGGGTGTCGGAGTCGATCGCCTCGAGCAGCGGCCGGGCGGCGAGGAAGCGTTGGGAGAAGAACACCGAGTCCTGCTTGGCGATCCGCTCGACGGCCTCGTTCAGGTCGGCGGCGTCCTCGACGACCTGGCCGATCTTCTCGCGCAGGATCTGGGTGTAGAGCAGCTGCTTGCCGTAGTCCCACTCGTAGAGCGCCTTGGTCTCGTCCTGACCCTCGTAGCACTGCAGCCGGATCAGACGCCGCCCTGTGGCGACGGCGAGGCTCTCGGCCAGCTGGGTCTTGCCGACGCCCGCCGGGCCCTCGAGCAGGACGGGCTTCTCCAGCCGGGTCTGCAGGAACACCGTGGTGGCCAGCCGGTCGTCGGCGAGGTAGCCGCACGTGGCCAGCTGGGCCCTGGTGTCCTCGACGTCGGTGAAGCCCTGGATCGGTTCGGTGGTGATCGACACGTGCACTCCTCGAGGTGGTGGGTGGGCCGGTGTGGCGGGCCCGTCGACGGGCCCGCCACACCGAAGGATCAGCTGGACCGATCAGCCGAGCAGGTCGTCCAGGTCGCCGTTCAGGCAGTGCTCGACGACGGGGCGCACGGTCTCGAACGTGCACTCCTTGGCGTTGCCGGGCGTGCAGGCGTCACCGAGGACGTGGTTGGTGATCCGGTCGATGTCCGCGTCGTCGCCGACGATCTCCTTGGCGTTCTCGTAGTAGGCGGTCGGGCCCTGGCCCAGCCGGTTCTTCGAGTACGTGTCCTGCTTGACGTCCACGAACCGCTCGGTGATGCCGACGTCGCGGAGCAGCCGGATGGCCGCGGCGAGGGCAGCGTCGGCGGCCTGCACGTCGGTCATGCCATGGGTGTCGACGCCCATCGCGCGGGCGATGTCGGCGAACCGCTTGTAGTGCGTGGGCATGTTGAAGGCCCACACGCGCGGCAGCGCGATCGCGTTGTTGAGGCCGTGGTGGGTGTCGTAGAAGGCGCTCACCGCGTGGCTGATCGAGTGGATGATGCCGAGGCCGCCGGAGTTGAAGGCCTGGGCGGCGATGTACTGGGCGTACATCATCCCCTCACGACCACCGAGGTCCTGACCGTTCCAGACCGCCTGGCGCAGGTTCTCCGAGGTCAGCTTGATCGCGTGCAGCGCGTTGCCGAGCGACGGCTGGAAGTTGATCCGGGAGACGTACGGCTCGCTGGCGTGCGCCAGGACGTCGAAGCCGCACTGCGCGGTGTAGTCGACCGGGCAGTCGTAGTAGAGCACCGGGTCGTCGATCGCCAGGCTGGCGACGGAGGCGTCGTCGAACGCGACGTACTTGTGCGGGTTGTCGGGGTCCGTGGTCGTGTCGGTGATGACGTACGCCCAGGACGTCTCCGACCCGGTGCCGGCGGTCGTGGACACCGCGATGTGCGGCTGGTTCTTCGGGTTCTCGGACATGTTGAAGCCCTCGAACTCGTTGACGTTGCGGCCGTCGTGGGCGACCGAGATGCGCGCGCCCTTGCAGGCGTCGTGCGACGAGCCGCCGCCGATGGAGACGAACGAGTCGCACTCGTTCTCCTGGTAGAGCTTGACCGAGTCCATGACGTTGTAGTCCTTGGGGTTGGACTCGACCTTGTCGTACACGACGACCTCGAGGCCGTGGTACTTCATCGACTCGACGATCTTGTTGACGATGTCCGTGCCGCGCAGGCCGGATGTCATCACCAGGGTCTTGCGGAAGCCCATCTTGAGGGCCTCGGGTCCGATCATCTCGTGAGCGCCGGGGCCCATGAGGGCGCGCGGGAAGGGGTGGAACTCCTTGATAGGGAACGGTTTGAGTAGTTCGTCGACCTGCATGGCAACCTCCGTTGGCGTGTGTGACGCTCAGCACATTAGGTACGGCGAAAGGGCCGCGAACAGGCGAGGAACGGGAAACAGGCCACCCCGGGAGGGGCCTACCTACCCGTTGGGAGAGGTACCTCCCTGGCTGGTCATCTGGCTGGGTCGACGCGGCAGCAGACAGGTCGCCGAACGTGCCTTGATCGCGCCCGCCCACAGGCCTGCGCCGTACGCCAGATCGTCGAGTCGCCGGGCCAACGGGCGGTATCGCGTGCCGGGGTTGTCGACCCGGGCGACGACCACGTCGACGACCAGGGAGGCCGCGAGGGCGCGCCGGACGAGGGCGCTGCGTGGCGCGAGCAGCACGGTCAGCGGCCACCAGTGCCGCAACAGCAGCGCGGCCTCCTGGCGGACCGTCCAGCCGAGGCCTTGGGCACAGAGCCGGACCGCGAGCCGATCCCTTCCCGGCGTCTCCGGAAGCCGTCGTCGCAGCGAGAGCGTGCCGTAGGCGATCCCGGCGGCGGCCACCGACAGCGACCAGCGGCGGTGCACCAGCAGCGCCGCGGCCGTCGCGGCCATGCTCACCGTCATCACGGCCGGGGCGCCCTTGCGGCCGTGGCGGACGGCGAGGTCGGCGCCACCGGTGCCGTAGAGGTACTTGCGGCCCAGCCAGCCGCGGACGGTCGCGCGGGTGTCGTGCCAGGCCACCTCGTCGGGGTCGTAGCGCACCACCTCACCGGCCTCGACCAGCCGCCAGACCAGATCGACGTCCTCGCCCACCCGCATCGTCTCCTCGAAGCCCTTTCCGAGCCGGTCCGTACGTCCCACCAGGCAGGCGCTGGGCAGCCAGCCCACCGCGGCACCCGGGCGCACGACGCAGGCGCGGGTGCCGAGGGCGAGCGAGGAGTCGTCCTCGTCGAAGCGCTCGAACCACCGCGGCGCCCGGCTGCGGGCGCGGCTGCGGACCAGTGGCGCGACCAGCGCGACGCGACAGTCGGCGAAGTGGCGGGAGAGCCTCAGGAGCGTGCTCGCCTCGACGGTCACGTCGGAGTCGACGAAGGCTACGTACGCGGTGCGCACCGCGCGCAGGCCGGCGTTGCGGGCTCCGGCCGGACCGAGGTTCTCCGGCAGCCGCAGGAGGTGGGCGCCGTGGCGGCGGGCGACCCGCTCGACGGCGTCGCGGTCGAGGGAGGCGTCGTCGACGACGATGCGATGGAGGCCCTTCAGCGGCTCGAGCGCGCGGTCGAGCTGCTCGGGCCGGTCGCGCACCGGGATCACGACGGTGAGCTCCGCCGGGTCCACCCCGGGCCCGGCGAGCACCGGGTCGGCCAGGTTGCCGTCGACGAGCCTGGCGGCGAGGGCGTCGGTCACCGCGTCGACCACGGTGACCTCGCCGTCGGCCAGCAGCGCCCGCGCCGCCTTGGTGAGCCGGACGGCCCGCAGCGGCGAACCGCCGACGAGCAGGCGGCCGTCGATGCGGCGTACGTCGTCACGGATGCGGGCCCGGAAGCCGATCGGGAATCTCATCCGCCGAAGCCTCCGTCCGCGTGCACGACGCTGCCGTTGAGGGCGGCGCCCTCGGTTGAGCAGCAGAGCGCGATGGCCGCGGCGACCTCGTCGGGGGCGAGCGGCCGGCGCAGCAGCTGGTGGGCGGCCAGGTCGTCCACGGTGGTGCCGGGGTAGAGGGCAGCGGTCTGCCGCAGCATGTCCGTCGAGGTCGCCCCCGGCGAGACCGCGACGGCGGTGACACCCGTGCCGACGAGGTCGGCGGCGAGGCCCTTCACCGCACCGACGACGGCATGCTTGACCATCGTGTAGCCGGCGAGCCGGAACAGGCCGTGGCTGCCGGCCGCCGAGGCGACGGCGACGAACCGGCAGCGCGTCGGGTCCGGGCCGCGCAGCATGGCGGGCACGGCCGCCGAGGCGAGGTTCCAGACACCCTTCGCGTCGGTGTCCCACAGCAGCTCGAGCTCGTCGTCCGGCGTCTCCCACAACGGCCTGCCGCCGGCGACCACAGCGGCGGCGCCCACCGCGACGTCGACGTGCCCCCAGCGTTCCTCGGCGCTCGTCACGGCGGCGACCAGCGCCTCACGGTCCCGGACGTCGGCGACGTACGTCCCGACCTCGGGCCACCCGGCGGCGACGGCCTCTAGGTCGTCCGGCGTGGGCGTGGGGTAGGGCGCCGCGTCCGGCCCGGCGCAGGCGTCGACCGCGAGCACGGCGTAGCCGGCGGCGGCCAGCCGGCGGACCGTGGCCGCGCCGATGCCGCGAGCGGCTCCGGTGACCACGGCCACCGGCCGGGAGGTGCTCATCCCACTGCCACGCCGCCGGGAGCCAGCACGCCCATGGTGGTCTGCTCGATCATCGTGGCCAGCGACTCCGCTCCCTCCGCCGCCGTGGCGCCGGTCGGGTCGCCGAGGACACCGTTGGCGGAGACCGCCGCGACGCCGCTTGCCCGCATCGCCGGCAGGATCTCGGCGAGCGGCCTGGTGTCACCGGGCTCGGCCAGATCCAGGCGTACCGACTCGGGGCGCAGGTGCAGCATCAGCGACGTCTCGGTGCGGCCGGCGTGCAGGTCGAACTCCTCGGTGCGGCACGGCAGCCAGCAGGCGGCCTGCCGCTCGAAGGCGAGCTGGTTGACGGCGCTGGTCAGCGCGGCGGCGTTGCCGCCGTGGCCGTTGACGAGCACGACCCGCTCCGCCCAGGTGCGGGCCGAGCGGACCAGCTCGACCACGACCAGGTGGAGCACATCGCTCCCGATCGACACGGTGCCGGCGAAGGACTGGTGCTCGCCGCTGGAGCCGATCGCGATCGGCGGCGCCACCCAGCTCTCGACGCCCTGCTCCGCGAGCCGGTCAGCCACCCCCTGCGTGACCGCCGATGCGATGGTGGTGTCCGTGTCGAAGGGCAGGTGCGGCCCGTGCTGCTCGAGCGAGCCCACCGGCACCAGCAGGACCGTGCCCCGGCGCACCTGCGGCCAGGTGGCGTCACCCAGTGCGTACATGAAAGCCGTCCGGGACGATCAGGTGCTCCGGCTGCAGCTCGGCGACCGACCCGACGGCGAGCCCCCGCAGGGCCGAGTCGATACCGCCGCTGAGCACGTCGAGGACGTTCTCGACCCCGGCCTGGCCGTTGGCCGCCAGCCCCCAGAGGTAGGCCCGGCCGATCAGCACCGCCTTCGCGCCGAGCGCGAGCGCCTTGACGACGTCGGAGCCGCGGCGTACGCCGCCGTCCATCACCACGTCGACCTGGTCGCCGACGCGGTCGGCGATCGGCTTGAGCATCCGGATCGCGGCCGGGGTGCCGTCGAGGTTGTTCCCGCCGTGGTTGGAGACCGAGATGCCCGCGACCCCGGCGTCCACGGCACGCATCGCGTCGTCGACCCGACACACGCCCTTCAGCACGAACGGCGTGCCGCTGATCTGGTGCCACTGCTCACGCATCCAGGCGACGTCGTCCCAGGTCGGCGGCGGGGTGGTCATCCACTCGTAGTAGGCACCGAAGAACGTCGGCGCGGTCCCGCCCGGCGGCGCGAGGTTGGGCGCGGTGAGGTCGGGGAAGGAGCCCGTACGCCCGAACTGCCACGCCCACCGGGGCCGGGCCGCGACCTGCGGCGCCAGCCGCAGCATCGTGCGCAGGTCGACATTCTCGGGGATCTCCGGGCTGCCCCAGTCGCGGCCGATCGAGAACGACCAGTCGAGGGTGGCGATCAGCCCCTGGGCACCGGCGTCGTGCGCCCGCTGCATGCGCTCGACCATGGTGTCGCGGTCGCCTGTCCAGTACATCTGGAAGAACGTCGTCGCGCCGGTCGCGGTGACCTCCTCCACGGACCTGGAGGCGAAGTTGGACAGCCCCATGATGGTGCCGCGGGCCGCGGCGGCCCGGGCGACCGCGACCTCACCGTCGGGGTGCACCGCCTGGACCCCGGTGGGGCTGATCAGGACCGGCAACGGGATGGCGTGGCCGAAGACGGTCGTGCCGAGGTCACGCTGGGCGTGCTGCCCGACGACATGGGGTGCCCAGCCGAGGTCGGCGAAGGCGTCCTGGTTGGCGGTCATGCTCTGGCCGCGCTCGGATCCGGCGACCAGCGCACCGTAGACCGGCTTCGGCAGCCGGCGGCGGGCCCGCTCCTGGGCCACCGCGACCGACTCGAACCACGGGTTCCGCCTCCACGGGTTCTCGAGCTTCATGACAGGTCACCTCCGGCGAGCGGGTCCTCGTTGCAGGCGGAGACGGGGCGCCGCCTGGTGGCACCGAGATTGAGCAGCACCGGCGCGTTGCGGCTGGCCTGGCTGCGGGAGTGGTCCTTGCTCGCCGGCGGCACGAGCCGGTCGCCGGCGAGCGCCGTCTCGCCGTAGCCCTGGACGCACTCCGGGTCCGGGCCGTCGAGCGGCAGCCCGGTGAAGAACTTGGCGGCCATGCAGCCGCCACGGCAGGCGTCGAAGAACTGGCACTTCGTGCACGCACCACCGGTCTGCGGCGAGCGCAGCTCGGTGAACAGGTCGGAGGACTGCCAGACTTCCTGGAACCCGCCCTCGCCGAGCAGGTTGCCGGCCAGGAACTGGTCGTGGATCGCGAACGGGCAGGCGTAGACGTCGCCGACCGGGTCGATCAGGCACACCACCCGCCCGGCGCCGCACAGGTTGAGGCCCGGGAGCGACTCGCCGTAGGCGGCCAGGTGGAAGAAGGAGTCGCCGGTGAGGACGTTGTCGCCGTGCGCCATCAGCCAGTCGTAGAGCTCCCGCTGCTGCGCAGGTGTGGGGTGCAGCTCGTCCCAGACGTCGGCTCCGCGACCCGAGGGACGCAGCCGGGTGAGGCGCAGGGTGGCGCCGTACTCGTCGGCGATGGCCTTGAAGTCGTCGAGCTGGCCGATGTTCTCCCGGGTGCAGACCACGGAGATCTTGGCGTCGGAGAAGCCGGCGTCGCGGAGGTTCGCCAGCGCCTTGAGCGCGGTGTCGTACGAACCCGCTCCGCGGACGCGGTCGTTGACCTCCGCCGTCGCGCCGTCCAGGGAGATCTGTACGTCGACATAGTCCGTCGAGGCCAGGAACTCGGCCCGCTCCGGGGTGATCCGGAAGCCGTTGGTGGAGAACTTCACGCCGACCTGGTGATCGACGGCGTACTCCACCAGCTCCCAGAAGTCGGGGCGGATCGTCGGCTCGCCGCCGCCGATGTTCACGTAGAAGATCTGCATGCGCTGCAGCTCGTCGATGACTGCCTTGCACTGCTCGGTGCTGAGCTCGCGCGGGTCACGGCGACCCGAGCTCGACAGGCAATGGGCGCACTCGAGGTTGCAGGCGTACGTCAGCTCCCAGGTCAGGCAGATCGGGGCGTCGAGGCCGAACTCGAACTGCTCGACGAGGCTGCCGCCTGCGGGACGGGCCTGGGGAGTGATGGGGCGTTCAGGTGCGATGGTCACACTGCCTCCTGGTGGCGGGGGCGGATCATGTCGGTCTCGGCGAGGGCGCGGAGCGCCGCTGCGTACGCCTCGTGCTGATCCGGAGGGATGCCGGCGGCTTCGAGCGCGCCGCTGAGACGAGGGTGCTGCTCGAGGAGCCGCACCACCTCGACCAACTCCGGCCGCTTGAGGAAGGTCAGCTTCCGGTTGCCGAAGTGGTAGGCGAGAGCCCCGAAGGGCTCGGGACGCAGCGCCACCGAGGGCGACAGCGTCCACGGCTCCTCGAGCATGCGATCGGACATCAGTAGACGCCGCACATTCCGTCGATCGAGACCTCCTCGATGAGGTCCTCGGTGGCGACGTCACTGGCGATGTCGACCGGGTTCGACTCGTTCTGGGGTTCCATCTGCTGCTCCTCTCACGTGGTGACCGTTCGCACGTTAGTGACGGCGTGAGCGGAGCAACCTCCCCGATCGGAGAGTCTTGCGGGCAGGATCAGGGAGGTGTCGCGACCCCCGGTCGGGGCACCACGTTGAGCAGCGGGCGCCCCTCGGCGAAGCGCCGCAGCTGCTCGGCCACGAGGCGCTCGGCGCGCGGGTAGAAGGTCGCCGCGCCGCCGCCGACGTGCGGCGTGACGATCGCCCCCGGCGCCGACCAGAGCGGGTGGTCGGCGGGGAGCGGCTCTGGGTCGACGACGTCGAGCGCGGCCCACAGCCGGCCGGTGGCGAGCTCGGCGAGGAGCGCGTCGGTGTCGAGGGTGCGGCCCCGGCCGATGTTCACCACCAGCGCGCCGTCGGGCAGCAGCGCGAGCTGCTCGGCGCCGATCAGGCCGATCGTGCCGGGGTTCTCCGGGAGCGTGAGCGCCACGATGTCGGCGGTCGGCAGCAGGGCGGGCAGCTCGTCCACGCCGTGCACCTCCCGGTCGGCGTCCGCCCTGGACGCGACCCGCACCACCTCGGCCTCGCACGCAAGCAGCCGCTGCTCGAGCGCGGCGCCGATCGACCCGTACCCGACGATCACGACCCGCGAGTCGGCCAGCGACCGGGTGTGCTCCGGCTGCCAGCGGCCGGCGTCCTGGTCGCGCACCCAGCGGGGCAGCTCCCGTTGCGCCGCGAGGATCAGGCCGAGCCCGTGCTCGGCGGCGCTGGCGTCGTGCAGGCCCCGCCCGTTGCAGAGCGTGACCTCGGGACCGATGAGCGGGAGCACCTTCTCCACCCCCGCGCTCAGGCTCTGTACGGCACGGAGCGCGGGCATCCGCGGCAGCAGGTCCCGTCCGGCGCTCTTGCCGTACGGGAGCACGTAGAGCTCCACGTCGGAGACGTCGGCCGGTGGAGCGCCGGTGCCGTCGTAGATCTCCACCCGCAGTCCGTCCGGCCAGCCGCCCATCTGGTCCTCGAGGTGTGCCCACGGCACGAGTACGCGCATCGAGTCGGTTCCTTTCACTGATGTCATGCGGCCACCGATCCGGTCGCCAGGAAGCGGTCCAGCCGCTCCCGGCCCGGCAGGCCGTCCTTGTCGCCGGCGGAGGTGGTGGCCAGGGCACCCACCGCGGCGGCCCGCTCGAGCGCCGAGCCGATCTCCAGCCCGTCCAGGTGGGCACTGATCAGGCCGGCGGCGAAGCCGTCGCCGGCCCCGACGGTGTCCATCACGTCGACCTCGAAAGCGGGCTGCCGGACCGTGCCGTCCGGGCCGAACGCGACGGCCCCCTCACAGCCGTTCTTCACGACCACCCGGGTGACGCCGGAGGCGAGATAGTGCTCGGCGATACGCGCCGGGTCGCCGTGGCCGGTCAGCACCCGACCCTCCTCGACACCCGGCAGCACCCAGTCGGCGAGCGCCGCGACCTCGTTGACGACCGCGACCATCTCCTGCTCGCTCGCCCACAGCGACGGCCGCAGGTTCGGGTCGAACGACACGCTCGCGCCGCCCGCCCGAGCCGCCGCCACCGCCTGGAAGGCGAAGTCGCGCGCCGTCTCGGAGATCGCCAGCGGGATGCCGGTCAGGTGGAGGTGTCGCGCCGAGGAGACGTACGTCCCCATCGGCTCGCTCCACGCCAGCCGGCTCCCCGCGGACCCGCGCCGGAAGTAGACCACCTCCGGGTCGCCCCCGTCGGCCCGCGACTTCAGCTGGAAGCCGGTGGGTGCGCTGTCGTCGAAATCGACCCGCGTCAGGTCGATCCCGCAGCTGCGGAGCTCCTCCTCGACGAACAGGCCGAGCGGGTCGTCGCCCAGATGCCCGACCCAGCCGGACCGATGTCCGAGCCGAGCCAGGCCGGTCGCGACATTGGTCTCCGCCCCGGCGGTCGCCTGCACGAATGTCCTCGCCCGGTGCAGCGGCCCGCTCTCCTGGGCGACGAACATGGCCATCGCCTCACCGAAGGTGACCGCATCCAAGCCGGTGTCGATGCCGGTCATGCCGCACCTCTCTCCGTACGCCGCCCATGAACGCCCTCGACCACCGGGTTGACCAGCTCCCCGATGCCCGCGACGCTCGCCGTCACCTGCTGTCCGGGCCGGATCTCGAGGCTGGCGCCGGGGGCGCCGGTCAGGATCACGTCGCCCGGCCCGAGCGGCAGGAAGCCGCTGACCCATGCCACCACCTCGGCGACGCCTCTCGCCAGCTGGCCCGTGTCCGCCGCTGGTGCGACCTCGTCGTCGACCGCGAGACCCACGGCAGCACCGGCCGGTTCGAGATCGGTCTCGATCCAGGGGCCCAGCGGGGTGAACCCCCGCTGCCCCTTGGCCTGCGTCCACAGCGAGTCCTGGGCCTGCAGGTCGCGCCCGGTGACGTCGTTGGCGACCGTGTAGCCCAGCACCGTGCCGGCGCGACCGATCACGACCGCGACCTCGGCCTCCGCGTGGACCAGCCCGAGGTCGGCCGCGACCGGCACCGGCTCGCCGGGTCCGATCACCGACCGGGACGGCTTGAGGAACGCCTGCGGCGGCAGCAGCCGGTCGCCCGGCCCGGTGTTGTGCGCCATCCCGACCACCGTGCGCGGCTCGACCGGGGCCAGCAGCCGGGCCTCGGCACCAGGCACCCACCGGTCCAGGCAGCGGATCTCGTCGGCGTACACGTCCTCGATCAGCCGGTAGCCCTCAGCCTCGGCCACCGCATGGTCGATCCCGCCAGCATGCTCGATCCGGGCGATCCTCATCGAGCCGGCTCCGGCGCAGCCTCGGCAGCGGGCGCCTTGACCAGCAGCATCACCACGGCCGACAGCGCCAGGCAGCCCGCCATCAGCAGGAACGACGCAGCGGTGCTCCCGGTGGTGCCGTTCAGCCAGCCGACCAGGTAGCTGCCCGCGAACCCGCCGAGCGCACCGAAGGAGTTGATCAGCGCGATCGCCGCCCCGGCGACGTTCCGCGGCAGGAACTCCGGGATCTGCGCGAAGTAGGGACCGTAGGGCGCGTACATCGCGCCGCCGGCGAGGGTGAGCAGGATGAAGGAGAACCAGAACTGGTCGGGCCCGAGCAGGTAGGACCCGTAGAAGGCGACCGCGCCCACCAGCAGCCACGGCCACACGAACCGACCCCGCGTCCCGGCGCGGTCCGAAGCGCGGCTGTTGACGATCATCAGCACCACCGCGAGGACGTACGGGATCCCGGAGATGAGGCCGGACATCCCGATGCCCTCGCCGGAGGCGGCCTTCACGATCGAGGGCAGCCAGAAGACGAAGCCGTAGACGCCGACGCTCCACAGGAAGTACTGCAGCGAGAGCAGGATGACGTTGCGCGAGCGGAAGGCCTCGCCGTAGCCCTTGACCGGGGTCAGCGCCCGCTGCTCGTGGTTGAGCTGCTCGACGACCGCGTCGCGCTCGGCGGGGTTGAGCCACGTCGCCTGCTCGGGGTGGTCGCTGACCATGGCCCGGAAGACGAACGCCCAGGCGACCGCGGGCAGACCCTCGATGATGAACATCCACCGCCAGTCGGTCGCCTCGATGAGGAAGCCGGACACGACCGTCAGCCACAGCACGGTGACCGGGTTGCCGAGGATGAGGAAGGTGTTGGCACGTCCGCGCTCGCGGCTGGTGAACCAGTGGCTGAGGAAGATCACCATCGCCGGCAGCACCGCGGCCTCGACGACGCCGATCAGGAAGCGTACGACGATCAGAGCCGTCGCCGAGCTGAGCAGGCCCTGCACCGAGGCGAGCAGGCCCCAGGCGATCAGGCTCCAGAAGATCAGCGACCGTACGCTGCGCCGCTCGGCGTAGATCGCTCCCGGGATCTGGAAGACGAAGTAGCCGAGGAAGAACGCCGCACCGATGAGCGCGGAGACCGCCGGGGTGATGGCCAGGTCCTCCTCCATGCCGCCGGCGATGCCGATGGAGAAGTTGGAGCGGTCGAGGTAGGCGAGGCTGTAGGTGATGAAGACGATAGGCAGCAGCCGCGCCCAGCGCTGCGTGCCCAACGTCGCGCCTGAGTCGGCGCGGAGATCGGAGGTGGTCATCGGGGGTCCTTTCGATCACTCCCGCGTGGCGGAAGTCACTTTCACCATGCGAGTGTGGCGGCGGCCACATCACCTCGTCAACGAGTTCCTTCCATCTTTCAGATATCGCTTCCACGATATGGAAGAATCGACGCCATGGACGACACGACCGACGGCGCCAAGCGGGACATGGTCGGCAAGGCGCTACTGCTCCTGGACCACCTCAGCGCCTACCCCTCCGGCGTACCGCTCTCCACGCTCAGCCGGGAGACCGGCTTCCCGCTCAGCACCTGCCACCGGCTCGCGGCTGCGCTGATCCGCGACGGCTACGCGACCTTCGACGAGGACAGCAAGCGCTACTCCCTCGGCCTCAAGGTCTTCTCGCTGGCACAGTACGTCGCCCACCGCCGTGGCTTCGCCGGCTCAGCCCTCCCCGCGCTCGAGGAGCTCACCGAGCAGACCCGCGAGACGTCGCTGATGTCGGTCCGCTCCCACCACAACCAGCTCTACGTCCACCACGTCCAGGGCCCGCAGCAGGTCAGCGTGATCGGGACCCCCGGCGGCCTCGGCCCGCTGCACTGCACGTCGATGGGGAAGGTGCTGGTGGCGTTCGCACCCGACCCTGAGCGGAAGGGCCTCGTCGACGGGCTCGACCTGGTCGCCAAGACGCCGCGCACGATCTCCGACCGCGCCGCGTTCGCGGAGATGATCGACCAGGTGCACGAGCAGGGGTACGCCGTCGCCGACGAGGAGCACGAGATCGGCATCCGCGCGCTCGGCGTCCCCGTCCTCGACCCCGACGGCCATGCCATCGCCGCTGTGTCGATCGCCGCACCGTCCTACCGGATGGAGATGGCCCGGATGATCGAGCTGCTGCCGCACCTGCGAGCCGCCGCCGAGCGCCTCGCGATCGTGCTCCCGGTCGCCACCTTTCCCGGTCGGTGACCCCCGACGCCGTTATCGGGGGCTGACCCGCTCGAAGAGCGAGGTCGGTACGGCCGCGCCGAGCGCGTCGTAGCCGGCCGGGTTGAGATGCAGGTGGTCGCCGTCGTCGAACTCGGGCCGCAGCCGGCCGGGGTCGGCGGGGTCAGCGACGGCGCGCTCGAGGTCGACCACCTCGTCGAAGCCGTCGCTGGTCCGGATCCACTCGTTCACGCGCTGACGCGCTGCTTCGCGGTGACCGCCGGCGTCGTCGTAGAAGCTGCCCCCGAACGGCAGCAGGGTGGCCCCGTAGACCCGGATCCCGTCGGCGTGGGCGCGGGTCATGATCTGCTCGTACGCCGCGATCAGCTCGTTCACCACCGCGTGCTGCGCCTCCGGCGTCGCCTCCGCGGTGCCGATGTCGTTGATGCCGTGGAGGACGACCAGCCACCTGACCCCGCTGTGCGCCAGCACGTCTCGGTCGAGCCGGCCGAGGGCGTTGGGCCCGAGCCCGTCGGCGAGCACCCGGTTCCCGCCGGCCGCCTGGTTGAGCACGGCGACGTCCTGGGTCTCGGGGTTGTCCTGGAGCCGGGCGAGCAGCCGGTCCGGCCAGCGGTCGTTGCCGTTGGTGGTCGACCCGCGCCCGTCGGTCAGCGAGTCGCCGAGCATCGCCACCGCGGCGGTCGTCTCCGACGACAGGATCTCCGCACCGCTGAGGAAGTACCAGTGGTCGGTGCGGGTCGCGCCCGGCAGGTCCGTCTCCTCGGCGTGGTCACCGGCGAGCAGGTACGAGCTCGTACGCGAGCCCGGGTGCGACGTGATGCTGCTCGATGCCTGGCCCTCGGCGAGGTGGACGGACACGGTCAGGTTGGACTGCGGTGCCACGTCGAGCTTGACCGGGTCGGTGACGTACTGGGCTCCGGCGGGGATGACCGTGGACGGCCGACCGCTGAAGGTGAGCTGCTTCGAGGAGCCGGGAACGATGCCGCTGACCCCGGCGCGACCGTCCTGGGGGAGGGCGACCACGGCCTTGGTGATGGGCAGCGGAGCACCACCGAACGCGTTCGAGAAGCGCAGGCGCAGCCTGTCGCCACCGACGGAGACGTGGATGGTCTGCCGCAGGGTCGCGTCGCGGAGCACTGTGTCGCCGTCGGTGAACGGAGCCGGCGGCATGTTGTGGGGCTCGGTCAGCTGCGGCATCGCCGTCCAGGTATGGACCCAGTGACGGGTGGCCGGGCTCGCCTGGTCCGCCGTCGCCGGGGAATGGTCGCGGAAGGGCCCCGAGATCAGGGCGGTGCCGAGCAGCGCGGCCGCGACTGCACGGGCCCACCCCGCCCGACCACTCATCGCTGCGCCAACCGGGCGGCGTTCAGGGTCTCGAGCAGCGAGTCGTACGCCGGCTTGCGCTCGAACTCCTCGGTCATCACCGTCGCCGAGCCCTCGTCAGGGAAGAAGACCGGCACCCAGGAGTACTTGTCGGTGAAGCCCCACAGCGTGAACGAGTCGCAGTTCTCCACGGCCAGGCACGCCTGCAGGAAACGCTGGTAGTAGCTCGCCTGGACGGCCTCCTGCTCGGGCGTCGGCTCGGCGTCGTTCGGCAGGTCCATGCGTACATCGAGCTCGGTGACCGCGGTCTCCAGCCCGAGGGCGTCGAAGCGCTCCAGGTTTGCCTGCAGGTCGCCCGGGAACCCGTAGCGGGTGCTCAGGTGGCCCTGGACGGAGAACCCGTCCACCGGCACGCCGTCGGCCTTCAGCTCCTGGACCAGCCGGTAGTAGGCGTCGCTCTTCGCGTTGATGCTCTCCACGCCGTAGTCGTTGAAGAACAGCAGCGCGTCAGGGTCGGCCTCGTGCGTCCAGCGGAAGGCGTCGGCGATGATCCCTGGACCGAGCTCGCGGATCCAGATGTTCTCGGACGTACGCAGGTTGCCGGAGCCGTCGAAGATCTCGTTGGCCACATCCCACTGGTCGATCTGTCCCGCGTAGCGGCCGACGACCGTCTTGATGTGGTCGCGCAGGATCGTACGCAGCTCCTCGGGCGTGTAGTCGCCCTGCTCGAGCCACTCCGGGTTCTGGCTGTGCCACATCAGCGTGTGACCGCGGACCTGCTGATCGTGCTGGGCGGCGAACTTCACGATCGCGTCCGCCGGACCGAAGTCGTAGACGTCGGGCTCGGGGTGGATGAACTCCCACTTCATCTGGTTCTCGGGCGAGACGGAGCTGAACTCCTTGGCCACGAGGTGGCGGTACTTGCGGTCGTTCGGGAACGGGTCGGGGTACGGCATGTCCTCGTGGTGGCCGCCGCCTGCCACTGCGGTACCGACGACGAACCCGTCCGGCGCGGCCTCGCGCAGCGTGTCCGGCTGCCAGCCGGCTGCCACGCCCGCAGCCGCGGGGGAAGCAGGTGCCAGACAGATCGATGTGGCGAGTGCCGCCAGCGAGAGCAGGCCGGGCCGCGCGTACCTCTTCATTGCGTCTCCTTGGGTAGAGATCGTTGTCGATAACGATTTCGTGACCCCGGTCACATTAGAGTTCTGGGCGGCAGGTGCGCAAGAGGCCCGCTGGAACGAGAGCCCCGATCACTCCGTGGCGTACGTGACGATCTGCTGACCGATCGTCGAGAGCCTGCCCTCCTCGACGACCAGCTCCCAGCCGTGCCCGGCGTCCGCGGGCAGGAACTCCGAGGACGTCGCCTCCGCCAGCGCTCGGGCGGCCTCGGCCTCCTCGGCGCCGTCGGCGTCCTCGGAGACGGCGACCAGGCCCGGCGTCGTGATCGCGTCGGCCACCGAGGCCAGGTCGACCCCCGCCCAGGTCGACGGGCCCGACAGGTCGACCCAGCCGTCGACGTCGACTCCGGCAGCGACGGCGCGCACGGTCTGGCTGCCGCCCATCGAGGCCCCGACCAGCACGACCGGCACGCCGGGCCAGTGCTTCTCGACCTCGCTCAGCGCGGCCCGCACCTGCGGCACCGGGTCGTCGGGATCCTTGATCCGGCAGTCGGCCGCGCCGTAGCCGCACTGGTCGTACGAGAGGCCGGCGACGCCTCGCAGCGCCGCCAGGATCGCGAAGTCACCCCAGCCGCAGCGGTCGCCGTCGGTCTGGTGGAGCATCACCAGCACCGCCGACGGATCCTCGCCCTCCGGGGGCGTGAACCGGATGGCCGGCAGGGTGAGCCCGGGTCCGGCGACCTGCGTCGGCTCCACCGCGGCATCGGTCTCCGGCAGGAAGCAGCCGGCGAGCTCGCCCTCGAGGTAGGGACCGTCGGTCGGAAGCACGGGCCCCGACCCCTTCGCCTCGCCGGCGCTGTTCTCCGCACCGCCGTCGGTCCCGCAGCCCGCCAGCAGCATGCCTGCGACCGCCATGCCTGCCGCTACGCCCTTCACGCTCCTCATATGTCAATATTGACATATGCCCGACCCCGCTGCAGCGACTTCCAACCTCGGCTTCGCGATCCTCGGCCTGCTGGCGCGACGCGCCTGCAACGGCTACGAGGTCGCGCAGCGGATGCGCCAGCCGATCGGCTACTTCTGGACCGCCCGCCACTCGCAGATCTACCCGGAGCTGAATCGCCTCGACGCCTCCGGGCTGGTCGAGCACGAGGTCATCGAGGGCGCCGGACCCCGGCCGACGAAGCGCTACCGGATCACCGAGACCGGCCAGGCCGCCCTGGCCGCCTGGGTGGTCGGCGACCTCGAGCCGCAGCCGGTCCGGGACCTGGAGGTCCTCCGGCTGTGGTCGATCTGGACCGTGGCGCCCGCCGCGGCCGTCGAGCTGGTCAGCCGTCTCGAGGCCGCCCACCGGAGCGTCCTCGACCGCTACCTCGACGAGCTGGCCGAGATCTCCGGCGATCCCGGGGTCCGCGACCCCTCGAACCCGCTGTTCGCCAGCCGGATCACGCTCGAAGGAGGCATCCGGTCGCGACGTACGGCGTTGGAGTGGTGTGCCTGGATGCGCGCGGAGTTCGCCGCGGCCGAGCAACGCAGGTAGCCCCGGCTGGCTCCGCGCGCATCCAGGCGCCGCTCAGGCCGAGACCGTACGCAGCGCGATGATCGCGACCGAGACGACCGCGAGGACCGCGGCGGGAGCGATGGCCTTGTCACGCACTCGCACGTGCGCGATGACCGCGCCGATGAAGTACAGCGTCGTGCCGATCGCGGCCGCGACACCGAGCGGCCACCAGAACAGCCCGATGATCAGGCCGGCGGCGCCGGCGATCTCGAGCAGGGCCAGGATCGGCACGATCCGGGTGGCGCCCACCTTCTCCAGGGTCTCGGCCTGGGCGGGGTTGCGGGTCAGCTTGCCGTACGCCGAGAACAGCAGCAGCAGGGCGAACAGGATGCTCAGGACGAGCGTGGCGATGAACATGGGAATGGTCTCCTAATGATCCGGACTGTTGTCTCCGGTATAGGAATCGGGGAGTGGTCCCCGGTATTCCCGGCGTCGACGTAGGCTGACGCCATGGGGTGCCCGAGCGATCGCGACGACCGTCCGGAACGAGCTGCGAGCCAGACGCGCCTCCGACGGCCGGGCCGGGCCGAGCGGCGCGACAGCATCCGCAACCGGGAGCGGATCATCGCGGCGGCTCAGGCCGTCTTCCAGCGCGACGGCATCCACGCGCCCCTCGACCACATCGCGAGCGAGGCAGGCGTCGGCTCCGGCACGCTCTACCGGCACTTCCCCGACCGGGTCGAGCTCTGGAAGTCCGTCCTCACCGAGCCGCTGCAGGCCCACCTCGCCGCCGCCCAGGCGGCGTTGTCGGCCGAGGACCCGTGGGACGGACTCGTCGCCTACCTCACCTCGAGCTGCGAGCTGGAGGCCTCCGCCTCCGGGTATGTGAACCTGATGTCCACCCACTTCGAGGGCGGCTCCGAGCTCGCGGTGCTGCGTACGGAGATCCAGCAGGCCATCGAGTCCGTGGTGCACCGCGCCGTCGACGCGGGAGCCGTCCGCGCCGACCTGGCCCCCGAGGACCTACTCTTCGTCGTCCTCTCCACCAGCAAGGTGATCGAGGTGACCGGGGCCGCCGCCCCCGAGGCCTGGCGGCGCAACCTGGCCTTCTACCTCGACGCGTTCCGCCCCGACGCGGCCCACCCCATCGACGTCCCGCCGCTCACCCCGCGCCAGATCATGCTCAGCCTCCTGGTGCCGAGCGTACGGTCACGGCGACGCAGCCGGACGACCTGAGACGCGGCGCAGTCGGGGTTTCGAGAGCACCCGGGGACTGCCGAACGAGCCCCGACGTGGACCGCTGCCAGCCGAATGCCTATGGTGTGATCGGCGTCACAAGCGTCGCCAGCGGTAGTTTGGCGCCACAAGCGCCACGCGCATCAGAACAAGGAGGCGGATATGAGCACGACACCTGAGGGCGTGCAAGACGGTGCGGCAGCAAAACGCGGGGCATTCTCCTCGCGGCAGGTCTTCATCTTCGCGGCGATCGGATCCGCCGTGGGACTGGGCAACATCTGGCGGTTCCCCTACGTCGCCTACGAGAACGGTGGTGGCGCCTTCGTCATCCCCTACATCGTCGCGCTGCTGACGGCAGGAATTCCGTTCCTCTTCCTCGACTACGCGCTGGGCCACCGCTTCCGCGGTTCGGCACCGCTCTCCTTCGCGCGGCTCCGCCGGGGCACCGAGGGGCTGGGCTGGTGGCAGGTCGGCATCTGCTTCATGATCGCCGTCTACTACGCGGCGGTGATGGCATGGGCGGTGCGCTACACGATCTTCAGCGTCAACGAGGCCTGGGGCGACGACCCGGAGGGGTTCTTCTTCGGTGAGTTCCTCAAGGCGGGCGACCCGGGCGTGGACGCCACCCCGGTGTGGGGGGTGCTGATCCCGCTGCTCCTGGTGTGGGCCGCGATCCTGATCGTGATGCTGCTCGGCGTGCAGAAGGGCATCGGCGCGACCTCGGTCATCTTCATCCCGGTCCTGGTGATCGCCTTCGGCATCCTGGTGGTCCGCTCGCTCTTCCTGCCGGGCGCGGCGGAGGGCCTCGACGCCCTCTTCACGCCCAACTGGGGAGCGCTGACCGACGCGACGGTCTGGGCTGCGGCGTACGGCCAGATCTTCTTCTCGCTGTCGATCGGCTTCGGCATCATGATCACCTACGCCTCCTACGTCCACAAGCACACCGACATGCCGGGCTCGGGGCTGGTCGTCGGTTTCGCCAACTCGAGCTTCGAGCTGCTCGCGGGCATCGGCGTCTTCGCGGCTCTCGGCTTCATGGCGCAGGCCAGCGGGGTCGCTGTCGGCGAGGTCGCCACCTCGGGCGTCGGCCTGGCGTTCGTCGCCTTCCCGGCGATCATCAGCGAAGCGCCGGCAGGCGCGCTGATCGGCGTGCTCTTCTTCGCCTCGCTCGTGATCGCGGGCTTCACCTCGCTGGTGTCCGTCATCGAGGTCGTGATCTCCGGCGTACGTGACAAGTTCGAGATGACCCGCAAGGGCGCCACCATCGCGGTCACCGTGCCGATGGCCGTGATCAGCCTGGTGTTCTTCTCCACCACGAGCGGTCTCTACGTGCTCGACATCCTCGACCACTTCATCAACCAGTTCGGCATCCTGCTCGTCGCCGTGATCTCGATGCTGGTCCTGAGCTGGGGCCTGCGGGTGCTGCCGACCTTCAGCGACCACCTGTCCGACGGCAGCTCGATCGTCGTCGGCGCCTGGTGGCGGGTCCTGATCAGCATCGTGGCCCCGATCGGCCTGGTGCTCGTCCTCGGGCTCGCGTTCTGGGAGGACGTGAAGACCCCCTACGGCGGATACCCGGCCTGGATGCTCGGCGTCTTCGGCTGGGGCGCGGCTGCGGCCGTGATCGTCTTCGGCTTCCTGGCCGCTCAGTCCAAGTGGCGAGACCCCGAAGCCCTGTCCAACGTTCACTTCAACGAGAAGGGAGCACGGTCATGAGTGGCAGCGCCATCGTCATGATGCTCGTCGCGATGCTGATCATCTGGGGAGGCCTGGCCGTCGCCGTGGTCAACCTGCGACGCAGCCCCGACCTTCCGCACACCGACGAGGTCAAGCGCGACCTCTGACAGGTCTTCACCGACCTGACCAGGGCCTGTTCCGGACCACGGCGTGACGCCGGCGTCCGGGGCAGGCCCTTCGTGGTTCCACGTGAATCATCCGCCCGCGAGCCCGACGCCGTGGCGCTCGGTGACGGAGAGGATCGCGGCCAGCGAGTCGGCGGCCGGAAGGTCCGCGCGGACGGAGCTGGAGAAGTCGGCGAAGAAACGTCGGGCACGGTCTCCGGTCACGATCGCGAGGAAGCGGGCCGAGTCGCCGATGACCTCGAAGGTCGCCGGAGTGCCGGTGGGGAAGACGACCAGCCCGCCGGGCTCGACGTCGTAGGGCTTGCCGTCGACGTACGCCGTGACCCGGCCCTCGAGCAGGTACAGCACCCCGCTCCACGGTGAGACGTGCGGGGGCGCCATCGGCGCGGCCGGGGCGATCACCTCGAAGACCTCGAAGGCCCCGAGGTCGTCCTTGACGGCGGCCTTCGCGACATGGTCGCCATCGATCATCGGATAGTGCTGGCCCTCGTCGGGCCGTACGTAGGTGGTGCTCATGGCTCCTCCTTGGGTTGGGTGCTTCTGAGCATCAGCCGCCGGAGCCAGCGGGGCGCGAGTAGTGCGCTACTCGACTCCGAGGACGTCGGCGAGCGCGGTCCGCTCGGAGACGCCGAGCTTGTGACCGGCGCGGTAGAGATGGCCCTCGACGGTCCGCACCGACAACGTCAGCCGGGCCGCGATCTCCTTGTTCGTCAGCCCCCGGGCCGCCAGGGCGGCGATCTCGCGCTCGCGGACGGTCAGCGGCAGCGGCCGGGCCGCGACCGCCAGCGCAGGGGTGCGAGCGCCCGATCTCTCGGCCAGCTTCTCGGCGGTCGACGCCGCGGTCAGCGCCGACCCCTGCCGCCCTGCGCGGCGATGCACGTCGGCGGCCTGCGCCGCCGCATCGCCCGCGGCGACGAGATCACCGAGCGCGACCCAGGCGTTCGCCGCCCGGAGCAGCGCGTCACCGTCCTCGGCGGCCCACGCCTTGGCATGGGCCAGCGCTGCCTCTGCCCGTCGGCCCAAGCCCGCCAGCGAGGTCAGCCGTCGCGTCGCCGCCGCGGTCGCACCGCCGAGCTGGACCGCGGTCTGCCAGGCCAGGACCTCGTACGCCGGAGAGCCGGCCGCGCGCGCAAGATCCGCCGCCTCGGCCGCACGGCCGATCGCCTCCGTCGTCGCGCCCTCCGCCGCCGCACCCCAGGCCAGCGCGAGGAGGTCGTCCGGCAGGTAGAGCCGGTACGCCGGATGGTGCCCGGCCGCCACGCCCGCCAGGAGCGGGGCGGCCTCCGCTGATCGACCGGCCTGGGCGAGGGCGGTGGCCAGCAACGTACGGCAGCGGTAGCCGAACTCGTGGCCCGATCCCTCGAACCCGGCCCATGCCTCCCGCAGTGCGACCAGGGCGTCGTCGACCCGTCCACAGGCGAGGGCCGCGTGACCTGCGACGACGAGACCCATCAGCCGCGCCGGCCCGGGGAGGTCGGCGGAGGCTGCCCGCATCCGCCCGGCCAGCTCCGCACCCCGGTCCGGGGTGCCGGCCAGGCGGTGCCCGAGCACCTGGAAGTCGGCGAGCCCGAAGCCGGGGATGACGGTGGGCACCCGCTCGGCGGTGAGGCCGCCCGCGACGGCGGCCTCGTCGAGAACCTCGCGCTCGCCGGTGACGGCGGCGGCCGCCGAGGCAGAGGTGGCGACCAGGATGGCGGCCAGATCGTCGGGGAGGTCGCTCCGCAGCAGCTCGGGAGCGCGAGCGAGCACGGTCGAGGTCTCGCCGTCGACGATGTCCAGGACGAGTGACATGGCGGCGGTGTGGGCCGGAGCGGCGCCGGTGTCCTCGGCCGCGGCCAGCGCCCGGCGCGCCTCGTCGGGCCGAGCCATCGTGAAGAGCAGGTTGCCGGCGCGATGCAGCTGCACCAGCGCGAGGGTCCCCGGGTCCGGCGCACCGTCCACGATGTCCACGTGGATCGCCTCGGCCTCCTCCCCGCGGCTGAGCCAGGAGAGCGCGGCGGCATGCACCACCCGGGCGGCGAGGTCGCCGGTGTCGGCGGCGGCGCGAGCCAGGCGCTCGGCCAGCGGCAGGTCGTACATCCGGGTCGCCGCCTCAGCAGCCCGCAGGAACAGCGCCGGATCCGGCGGCAGGTCGGAGTCGAGGGTGAGCACGGCACGGGGGATCGGGTCGGGCCCTGGGTCGAGGGTCTGCGCCACCAGTCCGCGGAGCCGACGGGCCCGCAGCGTGCCCATCGCGGCGCGGCGTACCTCGCCGTAGAGGGGGTGCGCCAGCCGCGCGACCACCCCGTCCGTACGCACCAGCCCGCGCGTCTCCGCCTCCTCGAGGTCCTCCGCCGAGGTCAGCGCGGACAGCGTCGGGACCGCGACCGGCTCGGCCAGGGCGACCATGTCGACGACGTCGCGCACCCCCGCCGCGAGGTCCCCGATCTCGCGATCCAGGAGGCCGGCGAGCTCGGGCGAGATCGCCGGCTCGCTGGTCCAGCGCCAGATCCCGGACGCCGCGGTGAACCGCCCCGCCGACACCTCGCCGCCCAGCAGGTGCCGCAGGAACAGCGGACTGCCCTCGGTCATCGTCCACAGCCGGTGCGCGGAGGCCGTGTCCACCGGTCCGCCGAGCACCCGGGCGATCAGCTGTGTGCTCTCCTCGGCGTCCAGTGGCGCCAGGTCCAGGCGCGGGAGGTGGTCGTCCTTCCACAGCGAGGTCACGATGTCCGGCGCCGGTTCCCCGGTACGCAGCGTGATCAGCACCGGC
Organism: Nocardioides turkmenicus; assembly: GCF_011045035.1. Classification (GTDB taxonomy): domain Bacteria; phylum Actinomycetota; class Actinomycetes; order Propionibacteriales; family Nocardioidaceae; genus Nocardioides; species Nocardioides turkmenicus. The sequence continues at coordinate 298,129 of NZ_JAALAA010000004.1, forward strand.
GCCAGCCGCCGCGCCACCACCCGGTGCACCACGATCGCCGAGTGCTCGTCGAGCAGGTGGGCGTCGTCGACGGCCAGCACGAGCGGCAGCTGCCGGGCGAGCTGGTCCAGCGCCCGCCCGATCGTCTCGGCCGCCTCGCCGGGCGGGACGTCGAGCAGCCCGGCGAACGCACCCAGCGGGAACGGTCGGGCGGCCGAGCTGCCCTGGGCGAAGACCACGCTCTCCCCATGACGTACGCAGCCCGCCAGCGCCTCGCGGGCAAGCCGGGTCTTTCCCACCCCTGCCGGACCCGCAACGATGACGCCCGCCGCACCGGGCCGGATGGCCGCCGCCACCCTGCGCAGCTCCTCGTCCCGCCCGGTCAGCGGCCACGGCCGCTCCATCTCGTCAGGCTAGCCACTCGGTCCCGCGAGCGCATCACTCAAAGTGGGCTCGACTCAGAACGGCTCGATCCCGAAGCGCCCCCAGGCGACGAAGACCATCGCCGCCAGGAAGAGCAGGTCGCCGAGCAGCTCCTTGTACTCACCGCGTCGGAACCGCTCGGTGATCGCTCCGGCCATGTAGAGCGCCATGCACGAGGCCGCGATCGGCACCAGGATCGGCAGCACGTTCGCCAGCCCCGGCAGAACCAGCCCGACGCCTCCCAGGATCTCCAGGACGCCCATGAACCTCACGTTGCCGGGCGTGAAGTCCGCCGGCCAGCCCAGCTTCGCCGCGTACTTCTCGTAGGGCATCGTCAGCTTGACGATCCCGCCGGCGACGTAGGCGACGCCGAAGAGGCCGGCGACGATCCAGAGCGCGATGTTCATGTTCTCTCCCGATGTTCAGATGATCTCGATGTTCATCCCCTCAGACGGGAACACCGCATCGTTCTGTGACATCGCCGGACGCCTCGGCATCATCCGAAAACATCGAAGGCCCCGGTCATCGACCGGGGCCTTCGTGGTGGTGCGCGAGGGGGGAGTTGAACCCCCACGTCCTTTCGGACACACGGACCTGAACCGTGCGCGTCTGCCTATTCCGCCACTCGCGCGTGCAGCAGAGGAAACGTTAGCCCACGCGCGCCCGCCGACCCAAAACGACGGCACCCCGCCCTCCTTGACGCTGGTCCTCACCGGATCGTGGGAGGATCGAAACCACGCAGAATGCGGGAAGTGGCAGATCCCCTGGGGTACACCGATACGATCGGGCCGAATCCGGGGGGACCACTATGCCCGTACGCGACTGACCACCCAACCCGACCC